>DASVWI010000020.1:0-353816 GCA_036389675.1 Pyrinomonadaceae bacterium
GCGCTGAATAGCCCTCTCCGAGAGCCCCCGACCGCGCAACGTCTTTGCCGCTTCCGCCGCCGCATCTCTCGCCCTCTTCGCCCATTCCTTTGTCGGCCAACTCCCCACGTAGAAGTGCTTCCCGTCAATCGTGATGCACACGGCAAACGGGCAACGCTTTGAATGAGGATTGCGATAGATAGAGCCGTCAGTGATTTTCAGATTAGCGCGGCGATAATCAAGAGTCTCTTTATTGATGCGCCGCACGCGCACGCCTCGCGGCAAATCCAACACGGCATGATGAAGCATTATTTGTGTGGAGCGTCCGGCCATACACCTGAGCCGATAGACGTATGAGTATTTACCTACGCGCATGAGATGCCAGCGATAGCGATTGAGGCGCAGGTAATCTTCAAGATCAACTATCGCCGTCTGCTCTGAATTGACTAATGGTAATTCTCTATAAGGTTTCATCGCTTTTGATTCGAGGCGCGGCCCACTCGCTTCAAGCTCCCGACCTTTGGCGAGAGAGCCCGCGCCCCGTCCTCTTCACGCCCCTTTTATTTGACGTGAAGAACCCGCTTGTCCCTGGTTTTCATGTAGCCCGCAACCCTGCTGGAGAACGTCCGCCACCTGTCAAGGAAAAGGCCCGCCTGAAACAGGCAATAGAAAACCATCTGTGCCCGCTCGCCCCGCTCCTTCCTTGTAGAGAGCAGATAGATCAACTCCATCAGAGCATGAGCCCTCCTATCCCTTCTCCCGCTCATCAGTACGGTGTTGACCAAAGCCATACCCTTCGCCGTGGCGCTCTCTTCTCCGTAAAGCTCGACGGCGCAACTCACGCTATTCAACCTGAATCCCTTGACCTGTCGTGCCGTCATCTTCCGGCGCTCGCGCTTTCGTCTACTCATCACGCGGCCTCACTTTCAGGCCCGTTCAGAGAGCGCACAAGCTGGTAGGCGCGGCCAACTATCTCGACCTCGCTCGGATGAAGGCACAGGTCTGGACTATTCAATAAACTTCTGAGCATGACGAAGCCTTCCGGCATCATGTAGTAGCGCCTGACCATGTAGCCGTAAGGTGTGAGGACGAGCCCTGTTTCGCCGTGTAGAAGATTGTTCGTGCGGGTGCAGTAGATACGGTCGCCGCGCTGAAAGAATCCCTGCTCGTCGTCTGTCAGTTGGAATTCAACGATGATTGATTCGTCGGAGTCGGTGACGAAGGCGAGCGCCTTGTCGGTCTGCTCCGATTGCTTTCGCCAGAGGGCAAGGTCTGACACGTTGCCCCGTTGTATGTTAGGATTGTTTTGCATCTCCTGTTCTTCCCCTCAATTTTTGGCTGTGCGGGTGGATAGGTTGGTGTTCAGGCAGCGGCGCACTCTGACCAGTGCGCCGCTGCTATTTAGTTTCACCTCAGATACGGATGCCCCTCACATATTCAGCCGTGCGCTTGTGCCCGAAGGCATCAACTTCGATTCTCTGTTTAATCTCGTATTTGCTGGCAGGCTTGGCCGTCGTGGTGCTGACCGTGATATTGGTTGTGCTGGCTGTGCGGTTCATCTCTTTAGCTCCTGTCGTGATGTGTAACTGACGGAAGAGATGTTAACGCACGAGTAAGCGTCTTGTCAAGCAAATAATTACTCTTGCGTAAATATCTTTTTGGATTTAGAATGCGCGCATGGTCAAAGGAATGTTTACTACTGAAGAGGCAGCAGCAGAATTAGGCGTGACCTCTGCGCGCGTGCGGCAGATGATTATTGATGGCACTATTGAAGCTGAGAAGTTTGGGCGCGACCTTTTGATAACAGCAGAGGCGCTTCAAGTGGCGAGGCAGAGAAAAACGAAGCCCGGCCCGACTCCAACAGCTAAGAAATCAGCAAAGAAAAGCAGTAAGAAGTAACAAGCCTCTTACCCCTCACCGGAGCTAATCATTATGGCTGACCCTGAACATTTAAAGCTTCTCCTAGAGTATGATGTATTCACTTGGAATAATTGGAGAGAGAGTAACCCTGAAGTAACTCCTGATCTTAGCGAAGCTATTCTTGATAAAGTAAATCTAATTAGGTTCAACCTCAGTTGGGCGAATTTGAATGACGCGAGACTTTCTGATGTAGACCTTTCAAAAGCTATTCTTGATCGAGCAGACCTAAGAGACGCATATCTCTTTGATACAAACCTTGAAGGCGCTGATCTAATACAGTCAAACCTTGAAGGCGCAACTCTATTCAGAGTAACGTTGCGCGAGGCTAGACTTGTAGAGACGATCTTACGATTTACAACACTCTTCAGCACAAACCTAGACTCAGCAGACCTAACGAGAGCGGACTTTGCTGATGCTAGAATTGCTGATGTCAATTTTATCCGCAATGACCTTAGCGTAGTTAATAATCTACATTCAGTACGTCACTCTGGGCCTTCAAATATAAGCATTGATACGCTGTATATATCCTCTGGGGGAATTCCGGAAGTCTTTCTGCATGGCTGTGGCGTACCCGAGTCATTTATTTTTCAAGTCCCTGCACTTGTCGCATCAATTGAACCAATCCAGTTCCACTCTTGCTTTATTAGCTACAGTACAAAAGATGAGGGATTTGCTAGACGGCTTTATTCACGAATGCGAGATGAGAAATTGCGCGTATGGTTTGCCCCTGAAGATATAAAGGGTGGGCAGAAATTGCATGAACAGATAGAGCGAGCTATTCAACTGCATGACAGACTTTTATTAGTGTTATCTGAGAACAGTATGCAAAGCGAATGGGTAATAACTGAGATTCAGGGGGCACGGAAAACAGAGATTGAAGAGAACAGACGTAAACTGTTCCCGATTACTATTGTAAATTTCGATAAAGTCAAAACTTGGAAATGCTTCGATGCTGACAGCGGCAAAGATTTAGCTAAAGAGGTGCGCGAGTATTACATACCTGATTTCTCAAACTGGAAAGATCAGGATTCATTCGAGAAAGCATTCGATAGATTGCTTCGTGATTTGAAAGCTGAAGAGAAGTAAAATGGTAAGCAGGAGTAGACCGCTAAAGGCTAAAGACGATTCAAAGGTGAGTAAGAAGGGTAGAAAGGCCAGTGGACAAGCGTTATCAAGTCTTTGTTAGCTCAACTTATGTTGATCTTCAAGAAGAAAGGCAAGAAGTAATCCAAGCTCTACTAGAACTGGATTGCATTCCTGCCGGGATGGAGCTTTTTCCTGCCGCAGATGATGACCAATGGACATTGATAAAGAAAGTTATTGACGACTGTGATTATTACATTGTGATTATTGGTGGCCGGTACGGTTCTTTGTCCCCCTCTGGCGTGAGTTACACACAGATGGAATATGAGTATGCTGTGTCTCAAGGGAAGCCTATTATCGGATTTATTCATAGAGACCCCGGCTCTATCCCTGCGTCCAAAACAGAGCAATCAGAAGAAGGGAGAGCAAAACTTGAATCATTTCTTGAATTGGTTAAACGGAAGGTTTGTAAATATTGGACTACGCCATCAGAATTGGGGTCAGTTGTGAGTAGAAGTTTGGTTCAATTAATCAAAAAGAAACCTGCGATAGGATGGATTCGAGCGGATTTGATTTCAGATGAGGCAGCGCAGGAAATTTTAAAATTAAGGAAGCAACTTGAAGATTATGAACTTCTATTAGAAGCATCCCGCTTTAAATCACCAGAAGGAACGGACGAACTATCACAGGGGGACGATGAGGTTATTATTAATTATACATGTGATAAGTGCGCTTTCTTGACAGAGGGAGAAACCGAACGTATTAAGATATGCTATGAGGTTTGGCACACAACTTGGAATGCTATGTTTGCGGCCATTTCCCCCTTAATGCTTGATGAAGCCTCTAGTGATTCATTAAAAATAGCTTTGGATAAGCTATTAGAGGATGAGCAATACCTCTCTTTAATGTTAGACGTAGAAGATAAGAGTATTGGTTTTATAAATTTTATGATTGGAGAGGCGGATTTTCAAACCATCATAATCCAGTTTCGCGCCCTCGGGCTAATAACTAAAAGTAATAGGGAGAAAGTCTCTACAGATAAATCAACATATTGGTCTTTGACTCCGTATGGTGATTATCTAATGACTAAATTGAGGGCATACAAAAGACCGCAGAAACCATCTGAAACTCAAGAGTCAATATAGCTACTAACTTGTGATCCACCAATTGACACCCCACACTCCACACTCATATCTTACCCTCGCTATTCAATGAGAGATTGTTAGACTGACTGTCTGTTGATTGTCTGGGCTAATTTGTGCGCCAAGGCTGCTATACCTTATAGAGAATTCTAGGAGAAAAGCTATGGGAGAAACAAATTCCAATAACATGAGTTTGGATGATTCTCTTAAACGTGCTCAACTTAAGAAAATACGTTTGGAGATAAAACAACTAAAAAAAGGAAATGGGTGGGGAGAAGCAATCACTCAATTTATTCCTTTAATTTCTGTTTTAATTGCTGTCGGTGGTTTTTTATTCGGTATTTACGAGTTCCAGAAAAAAAGTAAAGTAGAACAAGATAAGATGTTGTTCGAGCAACAAAAAGATCGAGAAACGAGAGAAGCAGATCAAACTATTAGAATCCAAGGCCAAATACGGTCTGACCTTGAGCAGTTGTTCAATTTCACACAAGATAAACAACAGACTATCTCCAAAGTACTTTTCACCCTTGGGGACTTGAAAGCTTATCTTGAAATTGAAAAAACCTTAAAACAATCTGGCTCTAATTCTTATAAGACAAGAGATATAACTACCAATTTAATTAAAAGTGTTATTGATGATTGCGATTTCGACGTACATAGAGATGTCAAATATGACCGCGCCTTGATGAATCATTGGGAAGATAGCCGACCATATCTCAGAGAAAATACTGGGATGAATGAATATATTTTATATAAGTATAGTGAGGCTTTACGGAAAATTTATAACATCGATCCCTCTGTAGTTAGCAGTTTAAAATATACGGGTCAGCGGTTTGATTACCCCGATGGGTATCGGAAACTTAGTTCGCCACAAATACGTCATTTAGAGGAGATTATTACGAGCTTTAACGAACACATGCAGCTATTCGAGGCAGACGACGTTAAGAAGCATTACCAAAAAAAATTTCAGGTGGCAACATGTAATTCTACGCTGACAGAGCAAATATTCGGGGTTAAGTTCGACCCCAGTGGTGATCGTGAGCTAGAGCGTTGCCCCAATACTAAATAAGTAGTGAGTTGTTAAAAGCATTATCTTGTTTATACACAACAGGTGGCTGCCTAACAACTCACTCACTCAAAATACATAGACTCCACCTCTCCCCTATCATCCCATTCAATATCCATGAAGTAGATAATCGTAAATTTGACGAATTTGGATATTACGGGGTAGGGCGAAAGCTTTGCCCCTGTTTTGTTTTCTGCTAAATTTGCGGCATGGCTCACACTTCACTGCATAAGCTTATACCTTGCATCATATTGGCGTTTTCCGCCCTGATAACTCCTAGCATCCGCGCCCAAGTTGACGCTGTTGCAACTGCGCGCTATGACGAGCAAGGCCAGATGGTTACGTTGTTCGGTATATACGGAACTGACAATGCCAAAGAATCAAAGTGTAGCCTGTTCACGCTCACAGGAAATATTGTTTCCGTAGAGCATGACAGTAAAGGGCAGATCACGAATTTCTACATCAAGCCGCGCAGGGGCAAATCTCAGAACGTCTATCTAACAGGAATTACAGTTGACAAGCGATTACCAGCAGACGAAATCAAGAGGCTGCCGTCTTTGATAGCCAGAGGTAAAAGGGTACGGCTGCGCTATTACGGCTGCGGCACAACGGGCGCGCACAATGAAGCAGATGGAATTGACGCTTTGAACTAAAAAGCCCTCAATCCGTGTAAGGAAAGACTTGCAGCAAATGCAGCCCGAAAGGCAGCTTGAAGGATTCGGGCAGTACCCACAGATGCCTCAAGTTAGCTTCATTTATCAACCTTGACTCGCTCGGAAAGACTTCGATAGCTGTTCGCTCATAGCCCCGCAACCCGTTCTTTATCCTCTGCAAATCATCCCAGCTTTGAATGGGCCGTTTATCTTCTCGCCAGATCATCATTAGATCAACGTCGCCCCATTCGCAGGGAATGCGCCCGATGAATACTATAAAGAATCTATTCCTGAAACATTCATAAACACAATTCAGCATCGGGTCAACGCCTTCATGTGCGGGAACGGGAAAGCGTTGCCATTCTCCCCACGCGGGAAGAGAGCCGCCTATTTTCCTCTGCCTGAAATCATTCATCAGAGGTTTGACCCCTTCATTTTCGCGTCCGTCAGATATGCTCATGCCACAACAAGCGGCCAGCCGTCGCCTTTGCCTCTTGATTGTTTTATTCTTTTGTCTGGCTACTTTGCTCATCGCGCGTGCCCCTGTCTTTCAGCTTGAGAGCGACGAGCAGGGCAGCCGTTGCCGCTCTCAGCTCGTTACCGCTCACGTCGCCCCTTTTCAGAAAGCGCGTCCCTGATCTTCTCGACGTTCTTATCAATCCGCTCGACCGTCTTCCAGCGCTCGTCTAAAAGCTCGCGCGTGACCATCTTCTCCTGCGCCTTCTCGACCGCGTCAATCCTGTCGGTCGTGCGCGCCTGCGTAACCCAGACAGAGAGGGTTGCGCCGCCGATGCTGACGGCGAGCGCAATAACGATTTGAATTATGGAGAGTTTTTCGAGCAGGGACTTTCTCGTCTCGCTCTCTACGACGGGTGACATGCGCGCTCCTTACTGCTGCGGAAAGGCCTGATTCAGAGCGTCGCGCAGCGGAACCAGGAAGCGGGCGAACTTCGGACGCCTGATCTTGTCTGTGACCAGCGCCGTGACGGTGGAGATGGCCTGATTGATGAGAAGGTCTTGCCAGCCGCTGAACACACTCGAAGAGGCAGCTGCACTCAGGGCCTGCACATTCGACCCACGGGGAAGCGCCAGCGCCCAGTTCAGCAGATTGCTCGTCTTGACTTTGTCTCTCTGTCCCCAGAACAGAGAGTAAAACGCCATCACCGAGCCGATGAACTGGAGGGCGTAAGTGACAAAGCCTTCCTGTTGCTCAGGAGTGATCTTGCCCTTAGTGGCGAGATACGTTCCCAGAATGCCGAGCGCCCAGCGAAGAGCGGATGCGATTTTTGGATTCATATAGTCTCCGATCGAAAGATTTGGCAGGCGCTTCGTAAATGAGGCACTCAGGGCGACCGGAGCACAGTCAGATTATTCGCCTCGCTATGCGGTGCGCTCCATTTCTGTAGAAGCGCCTGCCTGAGGCCAGAGACTAGACCAGGGAGGGATTTAATTATTCGGAGGGTGTCCGCTTTGCTACGGGACGATATCGCCGAAGGGGCGGCCTGTGAGATAGATATCCATGCGCTTCGGGCCAGGCCGGAGACTTTGGCGCGGACGCCATTCCGCTGCCTTGGCTTCGATCAACTCATTAACAATCTTAACGACCGTCGCCTTCACAATTGAAGTCTCCTCGCAGATATCCGTGATGGAATTGCATCCCTTGTACTTGATGGCTCGCAAGATATCTTTGACACTCTCATCCTTACTTTGCCCGCCGTGCTTGCGCATCTTATGTACGAGCCGGTAAAGATCTCTCAGAAGTTCTTTATTCTCCGGCTGATGCCAGTACTCTGATCCATCTACCTGCCAGAGCAGTTCCTGAGCGCGCTCATTTGCTTCGGCCCGGCGATCATCCATCTGCTTTCGCCTGCGCACCGTTCTCGAGCTGGGGGAAGGAATAAGTGTTTCAGGTAATGCCATAAAAATTTATCTCTGATTAATTCTACGCCTGAGTTTCGATGCCTCGGCCTTGGCCTTTCGCGCCGCATGATGCTCCCTGTAGAGGCGCTTCAGCAGTTCAATGGTGCCGAAGTAAGAGAGAAGCGCCGGCGTTTCGTACTGCGCGAGGTGATCATTGAGGATTTGCCGGATAATCAGGCAATCTCGTGCGACTGTCCTGAGCCCGCCCGAGGCTTCGATAAGGGCGAGCATGTCTTCCTGTGCCTCGCGCAGCTTGCCCTTCTCAGTTTTGACCTCAATGGCCCAGAGGCGGCCTGTGATGGGGAGAATCGCTGTGATATCTGGCCAGCCCGCAGGCTTGACCAGTTGCCGTTTGCCTTCATCTGTTTCGACCGTCCGAGCATTTGTGACGGCATAGACGACGTTTCGCGCGTCAAGGTAACTCGTGATTGATTTCTGTACTCCGGCCTCGTCAGGGCCTAAGACCCGCAGGGCACGAGCCCTCTCGCCTTGCTCAAATGGTAATCCGCCGCTGTATGCACGCCTTTTCACCAGAGCGCTTATACAGAGATGCGGGATTTAATTGTCTTGAGGGTGTCCGGCTGCCCCGAAGAGTGAGCAGCCGGACTAAGCCCCATGGAGAGGACAGTCGCTGACCAGCTCCTTAAAGAGTTCCGTCAGATACTGGTCTTCGAGCGGGATGAGCACGTCCGCGCCGGTCTCGTCGCGGCCCCGGATGCCGTTATTCCTGATGCCGAGCACCGTGACTTCCTTGCCCTGGAAGTCGATGGTGGGATTCTTATGGTTGATGATCTTGCGGTTGACCCAGTCTTTAAGATAAAGGCCGGCGTCCGCCTCTGCGACCGGTTGCTGAGCCATAGCAGTGCCGGTGGCCGCGCCCGTTCCCGCGGTCTTGGTTGCCACTGAAGAGTTCAATTTGTCATCCATTATGTGCTCCTTAAGTGATGGATTAAGTTGACCGATACGCCGGGATTGGCATATCTTCACTTTGAACAACGGAGCACAGGGAGATGCCAAGCGCCTCCTCTTGCATACTGTAGGGGAAGCGCCAGCAGAATTCATCACGGAGTTCTCAGGCAGAAGGCGAAGAATTCTCGCCGCTTCCCAAAAACAACCTTGAGCGCCCTGCATTAGCCGATTGGTATGCAGGGCGTTCGTGTCAATCCCACAAGACCACCGGGATATTGGAGAGCGGTAATCTACGAGTCTGAGCGTGATTAGGTCGCTAGTAGCGGTATTTGACTCCTATTTAATGTGTTAGACCGGTAGCGGTAGTTGGTGGGAGTTCCTATATAATTACCGCCTGCGGCCTATTTATAGTTAGAAACCGCCTGATCGCATCGACATGAGAGCAAGCAGAAAGAGATCTGCTGCTGCCTCATGTCGCTGCTCAGTGGCGGTCTAACAACTCATTGAACCTCGACGCCTCGATAGCGTGCCTTTCATGCTCATCTTGTTCCTCGTAGCTTGAATGCTATATGCTCGGCGCGGGTTAATTCGAGCGTTCGGTTGCTACGTGTATAGACAGCGTGTCATCTCAATCGAGATGGGGAGAAGTTAAATGAAAGAGGTGGATTACGCGAAACTATCTGAACAGTACGCCAGCTTCCTTGTAGCAGCCGGCGGTGTCAGTATTACTGTGCTTACCCTTGTTTTAGGTTTGAGTTCTCCTCCAACCACAGTAACTGAAAAAAATGCACGATTGTTTTTGGTCGCAGCTCTAATCGCAGCAACAGTCTCATGTTTCGTAGGTGCTCACATGATGGCGGAAACAGCAGCGTTCTTTACTCATAAACCATCAGAAAAAACACCGCCAGCTAAAATACCGTTAGGGCGGCGACTATTCGTATTAGCTAGCAGCAACATTTTCGTCGCAATAGCTTTGGTGCTATTCTCAATAGTATTGCTTCCAACTGCTACTGGGAAGATCGAATTGGCCGCTAGTCTTAAACCTATTACTCATGTGGTCTTTCTGGGGGTTGTGATTGGCGCACTCTGCTGGATGGCTCTCGCGGCCATTGATCGTACAAGTGTGGGCGGAGAAGGCTGGTATGCTATTGCAGGCGGGATCATTGTGGGGGTCTTGGGCGGAGCTATTTTTCATTATTTCTCTAAGGACAACTGGCCACAGGTAATATTCATAATTATCGTCTCTTTTACCGCTGCATCTCTGCTTTACTTTGCTGTAATTTTTAAGATCGGGAAAGCCTGCACCCGAAAAGCTTGCATCATAGAAATAGGAGTCTTCAGTTCAGCCATTACCATTTCGTATGTATCTCTTATAATCTCTTACTTTAAAATACTGTAAAGTTTATGAACCACTAAAGTTGAATGCTAAAGAAAATGGCCGCAACCGAACAACTCATTCAACCCGACGCCTCGATAGCATGCTTCTCAAGTTGCCTCCTTCGATGTAGATTGAATATCTGCGCTCGGCGCGGGTTAATTCGGGCGTTAGGCGCTCTACCTTAAGGCGTCATGGATTTGTCCAAATCTAGATAAGGAGCGGTCAAATGACAACAGGGGAGGCTAAACCCTCAACCACACGCTCGCTAACACCCTTGTGGGTCGTTTCTTTATTTGTCTCACTAACCGAAACAGTGTTAGGTATTGGAGTTATTCAAACTACCGGTGGCATACAGATAGCTCTTACAGTATTTGTTATGATATTCCCACTCTTAATCGCTGGAGCCTTCTTCGGGATTCTTTGGCACAAACCTTATGTTTTTTATTCTCCTAGCGAGTATGCTCAACAAGACGTTCGTCAATACGTTGAAGCTATGCAATCTCGGTCACGCATTGATAGTAAGCTATTTCCTGAACTTGAACATATCGTTCGTTCACAGTTGTCCTCAAGCGAAGTCGTTGCCGAACTTACCGAAACCATTTCCCGCAGGGCCGGTGACCGTGTTGAGGGGCAAATAGCCAAAATCTTAACATCTGTTGCAGACAGAACTGTTGAATCAATCAAAGATGAAAACTTCCTAACAGTAGATTCACGGAAACTAGTAGGCGTAGATGGTGATATTTGGCGCATACCATATAGCAGATACGTGACTGTTTCTGAACTGCTCGATAATGTTTGGTTCCTACTTGAACCATACGGCACACCCTCAATGCAGTATGGTGTTATCTGGGCGTTGCGCGACAAAAGAACCGGCACTGTCCTAAAAGATATGGGGAGAACGTGGGCTAGAAAACAAGGTAAGATTCAAGATGGGCGCACCTTATCACAGGTCGGAATCACGCCGGGTATGTACTTGGAAGCAGTACCACTAAAATGAATCTTAGCCGTGGCGACGTGCCTAACAAAGGCATGCACCCGATTGAAAACTCGGAGGACTATCATGTCACCTCACCGAGACATAGATCATCTTGAAGACTGGGCCGCAGAAACGCATGAATCAATCTCTGCGCGTCTCGAAGGCGCGAAGGCTGCACAGACACAGACTCGCTTGACGCTTGGCACGATGGCCGTCATCTCAATGATGATGCTGATTGCGTCATACAACGCCTATTTATCCTATGACTACAATTGGATCACCGCAGCGAGATGTCAACAATCTAAAGCTGCTGAGGAGTCGAACATTTCCAAAGAGCAAACATCTGACCCCAACACACTCAAAGAGCAGGCCCCCACAGCCGCGGATGATTCCAAGATACTCAAAGAACAAGCATATAAAGATTGGGCGGCATCAAGAACCATCCTGATCTCAATTCTCGGCATTCGCGTCTCCGTTGATGACGCAGCAGTGTTGGGCACAGCGGTGCTCTTCGTCCTTTCGCTATGGCTCTTGCTCGTGGCGCGGAGGGAGAACCACACCATTGGCTTCTTGCTTCGCGACACGGACACGCCCCGCCGCGCTGATAAGAGAGAGCGATCAGATACGTCTTCAACGGAGAGGCGGCTGCAGACGGATGCCGACGGGGAACGTTGGCGCATCTATCATACGATCATTTCAAATAGCCTCTTCATCACATTCGACCGCCTGCCGCACGTGCACACACTCATCGGCCCTAATTCATTGCAGGTCACTACCAGACGCAGAGGCAGCGGCTGGCGCGACAAAGTAGGTCTCAAACCTATCCGAGGCTTCTTCTTCTGGTTCCCTGTCGTCACTTCCATCGCCGTGTTTAGTCTTGATTGGTGGTCATACTTCAGCGACGATCCATTTAACCTCGGATGTGAACCCGACCGCTACACGCCTTTTTTCTGGAGAACCAGGGTTGTGTTTCTCATGTGTTGGGTCCCGATGACAATCTGCTGTATGAGGTCGAACCGATATTCGAGGGCTACGGAAAGGGTATTACGCAAGTATGGCAGAAGGCTTTTCGCCAACTTAAAACGGAAGCAGGCCGTGAAAAGTTGAAAATGGAAGACCGCCTCTCCAATAATCGAGTGTGACAGATTTGAAGGTTTGAATCGGAAAGCGGTCTAACACCTCATTCAACCCGACTCTCATCAAGCAACATCTTTCTTTTGCTCAGCACGCAGTTCATCGAGACGCTTCAAATGCTGCTCTGCTTCTACAACCAGCGCCCTTGTTCGCGGAGCCCAGAGCCAGTCGGGGTGTCGGTGATATTCCCTAACGAACTCCCGCATCTCGGCTTCGATAGCTCGCAACTCTTCGATCTCGCCTTTTACTTCTTCCTTTGCATTTTCCATGGGCTCACAGACCTCATATGAAGGATTTCTGGCCTGTAAATTAGAATAGTTTATTTTTGCGCGGCAGTTGTCACAACTGGCAAACCCGGAAGTTTGCCATTCTTTGCGGTCGAAGAAGTTTCGGTAGCTGCACGGGCAGCGTACAGCGATTGTGAGGGGAGTTGAGCCGAGGAAGGTGGCTTTCATTCTTGGCTAAGGCCTTGCACAAAAAGTCTGTGACTTGGACAAAAAGTCTGTAGAATCCCTTTCTCATGGAAAAGAAGATTCGAGTACTCGCCACAAACGGGGAATGGGTTAAAGAGTTCCTTTACTTCGTTCAGAACCCAAAGGGCGATATTTACTATGGGCTTTCCGGCCCAGAAGGCACAAAAACTTCCATTCATGCCAGTGGTGTCACACATATGCGGACGGGTCAACATAGAATACCTTTAGGAAGAGGAACTAAATTAAGCGAGTTCAAAGGTATTCGGCAGCTTTTTGCGACAAGCATTGGACGGCTTGTTTTCCCTAACCCATACTTCGGCAAGGAATATTCTGGAAAAGCAAGCAACGCCCTTGTCACAATAGACATTAGAAAATTTAAGACCGAAATTGGCCTTATGGCGTTCCTACTAGAGCCTGAACACGCTGGCGAATTGAACATGCTTCTGCGAATAATCGAGCAGCCGCAATTCACTGTCATTACTGAAATGAATCCTTGGCTTGTCTTAGCAGTTTATCCTTCAGGGCCACCTAGTCCGATTTCGTGAACCTCTAAAAACTCCGCTTCGTCGCCGGCGTCGTCCGCGACAGGTGCGCCGGGTCGTGCGTCCAACAGCAAATGTTGGCAGCATGGAAGGTCATGGCCGCATTGCTCTCTTACCTGCTGCAAAGTGATTCGTTAGATGATTTCCATAACCCTCCCTAGCGTCAAAGAGCGTCAAAGTTTTCAGCTTTGCTTGCTGTGCTCGCGTAGCACTGTGATTGCGCGTTCAAGTTGCGCGAAGTCTTGTGCATCACCGCCGGCGTCAGGGTGGAATTTCTTCGCTGCCTGCCTGTAGCAGGTCTCGGCAAAGGATAGGCTTGCTAAAATCGGCTCTGATTGAACAGCATCAAGACCGACCGTTTTCGCGAAGTATTCAGCGATCACGAAGGCTGCCATCTCAGGCGTTAGGCTTTGCTGCGCGGGCGCGGGCGGGAGCGCGCGAAAGCCTATGTACTGCGCACCTTGGTTTAGCCCGTAGCGATCCATCTTGCGCTGCGCCTCAAGGCCGAGGGCGATAGCGCGGACGTTCTCTTTCCATTGAGTGAAGTTGTCGCAGACGTAGCGCATTTTGATCGGCACAGGGTTCGGATCGGCGCACGGGGCATAAACGCCGCTCTCTTTGGTCGGATGCTGCCACTTGCTATCTTTTAAGAGGCGACTTGAACCGATGCGGCAATGCTCGCAGTTCGCTTGATCTGGTGGACAGGGAATAGAAAAGGTCAGGATTACGCCGGGATGCGACGGCGCGCGTGAGTCGGAGCGAAGGAGGCCATCAAGGCGTACATCTTCAGCGCTGTGCATCGTATGGATGATGACGTTGCTCGCTCGGATGTGTGATAACTCCTTCTCAAGCAGGTCTTGGGTCTGCGTCCACGTAGAGCTGAAGGGCGAATCCTTGCGGGGCGAGGTCGCCTTGCCCGGCCACTTATCAAGCGGTTGTATTGAAAGCTTCATCACGCTCCCTTTCTCCGAACATTGAAATTCGTCAAATTTACGATTTTGGATTTAAGAATTTCAGGGTGAAATAATTCCTTCACCTAACTGCCAGACCAGCAAGCCCAGTTCCGCCAGCCCTCCCATCAGCATCCAGAACATTACGATGGTGGCGACCGCCGCAATCTCGCTCCTCGTCGAAGGCATACGCGGGCAGAACGCCCACGCTGAACCGGCGGCGCTTGCGCCGGTCAAGATCACGATCAGTATGTAGAGGTAGAAGAAGGTCATCAAAACCTCGTTGGAGACGATGCCTATTAATAGCGCTGAGGAATCCAATTGCGGATTTGCAGATACTGATTATCTGAGAGGAATTCCCTCATCTGCACATAATCCTTAAACAATTCGTAGTAGCGTTCTGTATATAGCGACCACTGGCAATAGCCATCCACGCCGGGCGGAATCAGCCAGTAGCCGTCGTCTCGCTCTCTCCCGACCGGGACAGTTCCGTGCTCTAATCCCGTCAACTCATAGATTTCCCCAAGTCGTAGCCCTATGAAAATGCGTTCCTCGCTCATAAGCCCTCTCAACTTTCTCTAACTTCTAAAGAATTTCCGCTGCTTTACGGCCTCCCCTTCTCTTCCCAGATGTCGAAAAGAAGCTTGAGCGTCCCCTCGTCCGTATGCACGGAGCCGCCCGCGTTATGCACGTACCTTCGGAAGCGATGCGCCTCATGGCCCAGACGACTCCTTGCAACGAATGCCTGAAACGGCGTATTGCAATCGTGCGAGGTCATCACCGGTGACGGCTTGGTTGAAACTGCCGATCTGACGAATCTCATGAATCCTCCTTCGATGGCGACACCCATTCGTGACGTGTGCTCATGCGCCGGCGGAACTCGACACGTCCTCGCAACATTTTGGTTTTGAGTGGACAGTCGCAGCTCGTCAGAATCTTGCTGATCTGATTGGTCGGCTGATCGTAGACGAAAACCGTGGCCGTCCACTCTTCGCGGGCGCAAAACGAGCCGTGTTCCCACTGCACGCTGCCGGCGGCGTCCAAGTCGAGCACGAACACGATGCCGCTCTCGTCATTGGCCTCAATGCAGTTTTCGAGCAGCTTGCCGTCGAGATAAACCTCGTGCCTGTAAAACTCAGCTATACCTGTGTGCAACCGCATCTCGCTCGCCCTCTCGCCTCACGTCTGCCCCGCGTGAACCATCCGCTCGCCCTTAGGCCCGGCCCGCGCCGAGTTCAGCCCCGGATGCTCGCACTTGCGCATGCCACGCCCTGGATTTGACGGGTCAACGTAGACTCTCCCACTCGCTCCCCTGCCGGTTGTCCCGTCACAGTCCGAGCAACTCAAGCACGGCGCACGACTGCCGTTCGCCACTGGTATCACCTCCTGCTCCCGCTCCCAGTCTTCGACCTGCACGATGATGGCCGTCAGTTTCAAGCCCTCGGCAGTCAGCGCCGTATCAAGCCAGCCACGACCGAGCGGAGGACTCTGGTTGCGAGCAAACCGCTTCAGCCGCTCGAAAGACGGTCTCTCAGCCACACTCACACACGCCGCCGCAGGCGGCTCGTCCGACGGCGCGCCAGCGCCGAGTCTGGTGTGTGTGAGTTGGTTTTCGGTCTGGTCTACGGACTGATTTACGGTTTGGTCAACCGCGCGCGCGTCTATATATGCACCGTCACTCACCAGTGACGGTGCGTCATTCGGGAGTGACGGTGCGTCACTGTGCAGTGACGGGGTGTCACTCACCAGTGACGGTGTGTCATTCGGGAGTGACGGCTTCGAAGCCTTCTTCCTCTGCTCTCGCAGCTCCCTGAGGAAGGTGCCGACGCGCAAATAAATGAGGCCGCCGCGCTCTTCGATCCAGCCTTTATGGCGCAGGGTCGTCATGGCGTTCTTGACCGTGCCGAGCTTGAGGACAGTGAATTTCGCCAGCCGGGCGTTGGCGGCAAAGCGAGCCTCGACGATTCCCGTTTCAGGATCGCCGAAAGCGCATAGCTGCGCGTATACGTCCCACGTAGAACGGCTTACTTCGCCCCTGCGGCTGATGGCGTCGTCCGGTGTATAGGCCATTCCCCTCCGCTTGTACCCGCCCGGGTAGTAATTAGTGGCGGCCAACCCCTCAGAGAGGCCCCGCCGGGAATTTATGAATGCTCGCTACCCGCGCCGGTCGTCGGGCCGGAAGCAGCCGTTACAATAAAGTGGCCTGTTGTTCTTCGGCCTGAACGGCACGGTCGTAGGCTTGCCGCACTTCGCACAGGTGATTTCGTAAGAGACGCGATGATCGGGCAGAGAGACTTTCTCTCGCGGCGCGCCCTCCCCGCGTGCGGAGCGCGCGCCCTTCCGGCACTCCTGACATCGCCTCGGCTCATGCTTGAAGCCCTTCTCCTTGAAGAACTCCTGCTCGCTCGCCGTCCAAACGAAATCCTGATCGCAATCTACGCAGTGAAGCCGCTTGTCGGTGAACTGGTGCGCGCTCTGCTGACGCGCCTCTCGTCCGTGGCGTACATGTGCGCTCACGTCTTTGCTCATTCGGAAACCTCTTTCACTTTAAATTGCGATAATTCAAGTAGGGTTCAATTCTCGTCCCTTGAATCTGAAGCCGGACTGCGGCGGCTACTTCCGGTCCCTCGCGCTGTTCAACATCCCAGACGCTCTGATGGCCGCTACAAGGCACTGGCTTTTGTAGTGGAACTATGTCATCGAACATCCACATGAAGCGCCCGCTCGCGTAATTGCCGAACGCGTACTCGTTGCTGTCAGGTTTCGGAAGACAGATTGCGCTTCCGATGGTTGGCTCACAACGCACGAGTCGAACAACAGCGACGATTGCGCCGCGCGGCATGAATGGATGGTCAACCATCTTTTTTAAGAAGCCCTCGCCACGCCAGTATTCATTAGTGTGCTGTTCGAGTGCTTTGGTAAGTACGGTACAGAACGGTTCAACACCGCACTGCTCTCTCAGGCCACGCTCGCCGCCGACCGGCCCAAGCCCCTTTGCCGCGTGAATAGCGAGAGCCATAACGCCGCCGGGCGCGCGCCAAGAGCGTGTCTCAATCTTCTTCGCGCCGATGGCTATAAGAGTGGCCCAAGGTTGGGTTAGTGATAATGCTTTCATCAGAACATCTTCCCCTGAGCGGCTTCGTAGTCGCTCAACTTGAAAGCCTGCGCGACCGGCTCCATGTCAGGCCGTCACACGCCGTACTCCTCGACCTCTCTGGCGTAGCCTTCCCAGTCGGGCTTACGAAGCGCAGGCCCGCCCTTCTCGGTTCGCGTCGCATGTTTCAGGTAATGAAAAACGCACGCCTCCATCTGAAGATGAGTGAAGCGCGCGCGGCAATTGTCGGCGGCGATCCAGAGGATGAAGTTCGTCTCGGTCTCCGTGCGCAGGAGCCCCGAAGGCACGATCAGCTTGCCGTAGGTGCGCTTGCCGCCCGTGCTTCCGCCGCTCTTTTTCCAGTAGTAGTTGACGGTGAATTTGAGGAGGAATCTGAACTCCTCGAAGCGGCTGATCAGGTTATGGGCAATCGTCTGGATTTCAGGAGCCGGAAGAAACTCCTCTCCCTTATTCTCAAACGTCGCTTCTTCAGGTACAGGGAAAGCAGTATCAACCGGCTGCGCGTCTACTGTCTTTTGCTCTTCATCCTGAGTCTCGCCTCCCATTGCGTAGACACCCGGAGGGAGCTGCCTGCGCCTATCCGAGCCGTTTGAAGCTTCTTCTTCGACAACCCCCTCGATAATGGCGAGACCCTCTTCAGGCTCGTGTGATGGAAGGCCGCTTTCAATGATAGCGAGCGCAGTTGACGCCCCGCCGCTGGTATTGTCTGAACTTACCCTCTTCATGAATTAGCTCCCTTCAAAGTTGGTTGTTGGCCCGAGCGCCTGCCGGGCCTTGGTTTCGACCGCCTCGTTCGGCCACTTGCCTTCGCGCGACAATATTTTGATTCGCTCAAGATCGTAGGGGCGGCGCAATCGCTTCACGCGCCATCCTTGATCAACGATGTGGATGAGCACCTGACGGCCCTGCGAGACCGCCAGAAACTTCTGCGCTCCCAACTGCAAGAGTTGAATGTCGGCCATTGTCTATCCTCACGAAGCCATCGCCATACACTCTTCGGCCTGCACGTAAGAGACTGGTTTATCAATCGAGTCGGCCACCTCTTCCGGCGTCAGGTAGTAGGGCTTTGAAGAATGCGCCGCCAGGTTGACTTCCCAGCCGTAGCACTTCAGGTCTCTCGTTAGCAGAAGGCTGGTTGCGAACTCCGCCGCCTCCGCAGCGATCCGCGCGTTGATGTTGAAGGACTGAAGGCCGCGCGCGGTCAGTTCCGCGCAGCTCAGGTCGTTGCCTTCAATCTCTTCCGGCTCGGGGATAAGAAGGCTCGGATATAGAAGTGTCGGGCTCGGAATACTGATGCATCTCTTCCGGCCAAGAAAAGCGCCGCGCATCTGCTCCACCGCGGGGGCCGTGCCGAGCAGCACTCTCCCGCTCCTGCGGTGATTGCCTAGATCAAGCCAGAAGATAGAAGGCAGCGCGTCCGGGGCTTCCGGCTGCACGGGGTTGTGCTGGAGAGTATCTGCGAGCGTGCGGCGGGCGGCGGCGTTGTCCGCGCAGCCGACGAGAAGCGTGAGATCTGCGCCGATCAGAAGATTCTCACTGTACTCACCGACGTAGGCGAGGGCATTTAAGCCCCATGCCTGACCGTAGCGGCGCGCCACCGCCTCCGCCTTCGGCACGCCGAGTTCTGCGTAGCAGAAGAGTTGGCGACCGATGTTTTTCTCTTCGACCATTTGCGGGTCACAGACTGTCAGGTTGACAACCTTGCCCGCGCGGTCGAGCGCGTATGCGAGACGCCCCATGTGCATCGTCATGTAAGAACCGTTACCGCCCGCGCCGGCGATGATGACCTGAACGGAATCGAAGGGGCGCGTTGCGACCACAGAAGCGTTATAGAAGCCAAGGTTGACGGAGGGCGGCGGTTCGGGCTCTACTGTCGGCTGCGCCGGTTGTACTGGGCGGGGTGAAATATGTTGTGGCTGTCGCGGGAACTTTTTCTTGACTTTTCTTTTGCTCATGATTGCTCCTGAAGTAGGCAGTCGGTTAAGCCTTCCGGCAGCTCGAAAAACTCACTCGCCGGATATTCCATAAAATGCCCGAACAGTCCGACGCGTGCGCGAATCGTCGGCCTCTTGAAGATCGTGCCGATGACAGCGTAGATTCTGAACGTGGGTCCACCCTCGTCCGCGTCGTCCTTTTCGGAGAAGCGGGCCTCACCCGCGTGATGGCTATGCACCTCGATAATGGCTCGCGCCTCGGAGCTTCCCTGCCCTTGGTGAAGAGGCTTGACCTCGTCATCGGTCGCGCGCTGATCCGGGCATTCCAGATGCCAGCCGCGTGAGAGTAAGGGCGGCCCGAACGCAGGCTCGATGCACTGCCTGAAGTGGGTGTCTCCGAATGAAAGATGGAAAAGTGCCTCTTTCAATTCCGTGCGGCTGCGCACGAGCGAGACCTGAAGCATCAGCTCGACGAGCTGCTCCGGGACTTTCGGATAGCCCCACTGGACGTAAGGCTCGACGGTCTTGAGGCCATGCATCTCGTAGAGAGCAACAGGCACACACGCTTCGAGCCCGGCTTTGCGGCTACGCACGAATGTGCCGGTCGAGCCGACGACCCGCTCATAGAGAAGCGACTCGTCAACGGGCGGAAGCTGCTTGCCGCGAAGAGCGAAATAATTTTCTGTAAGACGGAAGCTCATTGGTTCGGTCTTCACTGTTTGAGTTGGCGGGGCGGTTCTCATTGCCATTGAGCGGCTGCTCCGTTTTAGCTGCGCGCAATCCGCCGTGGAGCATCTCCCGGCTGAGACGTGCCGAATCCCGCCCGCGAAACTTACGACGGTATCTCTCCCGTCTCGAAGAACACCCTGATCGCTTTATCAAGCGTTACGCCCACGTCGCGTACCTGCCGCATAAGATCATCGACCGGGTAGCGATCACAGCCTGCGCTTGACAGCTCTCGCAGCATCACGCGCACGTCTTGGCCTTCACGCTTCGATCTGCCCTTCGCCAGGTGGTTATTGAAGGTCGTCCCCATGAAGAGGTTAAACGCCTGAAGGAGAGCGAGAGGAGAGGAACGCGGCGGCTGCAAATCACCCCAGCAGACACGACCATCCTGGTAGAGATTGGAGAGCGGGGCGCGGTAGATTTCATGATAGGGTTCGAGATGGTCAGTCTTGACCGCCCAAACGAAGTAATCAACCTTGATGCCGAAACAGACGAGCCCCGGCAGAGGGATAGTGAGACGATCAACTTGGCTTTGCTGGCCGTCCGCGCCCTCGCGCGAGACTTCGAGCGTGTAGCGGCGCGGCGGCATAAACGCGAGCGCCCACTCTAACCCTCGATGACGGCCCGTGCGGCGAATTTCGGGCGGCAGCCATCCGGTGTCAATGGGGACGTTTGCGAACGCCTCCACAATCGCTTCGGGCGCGACGAATTTCTCCTGCACGCATCCTTGCTGATTCGTAAACCTGACGAGATATTGCCCGTCGGCGATCTCGATCATCGGGTTGGTCAGCCCGTCCTGCACAAGCTTCGTCATCGCTTCTGTCATTGCTCTCCCTCCGCGCGCCCCATAAGCGCCGTGAATATTTCCGTGTCCAGCATCCCCTCGAATCCTGATTCCCTCTCCAAAGCCGCCGCCTCGTTCCACAACTCCACGGCGCGCGCAATGCGAGGCCCTGCGTCCTCGTCGAGCCACCGGTCGAGCTCCCCTACCCTGTAGTTCATCGCTTCGGCTTCCGCCCTCTTGTAGAGAAGCCAGGCCACGTTCTCGTGAGTCCACTCGAAACCGGCGCGGCCCGCTTGTGTTGGCAGATCGAGCCACGGATTTCCCGTTTTGTAGCAGACCATGTGGAAGGCCAGCGGCAGATGCCGAAGCGGCGTCTCTTCGACCGCGCAGGAATAGAGAAAGTGAGTCCAGCCGTAGGCTGCGAGCGGCGGCGAGGCCTCCTGCGTGAGCCCGTAATGCCTTGCGAGAGCAGTCCAGCCGTCAGGGGAATGCCCCGAGAGGACGAGCACGACCTTGAAGACGGTCTGAAGCTTCTGGAATGGGCAGCAGCCTCCCAGCCAGTTGTGCTGCTGCGTGCCCCTCACCGGGATATATTCGAGAAAGAAGTAGGGGTCACTCGCGATATTGCTTTCGAGCTCGTCTTCCAGGTCAGCGCTTAAGCAGAGCGGAAAGAGGCGCTTGTTGACGAGGCGGTAGAACTCGTGCTCGCGCTCGGTGGAATAGAGCGGGGCCTGCGAGCGCGCGTACTCTTCCGGAAAGCTCTCGCGGAAGATGCTCATGACGCGGAGCGCGATATGAACGCGCTTGTCATAGGTCAATTGCCCGTGCGTCGCAGCCACGCCGATAAATTCGGCAGCGCCGAGCGGCGTGCGCACGCGCGCGCGCCCCGCCAGATAAGTGCTGGCCCGGTCTAGGCTGAGCAGCTCGCGGCGCGCGAGAATGAATTCAGCGGCAGGCTGTGTTGTTTGAAGGCCGTCGAACATCGTTCTTATCCCCAGTTCGGCGTGCCCATCAGACGCGCAAGATTCTTTCGATTGAGCCCGGCCCTGATGGAGCGCACCATCACGCGATTAGCTTGCATGGCTTTGGGGTCTTCTTTCGTCTCACGCCACGTCTCCGCCGTGCAATGCAGTTGAAGCTCCTCGCCAGCATCGCCGACTCCGATACAAAAGACTTTGCCGGGCTCGACCGTCGGGTTGAACATGACGGGAATGCCTTCGAGTTCTTCCCCGCTCGGCTGTCCGGCTTTCTCGTCCGTCGCGCCATAAGCCTTCGCTATTTCTTCACGCGGAGCGGTCGTGAGCGTCCAGTCTTTGTTTTATTCTTTCATCGTCTGCACCTTCAGAATCCGACCGGCACTTTGTTTGACGGAGACGGCGCAGCATGGATGAGCGCGACAAGCGTCTTACTCACCGCGCGCCCCTCGCGCTCCCCTTCGATCAGCGCGCGCTCGACCTCGCCTCGCCTAAGCGCGCCGTCCATGAAGCCTGTGTCGCCCATCGCCTCGGCTCGCATCGCTTCGGCTGCCAGTCGAATGGCCGGGTTGACGTGTTTGGGCGCGCGCTCAAGCACTGCGACAAGCTCTTCCTGCTCCTGCGAGAGAGCGCCCTTGCCCTGCCCTCGCTTGACGACAGAGACCGAAGGCGCTGCGCCCGGCGTTATGCCGCGCTCGATAGTGATCTCCGCGTTCTCAATCGTGGGGATTTCTGCGGCGAGCGCCGCCCTGATTGCGGGTACACCCGCCTCGACGATCTGGCTGGGGAGCGAGATGGGTTTCCCGTCCACATTCACAGTTGACATTTTGGACATGGTTATACTCCTCGGGTTATTTGGTAGCCCGCGTGCGGCTCTTCTTCGATGACCTGGCAGAAGACTTCGCGGCGCTCTTCTTGGTAATGGCCTTCTTCGATGAGCGTGCAGAGCTCTTCTGAGCGGGCTTACGCTTCTGCGACGCGATTTTCGGCTGGGCATCACCCTTCTTCGTCGGGGCGGAAGCGGGCTTGTTTTTCACGCCAAGCTTTTCCTGAATCTGCTTCATAACAGGCTCTGGGAAACGCACCTCGCTGACGGCAAGCAGCTCGCGGCTCGCTTCTGAGACCTTGCCGTCGGCCATGACGGAGACCTGCGCCAAGCCCTTCACGCCAGGCATGTTGAAAGTAAAGGTGACGGCGACCGGGCGGCCACGGAGAAGTGTCTCGATTGAAGGGCGCGCCGCCGCCTCTGCGTGAGCGCGCTCTTGAGTTGCAGGCCGGGCCGAGGCGGTAGTTGTCGTGGTAGCTGCCGGCGGGCGGGTGCTAGGCGATGGCGTCTCTGAAGCGGGAGGCGCTTCTTCCGTGGCCTTTTCTTCGACGTGCGCGACCGCACCGGTCGCGCTTGCGCTTGGAACGTTATCTGCCACCTCAGCCTCTTCGATGATCATCAGCGGCTGGGAAGTCAGCTCATATGAGCCGCTCTCGCCTCGCCTGATGAGGCCGTCCTGCTCGGCGATGATGATTGGATAACGCTCGCAGCCCAAATCTTCGAGCGCCATCAGCGTGAGAGGGCCGCGCTCTCGGATAGCCGCGACCACGTCGTCGGAAGTCCAAGGCCGCGCCAAGGGCTGATCCTGTGTAGACGTTACCGGCTTATGGCTGTCGACGATCTCTTTCGCCGTCGAGTGCGTGATCTGCTCGCCTGCCGCAGCGCGCTCAGCTGCTTCCTCTCGCGCACCTTCAGGAGTTGACGGGGCCGACAGAACATATATGGCTGACTGACCGAGCTGATCTTCGAGTCCCCGAAAGCGCGGGTTCTCAACAAAGAACCGGGCCGCGCGCATCCACTTCTCGGCGCTCGAAATTGACCCCTGAAACTCCGCCTTCAGCCATTCGCCGAACTTCCCGTGCCCGAGATTTTCTTTAATGGTTTGGAGGCGCTCGCCGACTTCGACGATGCTGTTTCTGATTGTGCCCAAACGCTCTTTGATCTCGCGCGTACAGGTCTGCACCACGTCGCGCGTGTCTTCGTCAAGCGCGGAGTAATCGAAGGAGAAAGTGAGCTGCTCCGGGTCGGGAGCGACGAGTGCAGCGTCGGGCTCGACTACGAAGTCGTTCCTCTCCGCGTATAGCCGCCGGCTGCACTCGTCAAGGGCCTGCTTGAGCGCCTTCTGGCCGGTCGGAGTGAAGCGCTCGTCGCGCGCTTCATCTATATAGGGCACGTTATGCAGGTTGTGCTCATCAAGAAAATGCTGAAAGTCTGACGGCGTTTTAATCAGTGCGAGCCTGGCGATGAAGGGCATGACGGGAAGTGCGTTCGGTGCGTTCTTTTCCTCATGCTCCACGTCCATCTCGCACGCAGCGGCGACCGCGTGCAGCTCCCGCTCGCAGAGGGCGGTCTTCATGCCGAAGCGTTCGTTCTCGGCGTAGAATTTGCCGCTCTCTTTGTCGCGGCGAAGTTTCCATCCCTTGACTCTTAGCTCGGGCGGGATGACGCCCGCGTTAGGTGACGGCGTTGTGACTGCTGAGCTCATAAAGTGACTCCTCTGAGGCTGGCTCCTCCGCCAGCGTTGAATTGCTCATCAGGGTTTGATCGCTGCGCGCTTCACAAAGGGCGCGAGCGAGATTGCGCCTGTAAACAGCCGCGTGATGCTCGCGCCCTTCCTCTACGGCCCGCTGAATGCCTTCGACATATAGCTCGATGGTCTTGTCGATAAACGATCCCGGCACGTCTATCCTCAGAAGTGAATGCCGACTAAAAAGGAATGTCGTTGTCGTCTTGGCCGCCCGTGCTATCACCCACCCCCTGTTGCCCGGCTTCGTTAGCGGCGATTAAAGCATCAAGCTTCTGAGAGAGGTGGCCCTTCAATTCGCGCAAACGGTCAATGTCAAGACCATCAAAGCCCCCCGTCGTCATTAACGTCTCATTGACGTAGGCATTAAGAAGGGCCTTCGACCAGCGCGGCGTGTGCCCGGCATGATTCATCGCCGCGCATATCTGCTCGACCTCTTCGACGAGTTGCCCGCGCTCTGGACTTGGCTCTGCTGCCGCAGGAGGAGCGGCACTAAGAGAGCGCTCGTTGACCAGGCGCGCGCCGGGGATGGTCTCAGTCTCGGATTCGTCGAGAAAGCCGAGCCCGCAGATGCTCAAAGTCACGCGCCGCCGCGCCTTTGTTTCCGCCTTCATCATGGCGTTGCAGAGCGCATCGCCGCTCAGGCCCTTGATGGAGACGGCCCCGATGGATTCGTCCGTGCGGCCATCGTGCGTCGTAGCCCTGGCCGTCACGATGTATACGTCTTCCGACTTCTCGCGCCCGACGATCTGGACGCTCACGTTATTGATCTTGCGTAACTGGTCGGTGCAGTCCTTGCGCGCGTAGAGCGTCAGCTTGTTGTTGAGCGTGATGTACTCGAAGGGCCGGGTGAACGGGTTGAGCCCGACCGACTGGCAGACGGCGTTGTAATAGCGCGTTCTGTCTGCCGGGGTGAGTTTGGAGAGATCGCCGGCGACAATAACTCTTTCCATTATCTCACCGGCTTCACCTGATTTCTGTAACGCCTGACTTGCCTGAACCATGATGCATCCTCTCTTTCCTTCGATCGGTTATTGGCCGGTTCCTTGAAACTGAAACCATAGCCGGTTAGCTCTTTTGTTTACCCCGCTCACAGTAGAGCCTCCTGCGAATCTCGCCGGGTTCGGGAGTGATGACGGGCGGAGACCAGAGGCGCATGACGCGCCGGATGACCTTGCCGATTAAGCTTCTGAAGAAGGCGATCATCAATCGGCCTCCTCGATTCCGAAAAATCTGACCTCTCTCAAAGGGGCTTTGAGTTCCCTGCGCCTCTGCTTTCGTCGAAGCGCCTTGACGCCGCTTTCGATCTCGCGAATCCGCTCGTTGACAGCGAGGGTCTCAAGGGCGAGCAGCGCGCGCCTGGCCGCTAATTCGCCGAGCGCCTCTTCCGCAAGCTCAAGCTCACGGTCGGATTCATCTGCGTGGACGGGATGGATGTATCGCGCCTCAGCGGCCACTCTTCACCTCCCGGAAGCGGCGCTCACGCCGGCTGGCTGTTCAAGTTTTCTCATCCGCGCAGCTTCTGCACGGGCGGCGCAGGAGTCTTCGAGGCGCGCCCTTTCTCTAAGAAGCAGAGCACGCGAAGCCTTGATAACCTGGCGCTCTCCGACCTCGTCCTCATGGACGCCCACGGGTTTCTGGCCCGAGCTGCGCGCGAAGCCGCACGTCCGCTGATAAGTTTCCGCGACGAGTGCGATCCGGCGACCGCAGCCCCCTTTTTCCAGGCGACAGATGTAATCGGTGTCTCGGATTTGATTGTTCATGAGACCCTTGCCCCTCTCGCCTTTGTCTGCTTAGCCGCGCTGCTGCTAATCACGTCGTCCCAGCACTCATCACACATCGCTCGACGGCTCCGCGTGCAGAGAGAGCTATTGGTGTGTTGCCAGGTATGCTTGCGAACCGCGCAGTAATGAGTGTGCGCGGACGGCGCGCCTGTGCGATTTTTAGTTGAAGATGAAGGCGGGTGTGCTGTAGAATTTAGATCAGTCACGATCGGTTTCCTTTCTAATTCGGGCCATCCGTTGTTTGCAGCGCCGGATGGCCTTTCGATTTTTAAGTCCCGTAAACAAGCTCTAAGGGGCGGCCCTGCTGCTCCTTTGCGTCCGTGATGAGCAAGCGGATGTGCAACTCAAGCTCGGAGCGCAGAAGGAAGACGCGACGGCGCTTGCCTGCCCCCTGCCGGACTCTTGTCAGATTGGCCGTGCCCGCTCTGCCCTTGCGGATGGTGCTCTCGTCAAGGCATAGCATCTCAGCCGCCTCTTTGAGGGGGATGAGTTCGTCGAGCGGGGCGAGGCTCTGTTTGTTTCGTCGTACGAGGCCGCTCATCTGACGCTCCCTTCTTCGACCATGACGGATGAGCGGGCCAGGCTACGGGAGGAAGCCGAACCCAGCCCGCTCGTTGTGGCCGCGCCGTGTGCGGCCAAGTCAGATTGTTCAAGCCGCGCAAGCTCTGCGCGCAGGCAGCCTTCAAGAGCATCGAGCGCCGCGCGCGCCTCCGCGATCTCGGTCAGCGCCGCCCGGATTTCTTCCGCGTCATAGCCGTCGACGGCGCAGGCGACGAGCAGCTCTACCACCTCGGAGCTTTCCTTGACCTGGCGTCGGAGCGTGGAGCAGATGCCTTCGCCGTCTCGCGCCTCACGCAGGCCGGCTTCGGCGTCCAGCTCATCCACGACCTCGACGAAATGGGAGGCTGCGAGGCGCGCGTTGCCGGGATTGCCGGGGTTGCTTTGATCTCCCCTGTGGATTTTGCGGATGTATTTTTCCGCGCCGTCGAGGGGGTTGTGTTTTGCGCCTCTGCGCCAGTCGCGCACGGTCGAATCGAGGACTCCCCAGGCAAGCGCGAACTGCTTGATCAGCCCTTTAGTGATTCCGGCGCGCACGATCTGTGAGGTTGTGAAGGATGGCATGGTGCGTATTCCCTGAAAGCGCGCCGCCCTCTTCGCCCTTCGTCGCCCCGTGCGCCTGAAGGAAAAGTGAGCGTCGTCTTTCGCTGGCGATGTAGCTTTCGTATGCTGCCCGGCATGAAGCCTCATCGTGTTATCCCCTCGCCCTCAAAATTAAGAGGAGCCGACGCGAGCGACTCTCGCCGCCCGTATCGGCTCCCACCATCTTTAAATCCTGATGCCTCTGACCGTTTCAACCACTTGGCCGCCGACAAAGGCGCGCTTCACTCGCCAGTCCGGGAACTGCTCCACGCTGGCAACCCTGCCCCCCAGGGCCGCCAGTGGAGCGTCTGGCGCGGCTTCCCCTCGGGCGCGCGCCGGATTCTGAGGGAGCGGGCCGTCGAGCAGCAGCGCCGTCTCGACCTGGCCGTCCAGATCGGCCTCGGCTTCAAGCTGCTCAAGTGCCTCGAAGTAGCGGCGCACGAGTTGTGCGGCTGCTCTATGTTTGCAGGGCATGTGGAATTCGTATGCAGCGCACTGGCAGGAGCCATTGGCCGTATAGACGTTGCAGGAGGTGTCGCTCATGATTATGAGCTCATTGTCCCTGTATTCGGTGTAAGGGTTGCCGTCGAGCATCACGACCGCTTTGTCAATCGCTGCGATCCATCTGGCGTCGCCATTCGTGTTGTGTTTGGCTGTTTCCACGACCATCGCGAAGATTTCAGGGTTGATGTTCAGCATGTGCGTTCCCTCCACTGGAACGCATATTAACATCGAATGTTATGCGTTGTCAACATATCATGTTAAGTTCGGGCAGGAATATTTTGAGTCGCCGCTAATGGTTGATCGTAAAGGAGATCGGTTAGGTTGTGCCCGAGTCGTTGTGCGATACGAGCTAACAAGAGGGGGGAGACGGCGACACCTGTTTCAACCCTTGAGATTGTAACTGATGTAACTCCAAGCTCTTCAGCGAGTTGCTGTTGGGTGAGCCCGGCGTCTTTGCGTAGTTTAGCGACCCTCGCATGGTCGTAGTATTTCGCATCCATGCGCGCATGCTATACGAAGCCCATCGCTGTGTCAACATGAAATGTTAAGAATATAGCATTGTAATGTTAATAACATCAGATTTAACATCCTGTGTTATGAACGGACGGGGCAATAAATCGCCAACGAAGGTGCTCTGGAAGGAATTTGGAGCATGGATACAGCGCGAGCGCGAACTTGCCGGGTTGAAGCAAGATCAGGTTGCCGCGAAGGTTGGTATTCACCCCGTTCAATTATCGCGTATTGAAAATGGAGAGAGCGGCACGAAGCGCGATACAGTGATCGCCCTAGCATGTGCAATTGATATCAACGAAGCCGAGGCGTTGCAAAGAGCGGGCTTTGCTTCTCCCACCGAAGCCGCAAAGCCTAACGGCTATGATGAATCCGAGTTCGCCCTACTTCACTCAAGGGTCAAAAAATTGACACCCCAACAGAAACGTGACTTCTATATCTTTTGGAATGCCGCTGAAAGATATGTGGCAGAGAAAGAGCGGGAGAACCAGCAGAATAACGGAAACGACGAGGGATAAGGTATGCGCCTCATCCACTTCATTATATTCACGATATTGCTGGCCGTGCTCACTTGGCCCATCTCGGCCCAAGAGCGCCGTCGGGCAAGGCTAATCCTGAAAGATCGAACTGTAATCACGGGCACGATCACCCGGATGACATCAAGCGAAATAGAACTGGTCGAAGATTCGACTGCCAGCACCGCCAAGCTTGTAACGGTTAAGCTGAGCGGTGTCTCTAACATCGAATTTATTGAGGACAAGCCGGCAGATGATTCGGCCTCCACTCAGCCTTCGAATGCAGCGCCCGCTTTAACAGCGTGCGGCTCTACAGCAGTTCCCACGCCAGAACTGCGAAGCCTGCGTCTTGGAATGAGTTGGGAAGATTATCGGAAGATTCCTTTTGGAAGAGTGCAATTTGTAAATGAGCCGGACGAACTTGGGGTACGTCAGGAACATATAAGCCGCGGCATTTCTTTATCATCACAAGAGAATGAAAAACTAAAAGGGCTTGAACTAATCCGACTCACATTTATAGATGATCGCTTGGCGAAGATAGAGCTTAGCTATGACGATTCAGTCAAATGGGGCAATGATCTGGAATTCACATCCGCTATTGCTGACTCTTTAAAACTGCCCAGAACAGGATGGCGGGGGCACTTTCCTACCGTGCTCAACTGTGAAGCGTTCAAAGTAGAAACGTATAGCTTGGGTAACGGGATCGGCAACAGATTAATAATCACGAAGAACGGCCTAGAACAAGAGATAGCGCGTCGCCGTCAGCAGTATGAAGAGAAGCAAAAACAGACCTTCAAACCATAGGAGCAAGCGCGCAGCGAGAAGTAAAGAGGACGCACAGTTTTAAGCAAGGAAGCTACCTCGTGAATTACATTCCTAAAATATTACTCGCGCTCGGCTGGAATAAGCGTCTGCTCAACTTCTCCGACTTCGAGGCGCTCTGCGAGCATCTGGGCATCGCCATCCTGCGAGAGAACACAAAGACGCCGGGGATGTATTTCGTTCGAGACGATAAGCCCTACATAGGCTTGAGCACGAAACTCTCAGGCGTGCAGCTCTGGTTCACTGCATGGCACGAGATGGCTCACCATCTTCTGCACGCGCCCGGCCTACGCTGCTTCAGTCCAGGCTCGGTCAGTAAGGCGGAGGCCGAAGCAGAGGCGATAGCCATCTGTGCATTGATAGACGAGAACACTCTTTATCGAATAATCAGATACGGCGAACTGCATGACTTTCCGAGAAAGCTTTTGATGAAGAGATTACGGATTCTAGAAAGATACGGATTTTAATTCCACCGCACAGCCCTCCCGACCGTGCGCTCAATAGTCAAAATCGTCAAATTTACGATTTTGGAATTAACCCAACCTCCCGAGAGAAAGGCCAACTCATATGGCTACGCTTCCGCGAAAAGTAGAAGAGCGATTAATAGCAGCTCTTAAGCGCTTCCAGCCGGTTCTCACCTCATTACAGAAAAGGAGCCCTTCAAATGAATAAGCGAGTTTCCCTCATCATCCTCCTCGTCACTTCATTCCTGATTCCACAATCAGCACAGGCATGGGACGCTGTCGGCCATCAGGTGGTGGCTCGTATCGCCTGGGAAAATATGACTCCCACCGCCAGGCGAAACGTCGTTAACCTTCTCCGCGAGGCTCCCAGAGACGCCTGCCTCCGAAACCTGTTTCCCAACAACTCACAGCCACTTTCTGTGCGCCAGCGCCAGTTCTTCATGCTGGCATCCACATGGCCTGACATCGTGCGACCCGGGAGAAATGACACACGCCCCTGCACCCGCTTCCACCAAAGGGACTGGCACTTCATCAACTTTTTCTGGAGCGGGGTTTCAGGCGATGCCCCGCAGGACGTGACCAGCATTCCGACCCCGCTGATCAACGCCGTCGAGCGGCTAGGTGTCTTCCGTTCCTCGGTTAACGGTGGCGGACAGGCTAGTGATCGGGCAACTCAACTGGCGTGGATTTTGCACCTCGTCGGAGACATCCATCAACCCCTGCACACCAGCGCACGAGTCACAACGGAAGCCGGCGAAAGCCGGGGTGATCAGGGCGGCAACCTATTCAAGTTAGGCCCGGGTGAGAATGCATTATCTCTGCATAGCTACTGGGATGGCATCATAGGCCGCTCCATACGCAGGCGGAGGAATGAGGGGGATTTTGCGTATCTTGACCGCGTCGCCGGAAGGATCATGGCAGATCATCCCCGTGCATCGTTGATCGGGCGACTGCGGCCACTCCAATTCGACGCCTGGGCGAGAGAAGGATTCGACACGACGAAGAGGGCGGTTTACCCCTCATCGCTAGAGCGAGGACAAATGCCAAGTGAGAACTATCGAAGGAACGCTTTTACCATCGCCGACGAAGCGATCGCTATTGGTGGGTATCGGCTCGCGGATATGATGAATCAGCTCTTCGGTTCATGAACAAGATTGTTACACTAAGCACTTAAAGCTTGAAGTTGTCGAACAGTTGATACTGATGGCGCTGTGTTTGTAGGCACTAGCTATGATCACAGCATCATCGGTTTCGGCCAAGGTAGAATTTAAAGGAGATCTTAGTGAAACATCTCACCAGATTGCTGTTGCTCTTCATCATATCTCTTTCGATCATACAACCTCTGCCCTCGGCAAAGGCTGTGATACCCAGCGCAGCAACCACGATCAATACGCTTGCGCCGGCGTCACCGCTTCAAAGACGCCGAGGGCGCTCCCCTCGCAGAATCCCCAGGCGTTCTGGCCGCTCCTACATCAACATTGACGGCGAGCGTATCCCGTCACCCGTTCATAGCAGAAGAGCGCCGGTGGGCGCCACGGCTCAATGCGGAGACGGCACATATAGCTTCAGCCGCCACGCAAGGGGAACATGTTCGCATCACGGCGGAGTATCAAGGTGGCTTTAGTTCTTATGAAAAGAGTTCTCGTTCTACTTATCGTCTCGTTCTTATTTGCCTTCACCGGCACAGGCCCTTCCTGGACATTCAGCCATCCGGCTATCCTTCCTGCGACTGCTAACAGCCTCCAGGTCTATGCGCTGGATATAGGTCAGGGCGACAGCCTTTTAATCATCTCCCCGACGGGGAAGACCATCCTTGTCGATACGGGTGATACCGGCAACGACAAGCGCGTGCTGGGGGCGCTCATGAGCCACTCGGGTGCTCAGAAACTTGACCTCTTCATCGCCTCCCACCCGCACCAAGATCACATCGGCGTTGCAGACCTAGTCATCAATGCCGCTGCTACTAACGCCACCAGCGTGCTCGATAGCGGCTTCCCTTACACGACTCAGACTTACAAGAGATACCTCGAAGCGATCCAGAAGAGCGGCGCGAAGTTCATCGACGCAGAGCCGGGGCAGACCTTTGACATCGGGGGCGGTGCTGTCATCACCGTACTCGCCCCCATCAAGCCCTTCTTCAAGAAATCGGAGCTGCGTTCGGGCGCAACGGAGCCTAACGCCAACTCGGTCGTCGTCAGGCTTGATTACAAAAGCTTCTCCATGATCTTTACGGGCGATGCCGAGGCGGAGACAGAAGGAAGAATGATCACGAACAAGGCGAATCTCAGGGCCAAAGTCCTCAAGGTCGGACATCACGGGTCGAGGTACGCGACGAGCGAAGCTTTCCTTCAAGCGGTCAAGCCGGAGGCGGGGATAATTTCCGTGGGTGCTGCCAATAACTACGGCCACCCGACACAGGAGGCTCTGGATAGGCTAAAGGCGGCGGGCGTGAAAGTGTACCGGACTGACCTTCAGGGCGAGATCAAGATTACTTCGGATGGAAACTCCTACCAGATCACCACTCAAAAAGAGGCTCCGCAGGATGCGCTGTTGACCGGAAGAGTTTCGAAAGATGGTCCAAGAAGCGCTCCGACGCCTTCGACACCTGCCGCAACACCGGCACGGCCAGCCCCGTCAGCCAGCACGGCTTCATCTGGAACTAGCCCCATTATCGGGAATAAGAACAGCAAGATTTACCATAAGCCCGGCTGCCCTGGTTACAACAGTATCTCGGAGAAGAACCAAGTGAAGTTCGGCACAGCCGAGGAGGCCGAAGCTGCCGGGTATCGTGTGGCGAAAAATTGTCCGTGAATAGAGCTCGCGCGAAATCGAGTGGGTAATGAGTTGAGTCGGAATTAATTCTAATGAGGTCACAACCCTCAAAGCTAAAGGAGAAAACGATGGCAACGAAAAAGGGTTCGGCGAAGAAGGGCACCAGCAAGAAGAGTTCCAAATCTGGGTCGAGTAAGCGCACTTTGATCGCTCCCAAAGGCGACAAGCGATACATCAAGCGCGACGCGAAGGGGCGCATCACAGAGAGCGACGACCAGAGCAAATCTCTAGGTCAAGATGTGAGGCAGCATTCAAAACATGAAGTCGGACCCGGCTATGGCGACCAGGGGGATCAGCCGGCAAGGAAGTCCTCGAAGAAATCTGGCGGGAAGAAGAGCTCGTCAAAGAAGCGGTAGACGGATAAATTGTATCTTCTGAATATCCGCGCCTCCCGATGCGGCTTCACATAAGTAATCTTATGAGCGTCGGCAAAGTCTACTCCAAAGGCAAGAACAATCCGAAGAAAAGCCCCGGCCCCGCCTGGCGCTGGGATGAACGCCAAAAGAAGTGGTGGTCATACGGCTACGACATATGGCTCGCGGACGGCACGCGCACGCGCGAGTCGGGCTTCTTCGCTCAAGCGGATGCCGAGGCCGCCGTCGGCATCATCAGGCGGGCCGAGAAGGATAAGAAGTTCGGATTCATCCCTGAGCGCGCCAAGCCAACCGTCTCGCAGCTCGTAGAGAAACGGATCGCGGCAATCGCAAACGAGCAGGAGAAGGTCAGGGCCTCGCGTGTGCTCAATGATTTTCTCGGCGTGCTTCCGAAGAACCTCAAAATTGATGCGCTCAACGCCACCCACTTCGATCTCTTCATCGCGAAGAGACTAAAAGACGGCGTTAAGCCTCAGACGGTCAACCGCGAACTTAACATCGTCGTCGCCGCCCTCAACAAGGTGCGCGGCTATTATCCGATTCTTTCGCAGTGGATTCCGCCCAAGGCAGACCGCCCGAAGGCGTCCCGCCGACGCCGCGAGCGGCTCTGGGCCACGGAAGAGAGAGACCGGCTCATTGATCATCTGCTCGCGCCGCGCGCACCTGAAGAAGTGTGGTGGGAGTATGAGGCGCGCCTGCGCGTGGGCCACGTCTGCAAGTTCGCGCTGCTCACCGGCGCGCGCCACGGAGAGATAGACCGCATTCGCTGGGAGCACGTGGACTTCCCCGCCCGCCTCATCCAGATCGTGGGCGTCAAATCACAGAACAGGGTCGAGGCAACGACGAGGTATCTGAAGATCACGGATGCGATGATGGAGATACTGCTCTATCGCAAACAGGTGAGCGAAGACCCCTTTGTGTTCTCCAAAAGCGGGAATACCAATCCGAACTTTTATAAGATCATCCAGCGCGCCTGCGAGCGCCTTGATATCCCCTATGGCCGCAACGTGGATAACGGCCTCGTGCTTCACGATGCGCGCCACACGGTTGTGACCAATCTCCTTCAGGCAGGGGTTGACCTCTCGACTATCGGCGCGATCACCGGGCACACCGACAAGAGCCTCATCCTCTACTACGGGCATTCGACCGCAGAATCGCGCGCACGCGCCGGGGACGTGCTTGATGCCGCATTTGAGAGAAAGATCAGCGAGAGGCCCTCTGCGGCGCTCACAGACGAGCAACTGGATGCCGTAGCGGCCCTCTACGATGAAGGCAAGATCAGCCGGGGAAAGATGCTGGCGATCCTCTCCGGGCGAGAGTCCATTCCCGAGGATTTACTCGAAAAAATAAGCGCCATGGCCCGAGAGCCCTGACGCTTCGTGGACGCTGAAAATTCTGTTAACCGCTAAGTCCTTTAGAAAAGATATCTAAAGGGAGGACTTGATGCCGAAGGGGGGACTCGAACCCCCACGAGTTACCTCACACGCCCCTCAAACGTGCGCGTCTACCAGTTCCGCCACTTCGGCTTGTTGATCTTCGACGGCGTGATCATCACTTCTAAATTCTCAACTGCGGCCTGCAATCCTCACAGACTACTTCGCGGGCGACGAGGCCGGAGCTTGTGGGCTCGACGCAGGCGTCGTGCTCGCAGGCGTTGTGGCCGGGCTGGTGGCCGGGGCTGCGGGCGATGGCTGCTGCGGCGTAACGGGCGATGCCGTGGGCTGAGATTCGTCCGGTGCTGACTGCAACACAGAGCGAGTTCCAAATATCGGCAGAGAGAGGATCAGGGCGATCAGCATAAAGAGCGCCGCCGCACCGATGGTCAGCTTAGCCAGAATCGTCTGCGTGCCGCGCGGCCCGAATGCAGTGCTCGACACGCTGCTTGAGAAGAGCGCGCCCGCATCAGCCTTGCCCGGCTGTAATAACACTGCGACGACCAGCACAATGCAGGTCAAAATAAAAAGACCGTATAAAACGTAAGTAACCAAAACTCTCGTCCTTTAACTCTATCTATTGTAATTCACGATCTGCGCGAAACTTTCCGCCTTGAGGCTTGCGCCGCCCACGAGCGCCCCGTCTATGTCAGCCTGCTCCATCAACCCGGCGATATTGTCGGGCTTGACCGAGCCGCCGTAGAGTATGCGTATGGCGCGGGCGGTCTCCTCAGAGTACTTTTCCGCGAAAACGCGCCGGATAAACGCATGCATTTCCTGCGCTTGCTCCGGCGTCGCGGTGCGTCCAGTACCAATGGCCCAGACGGGCTCATAGGCAACGATAATACGAGCCAGATCAGAGGCTGTCAACCCGCTGAGCCCCCCGCTCAACTGGCCGCTGACGACCCGCTCGGCGTTGCCCTGATCGCGCTGCGCCAAGGTTTCGCCGACACACAGAATGATGCTCAGACCGGCGGCCAATCCGGCCTGCGCCTTGCGGCTGACCATCGTATCCGTCTCGAAATAGTGTTGGCGTCTTTCGGAATGGCCGACGATGACATACGCGCAGCCAACGTCGCGCAGCATATCGGCGGCAATCTCCCCGGTATGCGCGCCGTGCTCGACCTCGGTTGAGCAATTCTGGCCCGCGATGTGTATGTTCGAGCCTTCGAGCCGGTCGGCAACCGTTTTGAGCGACGTAAAGACGGGCGCGATGACCACCTCGCAATGGTTCGCATTAGAGACCAGAGGCTTAAGCGCCAAAGCGGTCTCGACAGATTCCGAGACCGTCTTGTACATCTTCCAGTTTCCAGCGATGACAGGTTTTCTCATAATAGACAAAAGGGGTCAGGGGTAGGGGGTCAGGGGTCGGTACAGAACCGGAATTTCACCGGCCCCCGACCCCTGACACCCGACCCCCTATTTTTCGTTTAATGCTTCGACTCCGGGCAGCGCGTCTCCGGCCAGAAATTCGAGTGTTGCGCCGCCGCCCGTCGAGATATGCGTGATGCGGTCTGCGACGCCCGCTTTCGTGATAGCCGCTACGGAATCGCCTCCGCCGACGATGACGGTTGCGCCACGGTCTGCGGCTTCGGCGACGGCGCAGGCGATGCCGATTGTGCCCTGATCGAAATGCTCCTCCTCAAAGACGCCCATCGGCCCATTCCAGATAATGGTCTTCGCGTCCTTCAAAGCATCGGCAAAGAGCGCGACCGTTTCGACGCCTATGTCGAGGCCGACGAGGCCCGCGTTGGTGAATTCGATTGGTATAGTCTTGCGGCTCTTGAGCGGGTCGTAGCTATCGACGACCTGATGATCGGTCGGCAGCAGCAACACTACGCCAGCCGCCTCTGCCCGTTGTTTGATCTCGCGCGCCGTTTCCAGCTTATCGTTTTCGACGAGCGATTTGCCGACTGTAAATCCTTCGGCCTTGAAGAAGGTGTAGGCCATCGCGCCGCCGATCAGAAGCTTGTCAACTTTGCGCTCGATCAGGGCATTGATGACGGGAATCTTATCAGAGACTTTCGCGCCGCCGAGGATGGCCGCGAAAGGATGCTCCGGGTGAGAGATGACGCGGCCAAGGTAAGCAAGCTCTTTCTCCATCAACAGGCCAGCCGCCGCCTGCGCGACGTGCTTTGTGATTCCGGCGGTCGAAGCATGAGCGCGATGCGCCGCGCCGAAGGCGTCGTTGACGTAAAGGTCGCAGAGGCTCGCCAGCTCCTGCGCGAACGCGTCGTCATTCTTCTCTTCTTCGGGATGAAAACGCAGGTTCTCAAGCAGCAGGACATCGCCATCGCCGAGCGCCTCCACCTTCGCCTTCACTTCAGCGCCGACGCAATCCTCTGCGAACGCGACCCGTTTGCCGAGCAGGCCCGACAAATGCTCCGCCACAGGCCGCAGGCTGTATTTGTCCACGCGCTCGCCCTTTGGCCGCCCGAGATGCGAAGCCAGAATCACGTGCCCCCCGCGCTCGGTCGCATATTGAATCGTCGGCAGCGCCCCGCGTATGCGCGTATCATCCTCAACCACGCCGTCCTTGATCGGCACGTTGAAATCTACGCGCACGAAAACACGCTTGCCCTTTAACTCAAGGTCTTTGATTGAAAGTTTGCTCATAAAAAAGGGGTCAGGGGACAGGGGCCGGGGGTCGGTAGAGAACCGGATTTCACCCGGCCCCTGTCCCCCGACCCCTTTTTACAATCCTTTTTGTGCGATGTACTTGACGAGGTCGCGGACGCGGCAAGAGTAGCCCCATTCGTTGTCGTACCAGGAAAGCACCTTGACCATGTTGCCGCCGATGACCTTCGTGTACTCGGCGTCAACGATGGAGGAGTTCGGGTTCTTGCGAAAATCCGAGGAGACGAGCGGTTCTTCCGAAAAGGCCAGAATGCCGCTCAGCTCTTCATTGGCCGCATCCTTAAGCGCCTTGTTGACATCCTCTGTCGTCGTCTCTTTTTCCAACTCCATGACCACGTCAACGAGCGAGACGTTCGGGGTCGGCACACGGACGCTGATGCCGTCGAACTTGCCCTTCAATTCCGGCAGCACGAGCGCGACGGCCTTGGCCGCCCCCGTCGAGGTTGGAATCATCGAGAGGGCTGCGGCGCGCGCGCGCCTCAAGTCTTTGTGCGGCAAGTCCAGAAGCTGCTGGTCGTTGGTGTAGGAGTGAATCGTCGTCATCTGCGCCGAGCGAATGCCGAATCGCTCGTGCATCACCTTGGCAAGGGGCGCAAGGCAGTTGGTCGTACACGAAGCGTTGGAGATCACGTTGTGCGCGCCCGCATCATACTTCTCTTCGTTGACGCCGAGGACAATCGTGATGTCTTCGTTTTTGGCGGGCGCGGAGATGATGACCTTCCTGACCGTGCCGCGTATGTGCTTTCTGGCATCTTCGGCGTTGGTGAAGCGCCCCGTGGATTCGATCACGACCTGCGCGCCGACCGACTCCCAATCAATCGCCGCCGGGTCTTTTTCAGAGAAGACGCGAAACTCGTCTTCACCGACTTTGATGCCGTTCTCGGTGGCGGAGATTTCCTGATCCAGATTGCCGAGCACGGAATCGTACTTGAGAAGGTGCGCGAGCGTGCGCGTGTCCGTGAGGTCGTTGACGGCGACGAAATCTATTTCGGGGTCGCCGAGGGATGCGCGCAAGACGTTGCGCCCGATGCGCCCGAAACCGTTGATGCCGACTTTAACTGCCATTGCTTTAGAGCCTCCTAGCCTTGCATTATTGGGAAGCGGGAATCCCATTTGCGGAAAAAAGCGGGGACGCTAGACCTTCGCGAGCCCTTCCCCGCCGGGAATATCCCGAACTATAGTATTCAGGAATACGCTTTGCTTAAGAAAGAAAAGCGAAGATAATGTGCGCTTAGCTCAACTGTCAAGCCACTCCCCCACAGACGACACACGTGAGCGTCGTGATCTCTCGCAGAGAGAGCCCGCGAGCGGGCGCTTCGACTGTGAGCGCCTCGGATGCCCTCATGTCGCTCATTTGTTGAAACCGGGCGTTCTGCTATAACGTAGTAAGCTAGAGACTTGACCCGTTTTATCCAGTCGGGCGCGAGTGCCGGCAGAAGCGGCATCACATTTTTCAGGTCGATAATTCAAGGAGCTTTCGGTTTAATGTCTAACTACGTCTTGCGCCGGATTATACAGGCGTCTCTACTTTCACTGGCCCTCTCGGGCACGGTCGCTTACGGGCAAACGCCGACGGCCACGCCGCCCACCAGTCCGGCACAACGCGATGCCACGCGCCCGCCCGGCACGGAGCGAAATCAACCCGTCCCGGAGCAGGCCCGCCCGACCACTCAGGATCCGACCGCGCCTCCCGGAACCACGCGCCCAGACCCGCAAGCGCCTCCGGGCACGACCATCGCGCCAGCGCCCGGTGTGATCTCCCCAACCACCATTCCGCAGACAGGTGTTACGACCGACCCCGCGAGCGGTGCGCCGATGAACACGACGACCGGCGGCGGGACGCAAACACCCGGCGACAGGCTGGAGCTGAGAGACCTGACTTCGCCGAACGAGACGGCGCGTCCCGTGCCGCCTTTGCCCAATCTGACCCGCCTCGGGGTGACGAGCGACAACACCTTAACGCTCTCGCTCAACGACGCTATCCGTCGCGCGCTGGAAAACAACAACAACATCGAAGTGGCGCGCAACGACGTGCGTATTAACGAGACGACGCTGCGCTCGCTCGAAGGCATCTACGACCCGGTCTTCAATCTCAACCCGCAGATCAACAATCAGGTGCAGTCGCAGCAAAGCTCGCTCGGCGGCGGCACGACCGTGACGACGACCGATTTGACCGGCAACACCTCGGTCGACAAGTTTTTCTCGACGGGCGGCGGCCAGTACAGCTTCTTCTTCAACAACAATCGCCGGACGACGAACAACTCCTTCAACGCGCTCAACCCAGTCTACTCGGCGAGCCTCGGCGTGACCTTTACACAGCCGCTCTGGCGCGACCGCTCCATTGATCGCAACCGCCGCGACATACGCATCCAGCGTAAGCGCCTCGAACAATCCGACGCTGATTTTCGCCGCCAGACGATTGACGTGATCGCGCAGGTGCAGCGCGCCTACTGGGATTTGGTCTTTGCCCTGCGCGACCAGCAGAACCTGATCGCCAACCTGAATCTGTCAAGAGAGTTGTTTCGCCAGACAGAGGCGCGCGTGGCGGCAGGCGCGAGCGCGCCGCTTGAGCGCGCAGAAGTACAAACGGAGCTTGCCAACCGCGAATCGTCGCTCCTGTTAGCCACGCAGAACGTCTCAATCGCCGAGAATAATCTCAAGCAGTTGATCATTCGCGAGCCGAACGCGCCGGAATGGACGGCGCAGATCACGCCGACCGACCAGCCGAGTTTTGATGCGACGCCGCTCAGTCTACAGGACGCGATGGCGGAAGCGCGGGCCAATCGACCGGAGTTGCGACGGCTGCGCCTGCAACGCGACATCAACGACATTGACATCAAATTCTTCAAGAACCAGACGCGCCCGCGCCTTGACCTTCAGTCCACTCTGGCGCTGACGGGACTCGCCGGCTCGCCCGTCGACACCAGCGCGGGCGGTGAAGTGGTTCCGCTGATCTCCGGCGACCCGACGCAGAACGCCAACGCCTTCCTGCTGGATCAGATCAATATTATACGTAATACTCCGGGCGTGAATCTGGGAACGGTCGTTCCTCCGACCTTCATCACGCCCAGCAATACGACCTCGAACCTCATCGGCGGCTACGGGCGCACGCTGAGAAACCTGTTCAGCCTGGACACGCGCAACGTCGTCGTCGGTCTGGTCATACAGATACCCTTCCGCAACCGGACGGCGGAGGCGAATCTGGCTGGCGCTCGTATTCAACGCACGCAGCTCGAAGCCTCCACGCGCTTGCAGGAGCAGAGCGTCGAAGTCGAAGTTCGCAACGCCGCGCAATCGGTGGAGACGGCGCGCCGCCGCGTATTGTCGGCCCGCGCCGCGCGCCAGAACGCCGAGCTACAGCTACAGGGCGAGCAGCGTCTCTACGCCGTCGGACGCTCCACCACGTTCCTTCTCTTCCAGCGCGAAAATACGCTGAACAATGCGCGTAATCTTGAGCTGCGCGCCGAGACCGACTACAACAAGGCGCTCGCAGACCTTCAGCGCGCGACCTCTACGACCTTGCGCGCCAACAACGTGATCGTCGACGCTCCCAGCGTCCCCTAAACCCTCTCCCGCCCCACTAACGTGGCGACGAACCGGCGAGCGGCGACACCGATTTTAGTTGACGGTGCGCCGCTCGCGCTCTTATAAGCAAGGATGAAGGATGAAGGATGAAGGATGAAAGGTAAGCTTTCCCTGTCTTGAAAGCTTTTACTTCATCCTTCATCCTTCCGCCTTCATCCTTCGTTATGAAGATTACCGCGACCATTATCACTTTCAACGAGGCGGAGAATATTCGCGAGGCCTGCGAGTCGGTCTCATGGGCCAACGAGATTCTGGTGGTGGATTCGGACTCTACGGACATGACGCGCGAGATCGCGGAAAGCTGCGGCGCGAGGGTAATCAATCGTCCGTGGCCGGGCTTTGCCGCGCAGAAACAGTTCGCGGCAGACGAGGCCGCGCACGAGTGGATATTCAGCCTTGATGCGGACGAGCGCGTATCGGATGAGCTACGCGCGGGGCTCGAAGACCTGCTTTATACGAGCGAAGCGCAGCTCGCGGACGGCTATCGCATCGCGCGCCGCACCTTCTATATGGGCCAATGGATACGCGGCGGCGGCTGGTATCCGGATTACCAGTTGCGCCTTTACAGGAGGTCGCACGGGCAGTGGAAGGGGGCACACATTCACGAATCGGTCAGGATGGAGAGCGGTGCGCGGGTCTTGACGCTAAAGGGTGACATTCTGCATTACACGAACCGTGGCGGGGCGGCTGAGCATCATCGCATGATCGGTGAGCGGTACGCGCCATTGTCGGCGCGGCAGATGTTTGAAGAAGGGCGTCGCACGACGCGTGCGCGCATCATTACGGCGGGCACAGCCGCTTTCATCCGCAGCTTTCTACTCAAGGGCGGCTTTCGCGATGGGCTCGCCGGATTCTCAATCGCCCGCTTCGCCGCCCACCACGCTTTCCTCAAGCATCTACTGCTCTGGGAAATGCAGAAGAACAATGAAAAGTAAGCTGGCCGTCAATCAGGGCTCATGCACAAAGGCTTCGACGCCGTGCAACTTGAGCTCGGCTTCGATGTTACCGGCTAAAAAACGCTCGGCTTCCTCCCGTCGCTTCAAGACAGCATCCATATGGCAAAGGGTGAGCCCACGCACGAACAGGTGAGCCTCCTTCCCTGAGCAGAGCTCCGCGATTGGCCGCATCTCCTTCGGCAGCCAGGCCAACTCCCCTGCGAACGGCATCGCCCGCACGGCCTCGTGCAGTTCCTCCACGTTATCCATGAAGTGCATGTGGTCGGCCCGGCGCAGGACGATCATACGTTTTGTGGCCGGAGTCCTTTCAAATATTTCGTGCATCCCCGCGAGCGGTAGCGAAGTGTCATTCTCCGCGACCAGATAGAGCGTCGGAACATCACGCCCCCAGTTGAAAGCGAGCTTCACAGGAAGAATCCCCGGTTTCGGCTGCGAGCTTCCGCCCGGCGCGAGCGCCACCGCGGCTTTGATACGCTCCTCGACCTCGGTTGTAGCGAGCGCCGTCCAGCCTCCGAAGCTATGGCCCACGATTCCCACATGCTCGGCATCGGGCTGAGCCTGCGAGTCCCACCCGGCGCTGCTAAGCAGATGATTCAGCAGGAAGCGTATATCGGGCACACGGTTCGCAATCAAAGCTTCCCAACGGGCAAGCTTCTGCGCTTCGGTCTCGGCATCACGGCGCGCCAGCTCCGCCGCTACGACCTCGGAGTGATCTAAAGCCGCGACCAGATAGCCGTGGCTGCTCAGGTGCGTGCAAAGAAACGTGGCGGTGCGACGGTGGCCGCCGCTCGGGTGCGAGAAAATGATCAGCGGGTAGGTTCCGGGCCGTGCCGCGGCATCGCGTACAGCCGATTGTCCGAGCGGCGCGTCGCGAAACGGAACATTGAAGGAGTCCTGAGTTTCGGGCACGAGATCACGGCCCGCGTGAAGTGCCGCCGCCGGATACCAGACCTCGCAGGGGAATAGACGGTCGCGCGCCGCATCGTGTGCCTGAAGGGTATGCACACCGACGGGAAATGGCCCACGGAGAAAAGGGTCGTACGCCTGAGCGCGTGTCGGTGCAGCCTCCTTGGTGGATTCCTGTTTCGTATGCTTGATGTTTTCGTCGTCGCTCAAAACCTATGCGCCATTCTCGCTTGTGATTTTCAAGTTGGAAGCGGGGAGCAGCCGCCGCGGCGTGGGGGCGGCGACGGCGCGCGGCGTCGCCTGAGATTTGATCGCGTCGGCGAGCAGTTGATCTTCCATCTGCCTGTGTTCCCAGACGCGATTGCCCTGATCGAGGATGGCGAAGACGAGTATGCCGGCATCCTGCGTGTAGATAAGACCGGCGAGACTGGACATTCCGCCGTCAACTTCGGAAGTGAGCGTGCCGGTCTTTCCGACCACCGCGCCCTCAAGACCCGTTCCGGCAAGCCTGCGTCGGAGCGTGCCCGCATCGTCGCTCGCCACGGGCATGATATCCGTCGGCTCCATCCCCTGTCGTCTGGTCTCTTCAACGAGCGCGCGAATCACCTTCACCAGCCCGCGCGCCGTCATACGATTATGCTCGCGCCCGGAAACGCGCGCGATTGTCACTTCGCCTGCGGGAAGCTGTAGCTGCTCGACGAGAAACTGCTGCACGCCTGTTGGGCCACCGATGAGCGCACCGATTCTTTCCGCGACGAAATTGCTTGAGTGCGCGTTCATGTAGAGCAACACGTCGCGCAGCGCATAGGAGCTGAAGCTAAAGAGCAACCGACCCGAAGGCTCGCCGGCGACGGCGATTTTCGGCTGGCCCACGTTGAGGGCTTTAGCCAGCCTAACGGCTGACTCCTCCGCCGACTCGCTATAGTTGAAGCAGAAATCTGGCGCGACCACGAGCGATTCGCTGACGCGCTTGATGCCGCGCGATTGCAGTTCTCTGGCGATCAGGTTAGCGCCGATGTCGCCGAAGGTGGGGTCTGACCCGGCGATGTGGAGGCTGCCGCGCAGCGTGCCCGTCGCATCGGTCTCGCCCTCGGCGTAAACACGTATTTGAAAGCGAAAGTCTGCGCCGAGCTTTTTCAGCGCGATGAGCGAGGTGGCGAGCTTGATGAGCGAGGCCGGATTGAACGCCTCGTCCACATTATGTGAGGCGAAGGGGCGATCGCCCGCGAGATTCTCGATCAGGACGCCGTGCGTTTCCGGCTGTTCGCCGCGCTCTGCGTACCACGCAGCGACATCAAAGAGCGGCTCTACGCTCGCGGGCTTCGGCGCGGCGACCTCGGCGACCGGCGGGCCGTGCTCAAGCGCATGGGTGAGCTGTGCGTAGGGGTTGCGAGCCAGCGAGTAGGGAATGAGGCTGAGGACGAAGATAACAATGATGCCGACGACGAGCATCACTATGATTGGCTGGCGACGATTCAAACTTTTCCTCCCCCTCATTTATATCTTTCGTAAACGCACACGGAAGCCGTATCATGCGTAAAGGTCGCGGCGCGCGTCAAGTCTGCTCAAGGCCCATGGGGAAGGGCGGGCGCGCACACCGGCTGTAACTGATGAATTAATCTCTCGGTTTGTGCTCAATCTAAGACCCGGCATGATGCTCCTTTATAACCTTCTGCTCCCGGAAGCCACGCTCGGGCTGCCCGTTTGGCTGGCGTGTATCTTCATCGCCGTGCTCGGCGCGATCATCGGCAGTTTCCTCAACGTCATAGTCCATCGCCTGCCGCGCGAAGAGTCCATCGTCTTCCCCAACTCACGCTGTCCTCATTGCGGCACGGCCATTAAACCCTACGACAACATCCCCGTCATCAGCTATCTGATACTCGGCGGTCGCTGTCGCGCCTGCGGCGCTTCGATCTCCGCACGCTATCCAGCGGTGGAAGCCTTCACGGCGCTCCTGTATGTCGCCGTCTTTTTTCTGGACGGAGCTACGCCCGCGCTCCCTTTCGATCTGTTGTTTACGACGGCGCTCGTGGCGCTCATCTTCATCGACGCCGAGCACATGATCCTGCCGAACGCGATCACCTATCCCGGCATCATTTTCGCGATTCTGGCGCGTCTGGTTGTTCCGTACCTGATGGGCAGACCCTTCTTCGACGATCTGGAAGCGCAGATGACGGGCGCTCCGGCGCATTGGCCCATGTGGGCCGCCTCGCTCGTGGGCGCTCTTTTAGGGGCGCTGGCGGGCGGCGGGTCTCTGTGGCTGATGGGATGGCTCTGGGAGCGACTGCGCGGGGTTGAGGCAATGGGCCTCGGCGATGTCAAGATGATGTTCATGGTCGGCGCATACATGGGCTGGCGGCTCACGACCGTCACGATCTTTCTGGCCGTCCTGACGGGCTCGCTCACAGGGATAGCGCTGATGCTCAGGCGCGGCCAGCGGGATATGCAGATGCTGTTACCCTTCGGCATCTTTTTGGGCACAGGCGCAATCATCTCTCTTCTCGTCGGCGGCTACATCGTCGCATGGTACGCAGCCAAATTTCAGTGACGAGCGGCGAGCAGGAATAAGAGACTGAGCCTCTGGCATCGATGGCCTTCGGTTTTAACTTCTCACTTGCCGCTTATCACTGCTTTCATTATGTTGCCGCGTTATCGAAGTCGTGTGCAGTTGGTGCTGGCGGTGCTGGTCGGCCTTTTTTTGCTGGCTAATCTGTTTGCCGTCATGTTGATTGCTCGTGCGCCTGCGGCGCAGGCGGCGCGTGGGCCTGTGCTGCTCACGATACTGGTCGTCACGTTGATCGTCAGCCTGCTCAGTCTCATGCTGTTGCTGCGCTGGCTGCTGCGCCCTTACCGCCAGCTGGTGGGCGAGGCGGAGCGCGCGCCCGTCGCGCCGCGTTCGGGCAAGGCGCGCGACGAAGCGGAGTTTGTGCTTGAGACTTTCCAGTCCGTCGTCGCGCAGCTACAGGCCCAGCGCCGCGAGCTTGAGATGCTCACGGCGCGTGCCAGCGAGCGGGCCGACTCCGCCGAAAAATTTAGCGAGCGTATCGTCGCCAGCGTGCCTTCGGGCCTCGTCGCATTCGACGCGCGGGGGCGCGCGACGGTCGTGAACGCGCCCGCGCGCGCACTGATCGGAGCCGACGGCGAGGCTGAAGGCCAACACCTGCGCCAACTGCTTAGCAATACGCCGGAGCTGGCCGAGATGGTCGAGCGTTGTCTTCAGACGGGCAATATCTACCGGCGCGAAGAGGTCTCTGCGACCGCGAGCAATGGACGCAAGCGCCGACTCGGGGCGACGGTCGCGCCCATAGACCCGACGCCCGATCAGGGCTCCGGCGGCGCGCTCTGTTTGCTGGTTGATATTACGGAAGTGACGCAGCTGCGCGAGCAGGTCGCGCTCAAAAAGAGTCTTGAGAGCCTGGGCGAGATGTCGGCGGGGTTGGCCCACGAGTTTAAGAACGCGCTGGCGACGCTCCACGGCTACGCGCAGCTAATGCAGAATCTTGAGCTGGACGAGCGCGGGCAATCCGCCGCCTCTTCTTTGCTTCAGGAGGTTCGCAACCTCTCCGCGATGGTGACGGCTTTTCTCAACTTCGCGCGCCCGCAACCTCTCGACCTCACGGACGTACTATTGAGTGAAGTAATTGCCGATTGCGCGCTTGAGCTGAAGCCGCTCTACGACGAGCGTCGCATTACTCTCGTCACCGAAGGCGTCTTCCCCTCGATTCAGGCCGACGAGACCATGCTGCGACAGGCGCTCCTTAATCTATTGCGTAACGCCGCCGAAGCCATAGACGAGGAGCAAGCTGTGCGGCGTGTCACAGTTCGCGGGGCTCGCCTGCATGACGCATCCGATGAAGAGTGGGCCAATATCGAGATCAGCGACACAGGATCGGGGCTCGCCGAAGCCGATCTTCAACGCATCTTCATTCCCTTCTTCACCACCAAATCGAAGGGCCATGGTGTGGGCTTAGCGCTGGCGCACCGCGTCATTACAGACCACGGCGGCACGCTCTCGGCGGCGAACGTGCCCGAAGGAGGCGCTGTCTTTAACATTCGCCTCCCGCTGTAAAGATCAAGCGCCAGAGCCAGACTCAGCTTGCCCTCTCATACCAAGTCCCTCGAAAATATTCGGGCCAGCGCCTGTCAACCAGTGCGCCGATGTCCGGTCGCACGATCAACTCCGCCGGATAGCCGGGCTTCATCCGCGCATCGATGACGATGGGAGCGCGGTATGACAGATGATGCCGATTGAGAGACGTTTCAGCGGCATAGATGTCCGAAGCGGGCTCAAAGCGCGTCCATGTGGCCCAGAGAAAGTCCGCCGCATTCTGTGCGACGCTCGCGTCGTCATGAAGGACGACGAGCGGCCACCCGGCAAAAGCATCTTCGCGCGCGAGGCGAGCGGCCTGCTCAGGGTCTTGCGAGTAAGGCGTGCCCTCGACGACAAGGCAGCCGCCGCTGAAGACCTCCGCCCGCCTAACGTCGCGCGGAAGCTGCCCCCGAAACTCACGCGGCAAATCGCGCACGGCATCGCCCAGCCCCAGCAGTATGGCCTTGCTTCCATGGTTAACAACGCCGCTCGTGTAATCGAGCGTATCCATCGAAACGTTTGAGAAGATAAAGAGGTCTGATTCCCAACGCACGCGCGCCAGCACGTGCTCAAGGAGGCTGCGGAAGTCGCGCAGGTCTTGCGGCGTGTCCGTCAGCATCAGGAATTTTGTGAGCGAGAGCTGGCCTTCGCCTAAGATACGAAAGCCTGAAACCAATGCTTCACGCGCATAGCGCTCGCGCACGACCGCCGCACACAGGCTATGGAATCCCGTCTCGCCGTACGTCCAGAGGTCGCGCACGCTCGGCATGACCAGAGGAAAGAGCGGCGATAAAAGTTTTTGCAGGTAATCGCCGATGAAGAAATCTTCCTGACGCGGCTTGCCCACGACCGTCGCCGGATACACGGCATCACGACGGTGAAAGACGCCTTCGACGTGGAAGACCGGATAATCGTGTTGCAGCGAGTAGTAGCCGTAATGATCGCCGAAAGGCCCTTCCGCGCGCCGCTCGTGCGGCGGGACATGGCCCACCAGCGCGAACTCCGCTTCGGCCACCAGACGCCTGTGGCCTTCGGCGAGCGGATTCTTCGCCATCCCGACTTTCGCGCCAGCCATGACGGAAGCCAGCACCAGCTCCGGCACGTCCTCCGGCAAAGGCGCAATCGCCGCCAGTATGAGCGCGGGCGGCCCGCCCAGAAACATCGTCACGGGCAGCGGGCGGTTCATCGCTTCCGCCTCGTGATAGTGAAAGCCTCCGCCCTTGTGTATCTGCCAGTGTAGCCCGGTCGTCTGCGCGTCGTAGCGCTGCATGCGATACATGCCCAGATTGTGCTTGCCCGTCGAGGGATGTTCCGTATAGACGAGCGGGAGAGTGAAGAACGGCCCGCCGTCTTCCTGCCAGGTAGTCAGCACGGGCAACTCGTCCAACCGCGCCGGGCGATCAAGAACCTGTGTGACGGGCGCGCGCCGCGTGTTGCGCGTGCCAAGCCTGAGGGCTTCCAGCGCGAGAGCGCGATGCTGCCAAAGCTCTGCCGGGCGCGGCGGCAGAAGCAGCTCGGCCACCTCGACGGCCTGACGAACGAGCGCCTCAGGCTTTGGGCCAAAGGCACGCTCGATGCGCCGCGCCGTGCCGAACAGGTTTGTCACCACCGGGTAGCGGCTTCCCTTCACCCGCTTGAAGAGAAGCGCCGGGCCGCCCCGCGCAATCACACGGCGATGGATCTCCGCCAGTTCCAGATAAGGGTCAACTTCCGTCTGGATGGTGACGATATCGTTGTCGCGTTCCAGCAGGTCTAGAAATGAACGTAAGTTTGGATGCATGGTTTCAGAGGCGACAGTATAACCTGCGGGAGTAGATTTCGATCAGATGCCGAGGTGAATAATCGCAGGCAGTTCACACAAAAGCGCGAAGGGACGAAAGAAAAGCTTTCTTTCGTCCCTTCGGGGCTGATGCTTATTCGCCCTCAAGGCTCTGTTTGATCTTCTTCCTGCTCTGTCTCTGCGGATTTCCCCGTCTGTCTTGGGCGCATGAGCTGCTCGTGCTGTGACTGGCGGCGGGTGATTTCGCGTATGGCGAACTGCGCGGCGTTGGCGATGCGCGGGTCATACGACGAGGCGTAGGGGTTGATGCGCTCAAGTGTTTTCTCGTCGCCGAGGCGGGCCAGGACTTCAAGCAGGGGAATCTTTGTATCGTCGTTGACCCGCTCAAGGAAGACGTAGAGCGGCTCCGGGCCTTCGAGCTGCGCGAGATAGGTTGCGGCCTGAACGCGGCGCGAGCTATTCAGATTACGAACGATGTCAAAGAGCGTCTCCGTTTTGCCCATGCGATAGAGAGCCCAATCCAGCGCCAGACGCACGCGCGCGTCCTTTTCCTGCAAACGGTAGCCTGAGACGAGCCGCAGCTGTTCGGTCGCAGCCGTGCGCGCCAACTCCTCGGCGGCATGCCGGCGCTCAAGTGGATCGCTGCTCGCCAGGAGTCCCGCAACCTTCGCGGACGACTGAGCGGCGGCGGCGGAGGTCGTCTCATCCTCGCCCGGGTCTGATTGAGCGCGCGCCGAAGAAGCTGGGCTCACACACAGAAGCGAGAGGAAGAGGAGCAGCGCCAAAGGATTGATGCCGGCTGACGGTTTGTAATAATTCATAGCATAGATACCCTATCGACGGATGCTTCAAGGGCTCGCATCGCTTCTATTTATTGATCACGCCCGACTGTGCCTGCTTCTTCTTCAAGGTCGCGGCATTCAGATCAAGCTCGGATTCGCGAATCACTTCGACGTTGGGAAACTGCTTGGTCAGCTCCTCCATAAAATCGCTGGCCTTACCGACGATGATGATCGAAGCATCCTTAGCGCCGAGACGCGTGCCCGCAAACTTCTGTATGTCGCCCGCCGTGATCGCCTGCACGTTCCTGATGTAGCTGTTGATCTCATCCAGACTCAGCCCGTAGAGCGCGAGCGAGCCGATCTGCGTGACGAGCCCGCTGACGGTTTCGAGGCTGCGACCGAAGTTGCCGATCAGAACTGCCTTACGCGGCACAAGCTCAGCCTCCGTGATCGCCTCGCTGGAGAGGCGGCCAAGCTCGCTGACGAGCAGGGACGCGACCTGCGCGCCGGTCGGATTCTTGGTCTGCGTCTCGGCTATGAATGGGCCTACGTCGCGGCGCACGTCGAGCGCGCTGCGCGCACCGTAGCTCAAGCCCCGCTTGATGCGAATCTCCTGATTGAGCCTGCCCGAATATCCGGTCAGCACGGAGTTGGTGACGATGCCGCGATAATAATCAGGGTCTGTGCGCTTGAGCCCTGTGCGGACGAGGACGACCGCCGCCTGTCCGGCGTCCGGCTTGTCAATGACGAGGACGCGCGGAGGCTGCGTTTGCATCGCCGCCTCTTTCATCGCGGACGTTGGCCCGGGGATGGGCACGGCAGGCCGAGCCCAGTCGCCGAACACTTTTTCCGCAAGCCGGAAAGCATCGTCGGGCTTGACGTGGCCGCCGATGACCAGTATCGCGTTGTCCGGCCTGTAGTAGGTCTGGTGAAACTTCACTATATCGTTGCGGTCGATGCGCGCGATGGTTTCGGGTGTGCCCGAGAGCAGATGACCGTAGGGCGACGAGCCGAAGACGACGCGCGAAGCGACGAAGCGCGCGAGGCGTCCCGGATTGCTCATATCGACGGAAAGCTGGTCGAGCAATTGCTGGCGCTGGCGCTCTATCTCTTCCTGTTTGAAAGAAGGGTTGCGAACGATGTCGGCAAGGATAGCCATCGCCGGGTCGAGTTTCTCTGACATCACTCTGACACGCGCGGCGGAAGCGTCCCACAAACCGCCGGACTCAATCGAGCCGCCGAGCATCTCGACGGCTTCGGCAATCTGCGGCGCGGTGCGCGTGGCCGTGCCTTCCGTCAGAAGGTCTGCGGTCAGGTTGGCGAGCCCGGCCAGCTCCTGCGGGTCTGCCTCACCTCCGGTCTTCACCAGAAGCTGCGCGGCGGCGAGCGGGACCACGCCGCGCTCTATGACGATCACGCGCAGGCCGTTCTTCAAAGTCTTCTCGACAGGCTTCGGGAGCGTGACCGAGCGCGGGGCCGAAGGCGGCGGCGGTGTTTCCTGTTGGGCCAATGAACGATGTGGCATGGTAGTTATCATCAATGCGACGAGCGCGGCGTAAAGGATGGTAGTGCGGCGGAAAGTCCTGTTCTTCATTTCGGTTCTTCTCCTCTCATGCATCGCACTATGAGCGCGCGTCCGTTTTAGCCGTCCTGCGCGGCTGCCTCGTCCTGTGTGCAGCCCCTGAGGCTGCCGCGCCCGGCTTCATAGACTCCGGCAGGTACGTGATGACGACGCGATTCGTTTCGGTGAAATACTTTTTCATGACGCGCTGCACGTCTTCGGCTGTCACGGCCTGAAGACGCGCGATGTCGGTGTTGGCGCGATTCGGGTCGCCGAGCAGCACCGCCGCATTGCCTATCGCCAGAGCCTTATCCTCATTCTTCTCGCGTTGGCCCAGCTGTTGTGTCATGAGCAGATTCTTGGCCTTATCCAACTCGGCCTTTGTGACGGCCTCGTCCTGCAAGCGCTTGACCTCCACGAAGAGAGAACGCTCGGCGTCCTCCGGCTTCTTATCGCTCGCCAGCGTTACGCGCAGGCCGAAGAGGCTCGCGTCTTCGCGCAGGTCTGTGTAAGAGGCTGCATCCTGCGCCAGTTGCTGCTTGTAGACGAGCGCCTGATAGAGACGCGAAGAAGTGCCGCCGGACAGAATAGCGTCGGCCACCTGAAGCACTATGCCGTCGGAGCTCGAAGCCGGCGGAACCAAGTAGGTGACGGCGATGGCCGGCAGCGGCACGTTCGTGCCGTATTCGGTGAAACGCTTTTCGGCTGTGCGCGCTGGCTCTTTCGTCGTGACGCGGGGCAGCGGCGCACTCGGCTTCGGAATTCTCCCGAAGTATTTATCAATCCAGCCGTCCAATTGCTTTTGGTCGAAATCCCCGGCGATGACGAGCGTCGCGTTGTCCGGCCTGTAGTAGGTCGCGTGAAAGGCACGAACATTTTCCAGCGTGGCGGCGTCCAGCTCTTCAATGTTGCCTATGCCGGGTCGCCTGTAGGGATGCGCCGTCCACGATTTCTGCTCGATGAGCAGGTTGAGCTTGCCGTAGGGAGGCGCGACGTAGTTCTGGCGAAATTCCTCCTGCACGACGGCGCGCTCGGATTTGAAATTGGGATCGTCGACATTCAACCCGCTGAGCCGGTCGGCTTCAGCCCAGACGAGCGTTTCCAGATAATTCGACGGCACGACTTCGTGATAGACCGTCACGTCGTCGGCTGTGAAGGCGTTGTTGAAGCCGCCGACATCTTCCGTCAAACGATCTATCATCTCCGACTTCATATTCCTGGTGCTTTTGAACATGATGTGCTCGAAGAGGTGTGCGAAGCCGCTGCGGCCTTCGGGGTCGTCCTTCGAGCCGACGTGATACCAGACCTGTATGGCGACGGTCGGGCTGGTGTGGTCTTCGAGGGTGAAAACCTTCAGGCCGTTCGTGAGCGTGCGCTCTTTAAACTTGAGTGGCGGCATGGTTGTTTGCGCTTGGGAAATACGAATCAGTTGACTACTCGTTAATGCTATCGCGCACAAAATCAGCAGGACAAAATACAGACGACGCATAATGTTTGGCTCCGAAATTTTGAATGGACGAGCGCTGGCCGTCTCAGGTCACGGCCTTAACGGCGGCTCGATCTCGTGCGTTTGGATGCGGCTTTCGCGAGAGCGTGTTGCACGCCGCCACCTCGGGTTTACGCAGGCTGTGGGAATATGTTTCACTTTTCCGGGCATGTAGGGCTACGGCTAATCGATGTCGAGCGGGTTGATGTAGGGCTTATCCTTATCCTTCTCCGCTTTCTTCATGGCCTCGCGAAACTTCTCTTCGAGCAGCCGCTCGCGGTCTTTGAGCGAGCCTAGCTCCTGTTGAAATATCTGCTCGCGCTGCTGTTTCTGCTTGTCCAACCCTTTGAGCATCTCGTCGAAAGAGGCTATGGGCTTTGACTTCTCCTCGTGCGAAATGAGCGCGCCCGTCTGCGCGTCAACCTGAAGAGTTGCTTCGCAGCAAGGGCAAATGATTGTGAAACGCGATGTCTCGGCCATGACCAGACTCCTCTCTTGATGAAGACCGCCCGGCTCCGCGACTGTTTCTGATATTGCAAAGACGGGCGCTGCCAGTATAACAAGGCGGCGGCGCAAACTCGAATCCGATGGAATCTATGGGATTGGCCGGAAGCGTAAAAGAAAACGGGCGGCCCTATATGAGAGAGGCCAGCCCGTCCTTAGAGATTATCCCGCGTTTGAATTTTAGAAGTTAAGGCGTAACAGCATCCTTCACAGCCTTGCCGGCCCTCTTAGCCCCCTGCGCGGTCTTGCTCCCCACGGTCTTCGCGCCCTCGGCTGTCTTTTCGCCGACCGTCCTCGCTCCTTCAGCGGTCTTCTGACCGACAGTCTTAGCGCCTTCGGCTGTCTTGTCGGCCACGGTTCTGCCGGCATCGGCTGCGCGCTCGCCGACCGCCGTCGCGCCCTCTTTCGTAGCCGCCGCGGCATCCTTCGTCTTGTCGACGACGAAGCCCGCGGCATCCGCTATGGCGTCGCCCGTGTCGCTAAGCGCGTTGGCTACTTTATCCTCGGGCAGTTCTCTGGGCTCACCCGTCACCGGATAGACTTTCGCGGTGCGCTTGCCCTCACGCGTCGTCGTCACCACGACCTTCGAGACGCGCGTGTTGTTCTTAAAGGTACGCGTATCGGTTCTCACCCCGCTGCTGGCGTCCGTCGAGGTGGCTATCTCGGAATCGCCCGGGGCGGGGGTCGTTTGCTGCGCGGTCGTCGTGTTGGTCGTCGTGGTCGTCGTCGCGACCGTCGTGTTGGCGTTCGTGTTCGTGTTCGCCGTATCTGAATTGGAACAACCGGCGGCCACACCCGCCAGCCCCAGCACGCCCACCATAATCATTAACTTCATACGCACGGCTAGTATCCTCCCGTAAGATTTTAGAGCGTTAAGCCCTTTCATACGGGCAACGATCGTGCCAGCATATGAGCCGGAAAAACAAGGGTTAATAGCAACAAAAACACGCCCAGCCCGCACAAAAGCATACGTTAAAGGCTGGTTGCGTTTTCTTACGATACGATGATTTTTTCAGTGAGGGGAAGATTTAAAATCTTATTGATTGAAGCGCGAGACGGGGATTGAACCCGCGACCCTCTGGTTGGGAACCAGATGCTCTACCACTGAGCTACTCGCGCTCAAAACCAGCGGCTTAAGAAGATAAAACTCTGCCCATCTTATACCCTTGCTCTGTCCATTCATAGTCGGGCTTAATCTAAGACAAGCAGCATTATGCCCAACTTCTTTATGACCATCGCCAAAAGGAATTGAAACCAGATAACCGGCCTCGACGAATGCGGCTAGTATTCTGGACTCAGTGAGGTTTCCCTTTTCTCTCGTCTCCATAACTGGCGCAAAGATAATCAACAGGACGCCCGGCTGTCAAATACACGGTGATTGCTGATGGCCCTGCTCAAAATTTTATGTAGCGCTTCATCAGGTCGTCCCAGTGGCCCTGTGCCTTGAGGATTATTTCGGTGACTTCGCGGACTGCGCCGTAGCCGCCGGGGAGTTGCGTGACATAGTGCGCGGCGTGGCGCGTCTCGCGGCTGGCGTCTGCGACGGCGACGGCCAGCTCCGCGCGCTCCATCAGCGGAATGTCAGTCACATCATCGCCGATAAAGGCTATGTCGGATTCTTCCAGCTCGGCTTCGGCCAGCAACTCCTCGAAGTCTTTGATCTTGTCCAGAGCGCCCTGCCTCAGATAGGTGATGCCAAGCTCGCGCGCGCGACGCGAGACGGCGTTTGAAGTGCGCCCGGAGATAATGCCTGAGCTGAGCCCTGCGCGATGAAAGAGCACCAGCCCGTGCCCGTCGCGTGTGTGAAAGCTTTTCTGCTCGTCCGTGTCTCCGACCAGTTGAATGTGCCCGTCCGTCAGCACGCCGTCGCAGTCCATCAGCAGTAGCTTGATACGCGCCGCGCGGCGCTCTATCTCTGCAAGCTCGTACATAAGAACGGTTCTCTATCGCACCTCGAAGAACTGTATGTCGGCGAGCTTCCATGTGCCCCCGACGCGCGCCAGCACATAGAGGGCCGTGCCGGATTGCTCCTTGCCGAGCTGCTTGACGTTGAGCGTGACATCGGCGGCGACGTGATTCGCGTCCAACTGCTCCGTCCGCACGACGTTGGTTTGCCATATTTCCGGCTGGCTACTGACGATGCCCTTGACGAAGGAAACCAGCTCGCCCGGCATGAGCTGCGCCTCGATGTCTGTCTTCCTGCCGCTTCTGATCACCTGATCGAGCTGCGCGATGAACTTCTGCACGGAGTCGTCAACGGGGGGCTGTGTCTTCGCGGCGGCTTCGGCCTTGATGCGCGCGAGTCGGGCGGCGAGCGTGGAGGCGTATTCACCTCCGGCGCGCACGGCATCGTTGTAGCGCCGCGCGGCATCCTGCGGCTGACCACGGCGCGTGGCTATCTCGCCAAGGCCAAAGTTGGCCCACGCGAGCGCGAACGGCGTCGGCAAGGTTTCGTCCAGAGCGGCGCGAAACTCTTTCTCCGCATCGTCAATCTTATTCTGCGCCAGTAGCGAGCGCGCCAGAAGCACGCGCGCATCCTGCATGCGCGGCGCGACCGAGAGCAGCTCACGCGTAATGCTTTCGGCGCGCGCGTACTCCTGCCGCACGAAAGCGCGCGTCGCTTCGGCCAGCGCGTTCTCGCTCAACTCCTTGCGAGGGACGATATCGTTGGCGTAATCAAGTTGCGGGTACAGCTTGTCCGGATCAATCTCCACGCGCACGATTCGCGAAGCTGTCTTAAAGACGGCTTCGCCAAAGTCGCGCGCGGGGATGGTCGCATCGGTCAACAAGCGCTCGCCGCGCTCCGTGGTGGCAAGAACCTTGACGGCGACCTCTATCGACCCGGTGTTGCGGATCGCGGAGACCCACTGTCCGCCGCGTTGCTGCGGCAGGCCGACCAGCAGGTCTATGTCCGTCGGTTGATCGAGGCCCTGATCGAGAATCGCTTTGACGCCCGCTCCCCCCTGTTGGCTGAGCGCGGCGCGAACGGAGGCGAGCGTTAATCCGCCTTCGTCGCTCGTGCCCGCCTGCAAGGCCGCGCGAAGCTGCGTGATGAAGGCGTCGCGTCCCATCGCGCGATCGACCAGCCGCCAGATCATCGCGCCCTTATTGGTGACGGAGGAGTAATACGTATCGTCCAGCGGCGTCGTCAGCGAGAGCGGAGCTTCGCGACGGGCGATGGCCGTGTAGGATATGCGCTCGCGCATGCGCTCGGCCTCAGCCGTTTCCGCGCCGTACTGCTTCTCGAAAAAGAGCGCGGCGAGATAACGCGCGAGACCTTCTCTCAGGACGCCCGAGCCCTCGCCGCGCAGGGGCGTCGCCCCGCCAATCCACAGGCGAGCCATCGCTTCGGCGATCAATAGCGCACTGGTCGAATCAACTTTCCCGCGTCGAAACGCCGCCGCATCCAGAAGCACAGTCCCGGCCTCGTTAAAGCCCGCGCCACGATCAACCGCGACCAGCCGGACAGGACTATCAGGCGCAGGGCCAAGCAGCCCGGCGTAGAATGAGCGCGCCGCCAACGCCAGCGTCATCAGTGCCTCGCCCTGCTTACGCTCATCTGTGCCCGCGCCCTTCGGCAACCACGCGCTCACGCCCGCAAGCGCGCCCGTGCCCTCGTTGACATCCCATGCGCCCGCCAGAAAAAAGGGTTGCGCGTTGAGCGTTTGCTCAAAGGTTGTGGCAGACGTAGCCTTGCCAGAAGAGACGATCATCTCGCCGGGCACGCCGTTGACGGTCAGGCGGTAAGGGGCTGTGTCAGCGCCGCGCAGGGCGAACACGGCGTTGGCCGCCGGATACCACAGAGAGATGGGAAGAAACTGAGTCCCATTTGGCGCTATGGCCGCGAGCCCGCCGTTTTCTTCGACGGGCAAACGATAATCCAGCGCGACGACGACCTGTGCGCCGGGAGCGACAGACGTTGGGATATTGACGGTCACACGTTGCAGGTTGCCGCGCGATTCCGGGGTCGAGCGAAAAGTTGCGGTCGCATCATTGACGCTCGCCGCTTTGATCTCCGCCTTGGTGCTGAGGCGAAGGGAGATGGTCTGGCCCGCGCCGCGCCCGACGTTGCGTGCCCTGATGAGCGCGCGCGCGGTTAAGGCCCGATCGGTTGGCGGCGCGTTGACGGTCACGTCGAAGCGCGTCACCTGCCAGGCGGCTCGCGCCTCATCCTGTGCGAGAGCGGGCGCGTGGCCCGAGCTTACGGTCAGCAGACAGAGTAAGAGAAAAGAATAGAGCTTGTTCATGGGCTGTAAATTTTATCCGTAGCAGATGAAAGTCGCGCTCCGGCGCTTCGAGAATTATCCCGCCGCCTGTTGATGCGCGCTCCTGCCGCGCCCGACCAGCGCGTGTATGTCACGCAGCATGAGCAGCAGCGGCCCCAGTCGCTCAAGATGAAGCATGTTTGGCCCATCGGAGGGAGCGACTTCCGGGTGATCATGCACTTCCATAAAGACGGCATCAACGCCGCAGGCGACCCCCGCACGAGCGAGCGGTTCGATGTACTGCGGCTGTCCGCCCGTTGCATGGCCCAGTCCTCCGGGCAGTTGCAGCGAGTGTGTGACATCGAAGACGACGGGCGCGCCGAATTCGCGCATGATCGGAAACGAGCGCATGTCGACCACCAGATTATTGTAGCCGAAGCTCGCGCCCCGCTCCGTCACGAGCAGCTTTTCACATCCGGCGCGCCGCGCCTTCTCCACTATGTTGCGCGCATCCGAGGGCGCAAGAAACTGTCCCTTCTTGACGTTAACGGCGCGCCCCGTCTCGACAGCCGCGACGATCAAATCCGTCTGGCGCGAAAGGAAAGCCGGGATTTGAAGAATGTCTGCGACCTCCGCGACCTGCGCGACCTGCGCTATGTCGTGAATATCGGTGACGACGCTCACGCCCACTTCTTCCCTGACGCGCCGCAAAATTTCCAGACCTTCGCGCAGGCCCGGCCCGCGAAAGCTCTCGATGGACGAGCGATTGGCCTTGTCGAAGGATGATTTGAAAACGTAATCGAGCCCGGCGGCGCGCGCTCTCGCGGCGCACTCGCGCGCCATCATCAGCGCGTGCTCGGCTGATTCGATGACGCACGGCCCGGCGATAATCGTCAGGCGTCCATCACCGAAGGTCGCGTTGCCGACGCTGAACGCTTTCACTGAATCTTTCCCGTCACTTTTCGTCATCTAACGACCTCAGGCTTTTATTCACGGCTAGAAGGGATTGATCTTACGTTTGAACTTATTCCAGAACCCGCCGTCCCTCTGTGGCTGTTGTCTGCGCGGCGCGGTGTTTACGGGCCTGCGGCGCGGCGCGTTGTTGCGCGGCGATTGCTGGGCTCGATTATTGACGGCCTGCGGGTCTCCTGTGCCCGGCGACGGGTCTGGAACAGGAGACGGGACGGCGGACAGTTGTTTGTTGCCCGCGGGCGAGGCGGTCGCTGCTTCCGTAGAATTATTCGCCGAAGGATTTGATTGGCCGCTAGAGCGTGTCGCGACAATGGCAAAGGCGACGACGACCAGCATCAGCACGCCAAGGCTAATGCAGGTCAGCGCGACCGGATTCCTCAGCCAGCGCAGCCAGACTTCCGGGCGCTCGAACACAATACGCAGCTTGGAGAAGGTCGGCGCGCGCGGGATGAGCAGGGCGGCGGTCGCCGGTGATGCGTTAGAGTCTGTATCAGGAGCGCGCTCGGGCAATGGGGGCGGCGGCTCTGCAATCTCCTTCGCGATGTCCGCGCTCCTTAAAGCCTCGCCGGAGGTGATGGAGGCGCGATGCTCGCGAACCCTTACCATGTCCACGATGAGGCGGCCCGAAGGCGTTTCCGTTCCGGCCCCGCGCAGGCTCTCGATGGTCGGCGCGCTGTGGCCGCTCGCATGTTCGAGGCCGAGCCGCTCAGCCGTCGCGTACAATTCACGACGAAAAGCGCCCGCGTCCGCCGGTCTATCGCCGGGGCTTTTTTCCAGAGCATGAAGGACGACATCTTCGAGCGGGCCGGGTATGGACGAGACAAACTCGCGCGGCAGTCGGGGCGTCTCGCTGGAATGCTTCATGGCGATGGCGAGCGCGCTTGATCCCGAAAAGGGGGTCGTCCCCGTGAGCATCTCGTAGAGAATGATGCCGAGGCTGTAAACGTCCGAGGCGGGCGTCATCTTCCCGCCGTCGCATTGCTCGGGCGACATGTAGCGGGGCGTGCCGATCATCACGCCGACCTTCGTTAAAGTCTGCTGATCTTCCTCGTCTTCTTCGAGTGCGTCGGCGGCCAGCTTGGCGATGCCGAAGTCCAGAACCTTGACGACGGGCGGCGCGTGCTTGCGCTGGACGACGAAGATATTGCCCGGCTTCAGGTCGCGATGGATAACCCTCGCTTCGTGCGCCGCCGCCACCGCTGCAGAGATTTGCAGCATGAGCGAGACGGCGCGCGCGGCATCGAGCGGCGCTTCGCGCGCCAGCACGTCGCGCAGCGAGCGCCCCTCCAAAAGCTCCATCACGATGTAGACCAGCCCGTCTTCGGTTCGCCCGAAATCCGTCACGGCGGCGACGTTCTGATGCTGTAGGCGTCCGGCGGCTCGGGCTTCACGACGAAAACGCTCCTGCGCCTCCTCGTCTTCCACGAAATGCGGGTTGAGAACCTTGATGGCGACGGGCCGCTCGATCAATAGATGCGTCGCGCGATAGACTGTGCCCATGCCGCCCTTGCCCAGACGCTCGTCCAGACGATACTTGCCGTCCAGAGTGAGACCGACCAGAGGGTCGGCGGGGACGGCCACGGCCACAGTGTCGTCGGCACGCAGCGGCACGCCGTCCTCCGGGCACACTTTCACCTCGTCGGCGTAACCCAGACCGCATTTAGGGCAGTGAAGCATAACTCTTAAATCTAACGAGCGGTGAGCCGAGCACCCTTCGGCCAACTCTTGCACCCAATCAAGACCCATTTCGCTGGCCTGCCGGCGTTGCTCGCTCTATAGCATAGTACACTACGTCTACATTGTAGAAGTGCGCTTCCTTTTCATACTTCATCCCGACTTTCTCCATGACACGATAGGAGCCGACGTTTTCCGGGCGCGCGATGGCGACGATGCGCTTGAGCTTCAATCCGCTGAACCCGTACTCGATGGCGGCGCTGGCCGCCTCAGTCGCCAGACCCTGCTTCCAGTAAGCTTTAGCCAGCAGGTAAGCGACCTCGACCTCCGGCGTCTTATCCAGCCGCTGAAGCCCGCACCAGCCGATCAATTTATTGTCGGCTTTATGCTCGATGGCCCAGATGCCGAAGCCATGTCGCTCCCAGTGGCGGAGGATGGCATCAATGGTGTTTTTGGTTTTCTCTTTGGTGCGTGCCCCGCTCGTGCCCAGGTACTTCATCACTTCGGGGTCGCCTGTGATGCGGGCCAACTCTTCCAGGTCGTCCGCCGTAAACATACGTAGGCGCAGTCGTGAGGTTTCCAGCTCAGGCATGTCCATCTTCTTCTCTCTTAGTCGTCGTCTAGTCGTCGCCAGCCACACCGGCCCGCTCGTGTGCGAGGATGTCCACTTCACTCTTTTCCAGTGAAGTCTCGTTACGCAGGCGATTTTCGTAAGCGGCGCGCACGAACGAAGCGAACAGAGGATGCGCGCTGAGCGGTTTCGATCTGTACTCCGGATGAAACTGGCAGCCCAGAAACCACGGGTGGACTTCGGCGGGCAGCTCGACCATCTCGACGAACTTTCCGTCGGGCGAGACGCCGCTGAAGACAAGCCCGGCGCGCTCAAGCGTCTCGCGGAATTCGGGGTTGAACTCGTAGCGATGACGGTGACGCTCGCTGATCTCGGCCTCGCCCTTGTAGACTTCGCGCGCCAGCGTCCCGGCAGCCAATCGGCAGGGGTAAGCGCCGAGCCTCATCGTGCCGCCCATCTCCTCTACGTTGACCAGATCGCGCAGCTTGAAGATCACTGGGTAGACAGTGTTCGCGTCGAACTCGGTCGAGTCGGCGTCCTTCAGGCCGCAGACGTTGCGCGCGTATTCGATGCAGGCCGTTTGCATCCCCAGACAGATGCCGAAGTATGGTGTCCTGCTCTTTCTGGCGTAGGCGATGGCTTTGATCATCCCGGCGACTCCGCGCTTGCCGAACCCGCCGGGAACCAGAATCGCATCGAAGTCCCGCAGGCGCGCCTCGTAATCATCCTCCATCAGCTCTTCGGATTCTATCCAGCGAATATCTACGCGCAGATTATTTGCGACGCCGCCGTGCGTCAGCGCTTCGCGCAGAGACTTGTAGGAATCCTCAAGCTCGACGTACTTGCCGACGATGCCTATCGAGGTCTGTCCCGTCAGCGGCTCTTTGATCGTCGAGACAAGCTCGCGCCAGCGCGTCAGATCGGAATGGCCCGCGCGCTCGGTCAGCTGTAGCAACGTAACGATCAGCTCGTCCAGACCCTGCTCGTGAAAAGCGAGCGGGACTTCGTAGATCGTGCCGACATCCTGAGCGGTGATGACTGCTCCCTCCTTGACGTTACAGAAGAGCGCAATCTTGGAGCGCAGCTCGCGCGAAAGCACGCGGTCGCTGCGGCACAAGAGGATGTCGGGCGCGATACCGATCTGCATCAGGTCGCGCACGGAATGCTGCGTCGGCTTGGTCTTGAGCTCACCGGCGGCGGCGATGTAGGGCACGAGCGTTAGGTGTATGTAGATGGCATTGCCGTGCCCCTCCTCATTTCCCATCTGGCGAATCGCTTCCAGAAAAGGGAGCGACTCGATGTCGCCCACGGTTCCGCCGATCTCGACGATCACGACATCAGGCTCGTCCTGAAGGGCGACGGCGCGCACGGCCTCTTTAATCTCGTTGGTGATGTGCGGGATGACCTGTATGGTCTTGCCCAGGTAATCGCCGCGCCGCTCCTTCTCGATGACCGAGAGGTAGATTCTCCCCGTCGTCCAGTTGTTCTTCTGCGAAAGGCGCGCGTGCGTGAACCTTTCGTAGTGGCCGAGGTCAAGGTCTGTCTCCGCGCCGTCGTCCGTGACGAACACTTCGCCGTGCTGGAACGGCGACATCGTGCCCGGATCGACGTTGATATAAGGGTCAAGCTTCATGAGCGCCACGCGCAGGCCGCGCGTTTCCAGCAAACACCCGATGGAAGATGCGGCGAGCCCTTTGCCGAGGCTCGAAACCACGCCGCCCGTTACGAATATATATTTAGGCATCATTACCTCAAGAATGCTGTGACAAGTGGCGAGTGGCAGGTGACAAGTTTTAAGGACAGCATCGCTCTCGTCACTTATCGCTGTTCCTGATTTCGCTTGTCACTTGCCGCTCGTCACTCGTCACTGTTGTTAAGATTGAGCGCACGCGCTCCAAATCCTCCGCCGTATCTACGCCGATTGATGGAAGGTCAGATGCAAAAACCCTGATCGTGACGCCGCGTTCGAGCGCGCGAAGCTGTTCGAGCGCCTCAGCCGTTTCCAGAGCGCTCGGAGGCCAGCGCGTGTATTCTAACAAAAAGGCGCGGCGGTAAGCATAAAGCCCCGTGTGCTTGCGAAAAAGGCGGAGCAGCGACGGGTCACGAGCGAGCGCCGCTTCGAGCGTGCCATACTGTCTGACGGCATCGCGCGCATAAGGGATGGGAGAGCGCGAGAAATAGAGCGCGCGCCCGGCCCCGTCCGTCACCACTTTGACGACATCCGCGCTCAACACATCAGAGGCATTCGTAATCGCCTCGCAGGTGGTCACGATGGGCGCTTCGTCATCATTGACAAGCTCGTCCACCGCCCGCTCAATCGTCAGCGGAGAGATCAGGGGCTCGTCTCCCTGTATGTTGACGATCACGTCCGCATCATCGAGCGTGGCGGCCACTTCGGCCAGACGGTCGCTGCCGCTCACGTGATCCGTTCTGGTCATGACGGCCTCGAAACCCGCGTCCCTGACCGTTTCAAGGATGCGCTCATCGTCCGTCGCCACAATCGCACGCGCTATATTGCGCGCGGCCAGCGCGCGGCGCGCGACGTGAACGATCATCGGGCTTCCGGCAAGATCGAGCAGGGGTTTGCCGGGCAAGCGCGTCGAAGCGTAACGTGCTGGGATAATGGCGACGGCGTTTGGTCTGGGGTCTGAGGCCGTGTGATTCACGGGGCAACAATGTATCTCGCGGCGCGAGCGGGTGTCAATGGAAAGCAAGGATGAAGGCTGAAGGCGGCAAGGATGAAAAGGGGATTGTTCAATTCAAACACCTGTATTTCATCCTTCATCCTTCCGCCTTCATCCTTGCCTTTGTTTGACAGCGCCGCGCCTGCGGGCTACCATGCCTGCTTTAGCAGACCTGACAGATTTCGGTGCTCTTGGAACTTCATTTCCTTGTTGATTAGCTGGTCATTCAATTTCATGATGAGCAATCGGTTATCGGTGGTCGGCAATCAGCTCACAGCTGAGCGCTCCGACTAACTGATGACTGACTACTGATTACTTTTAAAATTATGGGTTTCGCCACGACAGCCATTCACGCCGGACAGGACGAGAAAGACCCCGCGACGGGCTCTGTCACTGTCCCGATCTATCAAACGTCAACCTATCAGCAGGAGGGATTGGGCCGTCATAAGGGCTTCGAGTACGCGCGCACGCAGAACCCGACTCGGCTGGCCTTAGAACGCAACATCGCCGCGCTTGAGGGCGCTCGCTTCGGCTACGCCTTCGCCTCCGGTATGGCGGCCATAGACGCCACGCTCAAGCTGGTCAAGGCTGGCGATCACGTCATCGTTTCCGACAACACCTACGGCGGCACGTTCCGTCTGTTTACGCGGGTGCTGGCTAATTACAATATCGAGTTTGATTTCGTTGACACCTCGGACGCTTCCAATGTCGAGGCCGCGATCAAAGAGAATACGCGGATGGTCTTTCTGGAAACGCCGACCAATCCGGTGATGATCGTCACGGACCTTCAGGCCGTCTCGGATGTGGCGCACAGGGTGGGCGCGCGCGTGGTTTGCGATAATACGTTTATGTCGCCCTATTTGCAGCGCCCCATCGATTTTGGTGTTGACATAGTGGTGCATTCCACGACTAAATATCTGAACGGACATTCGGACGGGGTGGGCGGCATCGTCGTCTTAAACGACGAGAAAGATGCCGAGTGGCTCGGCTTTATTCAAAACAGCGCCGGAGCGATTCTCTCGCCGTTCGATTCCTTTCTGGTGCTGCGGGGCACGAAGACACTCGCGCTGCGGATGGAGCAGCATGATCGCTCGGGCCGCGCCGTCGCGGCTTTCCTCGAAGAACACCCGAAGGTGCAGAAGATTTACTACCCGGGCTCGCTCTCGCACCGCCAGCACGATCTGGCAAAGCGGCAGCAGAAGGGGTTCGGCGGGATGGTCTCCTTCGATGTCGGCTCGCTTGAGGCTGCGCGCACCGTGCTCGAATCTGTTAAGCTATGCACGCTGGCAGAAAGCCTCGGCGGAGTCGAGACACTGATCTCGCACCCGGAGACGATGACCCACGCTTCCGTCCTGCCGGAGACGCGCATGAGGCTCGGCATAACCCCCGGGCTTGTACGCATCTCGGTCGGCATAGAAGATACGGATGACATCATTGCGGATTTGGATCAAGCGCTGAATAAAATAGAGTGACAAGCGGCCAGTGACGAGTGACAGGCGAAACGCTTGTCTTTCGGCTCGCCACTGATCACTCGTCACTCATCACTGGTTTCTTATGATCATAAAGCTTCACGCGAAATCTGACGTTGGTCGTGTACGGCGTGGAAACGAAGACAATTATCTGCTGCTCGATCTGACGAGCGGCAAGACCTGGACCGGCTCGGAGGGCGCGGAGCCGCCCGCGGAGTTACGCAGTATCGTGCTGGGCGAGAAGGGTATAGTCTTTGTCGTCTCCGACGGTATGGGCGGCGCGCTCGCGGGCGATGTGGCGAGCCGCATGGCCGTCGACACCGTGCGAGAGATGCTGGTCGGAAGCGACGACGGCGAGGACGGCTGTGATGCGGAGACGCCGCTCGTCGATTGCCTGCGCAACGCGACCGTCTACGCCAACCTGGCGATTCATCACCGGAGTCAGGAAGATACGCGTTGCAGCGGGATGGGCGCGACCTTCACAGGGGCCGCCATCAAAAACGACGTGCTGGACCTGGTGCAGGTCGGTGACAGCCGCGCCTACGTCCTCAGGGGCGATCAGATTCGTCTCGCCACCAAGGATCAATCGCTCGTCCAGCAGCTTGTCGATGTCGGCCAGATCAGCGAAGAAGAGGCCGAAACGCACATGTTTCGCAACGTCATCCTGCAAGCCCTCGGCGCGCAGAACGAGCTTTCCCCGGTCTCTGGCCGCATACGCATACGGCGCGATGACATGCTGCTGATGTGCAGCGACGGGCTATCGGGGAAGCTGCGCGCCGAAGACATGCTGCGGATTGTGACGGAAGCGCAGGGCGATCTGGAGGCGGCCTGCGCCGCGCTCGTTGACGAAGCCAATCATCGCGGCGGCGAAGACAACATCACGGTCGTGCTGGCGCGCTTTACGGGCGACGATCTGGAAGAGCCCGCCTCGGCGCGCATTACTATCGAGCTGCCTCCGATGGAGGAAGACACCACGCTCGGCGACACAGAGGCGTCCATCTCCGAAGCGCCCACGGAGACACCCTGATCTCCATTTTTCCGATCAAACATCCATAAATATTGACAAGTGGGCCAGCCATCGGTAACATCCGTTTCGTTTTTACATCTGAAGCGCCTAATCGAGCGCCTGTCTTTGCGCTCCGTATTTCCAGATCATGAGCTAGCCGCTCGATTTTCGATCTATCACACGGCGCGCCAACCCCCGCAGAGGAGGACGGCAGCGCATCTCTTTCCCCGCCAGAGTGAACTTTTCAACTCCAACCGGTGGGGCGATATCTGACAAAGCGGTATGCAATAGCAGAGATAAATTGCGTCCCCATCAGGATGGCAGACATCACATGACCAACCCTGTAGCTGCTCGCCTCGCACGAACACGTACGGTTCACAACCGCGCTTAGAGTCTGAGGCAGCAGAATTTTCGGGTTGTGCCCCAACCCGACCCCCGGAGCGCGATTGTGTCGCCTGAGAAGCCCACGGGCTCTTGTGACAGCGGCGGCCACGCGCCCAGAAAGCTTAGGAGGAGGATTTCCACATCATGTTTCGACGTTTGATTAAAAAGAAGATTGTGTTTCTGGCCGCCATCGGCGCAGCCGTCACCGCGCTGGCCGTCCCCATCTCGACACGCCCCAGTTCCGCGGATGATTTGACGGGGCGCGAGCTGTTAAGCGTGACGCGCGTGGCTCAGGGCGGAAGTGAGTACGCCAATCTGCAATATGTGACGGCGCGCAGCGCCGGTTTCATTAACATAGCTGCTGTCGCTTCGCCCGGCGCGACAGCCATCGCCGGTATGGTCGAGCTTCGGCTCAACGTCACCGACTATCAGGATCGCGACCTGCGCCGTCGTCTCGACGTAGCACCGGCTGGCGGTATCATCGCCGGGCCAACCTACCTCGTCTACACGGGCACGGAGGGAGCCGGGTCGTTCTCTGGCAATCCCTTCCGCGTGAGCGAAGTGGCGGCCTCGCGCCAGTGGGCGATGATGGGCTTCGGCACACTGAATCGCGCCGTGCAGGGTCAGCTCCTGACCGCCCGTCAACGCGACGAGGGCAACAACTACGTCGTCGAAGTCAAGTTCAACCCGACCGACACGATTCGCTTCTGGATTAACAAGGACACGTTTTTGACCAGCCGCGTCCAGACGCGCTACAACAGCCGCGTGCTCGTCGAGGAAGACCGCAGCGACTATCGCCGCGTCAGCTGCATGATGCTTCCCTTCCGCATCGTTACAAAGTTGCAGGGACAGCGCCTTGCCGACCTGACCATCGACAGCTACGATCTGCAAACGGCTGTGCCCGCCGCGACCTTTACCATCTCGGCAACACACTAAAAACCTAAAAGCCTCTCTTCACAGAGAGACAGCAAAGAACCGGCGCGAGTATTCACGGATGCCCGCGCCGGTTCTTTTTCATTATTAAGCAGGATGAAGGAGACGCTATTTATAGAAGATCTGAGAAAAGGCGAACTCGTCAGGCTTGTTCCTTCTTTTCCGGCAAGGAGGGCTGTCGCCAGTCGCGCCCCTGTTCGACTCTTCGGACATAGATGGATGCGCCCTGCACTCTCAGGACTTCGACGCGCTCTCCGGCTTCGAGCGGTTCTTCGCCTTCCGCCGGATAGGCCGTCCACGTCGAGCCGAAGACTTTGACCGCGCCTTCATTGAGCGCCCCGCGACTTGAAGAGACCACTGTGCCGATCCTGCCCGGCAGCCCGTCAACGCCCGACTTCAGGTCTGTCCCGTGCTTTTCGCGCGAGAAGTAGTTGACGAAGATGGTGCGCGACGCGGCGGTGAGGGCCACGGAGATGACGGCGAAGATCAGAAATTGCATCAACAGGCTGTCGACACCCACGAATCCGGCGAAGGCCGCGACGAGTGCGCCGATGCCGAACCAAAGGAGGACGAATCCCGGCGTGAAGACCTCGGCGATGATCAGAACGACGCCGAGCACAGTCCATAAAATCCAGGCTACGTTATCCATCTATGCTTCCCTATCAACGTCCATGAAAGCGAATACGTGTTTACCCCTTGAACATGTTCTTCATGACGAACCAGATATTGGCGGGCCGCTCGGCCAGTCGCCGCATGAAGTAAGGATACCAGTGTTTACCATAGGGCACGTAGACGCGCATATTGTAGCCGTCGCGCGCCAGCCTCTCCTGCAGGTCGCGCCGCACGCCGTAGAGCATCTGAAACTCGAACGCGTCCTTGCCGATGCCTTCGGCGCGCATAAAGCGTATCGTCTCGTTGATCATGTTCGGGTCGTGCGTCGCGATGCCGTGATACGTGCCCGACTTGAGCAGCAGCTTCATGACGCGCACGTAGTTGTCGTCAACATCCTTTTTATCGGGGAAGGCTACGTCCGGCCCCTCGTTATAAGCGCCCTTGCAGATGCGAACGCGGGCGGGAATCCGTAACAGGTCGACGGCATCATCGTAGGTGCGGCGCAGGTAGGATTGCAGCACTATGCCGACATCATTCAAACCAAACTCCGCCCGCAGCCGCTTGAAAATATCTATCGTCAGCTGGGTGACGTTTGAGCCCTCCATGTCCACGCGCACGAAGTTGCCGCGCCGCGCCGCTTCGGCCACCACGGCGCGGGCGTTGCGGTAGGTCAGCTCCGGGTCAATCTCAAGCCCGAATTGCGTGAGCTTGATCGAGACGTTCGAGGCGATGCCTGTCTCGTCAATGCGCGCGAGGATGTTCAGATATTCCCGCACCTCCGCTTCGGTCTCCGAGGCGTTGGCGACCGATTCGTTGAGATGATCGAAGGAGGCCGTGCAGCCCTTCCCGTTAATCTCGCGGATGGCGGCGACGGCCTCCTCAATGTCCTCGCCGGCCACGAAGCGCGTGGTCAGCTTCTTGAACGGAGGAAATCGCGTCGCGAAATCTTTGAGCCCTTCACGGCGCGACAGGTATAGCAGCGCGTTTCTCGTTACCATTTTAACTGAGAGACGAGTGACGAGGGACGAGTTGAGAAAATGTCGCGCTCCCCTTCCCCCTCGCTTCGCACTCGTCAATCTTTGCCTTTCATTTTCTCGTCATCAAACGCCTTGTCCTTAGTCACCGCTGTGGTATGCTTGGCGGCGCTCGTCGTCAACGGGTATCTATCAACGACAAAGGAAGCGCGCGGTCGGGGTAGTTGCCCCGCCGTCGAAACCAGAGAACCCCCATGCGCTGGAAGCTACTACTGATCGCCTCGCTCCTGGCTACCATTGTCGGAGCAGGAGCGCCGCTCTGCATCGTCCTCGGCTTTCCCGGCCTGCATAACCGCTTCAGCGATCCCGGAATCTTCATCTTCAGCACACTGCTTATCCCGGCGGCGGCCATTACGGCTGCGGGTTTCTTCGTCTATCGCCACACGGCGCGACGGCGACAGATACAGGCCGTGCTGACCGTGCTGCTCTCTACGGCCCTCACGCTGGCCGTCCTGCTTCTCGGCTCGGTAATGCTCTCTAAACCCGCGCCCGGCACAGAGCCCGTCCCCAGACGAAACGTAGGCTAAGCCCACCCCGGATTAACGCTTTCCGAAGCTTGAATTTTGGACTGTGGCATTAGAGTTCCGTCGCTCGCCGATCTAAAATCGAATCATCCCTGCTTTAGAATCCCACGCGAGATGACGATGCGTTGAATCTCGCTCGTTCCTTCGTAGATGGTTGTGACGCGCGCGTCGCGGTACATTCTCTCGACGGGGTAATCGCGCGAATAGCCGTTGCCGCCGTGAATCTGCACGGCATCGGCGCAGACGCGGTTGGCCGTCTCCGAGGCGAAAAGCTTTGCCATCGCGGCGTAGTAGCCCGCGCGCTTGTGACCCGAATCCTTTAACGCGGCGGCCCGCAGTGTGAGCAGGCGCGCGGCCTCCGTCTCGGTCGCCATGTTGGCGAGCTTGAACTGAATCGCCTGAAACTCCGCGATTGCCTGCCCGAAAGCATGACGGTCTTTGGCATACTTCAGTGACTCTGTGAGCGCGCCCTGCGCTATCCCCGTCGAGAGAGCGCCGATACCTATCCGCCCGTTATCGAGACTGTTAAAGGCGACCTTCAATCCGTTGCCCTCGCCGCCCAGCACATTGCGTGCGGGCACGCGCACATCCACGAAACTCATCTCGGCTGTCTGCGAGGCGCGTTGGCCCATCTTGTGCTCGATGGATGAAACCGTCAGGCCCGGAGTGTCGCCCTCGACGATGAAAGTCGTCACGCTCGATTTGCCATCCTCGCGACCCGTCACGGCCATCACGATGTAGGTCTGTGCCTCGCCGCCGCTCGAAACCCACGACTTTGTGCCGTTGATAACGTAGGAGTCGCCGTCGCGCACGGCGCGCGTACGCAGGTTGGTCGCGTCCGAGCCCGCCTGCGGCTCAGAGAGACAGAATGCGCCGAGGGTTTCGCCACGCGCCAGCGGGATAAGGTATTGCTTCTTCTGCTCGTCCGTGCCGTAGCTCAGGATCGGATAGCAGCAGACGGAGTTTGTGACGCCGACGATGACGCAGACGGAGGCATCGGCGCGCGCTATCTCTTCGAGGGCGAGCGCATAGGCGACCGTGTCGAATCCAGCCCCGCCCCACTCTTCCGGGATGATCATCCCGAGCAGGCCCATCTCCGCCAATCCCTTCAATTGCTCGCGGGGAAAGCGTGCCTGCTCGTCGTACTCGCGCGCGCGCGGGGCGACTTCGGCGGCGACGAACTCGCGCACAGAAGCCTGTACCATCCGCTGCTCTTCGGAAAGCTCAAAATCCACTACGGGTAACGCTCCTTTTTCCACTGAAACTAGCACGGCTTGCGAGGGATGAACAAGCTTGCCGGGGCGTGGCCGCTGGCTTGCCGCCCGTTTTGCTTATCAATTAGAATGAGGTCTGTACTGAAAGAGACGGTGCGCGAGCAATGAAAGTACTGCTGCTGATTGTCCTGGCCGCCTACGTCGTGGCGGCGATTCATTATGTGCTGGCGTTCGTCAACAAGCGTCGCGCAGTCGAGCGCGTGGCCTTTCTCTCTCTGGCCGTCGGCCTCCTGATACACACGGCATCGCTCGTTATGGATTGGACGCAGGAGGGCCATTACCCGCTTTTCGCTCTGCGTGAGACCTTCTCCTTTCTGGCGTGGACGCTGGTGATCGCCTATCTTTTGACCCTCAGTCGCTACCGCACGATGGCTCTGGGCAGTTTCACTATCCCGCTCGTCGCCGTGCTGACCTTCATCGCGACAGTGGTACGCGACGACACGGGGACGCGCGGCGCAGTGACGGGCAGCGGTGCGGCGTGGCTCTTTCCCGTCCACACGACGGCGCTCCTTTTCGCCTACGCATCTTTCTTCGTCGTCTTTATCGCGAGCGTGATGTATCTGGTACAGGAGCGCGAGCTGAAGCTCAAAACCTTCGGCGCTTTTTTTCACCGCCTGCCGTCGCTTTCGACCGTCAACGAGATCGCCACACACGCGGCGGGCATCGGGCTCACGCTCCTGACGCTCGGCATAGCGACGGGCATGCTCTGGTCTTCGTCGCGCGACGGTCGGCTGTGGCGCAATGATCCGAAAGAGATTTTCGCAGCCCTGACGTGGCTGCTCTACATGGCGCTGATCCTTTATCGCTCCACGGCCAGCTGGCGCGGGCGCAGGGCAGCATGGATGGGCGTCGCCGGTTTCGCCCTTGTACTCTGTACATTCCTCGGCGCACGCCTGATCGGAAGCTATCACGTGTTCGGATGATTCAATTTTGGATTTTAGATTTTGGATTGTCGGGCAAGAGAGCTTGACGGCTCGACTCCAGAGTTCAAGGTGGCGGCGGGAAGCGTTAATCTAAAATCCAGAATCTAAAATCCAAAAGTATTATGTCCATCGTACTTGTCGGACTCAATCATAAGACCGCGCCGGTGGCTGTGCGCGAGCGGCTCGCTTTCTCCGATGAAGCGTGTGCGGAAGGCTTGCGCGCGCTCGTTGACGGCGAAGTCCTGCGCGAAGGATTGATCGTCTCGACCTGTAACCGCGTGGAGGTGCTGACGGCGACAGGCGCACAGCACGCACGCGAAGGCACGGAGCGAATCGCCAGATTCCTGAGCGAGATACGCTCGATTCCCTACGAGGTCATCAACAAGCATCTGTATAGTCACGCGGACGACGAAGCTGTGCGTCATGTCTTTCGCGTCACCTCATCGCTCGACTCGATGGTCGTCGGCGAGCCGCAAGTCCTGGGCCAGGTGCGGCGAGCTTACTCGCTGGCCGTCGAATCCGGCACCGCCGGGCGCGTACTCAATCGACTGGTTCATCATGCTTTCCATGTCGCCAAGCGTGTGCGCTCGGAGACCGGCATTGCTTCCTCCGCCGTCTCAATCAGCTATATGGCCGTCGAGTTGGGGCGCAAGATTTTCGGCTCTCTCAAGGGGCAGACTGTTCTGTTGATCGGCGCGGGAGAGATGGCGGAGTTGGCCGCGCGTCATCTGATCAACGCCGGGGCCGCGCGTGTGATGGTCGCCAATCGCACGAACGAGACGGCGCAAAAGCTGGCGGTGGAATTCGGCGGCGAGGCGGTTGACTTCGCGCAGCTTACGACACGACTGGCGGAAGCTGACATCGTGATCTGTTCGACGGGCGCGCCCGACTACGTCGTGACTCCGCAAATGGCCCGCGAGGCGCTGGAGCGACGGCGCAATCGCCCGACATTCCTCATCGACATCTCTGTCCCGCGCAACATCGACCCGGCGGTCGGCGAGATCAGCAATCTTTTCGTCTTCGACATAGACGATCTGGAAGCCTTCATCGCGTCCAACATTCGCGAGCGCGAGCGCGAGGCCGAACGCGCCGAGCTGATCGTCGCCTCCGAAGTGATGCAGTTTCAGCAGGCGTTGCGCGCGCTCGACATTGGCCCAACGCTCGGCGCGCTGCGACAGAAGCTACAGGACATTGCGCGCGATGAATTGAAGCGCCAGCGGCATCGTCTGGGCCAACTCTCCGAGGAACAGGAGCGCGCCGTGGAGTCGCTGCTCGTCTCGACCGTCAATAAAATCTCTCATCCCGTCATACATCGCATGCGCCACTCCTTTGACACGGGCGAAGATGAAAGCCTGCGCGCCTGGCGCGAAATCTTCGGCCTCGAAACGGACGACAAAGCAGCATCTAACAGTGATGGACAGGATGAACAGGATACAGACTGAATGCATTCCTACTGTATGTGTCGTTACTTTTCTTATCCTGACAATCTACGTCCACCCTGTTAATTGCTTTTAACCTGATGAAAAATCGTCTCGTCATAGGCTCGCGCGGATCGAAGCTCGCGCTCTGGCAATCGGAGTGGGTTCGCTCAAAGCTTGTGGCACTCTACCCGCAGCTCGAAGTTCACATAGAGATTATCAAGACCACTGGCGATGTGTTGAAGGACGCGCCCCTCTCCGTCATCGGCGGCAAGGGTGTCTTTACCAGAGAGATTGAGGAGGCGCTGCTGGACGAGCGCATTGATCTGGCCGTTCACTCTCTCAAGGACTTGCCGACGGTGCTGCCGACGGGTCTGAGCATCGCGGTCATTCCCGAACGGGAAGATGCGCGCGACGCGCTTGTGCTTCGCGCCGGATTCTCCTTAGCTCAGCCCTCCATTCAAAGCCTGCCCGAAGGGGCCGTTGTCGGCACGTCGTCATTGCGGCGGTTGGCCCAGCTGAAGCATCTGAGAACCAACCTTGGGATTAAAGAGCTGCGGGGCAATGTGGACACACGGCTGCGTAAGCTCGATGCGGGCGATTACGATGCCGTGATTCTGGCCTCCGCCGGCCTGCGTCGGCTCGGGCTGGCCCACCGCATCAGCGCGCCGGTTTCGACCGACGAGATTCTTCCAGCCGTCTCGCAGGGAGCGCTGGGGCTTGAGACGCGCGCCCTTGATGCAGAAACAAGAGAGCTTCTGGCTACGCTCGATCACGCCCCGACTCGTCTGGCCTGCACGGCTGAGCGCGCCATGCTGCGCGGGCTGGGCGGCGGATGCCAGCTTCCGATTGCAGCCTACGCAGTGGTGAGCCGAGACCGCTTGCGGCTCGAAGGCTTAGCCGCAGCGCTCTCCGGCGAGGTGATCATTCGTGAGGCTCTGGAAGGCCCTGCTTCCGATGCCGCGCAGTTGGGAGAGATGCTGGCCCAAAGACTACTGGAACGCGGCGCAAGTTCCCTGCTCGACGGCTTGATGTAAGACGTGCTGATTGCGCTTAATCGAGTGACAACGAATCTACGAATCCATTATTGATTGACGGCGATGGCTGAGAGCACTACGGAAACTTCAGATGTGAGGGAGAAGCAGGAAGCCGCTCCCCTGTCTGGCCGTACAATCGTCATTACTCGTGCGCGTTCTCAAGCGGCTGAATTCGCCGCCGCGCTCGAAGGCTACGGCGCGCGGGTCATCAGTTGTCCGACTATAGAGATCGTCGAGCCGGAGAGCTACCAGCCGCTCGATGATGCGATTGAGAATCTTTACGGCTACGACTGGCTGGTATTGACGAGCGTCAACGGCGTGGAGCATTTCCTGCGCCGCTTAGACGCGCGCGGACACGACGCGAGCGCGCTGGACGACCTTCGCGTGTGCGCCATCGGCGAGGCGACCGCAGAGCGTTTGCGCCTTGCTCACGTTCACGTCGATGTCGTCCCGGAGCAGTTCAAAGCCGAGGGAGTCTTTGCCGCACTGGAACTTTTTCTGGGCGGACACGAGCAACTGCGCGGGCAGAATTTTCTCATCCCGCGCGCCGCGGTTGCGCGCGATTACCTGCCGCGCGCGCTCGAAGCGGCGGGCGCTCGCGCCGATGTCGTGCCAGCCTACAGGACAGTCCAGCCGCATCCCGCCGAGCGTGGCCGCGTCGAAGCGATGCTCACGGGCGGCGCGGTTGATTGCATCACCTTCACCAGTTCCTCGACCGTCACCAATTTCGCGCAGATGTTCGAGGCCACGGATTTAAGCCGTCTGCTCGAAGGCGTGGCGGTCGCCTGCATCGGCGACATCACAGCCTCCACCGCCGCACGCTACGGCCTTCGCACGCACATTCAGCCGGACGAATACACCATCCCCGCACTCGCCCGCGCCATCGCCGATCATTACGCGAAAAGCAAGGATGAAGGATGAAGGATGAAGGATGAAGTAAAAGCGTTAAAGCATTTCTTTCATCCTTCATCCTTCCGCCTTCATCCTTTCGTCTTATGCTAAACTTTGATTATGGCGAAGGGACGCGTTCTTATTGTCGATGATGAGGCGGTCGTGGCCGATGTCCTGCGCGAGCAGATGGTCGCATGGGGCTACGAGGCTGTGGTTGAGGCTGACGGTATGGCGGGGCTCAGGCGCGCCACGGAATTCCTGCCCACAGTCGTCATCACGGACGTATTGATGCCGCATCTGGACGGGTTCGGGCTGCTGCGAAAGCTGCGCGAGCGTTACCCTGAGATGGCCGTCATACTGCTGACCGGACAGGGCTCGGTCGAGATGGCTCTGCGGGCCATACAGGACGAGGGCGCGTATCATTACTTTGAAAAACCGATTGACATGTACAAGCTGCGCATCATCGTCGAGCACGCGATGGAGTACGGCGAGGCGCGGCGCGAGAATGAGGCGTTGCGGCGTCAGTTGCGCGACCGCGGCGCGTTCGGCGAGCTGGTCGGCAACTCCGACGCTATGCGCAAGATTTACGCTTTGATCGAACAGGTCGCTCCGTCTTCGGCCTCCGTGCTCATCACGGGCGAGTCCGGCACGGGCAAGGAGCTGGTCGCGCGCACCATACATAATCTGAGCCCGCGCAAGAACGCTCAGTTCGTCGCCATCAACTGCTCAGCGATCCCCGAAACCCTGATGGAATCAGAACTGTTCGGCCATGAGAAGGGCGCTTTCACGGGCGCGAGCGCGCGTCGCGAAGGGTGCTTCGAGCTTGCCAACGGCGGCACGCTCCTACTGGATGAGATAGGCGAGATGCCCACCCTCTTACAGGCCAAGCTGCTGCGCGTCCTTGAAGAACGCACCGTCCGCCGTCTGGGCAGCACGCATGAGATACCGGTCGATGTGCGGCTGCTCGCGGCCACTAACAAAAACCCGCACGAAGCCGTCAGAGCGGGCCAGTTCCGCGAAGACCTGCTCTACCGCTTAAACGTCATCACGATCGAGATGCCGCCCTTGCGCGAGCGTAAGAGCGACCTGCCGCTCCTCGTCCAGCATCTGGTCTTGCAGCTCGCCGAGAGACACGCTCGCCCGGCACGCTTTTTCTCACAGGCCGCGCTCGAAGCCCTGCGCTCTCACTACTGGCCCGGCAATGTGCGCGAGCTACGCAACGTGGTCGAGCGCGCTGTCATCATCTGCTCCGGCGAAGAGATCGAGCGTCATCACCTCGCGCCTTATCCCGTCGAGCAGCGCGAGCGCGTCCGCCATGAGGACACCATCTCGCTGCCCGTCGGCACGCCCATCGAAGAGATGGAGCGTCAGATGATCCTTCGCACACTGCACAAGACCGATAATAACAAGACGCGCGCCGCTGAGCTTTTGGGCATCAGCCTCAAGACCCTGCACAACAAGCTGCGCCTCTATCGTGATCGCGGGCAGCTGCGGGAAGCCGAAAGCAGAATCAAACAGGGATAGACGGGTGAGCAAGGATGAAGGCGGAAGGATGAAGGATGAAGTAAAAGCTTTCAAGAACCGTCAGCATTTACTTCATCCTTCCGCCTTCATCCTTCATCCTTTCTTTTATCCTGTCCGTCCCCGTTAATTCTTCTCTCCGGCCTTGCGCTCGACGGCGGTTGGATGTTATTCATCGCCGAGCATGCCCGTTCTGCTCTTCTTCGTCGACGGATTAGGTATCGGAGCGCGTGGGCCGTTCAATCCCTTGGACGGTCTGGACGAGGCCGCGCCGCTCGCCGTCTTTCAGAACGAGGAGCCGTCGCTCATACACGACGGGCTGCTCGTACGCACGGACGCGTGCCTCGGCGTCGAAGGCCGACCTCAGAGCGCCTCTGGTCAGACGACCATCCTGACGGGCATCAACGCCCCGGCCCAGCTCGGCTATCACAAGCAGGGGTTTCCCAATCAGGCGCTCAGGGAGATTATCAACAAGCATTCGATATTCCTGCAGCTCAAGCGCGCCGGCATCGGGCCGAACGCGTTCGCCAACGCTTACACCCAAAGATTTTTCGAGACGCGCCCGCGCTGGGTCTCGGCCACCACGGCTGCGGTCGAGGCCGCCGGGATGAGCTTTCGCACCCTCGAAGATTTAAGGGCCGGACGCGCAGTCTTTATGGATTTCACCAACGCTTTCCTCATAGAGCGTGGCGAAGAGGTTGACCCACGAACGCCCGAAGAGGCAGGTGAGGTGCTTGCCCGCATCGTCGCCGGACATCGCTTCACTCTCTATGAGTATTTCATCACGGACAAGATAGGCCACGCGCAGGACATGGAGGCCGCGCGCGCCTATCTTCCCAGCCTCGCGCGATACCTGCGCGCCGTGCTTGCGCGTCTCGATCTCTCGCAGACGACCGTGCTGCTGACAAGCGACCACGGCAACATAGAAGATTTAGAAGCGCGCAATCACACGCGCAATGAAGTGCCCACCCTCGTGTGGGGCCGGGCGCGCCAACAAGTCGCGCGTCGCGTGCGCAGCCTGGCCGATATCACGCCTGCCATTATCGAAGTTCTCAAAGAGGAGACCGAAGGATAAACAGATGAATGCTCCGGCGAAAGCTCTGACTGACGGGGAGAAGAATAATCCGCGAGAGGTTTTCGGCTGGATGATGTACGACTGGGCCAACTCCGCCTTTTATACGACAGTGGTGGGCGCGCTCTTTGGCCCATACCTGACCTCGCTGGCGCAGGCCGCCGTCGGCGAGAACGGCACGGTCTTAAATCTTGGCTTCCTCGGCGCGGTCACCGCCAAATCGCTCTCGACCTTCAGCATCTCTGTGGCCGTCTTCTCGCAGGTCTTCTTCTTACCCATACTCGGAGCAATCGCCGATTACTCGCACGTCAAGAAGCGTTTGATGGCCGTCTTCTGCTACATAGCCGTGACGGCCAACTGCCTGCTCTTCTTCGTCGCCGGAAACCTCTACATGCTGGGGGCGCTCCTGTTCATCATAGCCAACCTCAGCTACGGCGCATCCATCGTTTTCTACAACGCTTTTCTGCCGGAGATTACGACCGAAGATCAACGCGACAAGGTCTCAAGCCGTGGATTCGCGCTCGGCTATCTGGGCGGAGGCTTGCTGCTCGCTCTCAACTTTATTTTCGTCAGCATCGCCCCGCGCATAGGAGTCTCGACGGGGATGGCCGTCAGGCTTTCGCTGCTGTCAGCGGGAGTGTGGTGGGGCGGCTTCGCAATTATTACTTTCAGAAATTTGAAAGTGCGCGCGGCGGCGCGTGTATTGCCCGCGGGCCAGAGCTTTCTCACCATCGGCTTTACGGAAATCGGCTCGACGTTTCGTGAGTTAATACGCCTGCGCTACACGCTTCAATACCTGATCGGCTACCTGCTCTACAATGATGGAATTCAAACCGTCATCGGCGCGGCGGCGGTTTTTCTGGCGCAGGAGATGTTCGTCGCGCGCGGGATGGAAGCGCCGCAATCTTTTCTGCTCGGCATCTTCCTGATGGTTCAGTTCATAGCGTTTGGCGGCGCGCTGATCTTCGAGAGGGTGGCGAATGCCGTGGGCACGAAGAACGCCATACTGATCGCGCTCCTGATCTGGTCGGGGATTGTGGTTTACGCTTACGGCTTTCTGCAATCCATGACGCAGGCGTGGGTGATGGCCGGGATGATCGCCGTCGTGCTCGGCGGCTCGCAGGCCCTCTCGCGCTCGCTCTTTTCAAGAATGATTCCCAAAGGTCGCGAAGCATCCTTCTTCGGCATCTACGAAATCTCAGAGCGCGGCACGTCATGGATAGGCCCGCTCGTCTTCAGCATCGTCGTCGCGCGCACGGGCTCGTACCGTCAGGCAGTCCTCTCGCTCATCTTCTTCTTCATCGCCGGGATGCTCATACTGTTTTTCACCAATACGGATCGCGCCGTTCACGAAGCCGGTAATGCGCTGCCCGAAGAAGCTGAAAGAGAGAGGAAGAGAAAAGGCAGGAAGTGAGACGAGCTATCGCTGCTGGTTGCGGCCAGCGGCGGCTCTGGGCTGGTTGCGCTCGGCGGCGCGTTCCAGACAAGCGTGCGAGCAGTAGTTGTTTGGCCCACGCAGTGAGACGGCGCGTGCGGCTGGCGTCCACGTTCCGCATGACTGGCAGCGAACAAGCTTGTCGCTCGCGGCGGTCGGGCGATCGATGTTGCCGCCGCCCCGTTCCGGCGCACCCATGCCGCGTATGTCGCGCACCACGCCAAGCATGCGGCGCGCCGCGGCGATGTAGGGCCGCAGACGCCAGTAAAGAAACGTCAAAAAGAGCCCCACGATTATCAGGAAGATTAAGAGCTTCAACTTTACTCCTGCGTCTTGTTCCTGCTCTGCGCCATTTGTGCGCGCAAATCCGAGAGCGCCGGATTCGACGGGTTCAAAATGCTGAGCTGGTCGATGGTCTTCTGCGCCTCGTCCGTTCGGCCTACAGTCATCAGCGCTGCGGCCAGATTTTGCAGCGTCGGCTCGTGGCGCGCGTCAATCGCCAGAGACTTTCGATACTCCGCGATGGCGCGCTGCGGGTCTGACGGCTGGCCGAAGTAATAGGTGAGCCCGAGATCTGTACGCACGTTCGCGTCATCCGGCTTTATCTCAAGAGCCTTCGCGTAATACTCACGCGCTTCAGCGAAGCGCGCGGGGTCGCTCGCCTGCCCTATGTCGAAGAGTACATTTCCCAGAGAGACGGCCAGCTCACGGTCTTTCGGGTTGGCATCGTAGGCTCGTTTGAGCATCCTCGCCACGTCGGGAAGAAGAGCGGCGTTGCGCGTCTGGTTGGCATAACGGTAGAGCACCATACCGAAATTGCGTTGCAAAGCGACATCGTCGGCGCGGGCATCCGCCTTCGCTATAGCGTCGCGTATCTCTGCTTCCGTGGGCGAGTTCGGCGCGTTGGCCTGAGGAGCATTCCTCGTATCGGTCTGGCCCGTCTGCGTCTGGGCGGAACGCGCATGCGCATCCGCGGGGCGTGGCTGGCCTGCCGGCCCACGGTTTGTCTGATTGGCGAAGGTGAAACCGATGATGAAGCCCACTAGAAGGCCGATGATAGAGTAGAGAAGATTATGCTTGCTCACTGGTTAATACGTGCTTAGGGTTTTAGTTATATACGAAGGTAGAGTTTAGCAAAAGCAGTTATAAAAGGCGACGCGCGCAGCTTCCTTTGATGGAAACTGCGCGCGCGTGCCGCGGATTGTTGGAGCGAAGCGCGGGCTTTGAACTGGTCTTTGAAGAATCGCTAATCGTCGCCGGACGGGCTGTCTGGCGAGACGTATGGCACGTCGTGAGCGCGGCGGCGCGGGGCCGGGTCGGTCGAGCGCCGTCTCGGTGTGGACTCCATCTTGCGCCGGTCGATGCTTCCCGGCGGAAGACCGCGCCCGTGTATGGCTTCGGTTAGGATGCGTGTGATTTCCTGCGACAGCGTGCGATGCTCTGCCGCGGCGCGACGGCGTAAAGACTCTTTGAGCTCATTCGGCACATAAGCCCCAATGAACACCCCTTTTCGGTTTGCCATCTTTCGTGTGCCTCTCCATCGAGATTATGTTGCCGATCAGTTGAAAGACCCTTTAGGCTTCCCCGCCTTGTTCCATCAGAGATGAGCGCCATGCAAGTTGAGAGCAAGTCTGTAAGCCGAATTCTGTTCTCCGACACGTGTGCCGGAGCGGCGATCATTCATCTAGCCCATTTGTTGCCAAATGGATCGAGCGACCTACCCGGAGGTCGTGAGCCGTGCCGGCCTTTTCGGCCTGCGCGACTTCGGGCGGGCAGCCCTGTTTGACGCCTCCCTATTTGGTCTTGCACTGCGAGGAGTTTGCCTGGCCGCGTAGTGTCACCACACGCGCCGGTGCGCTCTTACATTAAGCCCGCGAGGGGCCGCACCGTTTCACCCATCACCCGTAACAGCCCCGCGCGCCTTGAAAGCACGCGCGGCTGTCCGCTGGCTGGTCTCTTTTCTGTTGCACTTGTCGTCGCCCGGGCCTCTTTAACCGTGGAGGCGATGCCAAAACAGCATCACTCCCATGATCAAGTCCGGCCCAAACGCCCCGCCGTTAGCGGGCTCGCTGCCCTGTAGTGTTCGGACTTTCCTCTCCTTCGCCCGAAGGCGAAGCAGCGACCGCCCGACTTGCTCTCTTGCAAGGCGAGTCGGATTATAGCAAATCATTGTTCAACAAAACAGTACAAAAAGAATTCTGGCTCAAGGGGTCGGCCCGGCCCTTGAATCAGACTCGCGCCGGACATAGGCCGCACGGCTTAAAGCCTCTACTCAAAGTACTTGAACCCGACGCGCATGCTGTGCAGCGCGGTCGTGGGAAGGGTGGAAACCATCAGCAGCGAGACCAATCCGTGTGCGAGGGCCAAGGCCGGAAGGTTTGGGACGCGCTGGTAAACGCGCGCCAAGATCAGGCCGCCGATGAAGGTTGCGACCGTCAGCCAGAGGTTCGGCAGGTGCAAAAGACCGAATATGAGGGCGACCAGTAGAGCGCTCGGCCATCCTTGCCCCATGATTATTTGTGCCCGGCGATTGATGAACCCCTGCATGACGTATTGCTGCATGAGCCCCCAGACGGGCAGCCACAAAAATCTCGGTCTGAACTGCGACCCCTCAAGACGCAGGCTTCCCAGAAGCCATCCAGCGACGAAGATGGCGACTATTACGCCAAGGACGGGCAGGACGAGCAGTCGCACGGCCTCGAAAAAGTTGTCTGTGCGCCAGCCTACGTCTCGCGCCGTCTCATGACGCGCGCGGTGAGAGCCGAGCATCAGTGCGAAGGCCAGAGCGACGGGTATGGCCCAGATCACCTTGTCATTGCCGATGAAGGGCAGAATCAGCCACGCCGCGATCAGAAACGAGCTGGTGACGGAAGCTATCTCCCACGCCGCCAGAACTCTATCGCCCGACAGGTCTGCCGCCGCTCCATCGTAAACATTACCTTTCGGCACGGACTCGCTCATCTTCTCCTCTGTAGGCCGAATGCCGTCAACTCAATTCACGTTGCCGTTAGACAAGGGCACGACCGTGCCCGCTTCGACGCGAAAGCGTATGGGCTTGCCCAATAGCTGCAAGGTATAGCGTGTGCCCTCTCCGCTCGCGTGGAGGGCATAGACGCTCGCCTCGTGTTCCCCTCTTTCGAGCGGCGGCAGCCCGAAGGCGTAGCCGTGCCATTCGTCTCTGGCGTATCCGGCGGAGGACACATCAGGGCGGGAGAGATTCGCCGTCTGCCCTGTGACGAAACGGCCATCGATATAGAGTTGAACCTCTACCCTGTCCCACGGCGAAGCATTGTTGACGGCCCACCCCTGAATGCCTTGCTGTGTGGCCTCGCCCCAGCCGCGATAGTACGGAGGAAAGGCCGTGAAGTAGAAAAGGAGCGCGAGCGCGGCGACAAGCACGGCCTCGGCGATTGATTTGCCGATGAGCAGATTGGTCAGCCGGCCCTTAGCCACGCGCGCGTGTGTGCGTCGTGCTGGCCGCACTTCCGTCTCGTTCCCTTCTCCCTGCTCATTCAATTCGACCTGTTCTTCGATCATCGAGTTTGCGCCGGCGGATGTTATACAAGCTTGCCCTTCGAGCTATCGTTTCTCAAGCAGGAGTATATCCTGATACGAGAGCCCTTCGGCCAGACCCGACCAGCTACCATATAGGATGGGCTGTTTGAGCGCGAGGCCGTGTTTTTCCAGAAGCCCCATGATGAAGCCTTCGTCATATGCTATCGCACTTTCGGGGCTATGTTTGTAGACCGAGCGACAAGGGCCGTCGCCGAAAGCGAAGTCGAGCTGATTAAGCCCCTGCGCGGCCAGTTGTCTCTGCTTCTCGTTAAGCAAGAAGAGAGTCGCCAGACATCGCCCGTTGTTTGAGAGAAGGCGCGCCGTCTCACCCAGATAGTTATCAACGCTTTGCGGGAGCATGTGCGTGAAGACGGATTTGAGCAGGATCACGTCGAACTCCCCCGCTTCGAACGGAAAATCGAAGCTATCGGCACTGTGCCGTCCGGGGGGATTATAAGCGTCGCTCTTAACATCCATGTATTGAAACTTAAAATTCGCATGGCGGCTTCCGATGTTTCGCAGGCACCACTTGATAGAGGGCCGGTGAACGTCTACGCCGACGTATGAGCCGTGCGGTTGAAGGTAGTCGAGCAGTTCGAGGGCCATCTGGCCGCAGCCGCATCCTATGTCCAGAACGCGCTCGGTCGGCTGAAGGCGGCAGAGCAGGCGCAGGTAAGCCATGAACTCAGCGCCCGAGGTCTCGAAGCTTCGGAGCGGGCCGACGTGTCTTCTCAAGTGGAGCGGCGGCAACTCGCCTTTGCCGTTGAGCCTTCGCCAGAGATAGTCAAAGGGCACAAGCGACATATGGGCCAAGCTCCTGCCGAGCCTGAGCGCGCGAATCATCGATTCCGGTAGAGCCCGTCGGCCCGTTTGTGTCATCTCTAAAGGGATGCCCGCAAAAATGTAAGAGGCGGCCTCTTTCGGAAGCCGCCCCCTATTAACTATCCCGCTACAGTTGCTGTAAGCGCGGGCTCACTGGCCCTGATAAGAGTTGCCGTTGGTGTCCTGATAGGTGAGCGTATGGCTCGTCGTCAGGCGCGCATCGGCGGGGAGGTTCGGGCGCAGGCGCACGGCGACTCGCAGCACGGCAGTATCTCCGGGCGCAAGCTCCGCGACTCGCCACGTAAAGCGCTGCGTATTGCCGGGCGCGTCCTGCGTGCTCAAGGACGGGTCGGAATTAACGAATTGCAGGGCGTCCGGCAGCATCTCCACGACGGACAGATTCTTCGCCAGACCGCTGCCCTCGTTAACCAGCACGAGGCGATAAAAGATCGAGTCGCCGGGTTCATTCGTGACAGAGACTTGCTCCGTGCGAACGCGCACGCGCGGGGTCGCCACCGTCAAGACCGTGCTGGCTTCGCTGGCGATGCGATTGCTCGCCAGAGAGCGGGCCACTATGTTGTAGGAGAACTGCTGGCGGTCGGGCGTGCTGGCAGGGATGCGTACTTGCAGGAGCATAGGGAATTGTCCGCCCTGCGCCTCTATGGGCGAAGTCTGCGTGATGGCGGGCTCGCTCTCCTGATGCTGCCCGTCGCCGTTGGAATCGGCATAGATCGTGCCGGTGGGCGCGCCCGGAGCGACGACTCTGAGGTCGTATGCGTCAGGGCTATTGCCCGGATTACGCACGACGAAAGGCACATAGATCGTATCGCCGGGCGTCGAGGTCAGGCCGACGGAGACGGCCCCGATCTCCGCGCGCGGGACGCGGCCAATCGTAATGCTCGGGCTGTCGAAGTTCGACGGCGTCGGCAGAGATGGCGTTCGCAGCATGCCTCGTCCGAGCGTGTTTGTCGCAGCGAGCGCGTCGGGAACGGCGCGCAAAGTGACTGTAATCTCACGCGATCCGCGCGCCGCCAGCTCGCCCAGACTCCAGATGGCCGTGCGCGACGGGCGATCATAAGCGACCGGACTCGGGCTCGCGTTGACGAGCTCGAAGTTCGGGTCGAAGACGAAATCGGCGCGTGCCCTCTGTGCGGCGGAGCTGCCGGAATTACGCACCGTGATGACCTGCGTGAAGGTCTCGCCCGGCATCACGGATGAGTCGGAGACGTTCGAGACGGCGCTCAGGGCGGCGGCGACGACGCTGATCGTCCCGTCTTTCACTTGCAGAACCCGATAGTCGGATTGCGAAGCGGCTTTGACGAAGAAGCGGCGCTGCTGCCCGTCAATGGCTGTTTCAGGCACTCGCAGATTGAGCATCACCTCGACGGAAGAGCCGCGCTCGATTTCGGGTGTGACCAGCGTAGGAAGGCCCGTATCAGAGCCGGCCTGCACGAGACTGAAGCTCGGCTGAAACTCCGCGGGCAGGTCTGTATCAAGCCGGAACTGATCTCTCTTGTTCCCTGTGTTTGTGATGGTGAGCGGCAGTTGCACGCTCTGTCCGGGCGAAGCAGACTCAGCCGAGCTACGCAGAGCCAGCGCCAGGTTCGGAACCTGCCTGACCGTCAGATTCAATCCCCCGGTGCTTTGCGGCGAAACGGGAGCGGTCGTCGTGTTGGGGGCTGGTGTGGTTGGTTCGACCGCGCTCATCTCCGCGCTTGACCTCGGCTCTGTAGTTGCCGGGGACGGAGTAGTTCGCGGCGTGGCAGTGACCACAGGCGTCATGGTTGTAGACGAAGATGTAGTCGTGGCAGGCTGACGCTCCTGTCTTGAGCGGGGCTGTGTGGTCGTAGCCACCGGTCTGTTAGGCGTGGGCCTGACCGTCGGAGTTCTGGACGGCGTAGCGGTCGTGGCAACCGGAGACGTTGTTGTTGTAGTCGCAGGATTGTTCTGCGCGGCGATCTGCTGGTTTCTGCGGTTGTTCGCGCCTCTGCGCCCGCCGCGATTGTTGCGCGTGTTAGTGACGGGCGGCGCTATCTCTGTCGGCGGCTTGATACTGGCGACCTCGGTTGTCGGATTGCCCGTGATCTGCCGTGGCCGCAGGTTAGTCGGAGGATTACTTCCCGCCGTTGTGCTTGAAGTCGTGGTTGAAGTCGTGGTCGGCGGCTTAATGACTCTGGCGGTGTTGGCAGGCTGCGAGCGCGCGGGCGTGGGCGAAGGCGTTGCAGTGGCGACGACGGCGCTCGGTCTGGACTCGCTCGTGCGCGTGGGCGTCTCGCGCCGCGCGCTCATCAACTCGCTCTCGTAGATGTCTGCAAAGGGCGTGTCCTTGATGGTACGCAGACGTTGACCGACCTGCTCGGCGTCGTTCAGCTTGCCCATCTGCATGTAGGAGCGGCCCAGCCAGAGCAGCGTCAGGTCGGTGATGATGCTGTTCGGATATGTCTTCAGGAAATCCTGTAGAACAGTCGCAGCCTGATCGTAGCGCCCCTGATTGTACAGGTTCTGGCCTTTAGTAAACATGGCCTGCTCGGCGTCGCTCGGGACATCGCCGTCCTGAGCGATGGTGCTGGCCGCCGCCGCTCGGGCTTCAATGATGGGTGTAAAGGGAGCGAACAGCAGCGCCGCCGCAAGCGCCGTAGCGCCTAGTTTGTTTCGGGTACTCAAGGTCATCAACCTCCGACAGGTAGGGCAATCTTTTTCGTGAGATCTCTTAATGAAAGTTATCGAGTGTGGCGCTCGGCCCCTCGCGGGGTTATGATCGCCGACCGATAGGAGTGTCGTATCGCTTCGACACTTTAGACATCATACATATTCACACTTCAAGCGACAAGATAAAGAAGGGCAGGGCCGTGGCAAAGTCCGAAAGCCGAGGCCAGTCAAGCTAGCTTTAAGTCCCTTCCTTCTCTTCTTCTTTCTCTACGCTTGCGTCTCTTTTACCAGCCCCCGCGAGCTATCTCAACACGGTCGCCGGGCTGTAATTGCGGGTCTGGAATTTTTCCGTTCTCTATCTGTTTCAGATTGTACTCGGTCGTCACTAACCGACCGTCCGCCCCCTGCCGCAAGACTTTAACTTTGCTTCCGGCGAAGCGCGACGTGCCGCCCGAGGCCAAAATGGCCTGCGTCAGCGTCAGCCCGGCGTGGAAATTTTTCTGGCCCGGTGAATTGATCTGTCCGCCGATAAAGAAGAACTGCGGCGGGGCCGGCGGGGCCACCGATAGAGTGATGACATCGCCGGGATAGACGAGCGTGGAGGTCGCCGTCGAATTAGTCAGGTCAACCGTGATGCTCGCGTTTCCGGCGCGCATGATCGTGGCCTGTCCGGCTTCGGGTCTGGGCTGCGCTTCGGCTAGCAGAACGTAGAGCGGGACGGCCTCGCGCCTGAGGGCTTTCGTGCCCGGGTCGTTGACAAGGCCTGTGACAATGACACTGTGGCTGCCGTACTGTCGCACGCCAACGACCACCTGCGGCTTATCGTAAATCTTGACTCTGGAAGTGATGCTCGCGCCGATCTCTTCCGTAGTCAGGCCTTTGACCTGTATGGGATCGCCCGCCAGTGGGTATTCCAACAATCCGCCCTCCATGACAGTGAAGAGCGTTGACTCGCTCTTGCTGGCATTGAGAAGGCGTATGTCCAGAACATCGCCGACGCCGACACGGTAAGTTGCGGTCAGAAGGGCCGCCGTAGAAGCGCTTGAAGCCGGCTGTGCGGTCGCGGGTGGCGTTGCCGGCGCTGTAGCAGCGGCCACGGAACTGGCGGGCGGATTTGTCGGGGTCGTTGTGGCCGGGGTGTTATTGCCGCCGGTTGGTGGAGCGGGCGTGACAGCCGCAGCCGTCGTGGGCGACGGAGCCGAAGGCTTGTGCGCGTCATCCGTCTTTTCGGGCGCTCCCTTGTCAGTCTTCGGGGCGGCCTCTGTGGCTGTCGTGCTGCCGGCGCTGCCGTTTTCCGCCGCCGCCGCGGCGTGAGCATCATTATTTTGGGCTTGCACAGCCGAGAGCTGTGCTGCCATGACCAGCACAATGGCGATGGCCGGTAAAAATTTCTTCATAAAGCACTCTACTTCCGATTCCCTTTGGATTGAAGCGAATAGCGACGAGGCCGGGCAATGGCTCGTGCTCTTCGCATGGACGGCCCCGTCTTGGCCGTGCTTAGAACGGGCGACCCCGCGTATCGTTGCGCCGTCCCAACTCAAAAACCAGCGAGACCTGATTCCGGTTAAAGGTAAAGATGGGAATATTTGAATCTCGCCTCATAAAACTGTAGACCAGCCGTCCGCGCAAAAGCTCGTTCCAGCGATAGGCCGCTTCGAGCGAAAAACCGTACAGATGCTCGCCGCGACGTGAGCCTGCGAAGTTGCCGACGAAGACTCCGCCTGAGGCGGTCGTGGTCGGCGCTGTCAGGAGGGGAAACCCTAAACGTTGATAGTTAAGACCTAAGCCCAGTTTCAGACCCTCCAGCGGCGAATTCTCCACCCTGCCGGAAACGCCTGTCGTGTCGAGCCGGGCATTGCCCCCCTCTAGATTAAATATCGAAACCTGCGTTTTTCGCAGAGCCGCGAGCTCTAAACTCGAATTTTGTCGAAAATTTAATCTGTACTGCATGTCGAAGATCAAGGTTCGCAGGTTATTGTTCTTGGGCGCGTGGCGATACTCGCTCTGCTCGTAACCGACACGCATACTGATGCCGCCCGATTCGGAAGTCTGCGAGCGCCCGCCGACCATGAAGCCGTAGCGGTAATTATCGTTGAAGCCTGCGAACTGCGGGCGCAGAGGAAAGGAAGTATTCGTGTTATCAAAAAACACTGTGCCCAGAAGCGTCGTCTCCGGCGAGATGTCTCGCTCAAAGGTGGCGGCTGTGGACAGTATATCGTAATTGAGGAAGAGCGGCCCATTACTGATATAGCGATTGCCCCAGCGGACTAAGTTATAGCCGAGGTCAAAGTCCAAACGCGTGCGGTCGTTGATCGCATACTCAAGACGCGTCCCGGCGTCGTTGCGCGTGAACGTATCGCCGACGATATAGACCTCGCCCGCGGGGTCATACTCACGCGGGTCGAGGGCCGAGTGGGCGAAGTGATTACGAAACGCCACGTTGAATTTGCTTGAGAGGCTGAGACGCGTATCGAAGTCCAGAAAATGGCCGTTGGCCCAACGGCCCAGCGAGAGACGACGCAGACGCCCTTCATAGGCTAGGCGCATGGCGCGATTGACGCCCGGTATCTCGTACTCAAGGCGCGGAGCAACCGTGAAGGTGACGACATCTCTGCCGTCGGCAGAGCGATAGAAAAGGTTATCGTCGTAGGTTGCGCCGAAGAGGAATGACGGGCGCAGGACTCCCGGCCCGAGTATGTGACCACCGATCTCGTCCGTGGCGGCGGCGGTCGTGCCCGGAACCCACACCCCCGGCCTTGTGCCCGGAGCATCCAGCGTCATCTGCATAAAACTCTGGATGGGAGCGACAGGCGCGCTCAGGCTTGCAGTAGGGGTTTGCCAGAACATCGGCAGGATTCCCCTCGTGTTCAAGCGAGAGAGGCGTGCGGAATAAGTCGGCAGCCTGTTCCAGATCGTGCGACCGCGAAATGCAAGCGGCGGCTCGCCGGAAGCGGCGACCAGCGCCGCCACAGGCTCAGCCTCTCCTGCGGCGACCCTTTCGTTGACCTGAGACACTTCTGTCGCACCGTCCTTAACGCGCGCGCCCGAGGGTCTCACATGATCTGTTGCGGCAATCGCGTCTGTCTTGATTGTTGGGATTGTGACCGCTTCCGTAGCGCGCGGCTTGGCGGGTTGTGTCGTGCGAGCCTGATCAGAGCCGCCCGTCTGAGGGGCACGACGGCGCAGGCGCGCAAAGTCCGAAGCGATGGCTATCACCAGCCGGTTGAAATTGACGCGCTGGGCGACGGTTCCGCCCTCGCCGCGCGCGATGACGACATCCACGTAGGGCTCACCGGCCTGCTCGCCCGCGACGGTGCGAACGCCGCTCGCGACGGGGTCGTCAATCGCGTAAGTAGATCGCAGCAACGACTTCGCCCCACGGATGCGTATGATGGTCTTGTCTCCGCGCGTTGCCTGCTCAATGGTCGCCTCGCTCAGAGAGCCGTCGGCGGTAATCTCTATGCGAACCATGCCGGCGTCGGTGCTGACGTTAAGACGCACCAGCTGCAAAGTATTATCGGCGGCCTCGCCCGCGGGCTCGGCCACCCAGGTGTAAACGGAGAGGCAGACGGCCAGCAGCGAGAGCATGCAGGCGACACCCATAAGCGAGTGACGACGCGCATGGCCGCCTGTCATTTGGTATAAGCGATTTAACATAACCGTCCACCCGATGTATGGAAGAAACCTCTCCCCATCAACGGCTCAAAGAATCGCATCCTCGCATGGCACTAGATTTGAGGAAACGGTCACGCTCCGGCCCGGCCTGCATTTGATCTGGTAGAAGCCGTGGACATGATCGCTAGTGAAGGGCTCTTCTGATTGCGGTCTTTCCACCCCTAAGCAGTCTGACCACTCCCTGACGCGCTGGCTACAAGTTAAACTCAGGGGCAAACGGAGCTTACCTGCGCATTGATTTTACTCTCTAAGCTTAGGCGCTGGCAAGGTTTCTGGTGGAAAAAGATGCGGCCAGCCAGCACTGAAGCGCAGGCGGACAAGCTCTTCAACCTCGTCCGCCGATTCGCAGGCGAGAGATGCGCGCGCGATGGCCTCGGCGTCACGGTAATTTATCGCCGCGATTGTGCGACGAACGCGCGGGATCGATGCCGGGATCATGCTCAAGATGGTTGCGCCCAGTCCGACGAGCAGCACGGCGTAGGTCGGCGTGGCGGCCATCTCGCCGCACACCACCGCCGGAATAGAAGCCTTGCGCGCCGCCTCAATCGTATGCGAGATGCTTTCAAGCACTGCCGGGTGCAGCGAGCGGAACCAACCGGCCACCTCATCGTTGCCGCGATCAACGGCCAGCAGGTATTGAACCAGATCGTTTGTCCCGAGGCTGAAGAAGTCGACTTCGCGCGCGAGGCTGTCAGCAATCCACACAGCCGACGGAACCTCGATCATCGCCCCGATCCTCATAGGCCCGATCTCGTGCCCCTCCTTCAATAGCGCCTCTCGCTCCTCATCAATGATGCGACGCGCACGCCTGACATCCGTAATATCAGAGATCATCGGCAGCACAATATCGAGCCGCCCCTTTGCCGCCGCGCGAAGCACAGCGCGCGCCTGCGAGCGCAAGACCTCTTCGTGAACAAGGCTGAAGCGAATCGCCCTTAAGCCGAGCGCCGGATTGCGCTCGTTTTCCAGAGCGAGGCCGCCCATCTTATCGCCTCCCAGATCGAAGAGGCGCACGGTCGCTCCGTCTTCGCCCGCCAGCTCTGCGACCTCCAGATAAGCCTCGTACTGCTCATCCTCGGAAGGCATCACGCCGCGCTGCGTCATCAGGAACTCGGAGCGATAGAGGCCGATGCCGCGCGCGCCGAATTTACGCACGCCCTCGTATTCGGCTGGCAACTCTACGTTGGCGCGCAGGGTTATCTCCACACCGTCCAGCGTGCGAAGTGAGCCGCGACCTTCATCGGTGGGGGCGACGCGCGCCAGCTCCTCGCTCGTGGCGAGCTTTTGATACGACTCTATGGTCTGCTGAGAGGGGTGAAGCAGAATCTCTCCGCGCAGCGCGTCAACGACGATCATGTCGCCCGTTCGAGCGCGGCGATAGAGGTCGCGCAAGCCCACGACCGCCGGAATGCCGAGGCCGCGCGCAATGATCGCCATATGCGATGTCCACCCGCCGGCATCCGTCGCGATGGCCCGCGCGTGGGCCAAATCCAGTTCGGCCATGGCTGAGGGCAGGAGGTCTTCGGCGACGATGACGGCGTCTTCCGTAAGCTGGCGATAGCCCGGACGCTCTCCGCTCAAAGCGACCAGAAGGCGCTGCACCACATCCTCTATGTCGGAGCCGCGCTCGCGCAGGTAATCGTCCTTGATCTCGCTATAGACGGAGAGGAAGCGGTCTGACACGACCTTGACGGCCCACTCCGCGTTGGCCCGCTCGACGCGTATGCACTCCTCTACTTCATCGAGCAGCTTGCGGTCTTCGAGCATCAACAGATGAGCGTCGAAGATGTAGGCGTGGTCGGCCCCGAGCTCTTTTTCGGCGCGGGCCTTGACGGCCAGCAGTTGCCTGCGCGCAAGGCGCACGGCGGCGCGAAAGCGTCTGAGCTCTTTCGCCACGTCCGTTTCATTCAGCGATGTTCGGTAGACCTGACGCGCGCCCGTGTGGATACGCAGGACGTGACCGACGACGACGCCGTCCGACACGCTGAGACCGCTCCAGCGCTGCTCCTTCTTCACACCGCGTACACGCTCGCTCATGGCTCGGCCTCTCCGAAACCGCAGGCGAACAACTCGCACAATGCGCGGACGGCCTCTTTTTCATCCGCGCCGTCGGCGGCCAGAAGCAGTTCCGTGCCGCGCGATGCCGCGAGCATTAACACGCTGAGGATTGATTTGGCGTCGGCGGTCGCGCTGCCGTCCAGACGTTCCAGCCGCAGCATGCTCTGGTAGCCGTTGGCAGTCTTGACCAGTTGCGCCGCCGCGCGCGCGTGCAGGCCCAGACGATTGATGATGCGAACTCTCTCTTCGACCATTCAGCTCTTCTTATGCGGAGCGAGCAGGTCGCCCGCGAGATAGATTCCCTCACGCCCCTGATCGCGCACGCGCCGCGCGACATCCGAAAGCGATTCTTCATCCGACTGGCTCGCCAGCTTAATCACCATCGGCAGGTTCACGCCCGTCACCACCTCGACCTCGCCTTCGGCGAGAAACATAGCGCCGATGTTGGTCGGCGTGCCTCCGAACATATCCGTCAGGAGCAGTACGCCGCGCCCCTGTGAGACCTGCCGAATGGCACGCTCGACCTCGGCGCGCGCCGCATCGACATCATCATGCCAGCCGATGGAGACGGACGTGATGTGCGAGACAGCGCCGACGATCATCTCGGCAGCGGCCAGCAACTCGTTAGCGAGATGGCCGTGCGTCACGACTACACCCGCGACCAGACGCCGGGGGCTCGCCCCTGCTTCTTTCTTATCAGGATTTTCACTCATAACGGAATGGTCTCATTTCTCCTTTCTCTGGCGTCGTTTTACCTTCCTCACGTCGCGATGAATGGCCTGCGCGTCGAAGCCCGCGCTGCGCAGGCGGCGCGCGAGCGCGTTGGCGATCATGACAGAGCGATGGCGTCCGCCGGTGCAGCCGATGCCGACCGTGACATACGACTTTCCCTCGCGCTTGTAAAGCGGCAGCAGGTAGTCCAGCAGATCATAGAAGCGCGCGATGGTCTCTTTCACGTCCGGCTTGGATTTCAGGAAGTTGACCACGCGGCTGTCATGGCCCGAAAGCTCTCGCAGCTCCGGGACGAAGTGCGGATTGGGAAGATGTCGCACATCGAACAAAAGCTCCATGTCGCGCGGGTTGCCGTACTTGTGGCCGAAGCTCAGGACTTGAACGCGCATGGGCGTGCCGCCGGCTTCCGGGCTGAAGCGCTCAAGAAGGAGCGCGCGCAGGGTGTGAACGGTATGCTCCGAGGTGTCGATGATGTGGTCGGCGTGAGCGCGTATGTCGTCCATGGCGGCGCGCTCGGCGCGTATCGCCGCCTCAAGGCCGTCGCCCTTGTCAGCCGGGTGCGGTCGGCGCGTCTCCGAGAAACGCCGCTGCAAGGCGGCATCGGAAGCCTCAAGGAAAAGGATAAAGACTTTGAGGCCGCGACGCCGCAGGTCTTTCAGCTTGGCGTCGAACTCGTAGAGAAAGTGGCCCTCGCGTATGTTGATGACGAGTGCGGCGCGCTCTATGGACGCGTGGTCGTCTTCGCCTGTTTCGACCAGACGGGCGAAGGTCGGCAGGAGCGTGATCGGCAGATTGTCAACGCAGAAATAGCCTAAGTCTTCAAAGGCGTTGGTGGCCGATGACATGCCGGAACCGCTGAGGCCCGTGATGATGACTATATCGGGTGCATTAACCCTTGCGCCGTCCAGCTCTTTTTTATTCGACATCACCACCCGTAAGGGGGTCGGCAGCATTATCACTACTACTGCCAGCCGCCGGTTGCCTCCTGCTTTCTGTCTCCGCACTCTCTTTGTCCGCCGCCGCGAGCATGCGCGTATGGCGCTCGACGAAAAGGCGCGCGGCGTCGTAGCCGCCCGTCCGCAGTAGCTGAACGCGCACAGCCGTCTCCACCAGCGTTGAGAGATTACGGCCTGGGCTCACAGGTATCAAGACCTGCGGAAGCCTGATGCCCAGAATCTCCACCGAGCGCGCATCGATGCCCAGGCGATCAACCTCGATCGCTTCGTCCCAGCGCTCGAACCTGATGCAGAGGTCGACGGTTTTCGCGGCGCTGATGGCGGAGACGCCGAACAGGTCGCGTATGTTGATGATACCGAGCCCGCGAATTTCCAGATGAGCATAAAGCAGTTCCGGCGCAGAGCCGATCAGGCGATCAGCGCCGATGCGCCTGACCTCAACCACGTCGTCAGCGACTAGGCGATGCCCTCGCGCGACCAGATCGAGCGCGCATTCCGACTTGCCTATCCCCGAACAGCCTTCGAGCAGGGCTCCGACTCCGTAAATGTCCAGCAGGACTCCGTGGCGCACAGCCAGCGGCGCGAGCATCTCCTGTAGATAGTTCGTCACGACGCTGATGGCGACGGAACTCAGGAGCGGCGTTCTGAGCAGCGGCAACTGCGCTTCGTCCGCCGCCGCAATCAACTCGGCGGGAGGCTCAAGATTTTTTGTGATGAGGAGGCAGGAGATGTCGCTTAAAGAGAGATTATCAATGGCGGCGCGGCGTTTGTCCGGCTCAAGTTGGCCCAGATACCAGATTTCGCTCTGGCCCACCATCTGCAGGCGGCCCGGATTTATGTAGTTGGTGAAGCCCGCCAGCGCAAGTCCCAGCTTCTGAATGCGCGCGTTATCAATTCGACGCGTCGCCGCGCCCGCGGCTCCGGCCAGCAAGCCGAGTTCAAGCTGCGGCGGGGCATGCGCCAGAAACTCGCTGATCGTAATCGCCGGATAATCAACCATAAGAAAGCAGTGACGAGTGACGAGTGACCAGCGACGAGTTAAAGGCAGCTTCGCCCTCGTCACTCATCACTGGTTTTCTTCCTGCTTGTCACTCGTCACTCTCTTTTAGGGTTCGATCAGGCCGTAGTTACCGTCGCTGCGTTTGTAGATGACGGCGATGCGATTGGTATCGGCGTCGCGGAAGACAAGGAAATGATTGTCTTCACCGTCGAGACGCAGCGCTGCCTCTTCGGCTGTCATTGGCTTGATGTTATAGCGACGCGCCGCGATGATGCGCGGCGGGCGCGGGCTGGCTTCGAGAACGCCGTCAGGCGGCGGCGCGACAGAGGCTGCCGGCCTGGCCCTCTGTTTGCTGTCAATGATCTTCTTCTTGAGCTTGAGCGCCTGCTTTTCGATCTTCGCGATGGCGCGTGTCAAAGCCTGATACATGTCGGCGTTGGTGTCCCTCGCCGTCAGGGTATGGTCGCGCCAGTGGACGAGAATCTCTCCGATCTGGCGATTCTTCTCGACATCTATGATGACATGCGCGCGGGCCGTCGAGTCGTTAAAAATGTGTTCGATCTTCTGGAAATGATCTTCGACGTGAGAGCGCAGCGCAGGCGTCACCTCAACGTGACGACCCGTGTATTCAAATTCCATCAGGACTATCCCTCCTCGCCATTGTTCAGCACAGGGCACGCGCCCATCGGGGACACGCCTCTGCGACCCCACGCGGTCGGATGCTGATGATTTAACTAAGTTCTAAAGCTAAACTTTTCGCGCGACGCCAGGCCCGGGCGGGCCACAAGCGCCGCCGACGCGGGCATCGTTCACTCTCAGGTGACGGCGCGGCGCTCGCGCGAGCCCGGAATCTGCATCTGGTCGCGATACTTGGCGACCGTGCGACGCGACAGCTTGATGCCTTCTTTGGTCAGAATCTTGACCACCTGATCGTCCGTGATCGGATTATGCGAATCCTCTTCCTCGATCAGCTTCTTGATTCTCAGCTTGATGATGCGGGTGGAAACCTCTTCGCCCTCTTCGTTCATCATGCCTTCGGTGAAGAAGCGGCGCAGCTCTATGACGCCCTGCGGCGTGTGCGCGTACTTGCGGTTGACGACGCGCGAAACCGTCGAGAGGTGCATCCCTATATCTTCGGCGATGTCTTTGAGCATCATCGGCTTGATGTACTGAACGCCCTTGTCCAGAAACTCGCGCTGGCGTTTGACTATCGACTCGACCACCTTATAGATGGTCTGCCGGCGGTGCTCGATGTTCCGCAGCAGGTCGACCGCCGAGCGCATCTTATCGCGGATAAAATCGCGCGTCTCTTTGGTCGTGGTCTGTTGGCCCAGCATCTGCTGGTAGTTCTGGCTGATACGAAGGCGCGGGCTGCCGTCGTCGGCAAAGTAGATGACATAGCCGCCCAGCTCGTCGTCGTCCTCCAACTCGTCCAGCTTCTCTATGTAGATTTCGGGCGTGATGAGAACCGGCTCGTCCGACGAATAGGCGCGGCCCGGATAAGGGTCAAGGGTGCGTATGACCTGAAGCTCGGCGAGCAGCGTCTCGACATCCACGCCGATCTGCCTGGAGAGGTTCGGCAGCTTGTGCTGCTGCAAATCGTTGAGATGCTCGCTGACGAGACGGGCCGCGAGGCGATCGCTCTCGCCGCGCGCATCGAGCTGTACAAGCAGGGATTCGCGCACGTCGCGCGCGCCGCAGCCCACCGGCTCCAAACGCATCAGAGCCTGCCGCGCTTCCTCAACCACCTCAAGCGGCCACGGCCCCATCTCCGCGATCTCTTCGTTGGTTGCATTGAGCCGACCGTCGCTGTCCAGATTTCCGATCACGCAGATGGCCGCATCACAGACCTCGCCCTTGATCGGGCTCATGTGAAGCTGCCATTCGAGATGCTCTGAGAGCGAGGGGGGACGCGTCAAAAACTGCTCAAAGGTCGGGGTGTCTTCCTTGTACTCGAACTCCTGCGTCTTATAGCCGGGGTCTAAGTAGTCCTGAAACTCGCGCCCGAAATCAATCTCCTCGAAGGGGTCGCGGGCGGCCTCGTCCGCGCCGCCATCTTCGCCCGCCTCGCCAGCCGAGAGGCTTTCAGTAGCTTCTATGCCCTGACCCTCGGCATACAGGCTCACATCGTCAGCGTCGCCCGAGCCGTTGGCGGAAGCGCCGTTGAGGTCGCCGCCTGCGGGTTCCGCCGACACCGCGTCGAAACTACTCGCAGCATCGCCGCTCGCCAGTTGGTCAAGGATTTTTTCGGCCAGCTCCTGCGTCTCTTCGTGCGAGGCGACTTCCTCCAGCACGGGATTCTCCAGAAGCTGCTGTTGAATCAGATCGGTGAGTTCGAGCGTGGTCATCTGCAACATCTCTATGCGCTGGCGCAGCTGCGGCGTCAGGACGAGACGTTGCGAAAGACTGGTTGTAAGCTTAACGGACATACCTGCTTGAATGACTACCTTGTGTAATTCGTCGCTCTTATGTTTTTGAAATCAGCGCCAGATAAGCGCGAGGTAGATTATAACTGAAAAAGTAAGCAGTAGTCAGTAATCAGTAGTCAGATCGGCGAAAAATATTTTGAGTGTCGGAATGAATGTGCCCAAACCGCCGCGCTAAAGTCAAGCGCCACCCGGCTGAAGGCCGACTGCTGTTAATCTACAGCCGGAACTTGTCGCCGAGGTAGAGCCGCCGCACCTCCGCGTCCTCGGTCAATTCCTGCGGCGCGCCCGCACGGAAGATACGCCCCTCGGCCATGATATAAGCGCGATCCGTCACGCCCAGTGTCTCGCGCACGTTATGATCTGTGATGAGTATGCCGATGCCGCGCCCGCGCAGGTAAAGAATCATATTCTGGATATCGTCCACAGCCTTGGGGTCAATCCCGGCGAAAGGCTCGTCGAGGAGGATGAACTGCGGCTCGGTGGCGAGAGCGCGGGCGATCTCTGTGCGGCGGCGCTCGCCGCCCGAGAGAGCATCGCCGCGGGTATTACGCACATGCGAGATGCCAAACTCTTCGAGCAGCTCTTCCAATCTCTTGAAGCGCTCGCGCCGACGCAGGCCCAAAGTCTCAAGCACGGCCAGGATGTTCTGCGCCGCCGTCATGCGCCGAAACACGGAGGGCTCCTGCGGCAGGTAGCCGACGCCGAGGCGCGCGCGCAGGTACATTGGAAGCCGCGTGATGTCGCGCTCGCCCAGACTAATCACGCCGCGATCAGGCTGCTCAAGACCGATGAGCATGTAAAAGGTCGTCGTCTTGCCCGCGCCGTTGGCCCCGAGGAGGCCCACGACCTCGCCCGGCTCGACGTGCAGGCTGACATTATCAACCACACGCCGCCTGCCGTAAGACTTCTGCAAGCCAACGGAGGCCAGAGCCGACCGCGACGGCAACTCTCTATGACTATCGAGGCCACGCGCCGCCGCCGCTGTCTCGGCGCGCGCCGGAACAGTGACCACCGTCCCACCCTCTTCTCGCTCCTTAATCATAAAATCAGCGACGAGTGACGAGTGACAAGTGACGAGCATGGACTAAGCATTTAACTTGTCACCCGCCACCGGTCACTTCTCACTGCTTTTTGATCTTGTGCGTTGAGCGCACGCGACCCGGCGACTGTGCCCCTCTGGAGTCGTCGGCGACAACTCTACTCTCGCGTAAATAGACAGTCAAACGCCCCCCTTCGGTCACTCCCTGCTCCGTATCCTCCACGCGCGCCGGATTGCCTTTGAGGATCACGGTCTCGTCGGCGGCGGTGTACTGCCCCGTATCGCCCGTGCCGCGCCGACCGGGCTGCGTCAGGACGACTTCGCGCTGGGCGATAGTGCGCTCGACTTCATTACTCTCTTTCAGCAGGTAGACATCGGCGACGGCGCTGGTGATGCGGTCTGTGCTCTGTTTGATGTCGACGTTGCCCTCGTAATGAAGCAGGCGATCAGTCTCGGAATACGTCATGCGATCAGCGGTGGCGAAGACGGGCACGACTTCGTTGCTTCCGCCCTGAGCCCTGCGCCGCGCCTGATAGAGCGCGCTCTGGACGTGCCCGTCCGATTCCATTCGCTTGTTCTCGCGGTAGATGGTCAGTTTATCTCCGCGCACGAAATTGTCGTCCTGCCAGGCGCGCGCGCCGCCCGTATAGACGGCTATGCCCTGTACGTGGCGGAACTCTCCGCGGTCGGAGACGATATAGACGGGGCTTTTGACTTTAGCGAAAGGGGTCGCGCCGTTCGTCTGTTCCTGACTGTAGTAGGTCGTGGCCGTCCTGCCACGGCTATATGAGATGTCGTTGCGCGTGTCGGAATCTATCTCCTGAGCTTTGGTGCGGGCGCGCGAATCCCAGACGACGGGCTCGCCGCCGCGCAGGCGCACCGTCTCGTCGGCAGCCGTGTAGGAAGCGTTGGCGGCTCGCCCGTTACGGTCAAGCTCGTTGAACTTCGCATCACCCTGCGCGTCCAGCCGCTCTATGTCCTGCGTCTCGCGCACAAAGAGGGCGACCATCTTCTGTGAAGTGATCGTGCGCTGAGCCCTCTGCTCGTTCGGCTCAAGAGGGTCTATGACAATCTTTGAATCGCCCGTCGAGGTAAAGGAGCGCGCGAGATTTCCCGTCTCGTAGAAATCACCGTCGAAGCGTGAGGCCGTCAGGGTCTTTCGATCAGCGGTCGCCGATTTCTGTACCGGCTCGACGAATAGCTCCGCGTTGCCGACCGCCTCGGCGCGTTCCAGATCGCGCCCGGTCGTGCGCCAGTTCAGTTTTATAGTATCAGCCGTCAGTCGTTTGTTGGCGGCGCGTGGATCGCCCGCGCGCGATTTCGGAGCAGCCAGCGTGATGACCGAACGCCCTTCGGTTCGCATCTCCTTCAAGAGACTGCGCTCGCCCTGCGGCTGAAAGCTGACTTCGAGAAGGCTTGCTCCCGTCAACTGCATCTCGGAGTCGGCATCGAGGCTCTGCGTCCGTACGTCGCGCGTGCCCAGAGCGCGCTCAAGCTGCTGGTCTTTATCCAGAAAGAAGTCCATGTCGGCGGCATGCACTTCGACGGCGCGCCCTTCGGTCATCGAGCGCAGGTATGAGTTGCCCCGCGCCTCGACCTTCTGAAGCCGCTTCTGCTCGTTGAGCGTGGCCGTCAGTGTCTCGCCGCTCATGATGTCGCGCTCCTGCTCGGCTGTCGCGCTGCCCGTGAAAGCCAGATGCAGACGAGCCTGATCGAAGGAGGCGTGTGCCGAGCGAATCGTCACGGGGCGCGCTCGCGCGCTTGGCTTCGTGCCCGCCTTCACTTCCGGCGCGACCGTGATCTCCACGTTGTTGCGTAATTCGAGCCGCTTATTTTTGGCATCGAGAAACGCGCCCGTCGCCTTGCCCGAGACATTCTCGCGTGAAAAGGTGATCGGCTGGTCTGTATCCGCGGACTCCGCCTGCTGGTTATAGACGAAGAGCTCCGTCTTCGCCTTCAGAAAGTCGCGCGTCTCTATATTGACATCACCCTGAAAGGAGATGATTCCCTTCTCCGGGTCATAGATGGAGCGGCGTGCGGTTATCTGGTCAGGCTTACTCCCCTCCGGCGGATAGACCTCCAGATGCACCTCTTCCAGCTCGTGATGATTGTCGGCATAAGTGATATCGCGCGCCGCGCGCAGCAGTAGACGCAGGCGGTCGCCCTCCGTCACACGCCGCTCGTAGCCCTCGACCACGCTCGTCACCTGTCGCGACAACTCGGGCGTTTCCGACTTCAGGCGAAAAGGCTCGTTGTGGCGCAGGCGATAGTAAGAGATGCCAACGAAGATGATGCCCGCCACGATGACAAAGAGCGCCAGCACACGCGTCACCAGAGGCATGCGTGCCCGCAACCCCACCGCAATCGCTCTTTTTCGTCTGATCTCCTGCATAAATAGAGTGACGAGTGATAAGAGACAGGCTGAAAGACAAGTCTTAAGTTTTTAACCTGCCACTCGTCAGCTGTCACTCGTCACTGTCTTCTAATGTCCTGCACGCATAACTGTAAGCGCGTGACGCCTTGCCACGTGTTGGGCTCGACGGTGTAAGCCAGTTCGATGCGGTCTTGGGGCTTAAGCGTTCGCCCGCCTGTTTCTTCCACGCCGTTCCACCAGATGGCGTCGTGCGTGCGACCGTCCGAGCAGGCCACCTTCATTTTCAAGTGGCGTTCTTTCAGGATGCGCGGCTCGGAGCTGACGCGCATGTCACGCGTCATAAAGACGGGCCGCCGGTTGCCAGCGCCGAAGGGCTCAAGCCGGCGCAACTCTTCCGTGAGCCCGAGCGAGAGGGCCGAAGGCGGCAATTCGGCGTCAATGTGCAGCACCGGCAGGAGGTCTTCAGTGCTCAGGCTGCCTGCGGCGTGCTCGTTGAGGCGGCGGCGCAGCTCCGGTATACGGTCGCGCCTGATGGTGAGCCCCGCGGCGTGCGAATGGCCGCCGAACTTCTCGAACAGATCAGCGCACGCCGTCAGTCCGTTAAGCAGGTGATAGGCTTCGATGCTGCGTGCAGAGCCGTGGCCGAGGTCTTCTTCGAGCGAGATGACTATGCAGGGGCGATTGATTTTTTCAGCGACCTTTGAGGCGGCGATGCCTATCACGCCCCTGTGCCAGCCGTCGCCCGCGACGACGGCCACGTGGGCCTGCGCGCCGTCGGTTTCGACCGAGAGCGCCGAGAGCGCGTGCCTTGTAATCTCGCTCTGGACGGTCTGGCGCTGGCGGTTGAGAGCGTCGAGGTGCGTCGCCAAACGGTGTGCCTCTTCGGCGTCGGTCGCCTCGAACAACTCTATGATGGCGCGCGCCGCTTCCATCCTGCCCGCCGCGTTGATCCTCGGGCCAATGCGAAAGCCCAAGTCATAGGCGGTCATGCGGTCGTCGCAGCCCGCGACCTTCATCAGAGCGCGCAGGCCCGGGTTGGTGGCTTTCGGCAAGTCCGCGAGGCCGAGGGCAACGATAGTCCTGTTTTCGCCCGTCAACTGCGCGACATCAGCGACCGTGCCGATGGCGACCATCTTGAGAAAGCCGCCGATCTGTGATTCGCGCCCGCGCTCGCGAAAGAGCGCGTGGGCCAACTTGAAGGCCACGCCGACGCCCGCCAGATTCTTGTCCGGGTAGAGGCATCCGCGCTGGTTCGGGTTGAGCACGGCGTAGGCCGGCGGCGCGCCCTCGCCTTCGTCCGGCAGGTGATGATCTGTGACGATCACGTCCAGCCCGTGCTCACGCGCCCAGACCAGCGGCTCGTGCGCGCGTATGCCGCAGTCCACGCTGACGACCAAGCTATAGCCTTCGGCTTTGGCCTTTTCCAGCGCCGCCTGCTGTATGCCGTAGCCTTCTGTGAAACGATGCGGGACGTGATAGCCCGTCTTCGCGCCCAATATTTCGAGCGCACGGCGGAGTACGACCGTGCCCGTCGTCCCGTCCACGTCATAGTCGCCGTAGATGAGTATCCGCTCGCCGCGATCAATCGCAGAGAGCAGGCGCTCGACAGCCCGCCGCATGTCGAGCATCAACAGCGGGTCGTGTAGCTGGTCGTGTGATGGATTGAGAAAACGCCGCGCCGCCTGCTCGTCCCGGCAGCCGCGCGCGACCAGTAGGCGGGCCACGATTTCAGAGACGCCGAGGGAGCGCGCGAGCGCGTTAGATTGGTGCGAATCGTGCTCGCGCACGATCCAGCGTTTGGCGTCCATCGTCATGAGGATTTACTCGGCGAACCAGCCGTTGGCATCAAGCAGCTTGACGCCGATGCGTTGTTTGCCGTCCGTTTCGTCCGTCCAGACGCCGTTGACTTCGGCGTCAATGGTGCGTCCGAACGGCGGCGTGAGGCGCACCACTGTTCCGAGTTTGACGCTCGCGTCCGTGATCAACGTAGCCCCGCCACGGCTGACCTTGACGGCTTCGGCCTGCACCTGAAAAGGCTCTCCCTCGGGCGTGCGGCCTTCGAGCTCGACGGCGAAATCGACCGGCACGCGCGGGCTGCGTGGTCGCTGACCGGGCGCGCCTTCCTCGCGATTTATTTCATTATTCATAACTCACAACTTCAGCCCCTCTCACTTATTTTCATTCCAGCTTCTTGCTCTTCTTGAGGAGGGGCGAGATGAGTTTACCGAATTTTGCCGACGATTGTTAGTGCTCTGGTTAGTATTTGGCGTCGGAGTGATGGCGGTCGGAAGGGTTCGCTCCTGCTGCTGCGGCTCGCCCGTCTGATTGGGCTGCGCGCCGGCGTCCGTGGCGTTGATGACGCCCGCGAACAGGAGGGCCAGCACCGTGAAGCCGACGACGATGCGATAGCCTATGAAGATGCCGGTCGAATGCGTGCGGAGAAAGCGGAGCAGAAACCAGATCGAGGCGTAGCCGACGATCCCCGAAACGATGGTCGCCACCGCCAGCGCGACATAACTGTCCGCCGGCAGCTTAGCGTAGGCTTCCTTTAATTCGAGCAGGCCGCTGGCGGCGATTGCCGGAATCGAGAGCAGAAACGAGAAGCGCGCTGCCGTCTCGCGCGTCTCTCCGGCGAAGAGCCCGCCCATGATCGTCGAGCCCGAACGGCTCGCTCCCGGCATGAGCGCCAGCACTTGCGCGCCGCCGACGGCCAAAGCATCGAGGACGCCCAAATCATCCATCCCGCGCTTGCGCTTGCCGACCAGCTCCGCCACGCCCAGACCGATGGCGACGACGATCATCATCGTCGCGATGAGCCAGAGATTTTTGGTCAGCGGCCCTTCGATCACTTTCTTTAAGAGCAGACCGATGGTTGCGATGGGAATCGAGCCGATGATGACCAGCCAGCCGAGCCATGCTTCCTGCGAGAGCCGCGACTGGCGCGTGCCCACCATCGTCATCTCCATCGCCGCCTCGCTCTTCTGGCCGCGCACCAGCGCCAGATGATCGCGCACGAAAGCGTAAGAGATGTTCCAGATATCACGCGCGAAGTAGATGAGGACGGCCAGCAGCGTGCCGAGCTGTATGACGGCGATGGTGGCCGTCGTCAACTCGGCGCGCGCCGTCTGCTCAGCGCCGCCGTACAGGCCCAGGGCACGACTGGCGAATATCAGGTGCGCCGTCGAGCTGATGGGGATAAATTCCGTGAGACCTTGAACGATGCCTAGGATGATGGCTTGGAGAATGGACATAAGCGTAGTTTGAATTTACTCGCGGAATGAATTTCTGATTGCGATGCGATCATACAGGAAATTCGGCATGAGCAAAGCGGCGCGGACGATGCTCGCCAGTTGCCATGGGAAAGCATAAGACGTTTTCCGCGCCTCGATGGCATGGACGATCTTGCGCGTCGCCTCTTGCAGCTCCATCAGGTAAGGCATCTGCGCGTGACGACCGGCGGTCAAATCAGTCTTGATGAAGCCCGGATGTATGATCGTCACGTCCACGCCCGTGTCGCGCAAGTCCAGCCGCAGGCTCTCGAAGAAGGCCGAGAGCCCGGCCTTGCTGGCACAGTATGCCGCCGATTTGACCAGCCCGCGATAGGCTGCGAGCGAAGAGATGGCGACCAGTTGGCCCTGCCCGCGCGCGACCATCTCAGGCAACACCGCCGTCACGCTATTGACCGCGCCGAGCAGATTGATATTGATGACCTCCGCCACCTCGCCGGCGCGTAAATCCTTGGCGTGTGTCGTCGCGCCGACCCCGGCATTGGCGACGAGCACGTCTATTGGCCCAAACCTCTCGCGCAGCGCGTCCGCTACCGCGCACGTGGCCGCGGCGTCTCTCACGTCGGCCTGAAGCGCCAGCGCCTGACCGCCCGCGCCCTCCACTTCCCGGGCTAGACCTTCCAACGCGTCGGCGCGCCGGGCCACCAGACCCAAACTCGCCCCGCGTCGCCCGAGCTCAACGCTCAGCGCCCGACCGATGCCGCTCGATGCGCCAGTGACGAGCACTACCTTTTTTCGCCAGTCGGTCATGAGATTAATTCAACACAGCTCGGCGACGTGCGGGCCGAGCGCGCGCAGGGCCGCCGCCAGATCGTCCTGTTTAATGAGCAGGTGATCGCGCGAGAAGGAGGAAAGAGCGCCACAACTGATACCCGCTTGCGCGAGAAGCTCTGTGACGCGCGCCAGATAGCCGACGACCGTCCAGCCGAGCTCAATGTCGAGCGTGACGAGGCGAAACCCGCCTTCAACGCGCGCGTCGCGGGCAGCGTGCCGCATCGCGCGCCAGTCCGTCTCGTCGAGCAGCAGCGTCACTTCCCTCTCGTCGCGCAGGAGCATGAAGGGAGCGTCGCCGCGTGGGCTCAGCTCAGGATTCTCAAGCAGGCGCTGCCACTCTTCGTGCCGCAGGCCGATCACAAAATAGGTGGCCGGCGCGACCTCGACGCGGGTTCGGCTGAGCAGTTCCACGGCCTCTGTTTTTCGCACACCGCTGCCGTTATCCATCATCTCAAACGCAGTCGCTAGACGGGCATTCCGCCGTCTCAGACCTGAACCAGAACCGGCGTGATGACGGGCTTCGCGCCGGTCTGCTTCTGTAAGAAGCGTTTGACATCGAGCCGTATGCGCTCCCTGAGCAGGCTCATGTCCTGGCGCTCGGTCGTGCTGGCATTCGATATCGCCTCGGCGATGATGCGCTGGGCATCCTTGTGATAGCCGTTCGAGCCGTCGAGCCCGATCACGCCGCGCGCCACGATCTCCGCCGGCGCTTCCTGCTCGCCCGTCTGCTCGTTGATCTTGATGACGAGGGTGATGACGCCGTCGTAGGCGATCTGTTTGCGCTCGCGCACGGTCTCGCGGTCAATCTCTTCAAAGCCGGAATCGTCAATAAAGGTTCGCCCGACTTCGCGCTTGTCAACGACCACCGCGCGCTCGCCGTCCAACTCAAGCACATCGCCGTTTTCGATCAGGATGATATTCTCTTCGGCATAGCCCAGATGGTTCTTGACAAACTCTTTGTGGCGGAAAAGCATGCGATACTCGCCGTGAATCGGCACGACGAATTTGGGCCGCACGGCCTCGGTCATGATCTTGATGTCTTCCTGCGAGGCGTGGCCGCTGACGTGAATCAAGCGCCGCTTCTCTTCGATGATGTTTGCGCCGCGCTTGTAGATACACCCGATCAGGCGCGAGATGGAGCGCTCGTTGCCGGGAATAATTCGCGCTGAGAGCACCACCGTGTCGCCTTCCTCTATGGTCAGCCCCTTATAGCTTTGCGTCGCCATCTGCGAGAGCGCGGCGCGCGGCTCTCCCTGCGAGCCCGTCACCAGAAAGACGATCTCGCTATCGTCCATGCGCTTGGTCTCGTTCAGAGAGACCATCAAACCGTCGGGGATATCCAGATAGCCAAGGCGGTCTGCTATCTCGACGTTCTTCTGCATGGAGCGGCCCAGCACGCAGACCCTACGCCCGAACTGCTGCGCCACGTCCAGAACTATCTGCAAGCGATGAATGGAAGAGGCGAAGGCGGCGACGACGATGCGCCCTGTGGCTTCGGCGAAAATCTCCTCGAAGGCCGGTATCACGGCGCGCTCCGACGGCGTGCGCCCGGGCACGGTCGCGTTGGTCGAATCCGAGAGCAAAGCCAGCACGCCCTCCTGCCCGTAGCGGCGGAAGGTTCTCAGATCAATCGGCTCGCCGATCACGGGCGTCTCGTCAACCTTGTAATCTCCCGTGTGAATGATCGTGCCGACCGGCGTCGTGATCGCCAGCGAGAAACAGTCAACAAGGGAGTGCGAGACGCGTATGAACTCGATCTTGAATGGCCCAAGCTCGACAGTGTCGCGCGGCTCGACGCGATGAATGAGCACATCACCCAGCAGGTCATGCTCTTCGAGCTTGCTTTCGGCGAGCCCAATGGTGAAGTGCGAAGCGTAAACCGGGACGTTGAACTTCTTGAGGATATAGGGCAGCGCGCCGAGGTGGTCTTCGTGCCCGTGTGTGAGAATAATGGCCGTGATCTGTTCCCTGTACTCTTCAAGGAAGTCGAAATCGGGAACCGACACGTCCACACCATAAGCGGTCTCTTCAGGGAAACCCATACCGGCGTCGAGGATGATCATCTCATCGTCGTACCGCACGGCCATACAATTCATCCCGAACTCGCCGATGCCGCCGAGCGGGATGATCTCTAAAACATTACCCACTTTTTTTCTTTACTCTACTCTCCAAAAGAGCCCGACGAATAGCCCACTCAGGCCGCTTTCGCCGGGCGGAATTAAGCCTGACAGTATAACACAGGATGAGCCCCATCATAGCTAAGGGACTCAAAGCCCCGCGCCGGGGTCGTCCATGATACGCGCCATGCGCGCCCACTCTTCGAGCGTCAGGGTCTCTGCGCGGCGCTGCGCTACGACCCGCGCCGCTTCCAGCAGGGCCTCAGCCCCTCCCGCCCCTTCAACGCGCAGACGAAGCGCTTCCGGCGCGGCGCGCATATTATTGAGGATGGTCTTGCGCCTCTGCGCGAACCCGGCGCTGACCAGCTGACGAAAAAGCGCTTCGTCCCCTATCTCTACGGCCATGCGCGGGCGCATGACGAGGCGCAAGACCGTACTCCAGACCTTCGGCACGGGGCGAAACGAAGCGGGCGAAACGTCGAAGAGAGTTTCCGCCGAAGCGTAAGCCTCGACCAGCACGGACAGATAGCCGCGCTCGCTCGAAGACGGCGGCGCTGTGATGCGCGCGACCACTTCGCGTTGCAGCATCAAGACCATTTCCGAGATGCAATCGCGCTGCTCGATCAATCGTTGCAGGATGGCCGTCGAGATATAGTAAGGAAGATTAGCGACAACACGCGCGCTCCCGCCCGGCCCGACGAGCGCGCATAAGTCAGCATTGAGGGCATCGCCTTCAACGATCTGAAAATTCTCCTTCGCGCCGAAACGCTCCCGCAGAAGACCGACAAGCTCGCGATCAAGCTCGATGGCGACGAGGCGTCCGGCCCTTTCGACCAGACGCGCGGTCAAAGCTCCGCGACCAGGCCCAATCTCTATAATCGTCTCATCCGCGCGCGGGCCTAGCGCCCCGACGATACGCTCTACGACGCGCTCATCTTCGAGGAAATTCTGCCCCAAACTCTTTTTCGCGTGAACCATAAGAGAGCAGCGACGAGTGACAAGTGGCGAGCAAAACCGAACACGGTGACGAATGATAAGCTAAAAGCTTTTTCTTCTGCTCGTCACTCGTCAATCTTCACTGTTTTGATGTAGCCGGTGACTTCGATGTCCGTCCCGTGTTGGATGAATTCCACGTCCCGGAGGCGCGAGGCGTCGGCGATGGTTCGCGGGCCTGTGCCGCCGATGGCGTTGGGCGCTTCGCATCCTCCGATTATCAGGGGCGCGATGAAAATGCTCACCTTATTAACGAGCCCGCCGTCGAGGAATGCGCCCGCGACGTTTGCTCCCCCCTCAACAAGCACGCTCTGGATGGAACGCTCATTGAGCTTCGCAAGTATGTTTTCGAGGTTACGACCGTCACCGTCCCTTATTACTTCCACGCCGCACTGCTCAAGTGCTTTGAGCCGCGCAGCATCCGTGCCCTCGGATGTAAAGACGAGGACGGGAGCATCGCGCGCGGTCATAGAGAGCTGCGAATCCGTGGACAGGCGCAAGCTCGGGTCAAGCACTATGCGCTGAAGGGGAAGACGGCGCGGGCGGCCCGAGCGATCGGTGAGCAAAGGGTTATCGGCGATTGCCGTCCCCGAGCCGACGAGGATGGCGTCGTATTCATGACGCAGCTGGTGGACGCGCGCGCGCGACTCTTCACCTGTGATCCAACGCGAATCGCCCGTGCGCGTGGCGATGCGTCCGTCGAGCGAGCAGGCGAGCTTGAGATGTACGAAGGGCCGCGCCTCGCGCATCGAGTGAATATATTTTTCATTCAGACGCGCGGCCTCATGGGCCAACAGCCCCGTGTCAACCGTGATGCCTGCCTCACGCAGGTGCGCGAACCCCTTGCCGGAGACTTTCGGGTTAGGGTCTAAGATGGGAGCGACGACGCGACTGATGCCCGCGCGGATGAGAGCGTCCGTGCAGGGCGGAGTTCGCCCGTGATGCGCGTGCGGTTCAAGTGAGACGTAAGCGGTCGCGCCTCTGGCCCTCTCTCCGGCCTCTTCGAGCGCGAGCGTTTCCGCGTGCTTGAGGTGTTCGTATACATAGAATCCCTCGCCCGCGATCAACCCGTCTGCGCCGACGATCACGCAGCCGACCAGCGGGCTCGGACTGACCTGTCCCTGCCCGCGTGACGCCAGCATCAGCGCGTGTAGCATCATCTGCCGGTCTAAATCGCTCCAGGCATCTACGCTCGCGCTCGCTGTGGGGGCTTCATCCGTCCTCAACAGTCCCTCTTATTCAAACAGGCTATTGACATACTGCTCCGGATCGAAGACGACCAGATCGTCCACCTTCTCGCCTATCCCGGCATAACGAATCGGCAGATTAAGCTCTTTGGCGATGGCGACGGCGATGCCGCCCTTGGCCGTGCCGTCGAGCTTGGTCAAAACTATTCCGGTCACGCCCGCGACCTTCAAAAACTGCCTGGCCTGCTCAAGCCCGTTCTGTCCCGTCACGGCGTCCACGACGAGCAGCGTCTCGTGCGGCGCGCCTTCCACCTCACGACCAGCGACGCGCTTCATCTTTTCCAGCTCGGCCATGAGGTTGGATTTGTTGTGCAGGCGTCCGGCAGTATCCACGATCAGCACGTCGGAGTTGCGCGCCTTGGCGGCCTTGAGCGAGTCGAAGAGGACGGCTGCCGGGTCTGTGCCCTGCTTCTGCTGAATGAGCGGAACGCCCGTGCGCTCGGCCCAGATCGCCAGCTGGTCTGAGGCGGCGGCGCGAAAAGTATCAGCCGCGCAGATCAACACGTCGTTGCCTTCGGCCTTGATGCGTTGCGCGAGCTTGCCGATGGTCGTCGTCTTGCCGACGCCGTTGACGCCGACGATCATCATCACGTAAGGCACGACCGTGAGCGGCACGCTCGTCTCCGAAGCGACGCCCTCGCGCTCCGATGCCTGTAGAATCGAAAGCAGCTCGCTTTTGATCGCCTGCTTCAGGGCGGTGATGTCGTTGATCTGCTGCCGGGCTATGCCGCGCCGCACCGTCTCCAGTATGTGCAGGGTCGTCGGCACGCCTATGTCTGCGGCGATGAGCACCTCTTCCAGCTCATCCAAAAGCTCTGCGTCAATCTGCTTGCGTCCCTGAAAGACCGTGTCAATCCTCTCCGAGAGCGATTCGCGCGTGGCGGCGACGGCGCGGCGAAAGCGCGCGCTGAACTCCTGTTCGAGAGCGGCCTCCTGCGCTTGCAGCTCTTCGATGGAGCGATCAAGCCCGAGGATGGAGGTCGTAAAGGTGGAGCGCGACGGCACGGCCTTCTGTTCGGCGGCAGGTTTTAATGGCTCTGCTTCGACGCGCCTGCTGGCCTGTGCGGAAGCGACGGGGCGCGGGCTTTCCGTCACCGAATGGGTCTCGCGCGTGGGCGGCGGTGTCGGGGCCGCGCCGGTTGCCGCGGGCTCAAGCGCAGCGGTCGTGCCCAAAGGCGGCTGCGGCCTCTCCGTTTGAGACGCGGCGGCTGGCGTTTGCAGCTCCGCATCGACCGGCCCTGCCGGAGGCGGCGGCTGCTCAAGGGCAGCGGGCCTTGCCGGTGGCTCGTTCAGGCCCAGCGTGACGAAGCGTTCTTTATTTTTTCTTTTCCAGAATGCCATGAATAAGTCTTAAACCTTTGTGAAGCTGATCTGAATTTGTAAGCCTTTGATTATAAGCGCAACTGCCGCAGCACGACAAAAGCGTTGAAGCAACCGGCTGAAGATTGATTCAATCAGAGAGGCTTTGAGAAACGGGTTGGAATAGTTCGGCAGGCGCTTAGGCCCGCGCATTGGTTAAGATGCGCGGGCCTGCTTCAGTAAAGTTGCGTTGCTTGTTATAGGCGACGAGCGACGGCTCACAGCTATTCCGTGTTGAGATTCTTCTCGCGCTTGATCTCATCGCTCTCCGGATTCTCCGCGCCCGGTATGAGCGAGCCCGTGGGCTTCTCGTCTTCCAGCTTCTCGCTGGGGCTCTCTTCAACCTTGGGTTTCTGATCTTCGTCCGACGCTCTGCCCTGTCCTTGATTCACATTCATGATAAGCTCCTCTGACTATCGCTCCCAGACCTTACAGATTCATACAACGAATGCTAGAAGGCGCGAGGATTGACATGCCTCTCTCCCGCGCTTCTTTTCCCTTCGATGATGTTATGGACGTTAATATACACGCCCTTTATCAATAACAGCAAACGTGTGAGCCGAATCGAAAGCATAACAAAACGCCAGCCCGCATACTGTGCATAACGGGCTGGCGATGACTTTTGGATTAAAGGACGGGCGCTAAAGGGAAGGCTTCAATAAAGATTGAAGTTATATTCGAGCACAGCGTATTGCGAGACGGGGAGTCCGTCCTTCATCGCGGGCACAAACTTGATTCTACGCGCCGCATTGATGGCCCTTTCCGTCAACCCGTAAGGGAGGCCCACCACGGCCCTTATATTTTTAACCGTCCCGTCGGCGGCCAGCACCATTTTTAATACGACTGTGCCACTGACATTATTTTTGCGCGCCAGTTCGGTGTACTCCGCGACAGGTTTCGACACTATCCGTGCCCTTTGTATAGCATCACGCGGGCTGTAGATTTTCTCGCCCCCGGCCTCTCTCGCCGGGCCTCTTCCAACACCCTCGCCGCCGCCGGTGTTGCGGCTGACGATTGAGCCACCGACACCAAAGCCCGCGCCGTTTCCATGACCGACGCCGATTCCTCCGCCAACTCCCTCGCCCGAGATGCGCTCGTCTTCAACAATGACATTGCTCGCCGCCGCATCGCTGTTTATTGGCCCAAGCGTGAAGGACTCCAGGAACTTTTCCTGACGTGGTTCGCCCGCCGGGGAATCTTCGCGATTGCTTAGCCAGATGAGAGTGTAGACCCTTCGCCCGGTCAGATATACGCGAGTCACACAGGGAATGGCATCGCCGCCCACGGCGAGCCGATACTCCCGCCCCGTCTGGCCCTTAAGCGCAAGGTCTCTTTGCCCTTTCACCGTCAACTGCCCGCCCTGCTCGCGAATCTGTTTGAAGAACGGATGCTGATATTCGCCCGCGAGAGGATTGAGCATCGCACGCTCGCCCGCGCCGCTCGCTTTCGGCGCGGAGCTAACCATGTACATATCGCCCTCAGTGAGCGTGCTGTAGAAACTAATGGCCCTCTCGGATAGGTTCTTGCCGCCCTCTGTACGCAAACTGGGCCTGCTCGGCATCAGGACGGTGAACTCTTCGCCTATGGGCGCGACTTTTATCCAACCGCCCGTCTCCGCGACGGAACTGTTCCGGGCCGGGCCATTTTGAGTTGCAACAGGGGTATCGAACGAGCGCGAGTTGAGCGTCTGGGCACAGGCCGCCGTCAGCGGCATTAACAATGATATAAGCAGAAGCGCAGGCGTCAATATTCTGAGACCGATCACAGCTCTCATCATTTCGCAATCTCTCATGATGACTACTCTCTCTACAGCTCTGTCCGCGAGCGCGTAGCTCAAGCGTTAGGTAACGGGGGCGCTCTCGGGCGCTTTGCAAGACTGGCCCGCTAGGGTTGGCCCAGCGGGTTTTGTGCCCGTGTCATTCACGCGGCACTTGAGGCGCACAGAGCCGGGACGTATCTGGCCCGATTCGCAGGCGGCGACGAGCGAGGCTACGACGCGCTCGTCGTAGCGAGTGCCGACAAAGCTCTTAATGCGCTCGACGGCGTCGTCAAATTTCATCGCGCGCTGGTAGGGGCGATCCGTCGTCATCGCATCGAAGGTATCGGCGACCGAAACTATGCGGGCCATCAAAGGTATCTCGTCGCCCTTGAGACCCTGCGGGTATCCGCCGCCGTTGACCATCTCGTGATGCATGTACATGCCCGGCAGAAACTCCCGCATCGCCGGAATCTGCGACATGATCTTGTAGCCCTTCTTCGGATGCTCCTTCATGATGATGAACTCTTCATCGGTCAGCGCGGCTGGCTTCTTCAGGATGTTGTCATCGATGCCGATCTTGCCGACATCGTGCAGGAGCGCGCTGATCCTTATCTTTTCAATCTCCTCGTCGGAGAGATCGAGACCCTGTGCGATGGCTATGGAGAAACGCGCGACGCGCTCCGAGTGGCCGCGCGTGTAAGGGTCTTTGCCGTCGATGGCAGCAGCGAGCGCCTTGACCGTGCCGAGGAACAAATCGCGATTCTCGGTGGCGGAGCGTTGCAGGTCGATGATGAAACGCTCCACCTGATCGGTCATGAGATTGAATGAAGCGCCCAAGTCGCCTAGCTCCGTGTGGCTCTGAACGCTGATGCGCTGCGAAAAATCTCCGCTCGCGATGCGGTGCGCTCCGGCGGCCAGCTCCTGCACGGGCTGCGTCAGCTTCTTGGCGAAGTAGTAACCGATCAGAAGCGCAAAGATGGCCGCCAGCAGGCTGATGTAAAGCGTCTGCCTTCGCATGTCCGAGACGGAAGCTAGCGCCGCGTGCTCATCCTGAATGGCGATCACGCCCAGAGGGGATTCGCCGTCAAGCTCAGCGGTCGCATACGAGCCGAGCATGTTTACGCGTCGTCCGTCGCGCTCGGCTGTAAAGGGAGCGAGAGCCGATTGAACCTGCGCGCCCGTCTCCTGCCAGTCCTGCACGACCTTGAGGTCTGTCATGGGTCTTTCGGTAAAGGCCACGCGCTCGTCCGGGTGGGCCACGGCGCGGCCTTCGCGATCAACGACGAAGACCACAGGGAGCCCCGCGTCCAGCATCTCTCGCTCGCTCTTTGAGGACTTCTGCTGAACGGCTTCCAGCACTTCCTGAAACGAGATGACGGCGACCACGGCGGCGACTACTTCGTCTCCGCCCGCGCCGCCCATCACAGGCGCGGCGATGGTCAGGGCAATCTCCTGACCCGAGCGTATGATGTGCGGGCGGCTGACCACCAGCCCGCGCCCTGAGATGCGCGCCAGGACTTCCCCGACACGCTCCTCCACCTCTGCGCGCTTGATCACGTCCGGCTGAAAAGCCCTGTGCGGCTCGCCCTGTACGGGCTCAATCGAGAGCGCGATCAAATTCGGGTCGTCCTGCAAGGTCTTCTGCAAGCGTGCGTCCGCGCCGCCTTCGCCCATGACGCTGACGCCGCCCGCAAGCTCAAAGGCTCGGGCCAAGCCCGTCACGACATCGCGGTAACGCTGCCCATACAGCTCTATCTGCCGCGCTTTGTCCTGAACCAACTGCGCCTGATAGCGCCCCTCGACCGAGCGCAGCGCATCGGCGCTCCGCTCCGAAAGCAGCCACCCTGCGAGCCCCAAGGGAAAGAGGCCGACGACCAGCAGCACTCCGAGCACTATGTAAAGCAGGCGCACACGCCGGGAAGGTTCTTGCATTGGCGATCTCTGTAAACTACTGTTCGGTGCGTGTCAGGTGATTTTGTCCCGGGGAAACTCTCGGGGCGGGACGAGAAGAAAATGGTCGGCCTGTCCCCTTGCCAAGCAAAGCAGGCCCGCTAGTATTCATACTACGCAACCTCAAACGAGGCTGTCAATGGTTTGGCCCATTTTTAACTGCTGAAATAATTAAGCTAAACCCCGGCTGGCGGCTATGAATCAGAGATTCCAAAGGAGCATGAGGCTTTGTCTCACGACTCGGCAGGGGCGGCGGGCTGCCGGAGTTGCAGTCGATTGGGTGGCAAAAGCCTCACCTGTGGGATACTTTTATAGACCGTAAGGCCGGACGGGGCGTCTAAGTGTTTGAGTGCATAGAGCCAAAGGCTGATGCACTCGCCGCTGGAAGAGAGACCGCAAGGGGGAGCGCGCCTCGCGCTGGCCGGCAAAAGCGTCGGGGAAAGAATGGAGACGGTTACGAGCGACGAGCAGATCGTAAAGCGCGCCCTGGCTGGCGATGCGGATGCTTTCGGCGAGATTGTGCGCCGTTGGGAGCGCCGTATCTACTCGCTCGCCTACGGCATGCTCGGACGCGAAGAGGATGCCCGCGATGCTACGCAGGAGACTTTTCTTTCGGCCTTTCGCAACCTGCGCGGGTTTCGCGGCGAAGCCAAAGTCTCTTCGTGGCTGCACCGCATCGCCATTAACCAGTGTATTACGCGGCAGCGGCGGGCCAAGGTGCGCGGCGAAACGGCGCTCGAAGACGAGTTGGAGACGGCGGACGCGCCCTTTCTAGCGCCCGCCAGCCAATCTCCCGCTCGCGCCGCCGAGAGCCGCCAGCGGACTGAGATGGTCAGGCGGGCGGTCGGTTCTCTTCCCCTTGAACTCAGGCAGGTGGTCGTTATGAAAGAATTTGAAGAACTGACGTTTCAGGAGATAGCCGAGGCGCTAGACTTGCCGCTGAGCACCGTTAAGAGCAGGCTCTACACGGCGCTCCGTCAACTACAGATGCGGCTGCAATCGGTCGCGTCCGAGGTTTCCTGAAGGCAGTTGGAAAAGAGACCAAAATGAGAGATCAGGCAGATACAAACCCTTGCGTCAGAGCCCCGGAGATCGTGGCCTATCTTTACAATGAAGCGAGCGAACGGGAAGCCCTCGATTTCGAGGGCCACATGCGCGCCTGCGCTTCCTGCGCGGCGGAGGCCGAAGCCTTCGGAGAGGTTCGCGCCTCCATCGGCGCGTGGCGCAGTGAGACCGTCGGCGCGATTGAATCCAGCGCTTTAGCGCCCGGACTCTCGCCTGCCGATAACGCGGCCAGAGCTTCTGCGCGCAAGCCTTCGGCCCTTGCCGCTCTGCGCGAGTTCTTCGCGCTCTCGCCCGCGTGGATGCGCGGCGCGACGGCCTTCGCCGGACTCGCGCTCTGCGCGCTCGTAGTCTTCGCTGCACTTCGTCTTCTGGAAGAGCCGCGCGTCGTCGTTATGGAAAAGGTGGTCGAGAAAGGCCCGTCGCAAGCGGAAGTCAACGCGTTGGTTGAGAAGAAGGTGAGAGAGGAGCTGGCCCTCAGGGAAGAACGCGAGGCGGCAGCAGCGCCACAGCAGCAGCAACTCGTCACAGCCGTTAGCGCCGGGAGGGGTTCTCTGCCGACAAGGACGGCACAGGGCCGCCCTGTTGCTATCTCGACGCAGGCGAGTGTTGCCAGACGTGCCCCGCTTCGAGTCTCCACACAGGAATCGGAACAGATCGCCAGAGACTTGCAGCTTATTCCGACTCGTGACGAAGAGGACTTGCCGCGTCTGATTGACCTGATGGATGAAGCCAACTGAGTGTTTATTTGAAAGGCATAACGGGTATGAACAAAGCTTTCGGCAAACAGACGGCGGCGACTCTCACGTGGGTCGCGTTGTCCCTGCTACTGATAATTTTCTCCGGCGCGAGCGCGCGGGCACAGGGCGGCGATGCTCCGCAGCCGAACGAAGAGGAGCGCCGCGCGAATGTGCGAAACCGCGGGCGTCGCGACCCCTTGCGCGCGCTTAATCTGACGGTTGACCAGCTTCAACAGATCAGGGCCATCCGCGAGGAGAGCAAAGATGAATGGCGCGCTATCCGCGAGAGATTGGCCCAAGCCCACAGCGCGCTCGATGACGCGATCTATGCCGACAATATCAACGAGGCTCTGATAGCCGAACGCGCGCGCGAAGTGGGCGTGGCGCAGGCCGCGGTCGCCCGCATGCGGTCTCTGACGGAATTGAAGATACGCCGCGTGCTGACGCCCGAGCAGTTGAACACCTTGCGCATCATGCGCCGTGAGGCCCGCGCCGCCGAGCGCGACGGTGAAAGGGGCAACCGCCTCGGCCAGCGACCGTCGCGCCGCGACCGTCTCGGACAACGAGAGGACGGCTCACTACAGCGCGGGCGACAACCTTAGAGCCCGCAGCACCATAAAAGCAGCGCCCCTGGCCGGTCAGGCTTATATACTGACCGGCCTTTCCTCTTGGCCCGGAGAGGAATGTCAAAGAGCATCCGCGATAGATTTTATATTGGGCCAATCACCAGGCCTGCCGCCCGCGCGTATTTAAAGCTTGACGCATAAGCTATATTTTGCGCATCATATGCCGCTCGTGCTTAACTCGTGTGGGAGCGCCCTACGGATTTCCAAAAGGTGCAGGGCAGCCAACCCGCGCTCTACTTTCCGGCAGGAGTTTCCTTTTATTCCCGGGATGCTAACGCCATTTTGAGAACGTGCAAGCCCCTCCGGAGGCTCGGCCCGTTTCCGAATTGACCGACGAATGAACTTTGCTACGCGCGCTGTGCTCGAATTGCAGGAGACGACGTTGCTGGCGGCGCGCGCCGCTCGCGGTCTTTTCCGCCGACCCAGATATATCCCGGAAACCATCGCGCAGATGGATGCCATCGGCGTCGGCTCTCTCACCATCATTATTCTGACGGGATTTTTCACGGGCGGCGTCCTGACGCTGCAAACTTTTCCGACGCTACAGTATTACGGCGCGCAGGATCAGACGGGCCGCCTCGTCGCGCTCTCTTTGGTGCGCGAGTTAGGGCCGGTGCTCACGGCCCTGATGGTGACGGGGCGCGTCGGCTCTGCCATCTCTGCGGAACTCGGCTCGATGACCGTCTCGCAGCAGATCGACGCCATGCGCGCGCTCGGCACAGACCCCATACGCAAGCTCGTCGCTCCGCGCATGATCGCGCTCGTGATTACGCTGCCGCTCTTGACCGTGCTCGCGGACGTGCTCGGAATCGGCGGCGGCTGGACAGTCGCCACCGGCCTCTTCGGCATGGCTTCGGGGACGTTTCTGACCTCCGTGCGAGACGGCATCACGCAGGACGACATTATCGGCGGCGTCGTTAAGCCCATCGTCTTTGCGCTTATTATTGGGACTATTGCGTGCTATAAAGGACTCAACACGGAAGGGGGCACGGTGGGCGTCGGGCGCTCGACGACGAAGGCCGTCGTGGCGGCATCGATTATGGTGATCGTCGCCGACTTCTTTCTCGCCCGCGCGCTTCAGGCTGTCCTCGGAATGCCGACGACTTAAAACGCAACTTGAATTTTTATGGCGACAACAGATAGAGAAGTTTTACAGCAGACGATGCCCGGCGTCATTGACGGTCGGGTCAGCGAGAATGCTGCGGATTCTACTTTCGCCGAAGTGGATGATAAGGATCGCGCTATCCCGGCCATCGAATTCCGCGACGTGCATCTGGGATTTGCCGACCGAAAGGTGCTCGACGGCCTGAGCTTCAAGGTGATGAAGGGCGAGACGAAGATCATCCTCGGGGGCTCGGGCTGCGGCAAATCGACGACGATCAAACTGGTGCTCGGACTGCTCAAACCTGACTCCGGCCAGATTCTCGTCGACGGCGAGGACATCACCGACTACGACGAAGGGCAGATGATGGTCGTGCGTAAAAAGATCGGCATGATCTTTCAGGAGGGCGCGCTCTTTGATTCCCTCTCCGTCTATGACAACGTCGCCTTTCGCCTGCACGAGCAGGGCGTGCCCGAAGAGGAAGTCGAGCCGGAAGTGCGCCGCATGCTGCGCTTCGTCAATCTGGAAGACGCGATTGATAAGATGCCGATAGAGCTTTCCGGCGGTATGCGTCGCCGCGTCGGCATCGCACGCGCGCTCGTCGGCGATCCCAAGATCGTCATGTTCGACGAGCCCACAGCCGGGCTCGACCCCCCGACGGCCCGCACCATCTGCGAGCTGGCGATGAAGCTACGCGACCTTGAGGACGTATCCTCCATCTTCGTCACGCACGAGATGAACAATCTGGATTATCTCAGCTCGGAATATGCTGTCGTCAACGAAGCGGGCGAAGTCGTCTTCGAGCGTGAAGGCGAGCGCCTGTGCCTGATCAACACCAAGGTGCTGATGATGCGCGAGGGGCGCGTGATCTTCAGCGGCACGGACGAAACTTTGCGTAAGGCTGAAGACCCCTACATCAATAAATTCCTTCGCGGACACTGAAAGGCAAGGATGAAGGCGGAAGGCGGAAGGATGAAATAAGCGCTTCAAAATCTTTAATGCTTTTACTTCATCCTTCATCCTTCCGCTTTCATCCTTGATTCTGATTATGCCTCCTGTCAAAAAGACCATCGGCCTGAGCGAGTTGCGTGTTGGCCTTCTCGTCATCGTCTCCATCGCGGTCCTGATCTTCCTGATCTTAAATGCGACGGGCGACATCAACCCCTTCTCGAAGAAGCTGCACCTGAAGGCGCGGTTCGCCAGCGCCGAAGGCTTGCGCGAAGGCTCTGACGTGAGGTTGGCGGGAGTGCGCGTCGGCAAGGTCGAGAGCATCAAGCTGATGCCGCCGACAGATGACCCGAGCGCGCCGAAAGTCGAGGCGCGTCTGGCTATTGATAATAAGATTGACGGCAGGCCCGCCACCGACCGCATCCGCACCGACTCGCAGGCCCAAATGGCGTCGCCCGGCCTGCTCGGCAATGAAAAGCTCATCAACATCACTCCCGGCACAGCCGTCGGCCAGCCCGTGACGGAGGATTTCATCCTCCCCTCACAGTCTGCAAACTCATTCAACGACCTCGCCACCTCCGGCAATGATCTAGTCCAGCGCCTCGGCAAGGTTTCCGATCAGGTCAACGAAATCGTCCGTAAGATCAACGAGGGACAGGGCACACTGGGCCGCGTCGTCAACGACGAAGCGCTCTACAATAACCTGAACGCGACGATTCGTGAGACCGAAGAGGTGATGCGCCAGATCAGGTCGGGCCAGGGCTCTGCCGGTCGGTTCGTCAACGACCCCGCGCTCTACAACAACGCCAACGAGATCGCCGTCCAGCTACGCGAGATTGCCGTAGACCTCAGGCGCGGGCGCGGCACGGCGGGCAAGCTGCTCACGGACGAAGAGCTCTACAACCGCGCCAGCTCGGCCATCGCGCGTCTTGATCAGGCGACAGATCAAATCACCTCCGTCCTCGCCGACGTGCGCGCCGGGCGCGGCACGGTCGGCAAGCTGCTCACGGACGAGGCCATCTACAACGACGCGCGCGCCGCCATCGCCCGCTTCAACACCACCGCCGAGCGCATAGACAACGTCGTCGCCAGCGCCCAGCGCGGCGAGGGAACCGTCGGCAAGCTACTCACCGACGACCAGCTCTACTCCAACGTCAACCAGCTATCCTCGGAAGGCGTCAAACTCATCTACGATTTCCGTCAGAACCCGAAAAAATATCTGACCGTCAAGTTCGAGCTGTTCTAAGTGCGGCCCACCCGTGGGCAGCCTCACCCGCTCTGTCAATAGCTCACCTCGTCAGCGTATCAAGCCGGGCTCACAAAGCGGTTTCGCTGTCGCCGGAAGGAAGGACATAGTCGCCATATATGCTTAACATCGATCAGAAGAACTCAATCGCTGCGTACCCCACACGCGAGGAGCATAGTCGCCGTTGGGAAGAGCTGGCGCGGGAGATCGCGGAAAACCGGCGGACGCTTTCGGATAATCCTGAAACTGTTGGCGGGAACAAACAAGGGAGCCTCGTCATCCTAGGCTCGGGGATACAGGGCATAGGCTTCACTATGGAGGCGGAGGCTTACCTCAAAATTGCGGACAAGGTATTTTACTGCGTCTCCAATCCGCCGACCCAGGTGTGGCTGCATGGGCTTCGACCGGACGCCTACGATTTGTATGTGTTATATGACGACACGAAACCGCGCTTTAACACTTACATGCAGATGTCGGAGGCGATGCTTCATTATGTCCGCAAGGGCCTGAGGGTGGTCGGCGTCTACTACGGGCATCCGGGCATTTTCGTGCTTTCGACACACCGCGCGATTGCGATTGCCCGCCGAGAGGGTTATTACGCCGTGATGAAGCCGGGCATTTCAGCCCTCGACTGCCTGTGCGCCGATTTGGGTATCGACCCCGCCTATCCGGGGATGCAAACCTTTGAAGCCAGCGAACTGCTTCTGCGTAAACGCCGTCTGGATACCTCCGTCCACGTAGTCCTCTGGCAGGTCGGACTCATAGGCGAGCAGGGCTACCGGCGCAAAGGGTTCATTAACGATAAATTCCCCATCCTCGTCGAGTACCTGCAGGAATCTTACGGCGAGGATTTCGAGGTCACTCATTACATAGCCGCACGCCACGCCACGTTCGAGCCCACGATCGCCGTGCATAAGCTCAGCGACATGCTGAACCCGCGCGTGCGCGCGACCTTCACCGGCATCTCGACCTTTTATATTCCGCCCAAGGAGGCGGCCCAGACCGATAGCGAGATGGCGGCACGCTTGGGCTTCGTCACAGGGCCTCGCCAGAAGCTGAGTAAATTGAGTCCGAAGCGGGCTATAGACTTGTACTCGCCCAGAGAACTGGCCGCCATCGAAGAGTTTGAAAACTTCCACGTCCCGCATGAATACCAGTACCAGCCCAGAACACGCGCCGGGGAGTTTCTGGTTGAATTGACGCATAACATCGCTTTGCAGGATATGTATCGCCAGAACCCTGAGCAGGCTGTCTCCGAGGACGTTTTTCCGGGACTGAATAATTTAGAGAGGAGCTTGTTATCCACGCGCGACGAGAATCACGCTCATGTGGCGGCTAAGGGCTCTCTGGCCTCCTTCTCCGTCAATGAAAGGTTCATCATTGACATGCACAAGGAGATGAAATTCGCCAGTTCGTTTCGCTCCTCATTGATCGCCAACTATCGTCGCCCGGATGCGCGGGCGGTCATAGACCGATGGATCGTCGAGGAGGGTTACGAGGGAGCATCTTTAGAACATTTTTCGGACGCTAACGAGCGTCTGAAAGCAAGCCTGCTCTTATCATGGAGCGGCGTTTACGCCACATCCGACCAGAGCCTTGTGCTGACCATCATCGGCAGCCCGGAACTGAACGACCTGAGCCTCGTTTATGTCAACCTGACGCAAATCACAGGCTTTACTTTCAACAACTCCACCTTAATCTGGAAGGCGGAAGACGGCAACCCCAACAGCGCCACTCTCGTCTTCGAGACATCCGAGCAGGCAGGTGAGCAAGGCTTCCAACGCTTTCTTTCCGGTAAGTACTGGACACAGGATGCGGACGAACCGACAGAGCCCAATCTGGAAGCCACAGAAGTGCTGCCCGGTGGCAATCCCCTCAGCGTGTGGACGGCCCGCTATGCCACAGAGGTAACGACAGACGGAGCGACATGGAGCGAGGGGCCGGTGATCACAGTGGTCACGCCGCGCCCCGACCAGTCGCAAAGCAAGGCCCGGCTGATGATCGGTGAAGACCTGATCGAACCCGCCAGCTTCGAGAACAATACAGTCACATGGGGAAACAATCGGATTACCTTTGAGCAGGATAAGCAGGCGAGCGGCAGCAAAGTGATCTCCGGCACGCTCGATGGCTACTGGTCGGGTGGAATGAATCTGAAAGGCGTCAGCCTTCCGGAATACGATGCTCCCTTCCGTGGCCGCTACTTTTCCTTCTCCTTCGAGAAGAATCGCTGGAAGCCTGCCGGAGACTTCAGCCTTGACGAGCAGGGCGTCCGCATCGGTCAAAAGAAGGTGGAAGGAGTCGTCTTCAAAGATAACCTGCTACGATGGTCGGGAGCGGGCGACGAAGCGGATCATGGCGAGATTCAGTTTTCCATAGACCCGACGACGCAGTTGCCGAAATTCGTAGGGTATGTGTGGGAAGCGGAGTCAAGGCCGAAGAGTCCAAACATACAGGGAACGTATGCGCTTGAGGCCAATCACGGCTCCTCCGCGGAAGGAGGGCCGCAGGGTCGCTACACGACCGACGTACAATTGGCCGACGGCACGTTTGGCCCGGACGGCCCTGTCGTCGAAATCACGAAAACGGAGGCGACCGACTACGAGGTGACGATCTCGGATGGGCAGACGATCCTGCATGTAACCAACCCGATCTTCGATTCGGAGAAGCGTTCTCTGGCATGGCGGAATCAGGCCGCAGCGGATACACTGGGCGAGTTCGCCAATGCCGACCTGCGTTTCGAGGCTAACCCGCTCACAGGGGTTGCGGTCTTTTGTGGAAACTATTGGAGGGGAGACGTCCAACCGTCCCCGGGAGCGGAAAACTGGCGCGGCCACGCGATCGGGGTGAAACCGCCTATCCCGGTTGAAGACACAAGAGTTCCGGCAAGGGTCTTTGAAATACTCGGAACGATTGGTTTGGTGGAAAGCCATCCGACGAGCCTGTTTATCTGGTCAAGGTGGCAGCGGGCTTGCTTTACGAGCCGGTTGACGAACAGCTTTGTTCCGAAAATTCTTAACGCCATCGCCGGCAACGAAGCTGCCAAATCCTGAGAGGAGTCGAGCATAAAACCGGAGGAGCGATCTGACATCGAAAGTGAGATCAAGGCGACGCAAACACTTGAAGAAAGAAGTCGCCGGCGTTCCGAACACGCAGGTGCGCGCTCTCTTCATGTTCGACGGGCAGGCGACCCACACAGACACCGGCATGGCTGTGGATGTTGACGTAGATGTGGACACGCATGTTGACCAATAGGCAACAATAATACGGGCGGCGGCTTAGCCTACGCACCTCGACATCGCCCGAAACAACTCAAGCTAAGGAGACCAACATGAAACCAGCAGAGTTATCGGACATTGAAAGTGAGATCAGAGCGACGGAGACACTTGAGGCTAGTTCGATGGTCACCGATGTTCCGAGCACGATGACGCGCGACGTTACCATGTTCGACGGGCAGGCGACCCACACAGACACCGGCGTTGACGTGGTCGTAGACATCGACGTTGATATTGACGATGATGTTCTGGCGGTGGTTGACGTTGATATCGATGTTGACGTGGACGTGGACACACACGTTGACCAATAACTATCACCGAGGGCACGGGCGGCAGTGAGGAAGCCTCTGTTAAGCTGCCGCCCGTGTAGTCTCAAACCGGGAACGTTCGAGAGGCCGGAGTGGCAAGCCCCATCTGGTCATCTGATACTGGACTGTGCACACGCTCGCGGCGACAGCGCCGTCCGAGAGTAAGGCGACCCGGAAATATGGCGACTCCTGTTTTCAAATTCGTGTCCTACGACACGACGAAGTATCCCTTTGCCAAAGTCTTCGCCGAACACGTTATCCATACAGATGACTTATCGCGGTATCACGAGGTCTGCCTGAAACGGAAACGGGAGAGGGGCGAAGAGGGCGTCATCACGTACAGGGACAACCTCGTCACGCGACAACGCCTCAAGCGCGCCGCCGAGCGGCCCTGGTTCTTCAAGTTGTACCGCGCGTTCGTGGTGAATATCTTCACCCCCCTCTTCGGCGGAAAAATGACCTACAACTGGCCTCCGGTCTTTCGCGTCCACATGGGCAATTCGCCGAGCATCAGCGCCCTGCATCGTGATACGGAAGTCACCGGACGCCACGACCTCATCGCCGTCTGGGTTCCCTTCGTTGACACCTTCGGCACTAATACGATCTGGGTGGAAACTGAATACGGGAATAAAGAGTTAGCTCCGGTGGCGGTCAGGTACGGGCAGGCGCTGATGTTCGACAGCGGCTACCTGTGGCACGCAAGCGTGGCGAATACGACGAACGTCACCCGGTTCGGCATGGATTTCCGCGTCGCGCCCAAGCGAACCGATGTCGAAGCACCTGATCTGGGCATACTCAAGGCCAGACCAATCGGCTATGAGACTCAGCTGAGCGACGTGACTCCGGGCGCGCAGTATGACCGCGCTCAGAAGATCGTCCGGGAAGAAGTCGCCTAGGGTCTCTGGAAAAGGAAGTGCATCCATGACCGTCGAACTCAGGCCGCTCGGCGTCCACTGTAACATCGCCTGCCAGTATTGCTACCAGAACCCACAGCGGGATGCCGGGAACATGGGCAAGCGGTACGACATCGAGACCATGAAACGGGCCATCACGGAAGAGGGTGGCCCGTTTACCATCTTCGGCGGCGAGCCTCTGCTGGTTTCGGAAAACGATCTGGAAGAACTCTGGGCCTGGGGTCTTGAGAGATTCGGACGCAACGGCATTCAAACCAACGGAACACTAATCAATGAGGCTCACGTCCGAATGTTCAAGCGCTACAACGTCCACGTCGGCATCTCCATCGACGGGCCGGGCGAGTTGAACGACGTGCGGTGGTCAGGCTCATTAGAGAAGACGCGCGCCGACACGGCCAGAACGGAAACGGCCATCGCGCGGCTCTGTCAGGAAGGCATCCCTCCCACCCTCATCGTGACTCTGCACCGCAACAACGCCACCACCGATAAGCTGCCTCTGATGCACGAATGGTTTCGGCGTCTCGACCGCATGGGAATTCGTTCGGCCCGGCTTCACGTCCTCGAATCGGAAAATCAGCTCATCAGGCAAAAGTATGCCCTCGGCATGGAGGAGAATATTCAGGCTCTCCTGAGCTTTGCCGCCCTGGAGGCGGAGTTGCGTGGCATGAGGCTGGATATTTTTCAGGACATGGAAGACCTGCTACAGGGACATGACGGTAAGGTTTCGTGCGTCTGGCGAGCCTGCGACCCGTACACGACCTCTGCCGTCAGGGGTGTCGAAGGCTCAGGCCAGCGGAGTAACTGCGGGCGAACCAACAAGGACGGGATCGACTTTGTGAAGGCGGCACAGCCCGGTTACGAACGCTATATCGCCTTGTACAACACCCCGCAGCAAAGCGGCGGCTGTCTTGACTGCCGCTTTTTCCTGATGTGCAAAGGGCAGTGTCCGGGCACAGCCATAGACGGGGACTGGCGCAACCGGACAGAGCATTGCAGCACCTGGATTAGACTCTTCGAACACGTCGAGCAACGCCTCCTTGATCGAGACATCGTGCCGCTTTCCCTCGCACCCGAACGCCTTGAGGTGGAAAAAATTCTGTTGCTGAATTGGGCCGTGGGCCGTAATCCGTATATGAAAAACGTATTAGCGGACATGGGCCGAGGCGTGGACGACCCTCACGTCGCCGACGGTGAATGAGCCATGCCGCAGCAGCTTATCGAAAGCGTCCGCAGATTGGATTTTGCCCTTCCGGTATTCCATCGTCTGACATGGGTCAACGATCAGGCACGCGTCATCTGGGAGCCCCGATTACAAGCAATCGCACGAGCGCGCCCACGCATTTTCGCGCATGCCACGCAAGCCGGACTCTACTCCTGTGCGCTGCTTCAACTGGCCGATGCGGAGATGAGCGAGATGGAGAAGTGGTTGCAGGGCGAGAAAGAGTGTGCAATCGCTCGTCTCGAAGGGGCAGAGTTTGATAAGGTCTCCGCTCCGAATCATAGTCACATAGTGGTCGGGAGACCTGCGGAGGTCGAAGCATTTGCAGCCGCGTGGGCGAGCGACCAACGCGCGACGCTGGACGACCTGCGGAACATGCCCCACTGCTGTCGGGCATTCCGCGACAACGTTCGCGACAAGTGGAAGCTGGTTGACACGGTGCTGGCTCAGGCGCTCAACACGCCGGGCGCGGTCATCGCAGACGGAGTCGTGCAGGTAGCGTCGCCGAAGCTCCTGAATACGCTGCCGGCACAGCTCGGTCTGCTCCCGCTCGGTCACATACCTTGCTCTCTGGACTGCCGTGCCTCGCTGCTGATGGCGAAGGCCTGGCTCGAAACGGCCCGTGCCAACGGTTTCGGCAAGGAGATGTGCGATTTGGAGGCTTTGCTGTCATGGCCCATGGAGTGGTCTGCGCTGCACGGCATTGCCGAGATTCGCATGCCGATTCTAAAGATGGTGGCGAGCACGGATGCCACCGCCGAAACCTACAGGATCAGATTGCTGTCTGATATTTACCCGGACGAAGGCGTAACCGGCTTACACTTCCCTTTCCGCCGTCCTCACTCCGCTAAAATCACCGACTCCAGGAGCTTTAAAAATGGTCTGTCCAACCCCGTCCGTGAACTGACTGTTCTGGGACGCAATCCCTCGCAGACAGATTTTGCGAGAGCGATTGACGCCGCCCCGGCGCTTGATGGAGCAGGGCTGCCCCTGAAGCCGCGCAGCAGCCGTATCCTTGACGAGACGCTGGCGCGCCTGCGCGAGCGCGACCCTACGCACGCTCCGCAGATAGAGTCGCTCTACTTGAGCAATTACTTCAATGTGATCCGCCTGAGTGACGGTTCGACCGGCGCTTGCATGAACTATTTCAGGTTCAAATCGCCGGAAGCCATCGAGAAGACGCAAAGCTGGCTGCTCAAAAATGTGCAGGCGGATTCGCTCCTTACGGATTACCTGAGCGAAGGAGATGAGCCAGACCTGCTGCAACTGAGCTTGAAAACATGTCTGGTCAGCGCCCTTTCGCAAAACCTGCTCAAGCGTGCCGACACTTTCCGCGTCTCCCGTCGTTTCGACCCGCGTTTTTTCCCTCCCGTTGAATCTGCCGTTGTCATCGGATTTGGTGGCTACATGAATTACCTCATACACATGACTGACATCAGACGAATACACGTCAGCGACCTGTGGATTCACCAGCGAGCCAGAAGCATTCAACGACGGTTGGAATTATACAGGCATAAATTTCCTGAGAAGGTGATTACCTTTTCCGACGGCTCGGATAACCGGGAGCGTCTGGCCCGTGCAGACCTTGTCTCCATCACCGGCTCTGCTTTCTGTACAGGCACAATGGACGCGCTGCTCGAAGATTCACGTCATTGTCAGACAGTAATCCTACAGGGCCAGAGCGCAGCTGTTTTCCCGGAGGTATTATTCGAAAAGGGTGTATCGCTGGTCAGCACGACCATCAAGCCGCCAAACCTTTTGGACTTAGCCATGAACGACCCGCAACAGTTCAAGATACTTTTGGAGGGCGGGTTGCCAGTAATCTATGCCGAACCCCTCTCGTGAGCCTCAACTGATTCCGAAGTAGTCGGAGACAGTCGACAACGACCATTTACACCGATGCTCATGAGCGAGGAGCGCGCGGACGCCTCGCCTGCGTTCTCTTCAGGGTGAGGCGATGTCATCCGCGCTGGGAATGCTTTCCTCGTAAGAGATGGAACATGCCCTGTGTCTAGGGAGTGCCGATTATCAGAGCGGCATGCAATCACTATAATTGACAGCAAGCCTCTTAGAAGTTAATTTCTCCGGCACGGAGGCTGTCCAATACACGCTCTCCGCCCTGTGCATCACAACTTAATACTCAAGGTCATTAGAGCTGTTGCCATCTCACGCAAATCGTCTTCTTCTTTTTGTATTAATTATAGGGCAGTTGAGGAAAGCGGATGATACGCATATCCCGCGCAGTTGTCACCATTCCTGACGAGCTTTCCGAGCAGTGGCGAGAGGCCGGACAGTTATTACGCGACTTTTATACGAGCCTGCCGCTGGCATCTAACCAGCGAATCCAGTATAAGCCGAGCTTCAACCCTCTCTTGTGGCGCAAGGCCGAGCCCTTACTCCGCGCTGTTTTTCATGAAAAGTGTGCTTACTGCGAAACGCCTCTCAAAGTAGCGGAGGCGGAGGTCGACCATTTCCGCCCCAAGGAAGGGGCCGTTAATCTGAACGGTGAAAAGTCGCCGGAGCATTACTGGTGGCTGGCTCATGAATGGAGGAATCTTTACCTCGCCTGTCGTAGATGCTCCATCTCTAAAGGCAACAAATTTCCGGTCGCGGGCCGCCGGGCGGCAATTGAGGCTGGCTGGGATGAGATAGAGACGGAGAAAATTATTCTTTTAGACCCGTGCTCGGATGAGCCTCAAAAGCACCTTGTCTTTTCAGCCGAAGGTTTTGTTTCGGCAACCACGGAGCGCGGCGAAGTCACGATTGACCTTCTCAACTTAAACCGTCGGGCGCTCGTCGAACAGCGGCGGGTTGAAATCAAAAGGCTCAAAGACCAACTGCGATTCTCCTTCCTGCAAGCGATTCCGGACGCAGAGAAGGCGAAGGCCGTATTGAACGACCTGTTGTCGGCCACGCATCCCTTCGCCGCTGCGCGCCGCCAATACGCTCATCGATGGTTGCGCGAGCACACGGATAAATGGTCGCCCGCTCTGAGCGCCGCCGAATCCGACGCCGTTCTTCGTACTCTCTCATTGAATGCGCCGTTTATTCGCACCAAAAAGGCGGCGGCCATGGCGCACATCTACAAAGAGAATGAGCAGAAAATAATGCAGGAGTCGCCGGGAACGAGCCGGATCAGCAAAAGATTCTTCTTCGGGCGCTCGCAGTTCATCACCACCATCGAAATACACAATTTTCAAGCCATCAAAGACCTGAAGATTAAACTGGATCAGCAGTCGAGTCGGAAACCGTGGCTGGTCTTTCTGGGCGAGAACGGTACGGGCAAGAGTTCCATCCTGAGGGCAGTTACTCTGGCTTTGATGAACGAGGAACAGCGCCGCGAGCACAAGCTCCACCCGTCGCAGTTCTTGCGCCATAAGAGCAGGGCCGGGTACGTGAAGGTACATCTGTCTGGCTACAGAAACCCCTTCGAGCTTCACTTCAGGCACGGCGCGGATGAGTTCGAGGGCGGCGACAATAAACTGCACACGCTGCTGCTCAGCTACGGCAGTACGCGGCTGCTGCCACAGGAGACGCACAGCCGCGCCGAGTCGGACGGGTACGTGCGTGTGGGGAATTTATTCGACCCTTTTCTCCCGCTCGCCGACGCCAAGTCATGGCTGCTCTCTCTGCCGGACAAGCGGTTTGGGTACAGCGCGCGTGCCATTAAACAACTCCTGCAACATCAGGGCGATGGCGAATTGAGGCGGCGGCGAGGCAGGCAGGCGAGCGTCAAGCTGGTCTTCAATTCGCTCGGAATAAGCAGCACGCTCGAACAACTGAGCGACGGCTATCAGTCGATCGTGGCCCTGGCGGCAGACATTATGGAGGTCATGCTCAGATACTGGGACACGGTCGAAGACTCCGAAGGCATAATCTTGATCGACGAGATAGACGCGCACCTGCACCCCCGCTGGCGAATAGAGATCATAGAGTTGCTGCGCTCGGTCTTCCCGAGGGTTCAATTTCTGGTCACGACGCACGACCCGCTCTGTCTGATCGGGACTAATCCCAAAGAGGTGCATATCCTGCGCCGGGAGACCAGAACCAATCAGGTGGTCGTGGAGCAGAAGGACGTGCCGCGCGGCCTCACGGCAGATCAGATTTTAACCGGCTTTTGGTTCGGCCTCTCCTCAACCGTGGACGACGACACGCTGCGGCTTCTCGAAGAGCATAAAGACCTGTTGCGGGCCGGAGTGCCGGCAACGGACGTGCGGCGGCAAGACCTTGAGACAAGGCTACGCGGCAGGCTGGGCGTGTTCGCAGACACTTCTCTTGAGCGTATGGCTCAAAGCGTGACGGCGGAGGTCATGCAGGAGAACATAGAGCAGGCGAGCCGCTTTGTGGATCCGCAGGTTCGACTGGATATTCGCCAGAAGGTTCTCAGTATCGTGCGCGAAAGGCAGCAGAGACAGAGTTAGAGTGAACCCATGTTACGCTTTAACAGACCACCGCAGCCATCCGATTTCGATAAGAAGGTGGCCCGACATAGAGAAACGGTGCAAAAGCACCTTGAGGCCGTACTGAGCGCCACCGCGCAGGCGGGCGCGGAGGGCATGATAGCGCCGGGCGGTAAGCGTCAGAAGAAAGAGGCCGGCAAGAAGAAGAGTCTCTTTCAGTCCAGATGGAGTGACTTTAAGGATATATTTTCAAAAGCTCAATTCGGCAAGTGCGCCTACTGTGAAGTCTCCGTCATAGGCGCGCAGCATGGAGACGTGGATCACTACTATCCCAAGGGCGAAGTTCATGCGCTGGAAGACGACCGGAGCACCTGGGGTCGCGAGAGGCCTTACGTCTCCAGCGTCGAGGGGCGCTCGCCCAGGGTTCTTTGCACGACCGGCTACTGGTGGCTGGCCTACGATTGGTCTAACTATCTGCTGTCATGCATGGTCTGCAATGAATACTGGAAGGGGGCTATCTTCCCCGTCGAAGATGACCCGCGAAAGTTGCCCCCGGCCTCCGACATCAGCGAAGCCGCCTTGCTGCTTAATCCCTTCGAGGATATTAACCCCATCGAACATCTCTCCTTTGACAGCTTCGGTCAAATCCAGCCGGCCAATGATAGCCGTCACGGCTTTGAGACGATTCGCACCTGCGGTCTGGACAGGCCGAGCCTCATAAAGATTCGCGGCGACATAGCGCGTGAAGCTTACGAGCTGACAAACAGGCTGCGCCATGCCGAGACTCCCGCCGAATTGAGCGACATCCTTTATTCTCTCTACCTGAAAGGGGTCGAAACCAATCACCACCCCGGCATGGTCAGAATCATCATCGAGCAGCAACACCCGGGCTTGACATGGCCGCTGCTCGTGGAGCTGGTCGCAAGTCTCTTAACGAGTGAGTTACTCGAAGTCACCGAGCCGGATAAAGTCAGAGATATTTTGTGGAAGCTATACGGAATCTGCGACATCAGGCTTGAACATTCCGGGCGCGCGCGTGCCATCGTCCACGAACAATGCGGGAAGGATTGGGAAACGCTCGTGCGGGAATTGGCATCATCCTATACACGGTCGTTCAATGCTTCCGATGACGAGAAAACACGCGTCAGCGCTCTCAGGTTTCTACATGAGATGGGCAGCAGCGACGACCCTCATTCAACCGTCGTCCGGAGCATAGTAGAGAGTGATTGCGGGTTGCGTTGGCAGGAGCTTGAAATAAAGGTGGCGCTGGGGGCTTGGGCGCGGCCCACTTAAAAAAGCTTGATTTTTGCAGGCAAACTGTCTATTGTTCGCACAATTTACAAGGGGTTACATCCTCAGGAGCATTTTATGCTTGATTTTGCTCTCTGTCAGACGCTTCACCCGGTTCCTGCGCCGGCGCTCCGCGGCGCAAGAGTATCCGTCACCCAAAATCATCTTTACACGCCCCTCGCTGAAACGGAAAGTGAGCCCTATCGCTCTGATTTTCGGACGATCATTCAAATAACTGGATGACGCACCCACGTCAAAAGGTCGACATGTACACATCAGCCGGTGACCAGCCTTTCCACGACACTGAGATTTTACAGAAGAATGAGGAACGTCATCAATGGATATCCTTCGCGCTCATTTTACTTCTGCTGATGGTGGGCGGCTTCGTAATCTTTCTTTCCGCCTATTACGGTCAGGCTAAAAGCGAACTCGATATCTGGATAATTCCCGGCCTCATCTTTTCGGCCCTTGCCCTGATTCTGGCTTTTGTCTATTTCTTCGCCTTCAGGTTCTTCGACCAGTTCTTTTATCTATTCATTTCAATCGCGTGGACATCTAACGCCCTCTATCTGCCGTTTGAATCGTTTTTCGATTCTAAATGTGCGCCGGGCAACGGCTATAACGGCCCACACTGTTTGGAATTTTCTCTCTACACCTACGCCATCTCCTTCATTTCGAGCATCTCTTTTTATTTGACTACCCTTACCCGGCCCAAGGAGCACTCATCTTATCCGACGGGAACAATCCTTCTCTTCTGGGCCGCAGGGATTATATTAACGACGGCGGCCAGCTACATCCTCCTCCTTACCGTCTGGCCGAACAGTAGCGATGCTTTCAAATTCGCAGCTTATACACTTCCCGGCATGCTCTTCTCGGCTTACAGCCTGTTCAAGGTGGGGCAGTACATAACCGGGTTCCTGAAAGACCCCAAGAAAAAAGCCTATCGGACGTTGATCCTTCTATCTGTCACATTCCACCTGTATGGAGCACTACAACTGTCCTACCCTTTCAAGTTGTATATTATAAGAGCCAGCTCCTATATATTACTCGGCCTCTTCATTTTCGCCTTCGGCTTAAAGTTCATTAACGTCTACTGCCTGGTCAAGGTGCTGCTGACAGTCAAGTACCCGGAGTTCGTGCGGACGCAGGCTGAATTGGAAGCGGTGCAGGAACGCCTTAACCGGCAGACCCAGCTCGCCGCCATCGGCGCAATCGCCGCCAGCATAGAGCACGACATAAAGAATCCACTCTCGGGCATCAGCACCAAGCTGGTAACGATGCGGCGGATTTTCAGCGACAATAGAATGAGGAACTTCATTGACCGGCTTGAGGAAGATAAAAATCGCATCGCAGCAATCGCCAGAGTGGTTCCCTACATGCGAGGCGACCAAGAGTTCTATGACCGTGCCAAGTACATGAGCAAGGTTTCGATCAATCAGGTGATTTCCCGTGCCGCCAAGGCCGTAAGGGTGGAAATGAGTTTGAACCCGGACAAATTCCACTTCCCTATCAGCCAGAACGCCCCCAAAGGCACGGAGTTCTTTGTACGCGCCTACTCGCCCATGATTGAATCAATGGTGGTCAACCTCTTTAAGAACGGCATAGAGGCAATCAGGGAAGCCGGGAAAAGCAGCGGCGCTGTCGCCATCAGGATAGCCACCACACGCACCCTCGATCAGAAGATCATAGTCAAGAACCGTTTGAAGAACTTTGCTAAATGGGTAAAAATCGAGATTGAAGACAACGGGTGCGGCATCCCTGCTGAGAACATCCCCCTCTTAACTTCCCTGTTTACGACGAAGAATGACAGGAAGGCCAATGGCGGCATCGGTCTGTTCATCGCCCAGCGCCTCATCAGAATTCACGACGGCTATATGGAGATCAGCAGCGTTGAGGGAAAAGGGACTACCGTCACCATCTATCTGCCCGAATGGGATGCTTACGAGAAATACGTCATGGAACACCCGGAACAGGTACAGCCGGACTACGATTTCGCCGAGGACATCAACGACATTCACATCTCCGCGGGCGATCAGCAGCAGGACACCCCGGCGGTTGCAAAATGAGATGGCTTACAGAGAGAATCGCTGTGAGCGAGCAAAGCGATGACTTGAGAGGTCTATAAGGAACCTTACACTTGGGAGGAAATTATGGGAGATAGCGCTACCGCCATGGCCGCGATCATACCTGAAAAGAAGTTGATTCGTGTGCTGGTCATCGACGATGAGGATCGCTTTCAGCAGGATATAAAGGATTACTTCGAGACGTACGGTTACGCCGTTGACGCGGCCAGAAGCCCTCAGGAAGCCAAGGCCTTTATCGCTCAGAAAGAGTACCAGATCGTCATTGTTGATGTTAATTTTGAAGGCATAGAGCTTGATGGCGACCGCTTCATCCTTCAAAATTATAAAGACTTCAAGGGCGCGCGTCTGGTGGTGGCTACGGGCCTTGACATTAACACCTTACGGAACCATGTCGCGCTCAAAAGACACAACATACCTGTCTGGGACAAAGGCGACGATGATTTCGGCAAATACTTGAACGACCTGACGGAAGAGACGGCGCAGGCGCGTAAACAGAAGCTCGCGGGCCAACTCAACGACTTCATAAGCGATAAGCTGGGCGGGTCGGGCGACTATATTGTGACCGGCGCTACTGCCGCCGTGATGACCAGGGAGAAGCCTGAACGCGCGCCTTGGGAGGCCGCCATAGAAAACATTATGGTGTTGTGGCTAGAGAGCCAGAAGAACCAGAAGAAGCCTTTCTTATCAGTGGGCCGGACAGTCCTCAGCCCGCTTGATATGATTGACCACGTCAAGCGAAAGACCAATCTGGGCAATGAGCTTCTTAAAATGTTCGTGGTCGAAGTCGGGCAATCACTGGGAATAGAGATCGAATCAACTTCAGGGAGATAAATAATCGTGGCCCCTCACCCAAGCGCCCCTTTAATCTTGATTTGCAATACGTCCTACGACGACGTGACCTGCTTCATGAACATGCTGCTCTCGGACTTTTCCTACGCGGGGAAGACGTTTCACCGCGTCGGTCTTGATCGCGCGGACGTGTACCCGAACGTCATCGCGAAGTACCGGCAGAATCAGGAGAAGGTCGTGCTCATATTCTGCGGCCACGGCGAAGACCACGCCCTGATGACCGGCATCAAGCAGGACTGCGAAGCGTTGGGTGACGACTGGGACGAAGATATATTCTATGATGCGAACCACTTTGACGCAGGCCCGGATGTTTTAGCTGCATTCTGTAGTCGCGCAGGGAACGACCTCGGGCCGCTGTTCGCGCAGGGGGTCGGAGGTCATTTTCTGGGTTTCAGCGATGAGCTCTGCCTGATTCACACCTCAAACGAAAAATGCATCTCATGGTGGAAGAAAATATTGCACGGGTTCATTACGCGTGTTATCGATGACGAGAAGGTTGACGAGCAGACCATCGATTTTGTGCGCTCCCTATGCGAGCAGGCCTACAGCTACTTCAGCTCGGATAAGGGGAAAAAGGTAGAAGGAGCCCTGGGCATGCGAATGTGTTTACGCAGAAACATGTCAGCCCTCTGTAAATACTGAACCAAATGCAATCAGCCGCCTGAGGCCGGCGCTTCCTCACTCTAACCAGTCGAGACAGGATGACTGCGTCCAGATAGAGCGCCTCCGTCATCGGTAATACATTACGATTCGGCACCAACCTGTTAGTCAGAAGAATCTCATCATTGCCGGGCCAGTAGTAATCCATCTCCGTCCATGCTTCTGCCAATCCCGCGTGCGCCGCAGAGCATTGAGGTCTGCGAGCAGTTCTTCGGCAGTCTGGTAAAGGTCTTCGGTTTTTTTGGCGAGCCCGAAATCGAGAACCTTAACATCGCCGCGCCCATTTAGAGAATCCACTCTCAAGCTGGTTCGTTCAATTTCAAAATGCTGTTGGCCCATGGGAATGTTCAGGCGAAGCATACCGGCACTTTATTCCGTCTTGTCAGGCAACAGTCATGTATGGCAAAGGTGCTGTCTACAAAAGTAGACATGGGAGGAAGGGAGTGTTCACTGAGTAAGACATCGAGCGCGCTCTTGAGCGGTCGTCTCTGTCTTTGCTGAGTGTATTGGCGCGTCTTTCTCTCCCCGTAGCTGGCATATCAATTGCAGTTGACCGACTTATCTTTCATGGCAAATTGGATGACGCTCCATCCTGTGCCAGAGCGCGGTCGCCTCAAAGCATCCATACGACCACGCAACATCTGACGGCGCGTTATGCAGTTGATAACGCCACGCCACATTGACTGTTCAGACTCGTGCGTGAGCTAATCACGTGCCTGACGGAAAGAGGAAAACCTGAGCCCGACCAAACTTACGCTTCGCATTGCCCGGAGATGGGTGAAGATGAATTAACCCTCTCCGCACCGTAGCGCCAAGCAGCGACTTATGCTGGCGAGCTTGCCTGAAGAGTGAAGTTTAAAGAAGGCTCGCTCGCGGCGTACAGAATCCAGGTTATGAATCTAAAATGTGGGCAGGGGTTCTCTGGACTCCGTTGGGTTTCGCGTATCCCTAAGGGGGAGGCGTTTTTAATCAGGTCGTCAGATAAGAAGGAGGGGAAATGAACGAGCATGTAGTTGAGAGCGGTTCGGGAGGGATGCGAGAGCTACTCGTTATCCTCAGAGGCGAGCGGGCCGAAGAGTCGCTCAAGCAGTTGAGCGCTAAATACAACGTGCAGCAGGTCGCATCGCCGCGCGTCGTCGTTGTCGAAGGAGCCCAGAATGAACTGGCTGGGTTGAGGGCAGTGCCGGGCGTGTTGGCCGCCACTGCCGGTGAATTGCCGCCCGCAGTGTTGGAGGGATTAGATCAGAGCGAGACACTTTTCGTTGCTGCATGGTTAAGCCGGGCTAAAGGGGGAGCATCGAAGACACGGCCCGGCGAGGGTCTGTCGTGGGATGCACCCGGGTTCGTACCGCCTGATCCTCCGGCGGGCGATACGGAGACCGGCTAATAACAGTAAGCAGAAAGGAGCAATAAGATGGCAGGTGATCTTGATATTCATGAGCAGGCAATTGTCTTATCTACGAGTGCCCCGATGGCGGGAGCGCAGGCGGCGGTCGAACAAGTCAGCGGGGGTGTGACGCACCAGTACGGCCAGAGAGTGATCATCGGTGCAGTGCCTCCGGCTGCCAGTCAATCGTTCCAGCAGCAGACTCCGTTTGCCACACTGACCAGCGAAGCCTCTTCGATCTCCGCCGCTTCCAGAAGCGGGCTTAACGAGGAAGAAGCTCTCGGCCTTGAAGCGTTCAGCCTGCGTGTCTCACCGGAATACAAGGCCGCAAAGGCGCAGCGTCCGCTGGCCGGCGAGCCCTGGGACTCCGGCGCGGGGATGCCGCCCGACGCCTACGACGAGGCGGCAGCCGAAGCCGGGGCGCTCGGCGCGGAGGCGGCAGCGCCGACCAGCTCCCGGCTCACAGGCAAGGTGGCCGTCAGCTTGATTATCGTCGAGGGTCCCACAGCCGCCCTGAAGTTTAGCGCCGCCGAGCGTACCAAGGTCGTGGCAGAGGTTCAGAACGGGCTGAGCTGGCTGGGCAGCCAGAGCTCTCCGGCAGCGATACAGTGGGTCTACGACATACAGATTGTCACCCTCACCGTGCAGCCCGGGCCGGACAGCGAGACCTCCGCGCAGAAAGAAGCCAGATGGCGTGACCCCGCGATGGCTAAGCTCGGTTACGGGCCGGGGCTTACGAACGTGCAGGCTTACGTGGACAAGCTCCGCCAGACCAAGGGCACGGATTGGTCCTACTGCGCCTTCTTCACCAAGTACCCGCTGGGCCACTTCGCCTATGCTTCAATCGGCGGCCCACGCCTCGTCATGAACTACAGCAACGACGGCTGGGGGCCGGACAACATTGACCGCGTCTTCGCTCACGAGACGGGCCACATCTTCAACGCGCCCGACGAGTACGCTTCCAGCGGCTGCGACTGCGGCGGCTCCTGGGGCGTCTTCGGTATCCCGAACACCAACTGCGAGAACTGTGCCCCGAGCGGCGGCGTCGCCTGTCTCATGAAGGCCAACACCTGGGGGATGTGCGCCTACACGCCCTTCCACCTTGGCTTTCCTCAGGGTCAGCGTTACTCCGGCGTCTTTCAGGCAGGCACGGGCACGTATGGTCTGTGGGTCAACGCCGACTGGAATAACTTCGTCGCCAAGTGGCAGGAGTGGAGCGGGCAGGGGCTCAGGCTCGAAGACCTTGAGGTCAGCCAGCCCGGAGGTCAGCTTCGTTATTCCGGCGTCTTTCGTCAGGGCACGGGCGGCTACGGCCTGTGGGGCTTGGCCGACTGGAACAGCTTCCTCGCCAAGTGGAACGAGTGGAACGCTCAGGGCCTGCGGCTGGTTGATCTGGAAATCACGCAGGTGGGCAACGACTTGCGCTACTCCGGCGTGTACAAGCAAGGGACTGGGGGTTACGGCCTGTGGGTCAACGCCGAGTGGAATAACTTCGTCGCCAAGTGGCAGGAATGGAGCGGGCAGGGCTTGCGCCTCATTGACCTGACCGTCACAAACATCGGCGGCCAGCTCCGTTATTCCGGCGTCTTTCGTCAGGGCACGGGCGGCTACGGCCTCTGGGCGCTTGCCGATTGGAACAGCTTCCTCGCCAAGTGGAACGAGTGGAATGCTCAGGGTCTGCGTCTTGTGGACTTCGAGATCACAAAGGTCGGGAATGACACGCGCTATTCAGGCGTCTATCAGGCGGGCACGGGCGGCTATGGCCTGTGGGTCAACGCCGACTGGTCCAGCTTCGTCAACAAGTGGAACGAGTGGAACGCTCAGGGCCTGCGCCTTATAGACTTCGACATCACCCTCACCGGTATAGAGGCGGCTGCCAGCCCGACAGCAGGAGAGTCCGCCGGCGCGGCGGCAGAGGATAGCGCCGCAGGCTTCGGGTTTCTCTCGCCCGCCTCGGCAGGCACGGCGGGCTCAGACCCGTCCGGCATGGGAGAGATGCACCTTGAGAGATCATCATCGGGCAGCGAGGACGCGAGCGGCGCTGGCATGGGCGATGTCTCCCTCACCGGGGGAGCAGAGTCAGGCGGTAACGACGACAGCGGCGCAGGGATGGGCTCAATGTCCCTCTCAGGCGCTGAGGCCGGCGGCACGGAAGACAGCGGTGCAGGCATGGGCTCTATGTCGCTGACGGGGACGAAAGAGTCCGGCAACGAGGCGTCAAGCGGCGCTGGCGTCGGTAGCGCTGTGTATAGATGATAAGACAAGCGACGGCGGCGGCACACCTTGGTCGTCGCCGCGCTTTGATTACCGGCGGCGGTGGGTGGTAAGTCTTACCGGCCAGCGCCGCCATTTCAACGCGAGCATTTAACCTTCAAAGGGCGTCTCGTCGAGCCCCCAGTTGCGAAGGATGTAGGTCGAGCCGTGCACCTTGCCCGAGCCTGTGGCTATTGTGATTTTTCGTGAGCGCACATCTTCGCGGAACGACGGGTTGGATTTGTCCGCCACGGCCTGACCGATAATGTTCCGCAGCTCGCGTTCCTTTGTGATGGGATGTGCGGCCTTCTCCCTTTCAATCTGCTCTCGGGCGCTGTCCTTGATGCTCCCGTTCTGGACGTGTATATCGAAGGCCAGTGCGATACCCAGCTCGGACTTGAGCCCGAATTTCGCAGCCGTCTTCACAGCCGGTTTGAAGAAATCCTGATCAACAAGCTCAAGCTGCAAATCCTGCACCTCTTTCATCTCACCAAATTTACGAAAACCCGTGCGCCAGGGCTCAGCCAGTCTCACCTTACTGGCTCCGATGCTGACGCTGTCGGCGAACGCTATCTGCTTACTCAAAGAAGAGTTCATCACAGCGATCAGCTCCTCCGTCTTAGCCCCGAATGCTTCGCGCACGAGCGCCGGATGCTGCCCATTGATCTGTAGAATGATTTTCTTCAGCTCGCCGTGCCTGAGAGTAAAGCCGATGATGCCCCAGGTGATGCCCGCGCCGTCAAAGTTGCCCTGCGCCAAGGTAAAATCATGTCCCTCGAAGGCCGCCGTAACCTGAAGGGCGCGCTCCTTCACGCTCGGTATCCCTGTTCCCATGAGCGTCTCGAAAGCCGTCGTGTCAACCTCGCCCGTCTGCTCCATCCCTCTGGATTTCTGGAAAGCCTTCACGGCTTTCTCAGTATTGTTTCCATAATCTCCGTCAACACCCTGCGTATTAAATCCGAGGTCGATCAAGCGCCTCTGCATCTTTCTTACGATCTCGCCCCTGACGCCTTTAGCGAATATTACTCTCGCCATATTTTCCTCCCTTCAGTAGAGGTGAAGTCTTCACCCGCGCCCGCTCTCATGATGGCGGGGCGGCATGCTGCATTCACGTTGGGTTTCTCAGCCTGCTCACCTGCGGCCCAGAGCATGCCGTTTTTTACACGTACTCGCTTCTGACATGAGGCTTGGTAAGCACAGGCTAAAAAGACAGCCTTGCGATCTAAGAGCCTGCGAAATTACTTTAGTTTTCACAGGCTGTCAATCAATATGGCGACAGCTGATGGTAAGGGAACGAACGGGTATGAGATGGCAAGACATCTTCAGAAACAGAAGAGCGGGAGCGGAGACATCTGGTCTACGCTCCCGCTCTGAATAGTTTTTCCCGTTAATCTGTTTTAGTAGCCCCTGTAACCGTCAGCGTAACCGTTCTCAAAACCCTGACGGAAATAGCGGCGATACATCTCACGATCGCCTAAACGCGAGTTGTAATCTTTCGTAGCCTCGCGGTAGGACTTGAAGTCGCTGAAGTCGTAGCGCTCGCGACGATTGCGGTCTTTGCGCCCTTCCTTGATGCCTTCGTTGTAACCGGCATTCAGCGCCGTCTGGCGAAGCTGGTAGTTGCCGCCATAATTGTCATAGCGATCCCAGTTGCGCCCGCGCCGACCCCTGCGATAACGGTCGCGATCATCACGGTCACGGTCGCGGTCGCGGTCACGATCACGGTCGCGACGATCCTGAGCGGAATTATCACGCCCGTAAGGATACTGCGCCTGGGCTGTGCTGCTCATGGCCGCATACAAGCCGAAAACAAACGCGAACGTCAGGACTGCCCCGCCGATCTTTGTCCCTAAACTTTTTATCTTCATCTGTGCCTCCCTTTCTTGCAATGGCTCGATAGCAATCATCATGCCGCGCGCTCGCTAAGAGAATTCCCCATGTTTTTCCGATAGTGTTGTATCGTACTCAACCCGTATCCTGTCACCATTTCGTGCAACCGTAACGCAGAACGGTAAACGCACGGTGGCCCAGCTCCGCCTCGGTTACTTCACCCCGAGGCGCGCGCACGCAGCTAACAACTCAATTCACGGGACGCCTTCGAGCGCAAGGCGGCTCTCTGATCTTTGACAAATGATAACGGGCGCTGTAGTTTCATCTCACACCTCAACACTTGTGGAAGGATAATTTGAGAGATAACTATGGCGAAGTCCGGGCATAAGGGCATTAGTCGGATTGATCAGCCTGAGAGAAAAACTCATGGCTGGTATGTGAGAGTAAGATTCAACGGCACGCAGCGCGCAAAGTTCTTCAGCGACGAAACGCACGGCGGCAGCGAAGGGGCACTCCTTCAGGCCATTCAGTTCCGCAACCGCACAGAGCAGGATTTAGGCAAGCCGCGCACGGACAGGCTGGTCATTGCCAGCAATCCACGCAACCGCTCAGGCATCATGGGCGTCCAGCGCAAGACCAAGGTTATCAAGACCGACGCGGGCGAGCGTTTAATCAAGAATGTCTATGAAGTGACATGGAATCCTGAGCCGGGGAGGCTTTGCCGGACGTGGGTATCGATAGACGAATACGGCGAAGAAGCCGCCCTGCGTAAAGCCTGCGCCATCAGACGCGAAAAGGAGCGCGAGATGTTCGGCAGCGAAGTGCTGTCGAACTGGACGAACAATCTCGCCAGACTCTGCGTCTAGAGCCTCTACGCGCCGCTCATGATTCTTCGCGCCCATGCTTCCTTAAGGCTTACGTCCTGAAACGACGGCCTTCTCCTTCTATTAAGGCATCTCTCGCCCGCCTGTCAGTATGACCAGTTCCCTTTCAGGTTGACCGGGTCAGTCACCTTACACTGGTCGCTTCTCTCCCGCACGGGGCTAAAGGCCCAACAAAAACTGACTTTATCAATTCACGGCAGACGGCACATGGTTTGCGATACGGGCAACGGCGCGCTCGCCTAAAGAGCGCAACGTCGGTCAGCCAGCGTTACCCCAGTCCCCGATGAGACCTGAGATGAGAAACGATTTGAGCTACCGATACTTTGAAGGAGATGTGCGGTGTTAGATCATGCAACAGTGAGTCAGGGTAGCAGGTCAATGCTATCCCCACAACTTTCTTCCAACTCCCTGATGGCTTTTCAGCTCACGAGCGAGCACGAGCAGGAAGCGCTGGCTTTCCTCGCCGAGCGCCCCCTTCACACAACGATCATGGCCGGCTTCATACGCGATCACGGGTTGGTAAGCCCGCTCAATCGCGGCAACTTCTACGGCTGCCGCGACCATCTGGGCCGTCTCAAGGGCATCGCTTTGATCGGTCATGCGACGCTCGTCGAAGCGCGCGTTGACGCGGCGCTGGACGCGCTCGCGCGTGTCGCGCAGGGAGTTCCGACGGCGCACATGATGCTCGGCGAGCAGGAAGAGATAGGGCAGTTCTGGAATTACTACGCGCAGGACGGAGAATCGCCGCGATTGCTACACCGCGAGCTGCTTTACGAGCAGCGCTGGCCCGTCGAGGTGCGTGAAACGGTCGAGGGTCTGCGCCTTGCGACGCCTGAAGACCTCAAACTGATAATCCCGGCGCACGCTCAGATGGTTTTTGAAGAGAGCCGCGTTAATCCCCTGACGGAAGACCCGATGGGCTTTCGCATGCGTTGCGCGCGTCGCATCGAGCAGGGTCGCACGTGGGTTCTGGTCGAGGGCGGCGGGCTGATCTTCAAAGCGGATGTCGTGGCCGCAACGCCCGAGGCCACTTACATAGAGGGCGTCTACGTCAACATCGAAGAGAGGGAGAAAGGTTACGGCACGCGCTGCCTCTCCCAGCTCAGCAAGAGACTGCTGGAAGACACGTCTTCCATCTGCCTGCTCGTCAACGAGCAGAATCGCAAGGCACAGGCCATGTATCAGAAGGTCGGTTTCAAGCTGCGCGGCTACTACGACAGTATCTATCTTCAACGCTAAGACCGGACGGGCTCTTTCCCGATGCCTGAATGATCGCCCCGTCAAGGATTCGGCAGCCTCAAAATACTCTCTTACCAGAGCTTTCCTGCTGAATGATTTGAGACATGGAAACCAACTTTCGCCAACCGCATCAACCCTCGTATCGCGCAAGCGCGGCGCAGCCTTTCACTTCGTCCGCGACTGAGATGGCCGCCCAGTACGCCGGGCTTGACCAGTCGTCGTTGACGAGTCTTCAGGCGCACGTCAGCACGCTGCTCGAAGATATAGACGAGGAGATACTGCGTGCGCTGATGCTGCGTATCTTTGCCGATCTGGTGCGTATGCTCGATTATCTGCGGATGGCCGAAACGGCCCTCGACACTCAGAGCACTCCGCTTGAGAATCTGGCTTTCTTTGCGCTCGTGCATGAGGAGGCGCACGCCCTCTGTAAGTTCATAGAGACGCGTGTGATTCATGCCGGGTGTGCTAACGAGCAGCTGCGTCATGCGCTCGACGGGGTAAGCTTTGCGGTCAGCCATGAGCTGAAGCGCGTCTATGAACATGAACTGGCCGGATTGACGCCGGCGGAATCCGACCGTATCGCCAGAGGCAAGCTCACACACGCCCGCGGGCTGCTGACCAACTGTTTCCAGCAGTCGCTCATTATCCTCACACAGGTTTTCGACCAATCGCTGACCGGCGCGCAGCTCTTCAACGACCTGCCGACAAGAGTGGAACAGTCCCTCGTCTTGAGAAAAGACCTGTGGACTCTGGTACATCTCGCGCGCCGCGCCGAATCCGAGGGCGGGCTCGAATCCATCATCGCCTTCATACAATGTCTGGACACTTTCCGGCACGGCAGCATGCATTTCCTGATGTACAAGGACTGGCAGGTCTACGAGCGCTTCGTGGACGAGGTCGAGGCGGCGAACTGCATCGCCGAGCTGAAGCCCGTGCTTGACCGGTTCGCCTGTTATCTGGAAACCCTCTTCGGTCAGGTCAGAATGCGCGCCGTGCTGGCAAACTATCCCTTCGACTTCTCCGAAACCACTCTTTAAACTCTCCCTCCATCCTCCTTTCCAAACTCCGCCATAGAAGTTAAGCTAGCTCGGTCGGACGCTCTCGAAGCGGTTTAACTTTATCCTGTCTGGAAGGTGTTCTATGTCGGGCAATCAGAAAAGACGCGCCCTGATTATCGTGGACGTGCAGAATGATTTCTGTCCGGGCGGCGCGCTGGCCGTCTCAAGTGGCGACGAGGTGGTCGAGCCGCTCAACACACTGGCCCGCGAATTTCTGGCGCGCGGCGACGTGGTCGTCAAGAGTCGCGACTGGCATCACGCTCGAACCAAACATTTCGCCGACTACGGCGGCACATGGCCCGTCCACTGTGTTCAGGGAACGCACGGCGCGGAGTTTCACCCACGCCTGATCGACGACCCGCGCATCCCCATCATCTCTAAGGCCCAGTTGGACGCCGACGAGTATTCCGCATTCGATGGGACGGGTCTCGCCGCTTTACTTCGCGAGCAGGGCGTCGAGGAGGTCTGGGTCGGAGGTCTCGCCACGGACTACTGCGTCAAACAGACGGCGCTCGATGCCGCGCGCGAAGGCTTCAAAGTCAGGGCCGTCGCCGATGCTATGCGTCCCGTCGAACTCCAACCCGGCGACGGCGACCGTGCCATCGCAGAGATGCGACAGGCGGGAATCGAAATAGTGACGAGTGATGAGCAAAGCCGAAAGTCCTGATAAGTGACGCGCGGCAGGTCACGAACGACAGGTCATGAGAGTAAGGCTCTCTTTAACTCGTCACTGTATTTATTATGGGAACGCTGAATATTGATCGTTATCACGCGGCGATGGGGGATGCGTCGTACAAGGATGCGACGCGTCTTCATGACAAGCCTTTGAGCGAGGCGATGGCGACCTTTTATGTGACGCAGCGCAAGCTCCGGTTCGCGCCGTGTCTCGGCCACGAGCGGCTCGTGCGCCTGCTCATGGACAGCCGTGTGGATCGCCCGCGCCTGCGCTTTCTGGAACAGGATCGCGGCGGCCTTCAACTTTTCGCAAGGGCTATCGAGGACGTGCATTTCGCCGCAACGGTGCGCGCCGTGCGTCCCGGCACTATCGTCTTCGCGGGAGAGCCCTTCGCGGACATCACAGGGCGGTTCGCGCTCACACAGGCGCAGGAGATAAAGTTTGAGCATGCCTTTGATCTGCCGATGACGACGGCGAGCCTTGCGATGCAGTTTCGCATGGCGGCGGGAGAGCGCTGGCTCTCCGACTTCTCTCTGCGCCGCGACGGCGACGTTGAGCGCGGCGTCGAAGTCGCCACCTATGCTTTCATCGGCGGCTTTAACGACACGTCGAACATGGAGGCGGCGCACCGGCTGGATATTCCGGCTGTGGGCACGGAGGCGCACTACTGGCAGCAATCCTATCTCGCGTACATGTACGAGCCGGAGATAGAGCCGCGCACGGGCCAGCCGAAGCATTTCGAACAGGTGGCCTTCGAGCGCTGGCTGGACGCCAACCCGAACGGCACGACCTTGCTGCTCGATACCGTGGATGTCTTTACGGGCGCGGCGCACGCCGCGATGGCTGCCACCTCGACCGAGAGCCGCCGCAAAGCCTTTAAGGGATTCCGTGTCGATTCAGGCGATCTGGCGAAGCTGGGCTCATGGTGTCTGCGTTTCTTTGAAGCCAACGGGCTGCACGGCTTGATGCCCATACTGACCGGCGATCTGGATGTCGAGAAGGTGCAACGCATCGTCGCGGAATTCCCCGAGGCCGCGGGGTTCGGCATCGGCACGAAGCTCTCAAGCGAGGTCAAATCAATCGCCGGTGTGATCTTCAAGCAGTGTTTGATCGAAGGGCGACCGACGCTGAAGGCTTCAAACACGCCTGAGAAATCGACGCTGCCCGGTCGCCTACAGGTGTTTCGCGGGATAGATGCCGCGGGCAACTACGTCGCAGACCGCATCGGTCTGGACGATGAAGAGATCGAGATACCCGGTGCGACCACGGTCGAGCGCCTGCTCGTTCCCTTCTGGGAAAACGGCTACCATGAAGTCATCCCCTCCATTACCCGTCAAAAGAGTTTCGTCGAAGACGGGCGCGCCCGCTTCCGAGACATCAACAACTACGCCTGCACGCTGACCGACCGCTTACGCACCCTGCGCGAGGAATTGACCGCAGAGATGCGCGAAGACCGCTCCGACTGGCAAAGTGTGCTGAAGCTTCCCTCCGAACTCTCCGCAGAGATGAGTCAGTACCGCCTGCGGTAGCGGGCGGGTGTGGGCGATGAAAGAACCCGCCCGCTACCGCAGGCGGTACTGACCTTCATTTTGCTCCTTCGCATCGCCCTACGGCTGCTGATCGTGTATAATTTTGGCTGTCCCCAACTCTAGCTTAAAACATTCTCAGGAGAATATAGGAAATGAAACTATGGATTCTCGGTACGCTCCTGTTGTGTTTGCCGGTCGCGGTGGCGGCGCAGCGCAGTGCTCGCGGCGCGCGCTCGACGGCAGGCCAGCAGACCAGGGCGTCGCAACCAAACAAACCCGAGCAGCGCAAGCTGTTACCGTACGACTACAAGATTGACGATCTGCCCAACGGGCTGCGGCTCGTCACGATCCCGACGGATTATCCGAATCTCGTCGCCCTCTACATCGTCGTCTCGACGGGCTCGCGCAACGAGGTCGAGTCGGGCAAGAGCGGTTACGCGCACCTCTTCGAGCACCTCATGTTTCGCGGCAGCCAGAACTACTCGCCGGAGCAGCGCGACGAGATTCTAAAGCGTGCGGGCGCTTCCTCGAACGCCTATACGACCGACGACCGCACCGTCTATCACGAAGTCTTCTCCAAGGAAGACCTCGATCAGGTGATGAAGCTTGAGGGCGACCGCTTTCAGAATCTCAAGTATGAGGAGGCGGCCTACAAGACCGAGACGCGCGCCGTGCTTGGCGAGTACAACAAGAACAGCGCCAACCCCGGCTCGAAGCTCTACGAGAAGCTGCGCGAGACGGCCTTCGGCACGCACACCTACTCGCACACCACGATGGGCTTCATCAAAGACATCGAGGACATGCCCAATCAGTACAACTACAGCCTCGAATTCTACAAGCGATACTATCGCCCCGAATACACGACCATCGTGATCGTCGGCGACGTGACGCACGCGCAGGCGCTCGATCTGACCAAAAAATATTTCGGCAACTGGCAGCGCGGCGATTATGTCCCGCAGATTCCTAAAGAGCCTGACCAGACCGCGCCCCGCACGGCGCACGTGGATTGGGCCACGCCGACGCTTCCCTATCTCGCCATAGGCTTTCGCGGGCCGGCTTTCTCCGACACGCAGAAGGACAAGGCGGCGCTCGATTTGCTGGCGCAGATAGCCTTCGGCGAAAACTCCGACCTCTACCAGAGGCTCGTGCTCAAGGAGCAGAAGGTCGATTTCGTCGGCCCGAGCTTCGACGACCAGATAGACCCGGAGCTGTTCACCATCTTCTCGCGCGTCAAAGATCAGAAGGACGTTAACTACGTGCGCGATCAGATTCTGGCGACCTTCGAGCAGTATAAGAAGGATGCTATTCCACAGGCGAAGCTGGACGCGACGCGCTCGCGCCTGCGCTACGCATTTGCGCTCTCCTTCAATAGCTCCGAGGCGATAGCCAACAACCTTGCGCCCTACATCGCGCTCAGGCGCACGCCCGAGACGGTCAATACGCTCTTCGCGCTCTACGACACGATCACGCCGGAAGACATACGCGCAGCCGCGCAAAAGTATTTCGTGGAAAACCGCCGCACCATCGTCACGCTCTCGACGAAGGCGAACGTTACCATCAGCAAAGGGGGCGAAAAATAATGCTACGCACACTGACAATTTCACTGCTGATCCTGGGCGTCTCGCTCTCGGCGCTGGCGCTCAACGAAAGGGGCGGGTCTTCCGCGCCCGCCAAAATGGCCTCGGTGCTTCAACCCAACCGCTCGCCGCTCGTCACCTTCCGCATACTCTTTATGACGGGCTCGGCCTCCGACCCGAAAGGCAAAGAGGGCGTCGCGGCCCTGACGGCGGCCCTGCTCGCCAAGGGCGGCACGCGCACGATGTCTTATGACCAGATCACGGAGGCGTTCTATCCGATGGCGACTTCGTTCGACTGGCAGATAGACAAAGAGATGACCGTCTTTACCGGAACGACGCACGTGGACAACCTCGATCGCTACTACGGGATTATCAGCCAGATGCTGCTCGACCCGGGCTTTCGTCAGGATGACTTCACGCGCCTGAAGACGGACGCGATCAACTTTCTGAAAGTCTCGCTGCGCGAAGGCAACGACGAGGAACTCGGCAAAGAGTTTCTCTACAACATCATCTACGCCGGTCATCCTTACGGCCATCACAACATGGGTAGCCTCGGGGCGCTCGAAAGCCTGACGCTCGACGACGTACGCAACTTCTACAAGGCGAACTACACGCAGGCCAACATGGTGCTCGGACTCGCTGGCGGTTATCCGACAACCTTCCCGAAGAAGGTGGAGACGGATTTCGCCAAGCTACCGGCGGGCCAGCCCTCAAGCATGAAGTTCAACGCGCCGACCCTCCCGGAAGGGATGCGTATTCAGCTCATCAAGCGCGATACGCGCTCGACGGCCATCTCTCTGGGGTTTCCGATAAATTTGAAGCGCGGGGATAAGGACTGGGCCGCGCTCGCCGTCGTCGCCTCTTATTTCGGGCAGCACCGCTCGTCAAACAGCTACCTCTACGGGCGGCTGCGCGAAGCGCGCGGGCTCAACTACGGCGATTACGCCTACATCGAATATTTCCCGCGCGGCATGTACCAGTTCACGCCCGACCCGAATCTCGGACGCCAGCAGCAGATTTTCCAAATCTGGATTCGTCCCGTCGAGCCCATGAACAGCATGTTCGCGCTGCGGGCCACGCTCTTCGAGTACGACAAGCTGGTGCGGGACGGGATGACGCGTCAAACCTTCGAGACGACGCGCGAGTTCCTGACCAAGTATGCCAATATCCTGACGCAGACGCAGGACGCGCAACTGGGCTATGCGCTGGACAGCCGTTATTACGGCACAGCGGATTTCAACAGCTACATGCGCGATCAACTGTCACGGCTGACGCTCGAAGATGTCAACAATGCCATCAGGAAGTATCTCAAGTCAGACCGCATGCAGATCGTCATGGTGACCAAGGACGCCGAAGGATTACGCGATGCTATCCTGAGCGGCAAGCCGACGCCCATCACCTACGTCTCCGAAAAGCCCAAGGAGATTACGGACGAAGACAAGCTCATCGAAGCCTATAAGATCAACGTCAAGCCTGATAACGTCCTGATCGTTCCCATAGAAAAGGTCTTCGAGTAAAGCCAGACGAAAGGCAAAGAGAAGCGGGAGTCAGAGTTAACTCTGACTCCCGCTTCTTTTTTTGTCTGACGCCTCTTTAGTTAAAAACTGCGGCGGAACAGGTACGACATCTTGATGAAGAAGGTGCGCCCGTTGCGGCGAAAGCCGGGTTCCAAATCTCCTGAGAAACGGTTGAAGCCGTTCAGATTGAGATCGTCGTTGTAGCCGATGTAGAAGGCCGTGCCGGGATTGGGCGTCCAGCCCAGAAGGAACTGGCCGCGCACGTCCGAGCCAAGGGTCTCATAGTCAATGCGCGCGCGCGCGAAAGTGAAGCGTGAGAACTGGTATGTGCCTCGCAGGACGAAGATGTTCTCGTCAAACGCGACACGACGGGTATCGTTGCGGCGCAAGGAATCCTTGGTGTAATCGAGCGAGAGGCGCAGCGTGTCTGTGGGTTGATAGACCAGATTCGTTTCGATGTGCCAGCCGTCGCCAGCGCCGGGGTCTTGCGCCGCATCCGGGTTGAGAAGTGCGCCGGGGCTGACGCGCGGATAACGAGAGCCTCCGCCGAAGTCGAAATCAAAGATGTCCCAGTCGCGCCCGACAAAGACGAAGATGGAGTACTTTTTGCTCGGCGTCGTCCCGCCATAGAAGTAGATGTTCTTCTTGTAGGCTGAGCGCTCGGAATCCTCACCGGCAAACTGCCCCGGCCTGTTCAAGATGCGCCGCGGGCCGAATTCCTCTTCAAAGAGGCGCTCGTAGCCGCCCTGCCCGCCGACGGCGAAGAAACTCTGAAGCGGAAAATTGAATCTGATCTGCGCTTCGTTGTTCCAACGCTGCATGCGTCCCTGAAAATCGAAGTTCGTATTGATGTCGTTGTAGACGCGCCACGAGACGAGCCGCGCTTTCGGGTTAGGCTCGGAGTTGTAGCGCACGAACAGCTCATGGACATTGGTATTGACGCGGCGATTAAAGCCCACGTCCGAGCGATAGTCCTGCGTGCGGCCCACCCCGGAATAGTTGTAGCCGAAATTCCTGCCGTCGTCATTCAGCGCGTAGGCGTAGATAAAACCATTCCCCGTGCGATACACGCTTTCATTCTTGTCCGGGTCATAGAAGGGGAAACGCGAAGTAGAGCCGAGCACCTGAAAATCGAAGGTCGTGGTCTTGTTGAGCTTGAAACGCCCGTCGAAGCCGCCCAGCTGATTGTGCTTGTGTATAAAGTTATAGGTCGTGGCGAGAAAGCCCAGGCTGTTCTCTTTGCCCACGTCGCGTTTTAGACGGAGCACGCCGACGTAGGCGTTCTTGCCGATCAGATTATCGCTCGTGAACTCAGGGTCTTGAATCTCTTCTTCTGAAAAGTTGCCGGGCGCATTGTCCGACGCCAGCAGCAGCCCGAAGCTGTTGCGTCCGAGCTTCCCTGTCAGTTTGGCGGCGACATCCGGGTCGACGATGGTGCGCGTGTGGACGGCCAGAATTTGCGTGCGGAAAATGTCTATGCCTTCCAGAAAGAAGGGGCGCTTCTCTTCAAAGAAAATGGGAAACCGCTGGTTCGCCGTGACGACGGTTTGATCTGCTTCGACCTGCGCGAAGTCCGGGTTGAGCGCGAAATCGAGCGTCACGGTCGGAGTGATGCCGTATTTCACGGTCACGCCGGGGTCGAACTTGATCGGCTCGTTGACGAAGCGACCGGGATCGACCAAAGACTTGTTGGCGAGGCGCACATCCCGCGGAATGGAGCGCGTCGTCCTGCCCGTCTCCGAGAGCGTCAGCGATGGGATAACCTCAAGCGTGCGCTCCGTCGAGAGCCCTTCGAGCCCGGTGATGTGCCCCGTCTGGGACAACCAGCTTGAGATGTCGCGCGAGAGCGGTATCCACATGTCAAGCTCGTTATTGAAACGCTTGATGCGGCGGTAGAAGTGCACGCCCCAGAGCTTATCTTTGCCCGCCTCATAGCGCAGCGACTTGAAGGGGATGGCGACCTCCACGACGTAGCCGTCGTCCACCACCGTGCCCTTCGATTCGACCACCATGTCGACGCTGAAATCCTCGTTGCCGTCGGAGGTCGTGATGCCGTCGGCCTGCACGCCGAGCGGGTTGAAGTTCATCTCGTAGGCTTTGCGCTTGTCGTTGAAAGTGTCGAAGAAGAGGCCGACGTAATCGTCGTCGAAGATAGCATCGCGCTTGGCTATGGTGGCGCGCACCTTGTCCCTCTCGTCGTATGCGTAATAGGCGACGTAGAGGAACTTCGAGTCGTAGCCGAGCAGAACTTTGGTCGGCTTGGAGGGCGCGAGATTATAGCCGGGCTGGACTTGATAGAAATCTTTAAGGACGGCTGCGCCCTTCCACACCTCATCATCGAGCCGACCGTCGATGGTCGGAGGCTTACTGAAGAGCGGGACGCGCACGGGATTGGCCTTCTCCGGCGGCAAGGCCAGCGCGTCTTTGCCGAGCCGTAGATTCGTCACCTCCGTGATGGAGGAATCACCCGTGGTGGCCGGGACGGTGCTCGTCACGACAGGGGGAGCGGTGGATTCAACGGTCGCGGCGGGGATGTTGCTGCCCGCCGTGCCGGTCTCGTCCGCCCCCCCGCTCGACGGAGCGGGCGTTGACGATGCTGTCGCAGGGGTCGGCGCGGGTGTTGGTGTGGGCGTCGGCGCTGGGCCGGGCTCGGGGCTCGCCACGCTGATGTGCGCTTCGCCCGGCGCAACGAAGTTTACCTCAAGGCGGTTGAACTTCTGATCGACGCTGGCGCTCGCGCCCGGCTGTAATCCGAATGAGATGACGCAATCCGCGCCGCGCTGCTCAATCTGTGCGTCTGTAAAACCCGGCCCGCTCAGCTTGCTTTGCGGAGGCTCTGCGCTCGCGTTCGGGATGACGAGGTAGAAACGTTCCCCGTTACGATACGCTGAATAGTCGTTGAGCGCCTGATCGGAAGCAATGCGGACGCGCGAGCCCTCGGCGACCAGACTGCTGCTCAGGAGCATGAGGCGTTTGAGCTGTGGGCTTCCTTTGCGCGCGGCGAAATTCTGACGCGGCTGGCCCGTGCGACTCAACTGCTCGCCCTGCGCGTAGAGGTTTGCGCTCGCCGTCAAGGTTAAAGCGACGAGTAGCAGTAAGACTCTAAGCGAGGGCAGAATCGTTCCGGCAGAGCCGGGGCTTGCTGATTCATGCGATGAAGGCAAGGGGCAACGGCCATACGCCTCGGCTGGCCTGCTGACAGCGTAGGCGTCAAGTGTAAACCCTCGTCTCATAACCGGATTGCTCCCCTGCTGAAAAAATTTTCTGTAATGACTGTGCGTTGCCTTGTGATAAAGCTCGACGTACGGAGGACGCCTGAATGCTAGCTTAAACGTCCTCGCCCGCCCGTCTGTTTCAGTAAAATCGTAAAAAGATTCAGAAAACCGTATTTGATAAGCAGAACTATGCCCCGACAATTACTAAGGACGCGGCTCTTGCGTCCTCTGTTATCAAGCGATGCTTACGGGAGGGCTCTAAGGCAGATTGGCGGAGCTTCGCAAAACGACTCGCCCGTCGCCCGTGTATAGACGAAAGAGCGGGCCGCCGCCGCCCAGTCTCCATCGCCGCATGCGCCGCGAAGAAGAAGGCTGTTCTTCCACCGCCCCGACATCATTGATGACGGATTCCGCGTCGGTCTCGATGACGGCGTTGATTCCCGACGGGAGCGCGAGCGAGATAGAGCCGTCGCCCGTGCGCGCCGAAAGCTGATCGAAGCGTCCGGCGAGGCTGATGCTGCCATCGCCCGTGCGCGTCTCGACCTGTCCGTCAAAGTCCATGATGCGTATGCGGCCATCGCCGGTCGTGGCGCTCAGGTGTCCGCGACCGTTCTGCACGTCGATTGACCCGTCGCCCGTGCGTAAGACCATATCGCCCTGCACGCCTTCGATGATAATTCGCCCGTCGCCCGAGACGGCGTGCAGCGTGGCGTTGCGCGGGACGTAGACTTCAAGGCTGACGCTCGCGTTGATGTTCGTGACGGTGGGAGTGATGCGCTGCGCGTGGGCTTTGTCGAACTCGGCGACGACGGAGACTTCCGGGCCGCGCTGGTTCATATTAACGCGTATGCCCTGCTTCTGCTGATCGCTGCCCGCGCGCTCGACGGCGTTGACGGTGACCTCCTGCTTGTCCCATGCGTGAACGACCACAGGCCCGTCGAAGGTCTGCACGGTCACGCGCGGCGCGCCGCTCACGATGAAAGTCTTCGTCTCGCGATTGACGATGGGCATTCCGTAGTTGCCGTTGTTAACGATAACGGTCGATTGTGCTCTGGTGTTTTCGCGAGCCGCGCGCTGGGTCTCTATCTGTATGCGCCGGGCTTCGCGCTCGATCTCGCGCGCCGCTCGTGCCCTTTCGCGCTCCATTTCCCTGTTGGTGTTGTCGTGTTCCCTTAAGGCTTCGCGCGCCGCCCGTTGTGCTTCGCGCTGAATCTCTATCTGCGCCTGCCGCACCTCACGCTGCGCCTCGCGCACCGCGCGCCGCGCCTCTTCCCTGTCCCGCTCTATGTCCGCATCGTCAGCTTCATCTTCATCGCTCTTCTCGGGCAGCAGGTTGGTGGCAGGGCTCACAGGACGATTGTCCGCGCCATGGTTGATGTTGATCGAGCCGTTGACGTTGTCGAGCTTGATGCGCGGGCCTCCCTGGCCGAGCCTTCCGGCGAGGTCACGGCCAACGTATTTGCCGCGCCTGACTGGTAGTCCGAAATCATTGCTGATCCCGCCGTGAACGGTCGTCGCCTTTAGCTCGGCATTGGCGTCCGAAGGAATGGTCAGGGTGACGCTGCCGTTAACGGAAGTGAGCGTGATGGGCTTCGTGGCGTCGAGGCGGTCGAAGATCGCTTCGAGGCGACCGTTGATGGTCGAGAGCTTGGCTTCGCCCATGAGCCCGCGCGCCACGACGCGCCCGTTGATGGACGAGGCGCGGACATCGCCCGCCACGCCGCTGATATCCAGCCCGCCGTTAATCAGCTCAATCGCATCGAGGCGCGCGCTCCTCGGCACGGTCAGAGTATATTCGACCGTCGCGGGGTTGTTGCGGCGTCGATCCGTGTCGTCGGTGAACGTCAGGTTGCTGTCCGGGTAATCGGTCTTGATATAGATGCTGTTGGTGTTGGCGGACACTTCGATCTTGGCTTCCGCGAGGCGCTCGCGCGTGTAAGCGCGCTTGACGGCGTCCACCTTGACCTCGTTGCGATCCCAGGAGATGACGCGCACAGAGCCGTTGATGTTCTCAAGGCTGATGCGACCGTCGGCTGAGAGCGGGTAGCTCTGGTGAAACTCTTCGGTCACCTGTTCGTTGGTCTGCGTGCGTGCGCCGCTCGCCGCCATCCCCAGGAGGCTGATGCCCACGACAAGGCCCAGCATGGCTCTTCTGATTCTGCTCTTTTTGATCTCTCTGATTAACATAACTGAAGCGCTCTTTTCTAAAATAGGCTCGGGCGAATAGCGACGGCGTTAGAGCGCCGCGCATACCATTTGTGTCTGTCTCTATACGCGCCGCAGCGTCACGCTGCCGCTGACGCTGGAGATGTTGATCGGCGTTCCGCCGCTTCCGACCCGCGCGCGGTAATCCGAATCGCCGACCCTGTCTATAGAGACGCCGGGAATCTCGCTTGAGAAGTTGCCGGAGATGCTCTCGACCCTGACATCGGCGTTGATGGAGTCGGCGAGGCGGAGCGAAATCTTCCCGCTGATACTGTTCAGGCGCAGTCCGCGCGTGTTGAGCCTGACGACGTTGAGATTGACGGAGCCACTGATGCTGTTGATATTGATATCGCCGCCCGCCTGCTCCATCCAGACGCCGCCGCTGATGCTGTTCAGACGCGCGCTGCCGTCAATAGCGGCGATGTGCACGTTGCCGCTGACGGATTCGATACGCAGGTTCACGTTCGTCGGCAGGCTGACCTTGACGCGCTGGTGTGCGCGAACGTTGCGGCAATCCTGATCGTTGCGTATGGAGAGGCCGCCGCTCGTCTGTTCGACGATGGTTCTGTAGCAGTCAAGCTCGCGTTGCGTCTGTGCGGAGCGGACGATGTAGACCTCCGCGGTGTTGCTATTGGACTTCTCAATATCCACCGGGCCGCTGATGGATTCAATCGAGACCAGAGCGCCGGGAGCAAGCTGAAAGCTGCGCCGAATCTCTTCGCTCGCGGGCATGTCCTGCGCTCTCACGCTGGCGGCTGACGCTCCGACGAGCAGTGTTGCGATCACTACGCTGTGGAATAAAATCATCAATCTGTTTCTCATCTTCATCCTCATTTTCGGTTAAGAGTTTTTCAGTTATCAGGTTCGGGGTACGCTCTACTCGGCGGCGCATTCGCCCGTGCTCAGGCTGGCCTGTGCCCTGCCCGTGAGCTGCTCATGCGGCGCAGGCGGATAACGCGCCGTCATGCCGCCGCTGCTTTCCGGTGTGAGCGGCGTCGCGCCAATTTCGCCCGGCAGCTCAACATTTGAAACTCCCCTGCTCGTTCTCAACTCCGCCTTCGCGGCCTTCTCAATCTGGATTTGTATAACCTTCAAAGCCCGTTTCAACACCTTCACTTTCGTCTGTGCGTCCGCGCGAGAGGCGACGCGCGTTTTGTGAAGAGCCGCATCCAGCTTCGCCGCGTCGCTGGCTGAAGGAGCGATCACAGTCAGGTCACGATTCAGAGCGCGATCTGTGCGACGGGCTTCGCGCAGCGTGTGGACGGTTGCGACCTCATCGGAGTCATCGTCGGAAGAGTTTAGCGGCTCCGCAGTTTCCTCTGCGTCGTCGATTGTTTCTTCCGGCGACGCGTCAACGGTCTCGGCCAGCATCGCGACTTCCCCTATATGCTCGAACCCGGTTTCAGCGATCTCTTCAGTGACTACACGCGAGTCGTTGTGATGTTCCGCTTCAGGAGTCGGGAATTCGATGCCGGCGACGTGAGCTGCGGCGTCGCGCTTCAAGTTGATCCGGGCTTCTATGGAGCGTGCCGCCTGCGCCGGAGCATCCTGCGGAAGAGTAGGCTCGGAAGTCATCTGACTGGCGGAGCAGGTCGCCGCCTTCGCTTCGAGCGAGTCGTCCGGCGGCGTGTAAGCGTTGATGAAGCCGGTCAATAATCTTAAGGTCGCCCATTCCCGCGCCTGCGCTTTGAGACCGTCGTACTGCTTCAAAGCCTCCTGTGCGGTCGTCAGGGTCGTGACCATCACCACCAGCATCACCATCCATCTGTGTCTCATCTTCCCCGCCTCCCGAATGCTTCACGCGCGCGCCCCGCGCCGCTGCCTTTTTCTAATCTTTTATCTAAAGCTGATGCAGAACCGTTTCGCTCCTGATGGAGCGTCTCAAGACCCCTCATCGATCTTTTCCCGTCGCTCTGATATGAAAACACCGCGAGGAAATATTTTGTGGCAAGAAATTTCGTCGCGGTGCAAGAATTACTGCTGTTCGGTGAGACTTAGCGGCGGCGGCGCAGGTAGACCGTGCCGCTGAAGGAGGCAAGGTTGAGCGTGGCATCGCCTGTGCCGTAGATGCCGTTGAGGCGTTCGAGCCCGCGCGAGCTTGAAGAAGACGATGTCCAATCGCCGTCGGCTGAGGCCGAAGCGCTCGCCGAAGGCGCAGGTCTGGGAGACGGCGCGGGCCTCGGAGCAGGCGGCGTCGGCGGCCTGGGCGCGTTGACAGTTCCCGTTTGCGGCGTCTCTTCGGTCGGAGTAATGTTGAAATCCGAAACGATCTCTCCGCCGTGCGAGACCTTCGCGTTGACTTTGAAGGAAGAGTCCGCGGGCATATTGAACAGCACGTCGCCCGACATCGTTTTGAAATCGTAGCGCCCGCCGCGCACGAGCGCCCCGGTCAGGTTCAGACTTCCGCTGACGGACTTCGCGTGAACCTGCGCGTGATTGACCTCTTTGAGAATCACATCGCCGCTCACAGTCCCTGCCTCAAAATCATCGCCCGCCGTGATCGAGCGCACGTTCGTCGCCTCGACAGAGCCGCTCACGGAGCCCAACTGGACGCGCCCGCTGGAATCCTTCAACGTGATATCACCGCTCAGGGCACGCGCTTCGGCAAGCCTTGAGACGTGTTCCAAATTTATATCACCGCTTTGGGCCTCGACGCGCGCTTCGGCCACGTCCGCGACCGTGATGTCTCCGTCGCGCGTCTGAAGCTGTACGATAGCGCCGCGCGGGACACTCAATTCGACATCGGAGAAGGCCGTGCAGCTTCCGGCGCGCGCACGCGGGCCTTCCGCCGGATCGGCGATCAGGACTTCTATACGCGACGCGGGGCCTGCCGCGTTGGCGCTCGCCCGCCGCAGCTCAATCGTCTCGGCATCAGCGGAGCGCGCCTGTACTTCGTTGCGATCCCAGCCGCGTACGTTGATGCTGCCCGACGCGATGCAGAGCGAAACGATCACGTTCGGCTCGACCGGAACCGTCTGCTGAATCTCTGACGGCGGCGCGGGCTTGGTAACTCTCCCGGCGGCGCTCGTCATAGCCGCGCCGGTGTGCAGCGACGAGACGAGCGCGACCGCGATTAATAGATGCTTTACTTTCATCCCTGATACTTCCAGTCCTACCGATACATAGACGAGAGCTGGGCCTGTTCGGCCATGGTGTTCATCAAATCGACCTTGCTCTGATAAGCGGAGAGCAAGAAGTCCGCCGCATCCTTGTCGTTCGGATTATTCTGGGCGACGACGCGCGTTTGCGCGATGGCTTCATCCACGACTTGCAGGTTGCGCTCGTACTCGGCGCGAAGCGTCGGCCTCAAGGCGTTATCGCCGCCTGCCTTGATCGCCGTCTCAAGCGACGCGATGACCTTCAGATAGTTTCTTTCGCCGGGCAAGAGCTTGACGGAGGCCATGGCCTCGGATGCTGTCGGGTCAACCGGGCCAGCATGCGGCTGGGGCTGAGCCATTTCATTGGGCCGCCTCAACCCGGCATTGACGGAGTTCTGACGGCCTGTGCCCGAAACACCGGACGCAATATTATTGTTTACTTTCGCGGGCGCACTTGTCTGGTTGCCCGCGTTGTTATCGCGGCCCGTCTTTATCTCGAATGATTTCAGATCGGGCGTTTTCACATCCTGCGCGACGCTCAGCGCAACGGGCCTGGGCCGCAGGACGACAAAAGCCATGATCAGGCCGAGGGCCGCGACGGCGACGAGACTCGCGAATCCGACCGCATGCTGCGGCGTAAACGACTGAAAGGGCACGACGAAGGCGGCGCTCAGCCAAGAGCGCAGACGTGAGCCGCGAGGCTCAAGGGCCGTCGCCCTTTGCTCGGATTCCAGCTCGGCTATGGCTGCGTCCAGCCGCAGGCGCAAGCGCCCGGTCGGCACGCTGAGCGCCATTTCGGGCGCGAACGCCTCCGCCAAAAGCATGGACTCGTTCTCGATCAGGCGCGCCGCTTCGGCGCACTGCGCGCAGGCGGCGATGTGCGTCGCCGTCCGCTCCATCAGTTCAGAGGAGAGCTCACCGTCAAAATAGGCTTGCAAAACATCTTCTTCAAGGCACTCTCTCATCTGTTCCCTCCGATCTTGCCGTACACTCTCATAAACTCTTTCCTTCCGCGCGCGACGAGGCTCCCGACGTTCGCTTCGTTAATGGATAAGGTCTCGGCGATCTCGCGGTACGTGAGCCCCTGCTGCTTCAAAAGAAGGCAACTGCGCATGGGCTCTTTAATCTTATCAAGGGCGCGGCGCGCTTCCTCTATCTCCGTGCGCCGCTCGTAGTCTTCCTCGGGGGCCGCCGTAAACCACCCGTCGCGCTCGGCCTTTTTGGCATACTCGTCTTCGCGTGCGGTGGCGCGCCCCTGCCCGCGCAGTGTGTTGCGCGCGACGTTCATCGTCACCCTCAGCAGCCAGGCGCGCAGCAAGTCTTCGCCGGGCGTCTGATCAAGGTTGCGATAAAGCCTGAGAAAGACCTCCTGCGTCACGTCTTCGGCCAGCCCGTTGTCGCGTACCATGGAGCGGGCCGTGCGGAAGACGGCGCGATGATGCAGCGTAAAAGCCTCGTCAAAGCTGAGTGGCGCCGTCGCCACTCTCTCAATTGTATTCGGGACTGAATCAGCCAAAGCTCTTGCTCGTTCGCTCATTATCGCTGCTCTCAATAGCGTAAACACCGCAGGCACACATTTTGTGGCAGTTATTTACAACCCTCTATTATACGCCGCCAAGCCCGGAAATTGTTCATTTTAGAGGCCTACAGAAGATTTGGGAAGTTGGCCGCGACGGCGCAGGCAAGCTCTTTTTCATTATCGGACTGTACGAAGATCGTTCGCAGGTCTTCGAGTGCCGGGGCTATACGGGAGGGGAGTTTCCGAAAGGGCTGTAAGCTTTCGGCCTTCAACAGTCGCCCGAGAGCGCCATTAAAGGCCGTGAGGATGAGGAAATGCAGGTCAGGGCGGGCAGAAACCCGTCTGCCCGTGATGGCAATAGTGCGGAACGGGCAGACGAGCTTGTGCCCGCCCTCGGAGCGTCCTCGCCTGTCAGCAACCGTTTTTCACGGCGAGCCTGCGACCCGCGCGTCTAATTAGACGCCCCGACTGCGGGCGGGCGCGCACTCAGTCTCGGAGGTTCGACCGGCGCGATTGCCGTTGTTGCGTCGAACCACGTCGCCGCCCATGGTCGAGCCGCGAACATCCCCGACAACATTCTCGATCAAAACTCTGCCGCCCATCGTTTCGACCCTGCCTTCGACCTCCGAGTTGGTCAGGGTGATAGCGCCGCCCATCGTCGACAGCCGCACGTCGCCTTTGAGATTATTGAGAGTCAAGCCGCCGCCCATCGTCCTGCCGCTGAACCGTCCCTCTACGCCGCAGATACGAATGCTGCCGCCCATCGAATCGAATTCCAGATCGAACCTTTTCGGCACTCTGACTATAAAAGAGATGTTGGTCGAGTAGTTGCGTCCCTGTCCGACGTACTCGGAAGTGATTCTGATACCCGAGCTGTTCTCGTTAAAATCTATACGGCAATCGTCCCCGTCCCTTCCGCCCTTGTAAACCTCAACGGAAACAAGCTCTCTGTCCCAGCCGATGACCTCGATGCCCCCGCCCGTATCCAGATCGAACTCAAGCTTCTGCCCCATGGCGGCCCTGAATTCCCTGTTGATGCGTTGAGGGTCGTCCGCCGAGGCGGCCCGCGCCGCGCTCATCCGATTTGAGACCGGAGCGCTCAGAAGGCCGATGCCGAACAGCAGCGCGAGCGTCGATATAGCTATAACTCTTTTCACTTTACGAATCTCCTTATGTCTGAGCTTAAGACCTCTGGCCGGGCCTGAAGCATCCTGTGCGTCGCTTGTGTTCCGGTGGTTTTCGCCCTCACGGGCGTCAGGGCACTTTCACCTCAACGTCCACATTCACATCCACGACAATGTCTCCCGTTTCAGTTCTCATCCTGCTCATCTCGTCGGCGCTCAAGCTCCCGTCGTTGAGACGAATCAATCGCAGCGCCCAGCGGGCGTTTTTGCGTACGCGCTCTGCGCTGTCAGAAAGCGCTGCGTTCAAGGCTTCAAGCGCGCGCCGGTCGCCTTTCAGACCCAGCGCCCAAGCCGCCTGCTGCCTGACACGCGCGTCCTCGTCCTTCAGGGCGGCGATCAGCGGCACGACCGAGCTGCGGTCGCCTTTGAGCCCGAGCGCCCACGCCGCCTGGCTACGCACCTGCCAGTCCTGATCTCGCAGGGCGTGATTAAGCGGCTCGACGGCGCGACCATCGCCTTTCAAACCAAGCGCCCACGCCGCCTGTTGTCTAACGTCCGCCTGCTCGTCCTTCAAAGCGCCAACCAGAGGCTCGACCGAGCGCGCGTCTCCCTGCAAGCCGAGCGCCCATGCGGCCTGCCTGCGTACCTGCCAGACACTATCGCTCAAAGCGCCGATGAGCATTTCGGGCACACGAGCGTCTATCTTCATGCCGAGCGCCCATACGCCCTTTTCACGCACGCGCCAGTCCTGATCTCTCACAGCGCTAAGTACGGCATCCACCGTGCGCTCGTCCTTGATGATCCCGAGCGCTGCGGTCGCGTTGCGCCGGACGCGCCAGTCGCCTGACTTGGCGGCATTGATGAGCGGCGCGACCGCCTGCTCGCCGATGTGGGCCAGTGCCCAGGCCGCCTGCTCGCCGGGTGAGCTTTTTTCCAACTCCTTGGCGTTGCCGCGAAAGGAATGCCCGTCCCCGCAGTAGACTCTCTGCGTGGGCGTGTCGTCACTCAATATTTTGACAAGCGCGGGGATGGCCGCGGCGGCACGCTCCTTCATTTCGCCGAGCATGCAGGCGGCGCTCGCGCGCTCCGCGGGGTCTGCCGATTCCAACAGCCTGACCTTCGCCGTAACATCATCCGGCACGTCCGGGCCATTCTGTTGCGCGGCGCTCCGGTCGGCCTCGACTCCGCGCGCGTCCCTGCCTTCAGCGGCGTAAAGCACGACGGACAATAATGCGACGAGCAGCAGGACTATCCTTTTCATCATGATAATTACCTTTAGCTGGAAAGAGTTGATGATGCGGGAGCGGGCCGAATCCGAAGCCGCCTGATGAGGCTTCGATCAGAAGCCTGCGGACGACCGAGTCCGGCGAAAGCCCACAATTTTTGCTGCTCCCAAAACTGTAAACACCACTCGCACATCTTTTGTGGCAAAAAATTTCCCGGCATTTTCCGCCGCCCGGCACGCACAGCCGAAAGAGTTCTCGCCGCTGCCCGCTGCATCTGGAAAATCGTGGCCGCTACCGTTCGGCACGCTTCCTGTTGTAGTCTGAAGACATATTCCTGAACGGTGACGGGCAGGCGATGCCGTGCGAATCCTGAGACTCCGGGGACAGGCGCTCTGTTGATGAATAGCGAAATGACCATCGGTGAAGCGAGCGGTAGAGAATCCGAGCCAGCGGGCGAGGTGATAAGTGCCGCGCTCTATGACAGCCCTTTTATGCGCGCGTGTCGCCGCGAGCCCGTGCCGCACACGCCCGTCTGGCTGATGCGACAGGCCGGAAGGTACATGCGCGAGTATAGAGAAGTGCGCGCGCGCACCTCTTTCCTTGAGCTGTGCAAGCGGCCCGAGCTTGCTTCGGAAGTGACGGTCACAGCCGCCGAAAGGCTCGGCGTTGATGCGGCGATTATCTTCGCCGACATACTGCTCATCATCGAGCCGATGGGGCTTGAGCTGGAATTCGCCAAAGGCGAAGGCCCTTTGATTCACAATCCTGTGAGGACGGCGAGCGATGTCTCAAGGCTGCGCGAAGTGGAGACGGTCGAATCTCTAGATTACGTCTACGAGGCGATTCGTCTCACACGGCACTCCTTAAAGCCCGACCTCCCTTTGATAGGCTTTGCGGGCGCTCCCTTCACGCTCGCCTCCTATATCATCGAGGGCGGCTCGTCCAAAAACTACGTTCACGCAAAGTCGCTGATGTACACGGACGGCGGCGCATGGCACGCTTTGATGGCGCTCATCTCGCGCGCGCTCGCCAGGTATCTCAACGCGCAGATACGAGCGGGCGCACAGGCCGTACAGCTTTTCGACTCATGGGTCGGATGCCTGAGCCCGGAAGATTACCGTCGCTATGTGCTGCCGCATACGCAGAGCGTCATTCGCGCCATTACACCCGGCACGCCCGTCATACATTTCGGCACGGGCACGGCAACGCTGCTTGAACTGATGCGCGAAGCCGGAGGCAATGTGATCGGTCTGGACTGGCGCGTGAACCTTGAGGAGGGCTGGCAGCGTCTCGGCCCGGAGGTCGGCGTTATGGGCAACCTTGACCCGGTCGCGCTCTTCGCCGGACGCGACCACGTACGCGCAGAGGCCCGGCGCATACTTGAGCTTGCCGCCGGTCGCCCCGGCCACATCTTCAATCTGGGCCACGGCATTCTCCCCGAAACCCCCGTCGAGAATGTCATCGCCCTCGTTGAAGCCGTTCATGAGATGAGCCGTAGATGAGAAGAAAAGCATTAACAGGGATGGACAGAGATTGTGAGGATAAAGAAAAAGCATTGATGCATGAACAGGTCAGTGCCGCCTGAGGTCTCGGGCGGGTGTCGAGCGTTGAGAACCAGCCCGCGACCTCAGGCGTTACTGACCTCTCCGATCGTGTCCATCCCTGTTAGATTCTGCCGTTTCAATTAATCATTATGAAGCAAACCTATGACGCTATTCTGCTCGTCTCGTTCGGTGGGCCGGAGGGGATGGATGAAGTGATGCCGTTTCTGGAAAACGTGCTGCGCGGTAGAAACGTTCCGCGTGCGCGGTTGCAGGAGGTGGCCCATCATTACGAGTTGTTTGGTGGTGTGAGCCCTATCAACGAGCAGAATCGAAAGCTGATTGCGGCGCTCGAACAGGAGTTGGAAGCAAACGGCCCGCGCCTGCCAGTGTACTGGGGCAATCGAAACTGGCATCCGATGCTGGCGGACACTCTCGGCAGGATGGCCGATGACGGCATAGCGCACGCCCTCGCCTTCGTCACCTCGGCTTATAGTTCTTACTCCGGCTGCCGACAGTATCGCGAAGACATAGAGAGAGCGCAGGCGCGCTTGGGCGCGCGTGCCCCGCGTGTCGAGAAGCTGCGCGCCTTCTATAACCATCCGGGGTTTATCGAGCCCAATATAGAGAACGTGCGCGCCGCGCTGGAACAGATTCCCGAAGAGCGTAGGCAGGATACGCATCTGGCCTTCACGGCTCACAGTATTCCCCTCTCGATGGCGACGACCTGCGATTATCAGTCACAGCTTCTTGAGACCTGCCGGTTAATCGCCGAAGGACTCGGCCACGAGCGCTGGCGGCTGGTCTTCCAGAGTCGCAGCGGGCCGCCCACTCAACCGTGGCTTGAGCCCGACATCTGCGACCACCTGCGCGAGTTGAAAAGCGGCGGGGCCAGCGACGTGATTGTTGTGCCCGTCGGTTTCATCTCCGATCACATGGAAGTCCTGTATGATCTGGATACCGAGGCGCGCGCGCTCAGCGAAACGCTGGGCCTGAACATGTTACGAGCCCACACGGTCGGCGCGCACCCTTCGTTCATCAGGATGATTCGCGAGCTTATACTGGAACGGATGACGGATGAGCCGGTGCGTCGTTTCCTCGGGACGCGTGGGCCAGGCCACGACGTATGCCCGGCGGACTGCTGTTTGATGGGAGCCGGAAGGCCGATGCAGGCGGTCGGCGCTTCTTCGGACACCAGCGCCTGAGCAATGGGTGTGTCGCGCCTGTGAAGTCGCAGGCAACAAAACCGGAGGCCAATCGAGATGAAAATTTTAATCCTTGGCGGGACGGTCTTTCTGGGGCGGCATGTGGTCGAGGCGGCGCTGGCAGGCGGGCACGAACTCACGCTCTTTAATCGCGGACTGCACGGCCCGGATCTCTTTCCAGATGTGGAGAAGCTGCGCGGTGATCGTGACGGCGGGCTGGATGTCTTACGCGGCAGGCGCTGGGATGTGGTGATTGACACCTGCGGTTTCGTGCCGCGCATCGTGCGCGCTTCGGCTGAATTGCTTGCCGATAGAGTCGAGCTTTACGTCTTCTTTTCCAGCCTCTCCGCCATCGGTGATATGAGCGTGACGGGTGCGGACGAAAGCGCAGCCGTGGGAACGCTCACAGACCCGTCCGTCGAAGATGCGACGGGCGAGGCTTATGGCCCACTGAAGGCGCTGTGCGAGCAGGCGGTTGAAAGCGCGATGAATGGGCGCGCGCTCAACATACGCCCCGGCCTGATCGTTGGCCCACATGACCCGACGGGGCGTTTCACCTACTGGCCTGTGCGCGTGGAGCGCGGCGGAGAGGTGCTCGCTCCCGGTCGAGCGTCGCGCCCCGTACAGTTCATTGACGCGCGCGATCTGGCCGAGTGGACTATACGCATGGCGGAGGCGCGTCAGACGGGCATCTTCAATGCCACAGGCCCTGACCGCAGCCTGACGATGAAAGAACTGCTTGATGAATGTCTGGCGGTGTGCGCGAGCGGGGCGCGCTTTACGTGGGTGGATGATAAGTTTCTGATCGAAGCCGGTGTCGGTGAATGGATGGAGCTGCCCTTATGGCTCTCCGAAATTGCGCCGGACGCACCGCGCGGCTTTATGGCCTTCAACTGCTCAAAGGCCATCGCTCACGGCCTTACCTTTCGCCCTCTGGCCGATACTGTTCGCGACACGCTGCGGTGGGCTCAGACTCTTTCGCAGACGCCAGCGCCGGATAGCAGCTACGGCCCGGCACGCCCCAAAGCCGGGATGGAGACGGAACGCGAAGCGCATGTCCTCAAAGCTTGGCACGCAGCGCAGGAAGATGATGCGGACATTGCAGATGAAATCGTCGTCCCCTGAAATGCGGGAAGATGTGCGAGCAGGCCGCCCGCCGCGTATCGCCGTCATCGGCGGCGGCATCAGCGGGCTGGCCGCTGCTCATCGTTTGCAGGAGCGCGCTCTTGAGACGGGGCGCTCCGTGGAGATTCGCCTGCTCGAAGCGAGCGGGCGTACGGGCGGCACTATTCGCACGCACAGGCGCGACCGTTTTTTGATGGAAGCAGGCCCGGATTCCTTTATTTCAGAGAAGCCGGAGGCCGTAGAGTTGGCCGCGCGTCTCGGCATCTCAGATCATTTAATCGAAACCAACGCACAGCATCGCCGCAGCTTCATCGTACGCGGCGGGCGTCTGCACGCCGTCCCCGAAGGATTCCAGCTGCTCGCGCCCACGCGCTTCTGGCCTTTCGTCACGAGCGGAATCTTCAGCTGGCGAGGCAAAGCCCGCATGGCGCTGGACATTGTCCTGCCGAGGCGCGCTGCCGCCGATAAGGGGGACGATGACGAGAGCCTGGCGCATTTCGTTCGTCGCAGATTGGGGCACGAGGCGCTTGAGCGCATGGCCCAGCCAATGGTCGGAGGCATTTACACGGCAGACCCGGAAGCCCTGAGCCTGCGCGCGACGATGCCGCGTTTTCTTGAGATGGAGCGCAACTCCCGCAGCCTGATACGGGGCATGTGGCGCGCGCGTCGAAAACTGTCGGCACAACAGAATAGCGGAACGAGCGGCGCACGCTACAGCCTTTTCCTATCTTTCGATGAAGGGATGCAGGTGCTTGTCGAAAAGCTGGCCGCGCGTTTGCCGCCGGACTCCATACGCCTCGACGCGCGAGTAGATTCGCTCTCACTTGATCGCACGACTGAACGCTGGAGGCTTCGCCTCGCGTCCGGCGAGGTGCTCGAATGCGATGCCGTTTGCCTTGCGCTGCCCGCCTACGCCGCCAGCGCTCTCCTGCGCGAGACCGATGCTCAACTCGCCGCCGAGCTGGAAGCGATTCCCTACGCCTCCACCGCGACCGTCAACCTCGCCTATAAGCGCGCGGACATCCCGCATCCTCTAGACGGCTTCGGCTACGTCTCTCCTGTCATCGAAGGGCACAACGCTCTGGCCTGTACGTTCAGCAGCGTCAAGTTTCCGGGACGAGCGCCCGAAGGTTACAGCCTGCTGCGCGCTTTCGTCGGCGGAGCTTTGCAGCCAGAGATGTTTGCGCTCGACGAGGAACAGATCGCAAGCGCTGTGCGTGAAGACCTGCGCGCGTTGCTCGGAATCGAAAAGCCGCCCCTCTTCTTTGTTGTGGAAAAGTGGCCGCGCTCGATGGCTCAATACCATCTCGGTCATATAGAAAGAGTCGGAAGAATCCGGCGACACCTCGACACGTTGCCGACACTTAAACTGGCGGGCAACGCCTACAACGGCGCGGGCGTTCCAGACTGTATACGCAGCGGCGAACATGCCGCCGATGAGATTCTAGCCACGCTCACCTTGTTAGCCGGATAAGAATTTACAGGGGTAAGACAGGTTAAAAACTAAAAAGCATGAAGGCATGAATGCTCTATAGCTTTCGCTTTATCCTGACCATCTCCGTCCATCCCTGTTTGATTCCGTCTCTTTTTTCAGTGCCTCGAAAGCCTGGCGACTGGTCTGGCGGCGCGGGCCTGTGCGGCGAGCGCTTCTATCCAGTCCGCGTTTGATTCCATCAAAGGGAGGAAGGCTTCGCGCGGGGTGCGGTTCTCGATGCTCATGTTATCGTCCGTGTTGATGAGCGCGCCGCCTAAGGCCGGGCTGAGCTGGGTTTCATCGCAGACGTACCATGATTCTATGTCGGCTGGCTCTTTGATCTGTATACGTGCAAGCTCTGCCGCGATCTGCGGGTTCGCCATGCGCTCGCCGATGCGCGAGAGAGGGAGCGGCGCGCGGCTGCCGACCAGCAACAAATCCTTACCGCGGCTTGCGCCGCCGACCCGAAAGACGTGTATGTACGGGAAGACGCTCCGGTAGGTAGCGAGCACGGAGCGCAGGCCGTCGTTCGAGAGCTGGTAGATTTGCAGCCATTGCACAAAGACGCCGTCATCCGTCAGGCGGCTGCGGCCAAGCTCGAAGAACTCTCTGGTAAAGAGATTCGCCACGCCCGGAACCCACGGGTGGCTCGGCTCGCTGACGATGATGTTGTACCTGACCGGATTGACGCGCAGGTAGGCGCGCGCGTCGTCAATAATCAATCGCAGGCGCGGGTCTTTGCGCGGCTCGTTGTTGACGTGGTTGAAGTAGTCTCCGGCGGTGATGACGGACGGCTCAAGCTCGACGCATTCCAGCGACTGTATGGGCGATTGAAGCATCGCGCCGACCGTGACGCCTGAGCCGAAGCCGACGACAAGTGAATTCTCCATGCGCGGCGAGAGCAGGAGCGGCAGTTGGCCCAGCATCACCTGCGTCGGCATATCCTCCTTATCGGAGGCGTTCGTGCGCCCGTTGATAGCCATCGAGGTGATGTCCCAATCCTTACGCACGGAGACGGTAGCCGTCGGCCCTTCCTCATACATCAACAGGCTGTGGGTCTCCTCCCCGTTCGTCTGAGATCGATCTTCGCTTCCAGTCGCGCGCGTCCGCGCCAGCACACGCACGAGGCTGTCGTATGCGCCCAAAGAGAGGCCGGGAAGATTGACCTTCGGGGCTGCGACGAACAGAAGGATGATGAGAGTGATGGTCACGCCCGTGGCAAGGCTGCGCCGCAAATCTTTATCCGCCACGTCAGGCGCTGGCCTGTATGCGATGCCCGCGACGATGAGGCAGAGCGTGGCGGCGAAGAGGATGGTGAATCGCGTGCTCGCCTTCGGGATGAGGATAAAGCCTGTGCAGAAGGCTCCGGCGATTGCGCCAAGAGTGTTGAGCGCGTAGCTGCGTCCCACGAGTCGAACCGATGCGCTCCCGCCAGCCTCGCTGGCCCACACCAGCACGAGCGGCATGACCATCCCCATCAACAGAGCAGGCAGCAGGATCAGCAAAGCCGCCACGAAGACCTGCAACCCGAGCAACCCCGACCATGAAGCCAGCTCAAGCCGCAAGCCCGTATAGATAAGTATGACCGGCGTCTGGTTGATAATCAGAAGGCTCAGGAACAGGCTCACGGCTGTCGCCACCTCGACCTTCAAAATCTTGCGGCGCAGCTCTTCTTTAATCTTCTTATGCCCGACCATGTACGCGCCCCACGAAAGGCCCAGAAGGAAGAGGGCGACGGTGATGCTGAAGGCGTAGGTGCTGGAGCCGATGACCATCGTCAAAACTCTCGTCCATGCGACCTGCGCGCTGATGGTGACGAATCCTGAAACGGCTGCACACAAGAGCCAGAACTTTGTGTCCGCCCCTGTCAAGCTCGCCGCCGGCTCGGCTTCGCTCTCGGACACTATCGGCGCTTCCTGCACGGCGCGAGCGTCCGTAGCGTCGGCGCTCCTGGTGGTCAAAGCCCGTGCGTATTTCCAATCAACCAGAAACGCGCCGACGCCGACCAGAATATTAATGAGAGCAGCCGTGTAGATGGTCATGCCGACGCCGAGGGCTGGCAGGAGCAGGAAGCCGGCGGCGATAGTGCCGAAGATCGCGCCGACCAGATTGCAGGTGTAGAGACGCGCGACCGATGCCGACGAGTGTTCGGGAGAGCGCAGGAGCGCCGCCGACAACACGGGCAGCGTCGCCCCCATCAAGGTCGTCGGCACGAGCAGGACGGCGCACGACAGGACGAAGCGCCACAGGCTGAAAGCGTAAAAGCCCGGATGAAGCTCTGCCCAGACGAGCGCGTAAAAGTAGTTGACCAGACCAAAGATGGCGGGGACGGCCAGAGCGTAGAGGGCTATCCCGACCTCTATGATGGCGTAGGCGCGAAGCGGTCGCTCGATGCGCGCGGCCAGTCGACCGGCCCATGCGCTGCCCAGCGCCAGCCCGCCCATGAAAGCCGCCAGCACGGCGCTGATGGCAAAGGTCGTCGCGCCGAACACGAGGCCCAGCATGCGCGCCCAGAGGACTTCGTAAATGAGGCCGGTCGCGCCTGAAAAGACGAAGCACACGGCCACGAGCCACAGACTTTTGGCCGGATAGGTATAGAGATGATCGCGCGCGCGCGTCTTTAAAGCAGTTGACATCAGCTTGATTATATCCTCAGAGATTTACAATCGGACACTGCTTGCGGGGCGTGAGTGATTTTTAATATACCACTTCCAGCCGAGCTTTCAACATTAATTGGCCGCCCGCCCAGTCAGATTACTCACTTCCTCTCATCTTGACCCGTCAGATTGCCTGTTCTCTCGCTCACGGCCTACCTCCCTTCCCGGCGCGTCGCCGCAAAAGCCCAGCCATTTGAAGCGATTTGGGCCAACCACATGACACGGCTTTGCGCGGCACACGAGTTGACTAAGACCTAAGCGGTGCTGCTGCGTACCTATTTACAGCCTGAACAAGACGCAGGCGAAAGCACAGGGAGACGGAATGACCGAGACTTGCTACATCGACGAGACGCAGGAAGAGTTACAACAGTTCATACGACAGGAAGAGCTGAGACAAAGCACGCGGCATGATGCCAGCCTCTCATTCAGCATCCCCCTGATCGGGGCCGAGACGGGCAGCCTCATGGACGAGCCGCCCCAACTGGTGAGCCACACGAGCGACGTTGGCGCGGGCGGCATGGCGCTCCTCGTTCCGTCGCTTCCCTTCATGTACCGCTACCTTCTGACGCCCGACTGCACGCTGCGCTTTACGCTTCATCTGCCGGACGAGCCGATTCAGATAGAGGCCGTTCCGATCTACGACCGACCGCTCAACGAAGAGGACATGAGCCTGGGCTTTATGGTCTCGGGGCGAATCGAGATCGAGGCCACCCCGCTACAGTATGAACGCTATGAGAAGGCCGGCTCTGAGATGGGCTGCCTCATCGGAGTGCGTATCAAGAAGATGAATGATCGTGACCGCGAGCGTTATCAGGACTATCTGGACATACTGGAAATTGAACGCAATATAACAATACTGACGGATGAAGACGACGCCGTGGAGACGGTTCAAATGCAGAGACGCGATTCGTCGTCTCAGAGCTTCGCACAGGCCGCTTCGGGCACATACTATCAGGAGAAAGCGACGGCTTGTTAGAGGTAGATGACGTGCGACGTGCGCCAGACGGTCGAAGGGATCGTGCCGGGCGCGGCTGTAGTGAGAAGGATACAATAGTTGCCGTCCGCCGTGGGCGCGGATGGCTCGGCTGCGGCGTCCTGCTGCGTCCCCTTTGATGAATTATCAACCTGCCGCGTCTCACCCTGCGGCATCACCAGCGCCAGCCGTCGCAGGCAGTCGTACAGGTGCTCGTCCCCGACAGCGTAGCGCCCGTCTTCCGCGCCGAGCACCAGACGCACTTCGGCCTTCTCTTCCACAAAATGGGCGACCAGCGAGGCGGCGAGCGTCACGCCGCGCTCAAAACGCTCCGTGAATTCGTCTTCATCTACGGCGCTCCTTCTCGTATCGAGAGCGATGGTGATGCGGCGTTCATCTTCCGCCGTGAACTCGCGGACGATGAGGCGGCGCGCGCGGGCCGTCGCCTTCCAGTCCATGTACCTGAGATCATCCTGCGGCTGGTAGTCGCGCAGCGAGAGCAGGTCGTGGCCCGCGCCGCGACGGACGGAAGCGACGCGCCCGGCGTTCATCGGCAGCAGATGCAGCTCGTCGGAGGCGGGCTCGGGCTTCGGATAGACGATGATGTCAACGTCGCGCGCGCGAAGGCGGCGGCGGCGGCGAAAGAAGGCGAACGGAAAGCGCGTCGAAAGCTCAAAGCCGGTGATGAGCACATGACCGCGTTTGGGAAAGGTCTGCTCGACGCGCTGCTCCGCCCCGGCCTTGTGCGGGACATACATGAAATAGGCCAGCGCGCGCTTGCTGTAGCGCAGGCGCGCGGGCTGTCCCCGCTTATTCAGCTCGCCCTTGTTGATTGGCCCACGCGCTTCGACCAGAATTGAGAAGGAAGGAAGAAAACGCTTCTTGTTCTGAAGCGTGACGATGACGGGCGCGGGCTCACCGGCGAAGATGTGATCGGGGAAACGCGCCGAGACGACTATATCTCTGAGACCGGCGCGCGCCGCGGCCCACGCCACAAAGAGCGTCGAAGCAAGCACCGAGAAGACCAGAAACAGCAGATTGTTTCCGGTATTCCACGCGGCGAAGGCGACGATGGCGAGGATGGCGAGGAAGATCGCCCCGCCCGAAGTCACTTCGAGAGGAAAGTCCAGCCGCGAGACCTCTTCGCGCGCCGAGCGAAAGAGCGGCGGCAGGATGAGTATGAAGATCAGGAGGACGATGACCAGCGAAGCGATGGCGGCGGCGCTCGCCAGCCCTGTATCTTCCGATCTGCGCGCCAGCATGGTGACCAGGGCCGTGCCCAGACCCGCCAGCACCAGCAGTGTGCCCAGAATAGCATTGCGCCACGCGCGAAAACTTTGTACCCGCATAAATCTTTTAGATGCAGTATAGACGAAAACCGTCAGCGGTGATTATCCAGCGCATGGTCGTGCTCGTAAACATGAGCCTGATAGTCGGAGCTGCTGGTTCTGACAGCCATGACCGGCAGCAGAGCGGTCGGTATCTTAGGGTATGCGTGATGGAGGTGATGGTAAGCGAAGGATGAGATGACGGGTGTCCAGACCTGAGCGATTTTCCCCGCCGAGCGCACCGCCGGGTGTTCGGGTGCGAGCCTGTGCGGAAGGTACGCGGCCCAGATGGGAATCGTCGCGCTCAGGGTCGCCGCCACAAGCCAGTAGACCACACCCACGTAAGACCCGCCGAAGACGTAAAGGGCAGCGGCGAGGATGAGCAGGCAGATGGTGGCGGCGGTCTCAAGAAGCTGCAGGCGTTTGGTATGCGATGCCATTCTGAGCGCGTAGAAACGCATGATGAAGATGTGGAAAGGGCCTTCGAGCATGACGCGGTAAAAGGGCCAGGTGGCGCAAACTCCCTCCGGGTCGTCATCCTTCAAACAACGCCCGTGATGCCTGAGGTGTGTGACCTGCAAGCCGTGCCCGTTCTTGAGCAGCAGGAGTCCGCTCGTCGACAGCACGAAGTCGTGAGCCCGCTTTGAGATGCCGAGCGACCTGTGCATGGCATCGTGCATCTGCACGAACGCCGCCAGACAGGTGGCTACCGCAAACGGAACTGCCAGCCACCACCACCCCTTCGCCGCCGCCGCAAGGTATAGCGTAAACAAGAGCCATGGCCTGACAAGCTCAAGGGCCTTCTGTGCAGGATGCAGTTGCAGCTGAGCGTCAGGCTTTTTCGTGTCTTCTTTCATCGGTCTGACTTTCCGGCGATTGCGTGCCAGTGGCGCGGGCCACAGAGGGCACGGGTCTGAGGGAGGGGCAAGGAGTTTCTCTACGGGCGAATCAGGCAAGCGGGCTCATCACCGTCAAGCTCGTCTCTGTCAGAGCGGGACGCTGATGGTCTTCATGATCTCTCTCAGCACGGCCTCGGCCTCTTCGCTGCGCCGTAGCGAGGAGGAGAAGCGTGAGCTGACGACGATGCGATGCGCGAAGATGGGAAGCACCAGTCGCTTGATATCGTCCGGCACGCAGAACATGCGCTCTTCCGTCAGGGCCAGCGCCTGAGCGGCGCGAAAGAGCGCGAGCGTCCCGCGCGGGCTGACGCCCAAATCCAGCATCTCGGACTCGCGTGTCGCGGCGACTATTCGCATCAGGTAGCTGACGAGCGCATCGTCAACAGAGACTTCCGAGACTCTCTGCTGCAATTCCAGAATGTCATCGCCCGTCATCACCGCGCGCAGCTCATTCAATGGCTCAGACTGCTCACGGTCGCGCAGGATTTGAATCTCGTCTTCGGTCGGCGGATACCCTATGCGTAGTCGCAGCATGAAGCGGTCGAGCTGGGACTCCGGCAGCGGGTAAGTGCCGTGATGCTCAATCGGATTCTGTGTCGCGATGACGATAAAGGGCGCGGGCAGCGGATGCGTTCGTCCTTCAGCCGTGACGTGGCCTTCGGCCATCGCTTCCAGCAGCGCCGACTGCGTCTTGGGCGTCGTGCGATTGATCTCATCGGCCAGCACGACGTTAGCGAAGACAGGGCCGGGCTTCCAGTCAAACTGCCCCGTGTGCTGGTTGTAGACGGAAAGACCTATGACATCCGACGGCAGGAGGTCTGAGGTGAACTGTATGCGCTGGAAGACGCAATCGAGCGCGAGCGCGAGAGCATGAGCGAGCGTAGTCTTGCCGACGCCGGGTACGTCTTCGACGAGCAGATGCCCGCCGGCGATCAGCGTCACGATTGCCAGACGCACGGCCTCCGGCTTACCGCGGATGACGCTCTCGACAGCCGCTTGCAGCCGGTCTATCTTTTCGACCGCCGCGATGGCCGGAAGTTCCGCCTCTCTGTTTGCCGTCTGCAATCTTCTCATGAATGCCCTACCCGGTTCTCCCCACGCCTTCCATTCTACATGTTCGGGCACATCGTAGCACGTCCCGGCGACGATAAAATACCTTTGACGGGCCGGGCAAGCCCGAAACCCGAGCCCCTTCGGCCTTTCGCTTAAAGTGACGACTTAAGCACCACTGTAGTAGAATTGACGGGCACGATGGCCGGGCTTCAGGCGCATGAAAGCCGCGGGAAATTAGCGGAACCGCAGCCCGTCCTGATCGTGTAAATAGGGACAGGAGCAGTTATGAGAAAACTTCATCAACGTCATACAAGAGAGCGCGGCTTCTCACTCATCGAGCTGATGATCGTGATCGCCATCATCGGCATTCTGATCGGCGTCGGAGTTCCGACCTGGCGTTTGATGGTTCGCCGAGGGAACGAGACGGCTGCCATTCAAACCATCAAAACGATTAAAGAAGTGCAGGCCGACTATTCGCTCGGACATCGCGGCGAGTACGGCACATTTGAGCAGTTGATCAAAGAGGGCGCGCTGGACGAGCGCTTTGCCGGGGATGCTCCGGTCGTCAGCGGCTACACCTTTACGATGAAGGTCGTTCCCAAATCGAGCGGCCAACCGGCCACCTACACCGTCAACGCAGACCCACAGTCGTCCGAGGGCATCAGCGCGACCGGCAAGCGCCACTTCTACTTTGACCCGAGCCTCAGCACGGCGCGCGAGAACCCCGATCAACCGGCCTCGCCGACCGACCCGCCTATTGGACAGTAAGGCCGGAAAGCAAAACGCGCGCGGCGGCATTGTTCGGCAGATCAAACCCCGCTTGACCCTGCCGCCCGCGCTTTGCTAGGCTAACTCCACTTCGTTATCAAAACATATGCCCGCTTGGCTCAGTGGTAGAGCACTCGCTTCACACGCGAGGGGTCGTTGGTTCGAATCCATCAGCGGGCACTATCGGGTCAATAAGTAAAGGCCGCTCTCATGAGAGCGGCCTTTACTTATTTCCCACATTCGATGGGTGATGACGAGCCATCAAGGAAACTGCAATCGTCCATCACTCAACTTCCAGCCGGCTTATTGAAGGATGGGATGACCGCCGCCGCGACTGTGATCTGCGGTTCGCTGGTATAGCGCGCGATCGTTGTGATAGAGGACCAGATGCTCGCCCTCGTAGCGAACGATGTCGGAGACGCGCCGCAAGTCCCTGTCGTGTTCCGCGATGACGAAGATGCAGTGATTGAATTCCAGCACCATTCCGGCCACGTAGATGTATCCCCCCTGATCGTAGACGCTGCCAGCATACTGGCCCGAAGAGACGGCCACATCCGGCGAATAAGCGCCACGGCTGTCACGAAGGCGGTCTGCGCGAGCTATGTAGACGGTGTAATCAGAAGGATTCAAACGCTCGCTGTACCCATGACGGCGCGCAACCGTGAGCAGCTCCGCGAATCCGTCGTCAATGGCCCGCAACATCTCTGCGCTCGGCATTCTGACGGCGTAGACGCGCACGCCGCGCCGGGTCGTCGTATTGATAGTGAATCTGTCTCCCGTGACGGCTTCGGCGCGCGCGCGTATGATCTGCTCCGTACGGCTTTGCGCGCCGGTGCATTGCACCGTCGTGCCGACCAGCATGACGATGCCGAGCATCATCACGAGCGCGCGGAAACGATAAGCCTGATGTCGAGGTTTCATCTCCATCCCCCTTTATAAAAGCGATGAAACCCGCGCATCCCTTGTTGGTGGGGGCGGGTTTCATGATGGAGGATCAGCTTCCCTGAAAGTTGATCCATAGTTTTCTGTACAGTCGCCTCAGGGTCTCTTCTTGTCCCCTTTTTTTTCCCCACCCCCGTTGTTACTGGGCGGGGGCTTTGGCGTGACGACAACCACCGGCGGCTTCTCCTTGGGAGGCGGCGGCGGTTTATCCCTCTGTCCGTCGGCGAAGACGCTGACCGACATGATGCAGAGCATCATGGCCGTCACTATCATTCGCTTTAAGTCTTTCATGATTACGTGCTTCCTCCTCATGTCCGTTTCACATGAGCGCGCATAGGAGGGAGAAGAGACGCGCCAGCCACAAAGGGAGCAATATCAGTGCCACAAACAAATATGTGCCCGCGCCCCGCATTTACCTCTTACAATCTACCAATTATCGCGGGCAAGCGCACGCTTTCAGACGCATCCCGCACCGTATCGTGCATGATTGGGATGCACCGTTGGGCCTTCCGCGCTGCCTTCAACGGCGCACAATAACTCTTGTCGTTCCAACATTACCGCTGGCGTCGAAGGCGCGCAGCGAGATCGTGTGCTCGCCCGCGCCCACGAGCGGCAGGTCGAGCGTGTAGCGCTCGCGCGGGCTGTCCGCGATTCCGTCGTCGGGGAAAATGGCGCGCCACGTCGCCCCGTCCACGCTCAAGTCCGAGCGCTTGATCATGCCCGTCGTATCGTCCACGTCAAAGGCGACGCGCACCCGATCACCCGTAACCTGCGCTTCCGCGACGGCGCGCACGTTGGGCGGCGTGTTGTCTATATCGAGCGGCTCGCTGACGCGCTCGCCCATGAGAGCCTGTCCCAGGGGATTGTCCGGCGCGTCCGATGCGACGACCTTAAAGACATAGCGACCGTCGGAGAGCGTCGCCCCGTCTACCGTGTAGAAATTATCGCGCAGCTTCTCCTTCAACAAGCGGAAAGCGTTCTCGTTCAAAGAGCGATAATAGATGGCATATTCCAGCGTATCGCCGTTGCGGTCTTCGGCCTGCCATTGCAGGGCACGTGCCCCGCGTTGATATAGGCGGCGCGGCTGGGCCTGTGCGACCGCGCCGAAAAGCGACGGGTCGAGGCCCGATGACTCCACGTTCGGGTCGACAGGGATTTGCACGATGGACTGTAGGCCCACACCGATGGGCAGCGCCGAGATCGAGAGCACTTCGGGCGCAACGTTGCGCGGCAGATAGGCTATGCTGACATCCTCCATCAAGGCTTCTGCGCCTGCGCCCGTCCCAGCCGGTGCGCGCAGCACCGCTCGCCATTGGATAAAGCGAGCGCGCGGGCTCGTGACCTGTGCCCCCGCCGGGTCACGATAGGGCGCGCTCCATTCGCTCCAAGTGGCGTCGGGACGCTCGCCGTTGCCCGAGCGGGTCTGTAATTCCACCTGCCCGCGCCCGCGCCACCAGATGCGCCCCCACGCGGCGACGAGCCTGGCATCACGCACGGGCGATTCATACGTCCCCTCCGTCATCAACTCAGACCCGAAGCGAAAGAGCTTTCCCTGATTGCTCGACGCCGCGAAGACTTCGCGCCCGCGCACGGCGAACGAAGAGATTTGACCTTCGGTTGATTGCAGCAACAAGGTGTCGCGCCCGTCGTCCGTGACGGAATAGACGCGCCCCTTATCGGCTGTGCCTATGAGCACGCTGCCTCCCTGCGGAGCGGGAGCGACCGCAAAGGCCGTGACCGTGGATGAGCTCCACAGCACATCTGTTCCGCCATCGGGCAGGATGCGAAATACTGCGCTGCGCGCGCTCGACAGATCGTTGCGGCTGCGCGTCGCCGATTGCTGGCCCTGTACGGGATTGCCGGATTCATCAATCGCCGTAAAGGTCACGGTCGCCGTGGCCGTGCCGGATGCGTCGCCGGATTGCGGCGTCGGAGCGGCTGGCCCTGAGGGTCGCGCGGTCGAGGCGGCCTCGCTGAGCGCCAGCGCGTAGATAGAGCCGTTGGCCCCGGCGGCGAGCGCGTGAATCTCGCGCAGAGGAGAGTCGAAGAGGGCGAACGCCTTGCCGTCGGGCGAGACGCGCAGCACGAGCCCGCCGGGGTCTGTGCCCGCGATCAGGTTTCCCTGCCCGTCTATGGCGAGCGAGATAACGTGCGTCTCGTTGGTGTCTGTAAGCAGAGAGGCTTCCGGCTTCGCGCCAGCCGCGCGCACGCGGTAGAGCTTTCCGTTATCGCCCGTGCCGACGGCGAGCGCGCCGTCACTCATCAGGGCCAGCGACCAGATGTACTTGTCCGGCGGGTCGAAATACTCTTCCCCGCGCCCGTCAGCATTGATGCGATAGACCTTGCCGTCCGGCGACGTGCCCGCATAGAGCGTGCCGTCGCGGCCTATGGCGAGCGCCGTCACGTCCAGCTCCGCAGCATCGTAGAGGAGCGCGCCGCGCCCGTCCGCGCCAACTTTAAAGATGCGACCGTCGTGTCCCGTGCCGAGGTAGACGTTGCCCGCCGCATCCACGGCGCTTGACCAGATGTAGGCTTGCTCCGTATTGAAGACCTGCGAGAAGCGCGGCGCGAGCATCAACGCTCCCGTGTCCGTGACGGAGACGCCGCGCGCATCGCCCCTCAAAAGCTCCGCGCGGCTGTTCAACTCCCACAGAATCGGCTCTCCGGCCTGGACGGTGGCGGTGAAACTCAGTATCAGAAGAACAGTGATGAATGTGGCGATGTGACGTGTCGTAGAAGTTTTGTTGAGCATTAAGTGGTTCGTCTGTGGTGGTGGTGAATTCGTCGTTCGAGTCGCTTTGATGCCGGATGACGGCGCTACGGCTGGCCGGTCATTTGCCAGTGTGACGGCGCAAGTATTCGGCAGCGCTCTTTAACCTTTCCAATCTATTACGTCCGAGCGCCGACAAAGGTTTGCGCGTCGCCCGACGGTGCAAATGCTGGCCGTGCGTAGAATCATAACCTGAAAGAGCTTGGGGGAGGAAACTGCTGTGTGTCGTGAGCAGGCCGCAAGGTTGCAGGTTGGATGTCCCTACGTGCCGACATATTTTGCGTAGAGGGTTCGGGCCGTCGTCACCTCGTCCGTGCCGCGTATGATCGAGCGCGCGTCCTGAAAGACTGTCAACTCGTACTCCCCTGCCTGAAAGCGCAGGAGATACTGGTTGAGCATCACCTGACCAGAAGAGCGCAGACGCTCGGCCAGCGCCGCCAGATCAATATGCACGGGGCGCGACGGCGAAATCTGCACGGCATCGCGCCCGCACAGCACGGCGGCGTAATCCCCTGCTTCGGCTCCCAGCGTCTCGTAGCGATTGAGGCCACACGTCGGACAATCCGCCGAAGGCTTCGTGAGTGCAAGGCGTCGCCACTCGTTGCTCCACACGTCGAACTGCATGAGCGAGCCGTGCAGCATCTGCGTATGGCCCGTCAACAGTTTCAGGGCTTCGGCGACCTGTACGGCTGCGACCACGGAGATGATCGGCATGATAACGCCCGCCGTATCACACGTCGGGGCGCTGCCAGCCGCGGGCGCTTCCTCGAAGACGCAGCGCAGGCAGGGCGAGACACGCGGGCGCACCGTCATCGTAACCCCGTAAGAGCCGACCGCCGCGCCGTAGACCCAAGGCGTCTCGTGTTTGACGCAGGCATCGTTAATGAGATAGCGCGTCGCAAAGTTGTCCGTGCCGTCGAGCACCACATCCGAGCCCGCGATCAGGCGCTCGATGTTAGACCCGTTGACATCGGCAATCTCGCTTTCGGTTTCGATCTCCGCATTGATCTCCCGAATATGTCGAGCGCAGGCCACGGCCTTCGGCAGACGCTCTCGCGCATCGCTCTCCGTGAACATCGTCTGCCGCTGTAGATTGGAAGCCTCTACGAAATCCCTGTCAACGAGGCGCAATCGTCCGACCCCTGCCCGCGCCAGCGCCTCGGCCTGCGCCGAACCGAGCGCCCCGCAGCCGATAATACAAGCTCGCGCCGCGAGCAGCCTTCGCTGTCCAGCCTCGCCAATACCATCGAACAAAATCTGTCGGCTATAACGTTCGTTCATAAAAAAACATTACTGCATGAACAGGTCAGTACCGCCACAGGTCTCGGGCGGGTGATGCCGCGACTAATACCCGCCCGCTACCGCAGGCGGTACTGACCTGTCTTATCCTGACAATCTCTGTCCATCCCTGTTAATTCTTTCCTGCCGCTCTCTGCAATGCACGCTCCGCAGCCTCGCGCATGGTATCGAGCGGCGCATCTTCGCCGTTCCATAAGCTGAACTGCGCGGCGGCCTGGGCGACGAGCATCGCCAGCCCGCCGATGCTCTCGCATCCGGCCTCTGCGGCTTCGCGCATAAAGCGCGTCCGTACGGGGTTGTAGACGAGGTCGTAAGCGAGTCGTGTGCCCTGAAGCTGGCAAGCGCTGGCGGGCGTCTCGTCCTCGTTTGGCCCAAGCGTCCCGAGCGGTGTGGCGTTGATGACAAGCTCGAAGCCGGAAAAGCGTGCGTTCTCAAGTGGAGCGCATGCGGCTCCGAAATTTTCTGCGAGCGGGCGGGCTTTCTCCACGTCGCGCGCGAAGAGGGTCACGACCGCGCCTTCTCTCCTGAGAGCCCAGAGACAGCTTCGCGCCGCGCCGCCCGCCCCGATCAGGGCACAGTGAGCGCCGCCGAGCGACACCTTTCGATCACGCAACGGCTCAAGAAAGGCCGCCGCGTCAGTGTTGTAGCCGACCAGCTTATCCTCTTCGACGACGATGGTATTGACAGCGCCAATCTCTCTGGCTGCCTGCTCAACATCGTCCAGCAGTTCTATGACCGCGCTCTTGTGCGGAGCGGTGACGCTCAGGCCGCGCAGCCTCCAATCCAGCTCGCGCGAGCGCGGGTGCACCATTCGTCGTAGAAAATCTTTGGCGTCGCGCACCTCAAGCGGGAGGTAAACGGCATTGATGCCGAGCGCACTGAGCGCAGCGTTATGAATCTGCGGAGAGACGGAATGCGAGACGGGCGAGCCCATCAGGCCCATGATCTTTGTTTGCAGGTTGATTCGCTCAATGCGGTAAAGCTCGCGCAAGTCTTTTACGCTGAGCTGACCGGGCGCTGTGGCCTGAGCGTCAGAGAGCGTGGCGTAGGTCAGGAATGAGCCGCGCGAAGGCCCGAGGATGCGCGTCAGTATCCCTTGCTGGCCCATCGCTATGGCGATCAGCTCGCGTCCCTGCGAGCGTGCGCGCTCTAATAGCTGAAAGACGGGGATACAGTCGGTGATGTCGCTTGAGTTGAGGGCGAGCTTGAGAATACGCGCCGGGGTCGCGGCCATGCGCTCGTAAATCTTTTCCAGCCCCGCGGGAACACCCGTAAAGTCGTGATGCGAGCAGATGACGCGCGACCAGTCCAGTTTCTTCCAGCGCTCGTCCTCGCTTTGCCGGATCAGTTGCAGCAGCTCAAGCTCTATGTCTGCGAATCCGTCGTAGGCTTCGTCGTAGAGAAAATGCTCGACCCAGAACGCCAGACGATTCAGGATATCAATCTCGCGCGTGCCCCCCTGCTCTGCTGGCCGCAGCGTCAGTATCTGAGGGCACAAACCGGAGGCTCTTCGCAGCTCGTCCAGATGACGCAGGGCGAGCGCGAATTGAGCGCCGGGCAGACAATCCATCCGCAGCTCGACGAAGTCCGCGGACGCCGCCGATTCCGCGACCCGCCGGGTCAACTCGCTGGCGCGGCTCTCGCAGACTGGAATACAGATGCGCGCCGGGTGACTCTTTTCTTCCATTACAGCAAGAGACCCACAGCAGATACAAACAGGGATGGACAGAGATGGTCAGATTAAATACTAAATGCATTAACGCTTCATAGCATTTTCTTTATCCTGACAATCTCTCTCCATCCCTCTTAATTTCATTGCGTGTGTTCTAAGTAGACGCCGTCTCAAAAAGCTCGTGCGAGAGATAGCGCTCGCCGAAATCGCAGATGATGGAGACGACGCGCTTGCCTGCGCCAAGCTCACGGGCGACTTCCCGCGCGGCCCAGGTGATCGCGCCCGACGAGATGCCGCAGAAGATTCCCTCTTCGCGTGCGAGGCGGCGCGCCATTTCCAGCGCGAGGTTGTAATCGACAGCTATGACGCGGTCAACGACCGACGGATCGTAGTTGCGCGGAACGAAGCCGGCTCCGATGCCCTGAATCTTGTTAGGGCCGGGCTCGCCGCCCGACAGCACCGGCGACGACGTGGGCTCGACGGCGACGATCAGCACATCTTTGCCCGCGCGCTCGCGCAATACCTGCCCGACACCGGCGATCGTGCCGCCCGTGCCGACGCCGGCAATGAAGGCATCTATGCGTCCGTCCGTATCTTCCCAAATCTCTTCGGCTGTGGTGCGGCGATGAACTTCCGGGTTCGCGGGGTTGTCAAACTGTCCGGGCGTCCAGCTGTTTTTCGTCTCTTCGGAAATGTCCGCGGCCTTCTTGATAGAGCCCTTCATGCCCTCAGCGCCCGGCGTGAGCACGACCTCCGCGCCGAGGGCCGTCAGCACGCGTCGGCGCTCGACCGTCACGGTCTCAGGCATTGTCACGACCAGCTTGTAGCCCTTGATGGCGGCGGCGAAAGCGAGCGCAATGCCCGTGTTGCCCGAGGTCGGCTCGATGATGACGGTCTCGCCCGGCTTGATCAGCCCGTCGCGCTCGGCGGCTTCGATCATCGCCCAGCCGATGCGGTCTTTGACGGAATCCATGGGGTTCTGTGATTCGAGCTTGGCGATCATCTCAGCCGAGTCAGGATAGGGGACGTGATTGAGCCTGACCAAAGGCGTGTAGCCGATCAGTTCCAGCATATTATTGGCGATCTTGGGTCGTTGCGGCATAGCTGACTCCTTAAAATTCGGAAGAGTAAATGATGTGTGATTCTCAAAAAACTATACAGCCGCGCACTGCACATGTGCAAGGTACTCGGCTGAAGACGAGCGACATGATCTTCATGGCTCAGGAATCGGAGGGGCTTTTGCTCGAACGATTCTCGGCCATTCTGCCGATGTGACGCGTCGGAGCCTCACTGCTCAGGTGTCTGGTGGTGTTCTCCGTCACGCTCGGCGGCGGCATGACAAGCTCCGCAGTGTTGCGGCGCGGAATCTCCGCCGCGCGCTGCTGTGCCGGGCTAAAGGCTGGCTGCCTCGAAGCTCCGGGCAAGGTGCGCTGCCCCGTTTGTTTGAGGCGCATGTACTCGGCCACACCGCCGCCCAGCATGGCAAAGGCCGGGATGAACATCCAGAACCACCACGCACGGCCCATCGGCATGAAACCGAGCGCGATGGCGACGGCGATGAAGCCGATGCCCATAAAGATGTTCTTGACGGCTCGATCAATGCTCGGCTGCCCTCTCCGCCGGGGCAATCCACAGCTTTCGTCCGCGGACTCAGCCGGCTGGCTCTCCGGCAGATGACCTGTCAGCGCCTGAGGCACGAGGCTGATGTCAGCGCCGCACGAGCGGCAGAACCTTGCGCCATCCAGATTACTCGTCGCGCAGTTGGGGCAGTACATAATCTAACTCCCTCTCCGATAAAAAGGATGAAGGATGAATCGTTGAGCTAATGTCTCATTGAGCAACTCGATCAAATAGCTTTTACTTCATCCTTCCGCCTTCATCCTTCATCCTTGCTTTTCCGCGCTGGCGCAGTGCTTCGTAGAGCACTATTCCGGCGGCGACTGAGACATTAAGCGATTCCGTTCGGCCACGCAAAGGGATTCGCACCAGCACATCGCAACGCTCGCGCACGAGGCGGTGCAGGCCCGCCCCTTCGCCTCCGAAAACCAGCGCGCAGGGCTGCGTGTAATCCCACCCGGTATATTCCATCCCGGCATCGCCGCTCGTCCCCACAGTCCAGATGCCGCGCCGCTTCATCTCCTCTATCAAGCGCGCAAGGTTGGCGACGCGCGCCACGGCGATGTGTTCGAGCGCTCCGGCGGCGGCCTTCGCTACCGTTTCCGTCAGACCGACGGCGCGGCGCTCTGGAATAAAGACGCCGTGCGCGCCAGCACATTCCGCCGTCCGCAGGATCGCGCCAAGGTTGCGCGGGTCTTCAACGCCGTCAAGCACTACGGCGAGCGGCTGCTCCGTCGTGCCCACGCGAGACGTGAGCGTATCCAGAAGCTCCCCGGCATCGGCGTAGCTGGCCGAAGCCACCGTCGCTATCACACCCTGATGATTGACGCCTGTGCCCTGCGCCGCACGCGAAAACTCCACGCGCGCGACGCGGCGCACGGGAACACCAAGTTGCCTTGCCAGATCAAACAACTCGCGCAGCCGGTGCGTATGCACGCCTTCGTTGATAAGTATCTGCTCGACCGAGCGTTTGCCGGCGCGCAGCGCTTCGAGGATGGGTGAGATTCCGTAGAGCCGCTCGCCCGCAACAGCGTCGATTGGTGTTGGCGACGATGCTGGCAACGAGTTTGAGACGCTCGGAGGGGTCGAGCGCTTCTCTGTCCGGCGCTCTGCTCGCTCGCGGCCCTCCGCCGTGGCTCTTCCAGATCGTTTGTGAATGGAGTGTGGCTTCATGCGAGCAAGTCCGTATGGCGCGTCCTGAGATAATGGCGCAGGCGCGAGTAGCGCGCAAACTGTCTTTCGTTATCGCTGGTCGTGACGGTTTCGGTATTGAAGCGACCGGGCCGCGCACGGCGCAAGCCGCCCGCGCCCGTATGCTCTTCCAGCGGCCATGCGGGCATGAGCGCGCGCCGCAGGCGATTATAAGAGTCGTCGTAAAGGGCCACGACGGCGCGCTCCCTGAGCAGCCGCACGAGCCTTGAGAAGTTAGCCGCCGCGACCAGACTCATTTGCTCTCCGAGACAGGAGAAATCGAAACTGTGCGCGTGCATGCGCGCGTTACCGTTCAGATTAGCGGCGTAGATGTCCAGCACTGCCTCGTCCGCGCTCAACTCGCGCGCCTCGACAATCTCATTCTCCGAACCGCGACTGCGACGCTCCTCAACCTCAACCCGACGCTCGACGAGCCTTCCCGCCACAAGCAGAGTGATCTCGCTCCACGCAATTGGAAAGGGCTCATCGCCACCCACCGGATAAGCTGTCAGGGCGTCATCCCTGAATTCCATCGTGCGTACACGACGCGGCGCGAAATCATCGAGCGACAGTTCCTCGTCTGCGACCATCAGCGTCCGAGCGCCCAGAGCGCGCAGCCTGCTCTCTATGAGCGATGCTTCCTCAAGGGTCGCGGCGCGGGCCAACGGCAAAGGCTCTCCAGCCTCCGTCACCTTCAGCAGCTCCTCCACCTTCAGCCGGAGCAATTCCGCCATCTTCGTCAGCGACTCTTCCATCAGGCGACGCGAGCCTTGAGGCACGAATATCAGATTGAACCCTTGCTCCCAATCCTCAAGACGCCTGAGCGCGGGCTGCCGCAAACGCTTTCCGGCTTCCGTCAGTGGAAGCGGCTTGGCGCAGTAGAGACAGGCTGAGCGCGTCGGCGGGTTGGCGCGCAAACACTCTTCGCAACGCACCATCTCCGCCGGCGAGAAGGCGCGCGTCTCGGCTTGCTGCGGTGTGGCCTCGCTCAACCAATCCGTCTTATCTTCATCATCATTCGGCAATGCTTTATCTCCGGCTTCGTGATTATACGTCCTCATGGCGCGCGTTGTAATCAGCAAAACGCTCTCGTGTTGATAAGAGAAGGCGTTGCTGTATAATCATCGCGCTCATTATCTTTCACGTTTCAAACACTTCGGACTGTTAGCGACGGGCCTTCATTCATGATCTCGACTTGGCGGCAAAAGGCACGAGGGGCGTTCCGGTTGCGCTTTGCGCTCGCACTGGCGCTGCTTGCGTGCGCGTGCGCCTGCGCCGCAACGCCCGCGCCCGATGCGGCTGGCCCGCGCGCGAACATTCCCGTCTACCCGACCATCATCGATTCAAATGACCGCCGGCAGGTAGCGCTCGCCGCATGGGCCAATCTCACGCGCGCGCAGGGCACGAGTAGCGCCCCCGCGCCGGAGCTTCAACCCGTCACGCTAACTTTGAAGAGCATTCCCTCCGTGAGCCCACCCCTCTATCTGCCGAAAGTCGGCGCGAGCCAGACCATGACCGAAGAGGAGACGCGCGAATCATTACGACGATTTATCATCGCCCAGAGCACGCTCATCGGCGCAGACCCGCCGCAGCTCTCCCTCGTGCTGCGAACCGATCTGGCCGACGGAACGAAAAGGGCTCGCTACGAGCAGCATCCCTTTCGTTATCCCCTGCGCGGCGGTTACGGACAGCTTGAGATTACGTTCGCGCCCGACCGCCGCCTGCTACAACTCAACAGCACCTGTATTCCCGAAACCGAACAATTACAGCGAACGCTCGTCGCCCTCACCCCGGCATCAAACGCAGATCAGGCGGCCACAAACATCGTCGGGCGCAACGTCACTTACACGGACGCGACCGGCAATCAGCAGAGCTTCACTGTCGCGAGCAATGACGAGATAAAGGTGCGCGAGCTGGTCATCTACCCGCTTGCGCGCGCGGGCGAGCCCGCGGCCCTTGAGCTTCACCTCGCGTGGGAGATTATGGTCGGCGCTGGCCCTGCGGCGCGCATCGTTTACCTTGACGCCGTGACCAATAAAGTCATCGCCGCCGCCCCTCATCTTGAAAGATATCCTCACAAAGCTTCTAAGCACTTGACCAACAAGCCCTCAGAGCGGCATCCTAGCGGACAGATATTTACATTCCTATGGAGTATTCTTTCGCATGAACTTTGATCCTACGAACAATATTTCGTGGCAGTTCGGTCATCGTGGCAGAGTCGCAGTATTCATTGACGGGAACAATCTTTTTCACGCAGCGCGTTTTCACAACATAGACATTGACTACAACAAGCTGCTGCGCGTGCTACTCGGCGATGGTCGTCTGCTCAGGGCTTTCTTTTACACGGGCGTGGATGTCGGGGCGGAGCGCCAGCAGGGCTTCCTGCTCTGGATGCGCCGCAACGGGTTTCGCGTCATCCAGAAAGAGCTCAAGACTTTTTACGACGGCACGCGCAAGGCCAATCTAGATGTCGAGATCGCCGTCGATATGCTGAGCCTCGCCGGGCGCTACGACACTGCCGTGCTCGTCTCAGGCGACGAGGATTTCGTCTACGCGGTCAACGCCGTCGCCTACAAAGGCTGCCGCGTAGAGGTCGCCGGCTTTCGCTCCAACACAGCGCCGAAGCTCATCGATGTCGCCGATTATTTCATAGACCTCGGCGAGATCGCCGACAAGGTGCGTAAAGAGTTTCCGCACGGCGTGCGCTACGACGAGCGAGATTTGCACGAAGAGTCGCCGGGCACATCCGCTTTCCTGCAACACGGCGTCGAGTCAGCGCCCGACGGTCATCACAACCACCATCATCATCGCGAAGGCTTTATCCAAACGAGCGCCCGCGTCGTCATCGAAACCAACATAGATGAAGACGAAGAGCAGTTTGAGCCGCCCTCGGAATTCATACGCATTACCGATGAGCATTAGGGAAATAGTAGTCAGCAATCAATCAGCCATGCCGGTAAAAAACTGATCGCTGCTTACCCGCCGATGAAAATCTTCAGTGTCGAAGAGGCCAATGTTCTGCTGCCGACCGTGCGCGGCGTGCTTTTAGCGATCAAGCGCGCGCACGGTCGGCTGCTGGCTTACCGCGAGGCCGCCAAAGAGGCTTCCAAAGGAGCCGAAGGCGGCGGCGGTGGCATGTCAGGCGGCTCAAGGTATGTCGCACTTCTCATCGAATTGACGACGCGCACGGCAGAGCTCGAAGAGCTTGGCGTTCAACTCAAGGATTACGAGCGCGGCCTCATTGATTTCCCTTCACTGCGCGACGGGCGGGTCATTCTGCTCTGCTGGCAGCTGGGCGAGGGCGACCAGATCGAATGGTGGCACGACGTTGAGGCGGGCTTCGCCGGTAGACAACCCCTCTGAAAAGTCGGTCAAAGTTGCCGCGCCTGAACCGGCGAGTCCAACTGGCTTCGCCTTTATTCCTTACTGCAATCTCACACTATATTGTAGCTGGCGGATACTCAAATACAGTGTCTGGTATATTTTCTGGTTGACGACTTAAAGTAGCTTCTGATAGTATCCGCCGCGACTCCGCAAGGGGCTTGGGTTTACCGGTTTTGACCTCCCACGCCCAAAATGCAAAATCTGAACAGTTTCTATCGGAGGCAACCTTCGCTATGCAGTGTCCCTCGTGCCGCGCTGTTTACTCCAACGGCTTGGAAATCTGCCCACGGTGTAAAACGCCGGCATCAACAAATCCCCCTCTGCCTGAGCCGCAGGCAAACGGCTCAAGGCCGGAAGAAAGAAGCGCTGCGGCTGACCCTTTGGCCGAAGAGGCTCAAACGGACGCTTCCACGGTCGAGAGCAAAGCGCCTGTGGTCTCAACGCTGATAGAGTTTCCGGGTGCTGGCAGGGCCGCGCGACCCGTCTGGCGCAAGCAGTTGAGCGAGCGCGTGCGCGAGATACAGGAACGGCGCGCGCGTGAAGCCGAAGAGGCAGCCCGCCGACCACAGGAGCAATCCCCTGTCGATGTGCCCGCTCCGCAGCTTGGTCTTGTGCCTCAACCGGATGTGCCCGAGATCAACCCGCTGGTGGCCGCTGCGCTGCGCCGCATCGAGCGGGCGCGTCAATCCTATCCGCCTGTCGCGCGCTCGCGCGGTGGTGGTGGCGGCGCGGCCACGGCTGTCGCAAGGGTCGTCGAAGACGAGTATCAAACGGAGACAAGGACAGCCACAGTCGAGGCACAGGCATCGGTGGCGCTGCCTCAATCCGACAGGGCTTTCGTCGAGAAGACGGCGGAAGCGGCGCGCGAGCACGGTCTGGTCGTGATCTCCACGACGCTGACGCCGCAAACGGCAGCGCGCGTCGAGGTGTCCCCACAGGAGGCTGTGCCCGCAAAGCGTGTGGCTGCCGAAGTCATTGACGATACGACACTGGAAAGCGCGGACGAGTTGGTGACAGATGTGCTGCCCGGCACTGAGCCTTATGATGATCGCGGGGCTTTGCACCGTCGCTTCGTCGCCGCCGTCATAGACCTGCTGGTCGTGGCTTTCGCCTCATCGCCTTTCGCCGCCATCATCGAATTGACGAACGGCAACTGGGCGGACATGCGCGTCATGGCTTCTATGGGGGGCATCATTCTCGTCATCATGTTTCTATACCTGACGGCTTCCACGGCGTTGTCTGGCCGCACATGGGGCATGTCGCTGCTCTCGCTGCGCCCGGTCGATGCCGAGACGGGATTGCCGCCCACGACACGTCAAGCCGTCGGTCGTGCCCTGCTCTACATGCTCTCGCTGGCCGTGGCAGGTCTCGGCATACTCTACGCGCTCTTCGACGCCGAGGGCCGCGCCGCACACGATCACTTCTCCGGCACAGTCGTCGTACACGAATAGGCTGAAGAAGGAAAAGGGTAAAAGGTAAAAGTAAGAGAGGCGCTCAAGCCTTCTTCACTTTTGCCTTTTACCTTTTTCCTTTTTCCTTCTATCGTAGAGATTGTGCGCGAGCAAACCCTGAGCCTCATCGTCGAAGAGATCAAGCCGCTGCTTGAAGGCCGTGCCCCCGGCAAAGTCTTTCAACTGTCACGCCTGTCTCTGGCGATGGATTTTCGCACGGGCGATGGCCGCTATCTTTTCATAAGCGTCGAGCCCGCGAGCCCGCGTCTTTATATGATTGCGCGGCGCACGCGTGAACTGGAAAAAGAGTCGCAAGCCTCCTCTCATTTCATCTTTGCGATGCGTAAACAGCTAGGCGGCGGGACGCTCATCTCTCTGACCAAAGATGAAGGCGAACGTGTCGTGCGCTTCCACTTCTCCGTGCCGGACGAGCTTGATGAACCGCACCATCGCTGGCTCATCGCGCAGCTCACGGGGCGCGCGGCGAACCTGCTGCTTCTGGACGAGGGCGGCCACATCATCGACACGCTTCGACCGCCGCACGGTGAAGGCCAGCAGATCGGTGACCTCTACGTGCCCCCGCCCTCGCATACACAAGGCGCGCCGGTACAGGCGTTGCTCGCACAGGGGACGTTCTCTTCCCTCTCCGAGGCAGCCGATGATTACTACCTTCGCCTCGAAGCGAAACGCGCTTTCGAGTCGCGCGCAGCCGCCATGCGCGCGAGCCTGCGTAAATCAATCGCGCAGCGCCGCAAGCTTCAAAGCCGACTGCTCGCAGACCTCGCGGCGCACGGCGAGGCCGAAGAACATAAGCGTATCGGAGACCTGCTCATCACCAACATAGGCACAGCCGAGCGGCGCGGCGATAAGGTCATCGTCACCGACTACTACGCCGAAGATACACCGCGCATCGAATTGGAGATCGACGAAAACCGCTCGCTGCAAGATGAAGCGGCGCGACGTTTCGCGCTTTACACCAAGGCGCGGCGCGCGGCGCAGGAGATAACGGCAAGACTCTCGACGCTCGAAGAAGAGCTGGCCCGGCTCGAAGCGCGTGAGATCGAATTGGAGCGCCATTTAGCCGCGGCGGACGAGGCGGCGCTTCGCTCCTTCGAGGAAGAGAGGGCCGAACAGAAAGCGCCGCGCTCCGCCGTCCCGAAAAAATCTGCGGAGAGCGTGCCGGGCACGCGCAGGTTTCGCTCTTCCGACGGCTACGAGATACTGGTCGGGCGCACCTCGCGCGATAACGATCATCTGACCTTCCGCGTCGCCCGCCCGCATGACCTGTGGCTTCATGCCGCCGATTATCCCGGCTCGCATGTCGTCATACGCAACCCTACGCGCAAGGATGTGCCGCACCGCACTATCGTCGAGGCGGCGCAACTGGCGGCCAGCTTCAGCCACGCCAAACATGATGCGAAGGTTGACGTACATTACACGCCCCGCAAATTTCTCTCAAAGCCGAAAGGCGCTCAGCCCGGCCTCGTTCGCATGTCGAGCTTTCGCACCATCGCCGTCGAGCCGCGCGAAGCTTTAGAGCGCATTTGAACGAAACGCCCGCCGCCGTTTCAACATAAATCTCAAGCTTGTGTTTGCAAATGCCGCACACTTTCGTCATAGGAGCGGTGTAAAAGAAAAGCGAGGTCAGTACCGCCTGCGGTAGCGGGCGGGTACTCATGAGCGGACACGCCCGCTACCGCAGGCGGTACTGACTTGAGTTACAACTAAACAATCGGGAAACGACAGAATGAGCACAAATATCATTCAACCTTTGGAAGAGATCGCGGCCAGCGTGCTGGATCGTGTGGCGGATGTGATTGTCGGCGAGGCTTCAACGCTGCGCGACGGCACGGAACACGCGGGCGTCACTTTGCCGCGCGATCTTTACGCGCACGAGGGCGCGCAGACCGAATGGTGGTACTACACGGGGCACATGAGGACGGCGAGCGGGCGGCGCTTCGGCTTCGAGCTGGTCTTCTTCAAACGGCGCACAGACCTCGACCGCTTTGGCGTAGTCCCGCTTCGTCTTCTGGCTAATCCGCTTTATCTTGCACACTTCGCCCTGACGGACGAATCACGCAGCTCCTTTCGTTATGAGCATAGAAAGAGCACGGGCGGCGCTTTTGATCTTCCGGCGGCGGCGAGCGACGAGCGCTACTACCTGCGGCTGGGCAACTGGACTGTGCGCGAAGCAGAGGGCACGCATATCCTGCGCGCAACGCTCGGCGACGATCTGATCTTTGAAGCGACGTTGAAGAACACTAAGCCGCATGTGCTTAACGGGCACGAGGGCGTCGGCGTGAGCTTCAAGGACGAGGGCGAGGCGTCGCGCTACTTCTCGCTGACGCGTATGGAGGCCGAGGGGCTGATTACGTGGCACGGTGCGACGGAACATTTCAAGGGCTCCGCATGGATGGATAGGGAGTTCGGCACATGGCGCACGACCGCGAACCAGAAGGGATGGGATTGGTTCAGCATACAGCTTGAGACGGGCACGGAGGTGATGGTCTATCACCTGCGCAACGCAGCCGGTGAGCCGTCTCCATTCTCAAGCGGCACGTTCGTCGACGCGGACGGAAACTGGACGCATCTCTCGCGCGAAGACTTCCTGCTCGAAACGCTTTCCCACTGGACGAGCCCGCACACGGGCGCGCGTTATCCGAGCGGCTGGCGATTGCGCGTGCCACGCTTCGCGGTGGATGTGGAGGTCGCGCCCGTCCTCAAAGATCAGGAGCTTGATACGCGCGGCACGACGATGATCGTCTACTGGGAGGGAGCATGCCGCGTCGAAGGCCGTCACGCCGGACAGGAGACAAGCGGGCGCGCCTATGTCGAGCTGGTCGGCTATGATCGCTCGCACGAGCAGCCGTCGCTCGGCGCGTTTCTTTTCGGCGGCTCTCTAGAACGCCAGTGGCGCAGCATCTTCGGCTGACGGAAATGTAAAAATTTCGCGAGACCAGCCGGCAGAATGGACTATTAACGGACAGCCCGACCGGGCGAGGCGCGAAAAAACAGCCCTTTTCAAGCTGGTATGAGGCTTGCTGTCTAAAACAAGCAGACTCTCTCAGCGATAGACAGTCCGGCCCGAAAGCATTCTGGGTCAGGACTCAATTTGACTTCATGCGGTGGAAAGAGGAGACACAAACGATGGGATTATTTGACAAAATGTTTGGGCGCGGCTCTGAGCAGGCTCAGCAGCAGCCCAACGCGCAGCAGCGCTTCGACACGCTCAAGAACAAGTACCAGTCAGTGCTGACGACCGCCGATCAACAGCACATCCAGTTCGAGAATTTTCATGTTCAGGACGACAAGCTCTTTATCAAGGGCGTCGCACCAAGCGAGGATGCCAAGAATAAGTTCTGGGATCAGGTTAAGCTCGTCAGTCCGAACATGGACGACATCACAGCCGACATTCGCGTTGACGAAAGCCGCGCGCAGGGTGCGGCGGTCGGCGGCGGCGGTGGCGGCGAGACCTACACGGTCAAGTCCGGCGACACGCTCTCCAAGATCAGCAAGCATTACTACGGAGACGCGGGCGAGTACATGCGTATCTTCTACGCCAATCGCGACAAGCTCAAAGACCCGAACATGATTCAGGTCGGCCAGCAGTTGAACATTCCCAAAGAGTAATCGCGCTCTGAGGGGATGCTAACGAGAAAGCCCCGCGGGCTGTGAGAGCCACTTTCACAGCCCGCGGGGCTCAACTTTTTTCAGCACGCCCTTTCTTGCATTTATCGCCTGACGGAATAGACAATAGGACGTATGAGCTCATCACAGAAGACCGGGCAGGATCGCTCGGCGGAACTATTCGCGCGTGCCGTTGAATTGATGCCGGGCGGGGTCAATTCGCCTGTCCGTGCCTTTCGCGGCGTCGGCGGCACTCCGCGCTTTATCCGCAGCGCGCAGGGCGCGACGATGACGGACGTTGACGGGCACACCTACATTGATTACGTAGGCTCTTGGGGGCCGATGATCTTGGGCCATGCCGACCCTGAAGTGCTGGACGCCCTGCGCGCCAGCCTTGAGCACGGGACGAGCTACGGCGCGCCGACCGAGTTGGAAATCGCCGTCGCCGAAGAGATCATCGACGCCGTGCCCTCAATCGAAATGGTGCGGATGGTCAACAGCGGCACTGAGGCCACGATGTCCGCCATACGACTGGCGCGAGGGCTTACGGGACGCAACAAGCTCGTCAAGTTCGAGGGCTGCTATCACGGCCACGGCGACAGCCTGCTCGTCAAAGCGGGCTCGGGCGTCGCCACGCTCGGCCTGCCCGACAGTCCCGGCGTGCCGCCCGCGCTCGCTGCCAATACTCTGACCGTTCCCTTCAACGACCCGGCGGCGCTGGAACAGGTCTTCAACGAACACAAAGACGTGGCGGCTGTCATCATCGAGCCCGTGGTCGGCAACATGGGCTGTGTCCCACCGCGCGATGGTTATCTCCAGGAGGTGCGTGAACTCACGAGCTGTGCGGGCGCGCTACTGATCTTCGACGAAGTGATGACGGGATTTCGTCTCGCACGCGGCGGGGCACAAGAGTTGTACGGCGTGATGCCGGACATCACGACGCTCGGCAAGATCATCGGCGGCGGCCTGCCCGTCGGCGCTTACGGCGCAAGCCGCGACATCATGAATCATATCGCGCCCGCCGGAAACATTTATCAGGCGGGAACTCTTTCGGGGAATCCGCTGGCGATGACCGCCGGGCTCGCCACACTCAGACGCCTGCGCGACGCTTCCGTGTACGAGCGATTGGAGCGTGCCGGCGAGCGTCTCTGCCGTGGGCTCGCGGATGCTGCGAGCGAAGCCGGCGTCCCGACGGTGACGAATCGCGTCGGCTCTATGTGGACTTCGTTCTTTTCAACCGAGCCCGTGACGGATTGGGCCACGGCCTCAAAGAGCGACCGCACAATCTACGGCAAGTTCTTCCACGCCATGCTCACCGAGGGCGTCTACCTCGCGCCCTCGCAGTTTGAGGCAGGCTTCATCAGCATAGCTCACACGGACGACCTCCTCGACCGCACCGTCGAAGCGGCACGCCACGCGTTAAAGGCGGTGGCGAGGGACAAGTGACAAGCCTTTCTCTTATCTTTGCTTGCCACCTGCCACTCATCACTTGTCAGTGCTTTTCAGCGGGAGGTCTATGATGAAGGTTGTGCCCTGGCCGGGGGAGCTTATGGCTGAGATTATGCCGCTGTGGCGTTCGATGATCTGTTTGACGATGGCGAGGCCGAGTCCTGTGCCGCGTTTCTTGGTGGTGAAGAAGGGCTCGAAGATGCGCGCTTGCGTCGTTTCATCCATGCCAGCGCCCTTATCTTCGACCTCGACGCGGGCCATCGGCTGAGGCCGCGCGCCGCCCAGGTGACCATTTCGCCCGGCGTTGTTGCTCTCAACGCGTTCCACGCGCATCGTCCTGATAGTGATGGGTGAGCCGGCGGAGCTGGCGTCCGCCGCGTTGGCGATGATGTTCATAAAGACCTGCCGCAGCTGATCTTCGTCCCAGTCTCCCTTGAGCGTCTCTTCGCTGTAATGCTTCTCAATCGGCGTCCGTTTTTCCCTGATGCGGTCTGCGATCAGCTCAAGGCTCGCCTCCAGCAGGTCGTGCAGGTTCACCTCCGCGCGGTCGAGCGGCCTCTGGCCGGAGAACTGTGTGACATCGACCACCAGCTTGTTGAGATGATCTATGCCGCGCTCAACGAGGTCAATCGTGTTGAGCCCTTCGCGGTCGCGCGTCGTATCCCGAAGCATGGAGACGCCCAGACGTATGCTCCCCAGCGGATTCTTGATCTCGTGCGCGACTTGCGCCGCGGCCTGCCCGACCGCCGCGAGCGATTCGGTTTTTCTCACCTGCGCCTCGGCCTCAGCCGCCTCCGTCACATCAACGAGCGTGACGAGTTGTCCCTGCTCGCCGTCAATGGCGAGCGGTGATGAATAGATGTCGTAGGCGCGGTTGGCGCAGTCGGGGTTGTCCTCCGGGCACATCCAGCGCCCGCGATACGTAGCCTCCGTGACGCGCGTGGCGACGGCGGCTTCGAGCATCATCATCGCTTCGGGCGGGGCGAACTTGTCGTAGACGGAAGCGCCGACGGTCGCGCCGGGAAAGATTTTGAAGAAGGCGGCGTTGGCGCTGCGTATGTGATCGTGCGCGTCGATGGCGGCGATGGCGCTGACCATGCCTTCGAGCATCTGCGCGCTGAAACGCCTTTCGCGCTGCGCCTCGCTCATACTCTGTCGTAGTTGACGGAAACGACGCTGCACCTCCCAGATCGTTCCGGCGGCGACGAGCACGCCGATCAGGATAGCAATCGTGCTCCATAATCGGATCGAGCGCGAGGCGCTGTTCTGTATGCTCTCGATCTGCTGCAAGATGTTTTCCTGCTCTGGCCCCGTCGCGTCGCGCAGCATACTATTTAAGGAAGCGTCGACCGCGCGAAACTTTGCGAAGCCTTCGAGCGAGTAACGATCATTGTCCTCGGTCACAGCCAAGTACTCGTCCAGCTCGCGGCGAAAGGCGCGCCCCCTGTCGGTTTGCGCGAGCGGCAGGTGCTCAAAACGCGGCAGGACTTTAGACACCTCGTCGCGTGCCCTGCGAATACGATAACCGAAAGGCATAGAGAGGGCTGGCTCCGGCTCGCCCTCGACGCGCCCGCGCGCGCGCGCCTCGTTGTTCAGATTCGTGAGCGTCATGCGAAGCTCAAGCAGGATGCTGAGCTTTCCCGCATAGCCGCGCTCAAGGTTGAGTATGTCGGTGCTGACCTGATCGAGACGGTTGACGCTGCTACGCCCCAGCACGACGATGACCGTGAGCAGCAGCGCGAAGCCGACGAGGAGCGGCATAAGCGTGGGCGAGAGCCCCCTGAGCTCGGCGGGCGGGCGACGGCCCTGACCGCCCGGTCGCTCGGCGCTCTCTTCCAGCGGCAGCACGCGCTTGTAGACGACCTCGCCCTCGACGGAATCATGTACTGCTGTCGGTTTCTCTTCGAGCATAAAGTGTCCAGCCGATCAGCCGTCAGTTGTTAGCCGCTCGCTGACGACCGATTACTTTCAACTTTCTCACTTCGCGTCCATCCAGTTATCGCCGATGCCGACCTCGACCGTGAGAGGAACATCCAGCTCGACGGCTGACTCCATCTCGCGGCGCACAAGCGCGGCGACGCGCTCGGCCTCCGCCGCGGGCGCTTCAACCACCAGCTCGTCATGCACCTGCATCAACATACGCGCTTTCAAACCCTCACGCTTGATGGCTTCGTCAACACGCAGCATGGCGATCTTGACGATATCACTCGCGCTTCCCTGTATTGGCATATTGATGGCTTCGCGTTCGGCGCGCCCGCGAATATTGCCGTTGCGGTCGTTGATGCCCGGGATAGGACGAAGCCTTCCGTACATTGAGCGCACGTAGCCGTGCTCGCGCGCTTTCTCTGGCACTTCCTCCATGAATCGGTGTACGCCCTTGTAAGTGTTGTAGTAGTCGTCAATGACCTTCTTCGCCTCTTTGCGCGAGATGCCGACGCGTTGCGAAAGCCCGAAGGGCTCAATCGCGTAGGCGATGGCGAAGTTGACGATCTTGGCGAAGCGGCGCGCCTCCTTCAACTCTTCGGGCGTCTTGGCTCCAAAGACAAGGCGGGCCGTGCGCGCGTGTATGTCGTCGCCCTTTTGAAACGCGTCGAGCATCTCTTCGTCGCGTGTGATGTGCGCCAGCAGTCGAAGCTCAAGCTGTGAATAGTCCGCTGAGATCAGCTTACAACCCTCTTCGGCGACGAAGGCGCGGCGGATGCGGCGGCCCAGCTCCGTGCGGATGGGAATGTTCTGCAGGTTGGGCTCACTCGATGAGAGTCTGCCGGTCGCCGTCACGGTCTGGTTGAGTTGGCCGTGAATGCGTCCGTCCGGGCCGATCTGGCCGGGGAGCGCGTCGGTGTAGACGGTTTTCAGTTTATCAAGCTCACGGTATTCGATAATCAGGCGCGGTAGCTCGTAGCTTTGGGCCAACTCTTCGAGGACGGCTTTGCTGGTCGAGACGCGGCCCGTCGAAGTCTTGCGCCCGGAGCTGATGTTGAGCTCCTCAAGGACATCGCCGACCTGCTTGGGCGAGTTGATCTTAAACTCGCGCCCGGCCACCTTGTAGATTTTTTTGGTGAGCTTATCCAATTCCTTGCCAAGGTATTTTGAAAGCTCCGCGAGCACGCCGGTATCAACGCGCAGGCCCGCCTGCTCCATGCGATGGAGGAGCGGCGCGAGCGGCAGCTCTATCTCGTTGTAAATGGTTTCGAGCCCCTGTTCGAGCAGGCGACTGTGCAACACGTCTGCGGTTTGCGCCGTGAGGTCTGCGACTTCCGCCGCGCGCCATTGCGCTTCTGTCCAGCCTTCGGGCACATCGCCTGCGCCGTCCGCGCCGACGGCCTCGCGCGCAAGGTCGCTCAGATCATACTTGCTACGCACGGGGTCTAGCAGGTATGCGGCGAGCAGTGTGTCGTCCGTGACGCCTTCGGGCTCAATGCCGTAGGGCTCAAGCAGCCCGACGGCCCGCTTCAGATCGTGTACGGACTTGGAGAGCAGCCCGTTCGCCAGCACATCGCGCAGCGGGCCGATGGCCGCTTCCGTGCCCTCCTCAAAATTTTCCAGATCAACGTAGGCAGATGAGTCGGCGGCTGTAGAGATGGCGATGCCTGTGGCACGGGTGTCGGCGCGACCGCCGCCCTGCTGGCCCGCTCCCGCCGGAGTCGAGTCGGAGAGCGCAAAGCCCCAGTGCTCCGCTTCCCACAGAGAGCGCACCAGCGTGTCCAACTCTGCGCGCTTGCGAATGATGCGATAGCGGCGCGGCGCGCTTGCATCGGCGGAGCTCGTGGCGGCGTCGGAGAACTCGCGCGTCAGGGATTGAAACTCAAGCTCGCGGAAGAGTTGATAGGCGGCGGCGCGGTCGGGCGGGCGCGAGCGCAGTTTGTCCAGATCAAGCTCGATGGGCACGTCCGTTCTGATCGTCGCCAACTCTCTGGACTGGCGAATAAGCTCTGCGTTATCGCGCAAAGATTCGCGGTAACTCTTATGCTTGACCTCTTCCCAATGCACGAGCGCGTTTTCAATCGAGCCGAACTGCTTGACGAGCTGCACGGCCCCCTTAGCGCCGATGCCGGGCGCGCCCGGTATATTATCAACCGCATCTCCCATCAGACCGAGCAGGTCTATGATCTGGGCGGGCGGCACGCCGAATTTATTTTCGACCCACGCTTCGTCGCACCATTCGACGGGCGGCACGGGCTCTTTGCGCTTGACGTTCTGCGAGTTCTGGCGCATGCAGATAATAGAGGGGTCGCGCACGAGCTGGCACATGTCCTTATCGTTGGAGACGATGACGGCCTGTAGGCCGCGCGCTGCGGCCTGTACGGCGAGCGTGCCGATCACGTCGTCGGCCTCAAAGCCCGGCGAATTCAGTATCGGTATGTTGAAGACTTCGCAGACGCGTATGATGTACGGCAGCTGCGAAGAGAGATCGTCAGGCATCTCCGTGCGATGCGCCTTGTATTCCGTGAAGGTCTCGTGGCGGAAGGTCTTCTCGCCGGATTCAAAGACCGCCGCGATGTAGTGGGGCTGCTCGTCTGCGAGCAGCTTGCGCAGCATGCTGGTGAAGATGAAGACGGCCTGCGTGACCTGACCCTGCGTGTTGGTCAGAGGCTCGATGCGCCCGCTCATCGGCGCGAAGAAAGCGCGAAAGATATGCGACATAGAGTCTATCAGATAGACCCTCTCCGTGGGCGACTCAGGTGTCGTAGATTGTTTCCGTGACATTGTAAATTGATGATAAAGAAAGCCGTGACGAGTGACAAGCGAAGGATGGAGGATGAAAGCAGTAAATAGCAGGGATGGACAGAGATTGTCAGGATAAAGACTAAGCAAAGCACAGGTCAGTACCGCCTGCGGTAGCGGGCGGGTCATCATCGCCGACAATACCCGCCCGCTACCGCAGGCGGTACTGACCTGTCTTATTCCTATGTTGCGCTCGCGCCTCACATGGGCTTGCGCTTCGTTGCTTTGAGGCGACAAACGTAATCAGCGGCCCGAGACATCAAAGAGGGACGAAGCGTCTGACAAAACGTCTCAAATGGCAGATTAGACGGGCAGTGGAAAAACAGGGGCCTAGACGCGAAGTACCTGTAAACAGGGCTTGAGAGCTTGTCTGAGGGGGCTTCAATACCGTCCCTGTTAGCGTTTTTAGTGGTCGCCCGTCGCGTCTCAGTCGTCGTCGCTTGTGCTTTGCGGCACGGGCTTTGCGAACCTTATTGACGCTTTTTGTTAAGATACAGCTTCGTTCATCATGGTGATGGCGGCGATGAAAGGCTCGGATTAACTTTTGATTAAACAGACGACACTCGCATCCCCGGCTGAGACCAGCGGCTCGGGTCTTCACACGGCGGTCACGGTTCACCTGCGCCTGCTCCCTGCCCCGCCGGATACGGGTCACGTCTTCGTCCGTACAGACCTCGGCGGCTTCGAGATTCCGGCCACGGTCGAATCGGTCGCGCATTGCAGCTACGCGACGACCCTGATGCGTACGGGCGTCATGCTCTCGACGGTCGAGCACCTGCTGGCGGCCCTGCGCGGCGCTGCCGTGGATAACGCCTATATCGAAGTGGACAATCTTGAGCTGCCTATCATGGACGGCTCGTCGGAGGCTTTCACGGAGATGATCGAGCGGGCCGGTGTTGTCCAGCAGCCGCTCGCGCGTCGTGCCCTTCTGGTGCGCGAGAGCGTGGCGGTCGAGCAGGGCAATCGCCGCATACGCATAGAGCCCGCCGAAACATTTGAGATTGATTGCATGATAGATTTCAAGCACCCGATGATAGGCGTCCAGCATCTACTGTTCGAGATGACGGACGGCACATTCGGGCGCGAGATTTCGGCTGCGCGCACCTTCGGCTTTACGGAAGAGATAGAGGCGCTGCGCCGCGCCAACCTGATTCGCGGCGGCTCATTGGAGAACGCGATCGTGCTCACACCCGAAGGGATGCTTAATGAAACCGGCCTTCGCTTCCCGGACGAGTTCGTGCGTCACAAGATTTTAGACATCATCGGTGATCTGGCGCTGCTCGGCATGCCCATCATGGGACGCGTCTGTGCCGAGCGCAGCGGCCATATCCTGCACGCCACGTTGATGTCCAAGCTCCTGCGCCAGCGCACCGCATGGGAGATCATCGACATGCCCGTCAATCAAAAACAGGATACGCATATGGTCGTCGCTTAATACCGACAACTTCTTCTGAAGCCCCGCATCGCCAACAAATTCGCAGGCCATGTGCTGAATAGACTCATACCGGAATTTCTGTTGACGCACTTTCCTGAAAGTGCTAGTTTCCTCTCGGAAACGCACCAAATCCTCTAACTTTCTTTGCCAATCACAGTTGATCAACTTCTTGCAGCCCTCTCGTTTGATGAGGCTGCCTCACTTAAGGAAGGAGATTCTCAAATGCGCGCCAAACCATCAAACCAGAGATGGGTTTTAGCTGCTATCCTCATCCTGGTTTCCTTCATCGTGGGATTCGTCTTCACGCCGGAATCGTCGGCAAATTGTGCCACAGGAACGATAGGAAACTGTCAGGACTTGGAAATCCTATACGAACAGTGTCTAAACGGCTGCGATGTGGAAACCTGCTATAGCCCGTACACTTATCCGTTGTGTTGTTACAAAGTGATGTACGAGTGTCATGCTCCGAGGGCTGCCATATACACTGTGGGGGCCTGCAACGGCCAATGTTAATCTTATCTGCTGGAAGCAGGGAAGGAGAAGGATATGAGGTTTAGAAATCTTGTGCTCGTCACGCTGGCGGTAATCATTGCCGCTGCTGCCGGGGCTCTGGCAAAGTTGCGGTTTCACCCCTCGCGGGCGGCTCGTCCGGCTTTCACGCTGGTGAGCCGGGTCACGTATATAAACCCGCATGACAACAGCGAGCGCGTAGCGCAGGAAACGCGCTATGTTTCATCCAATGGCAGTTTTCACACCATCCACACAGACCCGAACGGCCAGACCAGAGAATACTTCTTCGAGCTGGGGCGCGGGTACTTTTCCGTTAATCACCAGAAAGGATTATTGTTTCAGGACAGAAAGGTTTCCCCCTCTGGCCCGACAGGTGCGCCACTTACCGCCGAGCAGCTACGTTCAAGCCCGCAGCTTATACGCACTGAGAAATTGTTCGGACTTACCGCTTATGTGCTTCGTGTGATGGAAGTCGAAACAGGGCTGCCTTCCGTGGACATTTACCGGACAGTTGAATTAGGAAGCACCCCGCTCAAGGTAATAAATTACTCGGATGGAAAGGTCGCGACGATCACCGACCCCGTCAACATCGTGTGGGGTGAGCCGACAGCCTCTCTTCTTAAAGGGCCAGATTATCCCGTCGCACAACAATGAGCAGCGAGCACGCAGGAAGGCTTCCGGTGGCCGCGCCTTCCTGCGTGCTGAGTTAAAGGCTCTACGGCCCATCGGCTTCAACTCATCCAGTCTATTTATCGCTCACAAATTCGTAAATGATGTGCAGGCGCAGCGAGCCGGGAAGGATTTCGGGGCGCACCTCTCTGGCGCGCAGCCGCAGGGCTCCGCCCGCCGCCGTGATCGGCAGGCGCGTGGTGAGTTGTGCGGCTTGCAGGATTTCAACCGGGTTGATGCGTGTGTCCAGAGAGTTCTGCACGAGGTTGATGATGACGCCGTTGGCGAGCGAAGGGATTCCACTGAGGTGTATGTCCTGAACATCAACGCGCGCGCTTAAGACCTGACGCTCGCGGTCGAAGCTCAGATTGATGACCGTATCGGCCCAGCCCTGAAAGCGCATGCAACCCAGCAGCAGTACGCTGTATGAGCCTGTGAAGGCGAGGGGCGCAACGATTCTTCCCTGCTCGAAACGGACGGCTGTTTTGACGCCGTTCATCTCACGCTCCAGCACGACGACGCTCGCGCACTGGTTGGTCGGGGCAACGCTGCGGGCCAGCGCCGGCGGGCTTATGCCCGGTCGCTCTTCGCCCGACTGCGCCAGCGGAAAAGAAGGCGCACCGAGTCGCGTGAACATGGCCTCTAAAAGAGCGTTGAGGAATTGTTCGTTGAGAGTAATGACGGCTTCCGCTGCGTTGGAGGCGGGCGCGGGAGATGAAGCGGAAGACGAAGGCGGATTCTGCGCGGTCGCCTGTCTGGGCCGCGTCTTGTTCTGTGTTTGAGCAAGCGTCGGGGCGGGTGCGTAGATGCTTCCCGTCAAGCCCAGACAGAGGATCAAGCTCAATAGCCACGACTTCCCTTGCTTGCACATAGCGTTCGCTCTCCTGATCGTCACCGAAACATTTCCCTGTCTCAACGGGCCGGGCAGCCCGCATACCTTTTTGATGGGCCGTCAAAGCACCGCCAATCTGTATGGGGAGAAAGCCATGACCCCGCGCCGCCTTCGGCCCGGCCAGGTAAGAGACGTTAGCCCAACGATAACTTGCGCTGCAAGTCTCAGGGCAGACCGTGAGACGCGCTCTATCGACCCGCCTTCACAGGCCGCTACGCACAATGTCGTGCAGGCGAATGAGACCGACGCAGACTCTCTGCGCGTCAACGACCGAGAGCACGGAGATCTGCCTCGGTCGATCTTCCATCAAACGCAGCGCATCGTAAGCCAGAAGCTCCGGGGATGCGACTACGGGCTCGCGCGTCATAATCGCCCCGCTCGTCAGGGTCTCCCAGTTGCCGGGCTTGATCTGCTGTAGCGCTCGCCTCAGGTCGCCGTCCGTAATGATGCCGATCAGGTGGCCCGCCCCGTCCACCACGCTGACCGCACCGAGCCCGCCACGGCTAATGCATGTGACTACTTCGAGCCATGGAGCGTCGGCGCTGATGGTCGGATTATCCGCGCCCGTGTGCATCAGGTCGGCGACCTTGAGCGTCAGACGTTTTCCCAAACGCCCGCCCGGATGATTGACCGCGAAATCGTCCGGCGTCAGTCCCCTCACCTGCATCAGGGTCATCGCCAACGCATCGCCGATGGCGAGCGCGACCGTCGTGCTGGTCGTCGGGGCCAGATTGAGCGGGCAGGCTTCCTGATCGACGGAAGCGTCAAGCACCAGATCGGCGCGCCGCGCAAGAGTCGAATTGAGATTGCCAACAAGGGCGATGATGGGCACACCCCTGTGTTTCAAAAAAGGGAGCATCGCAATCACTTCGTCCGTCTCGCCGCTATTGCTCAGGGCGATGACGATATCTTCGGCGGCGACAATGCCCATGCCTCCGTGCAGCGCATCGGACGGATGCAGATAGATCGCGCCCGTGCCCGTGCTCGTCATCGTCGCGGCGATCTTGTGCGCGATGATGCCGGACTTACCCAGCCCGACCAGCACTACTTTGCCCCGGCATGCGGCCAGCAGCGCGATGGCCCGCTCGACCTCCGCGCGCGCCAGCCGCTCGGCAGTGCGCGCGATGGCCTCCGACTCCATACGCAGAAGCTCCACGACCTGCTGGAAATATTTCGGCTCAGCCATATCAATTACGAGGCGGAAGGATGAAAGATGAAGGAAATGCTATAACAGCTTTAATGCTTTTACGTCATCCTTCGCGTTGCCGCCTTCATCCTTTCTTTGATGGAGCATACGACGAAGAGATGCGATGCGACAAGAAGAGGCGCGTCGGCGTAAAAGGGGCGACCATCGGCATGCTTGACGGCGTCGCGCCGTGGTCGGATTTGGTATAGACAATGCTTGCCCGTTAGACTATATTGCCCTCTCTTTTAAAATTATCATTACAGTCGCCGGAGCAGAATTCTCTCATGTCACTCTTTAATTTTCTGCCCAGAGAAGAGCAGTATTTCTCGCTCTTCTCGCAAATGACTTCATTTATTTACGATGCTTCGCGCGCGCTCGTCGAGATGGTCAATGATCGAGAGGGTGACTATCAGGAGCATGCACGCCGGATCAAGGCCATCGAGCATGAATGCGACGAGCTGACGCACACGGTCTCCACGCGCCTCAACAAATCCTTCATTACGCCCTTTGATCGCGAGGACATCTACCTGATGTCGAGCGCGCTGGACGACATCGTTGACCTGATCAACGACACGGCGCGCGCGATGGTCATGTACGGCGTCACGGAGAGCACTGTTCATGCGCGCCGCTTCGCCGATGTGCTGCAACGCATGGCCGTCGAGCTTCACGAGATCGTCAAGACCCTTGAGAAACCGAACGGCATCACGCCGCGGCTGGTGGAGCTGCACCGGCTGGAAAACGAGGGCGATGATATTTACCACACGGCCATCGGGGAGCTTTTTCATAACGCGACCGATCCGATCAACCTGATTAAGTGGAAGGATATTTACGAGAAGCTGGAATCGGCGGTTGATCGCTGCGAGAACGTCGCGAATATCATCGAAAGCGTGATCATCAAAAACACATGAAGAAGCGATCGGTCAGGAGTGTTCAGTAATTCGGCCAAATGCTTTTAACTGACCGCTGACGACTGATTGCCGACCACCATCTTATGACCACCACATTCACGTTCGTTATTCTGATCATCGTCGTCGCGCTCGTTTTCGATTACATCAACGGCTTTCACGATGCGGCCAACTCCATCGCCACGGTCGTCTCGACCCGCGTGCTCTCGCCCGGCGTCGCCGTCGTCTGGGCGGCCTTTTTCAATTTCGTAGCCTTTCTTATCTTCGGCACGCGTGTCGCCAAGACCATCGGCGGCGATCTGGTCAATATCAATCTCATCGCGGTGGATTTGCGGCTCTACGTCCTGCTCGCGGCGCTGATCGGCGCGATCATCTGGAATCTAATCACATGGTATCTGGGCCTGCCCACTTCAAGCTCGCACGCGCTCATCGGCGCATACGCGGGCGCGGCCATCGCCGCCTACAGGAGTGTTGGCGGGCTGCTCAAGCCCGAAGGATGGATTAAGACCATCGCTTTCATCGTCGCTTCTCCGCTGCTCGGGATGCTGGCGGGTTTCTCTCTGATGGTCGCGGTCTACTGGATTTTCCGCCGCTGGTCTTCGGGACAGGTCGACACGACCTTTCGTCGGGGGCAGCTGCTTTCAGCCGCCGCCTACTCGCTCGGCCACGGCGGCAACGACGCGCAAAAAACGATGGGCATCATCACGGCTGTGCTCGTCGCGGGCGGAATGATGGCGGCTGGCCCGCAGGGAACGCTGCCGGAGATTCCGCGCTGGGTCGTACTGACGGCGCACGCCGCCATCGGTCTGGGCACGCTCTCCGGCGGCTGGCGCATCGTCCATACGATGGGCTCGAAGATTACGAAGCTCAAGCCGGTCGGCGGTTTTTGTGCTGAGACGGCGGGAGCCTTGACGCTCTTCGGCGCGACCTACGCGGGCATTCCCGTCTCGACGACGCACACGATCACGGGAGCAATCGTCGGGGTCGGAGCGACCAGACGACTCTCAGCCGTCAAGTGGGGAGTGGCCGGGCGCATCGTCTGGGCATGGGTGCTGACCATCCCCGCCGCCGCCCTTATCGCCGCCGTGGCCTACTTCGTCATAGAGGTCATACACGGCTTCACGGGTTAAGGACATAGGGCTAAGCCGCTTCTCGCTTTCAGCGTAGGTTTAAAATCTAATCTCCTGAAACTCTCGAATCATCCCTGCGCGGCCTCACCCGCGTGATGATCTTCGTAGCTGTAGGCCGGGCCGCATACGAGCAGAATCGTCATCGGCTCTGCGCCTGTATTTTCCAGCGTGTGCGTGTGCCGGGGCGGTATGAAGACGGCATCGCCCGCTTCGACTTCGCGCACTTCGGCCCCGACCGTCATGCGTCCGCGTCCGCGCAGTATGTAGTAAATCTCCTCCGTCAACAGGTGATGATGACGCCCGACCGAAGCCCCGACCGGCAGCACTTCTTCCGCGAGGCTGCACTGCTCTATACGCGAAGTCGTGCGGTCGATGAGCGGGCGAATCTCCGATCCGTGCGGGGTGTTGATAATGGCGGCGTGATGGCGATTGACAACGATCATCAGGCAAAGGCGCGCGTCCGCCCGCAGACGGACACAGCGCTTTTCTCTCCTTCCAAAAAATTTATGCTGCGCGAATTAGAGGATGGTACGGCGCTTATCGAAATGATTATGTAATGCCAGCAGCAGACGAAAAAGCGAAGCGCCCTCTCGAAGAACTATATAAATACGCCTGGCAGGAATTGAACCTGCGACCCCCTGCTCCGGAGGCAGGTGCTCTATCCGCTGAGCTACAGGCGCGCACGAGAATTATTGCATAAGAGCGGCGGATGCGCCAAAAGAAGGTTGTGTCGGATGATGTGTATCTTCCGGCATGATCTTAATGAAGGCCGCCGATGAATTCTTCGTAAAGGGCACGGTCTTCGGCGCTGATCTCTTCAATCTTTGCGCCGACCAGATATCCTGCTCCCGCTTCATCTTCGCTCAGGACTCCGCAGTGCATCAGGCGGGCGATCAATTGGACGCTCACGTCATGGGAGATGGCGAGGATGACCTTGAGAAGGTAATCGCCTTCACCTAGCTCGTGGCAACCCATGCGTGTGGTCGGCACGACCAGCGCGAGACCCGCCAGGCTAACGTCTCGCGTATACGCCAGTATGCTCGGCCAAAGGCTTTCGTCCGTTTCCTTCTCGACCAGTGAGACGCTGGCAGGCAGACGTATCTTGTGGCGAGGCGCAATACGGCGATTGTTATTGATAATGTCCCACGCAGAAAACATTGCTACTGCCTGCCGTGAAGAAGAGAGAGAACCAAAATGAATCGCTAAAGTATTGAGGGCCGGTGAGCGTGGGAGACTCAGCGAGCTTTCATGTTTGCGATTTGAGTGAAGAGTAAGGTCTCTGAGCCTGTAGTGTCAATAGATCGCGGAATAGCTGGCGGCGGAGGCTGTAGCCTGTCTGATTATTTCATCCATCTTCGCTTATCTCTTTTGCGCCGTCGCTGGCCTCGACGATGTAGATGTCGGTTTTGTAACCCGTCACTCTGTTATATTCGCGCGCGACGATCTCCTGAAACTCTTCGAGCGCTGCGCGGCGAACGAGGTTGACTGTGCAGCCGCCGAAGCCGCCGCCGGTCATGCGCGCGCCGAGAACTCCATCGATGCCGCCGGCGATGTCGACCAGCGCGTCCAGCTCGGCGGAGCTGACCTCGTAATCGTCTCTGAGCGAGAGGTGCGATGCGTACATCAGTTGGCCCATCACGTCCAGATGGCCTGAGCGCAGGGCCTCTGCGGCGCGAAGCGTGCGCGCATTTTCCGTCACTATATGTCGGCAGCGGCTACGGACTGGCTCCGGCAGGCGGTCTTCATATTGCTCAAGCTCGCTCGCGCTCACGTCGCGCAGCGCGCGAATGTTGGGAAGCGACCGGCGAAGCAGCTCGACTCCGCGCGCACACTCCGCGCGTCGCTTGTTGTACTCGGATGAGGACAACTCGTGCTTGACGCGCGTGTCGCAGACGACCACTGCCACGCCCTCCATCTTCATCGGAATGGCTTCGACCTCAAGCGAGCGGCAGTCTATCAGGAGCGCGTGGGCGCGTCGGCCAAGCGCCGCCACCAGTTGATCCATAATCCCGCACAGCGTGCCGACAAACGTGTGCTCGGCCTGCTGCCCGGCGAGCGCAAGCGAAACCCTTTCGACCTCTGCGCCGGAGAGCACGGACAGCGAGAGGCCGACCGACAGCTCAAGCGCCGCAGAGGAAGAGAGGCCCGCGCCCACAGGCACATCCGATGAGAGCATGATGTCCGCGCCGCCGATTTTAGCCCCGCGCGATTCAAGCACGCGCGCGACGCCTTCGACGTAGTCGAGCCAGATACCGCGCCGCGCCTGCGGCTCGTCGTCGAGGTTGAACTCACGCGATTCGTCAAGGTTGAGCGAGTGGACGCGCACCGTGCGGTCGTCGCGTGCGGCGGCTGCCGCCACCGTCTCGCGGTCAATCGCCATCGGCAGGACAAAGCCGTCGTTATAGTCCGTGTGCTCGCCAATCAGGTTGACGCGGCCCGGCGCGCCGAACAGTCGCGGCTCGCGTTCGTATAGCTTCCTGAAAGCATTTCGCAGCTGCTCAAGATCAACCACGCTTAATCTCTCCTGTTGGCCCAAGCGACGGGCGTGACGTGCGAGCGCAGCTCGGCGGCTTTCTCCTCCGCCAGCGTATCGTTGATGAAGAGGCCCGCGCCCGTCTCGCTGCCCGCCAGGTATTTGAGCTTGGTGGCGGTTCTCAAGGGCGGGTAAAACTCTATGTGGAAATGGTAGTAGTCATATGAGCCGCCGTCCACGGGCCTTTGATGAATGACCATCATGTAGGGAAACTTGATATTGAAGAGACGGTCAAAGGCCGTGAGCACCATCTTGAGCATAGAGGCAAGGTCGCGCTGCTCGGCTTCCGTCATATCCGTGAGCGCCTGTAGATGACGGCGCGAGCAGATGTGCAGCTCGTAAGGCCAGCGCGCATAGAACGGAATGAAGGCGGCGAAGGACTCATTCAAGGCCACGATGCGCCGCCCGTCGCGCTGCTCCTCAGCCATCACGTCGCAGAGCAGACAACTGCCCTCGCGCTCCTGATGAGCGTGGCACTGTTCAAGCTCGCGCTCGATGCGTGGCGGGATGAAGGGGTAAGCGTAAATCTGCCCGTGCGGGTGGTGCAGCGTCACGCCTATGGCCTCGCCCTTGTTCTCGAACGCGAAGACGTACTTAACGAAGTCGAGCGCGCCAAGCGCCAGGAAGCGGTCAGTCCAGACGCGCACGAGTTGGTATATCTGCTCGACGGGCTCTTCGGCCAGCGTCGTCGTGTGCTCCTGCGAATAGAGCACGACTTCGCAGACGCCCTGCGCGGGGCGGACGGGATAAAGCTCCGAGCCCTCGACGGCGGGCTCCGGCGGGTCTGGGCGGAGCGAAGGGAAACGATTCTCGAAGACCACGAGGTCGTAGCTGCTTTCGGGCACTTCCGTGGGAAAGCCTCCCTCTCTGGTCGGGCAGAGCGGGCAAAAATCTGCGGGCGGCAGGAATGTGCGCTCCTGCCTGTGCGTGGCCGTCGCCACCCATTCGCCGAGCAGTGGATTCCAGCGCAGCTCAGACATGGCGCTCGTCCTCCGCCTCTGGCCGGGCCTCTGGCTCAGGACGTTTGCTCGCTTCTTTTACCTCGGAAGCGGCGACCGGCGGCGCGTCCTCATCCTCGAAAGTGTAAAAGATCAAGTAGCGCCCGTCGGCGAGCGTAATCTGTCTTTTGTGCATGGCGTTCGTTCCTCTCTTCGGGTCTGGGCCAAACTCTTCACTTCACATCCAGCGTAATGACAGAGACCGAATGCTTCGGCAGTTCGACGACGAAACCTGGGCCACCCTGCAACGCACGGCGCTTAACACCCACGGCATCCGGCGTGGCAAAGCTATTAAAGGTCGCCAGCTCCGCGCCCGTCACCGTCTCCACGCCGGCCCGCGCCGCGACCTCTACGCCCCGTAAGCTGATGGTTGTCCTGAGCGCGGAGTTGCGATTCGTGTTGACGGCCTTAACGTAGATATGCTTACCGTCGCTTGAGCGGCTCGCGACGACATCCAGAAACGGAATCCCCTTACCTTCGAGCGTCGTATCGAAGGTCGGGCTTTCGACTTTTGACAGGAGGCGGCTCGTGCCCGCGCGATTGCTGTAGAGGGTGTTGACCCAGTAGGTCGGCGTCCCGAAAACGTTGTGACGGCTGGCCTGAATGATACCGCCGGGCCAGCCGTTGATAAGGTCTGAGACGGCGCTCATGTGAACGATGTCGCCGGAGCGCTCGAAGACATTCATCAGGCGCGCGCCGTAGAGCGCCGATTCCATCGAATACTGCCGCTCCGTGGGCAAGTCCAACCCCCACTCGTTGATCGCCAGCTTGACGGGACGGCCCGGCACAAGCTCCTGTATGAGCTTGGCGACCTCCCTGTAGAATCGCTCGTAGTGGAAGGGGCGCGCCATCAGGTTCAGAGGGTCGCCCTTCGTATCGTTCCTGCCGTAGTAATGATGAATGGCGAGATAGTCTATGCGCGCGCCGGATTGGCCCAGCACGGTGCGATTCCAGCTCATGTCGTTGTCGCCGACGGCTATGAACTTGATCTTCGGGTCGACGGCGAGCATCGCTTCCGTGTAGCGATTGAAGTTGCGCGCGTAGGTTGCGGCGTCCGAGTGGCCGCGCACCCAGCCGCCCCAAATCTCATTGCCGATCTCCCAGTAGCGCACGTTGTAGGGGGACGGATGACCGTTGGCGGCGCGCATCGCGCCATACTTTGTGCTCGGCGCTCCGTTGCAGTATTCGACCCAGGCGGCGGCCTCATCGACGGTTGCGCCGCGCCCCTCGACATTGACAGTGATGGTCGGCTCTGCCCCTATGTTGCGGCAGAACTGTATGTACTCGTCCGTGCCGAAGTCGCTCGGCTCAGGCTCGTTCTTCCATGAGAGATTAATCCACGTCGTCCGCTCGTCGCGTGGGCCAACGCCCCAGCGCCAATGATAATCCTGCGCGACGTTGCCGCCGGGCCAACGCATGAATGCCGGGCGCAGCGCCCTGACCTTCTCAAGCACATCTCGGCGCACGCCGTCCACAGAGTCGCCCGGCAGCAGAGAGACCTGATCGAGCCAGAGATGACCACGCCCCCTGAAAAGAATGCAGAAGCGCGCGAGCGGGTCGCTCTTTTGCGGCCTGAGCGTAAATTCATACTTGCGCCAGTCGCCGCTGATAGTCGCGATGTCGGTCGAAGCATAAATCTCACCACCGGATATATCAGCTTCGAGCGCGACTGTGATCGACCCCTGATAATCCTGCGACTTTATCCAGAGATAGCCGCGATATTCCTGCCCGCCACGGACGGGAATGCGGCTCTGGTAGAGGCCGTGTCGCTCGATCACGCCGTCGCCCGCTTCGACGCCTAAAGAGTGTTCGGGGAATTGCGCCGGCATGTCTCTCTTGACCGGGTAAGAGATGTTATCGATCCAGCGAAAATTGAGACCATAATCATCATTGCGATCATCCGGGTAGCGCTCCCAGTGGCGCGAGAGGCCGATTGCGTTCGGCGCTTCCTCAAAGCCGCGATTGAGCAGCAGCTCCGCATAGAGCCCGCCCTTGATATTCTCGAACATGAACTCCGCGAACTGGCCGTAGAGCAGCGGGCTGATCTGTCCTTCGACCTTGCTCGCATCAATCTCTATCCGCGCCGTCTGCGTTTGAGCCTGACCGGCGGCCATAGAGCCGAGCAGCCCGACAAGGAGGATGAGCGCCGCCACGCGCCTTAAGAAGTCAGGTTGGAGTTGTACGTGTCTGAGACGATTGAGCTCTATTTTCATTGATATTTCCCGCAAGAGAAGAAACGCTTTGTCGCAACAGGCGCGCCAGAAGATGACCGCATCAAGCTCGCATATGTGTGCGATAAAATCAAGATGAGCGAAGGTGTGCCCGGCGCGTGGCAACGTCGGCTGCGCGCTGCAACGCCCTGAGGCGGAAATGCTTGTTCCCGGCTTTATTCATATTGTAGTATTTCGCCCGAACTCGCTTTAACAGTATCATCCGGCGGAAGAATTTCCATGAGATACATCGTTGCCATTCTATTTTGCGCCATGTCTCTATCGCTCTTTGCCGGCAGGGGCGCAGGGCAGGACATTTCGCTCGCGGCCTCACAGATGGGCGCTTCACAGAAGACGGGCGCGCCCGCCGACGCCCGCTTCGAGATTATCCAGACGAACTCCAACATACGCACAACGCTCAAGCTGGATAAGTTCACGGGGAACGTCTACGAGCTGATAAAGAATAAAGACCTCGTGAGAGCGAAGGATGAGGAATATGCCTGGGCGATGGTCAAGCGCCTGAGCCATCCGCTGGACAAGACGGAATCCACCAACGAGGTCAACTACCAGATCACCACGTCGTCGGTCGGCGTCCGCTACACCTTTCTCATTAACATCAACACCGGAGCCAGCTGGAAACTTGCGCCAGACCCGGACAGAGAACAATCCTACTGGCATCCGATCAAGACGCAGTGAGTGAGCGTTGACGAGATTCCCGCGCGCCTTTGTCCGGCCTTATCGCCTCTCCGTGCCCGGCATCTTCGAGTTCATGGCCCAGCGGCGGCGATGCGAGCCGTTGGGCCAACGCCGCCGGACGAGGAGCAAGCGGGCTAGTGCGGTGAGCGTTCGTAAAGATATAATCGCTTTGAAAATGCCGCTTCCCACGGGTGCTTAGGACATGACATCTGAGATGCTAGACGCTGCGGGGGCTGCCAGCTATCTCTCCATCAGCAAAGACCAACTCTATCGTCTGGCCCGCTCCGGCGCGCTGTCCCCTACGCGAAGCGGTCGCAGCCTTCGCTTCCACACGCAAGACCTCGACGCCTATCTCTCAAGACAGACCACGCGTGCCGATCACATCCTGGCCTCGTCCAGAGAGTTGTTCGTCAAGGTATTCGACGCCACGCCGCTGCCGATCAGCATCAGCACGCTCAGCGAGGGAAGGCTCCTGGACGTTAACGCCAGCCTGCTCCAACTGACAGGCTACGCTCGCGAAGAGATCATCGGTCGCACGACCATGGAAATAAATATTTACTCGAACCCCGAAGACCGCCAGCGGATTAGAGAGCTGCTGCTGGCGCGCGGCGCGATTCGCGACCTTGAGATCAACTTTCGGCTCAAGAGCGGCGACGTGCGTATAGGCCAGTTGTCCGCCGAGATCATAGAGTTCAACGGCGAGAGATGCGTGCTCGCCACGGTCACCGACATCACCGAGCGCCGGAAATTGGAGATGGCCGTGCGGCTGCGGGCCGAGGAGCTGGCCGAAGCCAATCGCATCAAGGACGAGTTTCTCGCCACACTCTCGCACGAGCTGAGAACGCCGCTCACGTCCATTCTCGGCTGGGCACATCTACTGCAAACGGGCGGCATGGATCATGCCACCTCCGCGCGTGCCCTCGAAGCCATCCAGCGCAACGCCCGCTCGCAGGTACAGTTGATCGAAGACCTGCTCGACGTGTCGCGCGTCATCACCGGCAAGCTCCGTCTCGAGGTCAGGCCCACCAACCTTGCCACAGTGATCGAAGCCGCTATTGAGACCGTGCGCCCGGCTGCCGAGGCCAAGCGTGTGCAATTGCTGGCGACGCTCGACGCCGCGACGACGATTCCGGGCGACCCTGACCGCCTCCGACAGGTCGTCTGGAATCTGCTCTCAAATTCCATCAAGTTCACCAGAGCGAAGGGGCATGTCGAGGTCTCCCTCACGCAGTCGGACGCAGAGGCGCAGATCGTCATCAAGGATACCGGCATAGGCATCAGCCCTGATTTTCTCCCGTACGTCTTTGATCGCTTTCGGCAGGCCGACAGCACCAGCACGAGGGCTTACGGCGGGCTGGGGTTGGGGCTTGCGCTCGTGCGCCATCTGGTCGAGCAGCATGGCGGCGTTGTCTCCGCGACGAGCCCCGGCGACGAACAGGGCTCTACCTTCACCGTCACGCTTCCGCTGGCGGGGCCGCAGGTGACGGGCCGAAGCGCACAGCCCGCTCGGCTCGCGGATTATGATTCGTCAGACGAGGCGAATGCCCGTGCGCTTCAGAACCTTCGCGTGCTCATCGTTGACGACGAGGAGGACGCGCGTGATCTTCTTCAGACCGTGCTGTCGCTCGCGGGCGCTCGCGTGACGGCGACCGGCTCTGTGCGCGAAGCCATGGCGGCCATCGAGCGCGAGCGCCCTCACGTGATGGTGTGCGACATAGGCATGCCGGGAGAGGACGGCTACCAGCTGATCAGCAGGGTGCGGGCGCTTCCCTTCGGGCGCGGCGGCAGTACGCCGGCGGTCGCGCTGACGGCCTATGCAAGAGAAGAAGAGAGGCGACGGGCGCTCGACGCAGGATTTCAGGTGCATGTGTCCAAGCCGATTAAGCCGTCGGAGCTGGTGGCGGTCGTCGCCGGCTTGGCCGGACAAACAGGCCCGGACTGAGTTCTTCAACTTTTCATCCGCCCCGGTTGCCGGGTGTGCCCGGTCGCTCTCCGACGGGCTCGGGAAAGCCCTTCGCCAGCTCCGGTAAAATATCTTGTCACCTGCTCTGGCTTGTGCTAATGTGCGCGCCATATCAGAACGCGGGTGATTGCCTCGCCCCGTCGAAGCCTTACCTGAAAAGATCAATCATCAAGGGCGATTGAAAAAGAGCGGAGCAGGAAATTCAAGCCCGTCCGCTAATGAATCTCGAGCTATTCCGTTTGTGACGGAACTTTGAATGCAGACAAGTAAACGACGCGTCTTCTGCGCCGAAGACCACGACGACACCAGACAACTGATAAGCCTCTTGCTGGGGCAATCGGACTACGAGGTCGAGGCCGCCAAGACCGTCCGGGAGGGCTTGCGCCTGGCCCGCCGCAAGCGCTTCGACCTGTACCTGTTGAGCGGCAAGTTCACGGACGGAAATGGAATTGAGATGTGTCGCCACATTCGCCAGTTCGATGCCGTTACTCCCATACTCTTTTTTTCGGCGGCGGCTCATGAAACTGATAGGCAAAGCGGCATTGAGGCGGGCGCGCAGGGCTATATCGCCAAGCCCGGAGATATTTTTGAGCTGGTTCAAGCAATCACGCAATTAATCAATCAATCGAAGCACACAGCAGGCAAAGGATACGGTAATCATTAAGCGCCGGCAGATAAGCCCCTATGCATCCGAGACGGCCGACAGTCCTGTCGGCTCGGCCCTGCCGCTCGTGCTTTTAATCTTGAGGCGAGAGAGTTCCCGAACCCTTTCGTCCATCATTTGACTTTCAACCATCAACCACACGGAGGCCTAAAAGATATGTTAGGAATAGTTGGCAGTTTACTGCTGCTGGGCGGTTTGATCTGCTTCATCATCGTGCTAATCAAACAATTCCAGAATGGAGGCGTTGTCCACGGCATCATTGGTATTATTACTTGTGGGCTTTGGACTTTCATCTGGGGTTGGATGAACTCGGGCAAGCTGAACATTAGAAATATCATGTTAATCTGGACTGGCCTACAGGTTCTGGGCTGGATACTGACGATTGCTGGCGGCGGGTTCAACTACTCTTTCGGTACACCTCCTGGCACGCCCTGATCCTGTGTGCATGAGCCTGTGTCTTAACGGAATTCATTACTCAATGAAACAGCACAGGTGGCTGGGCACGAGCTTATTTCGCCTCACGTGAGGCGAAATAAGCTCGTCGCTCTGGCCGCTTGACATTTTGGCGCAAAGACAAGCTAGCCGTTGTATAAAAGAGAATCCGTAATGTTCAAAGAATTCAGAGAATTCATCGCGCGCGGGAACGTCATAGACCTGGCGGTGGCGGTCGTGATCGGCGCGGCTTTCGGTAAGATCATAACGACGCTGGTGGACGGCGTGATCATGCCGCCCATCGGTCTGCTCACGGGCCGCGTGAATTTCACAGACAAGTTCTATGATCTGTCGGGTGGAAGCTATAAATCGCTCGCCGAAGCAAAGGCGGCGGGCGCTCCCGTCATCGCCTACGGCGCGCTCCTTAACGACATCATCATCTTTCTGATCATCGCCTTCGTCGTCTTCCTGATCGTGCGGGCCTTCAACAGGCTCAAGAGCAAACAGGCCACAGACGCCGGGCCGACCACCAAAGACTGTCCGCTCTGCCTCTCGACCATCCCCCTCAAAGCCACGCGCTGCGCACAGTGCTGCGCCGAACTGCAAGGATGAAGGATGAAAAGAATGCTTCGATGATTTGAAAGCTTTTACTTCATCTTTGATCCTTGCTTTCCTGCGGCATCGGAATTGCCCTGAGGGTTTGGGAAGTGCCAACGCACGTATTAATAACGTGCAAAACTGTCATCCAAGGCTGCACAGATTGGGGAGGGTGGACGCAATATGAACGCTTTTGAGCTATTGAAGCAGGATCACGAAAAAGTCTCGGGCATCTTTGAAAAATTAGAGCCGACCACGGAGCGCGGCGTCAAGACGCGCACGGAGTTGTTCGCGCAGCTCAAACAGGAGCTTGAGATACACGCGCGGGTCGAGGAAGAGATATTTTATCCGGCCATCAAGAACGCCAAAGAGACTCGCGACATCACGCTTGAGGCCTTCGAAGAACACCACGTCGTCAAACAGCTCCTGACAGAGCTTGAGGAGCTCGCTGTCGACGACGAGACGTGGGGAGCGAAGCTCAAGGTGCTCAAAGAGAACGTCGAGCATCACGTTGAGGAAGAAGAGGACGAGATGTTTTCGAGCGCGCGCGAAGTTCTGAGCAAAGATGAGATCGAAGAGCTGGGCACGCGCATGGAAGCGGCCAAGCAGGAGCAGAAGAAGGCTGCGGGCACGAGCTAAAGGGTTCGACCGTAGACAGGCAGATCGTGGGCGTCGTGCAGGCGCGTCTAATTTGACGCGCGCCTGTGCGACGCCTTATTCTTTTATTGTTAATGAAGGATGGCGGTCGTGCCCCTTGGCCCATAAAGCTCAGAGGCCATACACGCATCCCCAGGCGTGATTCGGCGAAGCCGGCGAGAGAGAGATTTTCGGAGCGCACTCGGAGGCCCCCAAAAGATAATGCGCGAATGCCCACGTTGCGAACGTTGTTACAGTGACGAGGTGCTGGTCTGCCCGGAAGAAGGCTCTAATACCAAGCACACGCTGCCGGGCGGCCCGCTTCTGTCGGCGCGTTACCTTCTGGAGAAACGGCTCGGTCGCGGCGCGATGGGTCAGGTCTATCTGGCGCGCGACGAAAACCTGCTCACGAGGCGCGTCGCCGTCAAGACCGTCCGCCCGGACATTCTCTCCGACGAAGACATGCAGGAGGGCGAGGCCATCGCGCGCTTCGAGCGCGAGGCGCGCACAGCCGCTTCCATACGCCACCCCAACGTCGTTGACGTGACCGACTTCGGAAAGACCAACGAGGGCGTCTTCTATCTCGTCATGGAATACGTGCAGGGCGAGACCATGCACCAGCTACTCCGCCGTGAAGGGACGTTAAGCGTCCAGCGCACGCTCGGACTTCTCAAACAGATCGCCGCCGGAGTTGAGGCCGCGCACGACGAAGGCATCCTGCACCGCGACTTAAAGCCCGCCAACATCTTCATTATGCAGAAGCGTAAGAAGGGCGGGAGCATGCCTTCGGGCGACGGGTTCGTGAAGGTCGGAGACTTCGGGCTGGCGAAGATCGTCTCGGAGGCGGCGGCGGAAGCCATTTCGGCCAGCGGCCCGGCCTCGCGTGGCATCATAGGCACGCCCGAATACATGGCCCCGGAACAGATGCAGCCCGGCTTAAAGCTGGACGCGCGCGCGGATGTTTATGCTCTGGGCACAATCGCCTATCACATGCTGGGCGGGCGTCCGCCCTTCACGGGCGACCTCACACAGTTGATCACGCAGAAGCTGATGGACGCGCCGCAGCCTCTCTCAAACCTGCGCTCCGACATCTCGCCCGAGGTGCAGCGCGCCGTCATGCACGCGCTTGAGAGAGACCCGGCGGCGCGTCCCGCGACCGTCGCCGACTGGCTCGAAGAGTTTGAAGAAGCTGCCGGCGTCGAGACAGAGGAAGACGAGGGTGGCGATTCGCGCGTCGTCGTGCTTGCGCCGACCGGCGCAGAGGTCTACGTCGACGACGAGCGGCACGGCAGCGTCGGGCGCTCAGGTCGCCTTATTCTTTCGTCCATCGCGCCGGGCCGTCACATCCTGCGCGTCTCGCAGACGGGCAACGCCGACGACGAGCGCGTGATAGAGATACGCCCGGATGCGAGCGAGCAGATAATTCAGGCGAACCTGCGCGGCATCGGGAGTCGCGGCAGCTACGGCGAGGGCGGCAGCCAGATCGGCCCTGCCAGCAGCGTCCCCGGCGTAGTCGTGTGTGCCCAATGCTCTGCGCGCTTTGCCGCCGGGGTCAAGTTTTGCGGCAACTGCGGCAGCACGATCTTTCACCCCGTTGACGGCGGGTCGGGCGCACTGCCCGCGAGCGGCATACGCTGCCCGCGTTGTGGGGTCGCCTATCCGCCGGGCACGAAATTCTGCGGGCGCTGCGGCACGACCATCTACGGCGCGCCCGGCATGGTGGCCGGCGCTGCTCCGCCCTCGATCAAGCCGCAGACGATCAAGCCGCCGACCGCCCTCGGCGTCATGTGCTCTATGTGCAGCACGAGCTATCCCGCCGGCACGAAATTCTGCGGGCGCTGCGGCAGCTTCATCAAGGCTTGAGTCCACACTTACATCCCGTATAATGCTTTCTGCGCTCGCATGTATTACCGGCCCAATGTTTGAACCCGAGCGGCCAGCACTTCCTTGTTGCCGAGACTACGCGTAATTGATGCTTCCCTTTTAAGTAAAGAGACAAGAGAATACCGAGATGAAACGATGTCCCACTTGCAGTCGCACCTATACGGACGAAGCCTTAAGCTTCTGCCTCGACGACGGCTCACCGCTGCTCAGCGTCGGCGGAGGCGATGCGCCCTCCGGCTTTGATCCGAACGCGACGCTCGCTTATCCCGCGCCGCGCGAGACCACTCCGCCCGCGCAGGAAGTCTATCCCCCGCGCGTGCCGCCGCACAGCCAGCCCCCGCCGCCGCCGCAGATGCAAGGCTGGTCGCCCGGCCCTTCGCAGCCGCCATACGCGCAGCCCGCGCGCAAAAAATCCCCGCTCCCTTGGATACTCGGCGGCGCTGCTCTGCTTCTCGTGCTCGGCATAGGCTTCGTCGTCTTCATAGCCGTCCTCGCGGCCATGAACGCCGACTCCAACTCGAACAGCCGGGGCAGCACCAACACAAGCAGGACGACCTCGAACACGACGAGGACGACGACAACGACGAATACCGGCTCAAGCACGCCGGGCTCAACCCTTGTCGTGCGCGACGATTTCTCGACCGAGAGATGGCCGACGGGAGCGGAGGCTTACGACAGCAAGTATGAGGACGGCGAGTATCACATGCATTCCAGTTCCGGGAATTACGTGGTCATGCTCGCGCCCGACCAGAGCGTCTATGAGACGAAGGACAGGACGATTCGCGTGACGACGCGCAGCGTGGACGGGACGGCCTCCAGCTACGGCTACGGGCTGGTCGTCCACGGCACGTTGAAGGGGGGCGAGCCCGTCGGCTACGGCTTTCTGGTCTATACGGGAAACGATCCGTCCTATTCCGTCATCCATCTGACGGGCGATCAGGACAGAACGCTCGTCAAATGGACAAGCTCGTCCGTCGTTCGCAGCGGCACGAACCCGAACCAGATAGAGGTGCGCGTCAAAGGCGATCAGCTCTCCTTTTATGTCAACGGCCAGTACGTGACGAGCATCACAGATTCCGCCGGGTACGGCGATGGCCGCGTCGGATTCTTTGCGAGCAACGAAAATCCAGTGGCCTTCGACGATCTGGAGGTTTACAAGTAGGCCCGGAGGCGCATAACAACACCGCCGGGTTTAAGAGATAGAGATGCGAGTTAACTTACGAGTGCTGTCGGGGCCGCACGCGGGACGCACTTTCACTTTCGATCAACACAATACCTTTCTGATCGGTCGCAGCGAGTCGGCCCACCTCTGCCTGCCCGAAGACAGATTCTTCTCGCGCAACCACTGCATCCTTGAGATCAATCCGCCGCGCTGCTACCTGCGCGATCTGGGCTCGACTAACGGCACATACGTCAACGGCCATAAAGTGATGGAGGCCTTCCTCAACAGCGGGGATCAGATACAGGGCGGGCAGACCGTCCTCGCCGTCGAAGTCAGCGCAGATCAAACTGTTCAGGCTTACAGCGGCAACCATTACGCTGCCGGGCCGACGCCCCTCGCGCAAACACAACCCTCGCTCGTGATGGTCGAATGTCTCAACTGCGGCAGGCCCGGTCAGGCCGAAGCCTCGCGCCCAGACGAGCATCTCAATTACCTGTGCGAAGACTGCCGCATAGAGTTGAAGCGGCAGCCGCAGCAAGTCCCCGGCTACGATACGATCAAGATACTCGGGCGCGGCGGCATGGGCTGCGTGATGCTGGCGCGCAATCAGCAGACCGCGCAACTGGTCGCCATCAAAACGATGCTGCCCGAAGTCGCCGTCAGCGATCAGGCGCTGCGCCGCTTCATGCGCGAGATAGATGTCGCCGCGGCCCTTCAGCATCCGCACATCGTCCGCTTCATTGATCGCGGCACAAACAACGGCGTCGTCTATCTCATCACGGAGTTCGTCGAGGGCTCGGATGCCGCCAAGCTGGCGGACATGCGCGGCGGGCGGCTTCCCTACAGGGAAGCGATTGTGATCATCTCGCAGGCGCTCGACGCGCTCGCCTTCGCCCACACCCAAGGGTACATTCACCGCGACATCAAAGATCAGAACATACTGGTGAGCGGCGCTTGGCCCAACTACGTCTCGAAGCTCACGGATTTCGGTCTCGCCAAGAGCTTCACCCAATCGGGCATGAGCGGTATTACGATGGCCGGCGACATGGCGGGCACGTTCGCTTACATGCCGCCCGAGCAGATCAGGGATTTTCGCGACGTGCGCCCCGCCGCAGACATCTACGCGATGGGCATGACGGCCTACAGCCTTGTCACGGGCGCGCTCGCTCTGGATATCACGCCCAAAGCCAACGTCGCCGAAACCGTCAAAGCCATCTTCGACAAACCCATTATCCCGCTCGCTCGCCACACCAGCGAAGTTCCGCCCACGGTCGCCGCCATCATCGAGCGCGCCCTCGCCAAAGACCCGCTCCAACGCTGGCCCACAGCCGAAGCCATGCGTAAAGCTCTGATGTCGGCCATCTAGTTGAGCCCTCCACAAATTTATCCCCCTCGGGCAGTTGAACGAACGAATCACTGTGTTATAATCTGCCTACTTCAAGCAACTCACTAATCAGCGCAGGCAATTGAGAAGCTGTTATTGAATCTTGATTCTTCAGTGTGGGCCGGTAGCTCAGTTGGTAGAGCAGCTGACTCTTAATGGGAGCCCCACCCGGAAACGGGCGGGTGATAAGGCATCAAAATCGGGGAACCCTTCAGATGATGGCAATCCCGAGCCAAGCCCTGATGATAAATCAGGGAAGGTGTAGAGACTAGACGGTGCCCACCTAAGTCCTGCGAAGGATATGGTGATGGGATAGTCCAGACCACGAACCCGACAGGGGCGGCTAAAGTCGAAGTGGTATGTAATCAGCGGGTCACTGGTTCGAGCCCAGTCCGGCTCACTTTTAGTTTCAATAAGTCAGGGCTACTAGCGAATAGTGGCCTTTTCTTATTGGAGCATTCTATGACTGATGACGACGACATTCTTCACCGCTACGAAATTCTTCCGCTTGCTGGTATGATCTGGGCATTCCCCGAATCAGATTAAAACCCCCGCTATTGTTCTCTTAATCATCCTTGTGAGGTGCGAATAGCGATGCGTGTTCAGATCGTCCGCTTTGTGGCGGCTCTCGTTGTCAGTTTTCTTGGCGTGGCCTTGCTCGCGCATTGGCCCGGTCGTGTGGCCTCCGGCCAGTCGCAGGTCGCGACGCAGGTGAAATCTTCTCAGGGCGGTTCTCTTCCGGGCTTTGACCTGGCGAGCCTTGACCGGAGCTTTAAGCCCTGTCAGGACTTTAACCAGTTCGCCAACGGCGGGTGGATGGAGAAGAATCCTGTGCCGGCAGCTTTTTCCCGGTGGGGCAGGTTCGAGCAGCTCAATACGCAGAACCTGGAAGTCCTGCACAACTTGCTGGAAGAGCTGGTGAAGAGAAAAGACCTCCCCCGTGGCAGCAAGGAGCAGAAGATCGCCGCCTTTTATGCGAGCTGCATGGACGAGACGACGATAGAGCGCGAAGGGATCAGCCCGCTTGCGCCGGAGCTGAAGCGTATCGAGGAGATCAAGTCCGTAGCCGATATCGAGACGGAGACGGCCCGCCTTCACCTGCATGATGTTCCGGTCATCTTCGGTTTCGGCGCGGCACAGGATTTTAAGAATTCCCGGCAGGTGATCGCGATGGCCGTACAGGGGGGCTTGGGCCTGCCTGATCGCGATTACTACACGAAGGATGATGAGAATTCGAGGAAGACGCGCGACGAGTACGTCAGGCACATGGCGAAGATGTTTGAGCTCGCGGGTAGCCCGCCGGAGCGTGCTGCGGCGGAAGCCCAAACCGTGATGAGCATAGAGACGAAGCTGGCGGAAAACTCTCTGACACGCGTGCAGCGCCGCGACCCGGCGGCCATCTACCACAAGATGACCACGGCGGAATTAAAGGCGCTGACGCCGCATTTCAACTGGGCTCGCTATATGAAGGAGGTCGGACTCGGCAATATCGAGGCGATCAACGTCGCGATGCCGGAGTTCTTCAAGGCCGTCGACAATCTTCTCACGACGGTTCCCGTCTCCGACTGGCAGACATACTTTCGCTGGCATCTGCTGCACGCTTCGGCGGCGACGCTCTCGTCCAAATTCGCCGAAGAGGATTTCCGATTCAACAAGGGGATACTGACCGGCGCGAAGGAGAACTTGCCGCGCTGGCGGCGCTGCGTGACGAGCACGGACACTGCGCTCGGCGAGGCGCTGGGCCAACTCTACGTCGAGAAGACCTTCACGCCGCAGGCCAAGGCGCGCGCGCAGGAGATGGTCAAGAATCTGATCGCGGCGCTGCGCGCAGACCTTTCGACCCTCGATTGGATGAGCAATGAGACGCGCCAGCGCGCCATCGCCAAGCTGGATGCTTTCGTGCGTAAAATCGGATTTCCCGACACATGGCGCAACTACGAAGCGCTACAGGTCAAGAACGGCCCTTACTATAACAACGCCGTCTCGGCCAGCGAGTTCGAGTTCAGGCGCGATCTGGGCAAGATCGGCAAGACGCTCGACCGCACGGAGTGGGGCATGACGCCGCCGACCGTCAACGCTTATTACAACCCTTCGATGAACGAGATCGTCTTCCCCGCCGGCATCCTACAGCCTCCGTTCTACGACCCGCAGGCCGACGATGCCTTCAACTATGGCGGCATCGGAGCCGTCATCGGTCACGAGATGACACACGGGTTTGACGACAAGGGCGCGCAGTTTGATGCCGAAGGCAACCTCGTCAACTGGTGGACGCCCGACGACTTGAAGAAGTTTAACGAGCGCACCAACTGCATCGTCGAGCAGTTTAGCGCCTACGAGGTCGAGCCGGGCCTGAATCAGAACGGCAAGCTCGTCGTCGGCGAATCTGTAGCAGACCTCGGCGGCTTAACCGTCGCTTTCGCCGCCTACGAGAAATCCCTTGAGGGTAAGCCGCGCCCGCCTGTCATCAGCGGCTTCACGCCGGAGCAGCGTTTCTTTCTGGGCTGGGCACAGGTGTGGGCTCAGAACATACGCCCCGAGGCAGCGCGTCTCAGAGTGGCGACCGACTCGCATCCGCTCGGGCGCTTCCGCGTCAACGGCCCGCTCTCTAACATGCCCGCCTTTGCGGAAGCCTTCGGCTGCAAACTAGGCGACCCGATGCTCCGCCCGCCCGACAAGCGTTGCCAGATTTGGTAGCGCATCAGGAGAGACAGACTTTAAGGGCGATCACCGTGATCGCCCTTAAAGTTTTGGTGCGTCGATTAACTTGTCGCCGCGCTCTGTCGAAATCCGGTCAGCCGCTTCGTTCCGTAATTGACTTGACGGGCCGATTGAATATAAAAGCACCTCGCTCGGCATTCCACATTACTGCGAAGAGAGGAGCACGATCATGAGTGAACAGAATAAACAGCTGGTGAGGCAGGCTTACGACAGATTTCAGAGCGCGGACATAGGCGCTCTGCTCGGCCTGCTTTCGGATGAAGTCGAATGGCAACTGCCGGACACGGAGAATGTGCCGTTTTCGGGCAAGCGAAGCGGGCGCGAGGCTGTGGGGCAGTTCTTTCAGTCGCTGGCCGAGAGTCAGGACGTGCTGCAATTCGAGCCTCGGGAGTTTATCGCGGAAGGCGATAAGGTCGTGTCGCTCGGTCAATACAGGTGGCGTGTCAAGGCGACTGGCCGCGAGTATGGTGGCGATTGGGTACACGTGTTCACAATCCGCGATGGAAAGATAGCGGGCTTCCAGGAATACATGGATACGGCTGCCGCCGCCTCGGCTTATCAAAAAGCCCTCGGAGCATAACGCGACCGTCACGTCAGGGCGACTCAAGAGCATGGCCGACCAGACCTCTTTGAAAGCGTCAGCCGCCGTCTGGCTCTGGCTGTTCCCCGTCGTCTATCTGCTGCACGTCGCAGAAGAATACTGGGGAGGCAGCGGGTTCTCGGCATACGTCGCCAGAACCAGCGGAGTCGATCTCAGCCCTGAGAAGTTCCTGATCATGAATGCGGTCGGCTGGGCTTTGATGATCGTCGCACTACTGCTGGCGTCGAGGCTCAGGTTCTCGCAGTGGCTGATGGTGTGTCTGGCGACGGCATTGTTGATCAACGGTCTATCGCACACGATCAATGCTCTGGCGCGGGCGGAGTACAATCCGGGTCTGGTCTCCGGCTTACTGATCTTTATTCCGTTCGGGGCGGTCGTGCTGGCTCGCTTGAAGGGCCGGATGCGCGCGCGTAGATACTACGGGGCGCTGCTCGTCGGCGCATTAATTAGCGGCGTCGTCTTATGGCTGGCTATGGGCGGCGATCTGCGGGCACTGACGAGGTAGCGTTCCCCTCTGCGCGCGCGCGGCGTGATCAGCCAGCTTTAGACTTGCCGTTGCCCGAGCCCTTCGGGTTATAGAGCATGACCGAGCGTGAAGTGGGACGGAAGAGTCCGAGCGACTTGGTCAGATTACTATCGGGCTTGCCCGGCTTTGAATAGACGACGTATCTTTTCTGCCCCTGCGTATTTTCGTTCGCTTTCGCCGGGGCGGCTTTGGCGGCATACGTGTCGGAGATGATCTTTTCGGCGGCCTTCATCACCATCGGCTTGGAGAAGAGATAGCCCTGGCCGTTCTGGCATTCAAGTTTTCTCAGCTCTTCCAGTTGCGCCTTGGTTTCCACGCCTTCGGCGACGACATCCATCCCGAGGTTCTGCGCGAGCATGACGATGGTGCGGACGATCTCCCTGTTCTCATTATTATCGATCATCCGGCTGATGAAGGAGCGGTCTATCTTGAGCGTGTCGATGGGGAAACGGTGGAGGTAGCTCAAAGAGGAATAGCCCGTTCCGAAATCATCTATGCTGAGGCGTATGCCCAGCTCTCTGAGCTTCCAGAGCAGCGCGGCGGTCGTCTCGATGTTCTCCATCACCACGCTCTCAGTGATCTCAAGCTTCAGCCCGCGCGGGTCAATCTGTGTGTCTTCGAGCACGGCCTTGATCTGCTCGACCAGATCGGGCTGCGCGAACTGTTTGCCGGAGAGGTTGACGCTGATGGAAAGCGGTGGGTCTGAGGGAAAGCGCTGCTGCCACTCGCGCATCTGTTCGCAAGCCTTGCGCAGAACCCACTGATCGATCTTGATGATCAAGCCCATCTCTTCGGCGACGGGTATAAAATTGGCCGGGGAGATGAGGCCGCGCAGGGGATGCCGCCAGCGCACGAGCGCCTCGAACCCGCGCAGCTTGAAATCGTCAAGGGCCACGATGGGCTGATAAGCTATGTCGAATTCCTGATAGCCGATGGCGCGGCGAATGTCAGTCTCAAGCTGCAGGACATCGATGGCGTGCGCGTGCATCTCCTTATCGAAGACGACGTGGCGGGCCTTGCCCTGCGACTTGGCGCGATACATCGCCGTGTCTGCGTCGCGCAGGATATCCTCCGGGTTGGCATAGCCCGTCGAGCTGAGCGCGATTCCGATGCTTACGGTCGTAAACACTTCCCGCTTATTAATGCTGAAAGAGACGGACAGCTCCTTCTGTATCCTTTCGGCGATCTCCGTGGCTTCGTCCTGACTAGCCAAATCTTCCAGAAGAATGGTGAACTCATCGCCTCCGATGCGCGCCACCGTATCGCCGGGCCGCAGGTGTTGCGCCAACCTGTGCGCGATGCCGACCAGAAGCTGGTCGCCGACGATGTGACCGAGGGAATCGTTGATAATCTTGAACCTGTCGAGATCGAGAAAGAGGACGGCGAATATTTGATCTTCGCGTCTCTGCGCGCGCGCCGCCGCGAGCTTCAGGTGATCCATAAACAGGACTCTGTTCGGCAGACCCGTAAGGGCGTCGTGGAAGACATCGTGAAGCAATCTCTGCTCGGCGTTTTTACGGTCGGTAATATCCTGCACCTGAAAGATCATGTGGGCGGATTTTCGCCGCTCGCCGTGCGCCAGCGAGACGCTCCAAAGCACCCAGACCGGATGGCCTTCCTTATGAAGGTAACGCTTCTCCATCTGGTGCGTCGGAATCTCGCCCGAGACCAATCGCTTAACATAAGCGATGGCATTGTTTCTATCTTCCGGGTGCGTGATCGCCTGAAAATCCGTCGCCAGCAATTCCTGCTCGGTATAGCCGAGCAGCTGACACAACGAATGGTTGACCTGTAGCCAGCGGCCCTTTACCGAAACCAGACCCATCCCAATCGCCGCATAGTCGAACGCGTTGCGAAAGCGCTCTTCGCTCTTCGTCGGAATCAATTCCGGCTCCGCCTTCTTCTCGCCCGTCTTCAGACCCTGCTTGAGCGGCGAATAGATGAAGTAAGCCGTGACGAAGATCGTGATAATCGCGACCGAAGGATAATAGCCGACTAGATAAACAAGCCTCGCACTGAAACCGGCGGCTGAAGCCCCCGCCAGACAGGCCACAAACGTCCAGACGAAACTTCGGCTCGTGGCGCGCGTCAGCGAGCCCGAAGCATCCGCCCCTGACTCGTCGAGCGGAACGAAGAGAGAAACGAACGAGGATTGGACGAGCGCCATGATGCAGATAGCCGCGATCAGCGGCAGCGCATGGCTGTTGCGCGGCAGCTCGACGATTGAGCCGAAACAGAAGCGCAAGACCCAGGCCGTGACGGTGATTGAGACGACCGGCAGAGACGCCGACAGAAGCCGCATGCTTCCCCGCCTGTGGCTGTAAAAGGAGGCGCAGAGAAACGCCAGCGCTGCCAGAAACAGAGCCGCCTCGGCATCAAACAACAACATCGCCAGAAAGACAAAGGAGTCGGAGGCGGAGACCTTTGCCCTGCCGCGCGCAGTCTCTATGCTCAGGCGCGAGCCCGTGCTGATGGTCAACAGCGTGAACAGCAGAAAGGGTACGTTCAATTGCCAGACCGGCAGAGCGTAGACGGACAAAGCCAGTAGCCCCGCGGCAAAGCCTGCGACGAGCCACACGACCGAACGGGTGGGATTTTGCTGGCCTATGGATTCCATGATGGTGCGGCGATTTACCTATTCACCCCTTGTCCTGAATTGCATTACACGGCGGGCTAGACCCGCAGAGGCCGTTTCAATGCTTCAAGATGGAGTTTTCACACAGGCGAGGTTTAAGGTTCACGTGCTAAATAAAATCGAACTCGGGTTCGGCCCTTTAGCTAAAGAGATTGATCTGGCTTGCCCGACGGAGAGGTGAATTAACAGGCAACATTGATACAGGCGCATGCGGGGCGCTTTCGCTTCCCTGTAGCGGTCTGAAGGGGCAAAGAAAACAGCAGGGCAGCTCAGGCCCAAGACTGTCTGAAATCAGAGTATTAGGTTTGATTGATATTAGCAAGAAAAAAATGACGGCGGCGGGTTTCATTTCAATGCCGGATGCGGAAGGGGCTTTATGTGCGCTAACGCACAGACAGAGGGCTCGCAAATGATGGTCGCGCTGCGCTCGGAAGCTTCAAAGAGGTCGGGGCTTTCGGGCACAGGGCATGTTCCCCGCCGCTGCAAAATAATATCTTGCTTGCCGGGTGAGTATCCGGTTAGAATCTTGTTTGGAGGCAGCGCAAACGCTGCGTCCCCCATAGACACTAGGGCCTCGCCGGTTCTTTAAGTAGAACCGAAACCTACGCTTATCGCTCCCAAGGCCATCCCAGCCGCTAAAACTTCAGTCCACACAGATTAATGCGATCTGAAAACCCGCAGCTTTCGCGCGGGGTCAGTTGAGAAAGAGGTTGCTTTGCCAGTTTCAATTCCGCCCAGCGAATCATCACGCGAGGACTTACCGGTTAGCCCACAGAGCCCGGCGCAGATGCACGGCGCTTCCGAGGGCTCCGAGGACATGACAACAATAAATGAGACGCACGAAGCATCCGCTGCTGTTCATAAGAACAGTTCGGGGATGAGAGTGATGCGCGCGTCGCCCCTCGCCCTTATCTGCTGCGGGCTCATTTTCCTCTCGCTGATCTTTCTTCTGGATTTCATGTCGCAAAAGGGTGTCCGCGCAGGGCAGACGGCTCTCGGCCCGACGCCCTCTAACAGTCAGGAGAAAACTCAAGCCGCTGCTGCTCCGAGCCCGCAGCAACCCGTCTCCAAGACCGACGCGCCCGTCCCACAACCGAAGCCAGCCGTCGAGACCGCCTCAATCGTCCCGGCTGTCGAGGCCGCACCCATCGCACGCCCCGCGGAGTCGCCACAGCCAACGCCAGCCCCTCCCGCCGAAAAACCGCCGGTCAAGGTTGAGCCGCCGCCCTCGAAAGCGCCTGCGGGTGAGGATGGATTTACGCTTCAGGTCGGCTCATACAACGAGTTGGCACAGGCTCAGGAAAGGGTTGCTAAGCTTGAATCGGCAGGGGTCAGTTCTTATGTAGCCAGAGTTGAGATTCCCAAACGCGGCACATGGTACAGGGTTCAGACAGGACGTTTCGGCAACCGCGAAGAGGCTGTCCGCTACGGGACGCAGTTGAAAAGCAAAGGCGTCGTCGCAGATTTCATAGTCGCCCCGTCGAAAGCCACATAGAGAACCCGCCCGCCCCTACACATGCCTGATCGCTCGATGAAGGCTTCGCCCCAAACTGGCACGTTAATTGATTCTCACCACATCTCTCCCTGAACCAGCACGATTAGCTAGTGCGGGTTGTCCGAAGTTGCTACAAATCCGGTAGCCGTCGGACTTATTCCGTCCGCTTATGGTGCGGCATAAATAGAACGAGAAAAGGGTGGAATTTCAAGATGCATAGTTGGTTGGGTTCCGGGCGACGTATTAGTAGACTTTCCTTTATGCTGACCTGCGCGCTCCTCCTCATGGCGAGCGCCGCCTCAAAGAGCAACGCGCAATGTCCGACCATTGATAATCACGGCTGGGCGCAGGGCTCGACCGTGAGATTCTTTCTCGATAACAGCCTGAGTACGGAACAGAAGAGACAGATTCGCATTGCCATCACTGAATGGAACAACGCTAACAATGTGAACAACTCGCGCGTCCACTTCGAGGAGGATACTGCGGGCACGAGCTTCGCCTTCAGATTTACGAACGGCGTACTGCCGACCGGCACGCCAGCCTTTGCCAACAAGAGCTTTGACGGGAGCGGCAGAGTCGTCTCGGCAACCCTAACCTACGATCAAAACGCCGTCTTCCCCGGCACAAATATCCTCATCGTTGACCCGAGCAAAGCAGGCTATGACACCATTTTCATCAAGCTCACTTTGCACGAGATGGGCCACACGATGGGCCTCGATCATCCGGCTGCGCCCGCGAACATCTGCGACCAGCCCAACGGCGCTACCGTGATGAACTACGTCTGTAACGAGAACGATCTGGGCGGCAACCTGCCGACGAGCGTCGCCGCCTGCGATCAGAACGCCATCAATTCTGAGTCCATCTATCAGGGAGTTGCCCAACCGCCTCCGACGCTGCAACTGAGCGCGGGAGCCTTTAGTGCGAGCGAGGGGGCGGGCAGATTGCTGGTCACCGTCGTTCGCACGGGCGATACGAGCGGGGCTGCGAGCGTCGGCTTCACCACGAGCGACACGGCTGGATTGAATAACTGTAGCATCACGAACGGCGTCGCCTCGTCGCGTTGCGATTACGCGACCTCGGTCGGAACCGTGCGCTTCAGCGCAGGGGAGACTTCCAAAAACATCTCAATCCCATTGGTCGACGACGTATACGTAGAGGGCAGCGAGAGCTTTACCCTGACGCTCGCGGGTGTCAGCGGCGCACAACTGGGCACGGTGACGACCGCCACGCTCAGCATCAACGACAACGACACGGCACAGCCGACCACCAATCCGATTGACCAGACGCCCTTTTTCGTCCGCCAGCATTACATAGATTTCCTCAATCGCGAGCCAGACCCGAACGGCTTCGCGGCGTGGGTTCACCGCATAGACTTCTGCGGGCAGCCGGGCGAGCCGCCTCCGCCGTGTGACCGCATCGAAGTCTCATCGGCATTCTTCCGCTCGCCGGAATTCCGCGAGCGCGGCTACTTCGTCTACAAGTTCTACTCCGCCAGTCTGGGCAGATTCCCGCACTACACGGAGTTCATCCCTGATCTGGCAAAAGTGAGCGGCTTCCAGACCGCGGAAGAGCAGGAGGCGAATAAGCAGGCGTTCGTGCTGGAATTCATGTCGCGCGCCGAATTCCAGCAGAAGTATAACGGCACGACCAACACGGAATTTGTGGACAGGATTCTGTCGACCGCAGGAGTCGTTTCACCTAACAGGCTGGCGTGGATTAATGGGCTCAACGGGGGGACGCTCACACGCCCGCAGGTTTTGAGACAGATAGCGGAGAGCGCAGAGGTGGATGCCAAGTTCTTCAACGAGGCGTTCGTAGTGATGCAGTACTTCGGGTATTTGCGCAGAGACCCGGACGCGCTCTACCTCAACTGGATACAGACGATGAACCAGTCTGGCGACTACCGCCTGATGGTCAACGGTTTTGTAAATTCCGGGGAGTATCGTAATCGGTTCGGCCCGTGAGGCTGTTATTTTAGTCACGGGCCTTTCTTTTCTCTAAGCGCCGCTCACTTTGTGCCGGTCACTTCGTACAACAGGCCGAAGCGGCGCAGGAGCTCGTTGAATCTCGGGTCGCCCTTGAGAATATCCAGATCAGGGTCGTACCTGAGATCTCTGGGGCGCACGGCCCGCGCCTCCAGACCCTTTTCCAGCCATTCAAAAGCTTTGTCCTTATCGCCGAGCGCCCCATAGATGGCGGCGACGCCGTAAAGCGCACGACTATCTTTTTTGGCAAGCTCCTGCAACGTCGCGAGCATCTTCTCGGCTTCCGCTCTGCGTCCGGCCCGCGCATAGACGTGGCCGAGCGATGCCAGCGGGTCCCAGCTGGCGCTATGTATCTCGCGCGCCTTCTGATACTCGGCGATGGCCTGATCGTACATCTCCTTGCCCTCGTAGGCGTCGCCCAGATTGAGATGGCTGATGAAGTTGTTCGGCTCGATCTCAAGCGCACGCTTGCTGTACTTCATCGATTCATCCCACTCGCGCGCGAAGATCAGAGCGCCGGCCAGTGCGCCGTTCGTGGTGGTCGAGAGCGGGTCGAGCTCCTGTGCCCGCCGCATCTCCTGTATCGCTACATCCAGATGATCCCTGCTGAATAAGAACCAGCCGTAGCGCAAGTGGCCCATGGCGTAGTTCGGGTTCAGCTCAAGGGCTCGCTTGTGCTCACGCTCCGAAGCCGCCATGTCTTCGCCTATGTCGGACAGTATCGTAGCCATCGCCGTGTGAGCTTCGGCCAGCGTCTCGTCCAGCTCAAGAGCGCGCGTCGCCGCCGCCTTCGCTTTCCCGATCATTTCCCTGGGCGGCACTGCGGTAAAGCTGTAGTAGGCGCTCAGGTAGTAGGTATCTGCGAGCAGGGCGTAGGCGAGCGCGTAGTTCTGGTCGCGGGCTATGGCCTGCTGGAAATACTCCGCGGCCTTCTCCATCCCCTCTTTCGTCCGCTTGTTATAGAAATAGAGCCCCATCACATAAGCCTGATAAGCCTCTGTGTTTTCCGTGTAGCGTTTCGCCAGCTGCTTCCGCTGGTCTCCGGTGAGTTGCAGGGCCAGGGCCTGCGCCACACGCTCCGAGATGGAATCCTGCACGGCGAAGATACTGGTGAACTGCTCGTCAAACTTATCAGACCAGAGCGTCTTGCCGTTGTTGAGACTAATCAACTGCACGGTCACGCGCACGCGGTCGCCGGAGCGCTGCACCGTTCCGTTTAAGACGGCGTCCACACCGAGCGCCTGACCGAGCGCCCAGGGGTCGTTATCGCGCCCGGTATATTTAATGATGGCGCTGGTGGGCAGCACCGGAAGGCGCTGGAATTTGCTGAGGCGGATGATGATCGCATCGGCCATGCCGAGCCCTAGCAGCTCGTTTCCGCTGTCGGCGTCGAGCGGTTTGAAGGGGAGGACGGCGATGGATTTGACCATCAGGGCCGTCTCACGCTGCTTGGCCCTCCTCCACTGCCAGAAGGAAAGGGCCACGCTCGCGACGATCACCAGCCCGAGCCCAAAGAGCAGGTAGGGTCTCAAGCCCGGGCGAGGCTTGACGCCGAAATCCGCGCTTGACGCCTCGGGCCGCGCAAGCGCTGCCGTCTCATGCTTTGTCGGCTCAACGGAATCAGCTGCCGCATTCTGATGGTCGATTACTTCGTGCCATCCGTTTGGGCCGGCCATCGCGCGCTGGGAAAGGGTCATCGACTGCCCGTTTCCGCTGGCGGCATCCACAGACTCCTCTTCCGTCACGATCTCGGTGCGAGTGCGCTTTTCCAGAACCAGCACGGCGTCGCCTTCGCGCACTTCCCTGACGCTGGCGACGAAGCGGTAGCCCCGCTTCGGGACTGTCTCTATAAAGCGATTCCCGCTCTGCCCCTGCCCGAGCGCCTTTCTCAGGGTGAAGATATTTTGGGCCACCGTCGCCTCCTCAACGAAGGCGTCGGGCCAAACTTCCTTTAGCAGCTCATCCTTTTCCACTATGTGCCCGCTGCGGCTGACGAGCAGCAGCAGGGTGTCAAAAGCCTTGGGCGTCAGCGCAACCGGCTCGCCCGCCCGCAGCAGACAGCGCTCCGCAGCATCCAACCGGAATTCCCCGAACTCATATAAGTGTAATGCTTGCATCTTTTTACCCGTTCTGAAACCCTTTTGAAGAATCTTTCAAAACTATTTGGGACACTATTGAGATCGTTTTAAAGACTTGCCGACCCCTCCGACTCTACAGTCGGGTGCGAGGTGAGATGGTGCTGTTGGCGTTTTGATGTCGTTAGAGCGGTATGAGATGCCGGGGGCGCTTGTCTCACCTCATTTTAAAGAGAGATAGCGGTCAGGGCAACTCCCCGGAGGGGATTTTCTGCCGAGGGCCATTTTCCAGGGGAGCGACCGCGAGCAGGCAGAAGGGGCGCGCGAGGAGGCCAAGTGATTAAGCGGAGAACGAGGATCGTGGTCGAAACTCAGGAGGTGATGGTGATCAGGAGGCGCGGCCCGGAGACGCGCCAGTGGTGTCCTGCGTGTTCGAGAGAAGTCAGGATGATAACGCCGGAGCAGGCCGCCCTGCTCCTGAGCAGCACGACGCGCACCATCTACTCGTGGGTCGAAGCCGCGTTCATTCACTTCCACGAGCAGCCCGAAGGCTCTCTGCTGATCTGCCTGGACTCGCTGCCTATGGACTGAAACCGGGCGGGCTGAGGGGCAATGCCACGTGCCCGCCGCTCGCCAAAGAGGGCGTAACGCGGCAAACCCCTCCGGCCTCCCTTTTAGCCCCGCGGACGGGGGCATTGGGTTTTCAACTACTTCGTAAGGGGATTAAAGCTATGAATGAGATGAGTGCTCGGCATCGCCTGGTCACGGCCAACACGCGCGGCGAGGAATCCACCAACAGCCGGATCGAGGCTTTGAAGGATTTGTCCCTCACGCTCTCGACGGCGCTGGAAGCCATAGGGACGCTTGGCTTTCTGGGCATGGACCAGCCCATAGATATTGAGGCGGGCATCGATTTCTACGACGAGGTGAGCCGCTTCGAGATTTTCCTGATTCAGCGCGCGCTCAAGCATACGGGCGGTTGCCAGAGCCGTGCGGCTTCCCTGCTCCGTTTGAAGCCCACCACGCTCAATTCCAAGATCAGGGCTTACAACATCAACTGGAAGTCTCCGCTTCAGACGCCGGGCCGCGCCGAAGGCTGAATCTTTTCCGGGTCTTCCGGCGACGATTTCCGAAGACGAAACGCATTCCGGTCTTCTTAGGAGCAGGTCAGATGGAAAACACCAACGTGTTGGAGCGCGATAAGCTACGGCTACTGAGAAGCAAAGAGACGAAGGGCTCACAGGCGGCGGGCACACAGGCGGCCACGAGCAGGCTTGAGGCGCTCAGGGTGCTGGCCCTTGCCTTGATGAACGAGATCGAAGCCCTCGGGCAGATTCAGGCCCAAGGCCCCGTGCGCGCCATCAATCTCTCGGACGAGGTGCGCCGCTTCGAGACTGATCTTATTCGCGGCGCGCTGATGCAGACGGGCGGTCGCCAGCGCCGCGCGGCCCGCTTGCTCGGCATGAAAGTCCCCACGCTTCACGCCAAGATGAAGCGCTACCAGATCAACGCCGACGACTTCCTCACGCCGCAGGCCGACCTGCGTCTTAAAATCAGGTGACGCGCAACGGCTCGGGCCGCGCCCGCCCCGTCGCGCAAAGCATTGGCCCAACCTCACTCACGGGGCGGCGCGAACAAAAAGATCAGCCGTTTGTGTGCCCGTAAACTATCCCTCCCATCAGGCGAAGTTGAATAACCTAGACAACGTCGCTCCACACCGCTATTATAGCGCCCGTTCTTTTGAAGCGTATTCAGCGAGCTTCACGCGTGTCTGACGTAACCTTGCAGACGACGAGACAGGTGAACCCGAAACCTTCTGACCCGACGTACTTCTAAACAGACAAAACCGGAGAGCCCCTATGAAACGTTGCCCGATGTGCGACCGCACCTATGATGATTCACAGACCTTCTGCGTCAACGATGGAGCGACGCTTGTGAGCGATGCGTCCGGGTCTTCCTACGACCCGATGAAGACGATTGTGGCGACGCCCCCGCCGCCGCAGTCCCAGAGCGCGCCGTTGCCGCCGCCGCCGGGTTTTGGATCGGGCGATTTACCGGGCGGACAGTCGCCCTCGGCGTGGCAGGCCCCGCCGCCGCAGGGGGGCTCAGCATGGGGTTCTAACCTGCCGCCCGCATCCGCCACGCCCTTCGGAGCGCCGCAGGGTCAACAGAACGGGCTCGCCATCGGCTCGCTGGTCTGCGGCATTCTCAGCCCCTTCTGCTGCGGACTACTGACGGCCATCCCGGCCATCGTCCTCGGCTTTATGGCTATTTCGAAAAACAAGGCAGACCCGGCGCATTACGGCGGCAAAGGAATGGCTATCGGCGGAATCATCGGCGGGTCGCTGGGCATACTGACCACCATCATCTACATCGTCATCAATATCGTCGCCAATACGCGTTAGAGAATATTCACCGACGCGAAAGCTTCAGAGGAGCGGGCATCAGACGGAGTCGTCAATTCAGATCGTCGATCTGTAGGCCCAACGGCTCTGCGCCCGCTCCCTTCACTCCATCTATAACCTTTGCCACGTCGCCGTAAGGGATTGATCGCGGAGCCTTGATGAAGACGGTTTTGAGCGTGCGCTCATCTTCGGTCAGGGCCGACGGGCTCGTGCCTTCAACCTCGCGGTAGACGTGCGCCGCCTGACGCTCCTGAAAGACTTTGGCGAGCGCCGCGCCCAGCCTGCTCGTATCATTAACAGTCCCGAAATCTTCCTCAAGGCCGTTGAGTCGCAGACGCGAATCCTTATCTATCGTCACGATCAGAGCATGCGGGTTGGGCAGGACTCGCCGGTCGGGCGGCGGCTCCGGAACCATCGCCTTAAAGCGGCTCGGCTTCAGCGGCGTGACCACCATAAAGATAATCAACATCACCAGCAGCACATCGATCAACGGCGTGACGTTGATATATGGCGCGCTCTTTTGCTCATCCTTTGATGTATTACCTGACATGGCCTGAGACTCCTTCTCTTCACAACCGCAAGGGCGGCTGGTTTCAACGCACGATCACCTTCCCGGCTGACCCGTTTGGGGGCTCGCTTCATTGCTGCGAATCGTTCGTTTAGACACCGGGCACGTGCCCTATGTTCCGGCCATTAATCAAACCTTTATCCTGCAAGCTTCGGAGCGCACCTCGCTTCCGGCCTGTGTCATGGCAATTTGTGTTTCCGCAAGTTAATATAGAGGAACTTGAAACGAATATCGCGGACGGACGGCGAGCTGCTCTTGAGCAATCGCGGAGGTGTGTTGATAAGCCATGGCGGAGCATTGTAGAGATTGCGGCGCGGAGCTTACGGCGGGACAGCGATTCTGTCGCCGCTGCGGCCTCGCTGTCGCGCGGCCTTCTTCCGAAGAAGCCCCGACAAAAGTATTCAAGCCGGAAGCGCAGCCCCACGCACCGACGATGCCTTCACTGCTTTCGACCCCTGCGACCGCGCAGGTCTACGGGCAGCCGACCGCCCCTCAATCCCCACCGACGCACAGAGAGACGAGCTACCCCCCGCCGCCCTCGCGCGGCAAGTCTCGCTGGCTTCGCTATCTCCTGTTCATCATGGTCGGGCTCGTCGCTTCAGTCGTCCTGCTCGGCGTAATGTTCGCGCGTATCGCGCGACGCTATGCTGCGACCACGAGCAGCAGGACATCTGCGCCCGCGTCCGCCCCCGTTAAAGTGGCCGGCAATAATCCGGGCAAGACCGCCGCCACCTTAATGAGCGAAGAGGGCGCAGCGGTCACCAAAGATAAGACGGTTATCAAAGGCACATACCCGCTCGGCGCTAATGCCAGCATCTCGCTCTTCAACCTCACGGGCAGAATCAAGGTAGAGGGGTGGGATGAGCCGCAGGCCGAAGTGCGGGTGATCAAGGAGGGAGGGTCTGAGCAGGACAGGCAGGCCGTGCAGATCAAACTGGATGCAGGCAGCGACCGGCTCTCGCTTGAGACTTCCCCGACCCGCAGCAGCCCCGTCGAGGTGCATTACGAATTAAAACTCCCGCGCCGCGTGCGCGAGATTCAGATCAAGTCCGCAGACTCCGAGGTCGAGCTGTCCCAGATCGCGGGCACAATCAACGTCACCCTTCAGGGGTCTTCGATAGAGCTATCGGATGTCAGCGGCACGATCAACACGAAAATCGTTCAGGGCGACACGAAGGCTACGGTCAGCGGAAAGCTCAGCGGCCCGCAGGTGTTCAAGAGCGTCAACGGAGACATAGAGCTTCAATTGACGGCGGATGTCAACGCGGATATCAAGGCGGAGACCATAGACGGCGACATAGAAGTGGATGAGGCGCTGAACCTGAAAGTGGAAAAGCGTCGTGTCGGCCAGACGGTCGCGGGTCGCGTCGGCAGCGGCGGCGTGCCCATCAAGATCGAGACCGTCAACGGCGATATACGTATCGTGAAGTGATCAGCCCAGCGGAAAGATTTCGTAATCCAGCTCTAAAAATTTTATCCCGAAGAGCCACATCTCATGACGCGCGACGACGCTTGAATTTTCCATCGAGACCGGAACGTCAAACGGCGCGCCCCTCATCCCTGCTGCCCAGACCGTGATCGTTTCGTTGATCGGCAGTCGAATGGGCAACAAACGGTTGGCGAAGTACACGCCCTGATCGCCGCCCGCGTGAACTTGGGGCAGCGTGGAGAGAATGATGCCGTGCCCTTCGCTTGGGCTCGCGCCGTGCAGCCCGCTCATGTGAAGAATGCTTGAGACGTTTCCGCCGGGCACGGGAAAGGCTATGTTCATATACGTGTTGCCCAGCATCGAATGCGTCGCGTAGGCGGCGACATACATGGCCCGCTCCGTCCCCCCGTAGGTGCGAACCCATGCGCGCACGCCGACGCGTCCGTCCATCGAATCTTCAACCGGCAGTATGCGGGTCTCGATTCTGTCTTCCGCGCGCTCCGTCTCGACAGGCATACGCATCTGCCCGATCAATGCTCCGAGCCTCTGCGCTATCCGGCCTCCCAGACGAAAGCCCCGCCGCCAACGCGGTCTGACCAGCAGGCCGTATTGATCGGTGCGCTCGTAGAATGAGCGCACGTCGCTGTGAACTTTGCTCGTATCAAAATCCGCGCGGTCGTACGTCTCAAGCTCATCCACCAACCCACGCGGCATGGCCTTGCGGTTTGAAATAGCACCCGTCCGCTCAAAATAGTCCGGCCCTGTAAAGCCGCGGCTCGCCAGCTTGCTGAAAGGCAGACCCGGCGCAGCCGAGCGAGCTTGCGGTCGAATGAAGCTCCAGGCGATGAGCCCGCATAAGGAGAAGCCCAGCGCGTTGGCGACGCCGTGAAACATAGCCATCTGTGGAATACTGATAATCAGCCGCCGGGCCACTATACTGTAAGCATAAGCACAGGCGAGCAACATCGCGACCGACGACGCTGCGGAAGAGACGGCCAGCAAAACCTGCGCGCCCGGGCGCGTGCCGAGCGACGGTACAATACGCAGGACGACCAGCGCCGACAGCAGCAACAGGCCCAAAGCGATAAGACATGTGCCCGCGAGCGCGACCGCCGGCGAGAACGTGATTCCCAGAGCGACCAGCGGCGTCCCCAATATCACAGCCGCGCAGATGATGCCTGACAGTCTTCTCGCTCCTTTCGCCCCGTCGGGCAGCGCGCGGCCTGCCATCCCTACAAGTATGGGCGCGGCAAAGCCCGCGTAATGAAAATGAATGGCCGTGAGCAGCACAATCGTGTCGCCGAACCCGAGCGGCTGCGTGCCCGCTCTTGAGAGTACGAACCAGCCGCCACCGACCGCCACATAGATCAACCCGGCATCAATCGCGACCTCCTCAGTGCGCGCTGCCCCTCTCGGCAGAAACCGGACGATGCCGTACAAGGCGATCAGGATTGTGACGATCAGCCAGACAGAAGCTAACAGCGCCGCTATCATTCCCTGCCGGAAGAAGAATGAGCAGACAGCCGTCAGGGCTCCGACCGGCTGCGCGACGAGCGCCAGACGATAGAACACGGAATGCCGCCCGTAGCGATCAGGCGTCGCGACCAGTGATAATCCGAGGGGAACGACGACGAGCACGCCCAGCAGTAGAAGCGCCTTGATGATGTGCAGGTCGAAGGGGTCGGGAGACGCAGTGAAGAGTAGGGCGAGCCAGAGGAGCGCGCCCACGCCCGCGCTCCATTGTGCCCATCGAATTTTGTTTTCCGGCAAGATCATGGCCCACTATCGCTGCATTCTATCAGCTTGATTGTTGTATCATCGCTTCATTTCATTCCAATCCCTGTGGCGAGAATCTTTCATGCGGAACATGGCTAAACCTATTCTCACATCAGTCGCGCTCCTTTTGGTGCTCGTCCTTGCACCGCTCGCGCCGCTTAACTTTAAAGGCGAAGTATCTTGTGCCACGGCGGCGGCGCGTGAGCCTGTGCGCGCGCCGCACGGGATGGTTGCGACCACCAACCGCATCGCCTCCGAGGTCGGCGTCGGTATCTTGAAGCGCGGAGGGAATGCCGTCGACGCGGCGATTGCGGTGGCGTTTGTGCTGGCGGCGGTCTTCCCCGTGGACGGGAATCTGGGCGGCGGCGGTTTTATGTTGATACGCCTGAATGATGGCCGCACGACCGCGATCGATTATCGAGAGACTGCTCCCGCCGCCGCGTCTCGTGATATGTACCTGGACGACAGAGGCAACCTCCGCACGGGCGAAGGTTCTTCGACCACCGGCTACCGCGCCGCCGGTGTGCCGGGCACTGTGGCCGGGATGGCGCTCGCTCACAGGCGATACGGCTCAGGCCGTCTCTCGTGGGCACAGTTGATCGAGCCCGCGCGTCGTCTGGCGGCGAATGGCTTTCCCGTCAGCCGCCTGCTAGAGCGCTCTTTGCGCTTGAGCCCAAAGCTCGCCGCTTATCCGGAGAGCCGCAGGATATTCCAGAGGGACGGAAAGTTTTATGCGGAAGGCGAGGTTCTAAGACAGCCGGAGCTGGCGGCCACCTTCGCGCGTATGCAGCGGCGCGGGCCGCGCGAGTTCTATGAAGGATTGACGGCGCGCATGATCGCCGCCGATATGCAGAGAATGAACGGGCTGATAACACTCGAAGACCTGCGCCGCTATACGCCGAAGGAGCGCACGCCGCTGCGCGGCAACTATCGCGGGTACGAAGTGATCTCCATGCCGCCGCCCTCATCCGGCGGAACAGTCCTGATCGAGATGCTTAACATGCTCGAAGGCTTCGACGTGCGCGCTCTCGGTTGGAACTCGTCGGCGAGCCTGCATCTTCTGACGGAGGTTATGCGACGCGCCTTCGCTGACCGCGCCGAATACATGGGAGATACGGACTTCGTTCGTGTGCCCGTCAATGGGTTGATCGAGAAACCTTACGCGGCGCGGCTGCGCGCGACGATCAATATGGAGCGCGCCTCAAAGAGCGAGGAGATACGCGGCGGCGGGCCTGCCGGAGACGAGCCCTCCGAAACGACGCACTTCACGATCATAGACCGCAGCGGAAACGCCGTCGCCAACACCTACACGCTCAACGACGATTACGGCTCCGGCGTCACAGCCAAGGGCACAGGCGTGCTGCTCAATAACGAGATGGACGATTTCACCACCAAGGCGGGAGTGCCCAACGAGTTCGGATTGATACAGAGCGCGCGCAATGCGATAGCCCCCGGCAAACGCCCCCTCTCGGCGATGACCCCGACCTTCGTTCTACGCAAAGACGGCGGGCTGTGGTTCGCCCTGGGCTCGCCCGGCGGGCCGCGTATCATCAACGCCGTGTTTCAGGTCATCGTCAACATCATAGATTTCGACATGAACCTCCAACAGGCCATTGATGCGCCGCGCATCCATCACCAGTGGCTGCCGGACGAATTATTCTACGAGCCCTACGGGCTCTCCGCCGACACGCAGCATGCGCTCGAAGCGCGCGGTCATCGCCTCACACTCCGCCCGGAGTACAAAGGCCCAACGCAACAGGCGTTCATGGGCGATGTCGAGGGCGTGATGATCGAAGAGAAGAGCGGAGTGCGCCTCGGCGCAAGCGACCCCCGCCGCAGCGACGGCCTGCCCGCCGGATATTAAAGACAGTGACGAGCGACAAGGAAGAAAAGCAGTGATGAGTTAAGAGCAACTGCTTTCATGCTCATCACTCATTATTAACTTGCCACTCGTCACCATCTTTAAATGTCGGGGATTTGCCAGTTGATCTCGGGTTTGCCCGCGTCTTTAAGAGCCTTATTGATTTTGGAAAATGGTTTGCAGCCGAAGAAGCCCTTGTTGACGGAGAGCGGCGCGGGATGCGCGCAGGGGACGATCTTATGCCAGGGCTTATCTATCAGTTTAGTTTTCTTCTTGGCGTAGTTCCCCCACAGCACAAAGACGACGGTGCTCTTCTTCTCGTTAACCTTGCGAATGATGGCGTCCGTGAAAATCTCCCAGCCCTTATCCTTATGTGAGTTCGGCTCGCCGGCGCGAAGCGTCAGCACGGCGTTGAGCAGCAGGACGCCCTGCCGCGCCCACGGCTCAAGATAGCCGTTGTTGGGAATGCGAAAGCCCTTGATGTCTGTCTGAAGCTCCTTGTAAATGTTGGCGAGCGAGGGCGGAGGCTTGATGCCGGGCCGCACCGAAAAGCTCAACCCGTGCGCGTTATCCTTGCCCGGGTAGGGGTCCTGGCCCAACAAAAGAACATTGACCTTTTCGTAAGGCGTAAACCGCAGCGCGGCAAAGATGTCCTCCGCGGGTGGGTAAATGGTGTGGGACTTCTGCTCGGCGGCGAGGAAGCGTTCGAGTTCCTTGAAGTAGGGTTTGTCCAGTTCTTCGGCAAGCAGTGGCCGCCAGGATTCGGGAATTTCGGGTAACATAGTTGCGCCTTTCTACTCTTAAAGGTTATGACGCTCGGTGGTGACACCGCTCGTCGTTCGCGATGAGCAAGCTCGCGTCACTATATTTGCCTGGTCCGTTCGATCACGTGCTTTCGCGCGGCACCTCGAACCAGAGCGTGGCGAGAGGCGGAAGCGTGATCGAGGCCGAATACGGCTGACCATGCCATGGCACTGCTTCCGCCTGTATGCGCGCCACGGGGCCGAGGCCGTCGCCTCTATATTTTTCGTCATCCGTGTTGAGTATGAGCCTGTAGTCTCCGGCGGCGGGCAGACCGATGCGGAATCCTTCGCGGGCGACGGGCGCGAAGTTGCCGACGCAGACCATGCGCCTCCCCGTCGAAGGCGAGATACGCATAAAGGTCAGGGTGTTGCCCTGCACATCCCCTCCGTCTATCCACTGGAAACCGGCTGGCTCGTTGTCGGCTTCCCACAGCGCGGGCTCTGCGGCGTAGAGGCCGTTGATGTCGCGCACGAGCGCCTGCAAGCCTTGATGAAAGGGCTGCTCAAGCAGATGCCAGTCGAGGCTGCGCTCCTCGTTCCACTCTCGCCATTGGCCCAGCTCGCCGCCCATAAAGAGCAGCTTCTTTCCGGGGTGCGCCCACATGTAGCCGTAGAGGGCACGCAGGTTGGCGAACTTGTGCGCGCGCTCGCCCGGCATCTTGTTCAGGAGCGCGCCCTTGCCGTGCACGACCTCGTCGTGCGAGAAGGGCAGGATGAAGTTTTCGCTCCAGGCGTAGACGAGCCCGAAGGTCAGAAGGTTGTGATTGTACTGGCGATGGATGGGGTCTTTCGAGAAATACTGTAAGGTGTCGTGCATCCATCCCATGTTCCACTTGAAGTCGAACCCTAAGCCTCCGTCCGCGACCGGACGGCTGACCATGGGCCAAGCCGTTGATTCCTCCGCCACCATCATAAAGCCCGGATGACGCGCGTGGACTATCTCGTTCAGCTCCTTGAGCAGAGAGATGGCTTCCAGATTCTCGCGGCCTCCGTACTGGTTGGGAATCCATTGTCCTTCGCCGCGGCTGTAGTCCAGATAGAGCATGGAGGCGACGGCGTCCACCCTGAGCCCGTCAATGTGATACTCCTCGGCCCAGAAGAGCGCGTTGGCTAAAAGAAAGTTGCGAACTTCGTTGCGGCCATAGTTGAAGATATAAGTTCCCCAGTCCGGGTGCTCTCCCTTGCGCGGGTCAAGGTGTTCGTAAAGCGCCGTTCCGTCGAAGCGACCGAGCGCGAAGGCGTCTTTCGGAAAGTGCGCGGGAACCCAGTCCATGATGACGCCGAACCCGCGCTGGTGCAGGTAATCGACGAGGTAGCGGAAGTCGTCCGGCGTGCCGTAGCGCGAAGACGGCGCGTAGTAGTTGCCGACCTGATAGCCCCACGAGCCACCGTACGGGTGCTCTTTGAGCGGCAGAAACTCGACGTGAGTAAAGCTCATCTCCTCCAGATAAAGAGCGAGCGACGGGGCCATCTCGCGATACTGCAAGGGCCGATTCTCTTCCTCAGCGACGCGACGCCAGGAGCCGTGATGAACCTCGTAGATGGAAAGAGGCAGCCGTCGGTGGTCAAGCCCGGCGCGTCGCTCCATCCATGCATTATCGCGGAAACGATACGACGATTGGTGAACGATTGAGGAAGTGGCCGGCGGGCTCTCCATATAGAAGGCGTAAGGGTCAGCCTTGAGAAACGGCAGCCCACGCGGCGGGCGAATCTCGTACTTGTAAAGCTCGCCCTGTCCGAGATCAGGGATGAAGATTTCCCAGACGCCGGAGACACCCAGCCTTCGCATCTGGTGCAGGCGTCCGTCCCAGTTGTTGAAATTGCCGACGACGCTCACACCCGCCGCGTGCGGAGCCCAGACGGCGAACGAGATGCCGCTTATGCCGCCGATCTTGCGGACGTGCGCGCCGAGCTTTTCATAGATGCGCTCGTGCCGCCCCTCGTTAAAGAGGTGCTCGTCAAGATCGCTCAGGGTCGGCAGGAAGCTGTAAGGGTCGCGCTGCGTGAAGGCAAGGCCGTCACGGTAGTAGACCCTGAGACGGTAGGGGAGGAATTCAGGCTGGTCATCAACAAGCAGCTCGAAGAGTCCGGCCTGATGAGACTTGATCATAGGTCGCGCTCGCTGTCTTCCGATCAGCAGCTCGATCTTTTCCGCGTCCGGTCTATAGGCTCGTACCATCAGGCCCTCGCCCCACGGATGAGCGCCCAGAACGGAGTGGGGGTCTGGATGCGTGAAGACAAGCAGGCGGTTCAGCTCGTGAACGGGCACGGTCGGATAAGCGGGCTCGCTCGAAGCTGCGCCGGGGCGTGCCTTGGAAGGCTTGGCCTGTGTGGGCTGTCGTGGCCCGGCGCTCTTCGTCGCACGCTTTTTCGCGCCGCGCCGGACTTCTACATCTGCTCTTTTTTTGCTCATGGCAGAACGGCCTCAGCCGCGCCGACGCTGGAGTCAACACTACTGCCGGTCAACCCTGCTCGCATGAGCAGGCCCGGAGCAAGCCCCAGCACGACCGATAGCTCTCTGAGTTCTTCCGTCGTTGACATGCCTCTCTTTAAAGCCTCGTAGACGGATTCCTGCGCCTCTTCCAGATTGGCTTCGAGATTGAGCTTGCGCGCGAGCGTGACCAGCATGAGCGGGGACTGAAAGTTTTCCGCGGACGGATGGGCCAGAGCGTAGCGCACGGCACGCGCGATCATCTCCTCGAAAGTCCTGCTCACGGATTTGCGATCAATGCGAAGCCCGTGCTGCGCCACCTCGTTCGCAATCTCAAGCGCTTTCCGATAAGCCGCCACGTCGTAACTCTGACCCTGCCTGCGTATCTCTTCTTCAAACCGGCGTCCGACGGTGAACTCCGCCGCGGCGCGAAGCTCTACGGGCAGCTCGAACCCCGCTTCCTGAAGCATCTCTATGTTGCGCCGATTTGCCTTGTAGAGAAACTCGTACTCTTCGGAAAAGCGCTCGACCATCTGCCCGAACAGGATTTCGGAGATGCGCTCGCGCCCCGCCGGCAGCAGGTGTTCGAGCCCGTACTCTTTAGGCCCAAACCTCTCCTGCGCCAGACGCAGGATCGACGGCAGGGACGCCGCGCGCAGCTGCGACCAGAGCAGAGAGGCCGATTCCTCAAACTCCGCCCGCCCCGGGTAAGGTTTCAGCACGCAGTAGAAATCAACGTCGCCGAAATGCATGGATGCAAGTGCGAAATCGTAAAGCTTACCGGTCGCGAGTGCTTCCAGCTCCAAATGCTCCGTGCTGAGCGTGAGCCGCCCGTGCTGCTGCTTCTGAAAATCCTTTCGGCGGTAAAGGTAGGACGCGGTTCGGCCTGACTCCATAGCCTCGTCAACCAGACTGCTCATCCCGAGGTGCGCGGCGACGCGCTCGGGCGTGACCCTTGAGGTTTCAACGAACCGCCTGTAAATGTCCGCGCCCGTCCCAAGCTGTGTGACGTTGCTTTCGGCTTCGGCAAGGATTTCAAGAAAGCGTTTCTTTGAAGAGACGAGGCCCAGCTCCTCCTGAAAATCCATCACGCGGCCAGCATACTTTAAGACCTGCAAGGTTTCTATGCCTGAGATGTCGGAGAAGAACCAGCCGCAGCTCGTGTACATAGTCATGGCGCTGCGCTGCATTTCCAGAGAGGCGAGCGCGCGGGCCTGCTCTGTAGACGAAAGGGCTCGCCCGCAGTGGCGGCGCAAAAAATCGTCGCGCGAAGCCTTACGGTCTGCGATCAGCTCTATGTAATCGTCGCGCGCGGCCCACGGGTCAACGAACAGCTCGCCCGCCGTCGCTTCAAAGGCCAGCGCCGCGTCGTCCCTCAGGAGGTCGAGCGCATCTCTTAAGGGAGCGCGCCATGCCTGATTCCATCCCTCCTGTGCGCCCGTCTGGCATCCGCAATCGCGACGCCAACGGCCCACCCCATGCGCGCAGCTCCACGCCGTGCCCAAACCCTCCGGCCCGAGCTTAATCTCAACCTCCATCGTCGGCGGTTGATAATCCAGAAACTCGCCGTAGTTCGTGATACGAAATCCGCGCCTGACGGCTTCGACTTCGAGCGCGTAGACGAGCGTGCGATCACCCCAGTGAAAGTGATGCCCGTAGGTTTCGCCGTCGGTGGCGACATTGACACAGCTATGCGCGCCACGCGCCGCGCGCTCGAAACGATCAACTAATCCCTGACTCGAAGCCAGCGCGCCGTCAAACGCTATCGCCTTCGCCACTGAGCCGTCGTAGAAGAAAATGGCGATGGAGCGCCCGCTCCCGTCGCGGTGAAAATATTTGTACGCTCGCGTCGTGTCTATCTGCCCGTCGTTGACACTCGACCACTCTGTGCCCACGGCTGTGTCGCGCACGCGCTCGGCCTGATGCGGGGAGAGGATAACGTAGCGCAGCCCTTCGTCAATCAACGTGCCGAGCGTGAGGTCGTCGCAGGCGGTTTCGGGCAGCCAGAGGGCTTCGGCCTCACGCCCGAAGCGCAACTGAAAATCCCTGAGCCCCCAACGCACCTGCGTGCGGCGGTCGCGCTCGTTGCAAAGCGGAAGGATGCTGTGGTTGTAGCCCTGCGCGATGGCGTTGCCGTGCCCGCCGCGTCGGCCCAAGCTCTCGCGGTCTGCTTCGAGGATGCGCGCGTAGGTCTGCGGATGCTCCTGCTCAAGCCATGAGAGGAGCGTCGGGCCGAAGTTGAAGCTCATGTTGACGTAGTTGTTGACGATCAGCTCTATGCGCCCGTAAGCGTCGATGACGCGCGCGTACCCGTTGGGACGATAGCATTCGCTGTGTATGCGCTCGTTCCAATCGTGAAAGGGACGCGCGCTCGGTTCCCTCTCGACAATCTCCGTCCATGGATTTTCGCGCGGCGGTTGATAGAAATGTCCGTGAATGATCAGTGCTGTTTTCATCAATTACCTGAGCTGAATCTGATGAGCCTTGCCGTCATCGTTGATGCGAATAAAGAGGCGGTCGCCTTCCCTGTACCACCCGTCGCCCGCCGCCGAGCGACTGCTTGAGCCGAGCGCCTTGCCGTCGAGCGAGACCTGTCTCGCCGTCGAAGCGACGACGAAGAGCAGGTTTCTCGCACCGGGATTGTAAGTGCCCTCGGGCACGCCGACCTTAAGCTGCATCGCTGCGTTGGCGGACGATACGGTGACATTGGTGCGGCGGAAGACGCCCTGCTTATAGGCGGGGCTGCTCCCATCATCCTCATAGAGCGAGGTGGCGGCCCCTCCACGCTCGTCCGCGTAGATGTGAAAGGTCAGCGGGTCGGAAGGCTTCTCGCCCGTGTAGCTCATCTCCGGCCCCATCGGAATGATCGCTCCGCCGCGCACGTAAAGGGGCACGGTTTCGAGCGGCGCATCGGCGCGAATCATCGTGCCGCCCGTGTATCTTTTCCCCGTCCAGTAGTCGTACCAAGTGCCCTGCGGCAGATAGACCATCCTTTGAAAGAGATCGGGTTTCAATATGGGGGCCACGAGCAGATCGTGCCCGACCAAAAACTGGTCATCCAGATTAAGTGTGCTTTCGTCATGTTGATAGTCGAGCATGAGAGGACGAATGAGGGGGACGCCCGTGCGGTGCGCCTCTTCGAGCGTCGTGTAGAGGAATGGCAGCAACCGATAGCGCAGCTTGAGGTACTTGCGGATTATGTCCTCGTAATATTTTCCGAAGCGCCACGGCTCGTTATCGTAGCCGCTGATGTCCTTATGATTGCGGCAGAAGGGGACTAGAAAACTGATTTGATAAGCGCGCGCGAGCAGCTCGCCGTTGCCGCGACCGATGAAGCCGCCGACATCGCCCCCGACGAAGGGTTGGCCCGACAGGCCCAGAGACTGGTAGATCGGAATGCTCGTCGAGAGCGATTCCCACGTGCTCGGCGTGTCGCCCGTCCACATCGTAGAGTATCGCTGGTAGCCCGCATAGGCGGCGCGCGTAATCACGTAAGGGCGCTTCTGAGGCTCAAGGCGTTCGAGCCCCTCGTAGGTCGCGCGCGCCATCAGGAGCGCGAAAGTGTTGCGATTCTTGGCATGAGTCGAGCGCTCGCCCTCGTCAAAACTTACCACGTCCAACTGGTTCTTCCCCGTCTGGTCAACGAAGTCCGAGGGCTCGTTCATGTCCGTCCAGATGCCCGCGACGCCGTTGTCCGTGTAGGCGCGATGCAGGTCTCCCCACCAGCGCCGCGCATCCGGCAAAGTGAAATCAACCAGCACGCTCTCGCCCGGCCACACCCTGCCGATGTAGATGTCGCCGTTGCGGCGTCGCTGAAAATAGTTCTTCTCCAACCCCTGATTAAAGACGTAATAGCTTTTGTCCTGCGGAAGCAGCTCGGGCGCGGAAGGCACAGGCGCGTTAGCCGTGCCCTGTGCAGGGGGTTGATACTTGACGCCGGGGTCGACGATGGTGACGACCTTGACACCCTGCCGCCGCATGCGCTCGGTGAAATCCTTCGGGTTCGGAAATCTGTCGGTGTTGAAGGTGAACACGCGGTACGCCTGCATGTAGTCTATATCAAGATGAAGCACATCGAGCGGCAAGTCTCTCTGCCTGTACTGGCGCACGACCTCTTCGGCCATCGACTGAGGGTAGTAGCTCCAACGGCTCTGCTGGTTGCCGAGCGCCCACAGCGGCGGCAAAGGCATGTGGCCCGTCAAATCACTGTAGCGCCCGAGTATCTTTTTAATCTCCGGCCCTTGAAAAAAGTAGTAGTTCACCTCGCCGCCTTCCGCGCCGAAGGCCGCACGCTCCTGCGACGACCTGCCGAAATCGAAATAGCTGCGATAGCTGTTGTCGAAAAAGATGGCGTAGGCCGCGCCCTTCTGCAAGCCGATGTAGAAAGGGATGGTTTGATAGATGGGGTCTCTGCCCTCCGTATAGCCGGGCGTGTCGCTGTTCCAGTTCGTGAAGAATCCGCGCCGCTTATCAAGGCGCGCGGCCTTTTCCCCAAGCCCGTAGAAGTGTTCGTCAAAGCCGAGCCGCTTCGCCACCGCGACGAACGGGCCGGCCTGCGGGTCGAACATCATCCCCGTCATCGTGCCCTTCGCGTCGAACATCATGGGCCGCTCGTCAGCGTTGATGACCTCGTGCGTCCGCGCGTCGCGAAACTCCACGAGCAGCGGCGAGCGGCGCACCAGCACTTCCACTTCATCCGTCGAGATGGTGAAAGATGCCGGCTGCTCCGAAAAACTCCAGCGCGTCGCCTCCCATGAAGTCTTATCTATCGCCCACGAATGATCGCCGGCGGGCAGAGGCTTGCGAAACGACGCGCGCACACGCACCAGATCGGGAGCAAGCACGTGGACGCGAACCTGCGAGCCGTCCTGACAGTCGAAAGTCACGGCCCGGTCGGTCTTCGTAAAACCACTGATCGCGCCGATGGGCTCAAGCCCGCCGACGATGTCCTGAGCGAAGGCTGCGGCGCAAAGCCACACCACACAGCCGAGCGATGCCAGTATCCTTTTCATAATTTTCTCAAGAAACCGCTCAGAGCAAGGATGAAGGCGGAAGGATGGAGTAAAAGCTTTCAAGGCATTACAGCATTTCTTCATCCTTCATCCTTCCGCCTTCATCCCTGCTTTTTAAACGCGATATGGGCCGCGCCGAGGAGTCCTGCGTCGTCGCCGCATTCGGCCTGTACGATCTGCACGCGTCGCGCCGGGATGGGGAAGGCGCGCTCGTTCACATGCTGGCGGACGTGATCATAGAACAGCTCCCATCCCGCCGCGACTCCGCCGCCGATGACGATCATCTCAGGGTTAAGGATGTTGACGAGGCTCGCGAGCCCGACGCCAAGGTAGAGGCCCATCCGTCGAAAGACTTCGAGGGCCAGCTCGTCGCCTTCGAGCCCGCTCTGATAGACCAGCTTCGCCGTCAGATTTTCCGCCCTGTGTAGAGGCGATTGGGGATAGCGCGGTTGCGCCTCGCGCGTCATGCGTACGATGGCAGTCGCCGAGGCGTAGCGTTCGAGGCAACCGCGACTGCCGCAGGTGCACTCGACCCCCATCGTCTCAACGCCTATGTGCCCGATCTCGCCCGCCGACCCGTCAACGCCGCGCCACAACTCTCCGTCCAGAATAATCCCTCCACCCACGCCCGTGCCGAGCGTGACGGCGATGATCGTTCTCATCCCGCGCCCCGCTCCCTGCCACATCTCGCCGACCGCCGCCGCGTTGGCGTCGTTTTCCAGCACGGCGGGCCAACGCAGCTCGCTTTCAAGCGCCGCGCCCAGACGGAAACCGTCAAGGCAGGGGACGTTCGGCGCTTTCGTCACCACGCCGTTTTCGATCTGAACAGTGCCGGGCACGACGACCGAGATGGCGCTGATCTGCTGGCCGCGCGCGCCGCTCTGGCTTTCGCAGGCGCGCGCCGCCTCGACAATCGCCTGCACAATCTCGTCGGCACGCTCGGCCTTCGGCGTCGGATTCTTGACGCGCTCGCGAATGCGCCCCTCTGCATCGACGGTAGCGGCGCGCAGGTTCGTGCCGCCGAGATCGGCTGCGATGACAAGGCCGCGATTGGATTCGTCTTCGTTTGTCGCCAGCTCAGTTGTGCTCATCTTCAATCAGTCGCTCCATAACGCGAGGAAAGCGCTAGCCAGCCGGTCGCGCCAGCTCGTCCAGTTGTGTCCAGCCTCTGATTCAGCGTATGCGACCGCGTAACCCCTGGAGGCGAGCATGACACGCACGCGGCGATTCACAGCCAGAATGGACTCCATCCGCCCGACATCGAAATAGAATTTCAGGGGGCGCGCGCGGCTCCTAGCGTCCAGCCGCGAGAGAGCGCCGACCACGCGCTCGTTATCTATCTGGAAGGCTGTGGACTGGCCGCCTATGCGCGCGAAAGTGTCTGCGTATCTCAGGCCAGTCCAGACAGAGATTGCGCCTCCGAGACTCGCGCCGAGCAGCGCGCGCGAGTTGCGATCAGCCCTCGTGCGGTAACGCGCATCGATGAAGGGCACGAGCTCTTTCGCCATAAAGTCGGCGAACGCGTCATTGGCCCAGTAATCTTTCATACGATCAAGGGGCAGCACGAAGACGATGATAAAGGGAGCGATCTTTTTTCCTGTAATCAAATCCTGTGCGATGAGTGTGGCGCGCGCACGAGTCAAGTACTCCTGCCCGTCCTGAATGTAAAGGACGGGGTAGCGCGTCCCGGACTTCGCGTAACCGGGCGGGAGATAGACCCATGCACGGCGCACAGAATCGAGCAGGCTGCTTCGGACTTCCAACGCGTCAACGCTGATGCCGCGCTCGCCCTCATCGCCCGTAATCGCGATGCCCCTGTATTCGGGCATCGCGAAGAAGGAGTTGAAGCCGCCGAGCCCGTTCTCTATACGGTCCGGGTTGAGCGGGTCGAGCATCCACTCGCCGTCGGCGACCAGTTTATATTCCGCGCGCGCCTCTCTTGCGAAGGGCCGTATGTAATACTTAACGTCCGTTCCCGCCAGCTCGCGCATAAAGAGCCCGCGAGTATTCCAGTTCGTGAAATCCCCGACGACTTCTACCCTGCGCGCCGGGCCGCGATAGAAGAAGACGGCGCTATCCGCGTCTATGATGGGTGAACGTGTTGCCTCTCTCAAACGTCTCTCCAAATCCTTTGATTGCTCGCGCTCATCCTTAGCTGCTCTTTCTTCACGCGAGAGACCGCGCAGCCTTCGACGATTAAAGGTGCTTGAGCCGTCGGGCGCGATTGTGGCGAGCGCCAACACGCTTTCGCCCGCCGGCACTCTCAAATCAAGGGCGAAGTCCCCCTCTTTACTGACGGCCACATCGCGCGCCTGACCGTCCTGAAAGAGAAAGGCGCGAGAGCCCACAAGGATTCGCCCGCCGACGTGCAGGGATGCCCCGGCGTCGAGATTGAGCAGCGCCTCCTCGTCAGCGATCTCAAGATGTACGTCTGATTCGAGGGGCGGGCGTCCCGCGCTGTAACGCGCCGCGACGACCTCGGGCGTCTCTATATTACGCCCCTCTTCGAGATTGCGCGCGAGACGGATGAACTGAGCCATAGACCAGGCGAGAGGTGTCGCGGACGCCGTGCCCTCGCCGAAAACGAGTCGGGCCGGACGCGGCGTCGCCCGGCGATCCCAGACCTGCTCGGGAATCATCATTCCGTCATTCGCAAACCCCAGCATCGCATCCAGACGAGATCGCGCTTCCATCTCATGCCGGCCCTGCGCCAGCTCATATTCCCCGCGCTCGCCGGTCAACAGAGTCCAGAGCCTTCCCACCCCGCTCTTCGCGTCGTAGTTATCGCCGTCTGCCCTGTCGCCATAGGCGTCATGATTGTAGCGATACCAACCCGCGCCGTTTGGCGTCTCGACTTTGATGACGCGATCGATGACGGACAGCGACTTGACGACGAGCGGGTCATCCGGGCTTTTGATGCCGAGCCTTACAAGCTCAAGAAAGCCAGCATCAACGATCAAGCGCTCGTCATAAGCCCCGCCGCCGCTGTTGATCTCAAGCCGTGCCCCGTCGTTGGCGTCCTCGTTCTCCGTCACGCGCAGGTAATAATTCTTATCACCATACGGGCCTGTCACGGTCGCCGTCCAACGGTCTACGTTGCGCGCCCATTCGTCCGCCGCCGCCAGATACAAGGAGCTTGAAGCCTCATCGAGGTTTCGAGCCGCTATTGTGGCCGCGCACACCAGCCCGGCGATTTCCGCCGCGATGGTCGAGGGCGAATAGCCCTGCTCCTCCTCCCAGCGCTCCTGCTCCGTGGCTGGCCCATGACGAAGCAGAAAGTCCGCTGCGGGCTTGACGTGTTTTCTCCATGCCTCGGCGTCCGTGCGTCCCAGTTGAAGGGCAAGGATAAGCGGAAAGGCGACCTGATCCATCTGTATCGCGCCGTAGAACTGGCGGCCATCGAGCCATGAGTTCTGCGGAAAGCTTCCGTCCGGCTTCTGCTGCACGTTGAAAAGATAGGCAAGCGCGCGCACAGCCGCCGCCCTATCGCCCAACGCTTCAAAGGCCGTCGCCACCTGATAGAGGTCTCTGGCCCAGACCAGATGATAGCCGCCGACGCCTCCTTCATTCGCGTTTGGCCCGCCGGCCCATGGAACGGTCAAGGAAGCGATCATCGCGCCGCGATGCGTCTTGTCCTCGTGCGCTTTTAAGACCATCGCGGCCATCCTGAACTGTCGCTCGTATTTCGGCGCGACTCGCTTAAGCCCCGCGACGTAATCGTGCCAACCCTTTTCGTACTCCGCACGCACGCTCGCAAAGCCGTCGGCGAGAGAGGCGCGGGCGTTCTTTAAGGCTTCAGCCGAATCCGCACCGAAGCCCAGCGCGAGCGTGAAGGGCACGTCTGGTTTTACCTCGGCCACCTGCACGACATTGCCGTCAGCTGCCCGCGCGTAGCGCTTCTCCAACCGCCCCCTTTCGAGCAGTTGTGTGAGGCCGTCGCTCGTTCCCAGATAACCGTTCGTCGTCTCGACAAAGGCCGGACTACTGATGAGCGCCGATGCACAGTCCGCCTCGGTCGCGATGAGCGCATCATTTTCGCTCCGGGCCGCGTCGTGCATGCCGCTGTTTTTCAAAGAGGGGTCATAATAAACATAAAGGAAGTATGGACTGTTGCGAGCGCTCCTGAATTCGACGTTGATCAGAAGGGTATGACGCCGTGGATCGACCGCGTAAGTTTTCGTGATCGTGTATGCGCCGCTTCGGGCCGTGTTCACCTGACGAAACGAGAGGGCACGCTCGTCGAGGATTTCGATACGGTGCGTGGTATCTTCGCTCTCAAGCTCGACTCGCCTGCGATCACCGCTCAGGACGATGAGCTGCAACGTCTGCACGTTTGCCACGTCAACCGCGGGATAATAGACCTCCGTGAGCGCGCCGCCCCCGAGCGTAAACCAGACCTTCGACGCGGTCGTGTTCGATGTCCCGACGCCGTCCTTGGCGGCGCTGGCCCAGTGAGCGTCCAGCCCCGGCGCACCCGGCGCTTCCCCGGTCTGCGCCTTCGCAGACATCGAGGCCAGCAGGACGACCGAAACCACAAAGATCGAATTCAGATACACGCGCACGGCGCTTCTCAACGTCATCGGGCCGGTTAAAAGCAGGGATGAAATATGATCGAGGCCCTAAGCTTAACAGAGCGATGCCCGATATTTCCATTGAATTTTTCAACTTTCGGTGCTACCTTGTGAGCACGTTCCCCGACGGAAAGCTTGATTAATCAAAGTGCTGCAAACCATCGGCAGCTCTCGGTTTCAGGTATTTGCCGACCATTCCATTAGACATATCTCGTTTCATGCGCGTATCGTTTGGCTGACTCCGCTTCCCCGGCGGTCTTCCATGTCAGTGAAGCGGTCAGCGACGCGTGCGCGAGAATTCACATCAGAGAGGCAGTCCAATTATGCGTCGAATGCTTTCATTATCTCTCCGCTCGATTTTATGCGGGCTCTTTATCCTGTGGCTCGTCGCGCCTGCGAGCGCGCAATTCAGGGCCGGCGTACAGGGAACCGTGACAGACCCGGCGGGGGCCGTCGTGCCGGGCGCGACCGTCACTCTGGTCAGTCAGGACACGACCAAGTCTCAGCAGACCACGGCCAGCGATAGCGGCTTCTACCGCTTTTCAAATTTAGCGCCGGGCACATACACGCTGACAGCCGAGCAGGCCGGCTTCAAGAAGCAGGTGATCGAGAACCTGATCGTTAACGCCGAGAACGTGGAGGGCGTCGACATCAAGCTTGAGACGGGCATCGTCACAGAGACCGTCACGGTACAGGACGAATCGACACCGGCGCTTGAAACGGAGAACGCCAACATCACCAAGGCGCTCACCACCGAAGAGATACGCAGGCTTCCGCAGTTCGGGCGCGACCCTTACGAGTTGACCAGACTGACTCCGGGCGTCTTCGGCGAGGGAGCGCGCGGCGGCGCGGGCGGGGCACAGAATCTTCCCAACTCGACGGGGCCGGGCGGCTCTAACCGCGCCATCTTTCAGACGGAGAATCAGGTTCAGATTTCCGCCAACGGCCAGCGCGTGTCGGCCAACAATTACCAGATCGACGGGACGAGCGTGAATAGCCTGACGCACGGCGGCGCGGCTGTCATCACGCCGAATCAGGAATCTGTCAGAGAGGTGCGCGTTATCGCTAACACCTATTCGGCTGAGTTCGGGCGCAACTCCGGCGCGCAGATTCTGGCCGTCTCACAAAACGGCACGAACGATTTTCACGGCAGCCTCTTTCTCAAGAACAACAGTCCGGGTCTGAACTCCTTCAACAAGTACGGCGGCATCAACAACGCCCCGCCCGTGCGCGTCGAGCAGCGCATCAATCAATTCGGCGGCAGCCTCGGTGGGCCAATCTACCTGCCGCGTTTCGGCGAGGGTGGCCGCTCCGTCTACAGCGGCAAGAACCGCGCCTTCTTCTTCATCTCTTACGAGGGTTTGCGTAGCAACAGCACGAACACGACCGTGCCGAGGCTCGTCGAGACGGCGCAGTACAGAGCGCTCGTCCAACAACTGCGTCCCGGCAGTGTGACGGCTGCGATCCTCGGCGCACAGGGCGTCGCGCCGCGCATCGCCAGCGTGCTTAACGTCACTTGCGCGCAGGCCGGTATCGGCGGCCCTTGCCAGCAAGTTCCGGGCGGTCTTGACATAGGCTCGCCAGCCGGGGCGACCGGCCAGTACTTGAGTTTCGGCAATCTTGAAGGAGGCGGGCTCGATGGTATCCCCGACGTGCTCATGGCGACCTTCGCTTCGCCCAACGTCAGCCGGGGCAATCAGTACAACGCTCGTCTGGACTTCAATATCAACACCAACAACACGCTGGCGATCAGCATGTATCGCACGCGCTTTCGCGGCACGCAGGGCGACGCCGACGGCAGAGCCCGCCCGATGGCGGACGTTACGACCGAGCCGGCCAACACCTTCGGGACGCTGACCTACACTCGCGTGCTGTCGGCGACGATGGTCAACGAGGCGCGCATCAACGCCACGCGCTTCGCCTTTAACGAGATCGAATCCTCAGACACGACCAACTTCGGCATTCCGCGCATAGAGATAGAGACTCTGCCCGGCGACCGCATCAGGTTCGGCGCGCCTTACTCTGAAACGACTCCCGGCATTTTCGCCGAGAACACTTTCGAGTTCCGCGACACGCTGCGGAAGATCGCCGGCGACCACGCCCTCAGCTTCGGCGCTGAAATACGCAAGGAACAGGACAACAACAACCTGATCGGCGGCGCTCGTCCCCTGTTCACCTTCGGCGGTCTCTTCAACTTCGCCAACAGCACGCCGCTCTTTTACCAGATCAACGCAGACCCGCGCACGGGCGGCCCGCCCGCCACGCAGCGCTACTTCCGCAGCAATACTTACGCCTTCTTCGCTCAGGACGACTGGAAGTTTCGGCCCAACGTGACCTTCAATCTGGGGCTGCGCTACGAATACTTCACGCCTCTGAGGGAGACCGAAGGCAGGCTCAGCAACTTTGTTCTGGGTACGACACAGGGACAGGAGCTGACGGGCGGGCGTATCGTGACGGGCAGTGAATTTTATCCGCCTGATCGCAACAACTTTGCGCCACGCCTTGGCTTCGCTTATAGCCCGCGGAGGTTCGACGACAAGCTCGTGCTTAGAGGCGGCTTCGGCATCGCCTACAATCGCCTGCCCGTCGTGCTCTTCGCCAATGCTCGCGGCAACCCGCCCTTCCAGGCACGCTATACGATCTGCTGCGGGACTTCGGCGCAGGATTTCCAGACCCCGTTCGCGGGCGGGCAGATTCTCTACGCGCTGGGCGCGAACAATACGCCCTTCAGCTATCCTGCGAACCCGGCGCTGCGTATCACATTCAATCCGACCACGGGGCTGCCGGTGAATCAGGGAGCAGCTCAGTTGGAGGTCTACGGCGCGCCCGCACAGGTTCCGACGCCCTACATCTACACCTACTCGCTTGAGGGGCAGTACAGTCTGCCGATGAACCTGACGGCGGAGGTGGGCTATCAGGGCAGCGCCAGCCGTAAGCTCCTGCGGCTCGTCAATCAGAGATTCCTGTATCCGAACGACCCCGGCAATTTCTTCGCGTCGGCGATTTTCTTCCCGACGCCCGACACGACCGCCAGCTACAACGCGCTGCTCCTGCGTCTCTCGCGCCGCTTTTCAAACGGCGTCCAGTTCGACGGCAACTATCGTTGGAGCAAGAGCATTGACGTGGTCTCCAGCGAAGAGATTGGCGCGCCGACAAACCCCACCTACCCGCTCGACCCCAAGCAGGAACGCGGCCCTTCAGATTATGATGTCAGGCATTCACTGACCGCATCGGGCCTGTGGGACTTACCCTTTTTCCGCACGCGCAAGGATGCTGTCGGGAAAATCCTTGGCGGCTGGCAGATCAACGGCATTCTGACTTATCACACGGGCTTTCCATGGACTCCAGTGATCGGCAACTGCCCGAGCAGTAACAGGCCCATCATCTGCCCGGCGCGGCCTACGGCATATTTCGGAGGCGCTGGCACTAGCTCTTCCAACGATGCCTTTATCAACGGCAGCAACTTCCCCGGCGGAGGAACGAAGTTCTTCTCCACCGTCGGCGCGACCGGCGCTGCGGGAACTCCCGTCGCAGGGCTTCTACCGGGCATTGGCCGCAATTCGTTTCGCGGCCCGCGCTACTTCAACGTAGACATGTCAACGTCCAAGCGCTTCGGGATGCCCAGCTTCCTCGGCGAAGGAGCATTCTTCGAGATCAAGGCGAACTTCTTCAACATCTTCAACATCCTGAACCTGCAATCGTTTGGATTCAACACCTCCAGCACGCAGATCACAGACCCCAACTTCGGGCGTGCCGAAAGGGGGCTCGCTGGCCGCGTCGTCGAGATTCAGGGCCGGTTCAGCTTTTAAAAGGATAGAATGAACAGGACAAGACAGGTCAGTACCGCCTGCGGTAGCGGGCGGGTACTCCCTTGGTGACCCGCCCGCTACCGCAGGCGGTACTGACCTGTGCTTTGCTTGATCTTTATCCTGTCTATCCTTGCCAATATTGCTTCTCAGGGTTCGGTGGGTGGTTGAGTATTAGATGAGTCGTTGACGACGCTTTCCATGTCGTCGTCTCGCCCGTGAGTCTTGCCCTCCTCGTCCAGCCGCTTGAAGACGGCCAGCTCACGCTCGGCTTCCTCTTTTCGCTTGAGACGTGAGAAGGCCATGAACAACTGGTAATGGACTCCGGGGTTGGCGGGCTTGAGCAGGGCACAGCGTTGCAGGATGGGTATGGCTTCTTCAAGGCGCTTCTCTTTGACGAGCAGGCGGCCCAGATCATAGTGCGCGTAAAAATGTTTGTCGTTGAGCGCGATGGCGCGCCGCAGAGACTTTTCTGCCTCCCTGTAATCGCCGCGCTCGCCTACGATAAAGCCCAGCTGGGCCAAGGCGTCGAAGTTGTCGGGCTGAAGCGAAAGCGTCTTGCGTAAAGACGTTTCGGCCAGCGCGTAGTCGCCCTTGGCGCGGGCCGCTATGCCCACGAAGTAGTTCAGCTCCGCCACGTCCGTAAAGCGTTGCTGCGCGCGCGTGAAAACCTCTAGCGCCTGCGCCGGAAGTTTCAGCAGCAGATAGACCCCGCCGAGGCGTATGTAATAGATCGCCTTCGATGAGTCTTGAAGGAGCGCGCGCTCGTAGAATTCTCTTGCGCCTTCAATCCGGCGCGCCTTTCTCAACTCTTCACCGAGCATAAAATTCGCTTCAGCGAAATTTGGCCGAAGCGCAAGCGCCCTCTCCCAGTAGTCAGCCGCCGCGTCCGCCTGCCCGCGCGCAGAGGCGATCAACCCCAGATAGTAGAGCGGCTCGGGCGCGGCGGGTGTGAGCGCCTGCGCCGCTTCGAGACGACTCGCGGCCTCGTCCAGACGATTGGAGCTATAAAGCGCGATGCCAAGATTGAAGGTCGCCTGCCAGTGGTTCGGAGACTTAACCAGCACGGACTCGAAGGCTTCTATGGCCTGCGCGGTGCGGCCAGTGCGCGCCAGCAGGACACCAAGATTGGCCTCGGCGGAGACCGCCGCCGGGTTAAGCCGGAGCGATTCCCTGTACTCGCGCTCAGCCTCCTGTGCGCGCCCGCGCTGATCCAGAATGACGCCGAGCAGGTTATGCGCGTCAGCCGACTGCGGCTCGTCGGCAACCGCGCGCCGCACAATCGGCTCTGCCTCATCGAGCCTGCCCGCCTGTAACAAGGCCGCAGCCTCACGCAACAAAGCGCTCGCGCGCCCCTGTTGAGATGCAGCCGCAGCCTTCGGTTTCTGCGTCCCCTGCCGTCGTCGCTGCTGCCCCTGCATGAAAGCATCCGCGCCGACCAGTGATATGAACATAAGCGACGCCGCCAGGTAGATGACGGACGGCGAGAGAAGGCGCGCCACGGATTGCGATGTCTGATAGAGGTTCATTAAGACCGAAGGCTGCGAGCGAGTGATGATGTAGTATACTGAACGCACAGTCTTGCATCAAATTTAACAGCGGCGGCCTCGAAGCATCCAGCCTGGAGGAAGAAGAGAGGCCACGTTTTGACCCGTCCATCTAAAGGGATACTTACAATGAAGCTTGCCAAAATCACCGGCGCTCTGCTGATCCTGATTCTCATCGCGCTGTTGGTTCCTGCCGGGGCGCAGCACCCACAGGCGGATATTGAAAAGCGGATCGACGCACTCATTGCGCGCATGACGCTCGAAGAGAAGCTCGGGCAGCTTCAACAACTGGACGGCGAGGCGAACGGTAATTTCAGGCCGGAGCATCAAGACCTCGCGCGCAAAGGGCTGCTCGGCTCAACGCTGAACGTGCGCGGCGTCAAGCGCACGAATGAGTTGCAGCGCATCGCCGTCGAAGAATCCCGCCTCAAGATTCCGCTCATCTACGGCTTCGACGTGATTCACGGCTACCGCACGATCTTTCCCGTCCCGCTCGGCGAAGCCAGCAGTTGGGATCCGGCTGCGGTCGAGCGCGCCGCGAGCGTCGCCGCGCAGGAAGCGACGGCTGCCGGTGTGCGCTGGACGTTTGCGCCCATGCTCGACATCGCGCGCGATGCCCGCTGGGGTCGCATCGTCGAGGGCTCGGGCGAAGACCCTTATCTGGGCTCTGTGATGGGCCGCGCGCGCGTGCTGGGATTTCAGGGCCGTGACTATAGCGCGCCTGACAAGATGGTCGCGTGCGCCAAGCACTGGGTGGCCTACGGCGCAGCCGAAGCCGGGCGCGACTACAATACCGTGGACATGTCCGAGAATACTTTGCGCGACGTTTATCTCCCGCCTTTCAAAGCGGCGGCCAGCGCCGGAGTCGGCACGTTCATGAGCGCCTTCAACGATCTCAACGGCGTGCCCGCTTCGGCCAATCCGTTCACGCTCACAAAGATTCTGCGCGACGAGTGGAAGTTCGACGGCTTCGTCGTCAGCGATTACGAATCCGTCAGAGAAACCCTTAACCACGGCGTTCCGGCGAGCGAGGCTGAGGCGGCGCAAATGGCTCTCACCGCCGGCGTCGAGATGGAGATGGTCAGCCGCCTCTACAACAAGCATGTGCCCAGCCTGATTAAGGAAGGCAAGCTCTCACAGTCCACTCTGGACGAAGCCGTGCGGCGCATTCTCCGCATCAAGTTTCGCCTTGGCCTCTTCGACAAGCCGTATGCTGACGAAGCGCGGGAGCGCACAGAGATTCTGAGCAGTGCGAATATGGCCGCCGCGCGCGAAGTCGCCGGGCGCTCGATGGTGCTGCTTAAAAACGAGCGCGAGACTCTGCCGCTCAGCAAACAGGCCAGAGCAATCGCGCTCATTGGCCCACTGGCGGACGACCCGAAAGCGCTGATCGGCTCGTGGGCGGGCGACGGTCGCCCGGAAGACACGGTCACGCTGCTGGCCGGAATCCGTGCCAAGGTCTCGCCGCAGACCAGAGTTTTATACGCGAAGGGAGTGGCGATTGAGGGGCGCGGCGTGACCGGCAACTACGATGCCGCGCCGCCTTCGGCAAACAACGCAGGGGGCACGAACGTAGTGTCGGCGGCGAACACGGAGGCAGCCAGGCTCGCGACCACCCCGACCGCTGCGGATTCCATAGAGCAGGCCCTGCGCGTTGCCCGCGAGGCGGACGTGGTGGTCATAGCCGTTGGCGAGACGGCGGAGATGAGCGGCGAAGCCGCTTCGCGCACCTCGCTCGATCTTCCCGGCAGGCAGATGGAGCTGATTCAGGCGATTCACAAAACGGGCAAGCCCTACGTCGTCGTCCTGATGAACGGGCGACCGCTGACCATTAACTGGCTGGCGGAGAACTCGCCCGCTATTCTCGAAACGTGGTTCGCGGGCACGCAGGGCGGCAACGCCATCGCCGATGTCCTCTTCGGTGATGTCAATCCCGGCGGCAAGCTGCCCGTCACCTTCCCGCGCTCCGTCGGACAATTGCCGCTCTACTACAATCACAGAAACACAGGGCGGCCACCCGATGTCAATAACAAGTATTCATCCAAATATCTGGACGTGCCTTGGACGCCGCTATTTCCTTTCGGATACGGCCTCAGCTATACGCAGTTTCGTCTGGCGGATTTGCGTCTGAGCGCGCAGCGCATTGCGCCGGACGGACGCCTGACGGCGAGCGTCGAGGTTGAGAACACGGGCAAGCGCGCGGGCGACGAGGTCGTCCAACTCTATATACGTGACATGGCGGCGAGCATGACGCGGCCCGTGAGAGAATTGAAGGGCTTTGAGCGAGTCACGCTTCGTCCGGGCGAGCGGCGGCGCGTCGAGTTCACACTCACGCCGGAACATCTCGGCTTCTACAATCGCGAGATGCGCTTCGTCGTTGAGCCCGGCACATTTAAAGTCTTCGCCGGGACGAGCTCCGAAGGCGGGCTCGAAGCCAGTTTTGAAGTCGCCGGAAGATAGACCTTATGCGACCGGCGATTAGACTTACGCCCCTCTCTTTGAGCATCTCGCGCCGCACACGGCGCGCCTGCGTCTTATTACTGCTGGTCTTCTCGACGACGACCAGCACCCTCTGGCCCGTGCCCAGGGCTTCGGCGCACGAGCGTTGGCCCACGCCAGCATCGTCCTTATCCACGCGCCTCGCGGCGCAGGACGAAGCCTTTCTCGAAGATTTATCTCGCCGCTCGTTTCAATACTTCTGGGAGCATGCCGACCCTGAAACGGGCCTCGTGCTTGATCGCGCGCACACGGACGGCAGAGGCCACACAGAGAGCGAGTCCAGCTATCGCATCGCCAGCAGCGCCGCCACGGGCTTCGGCCTCACGGCGCTGTGCATCGCCGCCGCGCGCCGCTGGGTCAACCCGGCGGAGGCGCGCGAGCGTGTTCGCACGACCCTGCGCTTTTTCGCCACGCGCGCGCATCAGGAACACGGCTGGTTTTATCACTGGATGGATCAGAAGACGGGCGAACGAAGATGGAAAAGCGAGATTTCATCCATTGATACGGCGCTGCTGCTCGGCGGAGTCCTGACCACCCGGCAGTATTTCAACACCGACGCAGAGATCGTGCGCCTTGCGACACTGATCTACGAGCGTGTTGACTTCCCGTGGATGCTGGCCGGTCATCCGACGCTGCTGTCACATGGCTGGCGGCCAGAAACCGGCTTCCTCAAACCCCGCTGGGATAGCTACAGCGAGCACATGATTCTTCAACTGCTCGCCATAGGCTCAAAGACTCACGCCATCACGCCGCGCGCATGGACGGCATGGAGTCGCAAGCGCATGACCTATGCCGGGTACACTTACCTGAGCGACGGGCCGCTCTTCACACACCAGTACTCGCACGCCTGGGTTGATTTCCGAGACCGCCGCGAGGGCTGGTATCCATACACGGACTATTTCGCCAACTCCGTCGCGGCCACGCGCGCGCATCGCGCCTTCTGCATAGACCTCTCGGGCGAGTTCAGGGATTATTCCGCGAACATGTGGGGCATCACGGCTTCGGATAGCATTAAGGGCTACGTGGCATGGGGCGGGCCGCCGCGCGATCCGGCCATTGACGGCACAATCGTTCCATCCGCCGCGGGCGGTTCCTTGCAGTTCACGCCTGACATCTCACTAAGGGCTTTGCAAACGATGAAGGAAAAGTATGGCGAGCGAATCTATGGCCGCTACGGTTTCACGGATGCTTTCAATCCGCTGACGGGATGGGTCGGCCCGGACGTGATCAGCATCAACGTCGGCATCATCCTGCTCAGCGCCGAAAATCTTCGCACGGGAAATGTCTGGCGCTGGTTCATGCGTAACCCGGAGATTCCCCGCGCCATGCGCCTCGTCGGGCTAAGAGCAAGGATGAAGGATGAAGGCGGAAGGATGAAGTAAAAGCTTTCAAGAAGGTTGAGCTTTCCTTTCATCCTTCATCCTTCCGCCTTCATCCCTGCTTTTCATCTAATGCTCCGGCGAAAGATGCGGTAGCCCCATGCGTCCAGTGACAGGGCGGGCAGACCGTGGCGGTGAACTCTGGCTGCCCTTTCCGGCGCGGGCGCATCGGGCGGGAGCGGGGGCGCGACATCCGGCGTTACATCCATAAAGGCAAAGCCGTTCCCGGCCTCGACCATCCCGACGAAAGGACTGTTGGAGAGGTTGATGATGACCAGAACTTCTTCGCTCGGCGTGCGGCGCAGGTAACTGACGACGCGCGCCTCATCGGAATTTCGCACCCACTCCAACTGTCCCCACCTGAGCGCGTCGTGCTCTTTCCTGAGCGCGATCATCTGGCGATAAAAGCGCGGAAACTCCGGGCGGCGCGCCTCAAACGTCCAGAGGATGGGGAGACGCTCGAAGAGCGCAGGCGCGCCCGACTCCGCCGTGTCGCCCACCTCCATGCCGTTGTAGAGCATGGGGACGCCGTCGAGCGTGAAGACCATGGCGGACGCGGCCAGCGCGCCGCGCTCGCCGAAACGCGCGATGGCACGCCGCTCGTCGTGATTATCCGAAAAGCGCATGTGTACGGAGCCGCGCGGGAACTTCGCGCGCTCCTCTTCCCACACTTCGCGCAAACGGGCGGCGGGCCTCGTGCCCATCAAGACCTCCGTTAAAGCCGAGTGCATAGGCCAGGCGTAGTCCACATCGAAAGCCCTGACCAGCAGGTCTGGCTCGTGCGCCTCGGCCAGCATCAGTATGTCCGGCTTGACCATCTCCAACTCGGCGCGGGCGCGCTCCCAGAAATCGGTCGGGATAAATGCGGCCACGTCGCAGCGAAAGCCGTCCAAGTCATAATCGCGCAGCCACGACTTGAGCATCTCTATCATGTAGTCGCGCAGGCGCGGGTTTCCGTAATTGAGATCGGCGACATCTGCCCAGTCCGGCTCGGGCGGAATGATTTTGCCGCTCGCGTCGCGCGTGTAAAAGTCCGGCTCTTTCATCAACACGCTGTCCCATGACGTGTGATTGGCAACGATGTCTATGATCACTTTCATCCCGCGACGGTGTGCCCCGGAGATCAGAGCGCGCAGGTCTTCCTTCGTCCCGTAATCAGGATTGATCGCGTAGTAGTCGCGCACGGCGTAGGGGCTTCCGATGCTGCCCTTCTTCTTCTCCTGCCCGATGGGGTGAATCGGCATCAGCCAGAGGATGTTGACGCCGAGCGTCTTCAGCTCGTCCAACCGCGCCGTGATGCCTTTGAAATCGCCCGACGCGGAAAAGGTGCGCGGAAAGATCTCGTAGATCACCCCGTCACGCGCCCAGACGGGGATTGTCCGCGCCGTCGCTTTCGAGAGGTCGCGCGGCTTCGCCTGTTGGCCCACGGCGACGCCGCACGAGACGACGAGTATCAGAGTGATGAGCAAGACGCATGGGCCAACGCGAAGGATTCCGGCGACACCTTCAAAGCAGGTGAACGTGACCTTTTCCCGATGGGACTCGCAGACGCGGCTGTCTCTCATCATCTTCCCCAACTATTCCCTGTCCACCAGCCCGGTGCTCGGCACGGGCTGAGCGGAGACCTGAACGGTCAAAGGCTCGTGCTCGTCGCCACGAATGACAGAGCCGACAGGGACTTTCTTTTCGGCGACATCGCTGACGATCAGGACGAGCGCCGCCGCAATCAACATAAACGCGCCGCCCGCCATCACTACGTAGAGCGGGGCTTGCGGGCTATTCTCACCAAAGACAGCGCGGATTATTCGCCCGAACAGGAGCGAGGCGATGATCTCAGGGATGACGATGAAGAAGTTGAAGATGCCCATGTAGACACCCATGCGTTTGGGCGGCAGCGCGCCGGAGAGGATGGCGTACGGCATCGAGAGAATCGAGGCCCACGCAATGCCCACCCCGATCATCGTCAGAAGCAACACGTACTGGTCTTTGATGAAATAGACCGCGAGCAGAGAGACGCCGCCGCAGACCAGTGAAAGCGCGTGCACGGCCTTGCGGCTCGTCGCGGCGGCCAGCTTCGGCAGCGCGAAGGCGATGACGAAAGTGACTATGGAGTAGACGGCAAAGGCGTTGCCGCCCCACTCCTGTCCGAGAGCGAAGCGCGGGTCGCTGCTGTCGGTCGCGCCGAAGACATGGTAAGAGGTCGTCAAGCCGAAGAACATCCACATGCAAAAGAGGCCGAGCCAGGTGAAAAGCTGCACGACGGCCAGTTGCATCATCGTCCGCGGCATCCCGCGCAGCGCGCTTGCGATCTCCCGCAGCAGCTCGATGACGATCCTGGATACCTTGGCTATGCCCGTCGCGTTGCCGTAGGTCTGCCTGCGCTGTCGCTCAAACTCTTCGATATCTTCGGGCGGATACTCCTTCGTCGTAAATACAGTCCACAGCACGGCGAGCAGAAATGCGACCGCGCCCGCCTTGAACGCATACTGCACGGTGAGCGGAATACCGCTCGCGGTTCGGCCCGTCACGCCCAGGTAGCGCAGGATGAAGGGGAGAGCGTTTGCCAGCGATGCGCCGATGCCTATGAAGAAGCTTTGCATGACGAATCCGGCGGTGCGTTGCTCTACGTTCAGCTTGTCGGCGACGAAAGCCCGGAACGGCTCCATGCTGACGTTGATGCTGGCGTCCAGAATCCAGAGCAGGCCGGCAGCCATCCAGAGCTTGGGCGAGTCGGGCATGAAAAAGAGCGCGATGCTGGCGAGGATAGCGCCGACCAGAAAGTAAGGCCGGCGACGGCCCATGCGATTCCACGTCCGGTCGCTCATCGAGCCGATAATGGGCTGCACGAGCAGCCCAGTCATCGGCCCGGCCAGCCACAGGATCGGTATGTCGTCAGGGTTAGCGCCGAGATACGTGTAGATGCCGCTCATGTTGGCGAGCTGCAAGCCCCAGCCAAACTGTATCCCGAGAAACCCGAAGCTCATGTTCCAGATTTGCCAGAAACTCAAATGAGGCTTTTCAGGCAAACGCGGTCTATTCTTCATAACCAACACTCCCTTCACTGAAAGGATGAAGGATGAAGGCGGAAGGATGAAAGGAATGCTTTTATTTCTTGAAAGCTTTTACTTCATCCTTCCGCCTTCCGCCTTCATCCTTTCATTTCGTGGCATAGATGCTCGCTGTGCGAGGCGGCATGTTAACCCTGAACACTCCGTTCCTGATGAGCAGGTCGGCGTTCGCGCCGAGTTTGTCAACCAGTACTGACCCGTCCGGAAGATTGACGGGCGCGACCTTGAATTCAACGGCAGACTCTTGAGAGCCGTTGTTGATGACGATGATGGCGGCGGCGCGCTCCGTCACGCGAGCATAGGCGTACTGCTGTTCGGCGACGTAGAGATTCAAGAGCGCGCCGCGCCTGAGGGGCTCAAGCTCGGAACGAAGGCGGGCCACCTTACGCACGTGGTCAAAGAGGTCTTGCTCCTCGGGCGTGCGGCCAGCTTTGGTGAAAGCGTTGCGCTGGTCTGCGGGGAAGCCGCCGGGAAAGTCTCGGCGCGTCGTCGGCTCATCATTCCCCGTCATCCCTATCTCGTCGCCGTAGTAAAGCTGAGGGACGCCGCGCGTCGTCAGGATAAAAGTGTGCGCGAGCTTTGAGCCCGTGATGGTCGCATTCGGCTCGCTCATAAAACGCCCGTCGTCGTGGCCGCCCAGAAGCGTGACCAACATGTCAGGATTCGTGTACAGGTAATCCCTCGCCAGCATCTTCGCGACTTCATCCACGTTCCTGCCCTCGGCGAAGGCGTGGCGCACAGGATAAAAGAGAGGGAAATCAAGCAGCGAATCGAGGCCCGAGTCCACGCCGTCAAAGCGCGTGTGCCCGCCCTGAAAAAACGAGACGTGCACAGGGTCGCCGTCTTTGACTTCGCCGAAAACGCGAAAGTTCGGATACTCGCGCTTGATCGCCGCCATCCAATCGCGCCAGAAACTGTTGGGCACATACTGCCAGGTGTCCTCGCGTATGCCGTCGAGCCCTGTCGTGCCTATCCACCAGAGCGTGTTTTGAATCAGGTAACGCGCCGTCTCCTCGTCCTGTTGGTTGAGGTCGGGCAGGAAATCCAGAAACCATCCCTCCATCGTTTCGCGCTTAATCTTGGGCTCGGCGCGCGGGTCGTGCAGCACCCACGTCTGAAAGACGTTTTTGAGATGAGAGGCGCGTGTCCCGTTGAACCATGTCGGCGTCGGAGTATCGTCCACCCAAGGGTGATACGGCCCGGTGTGATTGACGACGCTGTCCTGAATGACCTTGATGCCCTGCCGGTGCGCCTCGTCCACCAACTCCCGCAGCTTCTGAAGCGTGCCGAAGTGTTCTTCGACCGAGTAAAAATCCTGCGCGTTATAGCCGTGAAAGCCCGTGCTCGGCGCGCCCTCCTTCTTCTCGACTTCGTTCGGGCGGTCATAGTTGTCGTACCAGGGCGTGAGCCATATGGCCGTCACGCCGAGGTCTTTCAGGTACGGCAGGCGATTGATGATGCCCTGTAGATCGCCGCCGTGATAATAGAACTTATTATTTCGATCATAGATGCCGCGCGACTGCGGCGGGTCATTGTTCTTTTGATCGCCGTCGCTAAAGCGATCAATCATAATCAGGTACATCACATCGTCTGGCGAGAAGCCTCTGAAACGCCCGGCGCGGCTCAGGGGCACGCTAATCTCGAAAGGAGCATCCACCGTGCCGCCCGGCGTCGTCACCCTGATCGAGCGCGGCCCGGGTCTGGCCTGCGGCTCAATCGAAACATCGACGAACAGATATGTGCCCGCCGCATTGACACGCGTGAGCCCCGCCTGCACACCAGCGCCGACAGTTTCGACGCGCGCGCCCCCCAGATTGTGCCCGCGAATAAGCACGCGCACGGGATTGATCGAATGACCCGCCCACCATGAGGGCGGCTCTACCTTGTGTACAGCCGGAGCGGTCTGTGCCGCCACGCCACAACTCAATGCGGCAATGAGCAACAGGACAATCGTCCCCGCCAATCGTGTCAACGCGTTGGAGTTTCCCATAGCCTCGTTCATCAAGCTCAATTAGTTCGGCGAACCCTTTACCCGTGCGGGCTGATGTCGATAGTAAGCCCTCGCGTCAGTTTGGTGGCCGGCCTTCCTGCTTCCTTCCATAAAGCTCGGTCAGCTCTTTGACTCGATTGCTGGTCTCGGGGGTCAGCGCGTCGGCTTTGTAGCGCCAGGCCCAGTTGCCTGTGGTGCTGTTGGGCAGATTCATGCGCGCTTTTGTCCCGAGCCCGAGCAAGTCCTGTAGCGGGATAAGGCTTATGTCGGCGACGGAGGCGAGCACGGCGCGGATGAAGTCCCAGTGAATCTCGCGCCCGGCGGTTTGCAGATATTTTAGACAAAACTCTCTTTCGCGCGCGATCTGCGCCGCATCGCGCGTCGAGCCCGTACCGGCCTCGCTCTCGAACCAGCCGACGGTCGTGTCGTTATCATGCGTGCCCGTGTAGACGACGACGTTGTGGTGATAGTTGTGCGGGAGGTCGTGGTTGCGCGGGTCGCCGCCGAAAGCGAATTGAAGAATACGCATTCCGGGAAAACCGAAGTCGTCGCGCAGCGCCTCCACATCCGGGGTGATGACGCCGAGGTCTTCGGCGATGATGGGCAGTTTGCCCAGAGCCTGCCCGATGGCTGTGAATAGTTCCCTGCCCGGCGCTTCGACCCAGCGCCCGCGCTCGGCTGTCCTGTCGCCGCCCGGTATCTCCCAGCAGGCGACGAACCCGCGAAAGTGATCTATGCGAAGGATGTCAACGGTCTTGAGCGTGGCGGCGACGCGCGCGATCCACCAGCGAAAACCGTTGGCCCGCATGCGCTCCCAGTTGTACAGAGGATTGCCCCAGAGCTGGCCCGTGGAGCTGAAGTAATCCGGCGGCACGCCCGCTACGACCAGAGGCACGCCCCGCTCGTCCAGCTTGAACTCCTCGGGGTTTGTCCAAACGTCTGCCGAGTCGTGCGCGACGAAGATCGGGATGTCGCCGATCAGCTTTATACCGCGCTCGTTCGCGTAAGCTTTGAGCGCGAGCCATTGCCTGAAGAAGAGGAACTGGTAAAACTTCTGCGCCTCGATTGGCTCGCGCAGCTCTTGGCGCGCACGCGCGAGCGCTCCCGTATCGCGTCTTACCAGCTCCGACTCCCATTCGTTCCAGGCCACTCCGCCGTGTGCGTCCTTGAGCGCGCGGAACAGCGCGTAGTCATCCAGCCAGGAGGTGTGGTGCTGGCAGAAGGACTCAAACTCGACGCGTAGTGCTGTGCCGGTCGTCTGGCGAAAACGCGCGAAGGCTTTTTCCAGTAGACGACTCTTCAATTCGTTCGCGGCCTGAAAATCGATGCGCTCCTCGTCCTCGAAGGCAGGGGCGCTTGCCACCTCATCCTGTGTGAGCAGGCCGTCTTCGGCCAGACGTTCCGGGCTGATCAGGAGCGTGTTGCCCGCAAAAGCTGAGAAGCAGGCATAGGGCGAGTCGCCGTAGCCCGTTGGCCCAAGCGGTAATACCTGCCACAGGCTCTGCCCCGCAGCCAGAAGAAAATCCGCGAAGCGAAAAGCCTCCGGGCCGAAATCTCCGACGCCGAATCTTCCCGGCAATGATGTTGGGTGTAAAAGAATACCGCTCGAACGCGAGGAGTCCACAGCTCAGCCTCTCCGATCTTATGCTATTCGCTAAAGCGTCATGAATTGAAAGTTTACTCCGAAGAGTATAGCCCAAACCGGCCCGCACTTCGATCAATTTCGTCCGTCCTGGATTTTATACGCTATGACGGTTCTGGCCGGCAGTTCGAGCGGGAGGGTCTGCGCTTCTACACGGGCGCGCTTTCCCGCAGGCAGAAGCGGCACGACCGTCGTGCCGTCAACGAGCCCGAGGGTTCGCGCAGGGATAATAAGCGTCGCGGGCGTGGGGGCGCGGTTGATGCAGACTATCAAAGTCTCGCCCGTATCCTGACGGGCAAAAGCATATGCGTCGTCCGTGTAGAGGAGATCAATGGTGCGTCCGCGTTTGAGCGCCGGATGCTCGCGGCGCAGGCGCAGCCAGTCGCGCGTCCACTCGTACATACGCTGCTCGGCGGCGGTTCGCCCGCGCGCCTCAAACGCGCTGCGCGTATCATCGGGGAAGCCGCCGGGAAAGTCCCTGCGATTGTCCGGGTCGTCGCCGCCCGGCATCGCTATCTCGTCGCCGTAGTAAAGCTGCGGCGTGCCGCGCACGCTTAGAGTAAATGCCATGTGCAGCATCGCTCCTTCGAGCGTCGCGCCTTCGAGCGAGACGAAGCGGCGCGTGTCGTGATTGCCCAGAAGGGTTGTCACTCTCGAAGGGTCTGGATAAAGGGCGTCGTACTTGAGCGTATCGCGTAGGTGTCGCACGCCCCTTTTGTTCGTGAAGACTTCCGTGGACGCCTGCCACAGTGCGAAATCGAAGACCGAGTCGAGCTCCGTGTTGATCTGATCCCAGCCCGTGTGACTGCCGATGAAGAAGGCCGTCTGCGCCGCATCGCGCTCGAACACCTCGCCGACCATCCACAGCTTCGGATACTCGGTGTGAAGCGCGCGCGAGAGGTCGCGTATGAAGGCGCGCGGCATGTACTGTATGGTGTCCTGTCGAATGCCGTCTATGCCCGTCATGCCGACCCACCACAGGGCGTTCTGAATCTCGTAGCGCGCCACTTCCGGCTCATCCTGATTCATGTCAGGCAACTCATCCGAGAACCAGCCGTCGAGCGTATTGCGTCGCTCGGGCTCGTTGGCGTTTGGCGAAAGGAGCGAGCTGTTGTTGAATTTATTCAGCTCGTGGCGCTCGCGCGTGCCGTGAAACCAGTTGTCTAGCGGCGGCGTGGTGACCCAATCGTGCCGCGCCCCGACGTGATTCGCCACCTGATCCTGAATCACTTTGAGGCCGAGCGCGTGGGCGCGCTCGACCAGCTCGCCGAGCGTCCGCATATCGCCGAAGCGATCTTCGACGGCATAATAATCGTCGGCGTGATAGCCATGATAATAGGTGTTCGGACACCATGGCTTATCGCACCCGTTGAGGCCGTTCCAGTTCTCATACCACGGCGTCAGCCAGAGCGTCGTGACGCCTAGCTCTTTCAGATAAGGAAGATGATTAATGACGCCGCGCAGGTCGCCGCCGTGCCATGCGCGCGGGTTGGCGCGGTCTGTGGCTTCGGGCGGAGCGCCTTTGGGCACATCATTGGAGCGGTCTCCATTGCTGAAGCGGTCTGGCATGATCAGGTAGATCACATCGTCCACAGTCACGCCCTGAAAATTCTTCGACCGATCAAGCGGCGCGTTGAGACGAAACGGAATGACGGCGCGCCCGCCCGCCGTCTCCAACGTCAGCGGATACTCGCCGGGACGCGCCGCCGGGTCGATCGACACGTTGACGAACAGGTATGTGCCCGCGCCGTTGACAAGAACAGAGCCCGCCGTGGTTTCCGTCCGCGTCGCCAAGACGCGAGCGCCGTGCAGGTTCGCCCCGCGCACCAGAAGCCGCACGGGATTGATCGTATGACCGGCCCACCATGAGGGCGGCTCGGTCTTTATCACCACGGGCGCAGCAGCCGCGCTCGCGTAAGTATCAGACGGCGCGCAGACAAGTATGCCAAGCAGGACGGCCAAGCTCAGGAGCGCAAGATGTGCTGTTCCAGTATTCACCTGATGAGACCTGCGGAAGAAAGGATGAAGGATGAAAGAGATGCTATCCCATCTTGAAAGCTTTTACTTCATCCTTCCACCTTTATCCTTTCCTTCATGGAGTTTTCGGAGCGGTGTTTTCGGTCGGGGGTTGAAGCAAGTCGTCGTGCGGCGGTGGCGGCATTGTGTTCTCGTCGCCTGTGCTCATGTTGCTGCCGCTTCCGTTTGTCGCGCCGCTGCCGTCCTTGCGCGCTTCTTCGAGCCGTTTGAAGATCGTTAGCTCACGCTCGGCGTCCTCTCTGCGCTTGAGGCGAGAGTAGGCCGTGAAAAGCTGGTAGTGAATGCCGGGGTCTGTCGCGTCCATCGCGGTCGCGCGTTCGAGTATGGGCAGCGCTTCGTCGTAGCGTTTGAGCCGGACGAGAAGGCGGCCCAGATCGTAGTGCGCCGGAAAGTTTTTCGCGTCGAGCGCGATGGCGCGACGCAGCAGCCTTTCCGCCTCTTCCGAGCGCCCGTTCTGGCTGGCGATAAAGCCGAGGTTGGCAAGCACGTCCGCGTTGTCGGGCTTGAGCGCGAGCGAGCGCTCGAAGGCGGCGCGCGCCTCTTCAAACAGGCCCTGCCCTCGCGCCGCATAGCCGACAAGGTAATGTATCTCGGCTGAGTCCGGGAAAACTTTTGCGGCGCGCTCGTAAACCTCGCGCGCCTGCGAATAGCGTCGCTGGCGAAGCTGAACCGCGCCCAGTCGGACGTAATAAAGAAGCTTGGAAGGGTCTGCGGCGAGGGCACGCTCGTAGAACCCGGCAGCCGTATCGTAACGGCGATTCTTGAAAAGCTCTTCGGCGATCATGAAGCTGGCTTCCGGGAAACTCTCGCGCAGGGCGAGAGCTTTCTGCCAGAACCCCAGCGCCGTCTCGCTCTGCCCGCGCGCCGAAGCGATCAGGCCCAGACGATAGAGCGGCTGCGGGTCGGCGGGCGAGAGACTGGCCGCAGACTCAAGGGCGCGCGCCGCTTCCTCCAAGCGGTCAAGGTTATAGAGCGCGACGCCGAGGTTATATAAAACTTCCGCCGTGCGCGGACGCAGCCGGTCTGTGCGCTCGAACAACCTGACGGCGCGCTCGTAGTCATTGCCTTCGGCCAGTTGGAGACCGAGCGTGAACAGCACACGCGGGTCGTCGCCCGCCGCCTGCTCTATCTCCTCAGCCACGCGCGCGGCATCCTTCGCCCGCCCGCTATGAAGATAGACGCCCACGAGCGCCAGCAGGAGTCTGAGGTCTTTCTCCGGACGCGGCTGCGCGCCCGGGCCAATGCCCGCCGCTCGTTCCAGCAGGCTCGCCGCCCGCTTGTAATCGCCGCGCGCCGCATAGAGCAGCCCGAGGTTATAGGTGGCCTGCGGATGATCGGGGACGAGGCCCAGCACGCCCTCGAAGCTTTCAATGGCCTGCTCAGGGCGATTCGTGCGCGCCAGCAGCACGCCCAGGTTTGCCCGCGCCGAGACGGCCCTTGAGTTAAGGCGCAGCGCCTCGCGGTATTCGCGCTCGGCCTCTGCGGCCCGCCCGCGCCCGTCCATAATGATGCCCAGAAGATTATGCGCGTCGGCATTCTGCGGCGAGTCTTTGATGACGCGACGCGCGACCGCCTCCGCCTCGTCCGTTCTTCCGGCCTGCAACAGCGTCGCGGCTTCACGCAGCGCAGACTCCTGACTACCAGAGCGCGCCCCGCCCTCCTGCTGTGTCGCAGGAGTTGACGAGCCCTGAGCGGCAAAGGCCACGACGAGCAGGCCAGCAAACAGCGCTCGCCTGATCTGCACAAATTTGCAACGGGTAATCATTAAGCTTCGTCTTTCAAAGCAGGAAATTACACGCATCGACAGAGATGGTCAGAACAAGGAGCAAGCTATCGAGCATTCATGCTTTTTAGTTTTTAACCTGACCCTCTCTGTCCATCTCTGTTAATTCTCTTCTATCATCCTTGCTTCTCACGGCTTGGGCTCTTGCTCGCGGCGCGCCGAATGAATCTCCCTGACGATCTCATTTTCTCTGTCGGCCTCAGCGCGTTTGCCCAGCCGCCTGTAGGCTTGGGCCAATTGATAGTGCGGCTCAGGGTTGTTGGGCACAAGCGCCGCGGCGCGCTGTAGATGCTCGACTGCGTCCTGCGCGCGATTCGTGCGGAGCAGGGCGCGCCCGAGCGTAATGCGCGCTTCGTATAGATCGCCGTTGATGGTTACGGCCCGCTGAAGCTCTTTGATACCTTCTTCGGTTCTCTCGCCGCCGAGCTTCACGAGCAATGCGCCGAGCCCCAGATGGCCTTGGGCGCTATCGGGCCGAGCGGTTAAAAGCTCGCGGTAAGCGGAGAGCGCGCCTTTATAATCGCCAGCGCCTTCGAGCGCGGTCGCGAGAAAGAAACGCGCCTGCGCGTCGCTCGGTCTGAGGCGGACGGCGATGCGAAAGGCATTGGCTGCGCCCGCCGGATCAGCCGTGCCGAAGCGTGCGCGGCCCAATGCGAACTGCGCGTCGAAATTGTCGGGTGCGAGCGCGACCGATGCTTCGACGGCCTTGAGAGCGCTGGCGCTGTCGCCCCTGACGGCGAGGATGACGCCGAGCAGCACGAGCGCGTCGGACGCGCGCCTGTTCGCCTCCGAATCCGGGCCTTGAGTGGGCGCTGACGTTTCGTACGAGCTGCCGCCGGCGGACGCGTAGGCGTCACGGGCCAGACGCTCCGCAGCTTCAAGCTGGCGCAGATTAAAGAGAGCCAGCGCGCCCCCGTACAATGCACGCTGGTCCTGCGGCGCGGCGTCCAGAATAGCTTTGAAGACAGACCATGCATCATCGAAGCGTGACGCCGAGAGCAGTCCGAAGCCGATGTCTCTGGCGGCGGCGACTTTTGCGGCATCAAGGGGACGAGCGCGCAACTGCTCTATCACTGCCGCCAGTTGAACGGGCGTCTGCTCGGACTTCGTCGGCTGTGGAGTTTGAGCTTGAAGGATTGAGGCTGAGAACAGGATGAGGATGGCTGCGAGAGGCAGGTGTGAGGCAGCCCTCCACCCTTCGGCAACTTTCAAGTAATCCTGCCAACGCTTGGGCATCAAAAAAATCTAAACTCAACAGAACAGGTTCGGGGAGGCAGCCACCACAGGTTAAAGGTTTTACCCGTCAAGCTCAAGGCGGCCACATGGAGGCCGTCGGGTCAAATGAAGAATCGAGCGGCAAGCATTAAAAGATGGCCCGCCACTCGATTCTCGGCATCGTTTCGGACGCTTTTCCGCAGAGCGCCTACCAGACGAACCTTAACCCCCATTCAATCTGGCGTTGTCTTTGCGCGGCGGTGTCTATCCCGATGTGCCTGCCGAAACGATCATCGGTGGTATTGGTCGCGCACTTCGTCGCGTCTAACACGCCGTTCGTAAAGCACGGCTCGATGTCCCTTGCCGGAACGTTGCGGACGACGTGGTTCAGCACGTTGAAGACCTGAATGCGTCCCTGAATATTAAAGCTCTCGCCGACGCGGAAATTCTTGAAGAAGGACATATCCCAGTATTCCTGCCTGTCGCCGCGAAACGTGTTGCGTCCGAGCGAGCCGTAGACCGGGCTCAGCGGGTCGCTCGGGAAGACGCGAATGGTCGGCGGCCCGAAGGCTGCCGGGTTAAACTCCATTCGGCGTGCGCGCTGTTCGGCGGTCGGCGTCGGGTCGCCGATCAGATTCGGACGCGGCCCGCCTTCGCCGAAGTTGATCGTGTAGGTCGGCCCGCTCTGAATCTGGATGAGGTTGTTCCACTGCCAGCCGCCGACGAAGAAATCCAGTGCTTTGGACCAATCCCTGCCGTAGCGGCGACCACGGCCAAAAGGCAGGTCTAACACGTTGGCGAAAGTAAACCTGTGCCTGATATCCAGGTCAGAGTTGGCCCACTCCAAATCTATATTGAGCGGGTTGTTGGGACCATAGAGGTCTCTGCCCGGGTTGCTGTTGCCGGGAAACCTTCCAGGCCCGTTATCGAGCGCGTGTGCCCAGGTGTAGGTCGTCAGTAATGAGAGACCGCCCGAGAGACGCTTTTGCAGTTTCGTTTGAAGAGCGTTGTAGCTGGATCTGCCGATGTCGTCTGTAAAGTTGACGAACCTGAGATTGGGGACGATGCGCGCTCCCGGCCCGCGCCCGGGGTCTGTGCCGAAGTTGCGATCAATCAGAAGATTGCGCCCGAAGTTGCCGACATAGGCCGCTTCGGCCAGCCAGCTCGGTCTGAACTCCCACTGGAAGGTCAGATTGAGCTGGTGATACATCTCGTCCTTGAGATTCAGATCAACCCCCGAGACATTCTGATCCTGCGAAATGTTTGTGGCTTTAAAGACGGGGCCGGCGACAAATACGTTCGGCGGCAGCGGGAGCGACGTGTCGAGGTTGAAGCCCGCGGGGACTTGAGGACACGCCGCCGTGCCGAACTGGTTGATGTTGCAGCTAAAGGCTCCGCCCCCGTTGAAGGGCTGATCGACGGCGAAAGCGCCGGTGTTCGCCGCGTCGGTCGAATAGAGCAGGCCGTAGCCGCCGCGCACCACGAAGGTCTTGTCTTCCCTCAGACCGCTCCACGCGAACCCTATGCGCGGCCCGAAGTTATTCTTATCCGTATTGCGTAGCCCGCGAGGAACGCCGCCGCCCGCGCGAACGAGCGCGTTCTGCTCCGGCACGAAATTCAACTGCCGGTCATAGCGCTCCGTAAACGGCGTAAAGATGTCGTAGCGCAGACCGAGGTTGAGCGTCAGGTCCTGATTGACCTTCCAGTCGTCCTGCACAAAGAAGGAAATCTCATGACCGGACTGGAAATACGGCCCGCCGGGAATTCCACGATCAACGTGGGCGGGCGGGCGGCCAAGCAACAGGTTGGCGTAGGACGAGCCGGAATCCTGTGGGCCAATCGGTATCGCGCCGTAATTTCCGGCGAGGAAGCCGCCGTTCTGCGTGCCGTACTGGTACTGCCCCTTGGCGCTGACGCCGGACGAAGCTGGTTGGTTTTGACGCACGCGCAGCTCGCCGCCGACTTTGTAAGTCTGATTGCCGCGAACGATGGTCAGCGTGTCTCCGTAGTAATAGTTGTTGGAGAGGAAGAAGAAGGGGCTGCTGTCGCCGATGAACTCAAGGTCGGCCTTGTCGGCGTCCGTGCCGATCACGCCGAGCAGGACAGAACCCGTACAGGTGATGCCGCAAACATTGACGCCCGGTATCCCAAGGCTAGTGGAAATGTTCGGGTCGAACCCGAGCGCACCCGCCTGTCCCGGATTGAAAATGCCTATCTCAAAGCGCGAGTATCCGAAGCGCGCATCATTAACGACCGTCGGAGAGAAGATATGCGTATCGCCGAGCGCCACCTGTCGGGTGTTTCCAAACTCGTTGCCCGCGCCGAATCCTGACGGCAGATCGAGCCCGTTGGGCGAAGTGCCGAGCGGGAAATTGTTGTCGCGTATGCGCTCGTTGGTGGCCTTGCTGTAACGACCGAAGATATGGTTAGAGCCCGTGATGTTGTGATCTATCTTGATGTCGTACTGGTTAATGTTGGCGCTCTCTTTGCGGTTGCGCGCGTAGTTTCTCAAGAGTCCCGTCGTGGTCGGCAAAGGGTAAGCGTTGAGCAGGCGGAAGCCCGCCGGAGAAAACTGGCTCTGGGGAATGATGTTGCCGGGATACGGAAATCCGTTCGCGTCGAAGATCGTACCTTCGGGCGCGACCACAACTCCGCGCACGGTATTGAACGGTTGCAGGTTGCCGGGCTGAAGCAGGGCTGAAAAATCGCCGCTGCGGAAAGCCGCCGTCGGGACAGTGACGGGGTCTTCCGGGCCGCCGAAGGCCGGCGTAGAGTTGCGCTGGCCGTTGAAGGCGAAGAAGAAGAAAGACCTGTTGCGCCCGTCCCAGATCGGAGAGCCGCCCTCGCCGAATCGTGGCAGGAAGATCGGCCCGCCGACCGTTCCGCCATAGTTGTGTACGTTGTAGTTCGGCGGGTTGGAGCTATAGACGGGATTGGCCCCGGCGATGCGCCCCTGATAATACTCGAAGGCCGAGCCGTGAACGCGGTTTGTGCCGGACTTGAAGGTGGTCGAGATGACAGCGCCGCCGGCGCGCCCCGTCTCAGCCGAAGGCACGGAGGTCTCGACCTTGAATTCCTGAATCGCATCCGGGTTCGGGAAGATGGCTATCTGTCCAAACTGCGACTCGTTGTTATCAATTCCATCGAGCGAGAAGTTGTTGTTGGTCACGCGAGCGCCGTTGGCCGAGATGACAGAGCCGCCGGATTCACGGAAACGTGTGGATTCGGTTCCCTTCTGCGGGCCGCCGCTCTCGAAGTTACCGCCGCCGCCGAGGCTGCCGATGGCTGGCCGCGTCACGCCCGGCGAAAGGCCCGCCAGCAAAGTGAAGTTCCTTTGCGAGATGGGCAACTCCGTCACCTGTCGCCCGGTAATCAGGTCTCCGCGCACGCTCGTCTCCGCCTCTACGAGGGGCGCGGCCTCAGCCGACACGGTCACGCTCCCGGATGCTCCGGCGACGTTCGTGAAATTGACATCCAGAGGCAGGCGGGCGTTGGTCTCGACCGTCACGTCCTCGAACACTGTGGTCTGAAAACCGGCGGCCTCCACGGAGACGCGATACCGGCCCGGCTCAAGATTCGGCACGGTATAAGTGCCGTCCTCGTTGGTCGTCGCCTTGCGCGTGTCCTGCGTGGCCGTATTGACGACCGTGATGCTCGCGCTCGCGACGAGCGCGCCGTTCGGGTCAGTCACCGTGCCGACAATTGTCCCCTTGTTGTTTTGAGCAAGCGCGGGGAACGTGAAGCAAGCCAGCAGTAGAGCCAGTGTGCCGAAGCTTGAGAGAAGAGATGCAAATCGCCTTGATATCGTCATTACTTGGGCCTCGTCATGCGAACCGTAGATGGAGATTGACACGCCCATGCCTTAAAGCATGGAGTGGCTGCTCGGGAGCGTAAAACGACAAACAGCCAAAGACGTAGGAGCTTTGGCTCTGAATTCGACCTGACTTTCACAACAATGTTTGATGGAAGAAACCCGACTGAAACCTTATGTTTTATCGCTTAACGAAAGGAGTATATGTGCGACTTTCAAATACTGTCAATCCTTTTCTGGCGGGAGTATTTCGTCCCCTGAGGGGCGATTGGCCCACCGCCGCCGGCGCACATTTACGAGCCATGCGTGCGGTGATTTCCGCCCGGTCTTCACTTCCTCGCGCGCCCCTTGCCCTCGGTCAGCGTCAAGTGACGATCAACGCCCGCGACATCGAAGGTTTCCAGCATTCCGCCGGGCCATTTCACTTCGAGCTTATCCACGCGCGCCGCCTGTCCCAACCCGAAATGCAGGCGCAGGTCATTCTGCGAGCCGAAGCTTGCGCCGCTAAAAAGGTCTGCGCGCTGTCGAAGCTTGCCTGTCGTTACGTAAACGATTGCGCCGATGGCATCCCTTGGGCTCTTCTTCGTCACGTCCCCGATCAGATTCAGCTCAAGCCAGTGGCCCGCTCCTCTGGTCGCGTTCCTGAGCAGGGCAGGTTTTGTGTCCAGATTGTTCAGAACGGCGTCGGGGCGTCCGTCTCCGTCAAGGTCGCCGACGGCCAGCCCACGGCTGGGCCAGGCGTAGGCCAGTGCGCTTCCGGGTGCAGCGCCGACGCGCTCGAATCTTCCATTTGTGAGATTGCGAAAGAGCAACGGCTGCTGGGCGAAGCTCGTGCCCCACTGGTAATTATCGACCGCCGGATAGACGTGCCCATTAGCTACGAGCACATCCTTCCACCCGTCATTGTCGTAGTCGAGAAAGCTCGTCCCCCAGCCCAGAAACGGAATCGTCACCTCTCCGTGGCCGGACTGAAAAGTAACGTCTGTGAAATTCCCTTCGCCGTCGTTATGCCTGAGCGTATTGGAGTCGTCCGAAAAGTTTGTGACGTAGAAATCAACGCGCCCGTCGTTATCATAATCTCCGACGCCTAAGCCCATGCCCGCCTGCTCGCGCCCGTTCTCATTCAGGGCGATGCCGGAAGGATAGCCCGACTCCTCGAACGTGCCGTCGCCTTTATTGACGTAGAAGAGGTTCGGCGTCGAGTCGTTGATGACCAGCAGGTCCAGCAGGTCGTCGTCATCGGCATGAATGAAGACCGAGGAGAAGCCGTAATAACGGTTCGGGTCGTTGACGCCCGCGCGGGCGCTCACGTCCTCGAAAGTGCCGTCGGCCTTCTGATGATAGAGCGTATCGGTGTCGCCCTTGAGCCCGCGCGGGCCGCACATGACGGGCGTGCCGCGAAACTGGCAAAAATTCTGGTTGAGCGTGCCGGGCTTGCCGACCTCGCTCGGGTTCGGCGGCAGGCTTCCCATCTCGAACTCGACGTAGCCGGGCACGAACAGGTCTAGCCGCCCGTCCGCGTCATAGTCGCCGAAGCTCGCGCCCGTGCTCCAACCTTTGCGCGCCACGCCGAGGCGTTCGGCCACGTCCGTAAACGTGCCGTCGCCGTTGTTGTGGTAGAGACGCGACGTGCCGTAGTTGCCGACGTACATATCGGGTCGGCCATCGTTGTCGTAGTCGCCGACGGCGACGCCGAAGCCCCAACGCTCGTTGGCGACGCCCGCTCGCTCCGTCACGTCCTCAAACTGCCAGTTGCCCTTGTTGCGAAAGAGCGCGGCGCGCGGCGCTTTCTCTTTGCCCTGCAACGCCGCGAACGTCGAGCCGTTCAGGAGATAGATATCAGGTCTCCCATCCCCATCGTAATCGAAGATGGCGCAGCCGCCCGAAGGCGTGTCTAAGATGTAATCCTTGGCCGCGCTGCCCGAACGATGCCTGAAGGTGGCGAGCCCCGCCCGCTCTGTGACATCTTCAAAGACGAGGGGAGCTTTCGCATCAACGATGTCAATCGTGCGCCGCGAGCTATAGGTGGCGGCAGTTCCCGTCGAGACTCCGCCCATGCCCTGCTGCGTCTGCGTCGTCCGTGGGGTCTGGGCGACGAGAGCGAGCGGCGATTGGGCCAACCATAACAGGGCTGAGAGCGCGAGGCATCGCGCCATCACAGGCGAACGCCCGGCTTTGACGAGGACGAAGCTGAGCTGAAGCAGTCTGTTACTAAACAAGCTGGATTATCTCTTTCTTATTGCGGAGGCTTTCATCATCTCTGAGCATCGCGCTCGTTGACGACGAGGTAGCGATCAACCGGCGGATTATTAACCCGCTGAACTTTATTGCCGGGCCAGCTGACTTCGATCGAGCGCACGCCGCTCGCGCTTCCGAGCCCGCAGATAATACGCGGGTCGTTCGACGCAAGGTAACTGCCCGCCGTCGTCGCGTCGAAAATCTGGCGACGCCCGCCCGCCTCCGTCACCGTGACGCGCGCGCCCTGCCCCATACGATTCGACTTTGAGCCCAACAGCGAGATCCCCAGCCAGTGATTGCGCGTCCCGTCATTACGCAGGACGAGCGCGGGGCCGTCAAGGACGTTAATCACTATATCCGTGTCGCCGTCGTTATCCAGATCGCCGAAGGCAGCGCCACGGCCCGCGATCGGCTGGCCGAAAACCGCCCCGGCGCTCGCAGACACGTTGACGAAGCCCTTGCCCGTATTACGCATCAGGAGCGGCGGCTGCCTGTACTTCAGATAGCTCGAAGTCTTCTCGATAGTATCGAGGACGTGGCTCTGCGCGACGAACAGGTCGCGCCACCCGTCATTATCGGCATCTATAAAGCGCGTTCCCCAACCCGAATAGAGGAGCGAAATCTGACCCACGCCCGTCGTGCCCGTGACGTACGTGAAGGTCGCGTCGCCGTTGTTGCGAAAGAGCGGGTACGTCTCGTTTGAGAGGGTCGTGATAAAGACATCCATGAAACCGTCGTTGTCATAATCGGCAGCGTCAACGCCCATCCCCGCAAACGTCTTACCGTTCTCGTCGTATCCTGCCCCCGCCATCAGCGCCTCGTCCTCGAACGTGCCATCGCCGCGATTACGATAGAGCGACTGGCGCACGCTATCGTTGGCGACGAAGATGTCAGTCCACCCGTCCCCGTCAAAATCCGCCAGCGCCACACCCAAACCTTTTCCGTTCGGGTCTGCGATCTTCGCCGCCGCGCTCACGTCCTCAAACGTGCCGTCCGCTTTTTGATGAAAGAGCAGATTTGACGCTCCCTTGAAATTGTCCGGGTGACAGTAGGCGCGAAAGCGCGGGTCGCCGCAGAACACATTGCCGCGCTCGAAGTCCCAGTCCATGTAGCGCGCCACGAAGAGGTCCAGCCGCCCGTCTCGATCATAATCGAGCCAGCCTGCGCTCGTAGACCAACCCGCTCCGCCGACGCCCGCGCGTCTGGTCGCGTCCTCAAATGTGCCGTCGCCGCGATTGCGATAGAGCGTGTTCGAGCCGTAGGCCGTGACGTAAAGATCAATCTGGCCGTCGCCGTCGTAATCCCCCGAGGCCACACCCATCGAGTAGCCTTCACCGCGTACACCTGCGCGCTCCGTCACGTCCTCGAAAGTTCCGTCCGGCCTCTGGTGATAAAGGCGATTCCAGAATTTAGCATCCCTCTTATCCGGCATCGCACCCTTCGCCTGCGGGTCGTCCAGTCGTGCCCCGTTCGTAAAATAGAGATCGAGCCGCCCGTCGTTGTCGTAGTCGAACATGGCGACTCCGCCGCCCATCGCTTCAAGCAAATACTTCTGCGACGTGACGGACGCCGCCTGCCTGAAAGTGATGCGCGTCTGTGCAGAGATGTCCGTGAAGGTCACGGTCGAGGGGGCTTGCGGCCCTGGCGGTGGCGGAGTCTTACCCGTCTCCGCGCCGCTGTAAGATCGCCCCGTGCGCTGCGGCGACGGAGACTGAGACGGCTGCTGAGAGAAGAGGGGAAAAGGCAGCAGGAGAAAGGAAAAAGTTAAAACCAAAGCACGCGACACAGCTTTTTTAGCTTTTGCCCTTTGCCTTTTTACTTTTGCCTTTACCCTGTACATCCCTGTCAACTTCTTTCCCGGCTTGAGCGGTCGTCCAGACTTCGCTTCGATTCGTCTATGAGCAGGTTGTTTCTCTCATAAGAGATACGGGCGCGCTCGTCCTCGCCTTCGATCTTCGGCGGATACTGGTGAGCGCTGTAGACCGGGTAAGCTTCCGTGCGCAGGTGTGCGAGCATGTGATGGCCGCGACGCGCGGCACGCTCGTGACGGAGCGCCGAGATGTCTACGGGGGCGACGACGATGCGCTCGCCCGGGCCGGGACTCGCCTGTGCAAGGATGCGCCCGTCGAAGTCTATGACCTGACTGCCGCCCGGCCATGAGTAGGGCGGGTAATGCTTGAGGCTCGCGCCCTGATTGGCGGCCACGACGTAGGCCATGTTCTCAAGCGCGCGGCAACGATTGATGACCGTCCACCAATCCATGGGCTCGGTCGCGCCCCATGGGTCCATGTAGGCCGAGACTCTCACCAACACTTCCGCGCCCGCGTGGGCCAACTGGCGCATCGCTTCGGGAAAGAGCCAGTCGTAGCAGATGGCGCAACCGATGCGCCCGATCTCAGTGTCGGCGACGGGAAAGAGCGGCTCGTCGTAGCCCTCAAGGTCGTGCGGGCTCGTATGCACTTCGTAGGGAATCCACGTATTGACCTTGCGGTACTTGTAGAGGATGCCTTCCGGGCCGACGAGGCAGGTCGTATTGAAGACAGCCCCGGGCCAGCGCGCATCCACTTCGAGCATCGAGCCGCTTTGAATATAGATGCCGTGCTCGCGCGCCTTCCCTTCGAGCCTCTCCGTATGCTCGTTGGGAATCCTGACCGCCAGTTTTTCGACCAGTTCGGCGGCGGTCGGAAAAACGGGCGCGGCGTGAGCGAATTCGGGAAAGACGACGAGGCGCACCGGCAGGAAGGGGGCGCTGCCCGCGACCGCCGAGTCAATCATCGAAAGCATGCGATCCGTGTTGGCGCGCATCGCTCGTCGCTCCACAGGGTTCGGCATGTCCGTCTGGCAAGCGGCCACAGCATACCGGATTATCTCGGCCATTATTTTCTTCCCTCCTCTTGCCGCGCGCCTGTGCTCCGGCTCGTCGGGCCGAAGATGAGCGTTTCGGCATAGGTCGTCTCGATTGACGGCACTTCCGCCGTCACGATGCGCGTGTTGTATTTTTCAAAAAGCGCGCGCCGCGCTTCCGTCATAGGATAAGCGTCCGGCGCGCTGTACGGATATTTTTTCATCCCGTGGAAAGGAAGCGGCCAGACGGCGCTCGGGCTCGCGGAATTGATGTCCATCTCCTTGCTGAAGCCGTCGGCGTAGAGCAGGAAGGTGCGCGTCCACCCCTTGGGAATCGGGGCCAGCTGCGCGGCATCGAAAGAGAGCATCACCTCGTCGCCCGGGCGCGAGATGACGAACACGTCATCTGTGCCGGTCAAAAGCTCGCGCACATCGCCCTCGCGCGTGTAGCGCCCCGGCATGACTTTCCATGGCGAGGTGTAGGAGAGCTTTTCATAGTCATAGCCGAAGGGCTCGCGTCCGTCCGGCGTCACTTCGCGGGAGAAGCCGCGCCAGCGCAAGCTTGCGACCGAAGGGTCTAGCCGCACGAGGCTGGCCGGGAAATCTCCGCTCGACGTATCAACCAGAATCTGATCCCAGTAGATACGCATGCTGGTCAGGATGCGTACCTCGCGGCTTGGCGAGAGGAATTTGCCCGTGAGATCAACCGTCACGGTCTGCGGTCGCCCGACGGGGATGCCTATGTCCTCTATGACTGTGCGCCAGCGCCCGCGCGCGTCCCTGACCTGAAGCGCAGGAAGCACCGCCTGCTTACCGCTCTGCGAGGCGGCGACGTTATCGCTCGACCATGAGTAATCCGTCCAGCCCGTCAGGAGCAGGAGCGTGCGCGCGCCCCTGCCAGTGCCTTCGTCCAGCTTCATCGTGAGCGTGTGCTCTTCAGCATAGCCGCGCACAGGATCAAGACGGAAATCGTCCGGCGACTGGCGATCAAGATGGCTGATGCGCGCCAGCACATCATGGCCGTGATCGTCCGTGGCCGTAAGCGGCGGGCGCGCTTGCCTCGTCTTGTAAAGCAGGAAGGGACGCGGCGGGTTCGTCATGCCCTCGTTGGGATAGACTTCCACTTCGCGCGGGTGCGCGACGGCAATCAACTGCACTCGATCAATGAAGAGCGCCTCTTCCAGCTCGTTCGTGATGCGTAGCTCGTAGCGGCCATCGCGCTCACGCAACTGGTCGCCGCGAATCCGCACGTACTCGTCCGGGTCTGGCGTGTTGAAAAGGCCGGGGCTTTCCAAGTAGCCCATCTCTCCGCCGCCCATAAAATCCGTGATGAAACGAAAACGCTCGCCGTCCCATGCGTAAAGATAAGGGCAAGAAGAGGGCTTGCGATCAAGCTCCGTGACCGGCAGGACGAGAGCCGTGGCGGCCTTCTTCTGAGCGGAGGCGGTCGCTTTAATCTCCGTCTCGGCCTGAACTATCCCGGCGGGCCACAGCACGCGCACGGCATCCGGCTGAGCGCGTTTGCCGAGGCCGAAGATAATGTCTGCGGGCGCGGGCGCGGGGCTCGCCGCGTAGGTCTCAAGTTTCTGTATGAGGCTTCCCGCGCGCGCTTCGATTTTAGCCCCGACGCCGCTGCGATTGCTGACCTTGCCTGACAGGCGCACGCGCACCGAAGCATTCTGATTACCGCCCTCGTTTCCGGCGACCCTCAGATCGCCCGCAGCCGACGCCAGAATCAAATCCGTATCGCCGTCCACGTCCATGTCGCCCGCGACGAAGAGGCGGCCCGGCCCGTTGGCCTCTCCCGCTGCGAAGATGTCGCGCGCCGCGCCGCGCTCGGTCACGTTCGCCCACCCGTCGCCGACGTTGCGAAGAATTCGCAGGCCCGCGCTTGAGAGCATCATGCAATCGAGCAGCCCGTCGTCGTCATAGTCCAAAAACTGAGCGGCCTCGATCATCTCAGACCCGCCGGGCGCAGCCGCAGTCTTAAAGCGGCCCTTGCCGTCGCTCGTGGCAAACATCCCCGCGCCGTCGCTACGACCGAAGAAGAAGTCCGTGAAACCGTCCTTGTTGACATCGCCCGCCGCCGCGCACGTCCAGCGTCCTTCAATGTCGAGCCCCGCCTCGCGCGCGACATCCCGAAAAGAGCCGTCGCGTTGATTGCTGAAAAGCTCCGGCGCTTTGCCGTAACTGACCAGCAGCAGATCAACGTCGCGGCGATTGTCATAATCCGTCGGAACGATTGCAACGACGTGGCCCAAACTCACGCTCACCTTTGAGGTCGCCGTCGTGTCGCTGAACTTCCCATTGCCGTCGTTGCGTAGCAAGAGGCTCGGCGCGGGGGCGAAATCTTCGGGGAAACGCGCCTCGCCCTGCGCCGGTTTGGAGAGGTCTGCCAACCCGCCGACGACGATATCGAGGTCGCCGTCATGATCAAGATCAACGAAGGCTAAGGTGGCGGACAGGTACGGGTAAGGAGGAATACCGGCGGCGCTCGTCACGTCGGAGAATTTTCCATTGCCGTCGTTGTGATAAAGCGCGAGCGCCGCGTCGCGTATCACAAGGAGGTCGGGTTTGCTGTCGTTATCGTAATCACCGGCCACCGCGCCCGTCTCGATAGCGCGGGCGTCGGCGAAGAGTGTGCCCGCCTGCGCCGTCACATCGACGAAGCGCCCCTCGTCGTTACGATACAGGTGACGCCCGGCGGTCGTGGCCGCGAAGAGGTCCAGATCACCGTCACCATCAAAATCAAACGGCGTCAGGCTTCCGCCGAGCGAGGTTGCAATCTCGCGTCGCGTCGCATCGCTCAGCTCGCCCGCTTTGTACCGGCGTCCCATCGCCGCAGAAGATGATGATGATGAGCCCGCTCCGAAGGGCTTTCCCATGGGCGTGGGGGGCAGCATGCTCGCCGTGGCATCCTTGAAAGTGACGGCGGGCGTGGCGCGGTCAACAAGGTCTGGCTCGGCCCCTGTCGAGGCGACGGCCTCGGCGTAGCGGCCCTGCTCAAGATAGTTCTGCCCGATGGTTGTTCCGGCCCCGCTCTGCCTCAGCGCCTGAAACCTTGCGATCATACGCGCGCCTTCTTCACGCTCGCCCGTGCGCTGTAGCGCCGTCGCAAGATTATAGATGGCCGTCATGTTGTAAGGCTCTGCACTGATGGCCGTGCGAAAGGCTGCGACGGCCTCGGCGTACTTGCGCTGCTGCGCCAGAAGTTGGCCCAGCTGGACGTTGGCCCCGACATCGCGCGGGTCAACCTTGAGCACGCGCTGGAAAGCGCTGATGGCATCATCGGCGCGATTCTGATTACGCGCGACGAGCCCCATGATGTAAAGAGGCTGCGGCGCGTTCGGCGCGAGGGCTGCTGCCGCTTCGGCCTCGCGCTGTGCCCCGCGCAGGTCAGGTACGTTGAAAAGAGCGATGCTCAGATTAATGCGCGCGAGCGCGAGCTTCGGGTCGAGCTGCAGGGCTCGCCCGAAAGCCTCCGCCCCTTCCCTGTACTTGTATTGTTCGAGCAGCGCAACGCCCAGATTATTGGCGCGATAAGCTTCTTCGCGCGCCGCCGCAGGAGCACTCCCGCTCTGCGCCGCAGTCCGCAGCAATCCCGGCCACACCGCCGCACAAAGACCCACAGCGACAAAGACAAAAGCAAAAACAAGCCTATGAAATTTCATAACAGGGCCAGACACATATGTCGGTCAAACAATTAGCAGGGATGGACTGAAGAGGGTTCAGGATAAAAACAGAAAGCATGATGAGAACTAAAATCATTGCCTGATGAATCTGTCTTTGCTTTTCTTATTCTGACAATCTCCGTCCATCCCTGTGAGATTCTGCGTTCAGTTCTCTTGTTGGTTTATCTGGAAGCGGACTTTTTGAAGCTGTAGTCTTCAAGCTCGTAGCCGTATTTGATCGCCCCCGCGTCCGTCCATGATTTGATCACGCCGATGCCGTCCGCATACCAGTAGGTCTTGACGGCGGCTGTCCCGCCGTTAGAGACGTGGCTGATGATCTTGATGGCTCGGAATTTGCCCGCCGGAACCTCCACCCACTCCGGCCCGATCACCTGATTGGACTCCGATACGTCATTGCCGCCCACGTCTTTCCCGTTCCAGCTCCACTTCGCCCCCGCGACCAGCGGATTCTGCAAGTGTCGTCTGCCGGGCTCGTAATCGATCTTCAGGCCGGTCTGCTCGTCCGGGTACGAAACCCTGTGCTGTAGCACCCACCCTTTTGGCTTGGAGTAGAGGTAGTGAACCCTTGAACCGGACACCATCTCTACCAGATATCGCACCGTGCCGTCGGCCTGCTTCTCTTCGCTCAGGACTTTGTAGGTGAATTTATTGCCTTCCGAGTGTCGGTACGTCCAGGAGTCCCCGACGCGCAAAGGAAAGTAGTCGCCCGACGCCGGCGACGCCGAGGGCGCGCCACGCCTCTGTGACCCACGCCTCTGGGCCATGACGCCGGACATCATCACCAGCACTAAAGAAAGCACGCCCAGCACGCGTATCGCATTGATCTTCATTATCATTCTTCCTCAAGCTGTTTTAAGACTTCCTGACGAAAGGAAAGCTTAGACCAAATCTTGCCCCCTCACACGAGCACGTTTTCGGTGTCGTGCTCCAAGCCCAACTCTGTGAGGATACGATGCACCGCCTCGACGACCTGCGAGTTGGTCGCGTCGCGAGGCCGTTCGAGATCGAGCGTCAGCTCGCGGCGAATCCGCGCCGGTCGATCAGAGAGGACGACGACGCGGTCTGCCAGCTGCGCCGCTTCCTCCGTATCGTGCGTCACCAGCACGACCGTGCGCGGACGCTCGCGCAGCAACCGGGAAAGCTCGCGCCTCAGGCGCAGGCGAGTAAGATAATCGAGCGCCGAGAAGGGCTCGTCCAGCAGCAGCACGTCCGTCTCGCCGGCGAGCGCTCGCGCCAGCTCCACGCGCTGTCGCATCCCGCCCGACAACTGGTGCGGGTAATGCTCGCCAAACCCCGCCAGCCCGATGAGCGCCAGCATCTCTTTTAACTGTCGCGCGCGCTCCGCATCGTCTGTGATGTTACGCAGGCCCATGGAGATGTTCTCGGCCACGGTGCGCCACGGAAACAGCCCGTCGTGCTGGTAGACCATACGCATCTGCCCTTCGCACCGGACGCGGCCAGCCGTCGGCTTGACGAAACCTGAGAAGAGATTCAAAAGCGTCGTCTTGCCGCAGCCCGACGGGCCGACGACGGCGACGAACTCTCCCGCGCCTATCTCAAGCGAGAGGTCGCGCAAGACCTCCACGGCTCCGAACGAGAGCGAGACGTTTTCCAGACTCAACCCCCTCGTCATCGCTCATACCCCCACCGGACGCTGGGGATTCTGGTCAGCTGCACCAGCAGCCTGTCTATCACCACACCTATGATGCCGATCACGATCATGCCGACTACCAGCAAATCCATACGCAGGCCGTTGCGCGCATCCCAGATGGCGAACCCTAGCCCGTCGCGCCCGGCGATCATCTCGGCGGCGACCACCACCAGCCACGCCAGCCCCGCCGTCACACGCAGCGACGTAATCACCTGCGGCATGATCGCAGGCAGCGTCACCTCAAGGAGGAGCGCGCGGCTGCCATAGCCGTAGTTCTCGGCGACGCGGAAATAGACCGACGGAATGCTCGAATAGGCGGCCATCGTCGCCAGCACAATGGGAAAGAAAGCGGCCATGAAGATAAGGAAGATGGCCGGGACATCGCCTATGCCGAACCACAGAATGGCAAACGGTATCCACGCCAGCGGAGAGAGATTACGAAAAAAGTTGATGGCCGGTAAAAGCGCCGCCCGCGCCCGCGCCTGATGCCCGAGCCAGAGCCCTAAGGGCGTGCCCAGTGCGACGGCCAGCAGAAAGCCCGTCGTCACACGAAAGAGCGACGCGATCACGTCATTAAAGAGCCTGCCGGAGCGTACCTCTTCGAGAAACCCGCGCGCGACCGAAAGGGGCGAAGGGAACAGCGATTCGGGAAAGAAACGTAAGAGAGAGAGCGCGGCCCACAGACCCAGAGCCGCGAGCAGCACCAACAGGGGGAGAAGGCGCGTTTGGGGGGACAATGTCTCTTCTCTCATAAAAACAGTTCGCCCGCCACGCAATCTACCATAGAAGATTTGCCTGACGTTAGCCGCCCCTCAATACAAAGGATGAAGGCGGAAGGATGAAGGATGAAAGAAATGCTTTAATGGCTTCTCAGTCTTGAAAGCTTTTACTTCATCCTTCATCCTTCCTGCTTCCGCCTTCATCCTTTCTTCAGCAGCGCGATCTGTCCGGCGTGGTAAAGGTCGTGCTGAATGACACCGTGCAGCGTTACGTAGACGGAGGACATGCCCTCGACTATGGGCTCGCCGAGGCGCGCCTCGTCAAAGTTATCAAGTGCCGCGCGCAATCCCTGATTATTCCTCTCAAGCACGGCCAGAGCCTCGCGCCATGCCGCTTCGCTCGTGTCTCTGACGGGCGGCCAGTCCTCTTCCTTTGAAAGCTCCGCGCGGTCGCCGGCGAGCCTGCGGCGCACGCCCTCGTCCCAAGCGGCGATGTGCAGGACGATCTCCCAGATGCTGTGCGCGCCTGCGAGCGGTCTGGCCGAAGCCTTTTCGGCTGTTATATCCGCGACCAGCTCTTTGAGAGACGGCCCGTGCCACGCAGGCCCTTCAAAGGCGCGGCGCAGCTGATCTTTGATTCTCTCAACCTCTCTCATGTGCCTTTGCTCCATCGCTCCTGATTCTATTTCAAGTTAACAGAACCCGTCCGGCTTCGTGAAATCCGCCACCGCCGGGCGCTCAGTGCCATTTGCCGATTAGCTGTGGTATATAACATGCTCATCCAGATGAGCATGTCCGGTCTTATCAACATATATATTTTAACCTGCGTGCGTGCCCGAAGGCACATCATAGAGCGATATGTGTCGCCGGGTTCGGAATCCCGCCCCGCATGAACATCAAGCTTCCGCTTATGCGCCGACAATCACCGCTGAGCCTGCGTTTCATCGTGGTCGGCTTCACCGCTTTGCTGCTCGTCGCGGGTGGCGGCGTCGCGTGTCGTCCCGCCTCTACTTTACCCGACAAGGGCTCGCAGCAATACAGGGAGGTCGTCTCGGCATTCTACACCGGGCTGGCTGCCTTGCAGGTCGGCGACGACGTTCGGGCGGAAGCCAAGCTCACGCAGGCGGCGCAGATGGTCGCGGACGAGCCGGCCTCATGGGCCAACCTCGGGCTGCTCTCGCTGCGCCAGAAAAATTATGACGCGGCAGCCGAAAGACTGTCTAAGGCACAGGCGCTCGCGCCTGAAAGCGCACAGGTCAATGTGTTGCTCGGCCTGTTGGAGAGCGAGCGCGGGCGCTTCAATGAGTCAATCGCACACCTGCGCAGGGCCGTCGAGCTTGACGAGCGAAACTACCGCGCCGCCTACATGCTGGCCGAGCAGGTCGAGCGGCAGGCCAATGAGGGCAGCGAGGCCGAAGCCCAGCGCCTGATCGAAAAGATTCTCGAAGCGCAGCCGGACAATCTGGCCGTACAGCTGGAACTGGCGCGTCTGTCGGCCAAGCGCAATGACGCCGCGACGCTACAGAAAGTGATCGCGCGTCTTGAGACGCGGGCAGGCGCGTGGCCGCCTGAGGTTCAGGAACAGTTCAAAGCCTTGCAGGCGGCGGCCACGAGCACGGACGCGCGCGCCGCCGCGACGCGCATAGCGTTTCTTCGCAACGTGCTCGTGCGCGTGCCCGAATACCGCACGGGTCTGGCCGCCGTCAAGCCGCCGCCCGGCGAAGAGGCCGTGCCCGTCACGCACTTTCTGCGATTGCCGTCGCCGGACTTTACGCCCGCCGCGCCCGACGACGCGCTCAACTTTAAGTCGGAAGCGATCTCAAGCCTCGGCACGGATAAGTGGGACTGGCTCGGCGCTCTCTACTTCAGCGGCGAAGGAGCGCCCGCGCTGGTCGCCGCTCGCAGCGGCGAGTTGAAGATAGCGGGCGGCGCGACCCTACAGCTTCCCGCGGGCACAATCGGGCCGCGTCAAATTCTGCCGATGGATTTCAATTACGACTTCAAGACCGATCTGGTCTATGCGGGCACAGGTGGCGTGCGGCTCTACAGGCAGGAGAATCTCAATTCGTTCACGGACGTAACGGCGCAGGCCAAACTGCTCGGCACGACGACGACGGGCACAGGCTACACGGGAGCGTGGGCGGCTGACATCGAGGCCGACGGTGATCTGGATATCATCCTCGGCGTAGAGAACGGGCCTGCTCTTGTGCTGAGAAACAACGGCGACGGAACATTCAAAGAGCTGAACCCTTTTGAAGGAGCGACGGGGCTTCGCGAGTTTGTCTGGGCGGACTTTGACGCTGACGGCGATGCTGACGTGGCCCTCATGGGCCAACAGGCTCTACGGGTTTACGCCAACGAGCGCGCCGGTCAGTTCCGTGCCCGCAGCATGCCGCCCAACCTTCCGCCTGTAAGAGCGATCACCTTCGCCGACATAGATAACAACGGCATTCTGGACATCATCGCTCTGCAAGGGGACGGCTCGATCATTCGCATCTCGGATATGAACGAGGGGCAGGATTGGGAGGTGGCCGAGGTGGCACGCCTCACAGACGCCCCGAATTATCTTCATCACGATGCCTTTCAGCTTGCCTCCGCGGACATGGACAACAACGGCAGCCTCGATCTGGTTTTGAGCGCGCCAGCCGTTACATTCCTTTGGCTTAGCGACGCCCAGAACAAGTTCAAGCTGCTTGCTGCGACACAGGGCACGCGCGCCTTTTCGGTCGCCGACGTAAGCGGCGACGGACGGCTTGATCTGGTGGGCCTTTCGGCGGAAGGCCAGCCCGTGCGCGCGATCGGCAACGGCGCGAAGAATTATCACTGGCAGATCATACGCCCGCGCGCCAAGCTGGCCGTCGGCGATCAGCGTATCAATTCATTCGGCATGGGCGGTGAAATGGAGATTCGCTCCGGCCTACTGGTGCAGAAGCAGCCCATCACAGGGCCTCTCGTCCACTTCGGTCTGGGCGAGCAGACTACGGCTGATGTCGTCCGAATAGTCTGGCCCAACGGGAGCGTGCGCGCCGAGTTTGAGCTCAAGGCCGATCAGGAAGTCGTCGCCGAGCAGCGCCTCAAAGGCTCATGCCCTTTCCTCTTCGCCTATGACGGAGAGAAGATGAGCTTCGTCAAGGACTGTCAGCCGTGGGGCGCTGCCATCGGCCTGCACATCGACACGCTCGACCCGCAGGGCACGCTTCGCACAGAGGAATGGTTCAAGATTGACGGAGACAGGCTCGCGGCCCGCAACAATACTTACGACCTGCGCGTCACAGCCGAGTTGTGGGAGACCTACTACGTTGACCATTTTTCCCTGATGGTCGTCGATCACAGGGCGGGCACTGACATCTTCGTGGACGAGCGATTCTCCATACCGGGGCCGGAATTGGCAATCCGCACAGTCGAGAAGGCGCGCGAGTTGGCGCAGGCCACGGATGATCGCGGCCAGAATGTGAGCGACATTTTGCGCGCGCGCGACGGGCGCTATCTGGACACTTTCGGGCGCGGGCAATATCAGGGGCTCACGCGCGACCACTTCGTCGAATTAGACCTCGGCGCGGACGTGCCCACAAGCGGCCCGCTGTGGCTGATCGCGAGCGGCTGGCTGCATCCGACGGATGCTTCCGTCAATGTGGCGATCAAGCAGGGCACGGGCGCGCAGCCGAAGGATTTGAGTCTGGAAGTGCCGGATGGCCTTGGCGGATGGAAGACGGCGAAAGAGCATCTGGGCTTTCCCGCCGGTCGCAATAAGACAATCCTCATCAACCTTGAGGGGCTGTTCCCCGAGAACGCGCCGCGCCGCGTGCGTCTTAGAACTAATCTGGAAGTCTACTGGGACGCGGTCTGGTGGGCAAAGGGTCTGCCCTCCGATCAGATTAAGACGGAGCGCTTTGAGCCGCAGACCGCCGAGCTACGCTATCGCGGCTACTCAACCATCACGCAGGCGAACGAGTCTTCTCCCGAGTTGCCGGACTATAACAGGCTTGAGGGAAGCACGCAGCGCTGGCGCGACCTCATAGGCTACTACACGCGATTCGGGGATGTGCGCGAGCTGCTCTCGCGTGCCGATGATCGCTACGTCATTATGAACTCGGGCGACGAGATGGCTTTCAAATTCAACGCGCCCGCCGCGCCCCCGCCCGGTTGGGTGCGCGACTTCGTTCTCATCGGGGACGGCTGGATAAAGGACGGGGACTACAACTCGACTTTCTCAAAGACGGTGCTCCCCTTGCCCGCGCATGACATACATGATTACACTACTGTCGCAAGCCGTCTCGAAGATGACCCGGTCTATCGCCGCCATCCGGAAGACTGGCAGCGCTACCATACGCGCTACGTCACGCCGCAAGGATTCCAGAACGCGCTGAGAATAAAGTAAGAGTCTCGCGATGAAGAGTCGTCTTCCAAAGATTTTACTGGCGATCTTTTTCGTCGCCCTGCTCATGACACCGCTCGTCATCAGGTGGGTCAATGCGCGGCGCGAGCGCGAGGCGGCTGCCGCCGATGCGGGGACGGCGCTGTCCCGCTACGGCTTTCGCCTCGAAGAAGTCTCGAAAGCGTCGGGCATTGATTTCACGCACCGCGCACCCCGCTTAGACTCCAAGCTCGATCACATCATGCCGCAGGTCGCCTCCATGGGCGCAGCCGTCTCCGTCGTCGATTTCGACCGCGACGGCTGGCAAGACCTCTACGTCACCAACAGCGGCGAGGGAAGCTCGAACAGTCTCTATCGAAACATGAGTGACGGGACGTTTAAAGACGTGGCCGCCGAGCTTGGCATCGGCGATGTGAACCGTGCGGACACGGGCGTCTCGATGGGCGCTGTCTGGGGCGATTACGACTCGGACGGCTACGAAGACCTCTTCCTTTACAAGTGGGGGCGGCCCGAGCTGTTTCATAACGACGGTGGGCGCTCCTTCACGCGCGCGACCGAGAAGGCAGGGCTTCCCCTCTGGGCCAACGCCAACACGGCGCTCTGGTTCGACTACGACAGGGACGGGCGGCTTGATCTATTCGTCGGCGGCTACTATCCCGAAAGCGTTAACCTCTGGCATCTGACCTCTACACGCATGATGCCGGAGAGCTTCGAGTACGCGCAGAACGGCGGGCGCAAGTACCTCTTTCACAACCTCGGCGACGGGAAGTTTGAGGAGGTGAGCGCGCGTCTCGGCATCAACAGTCGCCGTTGGGCGCTCGCCGCCGCCGCCGCAGACCTGCGCGGCACGGGCTATCCAGACCTCTTCATCGCCAACGACTACGGCGTCTCCGAGCTATACGTTAACGAGAGCGGCGAGGGCTTCCGCGAGGTGGGCCAATCCTCGGGCGTCGGCTTCGCGCCCAAGAGCGGAATGAACGCCGCCTTCGGCGACATCATGAATCAGGGGCAGTTCAGCGTCTACGTCTCCAACATCTCCGAAGAAGGTGTGCTTATTCAGGGCAACAATCTATGGGTTCCGAAAGAAGGAAGCGTCCCGAAGGGAGAGCTCCGTTACGAGAACCTCGCGCGCGAGATGAACGTCGAGATGGGCGGGTGGAGTTTCGGCGCGCAGTTCGGTGACTTGAACAACGACGGAGCGCTCGACATCTACCTCGTCAACGGCTACGTCTCCGCCACCAAGGGGACGAATTACTGGTACGACTTCTCGAAGATCGCCGGAGGCAATAGCGCCATCATCGCGGACGCGGCGAACTGGCCGCCGATGGAAGGCCGCAGCCTGTCCGGCTTTCAGCAAAAGCATGTCTTCGTCAACGACGGCGCGGGGCGATTTATGAACGTCGCGCAGGCCGTCGGCGTCCGTGACGATCTGGACGGGCGCTCGGTCGCGCTCGTCGATCTGTGGAACAGGGGCGTGCTGGATGTCGTGGTGGCGAATCAGCGCGGGCCGCTCTTAGTCTATAAGAACACGGTCGTGCCCGAAAATAAGTGGATCGCCTTCGAGCTGGAAGGCTCGGCGAGCAACCGAAGCGCCATCGGCGCGCAGGTGCGCCTCTTCTGGAACGGCCAGCAGCAGGTGCAGGAAGTGGCCGGCGGCAGCGGCTTCTGCGCGCAGAACCAGCGACGCCTGCACTTCGGATTGGGAGCAAACCCACGACTCGAAAAGGTGTCGGTTCGCTGGCCTTCTGGTAAGATACAGACCCTCTCAGACGTACAGATGGGCCATCTCAACAAGATAAAGGAGCCCGCATAAAAGATGTCGGAATTGAGCGCATCAATGAGGCCGACGCCTGCGGCCTCTGTCGAGCCACAGCGGCGAGGCTTCCACTTCGACAACCGCTTTCTCGCTCCCATCCTCATCACCTGTATTCTTCTCGGCGCGCAGCTCTCCTTCGGCCTTCTCGAAAGCTATACGAAGACGGCGCTCGCCATCATCACTTCGATTGCCATGGAGTTGTTGCTGTCCAGACTCTTCACAGGCAAGTGGCCGCACCTTGCGTCGGCCTACATCTCAGGCATCAGCGTCGGCATACTCGTGCGCTCGCCTGCCATCTGGCCCTACGCGCTGTGCAGCATGATCTCGATCACAAGCAAGTACGTGCTCAGAGTCAGGAATCGTCACATCTGGAATCCGTCGAACTTCGGCATCTGCGCCATGCTCGTGCTCGCGCCGGCGGCGGTCGCAACCCTCAGCATTCAATGGGGCAATTCATTGTTGCCGATGCTCGCCATCTGGACGCTCGGCTCCATCATCATCTGGCGACTCAAACGCTTTCACATCACGGCCACTTACGTCGTCTCGTTTCTCTTCTTCGCATACCTGCGTAGCCTGATAACGGGTCATCCCTTTCAGGCCGAGGTCGCCCCCATCACAGGGCCTATGTACCAGCTCTACGTCTTCTTTATGATTACAGACCCCAAAACCACCGTCCGCTCCGGGAGGCTGGCGCAGTGCGGCGTGGTAATGGCCGTCGCATTTGTCGAGATGGTTCTGCGGCTGCTGCAAGTCGTACATGCCCCCTACTATGCCCTCTTCATGGTCGGCCCAACCGCGAACCTGATCGAAATCTGGCTGACTTCGCGCCGCAGTGCGACGGCTCACTTGAGCCCTCAGACAAGAACTTGAGGCAGAATCTAACAGGGAGAAGTCCGGTAAGTTTGACATCGCAGGTCACGACCCATACCATCCCGGCTGGGCTGGAAAGCCAGAGTTGCCGGCCCGCAGTTCAATCATAATCAGTAAAAGGGAAAAATACAGATGAGTGAAAATGAAGTGATCTCCAACCAGCAAAGAATCATTGCCAATCAGGAAGAGATCAAGGCGAACCAGAAGGCTTTGCTGGCAAATCAGGAGACCCTCAAGGGAAATCAGGAGAAGCTGGACAGAATCCTTGCAAATCAGGAGCGTATGGAAGCAAACCAGAAACAGATTCTGGCGAATCAGGAACAGATTCTGGCGAAATGACCATGGCGAAGGGCAGGAGGTGGCGGCAACCTTAAAGGTCGCACTTCCTGCCTCTTCGATTGAGCGCGAGCGACCGCTTTTGTCAGTGGGTTTTAATCAAATGTAACTTCGGGCTCATCAACGAAAATCAGTTTCGACCGCCGAACTCCGCATTAAACCCGCAAGACGTAACATTCATCTCATTTTCACAGGTCAGGAATTGATGTCTCGCAGATTAACAGCTTACTTGCTCTGCCTTCTGCTGATGCCGACGCTCACGGGTTGCGTTAAGAATCAGACAGCCGCTAACGAGTCAAACGCTTCTCAGGCTGAGACGGCGCAGGCCGCGCCGCAGGCTTCGCCCACGGCGGAAGCGCCGCGCCCTTCCGGCCCTGTGGAGTTTACGGACGTGACGGCGCAGGCCGGGATTCGCTTCAAGCATAACAGCGGAGCGTCGGGCAAAAAGTATCTGCCCGAAACGCTCGGCTCGGGCTGCGCCTTTCTGGATTACGACTCGGATGGCTGGCAGGATGTGCTGCTCGTCAACTCCTCTAACTGGCCCGACCAGAAAGGGCAGAAAAGTTTTCCGGCGCTCTACCGCAACAATCAGGACGGGACGTTTACGAACACGACGGCGCAGGCAGGGCTCGCCGTAGAGATGTACGGCCTCGGCGTGGCCGTCGCCGACTACGACGCCGACGGGCAACCGGATATCTACATCACCTGCGTTGGGCCGAATCGTCTCTTCCGCAACCTCGGCGGAGGACGCTTCGCTGAAGTCTCATCGAAAGCGGGCGTTGACGACCCGAGCATGTCGACCAGCGCCGCCTTCTTCGACTACGACAGGGACGGCCAGCTGGATCTCTTCGTCTGCAACTACGTCGAGTGGTCTGCCGATAAAGACCAGTTCTGCACGCTCGACGGCAAGAACAAGTCCTACTGCACGCCGCAGTCTTACAAGGGCCAAAGCTCAACGCTTTATCACAATCGCGGGAACGGGACGTTTGAGAACGTCACGCAGCGCGCCGGGCTCTTTGACCCGACCGGCAAAGCGCTGGGCGTGGCGCTCATCGATTACGATAACAACGGCCTCACAGACCTCTTCGTCGCCTGCGATACGGAGCCCAACAAGCTCTACAAGAACAACGGCAACGGCACGTTCACAGATGAGGGCATAGCGGCGGGCGTGGCCTTTAGCGAGGCCGGAACGCCGCGCGCGGGGATGGGCGTCGATGCCGGCGACTACGACGCGTCGGGGCGGCAGAGCATCATCATCGGCAACTTCACCAACGAGAGCATGGCGCTCTATCGCAACGAGGGCACGGGCCTCTTTACAGATGAAGCGCAGGCCTCAGGCATAGGCAAGATGTCGGCTCAATCCTTAACCTTCGCCTGTTTCTTCTTCGACTATGATCTGGACGGGCTGCCGGACATCTTCGCCGCCAACGGCCACGTCTCCGACGACATCAGCGTCGTTCAACCCAATGTGAAGTACGCGCAGAGCCCGCATCTTTTCCGCAATCGCGGCAAGCGCAAGTTTGAGGAGGTGACGGCGAGACTCGGTCGCTCGTTACAGCGCGCGATAGTGGGCCGGGGCGCTGCCTACGGCGATTTCGACAACGACGGAGACCTTGACCTGCTGCTCACGACCAACAACGGCCCGGCCCGATTGCTGCGTAACGACAACGGAAATCAGAACGACCTGTTACGCATCAAGCTTTCGGGGACGCGCTCGAACCGCGACGGCATAGGGGCGCGCGTCACCTTGCAGGCCGCAGGGGGCACGAAGCTTTCGGGGATGGTCAAGACGGGTTCCAGCTATTGCTCGCAGAGCGAGCTGCCGCTCACCTTCGGCCTTGGCCGCGCCGAAGACAAGTCCTACGTGATCGAGATCAGTTGGCCGAGCGGAGGCTTGGATAAAATCCCTGATGTCAAACCCAATCAGTCCCTCACTATTCAGGAAGGCAAAGGCATCACGAGCGCCGCGCCCATTGTCTTCGCCAAAGCGCAGCAGCCCGCGGCAACAGCCTCGCCAACGCCGAAGTGATAAAGCCGGGTGCAAAGCACAGGTCAGTACCGCCTGCGGTAGCGGGCGGGTCTGCCTCGCAGGAGCACCCGCCCGAGACCTTAGGCGGTACTGACCTGTCCTATCCTGACAATCTCTATCCATTCCTGTTAATTCCCCGCTCATCTACGCGCTTCGTCTCCGAGAGCGACGATCTCGTCGTGAATGGCGCGGCGCTCGACCAGCAGCCGCTTGAAGAACCAGCGGCGCGTGATGAAGAAAAGGAGCGCCTTGGCTCCGCCGACGAACTGGTCGAACTCCTCGAAAAATCGCACCGCAGCATAGCCCGCGAGCGGAGTAAAGAGAAGCGCGCCGGCGGAGGCCACCCCTCCCCACATCAGATAACAGGCCACGGCCAACCCGACCCACGTGAGCGGAAACAGGAGCATGGCCGCGATGATCTTTATGGTCGAGACCACGTCGTCGGAGTTCTGTGAAAAGCGGCGGGCGAAGTAACCCGCAAGGCGGTAGGCCGGATAGTGCAGCAGCGTGCCCGCGAGCGCAAGCGGAAGAAGCAGGAGAAAGAGCAGCGAGCGCGAGACGAGATGCGCGCCCACGGACAGAGTAGAGCGAGGCGGGGCAAGGTCTTCGGCATCAACGCCCACCTGCTTCAATTCTTCCTCGTAGCGACGTATGCGCGCGTCGAGCGCGGCCAGCCGCTCCGGCGCTTGTGCGCGCAGGAGCGTGTAGCCTTCGATGAAGCGTCGCCTGAGTTGCAGCTCGCGCTCAAGACTCGGCTCGTCCTCGTCGCCCCTGTTTTCGGACGAGAAGATTCTCTCGGCGCGGCTGATCGTCGCGAGCGCCTCATCGTGTTCGGCGTTGAGGATGACCTCGCGCATGGCGTCTTCGATACGCTTGGAGAGAGCGCGCACTTCTTCGCGCGGCGGATCGCCCGTGTCGTCCAAGGCGACCGGCTCGACACGTATGGGGTCGCCGAAATATAGAAGCGCGGCGTTGCGAAACGCAGTCTTGGAGGTGTAGTAAAGCCCCACGGGGACGACACGAACATCGAGCCTGTCTCCGGCTGAGGCTGCGCCGAGCGCGATGCGCGCCGCCCCGGTCTTGAGCGGCCTGAGCCTCGGCTCGTTATGCGAGACGCCTTCCGGGCAGATGGCAATTGTCCCGCCGCGTCGCAGTAGTGCGCGGGCAAGGTCGAACGTTTCGCGATTGCGCGCAGGGTCTTCTCCCTCGTCCTGATGGCGATAGACGGGCAGCGAATCGAGCGCCCGCACGAAGTAGCCTATGACAGGCATGCGGAAGAGAGGCGCTTTCGCCAGAAAGGAGACGCGGCGCGGCGCAAGACAAAGAATAAAGACCGGATCAACGAGCCCATTGGGATGGTTGAGCACAAAGACGACGGGCTCTCGCTGCGGGATTCTCTCAAGCCCGGCCACCTCTATGCGACGAAAGAAGACGCGCAGCGCCAACCCCAGCACGACACATATCACACGCCTCACCAACAAGAGCCTTCGCCTCCGCTTCCAGTGCTTAGCGAATCATACAGTAAATTCCTTTCGGATTTTGGATTAACCGTTCGAGAAGCTTGAATTTCCGAGATCAGCTTTCAAGTTCCGCAGACGCGCCAATCCAGAATCCACAATCTAAAATCTGAAATGGTCTCACCTACAGAGATGCAAAGAAAGTGGCTTGGTGCGATAATAGCCTCGCTTTCCAAAACTCTTTTAAATAATTTCGAGGACTATATGAAGCGTCTAATCACGTCCAGTGTGATCGTCCTGCTTACGCTCCTGGCAACCACTGTGTCGGCGCAGCAAACGGGTCGCCGCCTGACCGTCAACGAGCTGCTCAAGGTGCGTCGAGTCTCAGACCCGCAGGTCTCGCCCGATGGACGCACCGTTGCTTTTACTATCACCGACCCGGATATCGCGGCTAACAAGTCTCGGACACAAATCTATCTGATTCCCATGGAGGGCGGCGAGCCGCGCGCGCTTACATCAGGCGATCAATCGTCTGAATCGCCGCGCTGGTCGCCCGACGGCAAACGTCTGGCCTATATCTCTGACTCGCAGGTCTGGACGATTGACGTTGCGAGCGGCGAGAAGAAGAAGGTCACGAACGCTGCGACGGGAGCGGATGTGCCCGTCTGGTCGCCTGACGGGAAATGGCTCGCCTTCACCTCGGAGGTCTACCCGGAATGCGCGGACGACGAGTGCAATCGCAAGCGCGCGCAGGCTGTGGACGAGAGTAAGGTCAAGGCGAAGATAGCCGACCGGCTGCTCTATCGTCACTGGAAAACCTGGAAAGAGGGAAAGCGAAGCCACGTCTTCGTCGTCTCGGCAGAGGGCGGCGCGGCACGCGACCTCACGCCCGGAGACTGGGACGCGCCGCCGTTCAGCCTCGGCGGGCCGCCCGAATACGCCTTCTCGCCCGACTCGAAAGAGCTGGCCTTCACGCGCAATACGGATAAGGATGAAGCCATCTCGACCAACAACGATATCTTCACGGTCTCGGTGGCGGGCGGCGAAGCTCGTCGCATCACGGGCGATAATCGCGGCGCTGACTCGACGCCCGTCTACTCGCCAGACGGTCGCTACATAGCCTACCGCTCGCAGCCGCGCGCAGGGTTCGAGGCCGACCGCTGGCAGTTGATGCTCTTTGACCGCCAGACGAATAAGTCGCGCTCGCTCTCAGAGCCTTTCGACCTACAGGTTGAGAGCATAGCCTTCTCGCCCGACAGTAAGAGGATTTACCTGACGGCGGGCGAGCGCGGGCTACAGCCGATCTATACGGTCGCCGTCGGCGGAGGCAACATCACCAAGCTCGTCGCCGACGGCTTCAACGACGACGTGAAAATCACCGCCGACGGGAAATGGCTGGTCTTTACGCGCAACAGCGCGGCGAGCCCGACGGAGATTTACCGCGCCGGCGCAGACGGCACAGGCGTCACCGCCGTCACGAAGATCAACGATGCTTTCATCGCCGGGTTCGGTCTTCGGCCCGCGGAAGAAGTCACATGGACAGGCGCAGAGCAAGCCAGGGTAGGCGGCTGGATAATCAAGCCGCCGGACTTTAACGCGTCTCGCAAGTGGCCGCTGCTGGTCTTGATTCATGGCGGCCCGCAGGGTGCGTGGAACAACAACTGGGGCTATCGCTGGAATCCTGAAGTCTTTGCCTCAGCAGGTTACGTGGTCTTCATGCCGAACCCGCGCGGCTCGACCGGCTACGGTCAGAAGTTCACGGACGAAATCTCAGGCGACTGGGGAGGCCGCGTCTTCACAGACCTCCTTAACGGCGTGGCCCACGTCGTTTCGCTCGGCTACGTTGACAAGGAGCGCATAGGCGCGGCTGGCGGAAGCTACGGCGGCTACATGGTCAACTGGATTGAGGGACATAACAACGACCCCCGAGTCCATTTCAAGGCGCTCGTCTCGCACGCCGGCGTCTATAACCTGACGAGCATGTACGGCGCGACCGAAGAGCTGTGGTTCGCCGAATGGGAGTTTAAGGGAACGCCATGGGACAACCCCGAAATATACACACGCTGGTCGCCGCACATGTTCGTCAAGGAGTTCAAGACGCCCATGCTCGTCACGCACGGCGAGCTTGATTACCGCGTCCCCGTCGGCGAGGGTCTGCAACTCTTCACCGCGCTTCAGCGGCGCGGCGTCCCGTCGAAGCTGCTCTATTTCCCAGACGAGGGCCACTGGATTCTCAAGCCACAGAATTCCCAGCTCTGGTACACCACCGTGCTTAACTGGTTCGACGCCTACCTTAAACCGAAAGAGCAGATGGCAAGGGAAAGATGAAATAGCAGGGATGGACAGGTCAGTACCGCCTGCGGTAGCGGGCGGGTCGTTAGCGCTACTTGAGACCCGCCCGCTACCGCAGGCGGTACTGACCTCTTCAAAGGGAGAACAAGGCGATGAGATACAGGCGGTTTGGCCGAACGGGCTGGATGGTGAGTGAGATCGGCTATGGCATGTGGGGCATGGGAAGCTGGAGCGGCTCGGACGATGAGGAATCGCTGCGCTCTCTGCAACGCGCCGTAGACCTCGGTTCTAATTTCTTCGATACCGCGTGGGTCTACGGCGAAGGGCACAGCGAGGGGTTGCTGGGCCAACTCGTGCGGGCTAACCCGCAAAAGCAGCTCTACACGGCGACGAAGATTCCGCCCAAAAATCGCCAGTGGCCGAGCCGCCGCGAAACACCGCTCGATGATGCCTTCCCGCCCGACCACATCGAGGAGTACGTCCGCCGCAGCCTCGCCAATAGCGGCCTCGAAAGCTTCGACCTCATACAGTTTCACGTCTGGGAAGATGCCTGGACGGATGACCGCCGCTGGGCGGATAAGATGGAGGAGCTGCGCGCGCTCGGGCTCGTCAAAGCCGTCGGCATCAGCATCAATCGCTGGGAGCCCTGGAACGGCGTGCGTGCCGTCCGCAGCGGTCTGATAGACAGCGTTCAGGTCATCTACAACATCTTCGATCAGAACCCCGAAGATGAATTGTTTCCCGCCTGCCGTGAGATGGACGTGGCGGTCATCGCCCGCGTCCCCCTCGACGAGGGAACGCTGACGGGCCTGCTCACGAAAGAGAGCACCTGGCCCGAAACCGACTGGCGCAGCACCTACTTCGTACCCGAAAACTTAATCCCGAGCGTTGAGCGCGCGGACGCCCTCAAGCCCCTCGTGCCCTCCGGCATGACCATGCCTGAGATGGCCCTGCGCTTTATACTGAACAACCCGGCGGTCAGCACCATCATTCCGGGTATGCGTAAAGTAGCGCACGTCGAATCCAACATTGCCGCGAGCGACGCCGGGCCACTGCCCACGGAACTGCACGAGCAACTGCGCCAGCACCGCTGGAATCGCCAGCCGAAATCATGGTCGCAATAAAGAGCGAATAAGGGACGAGGAAAGAATGAAGAAGAAAGCATCCGGCAACGTGAAAGCAAAGACGGAAGAGACGGGCGTCGACAGGCTCTCGATACTTGAGCGCCCGGACAGCATGCCGATCATGCGTCAGAACTGGGGCAAGCTGCTGTTCATACATTGGCCCATCGAGATCGAAGCGCTGCGCCCGTTGATACCTGAACGGTTAGCGATCGACACCTTTGAGGGCGAGGCATGGATCGCCATCACGCCTTTCACGATGTGGGGCGTGCGCCCCGTCTTTACTCCGCCGATTCCCTTCTTGAGCGAGCTGCACGAAACAAACGTCCGCACCTATGTGCATCTGAACGGTGTGCCGGGCGTGTGGTTCTTTTCGCTCGACGCCACGAGCGCGCTCGCTGTCACGGGCGCGCGCACGCTCTATCACCTCCCCTACTTCAACGCCGAGATCGAACTGGAAGAGGAAGACGGCACGATTGACTACGCGTTGAGCCGCAGGGATGAGCCACGGGCGGAGCTGGAAGCGCGTTGGACGATAGGCGCGCCGCTGCCTGAATCCGAGCCTGGCTCGCTCGAATTTTTCCTCACGGAGCGTTACTGCCTCTACTCGGAAGACAGCAGCGGGCAGCTATACCGCGCGCGCATCCACCACGCGCCGTGGCCTTTGCAGGATGCCTCGCTCGAATCCCTGCGCTCGACCATGATCGAATCGCAGGGGCTGCCGACGCCTGAGGGCGAGCCACTCGTTCACTACGCGGAAGCCCTCGCCGTCGACATCTGGCCGCTGCAAAAAGTCTGAAAAGGTCTGCTCTCATGAAGAACCTTTGAGCAGACGATTCCACCACCTCAAGGAGCTGCGCGCGGCGACGGCTAGGGGTGGGCTCGTGCGGCGCGGGCGGCGTATCAACTCGCCGTCGCAATTAGGGCACACGCCCCCTTCCTTTTCCGTGCAAGCCGGGCAGAACGTGCATTCGTAGCTACAGATGTACGCCTCACCGTCCACTGCCAGCGCGCTCCGGCATCCCTGACATTGTACCTTCATCTTTAGTGGCATGCGTTGATGCTCCGTTCATTGGCGGCTCAAAAGCGTGCGCGCCATTTTATAGCCTGTGCCCTTCGACCGGCAAAAAAACAGGGGAGCCCGAAGACTCCCCTTTAAAAAGCTTCCCCCTGTGTCGTGAAGCTAGAAGATGAACTTGAGCGCGAGCTGAATATTGCGACGCTCCCCTGTGGTCGCGTTGGGTGCGAACCCGCGCGCCGCAGGGATGTAGCCGCTGTTGACTTCATTGCCATACGCCACCAGGAACAGGTTCGCATGGTTGAAGATATTGAACATCTCTGCGCGGAATTGCAGAGTGTAGCGCTCACCGAACTTGAAATTCTTGTGGACGGCGGCATCGAAGTTCCAGTAGCCGGGGCCACGGAACTGGTTGCGCCTGGTCATATCCGCCGGGAATGGCGGCAGGTATGAGCGGTTATCAAACGGCCCGGTCAACTGGTTGCCCGGGGTCTGATTGCTCAAGTCCACAAATATGAACTGGTTGGCAATGTCCGGGTCAGGCACGTTCGAGGCGCTGCCCGGAATCGGCCCAGTGGGAACCAGCCGCGCGCAGTAATTTCCGGGGCGGCCACGCAGGGTGCAATCGAAGATCGAGTATGGCCCGCCGGTTTGAGCCTGAAATAGACCCGTCAAGGCCCATCCGTCCAGCACCTGCTTGGCGACGCCCGTCATGTTCTTGGCGAAGGGAATCTGCCAGTTGAAGCTGCTGGAAAACCTGTGGCGCACGTCGAAATCTGCATAGCCATAGTCCAGATCAGGGTTGAACGGATCGAGGAAGCCTGAGTTGAGCGTGCGGGTTGTATCGGAGAAGCCGAAGGTCGCGCTCAGATTGTCCTTGGCGACTCCGTAGGTGTAGCGGGCTGTGAACTGCAAGCCCATGTCGCGCCAGCCAGTGCTGTCAATCGAGGCGGTCAAGCCGTTGTAGTTGGATTTGCCTCCGTTGCTGCGGAAGTTGATGTCCGTATACTGGTTGTTGAGACGACTCGTAAAGGAAGCATCGCCCAGATAGACCCTGCCGTAGCCGGGGCGGTTGATGTTGGTCAGGGCGTAGAGGTCACGTCCCGCCGAACCGGAGTATTCGAGACTGACGACCGTGCCCTGTGCCAGCTCACGCTCGACCGCCGCGCTCCAGAAATGAGCGAAGGCTGTTCTGATATTCGGGTCGACGGCGCGCAGACTGACAGCCGGTAAAACCTTTGTGATTCCGGCCCCCGCCAGAGGCCCTGCGTTGCTGGTGAAGACCGGCAACTGCGCCTGCGGAATGTCTGTTCCCGCTTCCAGCGCGATCACCGCGTAGTTGGGCGGATTCTGGATGACGTTGAAAGTGACGTTGCCGAAGTTACGCTCGTAAGCCATGCCGTAACCGCCGCGCACGCTCATCTTGCCGTCGCCGAACACGTCCCACGCAAACCCTATGCGCGGGGCGAAGTTATTCCAGTCCGACTTCCAAAGCGCACCCGTTGGACTGTTCGGAGAAGGCATCACCTGACTGTTGCGTATGGCCGCGGCCAATTCCGTCGGGTTGCCGATTCTGTCCATAAAGTTGCCGCCCTCGAAATAAAGGTTGGCATCGAGGAGCGGGTCTTTGTTCTTCTGCGGGCCGAAATACTCGTAGCGCAGACCGAAGTTCAGAGTCAGACGCGGTGTGACACGCCACGAATCGTTGGCGTAGAGCGCAAACTCTTTGTAGCGATTGCTGCGCTGGAACGAAGGTTGGCTCACAGGCAGGGTCACGCTCTGGCCCGGGAACTTGCCCTGCGGGTCAATCGCCGCCTGAAAGGTGAACAGTTGACCGAGCAGGAAATTGTCGAGCCCCTGCGTCGCGTTTGTGCCCAGCGTTTCGACAGAGTTGGCGAACGCGCCGAACGCGCGATTGTCCTGGATATAAACGAACTGGCCGCCGAAGCGGAACTGGTGATTGCCCCTCGTGTAGTTTACATCCTCGTAAAGCTGGCCCAGATTCTGCGGCCCGCCGAACGGGATGGCGCTGCCGGGATTGAAGGGCAGATAGCCGGGCAGGGCCAGAGTATTACCGAAAGTGGTGGTCGCCGTGCCGCTCAGGTAGAGCGTCGGGCCGTTGGGATTCTCGCCGAGCGGCTGCACGTTGGTCAGGCGATTGAAGACCAGCTTGGTCTGCGATACGAGGGTCGGCGAAAAGGTGTGCGTCAACGAGACCAGCGCATTCTGATTGAAATTAAGAACGCCCGTGTTGAATCCCTTGTAGGGGCTGAAAGCGTTCGAGCCTTCAAAGAAGAGCTGCTTTTGAATCGCGTACCGACCGTAAATCTGCGTCGTGTCCGACAGATTCCAGTCAACGCGGTTGACCGTCTGGTAAGAGTTCTGCGGGCTGCCGCCGCCAAAATCCGTCGGGACAACCGATTGCACTTCCTGAAAGACCGGCAGGTTAGGATTGGCCGCCGCGAACAGGCCGAAGGTGCTGCCGGCGGTGACGTTGAAGAGTCCGGCTGTTTCCGCCGCCGTGAAGACTCTGCTGGTCGGCGTCGCTTCCAGCGGATATTGCGCGAAGAAGTTTTTGGTGGCCGCCGCCGAGGCGTTAATCAGCGCCGCTGTCGGCACGACCGTGGTGACAGTTCCCGTGCTGCGTACGCGAATCCATTCCGTGCTGCTGAAGAAGAAGAGCTTATTCTTCAGGACGGGGCCGCCGATGGAATAGCCGAACTGGTTACGCGCGAAAACGCCCTTCGGCGTGTTCGTCGCGTTGTTGGCGAAACCGTTGGAAGCGAGCCGCGAGACACGGTTGAACTCATAGAGCGAGCCGTGAAACTCGTTGCTCCCGGCGCGGGTCGCCACCGAGACGATACCACCCGAAGCGCGACCGTACTCAGCCGAGAAGTTGCTCGTGATGACGCGCAGCTCCTGCACGGAATCGAGCGGCACGGCCTGACCGACGGTGGCCGTGAACGCGTCGTTGTTGTCCGCGCCGTCGAGCAGGACGTTGGTGCTGGAGGCGCGCTGCCCGTTGATGGCAAAGCCTGCGCCGCGATCAGCCGAGCCGCCCGGGTCTGCCGAGGCGTTGCCGGAGATGCCGACCAGATCGTAAGGGTTACGGGTCAGGGTCGGCAGCTCGCGTATCTGCGTCCCCGTGATGACGTTCGACAACTCCTGTGTCTGCGTGTTGACTTCGACGCCGCCGGCTCCGGCGACCACATCGACCGTGCCGCCGACGGCGGCGATGCCCAGTTGCGTCTCAATCGAGAGCTTCGCGCCGACGGTGACGTTGACGCGCTGTGTCCGGGCCTCGAAGCTGCCCGCCTGTACGGTCACATCATAGTTGCCGGGCTGAAGGTTAGTGACAGTGAACACACCTTCATCATTGGCCGTCGCCGAGAGCTCGCGTCCCGTTTCAGCGGATTTGACCGTGACGTTCGCACCGGCAATGACGGCGCCATTCGGGTCTATAACTTTTCCGGTAATCTGACCCGTCTCCGTCTGCGCCAGCGCAGCCACAGAGAACAGTGTCAGAACAAACAAGGCCGTGACGGCACGCGTCCAACGGTGCGTCATCAAGCGTTGCAAGTGGAATGACATATCAAGTCTCCTTCTATATTCGAGATGGGCTCTGTTGCTAAAGCTCCCGGGCCGACCGGCGGAAGCGCCGCGATGCCGCCACGCCTGCGCTACGTTTGAGAGATCAACACCCGTGGCCTTTGAGCGAGCTAGAACAACCAAAACTCACTTCCGTTCGAGCGTTGCTTTGACCTCTCTGGTCAAAGCGATGCGGTAACAATTCCCGTCGCGCGGAGCGTTCAATAAATGGAACGTGGGGAGAGCCATCCGCGCTTTTCTCGACAGTCAAAAGCGCAACCGATGTGCCATCCCTATGGCTCGTCTGAACTATCTTGAATTGGCGGTTGATGAGTGGGGGCGAGAGAGGATTGGACGCAGGGAAAAGTTCATGAATTTGGATAAACTCGAATGAACAGCTAACTAAATTTGGATAACCGGCGGATGATGAGGACGAAGCTGCTCGGGATTTTGTACCGTTTTTTGAACAGCATCAATTTCAGCGCGCTTCAATCAGACGATCAGGTTAAGATCGCCGAACTCGTGCCAGAGGTAGCCGAGGCGGACGGCCTCTTCATAGGCCGCGCGTATCTCGTCCGGCGGAAGAAAGGCCGCGAGCAGGTCGAGGTGGCTGGCTTCCGGCTCGTGCAATCCTGTGAGGAGTCCGTCAGCCGCCCTCAGCCTGTGGTCGGCTGTGATGCGCAGTTGCGTATAGCCATGCCCGGGTCGAATCCTTCCCTGCTCGTCGGCAACCGATTCGAGAGCGCGCACGACCGTCGTGCCGACGGCGATGACGCGCCCGCCCTCTGCGCGTGCCCGGTTAATCTTTTCGGCGGTCGTCTGGTTGATGAAGTATTCCTCTTCGGAAGCAGGGTGCAGCGCGTCCAGCTCGTCGTCCATGTAGGAGGAGATGGTCGTGTGCAGCACGAGGTAGGCCATCTCAATGCCCTGCCGCTTGAGGTCGAAGAGTAGTCGCCACGTAAAGGCGCGCCCCGCTGAAGGCATCTCGGCAGAGCCGGGCTCCTTGGCGTAGACCGTCTGGTAGTAGTCCAAATCCCACGGCGCTGAGACATACTCATAGCGAACGGGACGCCCCAGCCGGTAGAGCGCATTGATCAGCTCAGTGCCGGTCATCGAGAAACGCAAACGCCAGAGCCTGGGGATGCGCTCGTCTCGCTCGGTGACAACGGCGTTGAGGCCATCGCCGAAGACTATCTGCATGCCGGCGCGCAGGCCGCAGGAGAAGGGGTCGCCGCGCTGGCATAACAATAGCGCGAGCCAGGAATCGTCCGGCAGATGTTCCGCCAGTCGAATCTCTATGCATGGGCCAACCGGCGCGGCGCAAGCCTGAAGCGAGGCCGGAAGAGTCCGGCTCGTATTAAACACGAGCAGGTCGCCCCGCCGAAGGTACTGGCCCAACCTGTCAAAGCGCGTGTGCTCCACCGTGCGAGTCGCGCGCTCTATGACCATCAGCCGCACATGATCGCGTGCCAGCCCACGCCGCTCCGGCGGCTCCTTCGCCGAAAGCTCTGGCGGCAACGTAAAAGAAAAAGGAGAGGACATAAGAGCAAGGATGAAGGATGAAGGCGGCAACGATGAAGTAAAAGCTATTTGATTGAAGCACTCAATCAAGCTTTGACTCAACCCTCTCATCCTTCATCCTTCCGCCTTCATCCTTTCTTTCTGGCCCCAGTTCTCTTCCTGGGCCTGAAATCTCTGACCGTTAATGGCGCTGGATTCGTCCGAGGCCAGGTAGACGAAGACTTCCGTTACGTCTTCGGGATTGGCCCACTGGCTGGGGTCTTCTTCCGGCTCGGCGGCGCGGTGCATGGCCGTGTTCATCTCGCCCGGGTCAACGACATTGATGCGAACGCCGCTCTCTTCCAGCTCCGCCGCCCACGTTTGCGACATGCCTTCGAGGCCGAACTTGGAGATGCCGTAAGCGCCCCAGCCCGGATAGCCCGTGACGCCGGCATCGCTCGTAACGTTGATGATCGAACCGCCTTGCTCGATCATCGCCGGCAGCGCCTTCTTAATCAGCAGAAACGGCGCGATCAGGTTGGTGTCCAGCACGCTGCGAAAATCCTCAAGCGGATAATCCAGCAGATAGGGCAAAGGCGTTGGGCCAATGGCCGAAGCGTTGTTGACCAGCACGTCCAGACGACCGCCGAACTCACTGAGAGTAGTTGCGATGACACGCTCGATCTCATCCTGCCGCCCGAGGTCGGCCTCGATGACGAGGATGCTGGTCGCGGGCGCGACTTCACGCACGCGCTCGCGCACCTCTTCAAGCTTGTCGCCGCTGCGGGCGACCAGAGAGAGAGCCTGCGCGCCCTCGCGAGCAAATTCTATCGCCAGCTGGCGTCCGAGCCCCTGCGATGCCCCCGTTATCAAAATGTTTTTGCCTTGCAGTCTACTCATGTTTGCATTCCTCTGGCTCTTCTGCCGCGTACTATTCAGCTCTTTCGAGCGGCGGGACGACCGCCGAGAATTCATCGTTGAAGCGCACGGCGTAAGCGTCCAGCAGATGGCGCACGCGTTCCAGTTGCGGCGAGCGCACGATGAGGCCGACGTGATGACGCTTCCTGATGCGGTAGATGATCTCCGGGTCGGTATAGGCGCTCGTGCCGGGCCATTCCTGCCGCGCCAGCGAGAGCACAATGCCACAGTACTCCCGGCGCTGCGGTTGAACCTCGTAAGGCTTCTCGCCGAGCGTGATCTCAAGGCGTGCCCATTCACGCCAGAGGTTGACTCCGGTTGCGCCTTCCAGCACTTCGGAGATGTAAGAGCCGCCGACGCGCGCCGCGATCTCTAAAAAGTAGAACTCGCCGTCCTCCGCGCTCTTGATAAACTCGGCGTGGGCAGCGCCGCGACGGAGGCCGAGCGTCTCGACGAGCTTGCTGTTGATGTCGAACAACTGCCTTTGTTCGTCCGAGTCCTGCTCGATGGTGTATGAGATATAGACCCCGCCGCCGTGGGCCACGTCCATCGGTGGCCGCCCGTAGCGATTAGCGCCCGCGAAAATCACCTTCCCGTCGTCCACGAGCGAGTCCACGTGATAGACCTCGCCCGCCACGTAGCGTTCGAGCAGGTAATAAGAAGACCGCTCGGTCAGACGCTCGCGCGCGTCCAGCACATCTATCGCCCGCCACACCTGTTCGGAATCGTGCATCTTCTTTATCCCGATGGCCGAGACATCGGCGCGCGGCTTGAGCACCCAGGGCGCGGGCGTGCTATCCATGTACCGGCCTATCTCGTCGTAGTTGACCAGATGAACGAACTCTGGGACGCGTATGTGTGCGTCTCTGGCGAGCGAGCGCATCGCCAGCTTGTCGCGAAACCGGCGCGCCGTCGTCGCCTCCATGCCGGCGATGCGAAGATGCTCGCGGATGAGCGCCGCCGTCACGACATCGTACTCTTCGAGGGCGACGACCAGATCGAGCTTGAGCGGGCGGGCCAGTTGCGTGACGGTGTGGATGAAGACTTCCGGCGTGGCATCGTTGGGCACGGAGATGATGCCGTCCAGCTCCGCCCGCGGCCAGTCTTCCCCGAGCAGCTTTTCCTTCGTCACCAGCACGACGCGACAATTCCGCCGCTTGCACTCGCGGATGAACTCTCCGCCCTTGAAAAAACTGGCGAGACAGACGATATATACAGGTCTTGGCGGCGAGTCGGTCATGAGTCGATCACCCCGGCGCGGCAAAGTAAAGATGATAAGATGCGCGCGGCGCTTCTATGTTAGAATGGCGCACGCTCTGAGCGCGCCAGACTGGCTTTCCCGCTCTTTCATTGATCGCTGGCATCATCCTGAACGCCCGAGAGAGGCTCGGCATCGAGCACCGTGCTCATCCCGGCATTCTCTTCCGTGGCGGTCGGCGCATCGGGCTCGGCAACATCACCCTGTTCTTCGGCACGCGTCTCGGCCTCGCCCGTTTCTTCCCGCCTCTGGCGGGTTTGTTCATCGGATAATGAACCGTTTTGCTCCGTCATCTCGTACCTTTCTTATGACAAATGTATCACTGTCTGTAAACCAAGTCTAAGAGCAGGAGCGCAGGGATTAATGATTAATGATTGAGTTCAGAATTCAATTGAATCACTCACTCAATCCATGTTATCCCTCATCGCTCCGCGCTCATTCCTTAATTCTATGATCTTTCTGAGCCGACATAAAGAGGTTTCGATTCCTGAGGTTACGCTGACGGAGTTTGTGCTGGGGGGCGCTGCGGCGCGAGCCGCGAAGCCCGCCCTGATTGACGGGACGACCGGTATCAGCATCACCTACGGCGAGCTGGCCCAAAGTGTGCGGCGCGTGGCTGCCGGTTTAGCCACTCGCGGATTTCAGAAGGGGGATGTGCTGGCTATCTACAGCCCCAACTGCCCGGAGTATGCTATAGCCTTTCACGCCGTCGCCAGCCTCGGCGGCATCAACACGACGATCAATCCGCTCTACACCACGGAAGAGGTCGCACACCAGCTCAGGGAGGGGCAAAGTACCTGTTGACGGTTCCACAATTGATGGACAGGGCACGGGAGGCTGCGAAGCAGGGCGGTGTGCGGGAACTGCTCGTCTTCGGTGAAGCTGAAGGGGCGACTCCTTTCGCGTCGTTGATGGAGACGGATGAGCCGCCGACAGCGCCCGCTGTCTCGATTGACCCCGAGCACGATCTGGTAGTGCTTCCGTATTCGAGCGGGACGACGGGGCTTCCCAAGGGCGTCATGCTGACGCACCGGAATCTGGTCGCCAACCTGTGCCAACTCGAAGTCTTCGAGACGGTTTCACATGAAGATACGCTGCTCTGCGTGCTGCCCATGTTTCACATCTACGGCATGGTCGTCATCATGAATCTTGGCCTTCATGCCGGGGCGACGATCATCACCATGCCGCGCTTTGAGTTGGAACAGTTCTTACAGTTGGCCGAAAGGTACGGCGTCACGTTGGCCCATCTTGTGCCGCCGATTGTGCTGGCGCTGACCAAAAGCCCTGTCGTCGAACAGTATGACCTCTCCAAATTGAAGACGGTCTTCTCCGGCGCTGCGCCGCTTGGCGAAGACCTCACGCGCGCCTGCCAGGAGCGCCTGAGTTGTCGCATCATACAGGGCTACGGCATGACGGAGACGAGCCCCTGCACGCATCTTACTCCCTTAGATCGAATCGAGGGGAAGCCCGGCTCGGTCGGCATCTGCCTGCCCAACACGGAGTGCAAGCTCGTCTGCCCTGATACCGGCGCGGTTCAGGGGTTGAAAGGCCGAGGCGAAATCTGGATTCGCGGGCCGCAGGTGATGAAGGGCTATCTCAATCGTCCGGAGGCGACGGCCCAGACCATAGATGCGGAGGGCTGGCTTCATACGGGCGACATCGCCTATGCCGATGAGGACGAGCATTTCTACATCGTTGACCGTTTGAAAGAGCTGATCAAGTACAAAGGTTTTCAGGTCGCGCCCGCGGAGCTTGAGGCCGTGCTCGTCACTCATCCGTGCGTGGCGGACGCCGCCGTCATTCCGAGCCCGGACGAGGAAGCCGGAGAAGTGCCGAAAGCATTCGTCGTCCTCAGGGCCGAGACGGACGCCGAAGAGATCATGGAGTTCGTCGCCGAGCGCGTCGCCCCGCACAAGAAGATTCGCCACGTCGAGTTCGTCGAGCAGATTCCGAAATCACCTTCGGGTAAAATCCTGCGCCGCGTTCTCAGGGAACGTGAGCGAGCGAGAGTCGGGTGACTTTTGAAGGCAATCGAACAGATGACAGGAGCGCTGTGAAGTGAAAATGGAGAAAGCAATCGCTGAACTTGATGCCATACACCGGAAGCTGCTCGATGCCGTCACGCCTCTGACGGATGAGCGGTTTGCGCGTCGCCCATCGCCCGACCAGTGGAGCATCGCGGAGATCGTGCATCATCTGGCCCTTGTCGAGCGGGCCGTCTTCAACGAGCTTGAAGGCGCGCTTGAGAAACCTCCCGTGCGAGTCGGCTTACTCCAAAAACTGTTGCCGGTCGGGCTGCTCGTAGGCCGCCGCATAGTTCGCGTCAAAGCGCCGAAGAGGGTCGAGCCTCTGAACCCGCCCGCCAAAGCGGAGACCATCGCCAATTACGAGAGCGTGCGCCGCAGCCTCAAAGAATTCAGCGCCGCGCACGGGCAGCAACGCCTGCGACAGCTCGGACTGAAACATCCCTTCCTCGGCACATTCGACGGCGTCGGCGCAATCTCCTTCGTCGGCCATCACGAAATGCGCCACCTCCGCCAGATCAAAGAGACCTTGAAAAAGCTCGACAGTTGAATCGATAAAGGTTCGACCTGCACGACTTCTCAATGAAGCGGAATGAACAGGGATGGACAGAGAGGGTCGGGATGAAAACCAGAAGCGGGATAAAGACAGCAAGCATCAAGGCATGAATGCTTCAAAGCAGTTTCTTTATCCTGTCCATCTCTGTCGAGCCCTGTTAATTGCTTTCCCACTTGACGCTACACTCTGTGCAGACTATCTTCGCTTGCGTTCCTACTGCTAACAGATTTTCCGACGGAGTCTTTGATTCAATGTCAACGCAGCTTGTCGCTCCTGCTCCGGCATGGACGATTCAGGGGTTTCTTGAGACGCGCAACGGTCATCTGACGATCAGCGGCGTGGATGCGACCTCTCTGGTCGAGACGCACGACACACCGCTCTTCGTCTTTTCCGAGCCGCGCATACGCTCGAACATCGAGAGACTCAAGCGCGCAGCCCAATCCGTTGACCGCCCGGTTCGTTTCTTCTACGCCTCGAAGGCCAACTCCAACATGACCGTCCTCAAGACCGTGCTCGATGCCGGGATTGATGCGGAGGTCAACAGCGGCGGCGAGTTGTTCAAAGCCCTGCGCGCCGGGTTTCGACCCGATCAGATCATCTTCAACGGGACGAGCAAGACGGACGCCGAGCTTGATCAGGCCGTCGGCGCTGGCATCTATGCGATCAACGTCGACTCGATCTACGAGATAGGGCTGGTCGAAGAATCCGCGCGGCGTATGGGCAAGCGAGCGCGCATCACGCTGCGGCTCGTCCCCGAGATCGGCACGCGCTCTCATCTGGGGTTGCAGACGGCCCTTTTGACATCAAAGTTCGGCATCTCTTCGTCCGAAGTGCTCGAAGCCTTCCGCCGTGCACAGCGCCACCCCGATCTTCTTCACGTCTGCGGCATACACATTCATGTCGGCTCGCAGACGCCCGATGTCGAGCCCTTCGCCGTCGCCTTTGAAACGATGTGGGAGCATCTCGTCACGCTTCAACACGAGACGGGCCACACGCTCGAACACATCAACCTCGGCGGCGGCATTCCGGTCAACTACCTGCGCGACCGCTCGCAGGCAGACCAGTTGCCGGAGCACGAGCGCGATATGCTGGGCGCTGAGCTTGAGCCCGAGGTGGTTCTAACCGAGGCCCTGCGCGTGGCGCGCGAATCCGCGCGTCAGGCCGGGGCCGAACACCTGCTCGATCAGCTCACCATCCTGCTCGAACCCGGTCGCAGCATTATCGCCGACGCCGGGCTGTTGCTTACCACCGTGCGTAATATCAAGCGGCGTCCTGAGACCGGCGACGTGTGGCTTCTGACCGACGCCGGTTATAACCTCCTGCTTTCGATGAACAACTACAAGTGGTATTACCATCTGGTTTCTGCAACGCGCGCAGACCTCGAGGCTCATGACGAATACAAGGTCGCCGGGCCTTTGTGCGATTCAGGCGATGTCTATTTCGACATCGAGCGCGGGGGACGCCTGCCCGACTATCGCAGGCTGCCGGCGGAGGTGAAGCCGGGCGAAGTCTTGGCGCTGCTCAACAGCGGCGCGTACTCGCTCGCGCAGATGTTTCCCTACAACGGGCGACCGCTGCCCGCCGCCGTGATGGTCAGAACAGACCGCAGCGTCGACCTCATACGTCGCCGCGACACCTATGAGGATTTGATAGCCCAGGACATCTGGTGAGGGTCTGGCGTATGACCCGTCCACTGTTTAGATAGAGCCTTGTGAGCTAGACGGCGATGAACGATTCTGCTGCTGCTGAAAAGATTGGATTGAAGGGCACGCCCACGCGTCGCGAGTTTCTCAAGTATGCGACCGTCGCGGCGCTCGGCTCGCCGCTCGTCTTCAGGAACATCAACGCGCGGCCCTCCTTTTCCTGCGTCATTATCGGGGCGGGTCTTTCGGGCCTTGCCGCCGCCTACGCGCTCAAACAGGCTGGCTGGCAGGTAACCGTGCTCGAAGCCAGAGAAAGGCTGGGGGGGCGTGTCCTCTCCTTTAGCTTTAAGGAGAATCCCTCGCTGGTCTGCGAGCTTGGGGCTGAATGGATCGGAGCCAGCCACGACCGCGTGCGCTCGCTCTGTCGCGAGTTCGGCATCCCACTGAAAGACCATCGCTTCGAGGCTTCGCTGATGCGCGACGGGGTGGTTCAGCGTCCGGGACAGTGGAAATTTTCGGCGCAGGCCGACACGGCCTTCGAGAAATTCAGAAAGCGGTTCGAGGCTTACACGCCGCGCGAGCGCGAGCGGCTCGACCGCTATGATTGGTGGACGTGGCTGCGGGAGATAGGTTTTCCTGAAGACGATCTGCTGCTGCGCGACCTGCAGGACAGCACGGACTTCGGCGAATCAATCCGCCACGTTTCGGCCTACGCCGCCGCCTCAGAGTATTTCGAGTCGAGCCCGGCCAACGAGATGGACTGTAAGGTGGTCGGGGGCAATTCGCGTCTTGTCGAGGAACTGGCCGCGCGCATCGGATTACAGAACATTCGCCGCCGGATGCCCGTCTCTGCCATAGAGCAGCGCAGGGGGCGCGTGCTCGTGAGAGCGAACGGAGAGCAGTTCAGGGCCGACGCCTGCATCTGTACGGTTCCGGCGCGCACGCTCGACCAGATCAGGTTCGACCCGCCCCTGAGCGCGGCGCAATCCGCCGCCCTTGACCAGCTTCAATACGCGCGGATTATCAAGAACTCCGTCCTCTTCGGCGAGCGGTTCTGGGGCGAGGAGGATTTCTCGCTCGTCAGCGATGTCACTTCACACTACTATTTCCACAGCACCAAAGATCAACCCGGCCCCGAAGGGATTCTGTGCAGCTATGCGATCGGTGAAAAGGCGGACGTGCTGGCCGCTCAGGACGAGCGCCGCCGCACGGACATCATCACGCGCGATCTGCTTCCGCTGAACGAGCGTGCCCCGCAGCTTGCGAAGAACATACAATCCTACGCATGGCAGAGAGACCGCTATACGCAGGGGGCTTATGCGCTTTATCGTCCGGGACAGTGGTTTACCATCCGCCCCATCCTGCAACGCCCGCACGGCAAGGTTCTCTTCGCCGGAGAACACCTTGCCGACTGGCAGGGCTTTATGGAAGGGGCCGTCGTGACCGGAGAGGAAGCGGCCAGAAGCTTGACGGGCAAAAGGAGAGCGAGCGGCGCGGTGAAAGTAGTGGACGGCTGCAAAGACCAGCCCGCCCGACAGTGAAACTGTTTGAGAGCCAAGGGGGCACGCCCGCCGTAAATCTTCTATGTCAAAGCTTCCAGCGCCCAGCAACGTCACTCTTATTCGCGGCCTGACTCTGATTGCCGCCATGTCCATCGTCATCGGCAACGTGGTCGGGACGGGCGTGTTTCTTAAGACTCGCGTCATGACGTGCAACGTCGGCACGCCCGGCATGGTGGTCGTCGTCTGGGTGGCAGCCGGAATCCTGAGCCTCGCCGGCGCTCTCACCTACGCGGAGCTGGCGGCGATGATGCCGCGCGCGGGCGGCGAGTACGTCTTCGTGCGCGAGGCTTACGGGCCGGGGCCGGGCTTTCTCTACGGCTGGATGCAGGTCTTTATCGCTAAGACCGGCTCGCAGGCTTCGGTCGCCGTCGCCCTCGCCATCTTTCTCAACGATTTGACCGGCGGAGCGCTGGGCGGCGTCTACTACAAGCGCATGATCTTCAGCTACGAATTCCAGTTCGGGACTTTGCAGGTCATAGCGCTCTCGGCCATCGCCGTTGTGACGCTGATCAACTGCGCCACGGTCGTCGTCAGCGGCAACATCGCCGCCTTTCTGACTGTCATCAAGATCGCGCTCGTACTGGGCGTCGGGGGGGGCGCGTTTCTGCTTTCGCAGAGCGGCGATTGGTCTCACTTCGCGCTCGCCAACGAGGGCGGCAAGTGCTTCGGCGTGAGCGACGCGGCGCGCTACGGTGTCGGCGGGTTCGGGGCGGCGATGCTCGGCGCGCTCTGGGGCTATGACGGGTGGAATAATCTGACGCTGGTTGCGGGCGAGGTTAAAGACCCGCAGCGTAACATTCCGCTCGCGTTGATCGGAGGGATGCTGATCATCATCTCTCTATACGTCTTCATCAACATAGCCTACTTCTACGCGCTCGACCCGACGACCATCGCCAGCATCACGAAAGAATCATCGGTGGCGCGCGAAGTCGCGCAGACTTTCCTCGGCCCTCTGGCCGTCAGCCTGATCGCCGCAGCGCTCATGTCGTCATCCATCGGCACGCTGCACACTTCGATCCTGACGGGCGCGCGCGTCCCCTACGCGATGTCACGCGACCGACTCTTTTTCCAGAATCTGGCGCGTCTTTCGCGCCGCACGCACGTGCCCATCGGCGCGCTCATCCTCCAAGGCATCTGGGCCAGCATCCTTGCCCTCTCCGGCTCTTTCGACACGCTGACCGATTACGTCATCTTCGGCTCGTGGATTTTTTACGGCCTCGTCACCGCTTCGGTCTTCATCTTTCGGCGTAAAATGCCGAACGCCGAGCGCCCCTACCGCGCGTGGGGCTATCCCTTCGTGCCGGTGATTTTTCTTCTGGTCACGGGCTGGCTTCTACTCATCACACTCTGGACGACTCCCGTGCAGGCACTCATCGGCCTCGGGCTGATCGCGCTCGGCCTCCCCGTGTACTGGTACTGGTCAAGACACAACCGCCTGAACTACATTGAGCCGTCAGAGGCCGAGGAGGATTAGCGCTCAAAACAGTCAGCGCCGCCTGCGGTACTGACCTCTCTTTATTATTATGCAGAGTCTTAGTCTTCACTCATCTGCGGAGAAGAACGCTCCCACGGATTTGGCGCAGGAGCTTCTCAGGCTTCAGTCGCTGCTCTCTGAGCGGCGCGTCGAGCTTCTGGCCCTACAGGAAGAGCTGCGTGCTTTCAAGGTGCGCTATACGCAGGTCGTCGGCAGCCGGTTGGCGGAGCTGGCGGAGGTGGAACGCGCGATCAAAGAGGCTGAGAGGCACACGCTCGGCACGGACGAGAGGGACGAAGAAGAAGAAGCTGACTCAGCCGCCGACGACGCGCTAGGATCAACCGGCGTGCCCGTCAAGACCTCGCTGCGTAAGCTCTTCTGGTCAGTCGCCAGAATGTTTCATCCGGATCACGCCGCGGACGAAGCGGAAGCTCGGCGTCGTCACACGATCATGGCGGAGGCGAGCCGCGCCTACAGCGAGGGCGACGCGGAAAGCCTCAGCACGCTTCTCGGCGACGAGGAGCTGCGTTTCTTCTGCACGAGCGCGCAGGGCCACGAACAGGAGGAAGACCTGGGCTCAAGGCTTCTGAATATCAAAGAGGAGTTGCGCGCGGTCGACTTCGGAATCAAGCGTATCAGGCAGGACGGGCTATACAGGCTCAAGCTCTCGGTGGACGCAGAGGCCGCGCGCGGACGTGACGCGCTCCGCGAGCAGGCCGAACAGCTCGGGAGACAGATCACAAAGGCACGGCGGCGGCTCGAACACTTGTCCTGACAGACGTGAGCTTTTAAATCCCGCCAGCGCTCACTGCCCTTCGAGCTTGATGTGAAAGCGCTGGGCCATGCGGTAGAAGGTGCGCCGGTCGATGCCCAGAATCTCCGCCGCGCGCGTGCGATTGCCGCCGACCTTTTCCAGCACATAGAGCAGATAGCGACGCTCAAGCTCGTCGAGCGAGACCAAGTCACTGTAGAGCGCGACGAGCGATGATTCCTGTGCGTGTGCGCGCGCGCTGCCCCCTTTCAGCTTCGCCGGAAGGTCTTCGGGCACAACCGTCGCGGCGCGCGCCCGTATCGCTGCATACTCGACGGCTGATTCCAGCTCGCGCACGTTCCCCGGCCAATCATAGCGGACGAGCATCGCCAAGGCCGTCTCCGAAAAGTTGCGCGCGCGCGTGGCGTCGCCTGTCGTCGCCCGCAGGAAACGCTCGGCGAGCAGGGGGATGTCGCTGCGTCGCTCGCGCAAGGGCGGCACGCGCAGGATGACTACGCCGAGGCGGTAGAAAAGGTCTTCGCGAAACGCGCCCGCCCTGACCTCCGTTTCAAGGTCGCGATTGGTGGCGGCGACGACGCGCGCGTCCACATGCACGGAGCGCGACGCGCCGACGCGGCGTATGTCGCCCTCCTGTAGAGCGCGCAGCAGCTTGACCTGCATCGCTTGGCTCGTCTCGCCCACCTCGTCCAGAAAGAGCGTGCCGCCTTCGGCCTCTTCCCACAATCCCTTTCGGTCTGCGACCGCGCCCGTGAACGCGCCGCGCACGTGCCCGAACAACTCCGCTTCGAGCAGCGTCTCTGTCAGCGCTCCGCAATTGACGGCGACGAAGGGACGCGCCGCTCGCGGGCTGTGTTTATGAATGGCACGCGCGACCAGTTCCTTGCCCGTGCCGGACTCTCCCATCACCAGCACGGTCGAGCGCGACGGCGCGACGCGCGCGATCTCCTTGTAGAGTTCTATCATGGCGGGCGAGCGGCCCAGCAGGCCCGTCTCTTCATAGCGCGCCGAGAGGGTTTCCGTGCCGGCCTTCTCGCTCTCTTCCGTGGTGCGGCTCGCGCGCTCCATCGCGCGTCGCGCCGTCTCGACCACCTCTTCGACCTTGAAGGGCTTTGAGATGAAATCCCACGCGCCTTCACGCGCCGCCTCGACCGCCGCTTCGAGCGTCCCGAAGCCCGTCAGCAGAATGACGGGGCAGCGGTCGCGCAAACTCCTGAGCAGGTCCAGGCCGGATTCATCCGCTTCCAGATTGACATCGCTGATGATGAGATCAAACGCCTGCTCTGCGGCCAACGAGCGCGCGCCCGCGGGCGTCTGCGCCGTCTCGGCAGCCCAGCCCTGCTCCGCCAGAATCTCGCGCAGCAACTCGCAGGAGGCGCGATCATCGTCAACGACGAGGATTCTCTTCATCTCACTTCCGCCTCCTCTGCTTCGCTTCTGTGCCCGGAGAGCTGCACGGACTCATCCTCTTCTTTAACGATGGCGGGAAACCGCAGGCGAAAGCGCGTGCCGTGCCCCGTCTCGCTCTCGACTTCGATCTCGCCGTGATGATCGCTCATCACCTGCCGGACGATGACGAGCCCGAGTCCTGTGCCGCGTCCGCGCTCCTTGGTCGTATAGAGCGGGTCGAAGATACGCAGGCGCACATCCTCTGCCATCCCGCTTCCAGTGTCCGAAAATTCCACAAGGACGCGTGCCCCCGGCGGCTGCGCGTCACGCTCGACGAGCGTGCGAATATGAATCTCGCCTCCCTGCGGCATCGCATCGAGCGCGTTGTTAATGAGGTTGATAAAGACCTGCTGCAAACGGTCTGCATCACCGGCGACGAGGGGAAGGCCCTCAGCAAGCTGTGTCGAGAGGTGTACGCCGCGCGCATCCAGAGCCGGAGCGGTGGCGTCGCCGATGCGTTCCAGTAGAGAGTTGAGGTCGAGCGCGACCAACTCCAATGCCTCGGGGCGAGTGCGGTCGAGCATGCTGCGAACGATGCGCTCTATGCGCTCTATCTGCACGCCGATGGTCTCAAGGCGTTGCTGCGCGCCCTCGTCCCTGCCCAGACGCGCGCGCAGCAACTGGACGTGTCCGCTGATGAGGTTGAGCGGCGTGCCGACTTCGTGGGCCAACTGCGCGGCGGTCTGCCCCGCCGCCGCGAGGCGCTCCAACTCCGTCAGCCGCCTCGTCGTGCGCCACAGCTCAAGGTTGGCCTCCTCCAACTGCTCATTGCGCTGCTCAAGCTCGGCGGTCGCTTCATGCACGCGCTCCTGTAGAACGCGCCGCTGCCCTTCGCGCTCTTCGGTCATCAGACGTATGCGCTCGATCATGCGATTGAAGGCGCGCGCGAGCAGCCCAAGCTCGTCGGGCACACGCTGCGGCGCTTTGACGGCCAAATCACCGGCTTCGGCCTGCGACATGGCATCCAGCAGCCGCTCTATCGGGCGATAGATGAAGTGGCGAAATAAGAGGTAGGTGGCGAGCGTAATCAGGGCCACCGCCGCCAGCACAATCCAGATCGCCATTCGCTCGTAACGCACCGCGATGGAGGGCGCATCGTCCAGCCGCTCGACGACCTCGACCGCGCCGCTAAAGCGTCCCTGATCTGTGATGGGCGCAAAGACCCTGTAGAGCGAGTTGCTCTCCGTCTCTGGCCGGTCGCTCGTCAAGCTCGAAGCCAGACCGTTACGCAGCGCCGACTTGGTGTCCTCAGGAATGTCCTGCACGGGAGGGCTTCCGGGAGAGGCAGCCGTCAACACGTAGACGCCGCCGACGCGCTCCCAGACGCGTATAGCCAGCACACCGGGACGCGCGCCGCTCGCCAGCGTGGCGGCATGGGCCAACGCCTGCGGGTCGCGCGGCGCTGTCATGTGGCTGATCTGCTCGGCAAGATTGATCGCTTGCAGCTCGGCCCGCGCCTTCTGCTCTTCGCGAACCAATTCGGCGACGCGCGCGTTGGTGACGGCCAGCGCCGCCGCCAGCACCATGACGGTGACGACCGAAGCCAGCAGCGTGGTCTTCGTATGCAGCTTGAGGGGGCTCATAGCAGGCTAAAGCAAATCCCACCCGTCAGTGAATGAGCGAGGCCGACCCGGATGCCGTATGCCTGATCCTATCACGACAGGCAAGGCAAAGGTAAAAAGAGTGGAGCTTCAGTTTAAGGAGAAAGAGAATTAACAGGGATGGACAAAGAGGGTCAGGATAAGAGAGGTCAGAACAGCCTGAGGTCGCGGGCGGCCCTCAAGCCTGACGCTAACGACTTGCCCCCCTTAAGCAGCCGGTATTGTCCTCTGCTTTTATCCTGACCATTCTCTGTCTATCCCTGTTCATTCCCTTTTACTTTTGCCTTATTCCGATGGAGTCGACTTTTCTATTGAGCGCGACGAGCTGTGCGGCGGCATCCGTGAGCGCGCCGCGTTGGATGGTATGCTCGGCGGCCTCAATCCCCCTGAGCGTCAAGCGCAGGGCCTCTCGTCCGTCTTCGTCACGCCCGTCGCCGCGCAGGGCACGGTTGAGGGCCGCTCTGGATTGGCCCAAAGCAGTGAGCGCCGCTGCGGCCTGACGTTTCTTCAGATGCATCACCGCTTCGGCGATACGATCTCCGGCCTGTTCAAGGTCGGCATCACGCGCGGGCAATTGCGGCGCGATGGCGACCGGCTGCGCGTTCACCGTCGACGTTGACGAGCGCCCCGCGTCGACCGTCACGGTCTCCTCTATGCGCTTCTGCGAGCATGAAGGCTGAAGGGTGACGAGCGCCAGGCAGAGAGCCCAGAGCACGAGCGCGCAACACAAGCGTGCGCGGGCCTTCTGTTCTTCTCGCTTCTCCACTGCGTTCGCCAGACCGCCGCTCATCACGTTCTCAAGCGCGTTGGGCGCTTCCCCTGCAACCATCCCGTTTAAATGAGAGAGGGATGCGACCACCTCCTCTAATAGTCGCATCCCTCTTCGTTCGCGGGCAGTTATGTTTTGGCGCTAACCGCCCACGCCTGCACGCGCATGTTCCGCCGCGTTGGCCCAGTCAAAGGCCCGCGCGACCTCTCGCGCGCGATATCCTGCACCCGTTTCAAACTGCTACTGCTGACGTGACAGTCCGGGCACGGCTTGAACCGGCGCAAAGCTTAGCGGCTGGTGTTCCCGTTGCCGTTTTGCATTCCGGTGTTGCCGCCCGAACGCCTTGCGCGACGATGGCGACGGCGTGCGCGCCGCCGCATGCGACGCCGACGACTACTTGAGCTTCCGGCGCTGCGCGTCGTCGTCGTGGTCGTGGATGTGGTCGTACTGCTGTTCGTGTTTTGTGCGAAAACGAGGCCGCCGAAATTCATAGCAAAGATCAGCGCCAGGACAATGCCTATCTTTTTCATATGCCTCCCGCGCTCAATGTGTGCGCGATATACTTTGATTTGGTAGAACGATTTTTGAGAGCCGGGCGCGAAATCCGATCAGTGAACGCAACGCTCTTCCGGTTCAAAGATTCCCGGCCTCTCAGCTTTCGCCCCTGTCCTCAGCAAGGCTCATACCATCATCGCCGAGTCATGAAGACCCGGCTTTTTAAGCCTTTTACGCTCATCGCCGCCCGAAGAGCGCCATCATCGGGTGTGGCGTATTTGTCCGGCTCACAAAATCGCCACACTCAAAAGCAAGGCGGAAGGATGAAGGATGAAAGGAATGCTGTTCGCTCTTCAAAGCTTTTACTTCATCCTTCCGCCTTCATCCTTCATCCTTGCTTTTACTTCGGCGCGCTTGCCAGACATTCCTTTTTGGCCTTGCTGGCTGCGGTCTGCGCGTCCCTGCGATCTTTGCCCCTCTTCGTCCGGGCCTCTTTGATCGCCGCGCTGTAATCCTCGTTACACCTCTTCACAGCGGCGACGTGTTCGGCGCTGTGCTTGTTCCTCGTCTTAGCCATCACGGCTGGCGAGAATGCGCTGAGGCCCAACGTCACGGCCAGCGCCATGTATGTCAGAATGCGTTTCATCATCTACTCCTTAGTCAAGCTGTTATCTGCATCGCCTGAGCATCAACCTCATGCCCGGCGATGTTGACGTTAGCAAGCGTTGGGCCATAGACGGGAAGGAGGAGAAAGGGGAGACAGGGCGCTTCACAAGGCAGGAAACAACTGGCTTGGCGTTGAGCCGTAGACGTTTGATCGCAGGCGCGGACAGAGGCTCGCGCGTGGCGGACTTGTCGGCGGCGGCAATTCAGCCACACCGCTTGATGAGGAAAAATGTAAAGGGCAGTAAGGGGAACAGGAGTGATCTGGAGTTGCTCGTCGCTTCTCTCATCACCGTCTTACCCTTCCCCCTTTGCAACGCGCGAGGCCAGCGCTTCGCGCGCGACCTCTTTGTCATCGAAGTGTAGAATCTCGCTGCCGATGAGCTGGTAGTCTTCATGGCCTTTACCGGCGATGAGGACAACGTCGCCCGTGCGTGCCTCGCCGATGGCGTGATGAATGGCTGCGCGACGGTCTGCGATTTTCTGGTAGGGCTTGGCGGCAGCGCGCATCCCCTCCTCCACATCTGCGAGAATCTTTTCCGGGTCTTCGTTGCGCGGGTTGTCCGAAGTGAGGATGACTATGTCGCTCAGTGAGGCGGCGGCCTCTCCCATGGGCGCGCGTTTCGAGCGATCGCGGTCGCCGCCGCAGCCGAACACAGTGATAATCCTCCCACGCGCGACATCGCGCGCCGTCTTAAGGACGTTGACCAGCGCGTCATCCGTGTGCGCGTAATCCACGACGACGGCGAAATCGCCGGGATGCGGCACGCGCTCGAAACGACCCGGCGCGCCCGTACACGTCCGAAGCGCGCGGCAGATCACGTCCAGCTCATAGCCTAGCTCAAGGCCCGTCGCCGTCGCCGCAAGGATGTTGTAGATGTGCGGGCGACCGACCAGAGGCGAGGAGACCTCGCGCACGCCTACGGGCGTGTGCAAACTGAAGCGCATCCCTTCGAGCGAATGCACGACTTCGGTTGCGGTGACATCAGCTTCCGCGTTGAGCGCATAGCTGACGACGTGCCCTCCCGCTTCTTTCACCTCGCGCATGAGCTCCAATCCGTATGCGTCGTCGGTGTTAAGGACAGCGACGCGTGGCCGCGCGCCGAGGCTTCCGTCGAAGAGGCGGCGCTTGGCGGCGAAGTACGCTTCCATCGTCTTGTGATAATCGAGGTGGTCGCGCGTCAGGTTTGTCCAGACGGCGACGCTCAGATAGAGCCCGTCGCAGCGATGCAGATCAATGGCCTGCGAAGAGCATTCCATGACGGCCACACGGCAACCCGCCTCGACGGCACGGCGCAGCATGCGTTGCATGTCGCTCGCTTCCGGCGTCGTGCGCTCGGCCTTGAGGCGCTCGCCCCCTATGCGATACTCGACCGTGCCCGTCATCGCCACGGGCTCGCCTGCCGCTTCCGCTATGGCCGCTACCAGATAGGTCGTCGTCGTCTTGCCGTTTGTGCCCGTGATGCCGACCAGCTCAAGCTCGCGCGACGGATGACCATGCACGACGGCGGCGGCCTGAGCCAGCGCGATGCGCGCGTCCCTGACTTCGAGCCATGCGCCGCGAAAATCGTCAGGGCGAGGTTGTTCGGAGATGACGCCCGCTGCGCCCCGCCCCATCACCTGCCCGACGAAGCGGTGTGCGTCCAGAGTTCCGCCGCGAATGGCTACGAAGAGACTGCCGTGGCCGGCTCGTCTCGAATCGTGCGTCACGTCGGACACTTCCATCTGCTCATCGCCCGTCAAACCGGCATCAAGAGCTCGGGCCACTTCGCCGAGCGTGACGGGGCGCTTTCGATTCATCGCTTCAGACACTTTTTCGCCATCCATTTCTCTATCTTATGCGCGTTGCACAAGCTTATCAAAGCGGACTCAAACAGGGACGGACAAAGATGGTCAGGATAAGAGAGGTCAGTAGAGCCTGAGGTCGCGGGCGAGTCTCAAGCGTAGCGCCTACGACTTGCCCGGCTTAAGCATGAGGTATTGCCCTCTGCCTTTATCCTGACCCTCTCTGTCTATCCCTGTTCATTCTTTTCCTGTCGTTAGCTTGTCGTGTCGGCTGGCAACATGTTAGCGTGGGCGATTCCTATGGCAGCAAAGGTACAAGCGGAGGGCGCTCTCAAGCGACAGATCGGTCTTACGTCGGCGACGGCCATACTGGTGGGCGAGATCATAGCCGTCGGTATCTTTCTCACACCGGCGGGCATGGCGAAGTCTCTCGCCTCGCCTCTATTGCTGCTGCTCGTATGGGTTGTGATGGGCGCGATGGCCTTAAGCGGCGCGCTCTGTTACAGCGAGCTGGCGGCGCGCTTCCCCGAAGCGGGCGGCGGCTACGTTTACCTGCGCGAAGCCTACGGGCCGCAGCCGGCTTTCCTTTACGGGTGGATGGCGATGCTCGTCCTTGACCCGGGGCTGACGGCGGCGTTCGCGATAGGAATGGCAACCTACGTCGGCTACATAGTCAACCTCCCGCCGGCGGGTGTTCAGGCCGTGGCCGTCGGCATGATTCTGTTGATTGCCGCCGTCAATCTCATCGGGGTTAAGCTGGGCTCGTGGCTGATCCGTCTGCTGACGCTGCTCAAGATCGGGCTGCTGCTCTTTATCATCGTGTGGGGATTCGGGCTGAGGCTGGGGAGTTGGGCCAACTTCACACCGCTGGTGGAGCGCTCCGATCATACGACCACGCTTTTCGGCGCACTGGCGAGCGGCATGGTCGCGGCCTTTTTCTCTTTCGGCGGCTGGTGGGACTTGACGAAGGTGGCGGGTGAAGTGAAAGAGCCCGCCCGGACATTGCCGCGCGCTCTGACGCTCGGCGTCCTGACAGTCACGGCTCTTTATATACTGACGAGCGCGGTCTTCCTTTACCTCGTGCCGCTCGGGCGCGTCGCGACGAGCGAGATCTTCGCGGCTCAGGCCGGAGAAGCGCTCTTTGGCCCGGCGGGTGCGCGAGTCTTCTCAAGCATCGTGGTCATCTCCGTGCTGGGCAGCCTCGCCGCTTTTATGATGGCAGCGCCCCGCGTCTATTACGCGATGGCGCGCGACCGATTGTTTCTATCTTCGGTCGGCGCGCTGCACAGTAGATTCGGGACGCCCGCGCGCGCCATTATCTTGCAGGCCGTGCTGGCCTCTCTCATAACCCTGCTCGGCACGTTCAACGAGATCGTCGCCTACTTTATTTTCGTCGTCGTCTTCTTCGTCGCCCTGACGGTCGCCGCCGTGTTCGTCCTGCGACGCAAGGCAGGGGACGCGCCAGCCTATCGCACGCCCGGTTATCCATGGACGCCGCTGCTGTTTCTCTTGCTGGTGGCCGTGCTGCTCGTGCTGCTCGCCGGTAATAATCCGAAGCAGGCGTTTCTCGGGGTTGCGGTTGTCGCGCTCGGCGTGCCGGTTTATCATCTCTTCTTTCGCAGAAGATTCTTGCACAATAAGGAATAATTATGACCTGGATTCGCACTATTTCGATGGACGAGGCCGATGAGAAGCTGCGGCGCGCCATTGAGGCGCAGAGGGATTTGTATCCGGCGGAATACGCCGTCCCCGTTCATCCGACGGCTGACGGCGGAACGTCCGGCATCGTCGCCTCGCACAGCTTGATACCGGACGCGCTCTATCACGCCTTCGCCACGTTCGGCGCGCTGATGTCGCCGGAGCTGCCGCTCTCGCGCCGCCAGCACGAGATGATTACGACGGTCGTGTCCGTCAATAATCGCTGCCATTATTGAATCGAGTCACACGCAGAGTTTCTGCGTCGCGTTACACTCGATGAGGCGTTGGTTGAGGCTCTTCAGGCGGACTACACGACGGCTCCCATCTCGGAACAGGATCGCCTCATGCTCGACTACGTCGTGCAGCTGACCAATGATGCGACGAGGATCACGCCCGCCTACCACGACCGCCTTCGCGCCGCAGGCTTCGACGATCAGGCGATATTACAGATCACGCTCATCGCATCATGGTTCAACTATATCAACCGCGTCGCCGATGCGCTCGGCGTCGGGCGCGAAGGATGAAGGTAGACAGGAATTAAGATCAGGGAGGGAACAAGGGTTATGGCAAAAGATGTGAAGGAAATGAGCGACGCAGAGATTCGCGAGCGCATCATCCGTCTGGGCTTTGACGGAGAGGAGCGTCGCCTTGATGAGTTTTGCGAGAAGATGCGCGCCGGTTTGCCGAAGGGCACGGGGGTCGTACTGCGCGGCAGCGTGGTGACGGCGGAGCGTTGGGAAGACGGAGCGCCCTTCGACGCCGACGGTGAGGGGACGAGCGACCTCGATGTCACGCTCGTCGGTAGTCGCGTCATGGAGTACTGGGATTCGGATGCTTACTACATACCGAGTCTTCACACCAAGCCGCTCGGAGACAAAGACCCGGAGATTGCGCCCGGCTTAAACCCACTCAGGCGGGCGCTGCAACAGATGGTCGGGCGGCCCGTCAATTTTCAAGCCACTTCAAATCTCATCCTGTTCGCCCGTGATGTCCTGTTCGACCAGCCCTACTACACGCTTATCGAGGCAGGGGAAGAAGCTTGACCGTCAAGCTCATGAGCTACAACATACGCTTCGGCGGGCGCGGGCGAGAGGCCCTGATGACGGAAGTGATCGAGGCCGTCTCGCCCGACATCGTCGTCTTTCAGGAAGCCAGCGACCCGCGCGTCATCGAAACTCTGGCCCATGCGACGGGGATGACCCGCTGGGCCGCAAGGCCCGCGCACTCCATAGGCTACATCAGCCGTCTGGATGTGGCGCATCACGAGTGGCATCATCCCGCCGGGGCGAAACATTCCTTTCTCGAAATTCAACTTGCCGGAAGCAAAGCGCGTATCTTCGGCCTGCACCTGCGCGCGCGCTTCTCCAAGTGGAGCGAGAGGCGACGCATGCTGGAGATTCAGGCGCTGCTCGCAGGTATCCGTCAGCATCAGGAAGGCTTTCATGTGCTGGTCGGGGACTTCAACACTCTGGCCCCCGGCGAATTGCTGGACACGCGGCGTATGCCCGCATGGATTCGCGCGCTCGTCTGGATCAGCGGGCGCGACATCCGGCGCGATACCATTCAAACCATGCTCGACGCAAACTATCTGGACGGCTACCGCTTCCTTCACCCGGAAGACAAGGGCTACACATTTCCGACGTGGGACCCGCACGTCCGTCTAGACTATCTCTTCCTGCCCGCTCGCTATGCAGACCATCTGAAACTCTGCGAAGTCATCAAAGAGCCGGACATTGCGCGCCGCGCCTCAGACCATTTCCCGCTGCTCGCACATCTTGAGATCGCCTGAGAGAAAAGAACGCACAGAGATGGACGTAGATTGTCAGGATCAAGAAAAAGCAAATCATAGATTCAGGCACGAATGCTTTCAGTTTTCATCCCGCATTTAATCTTTATCCTGAGAATCTCTATTCATCCTTGTTCATTCCTTCTTCATCCTTTCTCTTTATTGTGTATGTGACGAAAAGAAGAGTCGTATGCTATTCTCAACATCTTGAAATTTTATTTCCATTCTGCATGGGGACGCTCCCGCGAGGGATACGTGCGAAAGTGGCGAAACTGGTAGACGCGCAGGTCTTAGAAGCCTGTCCCGTAAGGGGTGGGGGTTCGAGTCCCCCCTTTCGCACCAGAATTTTCCCGGATGCCGCACAATTTTTGAGATTGATTTACCGAATAGGAAGGATGCCCGTGCGGCGCTTCGGTCAGGCGCGCCGCGGCGGGCTTTGAATTTTATGAAGACTGAACTGGTTGATGTTTCTCCGACGCGCAAGGAATTGAAGATCGAGATTGATGCGGAGCGGTTGAAGGCCGTCTATGATCGTATCAGCGACCGCTATGCGAAGGCCGCCGAAGTGCCGGGCTTTCGTCGCGGCCACGCGCCGCGCTCGGTCGTTCGCACACGCTTTAAGAATGAGATTCGCGGCGAATTGCTGCGCGAGGTCGTGCCCGGGGCCATCGACGAAGCCATTCGCGACAACGAGCTTCAGATCATAGGCGAGCCGGACGTTCATCTGGACAATTCCGAGGGCCTCGACAAGATCGGCACAGAGCCCCTCTCGGTTCACGTGCATGTGGAAGTGATGCCGGAAGTCGAGCTCGGCCAGTACAAGGGACTGGAAGCGGCCCGCAGCACGCGCCCCGTGAAAGACGAGGATGTCGAACGCGTCATCGAGGGATTGCGCGAAGCCTCCGCCTCGCTTCAACCCGTGGAAGACCGCCCCTCAGAGATAGGCGATACCGTGACGGTCAACTTTCACGGCACGTTTGTCGGAGCGCCCGAGCCGGAGCCGATCAACGTCGAGGACGTTGACGTGGAGTTGGGCAGCGAGAATGTTCAGCAGGAGTTTACGGATAACCTGACGGGGATGCGTGCCGACGAGGTGAAAACTTTTACGGTCAACTACCCGGAGGATTTCACGTCGAAGGGACTGGCCGGAAAAGTGGTCGAGTACACGGCGACCGTCACCAGCGTGCGTCGTAAAGAGCTGCCGGAGGTGGACGACGACTGGGCCAAAAGCCTCGGCGAAGAGTTCGATTCGCTGGAGATGCTGCGCGAGAAGGTGCGCGAGGATTTGGAGAAGCGCGCCGGCGTCGAATCAGATCACCACCTGCGAACCGATGTGATGCGTAAGCTGGTGGAGGCGCACCCGTTCGAAGTGCCGCAAACTCTGGTCGAGCATCAGACCAACCAGCTGGTCGAGTCGGTCGTGCGCGACATGATCGGTCGCGGGTTCGATCCCCGCCAGAGCCAGTTTAACTGGGAGGGCGTGCGCGAGCAGTTGCGCGAGCAGGCGACCTCCGACGTGCGTGGATCCATGCTGCTCGACCGTATCGCCGACGAAGAAAATATCTCCGTCAGCGATGAGGAGATCGAAGCGGAGATAGCGACGCTGGCGACACAGTCGCGTCAAACGGTGGAACAAGTGCGCGCTGCCTTGACAAAGCAGGGAGGCGAACGTAGCATCGCCGATAGGTTGCGCAATCGCAAAGCGCTCGACCTGATCGTTGAAAATGCGAGCGTCAGCGAAGCAGAGTGGCGCGAAGAAGTCGTCGAAGAGCCGCAGGCGAGCGCGGCTTCCGAGTCCGAAGATGCTGACCCCAACCCGGAGCAGCCGGACGAGACGAGCGCAGAGGTGGAAGCGAAGGCGCAGTCTTCTTCGCGGGATGCTTGAGCAGTAGTCGTTACGGAAAGAACAGTAAGGCCGAAAGCGAGCGCGTCTCAATCACAACAGGCCCGACAAGGCTCCCGCGCCGCCGAGGCGACAGTCCCCTTAATCAGGCGAAAGGTTCAAAGTAGTATGGCTCTAGTTCCAATGGTCGTCGAGCAAACGTCGCGTGGCGAGCGCGCCTTCGACATTTTCTCGCGCCTCTTAAAAGACAACATCATCTTTTTAGGCACTCCCATTGACGACACCATCGCCAACCTGATCGTCGCGCAGCTTCTCTTTCTGGAAGCCGAAGACCCGGAGAAGGACATCAACCTGTACATCAACTCTCCGGGCGGTTCGATCACCGCCGGGATGGCGATCTACGACACGATGCAGTTTATCCGGCCCGACGTGACGACGATCTGCGTCGGTCAGTGCGCTTCGATGGGCGCGCTGCTGCTGACGGCTGGCGCTAAGGGCAAGCGTTTCGCGCTGCCCAACTCGCGCATACTCATCCACCAGCCTTCGGGCGGCGCACAGGGTCAGGCCACAGACATACGCATTCAGGCCGAAGAGATCATACGCATGCGCGAGCTGACATCGAACATTCTCGCCAAGCATACCGGGCAGCCTTACGAGACTGTCGAGCGGGATGTGGAGCGTGACCGCATCATGAGCGCCGTGCAAGCCAAAGAGTACGGCCTGATTGATGAAGTGATTGCGCACCGCGAGTAGGCCCATTCTGGATTTTAGATTCTGGATTCTGGATTGGCGGGAGCCTGAGAGCCCGGATTCACAGGATTCAAGTTTCCCAAAACGTTAATCTAAATTCCAGAATCTAAAATCCAAAATCCTCCGAGACTCTTATGGTACGACGAACTGATGACACGTTGCGCTGTTCCTTCTGCGGCAAATCGCAGAACGAAGTCAAGAAGCTCATCGCCGGGCCAACCGTCTACATCTGCAACGAATGCATAGACATCTGCAACGAAATCATCACCGACGACCAGCAGGCCGAGTCGGTCGCCGCCCGCCCCCCTCTGCCCAAGCCGAGCGAGATCAAAAGCTTTCTCGACGAATACGTCATCGGGCAGGAGGAGACTAAAAAGCGCCTCGCCGTCGCCGTCTACCAGCATTACAAGCGGATTGAACTGGCGCGCCGCCGCTCTGATGTCGAGATTCAGAAATCCAACATCCTGCTCATCGGGCCGACCGGCACGGGCAAGACCCTTTTGGCCCAGACGCTCGCGCGCATGCTCTCGGTTCCCTTCACCATCGTTGACGCCACGACGCTCACCGAGGCCGGCTACGTCGGTGAAGATGTCGAGAACATCATCCTGAAACTCTTGCAGGCCGCCAACGGGGATGTCGAGCGCGCGCAGCAGGGCATCATCTACATTGACGAGGTCGATAAGATTTGTCGCAAGGACGAGAACCCTTCGATCACGCGCGACGTTTCGGGCGAGGGCGTGCAGCAGGCGCTCCTGAAAATCCTCGAAGGCACGGTCGCCAACGTGCCGCCGCAGGGCGGACGCAAGCACCCGCATCAGGAATTCTTCCCCGTCGACACGACCAATATCCTTTTCATCTGCGGCGGCGCGTTCGTCGGCCTTGAGAAGGTCGTCGAGAAGCGCCTGCGTAACAAGTCGATGGGCTTTCAGGCCGAGGTCAAATCCGGCGCGCACCGTCACGCCGAGGCGCTCTCGGCAGTGCAGCCCGAAGACCTCGTGCGCTACGGGCTCATCCCCGAGTTCGTCGGTCGCCTTCCAGTGTGCGGCGTGCTGCACGAGCTGGACGAAGGCGCGCTGATCAAGATTCTGACCGAGCCGAAGAACGCGCTCGTCAAGCAGTATCAGAAGCGTTTCGATTTCGATAACGTCAAGCTGAAATTCACGGACGACGCCTTGAAGTCGGTCGCGCGTCAGGCCGTCGAGCGCAAGGTCGGAGCGCGCGGGCTGATGATGATCCTCGAAGAGCTGCTGCTGGACGCCATGTACACCTTGCCCTCGCAGAAGCGCATCAAGGAATTCATCATCACCAGCGAGATGGTCGAGCGCCGCCGCGCCATCCCCGGCGAAGGCTTGACGGGCGTGGACGGCGCAGCCGCCTAGAAGTAAGGCAAAAGTACAAAGGCAAAAGGGAAAAGTGAAGAAGGGTTGAAGCTTCTCTCTCTTTTTCCTTTTGCCTTTTTACTTTTACCTTCTTTGTGGTCTACAATTAAATCTGCTCACAACGGGGCGAGTGGCACACTAAGGCGGCTCGCCCTTATTTGCAGATTGTGACCCCTTATAGATCGAGAGAGTTTTCAAGTTATGGAAGAATACACAGACCGCACTCCTTTAGACATAGCCCGTTACCCGATGGTTCCGATTCGCGACGTGGTGATCTTTCCCTTCACCAAGGTCGCCTTCAAGATCGGACGCCCCGGCTCGATTCGTGCCCTCGAAGATGCGCTCGCATCCGGCGACCGCACCATCTTCCTCGCCACGCAGCACGATGCGACCGTGGACGAGCCCGTGCCTGAACAGATTTACGGCGTCGGCACATTGGGCCGCATACTCCAATCTCAGCGGCAGGAGAACGGGCAGATCAAGGTCGTCGTCGAGGGACGCGAGCGGGCCACGACCGTCCGCGTTGAAAATAATAACGGGGCCTTTACGGCGCTCGTGCGCCGCGCACCGCAGGCGAGCGAATCGGGCGCGCAGCTCGAAGCGCTCGTCGCCCGCATCAACCAGTTGGTCGAACAACACCTGCGTCTCGCGCCCGACGCGCAGACGGACGCGCTGCAAACCGCGCTCCGCAATCAAGACCCTTCGCACATGGCCGATGCGCTCGCATCCCAACTACGCATCTCCGTCGAAGACAAGCAGGGTTTGCTCGAAATCTTCTCCACGCAGGCGCGTCTGGTGCGCCTGATAGAATTATTGGAGACAGAGCTTGAGAAACGCCAGCTCGACCGCACCATCCAGACGCGCGTGAAACGGCAGATGGAGAAGGCGCAGAAGGAGTATTACCTCAACGAGCAGATCAAGGCGATTCACAAGGAGCTCGGACGCAAGGATGAGAAGGCCGAGCTTGAAGATTTGAAGAAAAGAATCGAAGAGGCCGGGATGACGGACGAGGCGAAGGAGAAAGCCTTGCAGGAGCTGCATCGTCTCGAAGCCATGCCGCCGATGTCCGCCGAAGGCACGGTCTCGCGCACATACATTGACTGGCTGCTCAGTGTGCCGTGGAAACAGAAGAGCAAGGAGATCAAAGACCTGCTCAAGGCCGAAGAGGTCTTGAACGAAGATCACTACGGCTTGGAGAAGGTCAAAGACCGTATCCTCGAATACTTGGCCGTGCGTCAACTGGTCAAAAATCCGAAGGGCTCTATTCTCTGCTTCGTCGGCCCGCCGGGAGTGGGCAAGACATCTCTCGGCAAATCTATCGCGCGGGCGACGAATCGCAAGTTCGTGCGCCTCTCTCTGGGCGGCGTGCGCGACGAGGCGGAGATTCGCGGCCACCGTCGCACATACATCGGCGCGCTCCCCGGCCAGATCATTCAAATGATGAAGAAGGCCGGGACGGTCAACCCTCTTATCCTGCTCGATGAGGTGGACAAGCTCGGCGCTGATTTTCGCGGCGACCCCAGCTCCGCTCTGCTCGAAGTCCTCGACCCTGAACAGAACAACACGTTTCAGGATCACTATCTGGATGTCGAATACGATCTCTCGCGCGTCTTCTTCATAGCGACGGCCAACGTCCTGCACACGATTCCGCCGCCCTTGCAGGATCGCCTTGAGATCATTCGACTCTCCGGTTACACCGAGCGCGAAAAGCTTGAGATCGCCCAGCGGCATCTGGTTCCGAAGCAGGCGGAGGCCAACGGCCTCAAGGCCGAGCAGGTCGAGTTCACCGAAGAGGGCCTGATTGAAATCATACGCCACTATACGCGCGAGGCAGGCGTTCGTAATATGGAGCGCGAGATCGGCTCCTGTATGCGTAAAGTCGCTCGCAAGGTGGTTTCCGCCAGCGAGGGCAACGAGTTCAAGGACGTGGTCACGGCTGAGCGCGTGCGCGACATGCTCGGGCCTATCAGGTTCCGCCAGCAGGGTATCGCGGCGCAGAGCGAGATCGGTCTGGCGACAGGACTCGCGTGGACGGAGATCGGCGGCGAGGTCTTGCAGATAGAAGCGACGCTTACCAACGGGCGCGGCGGCGTAACGCTCACAGGCAAGCTCGGCGACGTGATGCAGGAGTCGGCGCAGGCCGCGCTCACCTGTATCAAGGCGCGCGCCGAACGTCTGGGCATGAGCCTCGACTTCATACGCAAGCGCGACCTCCACATACACATCCCTGAGGGCGCTATTCCGAAGGATGGGCCGTCGGCGGGGATAACCTTGGCGACCGCCATGGCGTCGGCCCTGACGCGCGTGCCCGTGCGTAAGAACGTCGCCATGACCGGCGAGATAACCTTGCGCGGGAAGGTGCTGCCCATCGGCGGCGTCAAGGAAAAACTGATGGCCGCGCATCGCCTCGGCATCAACACTATTCTTCTTCCGAAGGACAACGAGAAGGATTTGATCGAAGTCCCGGAAGAGGTGCGCGAGGTGATGGAAGTTCATCTGGTCGAGAATATTGACGAGGTGCTGGCGCTGGCGCTCGAAGATGCCTGTCCGACAGAGGCCAGACCGGAGGATGCCAAGACGCCGCCGCTCTGGACGACGGAACCGCCGGCACACGGCGTTCAGACCATCGCCGAATAGCGACAACATTAAAGAGGCGGGCGCGCTCGCATGCACCAACGAATCGCGCCCGCCTCTTTAGCGAAACCGTAACCCCTCGCCTCTTTGCTCGTCGGACATGAGCGACCATCCCACTTTAACCCAAAATGCCAGCCTGCCTGACTGAGAGCGCTGCTCGATTCCGGCGCGGCTTACTTGAAACGGAGAAAACTTTTATGAGCACCAAGCATGAGGATGCCAATCTTATCCTGCGCCTCTACGAATTGAGGCGCGAAGAGGTAATGCGCAAGGCCCGCAACTGGTTTATAGGGGAATTTCATCCCGGCAGCTTACAGGACATCAAAGACGCCGCGTTCGGCGAGAACAGCGCCTATTTCCGTATGGTCACGACCTACTGGGACATGGCCGCTTCGCTCGTCAACAACGGGGCGATTGACGAACAGATGTTCAATGACGCCAACGGCGAGCATCTGGCCGTCTTCTCCAAGCTTGAGCCCTTTCTGGCGGAGGTTCGCGAGGCCAACAATACTCCGCAGTACATGCAACACCTCGAACAGCTTGTCATGCGTGCCCCAAATGCCAAGGAGCGCATGGCGGCCTTCCGCGAGCGCATCAAACAGATGACGGCAGCGCGCGCCGAGGCCGCAAGTAAAACCTAAGAGCAGTGACAGGGTGACGAGTGACGAGTGACAAGCCGGAGCAGAGCCTTTCACCTGTCACCTGTCACTCGTCACTCGTCACTGTCTTATGAAGATTACGAGCGCCGAATTTATCAAGAGCGCGTTTACGGAAGCGGACTGGCTGCACGATCAAGTGCCGGAGATATCTTTTCTGGGGCGCTCGAACGTCGGCAAATCGAGCCTCATCAATTCGCTCCTCGGCGTGCGCGGTCTGGCGCGAACCTCCAACACGCCGGGCCGCACTCAGGCTTTGAATTTCTTTCTCATCAATAAGCGTTTCCGTTTCGTTGACCTTCCCGGCTACGGTTTTGCGCGCGTCCCGAAAAATGTGCGGGCGACGTGGGGCGAGATGGCGACAAACTACCTTGCCAAGCGCCTATCGCTTGTGTTATCAATTCAGATCGTAGATACGCGTCACGAACCCACAACATTGGACTTGCAGCTCAACGAGTGGCTCCGAGCCAATGCGAAACCCCGCGTGGTGGTCGCTACGAAATCCGACAAGCTCTCTCAGAACGAGTTGCGAAAAAGCCTGGAGCGCGTCCGGCGCATGATGGACGCCGAGAGAGTTATTGCTTATTCCTCCACGACGGGCCGGGGACGTGATGAAGTTTGGCGCATTATCGAAGAAAAAGTTAAGGGCTCCGGGTTATAGATTCTGGATTTTGGATTAACGTGCCCTGCGCCGACAGGCAGGGGCTGGCTAATCCGGGGTTCAGTGCCCTGAGCCGGAAATCCAGAACCTAAAACCCAAAATCTCAATATTCCATCGATTATCTCGAATTTTTTTTGAGGCCACGCGCGCGGGGCTTCAGGCATCGAAAGCATTGTCGAACTAAGTTTCCGCGTAACGCTAGAACGAATTTTTGCAGACGCTATTTTGTCAGAGCAGAAGCAGAACGTCCCCTCGCATGTGACGTGTAGCGAGCGCCCCCCTGCACCGAGCGCCTGGCTCTGAACCTGTGCAACTGAGATCATTCCAAGATTCAATCAATACCGGTTTACATCAAATTGACAACAACGCGGCCACAGCAAGCCGCAGGAGCATCACTACAGAGGCGGCGGCCCTCAAAAATAAAGGGCTGCCGAAGAGAAGAATAGAAATGTCACAACGTACACCACGCACACGCACCTCAACCGCTGCCACGAATACGAGTAGCGCCAATGGCGACGGCAACGCCGCCGCGGAGACAGCCGCGCCGACCACGACCGCCACCGCCGAAGCTCCGCCGGAGAAAGCGTCCGCCAAGGACATCAAGAGCGAAGACCTCCTGAACCTGGCCGAATTGAAGGAGATGTCAATCTCCAAGCTGACGCAGATCGCCAAAAGCATGGACGTTCCCGGCGCGACCGGGATGCGCAAGCAGGAACTGATCTTTAAAGTCCTCGCCGCGCAGACCGAGAAGAGCGGGTTGATCTTCTCCGAAGGCGTCTTGGAGACGCTGCCCGACGGGTTCGGCTTCCTGCGCGCGCCGGAATACAACTACCTGCCGGGGCCTGACGACATCTACGTGAGCCCTTCGCAGATTCGCAAATTCGACCTGCGCACGGGCGATACTGTCTCGGGGCAGATCAGGCCGCCCAAGGAGGGCGAGCGTTATTTCGCGCTCATCAAGGTCGAGGCCATCAACTTCGAGGCTCCCGATCAGGCACGCGAAAAAGTCTTCTTCGACAACCTGACGCCGCTCTACCCGGACGAGCAGTTGAAGATGGAGACGGACAAGGACAATCTTTCGGCGCGCGTCATCGATCTGGTCACGCCCATCGGCAAGGGCCAGCGCGGGTTGATCGTCGCGCCGCCGCGCACGGGCAAGACCATGCTCTTGCAGACCATCGCCAATTCCATCACGCACAATCACCCGGAAGTGACGCTCATCGTGCTGCTCATCGACGAGCGCCCGGAAGAGGTCACCGACATGCAGCGCTCCGTCAACGGCGAAGTCATCTCTTCGACCTTCGACGAGCCGCCGACGCGTCACGTGCAGGTCGCCGACATGGTGATTGAAAAAGCCAAGCGGCTCGTCGAGCACAAGCGCGACGTGGTCATCCTGCTCGACTCGATCACGAGGCTGGCGCGCGCGCACAACGCCGTCGTGCCGCCTTCGGGCAAAATCCTCTCCGGCGGTATTGATTCCAACGCGCTCCAGCGCCCGAAGCGTTTCTTCGGCGCGGCGCGCAACATAGAAGAAGGCGGCAGCCTGACGATCATCGCGACGGCCCTGATCGACACGGGCTCGCGCATGGACGACGTGATCTTCGAGGAGTTCAAGGGCACGGGTAACTGCGAAATCCATCTCGACCGCCGCCTGAGCGATAAGCGTCTCTTCCCTGCCATTGACCTGCAACGCAGCGGCACGCGCAAGGAAGAGTTGCTCATCAGCAAGGAAGACCTCAATCGAATCTGGGTGATGCGGCGCGTCCTGAACCCGCTCTCGCCCGTCGAGCAGATGGAGGTCGTCCTGGAGCGCCTGGAAAAATCCAAATCCAACGCAGACTTCCTCGCTTCCATGCAAAGCTCGCAGTAGCTGGGAGTTCCGGGTGCGGAGCGCAGGTTTTCGGGTTCACAGCCCGGGCCGCGCGCCCCGCACCCGGAGCACGAAACTCCGAGCCCGCCATTGACAAATGGCGGCGCGCTTCGCATAGTATCCAAGTTAACGCTCTATTAATTTGTTCGTTCGGCAGCTCTGCCCGTCGGGCGTAGTGTGAAGAGTTTTGCGCATAGCGATACTTTCGTCTGAAGCTGTGCCTTTCGCCAAAACGGGCGGGCTTGCGGATGTTGCCGGGGCGTTGCCGAAAGCGTTGCAGGAGAGGGGCGAAGACGTGCTGCTGGCGCTTCCGCTCTTCGAGCAGATTGACCGCAAACTGCTGCGCGAACAGGTCATTGACAATCTGGAAGTCCATTGGCGCGGGGCCAGCAGGCGGGCCAGCGTCTGGTACAGCGATGCGCCGAGCGCGCCGACCTTTCTGATCGACGCGCCGGAGTATTTCGCCAGGCCCTCAATCTACGGGTTCAGGGACGACCACGAGCGCTTCGCCTTCTTCTGTCGCGCGACGCTGGAGCTTTTCAAACGCCTGGGCGCGCCGCCCGAAGTCGTGCATCTCAACGATTGGCCAGGCGGATTTGCTGCCGCCGAGCTTCGCGCGCGACGCTCGGTTGACCCCTACTTTGCGCGGACGCGGACGCTCTTTTCGATTCATAACCTGGCTTACCAGGGAGCGTTCGACCCGCCGGCGCTAGACCAGCTGGGCTTCGGCTCCTTCGAGCAGCGCGAGCTGTTTATGCTGGGCGGCGCGGCCTCGGCGCTCAAGGCCGGACTGCTGGCCAGCGACGCGCTCTCGACGGTTAGCCGCCGCTACGGTTTCGAGATTCAGACGCCGGAACACGGGCACGGGCTCGACTGGATTTTGCGCGCGCGCGCTGACAAACTCGTCGGCATCACCAACGGCGTTGACTACGACCTCTGGAATCCGGCGACGGACCCGCACATCGCGGCCAACTACAGCGCCGGGGAGCTGTCCGGCAAGCGTCTGTGCAAGCTGGACTTGCTGCGACGCTTCAGCCTGCCGGAAGAATTGGAGCGGCCCATCATAGCGATTATTTCGCGGCTGGTCGCTCAAAAGGGCTACGATTTAATCAAGGAGGCGGCCGCGTCCATCCTTGAAACAGGGGCTTTCTTCATCGCTTTAGGGGCGGGCGCGAGCGAGTACGAAGACTTTTTGCAGTCCTGGCGCGATCATGCCCCGCACCGCGTCGGCGTTTATAAAGGCTACGCGGGCGAGCCTCTCGCGCATCAAATAGAGGCTGGCGCTGATATTTTCCTGATGCCGTCGCTCTACGAGCCGTGCGGCTTGAATCAGATGTACAGCACGCGCTACGGGACGGTCCCGGTGGTGCGTGCGACGGGCGGGCTCGACGATACGGTCGAGGATTTCGACAGGTCGCGGGGCACGGGCAACGGTTTCAAGTTCGGTCCCTACGAGGCGGCCGCGATGCTTGATAAAATCCACGAGGCGCTCTACTGTTATGCTGAACCGGAAGTCTGGCGCACTATCCAGCTCAACGGGATGCGCGTTGATAATTCGTGGGGGGCCGCCGCCGGGCGTTATGCAGAGCTTTACCGCGCAGTGGCCCGGATGTGAACGGCGAAGTCGTGTTGGAGACACAGTTTTCTGCAATCATTGGACGTGCCGCTGAGGGGGTTCGGCTCGCAGCGCTTTCGTCCAGCAAGAACTAAGGAGATAAGAGTATGAGTGAACATGTTAACGAAGTGAGCGACAGCTCTTTTGAGAAGGACGTGCTGCAATCGGACCGTCCCGTCTTGGTGGACTTCTGGGCGGCCTGGTGTGCGCCGTGCCGGATGCTCGCGCCGACGGTCGAGGCGGTTGCCGAGAAGTTCTCCGAGACGGCCCGCGTCGTCAAGCTCAACGTGGACGAGAACCCGTCTGTGTCCCAACGCTACGGGATCAAGGGCATCCCGACGCTGATTCTCTTCAAAGGCGGCCGCGAGGAAGAGCGCGTCGTCGGGGCGACCAGCAAAGACGCCATCTCGCGGATGATTGAAAAGCACGTCAGCTCGGCGGCTGCCTGAGCGGTCGGCGCTTGAGAGTGGCGCGGGCGGTTTTCTCAAAGACCCTGCTCCGCGCCACTTCTGTTTTTTGCCGGGACCAATGAGCCGTTTAAGATGTAGTTAAATCAGGCAAGAGCAGTTACCGCCACTGCGGCTCGTCGAGCGTTCGGACGGACGCTCCGGGCAACTGAAACCTACACTATGAAACCATCGCGTAACCGTCGGCCGACGCGAACCAACCCGCTGGAAGAACGCCTCGCGGCAGCGCGCCGCTCGCGTGCAGTAGAAGACGCCAGATTCCGGGCCCGCCAGGCACAGGGCAAGCTGCGCCGCTTCGTCAGCGCAAACTTTCGCAAGCAGGATGTCGTCGCCTCGCTGGCGCTGCGTCGCGGCGAGTGCAATCGTTGCGGCGCTTGCTGCGAGATTCTCTTCAAGTGCCCCTTCCTGAAGAAGCACGACGACGGCTCTTCCACCTGCGGCATCTACGAAGACCGCCCCAACCAGTGCCGCCTGTTTCCCATCGAGAAACGCGACCTCGAAGAAGTGCGCGGGACCTGTAGCTTCTACTTCATTGAGAAGCCTATTAAATTAGAGAGAGCGAGCTGAAAGGCGGGGCCTTAGGCCGGGAGTCAGAGGACGGTTATCAGCCGCCTTTGCTTTAACTCCGGCCACCGACCCCTGCCCCCTAAAATTATGATTATCGTCGTCGTCGGCGCACAGTGGGGGGATGAAGGCAAGGGCAAGATCGTTGATCTGCTCGCCGAGCGCTTCGAGATCGTGGCGCGCTATCAGGGCGGGCACAACGCGGGCCATTCCGTCTACGTCGGCGACCGCTCCTTCGTCCTCCGGCTGCTGCCCTCGGGCGTCGTCCATCCGGATAAAACCTGCGTCCTCGGCAACGGGATGGTGATTGACCCGAAAGCCTTTTTTGAAGAGGCCGACCAGCTCGCCGAGCAGGGCGTGCCCGTCACGCCGGAGCGCGTCCTCGTCAGCTCTCGCGCCCACCTGATACTCCCCTACCATCGTGCGCTCGATCACACGAGCGAAGAGCGGCTCGGCAACGAGCGCGTCGGGACGACGTTGCGCGGCATCGGCCCAGCTTACGAAGACAAGGCCGGACGACGCGGCATTCGCGTGGCGGATGCGCTCGTGCCGGAAGTCCTGCGCTCGCGCATCGAGCGCAACCTGGAAGACGCCAACCGGATCATCGTCGCTTACGGCGGCCAGGCGCTCGACGCAGACCAGATTTTCGACGAGATTTCGCGCCTCGCAGAGCGCCTTGAACCCTTCATCACCGATACGACCTACTTCATGAACCGCGCGGCGCGCGAGAATCGCTCGATTCTGATTGAAGGCGCGCAGGCCACACTGCTCGACGTGGACCACGGCACTTATCCCTTCGTCACTTCATCGAGCACGACTGCGGGCGGCGCTTCAATCGGCACGGGCCTGGCCCCGCAGCGCATCACGGGCGTGCTCGGCATCGTCCGCACCTACACGACGCGCGTCGGCGAAGGCCCCTTCCCGACAGAGATGCTCGAAGGCGAGGATGAGCTGGGCCAACTCATCCGCGAGCGCGGGCGCGAGTACGGCGCAGTCACGCGCCGCCCGCGTCGCTGCGGCTGGTTCGACGCCTTCGCCACGCGCTACGCCGCGGAGATCAACGGCTTCACGTCGGTCGCGCTGACCAAGCTGGACGTGCTCGACGCGCTGGACCAGATTAAGGTCTGCACGGGCTACCGCCTGGACGGGCGCGAGCTGGAGTCATTCCCGTCCGTCTCCCAGGACCTGCGCCGCATCGAGCCCGTCTATGCGACGCTGCCCGGCTGGCAGACTTCCACCGAAGGCATCACGGAGCTGGAGGCGCTGCCCGCCCCTGCCCGTCAATACATAGATTTTCTCGCGCGTGAAATCGGAGTCGAGATAGGTCTGGTCTCGACCGGGCCGGAGCGCAGTCAAACCATCATTTGCCGGGGCTCGGCTCTCGCCGACTGGCTCGCAGTCTGAAGCCTGGCCAGGGAGAACGAAGCCGCGCCAAAAGGAAAGCGCCGCCGACCAATTTGCCGCTCTCAACTCTTGTGCTATATTCTCTGAACTCCAGCAGTCAGCATTGACCGGCCGTTCCAGGGTCTGGCCAACGAACCGGCTGGATACTTCCCAGTCCTTCAGCACGGGCCGATAGCTCAGTCGGTAGAGCAACTGGCTTTTAACCAGTGGGTCGCAGGTTCGAGTCCTGCTCGGCTCATCAAATATCTTGAACAAATGCAATAAGCTACAGCTACTCTTTAGAAAGTAATGAGTAGCTGTTTCTGTAGAATGACTCTTCCGTTAACTCTTTCAATTTGAGCCAGAGTCATTTTCGCTCAGAACAAAAGAGCTATGCTGAGAGTCGTCTGCGACTCGAAAAACGCGCTCAGCGTCTCTAATAAGTGAATTTAGCTTGCTTAGAGCAGTAATGAAGATTCGATTATTGCTTGCTTTAGCAAGTCACTTTGGTCTAAGTTTCCACACAGTTGCCAAGACTTCAGTTCACAAAGAGAGAAGATTCTTAGAATCAATATGTCGGTAAAGTTCTCACGCAACAAAGAGGGCATTAGTTTGCTCGATGAGCCGGAAGCGAGAGGGACTCTAGCGAAGTTCGACGCATCTACACTTGACCCACACCAGCTTGTGCGATGCTACGCGCATCCTAACGGTGAGCTTTCGGTTGGCGATGCCGTTCAATGGCTTCACTCTATTGAAGCAGAATCAGTGGACTTAATTTTCGCTGACCCACCTTACAATATCAAGAAAGCGGAGTGGGATACTTTTGAATCTCAGCAAAAGTATGTTGACTGGTCAATGCTGTGGATTGAACAAGCCGCGCGAGTGTTGAAGCCGACAGGCACGCTCTACGTCTGTGGCTTTTCTGAAATACTCGCTGATTTGAAGCTTCCCGCACAGCGCTTCTTTCGCGGTTGCCGATGGATAATATGGCACTATAAGAACAAAGCGAATCTTGGAACTGATTGGGGACGCTCGCATGAAAGCATCTTGCACCTTAGAAAAAGCAAAGATTTCACTTTCAATGTTGACGACGTTCGAATACCTTACGGTGAACACACACTGAAATATCCAGAGCATCCACAGGCTGTGACGAGTTTGTACGGTAAAGGCAGCAACGGTAAGAAGAATCATATCTGGCAGCCACACCCAAAAGGCGCTAAGCCCAAGGATGTGCTTGAAATTCCGACTACATGCAATGGGATGCACGAAAAGACTCCGCACCCAACGCAGAAGCCCGAAGAATTATTAAGACAATTCGTGCTCGCGTCATCTAACATCGGGGACTTAGTCGTTGACCCATTCTTAGGCTCCGGCACAACTGTAGTAGTCGCAGAGCAACTAAAGCGCAAATGGAAAGGCTGTGATAAGAGCTTAGAGTATTGCGAATGGGCTGCGCGTCGTATTGAGCTTGTAGAAGATTGGCCTATAGAGAAATGGATTCAATACGATAAGACAAATGCCGAACGAAGAAAATCTATTCGCTGACGCTCCGAAGGTCGCAGACTTACAAGCGAGCGTGCAAGACAAAGCTGGCTTCACCGAGCTTGAGCACTATCGGAGAATTGGCGCCGCGTTTTTGTCTTTTCTGGCTGATGCTAAACTTACGCGCATCGTTTCTCCTACTCCTCCATACAACTACATCTTTTATCAATACACCGCTGAGCACGCAAACAAAATCACACGACCGCTCAATAGCAATTTATTTATCGAATCAGCGCTCATCTTTATCGAAGCGTTTGATAGATTTGTAGAGTTCTTAGCAGACTTGAAGAAGTTTCAAGAAAAGACGAGTAACCGCAAGAGCGCCAAGGCATATTTAGAATCGAATGAAATCAATAAGGTTATCTATACAACACAACAGGCGATAGGATGTATCGGCAACTCATTTAGAGACTCGAATCAAGCGCGGAAGCGCATCGGCCAACTCTTCGAGCGTTTGATAAAGTTCATCATCCTAGAAGTAGGTTTAGAATGCGAACCGCGCACAATCAGCGTTCCCGTTCCAGAGCATCCGGGCTATGCAATGCCTTATGAGCTTGACGTTGTTTTCTCTCGTAACAAGGCCGTGCTCGTTTCCGAAACGAAGACTATTCATCCAATGGAGATTGTCGGCTCAGTGAAGACAACAAGCAAAGATAGGATAGATAAAATCTTTCTTGACAAGTATCTGCTCACAAAGCTTCTTGGACGAGATATTCCCGTTGTAGCCGTTTTTCTGCATGACGTACAGAGAGCCGTTAGAGGCAAGAGCATCTTTGGTATCGCTTCGACTTTCAAAACGAATCACTTCTTATGCTACTCGCTAGTGCTTAGTAAGCTAGACGGCGTTTATTACATTGACCCTAGACCGGACATGACGGTGAACAAACTATTGAAAGAACAGATAAATGACTTCCAGCATTTTCTGTTAGCTGATTTGTGGACTCTTTCTAAGCCTATACCAACTAAGTCCCAATCAGACATATAGTACGTGCTCATTGAATCTTGTCATCTTCAAATAGGTCAATCGAATCCAGCACGTCTAGCTCGTTGAGTTCGTCTAGCGCTGCGTTCAAGTCTTCCGGCGCTACAGACCGGCGAGACTTGCTTCGCAATGAGCGTGTAGCGATAGCCTGAGCCGTTGCCTGCGCTCTCAAGATCATGTTTCAAGATTTCGCGTTGCTCGTCTGTCAGTGGCTTCCCTTCTTCGATTTCGAGATATTGCCACACCTCGCTTCTAGTGAACGCTCACGCGCTCGTTGCTTCAGTTCTTCTAGTCTCGCTATTGATATTTTGCCGTTAGCTGACGCTCCTTAATTGTTTAGCAGTCGTAGGTGGAGGCGAAGGCGCTGCTGAGTCGCCAAGTATCTCTTCAATTTCAGCAACGCGCTGTTCAATGTCTGTCTCTCTTGCAAATTCGAGAACAACTTTCGCAACAGCTAAGCGCGCGAACTCGTTGTCGCCGTGCTGCATGATTTCGATGACTTCAGCCATGGCGGCAGCAGCGGCACGCTGCGCTAGTCCTTTAGCCCGCTCTAAGAGCAGATGATATTGACGACGATACTCAGCCTTGAACGTCGCGTCTGACAGCGAATGGCAGCTTCTGGAATCTTCGACTCACGCGCTGCGCCGAAGACGGTAACATTCTCTGGAACGCGCTTGATGCGTGTGCCCTTTCGTCTGCCTATTCAAGGTATAATGCGGCCCGAAAGGCTGGAAGGCCGGAGGCAGGAGAGCGTGTGTAGATGGCCTGGCTCCGGCGTGTGGGGACGGGCCCGCGGGAACGGGTTTTCTGAAACTCGAAGGTGAGAGCTTGGCGTTGGATTTTGAGGGACGGCGGGCTCAAAGCGCCGAGCGGGGGTGTTGAAGACGGCTCGGCCATTTCGTACCAGGCATGCATATTTTATCCATCGAGGGCATCAGTAAGAACTACGGCATCAGGCCGCTCTTCGAGAACGTCAGTCTGGGACTGGATTCCAGCGACCGTATCGGCGTGGTCGGGCTCAACGGCTCCGGCAAGACCACTTTTCTGCGCCTCGTGGCGGGCGAAGAGAGGCCCGACACGGGCCGCCTGGTTTTCGCGGAGGGCGTGTCCATCGGCTACCTGCCGCAGAACGCGCCGTATAAGCCGGAAGAGACGGTGCTTGACGCGGTCTTCGCTGCCAGCGATGCCCGGATGAGGCTGTTGCTCGATTACGAACGCGCTTGCCAGGACCTGGCGGCGAGCGATCCGGCAGAGCAGAGCCTGTTAAATCGCGTCTCGGAATTGGCCCAGAGCTTGGAGGCGTCGGGCGCATGGGAGTTGGAGACCAACGCGCGGACGGTCCTCGGCAAGCTGGGCATCGCGGAGACCGGCGCACGGATGGGCACTCTCTCCGGCGGGCAGCGAAAGCGCGTCGCGCTCGCTCATGCGCTCATCGCAAACCCTCGCCTGCTTATCCTGGACGAGCCGACCAACCATCTCGACGCCGAGACGATCGGCTGGCTCGAAGAGTATCTGAACCGTTACAGCGGCGCGCTCCTGCTCGTCACACACGACCGTTATTTCCTGGACCGCGTGACCAATAGAATCCTTGAGATCGATCGCAGCACGGTGCAGGCGTTCGACGGGAACTACGCATACTATCTGGAAAAGAAGGAGGAGCAGGAGCTGGCGCGCGCCGTCGAGGGGCAGAAGCGTGAGATGTTGATCCGGCGCGAGCTGGCGTGGCTCAGGCGCGGGGCGAAGGCGCGCACGCGTAAGTCCAAGGCACGCATTGACCGCGCCGAGAGCCTGATGGCGCAACCGCGCGAGACGGCCAGGGCCGAGCTTGACATCTCGCTCGGCTCAAGCCGCATCGGCAAGAAGATATTGGAGCTGCGCGGCATCACTAAGTCATACGACGGAGAGGCTTTGATCGCAGACTTCAGCTACACGATGAAGCCCGGCGACAGGATCGGCATCATCGGCCCGAACGGTGCGGGCAAGACGACGCTGCTCGAAATCATTACGGGACGGGTCGCGCCCGACGGCGGCGCTCTGGAGGTGGGCCAGACGGTCCGCTTCGGCTATTACGATCAGGAGAACCGCGCGCTCGACGAGCAGCAGCGGGTGATAGATTATATCCGCGAGGTGGCCGAACGAATCGAAACGGCCGACGGAACATTTATCACCGCGGGACAGATGCTCGAAAAGTTTCTGTTCACGGGCGCGATGCAGTATGCGCCGATTGAGAAGCTCTCCGGGGGCGAGCGCAGGCGGCTCTACCTGCTGCGTGTCCTGATGGGCGCGCCCAACGTCCTGCTGCTCGACGAGCCGACCAATGACCTGGACATTCAAACCCTGGTCACGCTGGAAGACTACCTGGACGGCTTCGGCGGCTGCCTGATCGCCGTCAGCCACGACCGTTATTTTCTCGACCGCACGGTCGAGCACATCTTCCGTTTCGAGGGCGGGGGCCGCCTGCGACAGTATCCCGGCAACTATTCCGCCTTTCTGGAAGCGCGCCGCGAGGAGGAGCGGGGCGAAGCCCGGAGCCAGCCCGCGCCAGCCGGACGGGCGGCGAAAGACCAGAGAGCCGCGGCCCCGGCTGCGAAGCGCAAGCTGACCTTCAAGGAGCGCCGTGAGCTGGAAGAGATGGAGGGCCGCATCGGCGCGGACGAGCGGCGACTGGCCGAGATAGAAGCGGAGTTATCCGCCAGCTCAAGCGACGCTGACGCCGTCCACCGGCTCTACACGGAGCGGGAGCGCCTGACGCAACAGTTGGCCCGCGACATGGAACGCTGGGCGGAGCTGGCGGAGCTGGTATGAGTTTGCCCTGCGCGACCGCGCGTGTGAGAATCCATCAATGAAAAACAGCCCGCCAGTCTCTGAACCGAGCCCATTGTGGCGCGCAGCTGCTCAAGCCGAAAGGCTCGTCGAGCTGATGAGCGATGAGCCGGAAGTGAAGGAAGCGCCGCTGCATCGCGACGTGCGCTCGCTTGGTCTCCTGCTCGGCACAGTGCTCAAAGAGCAGGCCGGGCAATCATTATTCGATTCGGTCGAAGAACTCAGGCTCCTCGCAATCGAATACAGGGAGGCGGCGGTTGACTCACGGCAGGACGGCGGCGGCGCACCGGCGCATGAATTGATGAGACGGGCGGCCGAGATAGTGGACCGGCTGGAGCTGGTCGAAGCATACCGGATGACGAAGGCCTTCGCCATCTACTTTGAGCTGGCCAACCTGGCCGAGACCAATCATCGCAAGCGCCGCCGCCGCGCCGCGCTGCTCGCGCCGGAGAGGCCGCCGCAGCCTGGCTCTATCCGCGGGACGCTGCGACGGATGCGCGAGGCTGGCATGACGATGCAGACGGCGCTCAGTTGGTTGGGCCGGATCGAAGTCGTCCCGGTCTTCACGGCCCACCCGACGGAGGTCGCGCGGCGCACAGTCCTCTTCAAGCGGCGGCGCATCGCGGAGAACCTGGAACGCCTCGAACGCCTGCCTTTGACGGACGCCGACGCCGCCAGGCTCGAAGCCGCCATCTCCGCCGAGATTACGGCTCTCTGGCAAACGGATGAAGTGCGGCGTCGCCCGCCGATTGTCCGCGACGAAATCAAGATGGGCTTAGACTACTATTCCGATTGCCTGATTGCAGCCTTGCCCAGGCTCTACGAAGAGTTTGCAGACGCCTTTCGACAGGTTTACGAATGTGAGCTTGGCGCAGACGAGTTGCCGAATTTCCTGCGCTTCGGCTCATGGATCGGCGGCGACCGCGACGGCAATCCGAACGTGACGCCCGACTGCACACGCGACGCTTTGGAGATGGCCCGGCATGTCATCCTCGATCATTACATCGCGGCTGTAATCGAATTGATGGAGCGCCTGAGCCCCTCTGCGCGCCAGGCAACGGTCGAGCCCGAGCTGCTCGCGGCCCTCGGGCAATACGCCGAGCGGATGCCCACGGTCTCCCCGGAGAATAAGACCAGGGCGAGCGATGAGATTTATCGTCGCTATCTGGATTATGCGCTGCAACGCCTGCGCCTGACGCGCGACGAGCCTTCGCACAGGGACGCTTACCGGGACGCGCAGGAATTCGCCGCCGATCTCGGCTTGATGGGCCAGAGCCTGTCCGCCAACAACGGCGAGCGCATCGCGCGTCAACTCCTCGACCCGCTCCGGCGACAGGTCAGGACCTTCGGATTTCATCTTCACTCTCTGGACATACGGCAGCACGCGCGCATCCATGCGCAGGCCGTCGCCGAATTGTCCGCGGGCGCTCAAGTCGAAGCGGGCGGTCCGCTGGCGCTGCCCGAGTCTGCTTCGGACGAGACGCGCAAGCTCCTTGAAACCCTGCGCATGGTGGCCCAGCTCAAGCGCGAGTTTCCACCGCAGGCGATTCGCAGCTACGTCATCAGCGGCGCGAGCAAAGCGCAGGACATCCTCTCCGTCATCTGGCTCGGGCGTTTGAGCGGCATCCAGATGGAGGCTTCCGCCGACGGCGGAGACCCCGGCCTGGTGCCCGTCCCGCTCTTCGAGTCAATCGAGGATTTGCGCAACTGCCCCGAAGTCTGCCGCACTCTCTGGTCCGCGCCCGGCTATGCTCCGCTGCTCGATTCATGGGGACGCAGGCAGGAAGTGATGCTCGGCTATTCGGACTCGAACAAGGACGGCGGGATGCTGACGAGCGCCTGGGAGATTTACAAAGCGCATCGCGCGCTGCACGCCGTCGCGGACGAATGCAACGTCAGATTGCAGCTTTTCCATGGGCGCGGCGGGACGGTCGGGCGCGGCGGCGGGCCCACGCATCGCGCGATTGTGGCCCAGCCCGCGGGGGCTTTCACGGGCTCGCTCAAGATCACCGAGCAGGGCGAGGTGCTCAACTGGAAATACTCTGACCCCGTGCTGGCCGAGCGTAACCTGGAGCTGACGGTCGCCGCGTCGCTCGAAGCCCTCGCGCGGCCAGGCAGCGGGCGCACGGACGAAGCCGCCTGGCACGCCGCGATGGAAGAGATGTCGCAGACTGCTTTCGCTTTCTACCGGGAGCGAATCGCGGAGAACTCGGACATCCTCATCTATTTCGATGAAGGCACGCCCGTCCAGGAATTGGAGCACGCGCGCATCGGCTCGCGCCCGTCGCGCCGCAGCAACACGCGCGGCCTCGCAGACCTGCGCGCCATTCCCTGGGTCTTCGGCTGGATGCAGAGCCGCCACGTCCTGCCCGGCTGGTTCGGCGTCGGGACAGCGCTCGAACGCTTCACCGGCGGGCGGGCCGAAAATGAGCGGCTGCTGCAAACGATGTTCGCGGAGTTCCCCTTCTTTTCAGACCTCATCGGGAATGTCGAGATCGGGATGGCGAAGGCCGACCAGAACATCGCGCGGCACTACGCGGCACTAATCGGCGACGAAGGCGTGCGCGAGCGCGTCTACCGGATGATCGTCGAAGAGTTCGAGCGCACGCGGCGGATGATTCTGCGGCTGACCGGGCACAAAGAGCTGCTCAGCACCAACCCCGTGCTCGCACGCTCGATTCGCCTGCGCAACCCTTACGTTGACCCGATGAGCTTGATTCAGCTTGCGCTCCTGCGCCGCAAGCGGGCCGGTGAGGAGAGCGAGGACTTGAATTACGCGCTGGCCGCGACCATCAACGGCATCGCCGCCGGATTGCGCAATACAGGTTAAAGACGATGCCCGCCCCGAGCGGTGTTGTTCGGGGGCCGCGTTCTCCCTATACTGCTGTCCGAAGCAAGGTAATCAGTTATGCACACGGAGAAACCCAAGCCGGAGCTGAACATGCACATCGAAGGGCGCACGCTCTTGATGAAGGCAGCCGCGGAAGGCAATCTCCAACTGGTCATCACGCTCATTCAGGAGGGGTCGGACGTGAACGCCGTTGACAGGGACGGCGATACGGCCTTGATGTTCGCGGCCAATAGAGGCCATTACCTGGTCGTGAAAGTGCTGCTGGCGAACGGGGCCGACGTACTGGCGATGGCGAACAATGGATGGACTGCTCTCCGGGCGGCGAAGTCCGGCGGCGATGAGAATGTCGTCAGGCTCGTCGAGAGCGCCGAGAGAAAATTGCTGAAGCTCGACTGAGCCACGCACACGGCTCAAAGAGAGAACCCGCCTCCCCTTTTTCAGCTCAAAAAAAATTTCAGCGAGAGCCGAACGGCGAGCCCTAAGCGCCCGCCCGAACAGAAAATGGCAGCCCCCGTGTGCCACTCTTTGTCACCCATATGGCTTCTTCGCCTGGCCGGACGGGATGCGGGCGGCGCTGACCGCATCGGGCCGAAAGCCCCGGACAACCCGCCGCGGCGCGGCTTAAACGTGGGAGAGCCCGGCCATTGCTGGTCGGGCTCGCATTTCGGTAAGTTAAACTGTAGGGATGCTCGGCGGGTGGCTGGCGCAGCGGCAGGCGGCGCTCAGAGGGGTGTTGGCGGTGTGTCACGGTTGACTTTCTTCCGTGCTTGCCGACCATCTATACAGCACTCCGCGTGCCATAACTTTTTTTTCGCGGCCGGGAAATATTTTGCGGAGAAGCGCGGCGATTAGTTATTTCTATGTGATACAACAAAGGATAGAGCGGATGAGCGCAGCGGCGGGCCTGATGGAGAAATCAGAGCCGCCTTTTTTTTTGAACAAAAGGGTTTGGCTTAGGGCCGCTCCGGCGTCACCCTGCGCGGCGTCAGCTCAAAGCCGCTGCTTCGTTCCCTTCAAACGGGGCTGGCGGCTAATCCTTCTTCAGCTTTCGCTCGATAAACCGGAGCGCAATGGAGCCGACCACGCCGACGACCACCAGCGTCCAGCGAAAGATGGTCTGGGCCTCCGTCACCGCCTCTTTAAAGAGCAGGTAGTAGCCGCCGAAGAGAAGCGAGAAGACGAAAAACCATTGCAGACGCGGTATCCACTTCGGGGCCGACGGGCTCATCCGTTCAAGCCTCCTTCCAAGAGTTTAGAGAGCTGCTTGCGCGCGGGACGGCAGAGATGCTGTGAGCGCCTCTTCCCCTTACTCGTCAATCGTAAGTTTAGCATCATCCGGGGAAGACTCTGCGACTGCCGAGCCCTCGCGGAGCGACAGTTAGTCTTCGGCGAGGAGCGAGGCGCGAGGCGGCGCGCACTCTCAGGACTGGACCATTCGGGCGAAAGATTGACACGCTTCCCGATTTAACGTAGGAAGGTTTGAGCTTTTCGATTCGCTATTTAAGGAGACCTTAATGAGCACAGAACCTTTCTGCTGGACTGTTAATACGAAAGGAGAAGTTTGGACTGTATCCCAGAAGGGCGGCGGTAGTTTGATGTCACCCAAGGGCCAGTACTTCGCTTACGATATCGCGGTCGGCCCGGTGGTCGCCGACGCCTGGATTATCAGCACCAAGCCGCGCCCCGGCGGCAATGTCATTATGGTCCGTCCCGCGGCGGAAGATGATTGGCTGCCGATGGCCGCCCCGGCCGCGGCCACCAAGATTTCCATCGCTCCGAACGGCCTCGTCTGGACGGTCAATGCGTCGGGTGAAGTCTGGGCGCTGCAACCGCAGGGCGGCGGCTTCCTGGCGTCGCCGCCGGGAGTGGCCTTCGCCTACGACATCGCGGCCGGGCTGGACGGCTCGATCTGGGTCGTCAGCAATGAGGCGCGCGAGGGCGGCAACGTCCTGCAAAGCTATAATTCAAGCACTAAACAGTGGACGCCCTTAGCCGCGCCCGCCGCCGCCATAAGTGTCGCCGTCGGCAAGGGCGGCGAACTCTACACGGTCAACAGCAAGGGCGAAGTCTGGCTTATTTACCCGCAGGGAGGCGGCGTTTTACTGTCACCTCCCGGCGTGGACTTCGGGCAGGAGATCAACGTCGGCCCGGACGGCACGGTCTGGCTCATCAGCACCGAACCGCGCGAGGGCGGCAACGTCATCATGTGGTGGTCGGGCGCGAACCAGGTCTGGTACTCGATACCCGAGCCGGCGGCGGCCATCCAGGTTGCCGGGACAGTCTGAGCGCAACTCGCCTTGCCCCTGCCGCAGACGTTTGCTGCGACCTTGAGCGTCCCCGGCAGGGGCAATGCCCCATCACTAATAATTTCCGGGACGATTCGGAACTGTGATAGTGATAGCCCGCGAAAGAGGGCCATTCCGACCGCACGCCCGGCAGCACGGAGGCTCAACATTCCGAGCCTCGAAGGATAGTCGAATCCTCTGGTAAACGGTCAACCCGACCGCCCGGATTACTTGACAGCCCTGCTTAATAAGCCCAGAGTCAGCTTGCCCGACAACTTTCTGTTAGCAAGAGCCTCACTGCTTATTGCGTCCTGCTCCTGTTAATCTGATACTCAACTTTGGCTCTCTGCTCTATCGATAGCGCCCTTCTCACAAAGGAGTTGAAGAAATGAAGCACTACCGGGACTATCTCTCTGCATCCAGACATCTGAGGCTGGGTTTCCTGAC
>DASVWI010000021.1:0-557543 GCA_036389675.1 Pyrinomonadaceae bacterium
ATCTTCACGCAATCGGTCGCCAACATCATGCCCGGCGAGAAGGTCACCATCACGCTCAGCTACGTCGAGACGTTGAAGTATGAGGACGGCTCTTACGAGTTCTCGTTCCCGATGGTCGTCGGCCCTCGCTATATTCCGGGCACGGCGAGCCCCTCTGAAGCGCAGAGCGATCAGGGCGCGGCGGCTGCCGGTGTGAATGACGCCGCGCGCATCACGCCCCCTGCGATGCCGAAGGGCATGCGCGCGGGACATGACATTTCAATCGAGATAGTCCTCGATGCGGGCGTGCCCGTCGACAGCCTCAAATCTCTGACGCACGAGACGGAGGTGCAGAATCTGGATCAACGCCGCCTGATTGTGCGCCTCAAAGAGAAGGCGACCATTCCCAATAAGGATTTCATTCTCAAATACGAGGTCGCGGGCAGCCGCATTGAAGACGCCGTGCTGACACACCGGAGGGGAAAGGATGGATTCTTCACGCTCATCCTACAGCCGCCTGATCGCGTGACGGTCGAAGACGTGACGCCGAAGGAACTGGTCTTCGTTCTGGACACCTCCGGCTCTATGCAGGGCTTTCCGATTGAGAAAGCTAAGGAGACGATGAAGCTCGCCCTCTTGCATCTCAACCCGCAGGACACCTTCAATCTCATCACCTTCTCCGGCGATACTGAAATACTGTTTGACCAGCCCGTTCCGGCAACCCCTGAAAACTTACGCAAGGCGCAGAAGTTTCTCTCAAGCCAGAACGGCGACGGCGGCACGGAGATGATGAAGGCCATCGTCGCCGCGCTCGCGCCGTCGGACGCCGCGGGCCATCTCCGAATCGCCTGCTTTATGACGGACGGGCAGGTCGGCAATGATATGGAGATTATTGCCGAAGTGCAGAAGCACGCGAACGCGCGCGTCTTCGCGATGGGCTTCGGAGACGCGCCCAACCGTTTCCTGCTGGATAAGATGGCGGAGCATGGCCGTGGAGAGGTCGAGTACGTGACCGAAGGTGGCGACGGCTCGGCGGCTGCGCGCCGCTTCTTCGAGCGCGTCCGCTCTCCTCTGCTAACAGACATCACGGTTGACTGGGGAGGTCTCCCGATCTCTGAGGTTTACCCGCAGCGCATTCCCGATCTTTTCAGCGCCAAGCCAGTGATTCTTTCTGGTCGCTACGCTGCGAGTGGGCACGGCAGGATTATCCTCAAAGGCAGGATGAGTGGCCGGGATATTTTGCGCGAGATTCCCGTCGAGCTGCCTGAGGTCGCGCCGGAGCATGACGTGCTGGCGACGCTCTGGGCACGTCGTCGCGTTGACGATCTGATGGGTCAGACGCGTTACGAGGCATACATGAGCCCCATGAGCGCAGCGGTGCGTGAAGCCATCACACAGCTCGGCCTGCAATACAGATTGATGACCCAATTCACTTCCTTCGTCGCCGTAGAGGATAGAATCGTCACAGACACGACCGAGCCCGCGCGCGTGGATGTTCCGGTAGAGACGCCAGCGAGCGCCGCGGCGGCGGGCGGTTTCGTCAACGCCGTCTCGACCACCACCGCCGTGACAAACTCGGTCGACACGTCCTTCGCCAACAGCGGCGTGTCCGCGTACGTCACCGTCACCTCGGGCGGCGGTAACATCCTTGAGAGTACCTCCGCACAGCTTTCAACCAGCTTCACCGTGCGGCAGGTCGGCGAGCTGGCCCAAACCAACGTCGGCGGAGCAACGGGCGGCGGGATCAACAACCTCGCGCTGCTTGCTCCGAACGTCGCCGGCTCGGGCGGCTCCGTCGGCGGCCAGCGCTCGCGCAACAACAACTTCGTGCTTGACGGCGTGGACAACAATGACGGGGCTGCGATTGGCCCACAGCTCTACGTCTCGCCGGAGAACGTGGCGGAATTTTCCCTGGTGCAGAATCAGTTCTCGGCGGAGTTCGGCAGAGGCACGGGCGGGCAGTTTCTGACCGTCACAAAGAGCGGCTCGAACGAATTCCACGGCTCGCTCTACGGCTTCCTCCGCAACCGCTACCTGAACGCCCTCGATACTCAGCAGAAGGCGGCGGGCGTAGTGCGCGATCAAACGCCTTCGGCGGGCCGAACGTTCATGCCGCGCGCCGACTTCTTCCGTGGCGGTGCGAACCTCGGCGGGCCTCTTTACCTGCCGGCCTTTGGTCTTGGCCCACGCCCCTTCTATAGCGGCAAAGACAGGCTCTTCTTCTACGCCGCCTACGAGAGATTGCAGCAGGGGTCATCGGCATCGCACGGCGGCATCACTGCACCGACGGCGCAGGGGCTTGCCGGTATCAACTCCGTCGCCGGATTATCACCCGCGAACCTCTCAATCTTTAATCGCTATACGCCGGTCGCGCCTTTCAATGATGCCGGGACGATCAACGTCAATGGCGTGGCCGTGCCCATCGGCAACGTGACCTTCGCCGCTCCGAGTTTTCTGAAGCAGAACAACTTCATCGCCAATCTGGACTTCAACCAGAACGCCAACACGTCGCATAGCTGGCGCTTTGATCTGACCAACAACGCGGCGGTGGATACGCGGGCCGACCTGCCAGCCTTCCATGCCCTGGGGCATGACAAGCAGCGGCTCTTTTCTTACAAGCTGACCCGGACTTTCTCGCCCACGCTGGTCAACGAGCTGCGGCTGTCCTATCGCCGCTCGGAGCAGAGCACTCCCGCGCCGAGCGTCGTCTTCCCCGGTCTCGACGACTTTCCCAATATAGGGCTCGCTGATCTGGGCCTGACCATTGGCCCAAACCCGAATGCTCCACAGTTCTTCACAGAGAATATCTATCAGGTGATGGATAACATCTCTTACGTGCGCGGCAAGCACACTCTGAAATTCGGCGGTGATTTTCGTCACATCATCTCGCCGCAAAGATTCTTCCCCGTTGAGCGCGGCGACTATCAATACTCCTCAGCCGACCTTTTCCTTCGCGACCTCAGCCCAGATCTGGCGGGCGAGCGCAGCACAAGCGGCGCGACCTATTACGGCAACCGGAATACCCTCTACGCGTTTGTTCAGGATGACTGGCAGGCCAGACGAAACCTGACCTTGAACCTCGGCCTCGGCTACTCCTACCAGCAGCTTCCCCTCGGGGCGAAACAGCAAGCATTGAACTCCATCTCTTCAGTTCCCGGCCTCATCAGCTTCAATGAGCCGGAAACACAGAAGTGGAACTTCGGGCCAAAGCTCGGGCTGGCCTATTCGCCCAACTTTAAGCAGGGGCGGCTGCGCCGCATCTTCGGCGGCGACGGCCAGAGCGTGATTCGCGCAGGATTCGGTATCGGCTACGACTTTATCTCCGACCAGCTCTACGCATCTGCAAGGCCGCCGCAGCTCGGACAAAGCCTGAGCATCGAGAGCCTCGTCGAGCGGACACCCGGCTTCTTCGCGGGCGGAGCGCTCCCGAACGCTGGGCTTCCGAACGGCGACGATGCGGCTGCCGTGCGACGGGCCACGTCATCTTTCATCCCCGATCAGCAGGTTCCGTATTCAATCGCGTGGTCGCTCGGCCTTCAGCGACAGATTCTCTCAGACTGGTCACTGGAAGTCCGTTATCTGGGCACGCGAGGGGTTCACCTGCTCACGCACAATCGCATCAACCGCATTGGCCGGGTCGGCGTCGCAGGGCGCACGGGTCTGCCGACTTTCTTCAGCGCGCCGGCGCAATCGCAGATTGATGCGCTGCGCGCGCAACTGACGCTCGCCGACATCAACGCCCGCTCTAATTACGAGCCTCTGTTCGACGCCGCAGGATTCAACGGCGCGAGCTTGAACGCCTTTCCGGCGAACGGCAACTCGTCCTATCACGGCGCATCGGCGCAGCTCATACGCCGTTTCAAACAGGGCTTCGAGCTGAGCGCGGCATACACCTGGAGCCATCTGATAGACGACTCCATTGGCGAGGGCTTCTCGACAACCCTCGGCCCGCGTCGCGTCGAAGAGTTTCAAGACCTGCGGCGTGAGCGCGCAGACTCTGCGCTTGATCGCCGCCATCGATTCGTCCTCTCGGCCATCTACGAGCTGCCGTTCTTTAGAGACAACGACGGCACACTTACCAGCTTCATCTTCGGCGGCCTTAGCTTCTCGGGAACGTGGACGCTGGAATCAGGCGAGCGGGCCACGGTCTTGAGCGGCACGGACGCAAATCTCAACGCCGACGCCTACGGCGACCGTACGATCAGGAATCCTTCGGGCACGAGAAACACTGCGAGCAGGGTCGTCGCGCTGCTGGCGACCTGCACGGCCTTCAACCCTGACGGCACATGCGCTCAGTCTATGGCTTCAAGGACGGTAGGCTATCTGGCCGTCAATCCGAATGCCGAGTACATACAGGCTGGGCCGGGAGCAATCTCTAACTCCGCTCGCAACACGCTCCAGCTGCCCGGCATCAACAACGTGGACTTCTCCATCTTCAAGAGCTTCCCTCTCGGAGAGCGCCGCAGGATTCAATTGCGCGCGGATTTCTTCAATCTCTTCAACCACCCGCAATACGTATCGGGCTCTGTCAACGACATCGCGCCGCTATTGACGACGACCGTGTCGAACTTGAACACGGTCGGGCGCGCCGAGTTCAACCGGCCCGATCTGGTCTTCAGCAGCAATCCGAGGGTTATTCAACTGGCTCTCAGATTCGACTTCTAGAGCGGTCTGCGAAGGTTTGTATGAACATTGACTAGTCAGTAACGCCTAAGGTCTACGGGGTTCGTCACGTTGACGGAAGCCGCCCGAGACCTTGGGCGGTACTGACCATATCCAAATCTCAATATGCTTATCTCATCAGGCCTGAGCAAGGCAGAGAGGTGGGGTTGATATTTTTTCAGGCGAGCGGGCGATGACCTTTTCGATCTCCACGCGTAAGGATTCAACATCTCCCGGCCTGATGCTGATTACTCCCGGGACGTGTTCCAGCCCGCAGGCCGTTGAAGCGATGACGGGCACTCCGCGTGCGACGGCCTGAAGAAGCCTTCGTGGTTTGTGCTCGACGAACGCCGGAAGGACGACGGCGGTTGCGCTCTCAAGCCAGTCTCGGTCGCACGGCTGCCGCTCGACCTCTAAGCCCGCCCAGAAGTCCTCGCCTTCCAGTTGAGCGCCCATGATCGTCAGTCGAATATCCGTTCCCGCAAGCGCCGCCCGCAATTCGTAAGCTCCTTTTCTGCCGACCGTAGGCCCGGGGAACACTAGTTTCGGCGCGCGGTCGGCGACGCTCGTGCCCAGACATTCGGGCGGCGGCACGGCCCAATCAAGCAGCATGGCCCTGTCCGGATAGAGCGCGGCAATCTCCGTGTGAGGAGTCACTATACGGCGCGCGTGCATGAGGGCTTCGCTCTCGGCTTCAAGCAGCCAATCGTCCGCGCGGAAATCCGCCAGCGTCTTACTCTCCGGATTGAGCGCGCAGGCTCTGTCCAATCTTTCGTGCAATTGAGCGAGCGGCAGGGCCGTCATCAGCACGTCAAAGGTTCTGCCTCCAAGGTGGCCCTCGCGCCACAGGTATGGCAGGAGGTTTTGCATCAGCGTGACGTGCCTCACGTCATATGGCAGCAGAGAGGCGTAGCGTTGGGCCAGCTTTTCAGACGAGTCGAGCAAGGCCCTTTGTCTGGCTGCTCCCTGCGCGGCAAGCCTTCTCGAACGGTATGACCTGAGCGCTGTCAGCAGCCTGCTCTGTTTGACAGTACCGAAACCCTCGGTCGTCCATGCGTAATTAGCTTTGCCGAAAACCTTCCCATCGAGCGGCAGGCAGAGCAGGTCTCGGTCATTGCGTCTGGCGGCGATGTAGCGATCAAATTCCGGCCAGTATTCGTCAACCAGATAAGCGCCGCGACCGAAATTGTCCGTGGCCCTCAGGGGTTCAACGTGCCTGAAGCATTCGGCTACCCCGCAGCTCGCGCAACTCCGCACATCGCCGACGCCAGCCGCGCTTCTTATCTTTACCGGGCGGCTGCCCTGACGACCGCTCGTCACGGTCTCACCTCTGAGGCGCACGATAAGCGAGTCGGCATCCATCGTCGCTTCAATACGGAAGGCTTTCTCGGACTTGAAGCGCAGGTCAACGTAGTTCCAGAATATGGTCGCATCGCGTCCCGCTTCGGCGAGCGAGCCGGCGACGACCTGCGTATGCGCGTGACGTTCGATGATCTGAAAGCCGGCGCGCAAGGCCGCGTCGTAAAGAGCATTGGAAAGCTGGCACAGCCCGCCGCCGACGCTGGCGATGATGCACCCTTCGCGCAGCTCGCGCCCCGCCACATAACCTTTCCGGCGGCTCGCGCGCCCAAGCTGTTTCCAGAAACTGAACACGCGATTGGCGGGCACTTCCACGCCGTTCAGATTGCTTAACGCCAGCCGCAGGTTGTGAACCTTACCGGCAACCAGATGCTTTTCGGCCTTCTCGGTCTCCGTCCAGAGCGGAGTCTTCGACTCTGCGAGGAGGCTTTTGCCCGCCAGCGCGGCGTTCTTTGGAAATCGCTCGATCTCTGCGTCGAAGAGATTTCCCGCCGCCCTCCTTATTTGCAGGAGTGTCGCCTTCGCGCGAAAAATCAACGCGTCGCTAATGCGGGGCGTCCGTTTCTCTTGCCGACCGTGTAAATCCCTGTCCATGCTTTAATCTATTAGCTTCGCAAAGCTCGCATCGCTTTGGGTCGAGCCTACGATTGAACTGCCGACAACTGAAGAGTGATAGCCACAGCGCCTTAATGTGGGCTGCATCTGAAGGGTTTAGACAAACGCGGGCGTGAAAATGTTCCAAAGCCTTTATGAGGCGGCAGACGCTTTGGGGCAGGCGTCCGCCGTGTGATGGGCTTTCCGGGAGATGGATTTCGCGTTCGGGGGCGGCCAAACCGTCGTCGCGCCGCAGATTCAAACGCCCGTCTTACGGCAGGTACTCGGCAGGCAGCGGGTTGTCCTCACGCTCGTTGTCCCAAAGCATATTGACGACCCACCACCTCTTCCCGTCGTGGAATAGCTGGATGCTGTTGATGCCGCGCTTGAAGGCCGGCCCCTCGGCCTCATGGCGCGCCTCGTAGGTGCTGAAGACCTGAGCGATGTTGCCGAACAGGTCTGTCCGACGCGCAATCTCTACTTCATAGAAGTTATTCTGGCGAAAGAATTCGGCTGTATCGCGCGCGTAGCCTTCAACGTCCATCATGTGTGCCCGCGGCGTCCCGTCGTCCGCGATTATGGTTCTGACCAGATGCGCGCCGGGCATGAATAAGGTTCGCATGCGCGGCGTGTCCCTCTCCTCGCCCGCCGGGCCGGAGACTGTTTCGTACAGCGCAGGGATAATGGCATCGAGGCTTTCCGTGTCACTCATTTGATTGTCTACCTCTCCTCTGAAGTTTGAAAAGACGAACGATCAGCTTCGTGATCTTACTATTAACGCGAGGCGCGACGTAAGCGTCACTGCCGCCGGTCGTCCATCCATAATTTCGTATCCAGCAAGCTGGTCAGGCGATGGCCGAAGGCGCGTCGAAAAAATTTCCCCGCGCCTGAAACAATGTCTGCGGGTGGCACGTATGCAACCCATCAGTCAGCCATGGAATGAGTGCGCCGCGCGTCCCCCTTTAATATCAGGCGCGTCCGTATCCTGCTCCTTCAAATTCCAAACAGCCCGCGGCCCTCGTTCAGTGCCGCCTTAATCGGGAGAGTGATTAGTGTCCACGACCAGAAGAAACTTCATAAAGCTTTCAGCCGCCGCGGGCGGAGCGATGAGTTTCGGGCTTGTGCCCGGCGCACGCCTGCTCGCACACGAGACACAGAGGGCGGATGAGCCGACTCCGGCTGTGGGCCGCGCGACGAAGCCCTTACGCATATTGATACTCGGCGGCACGGGCTATACAGGCCCTTATCAGGTTCGCTACGCGCTCGCGCGCGGTCACAAAGTGTCTGTCTTCAATCGAGGCAAGACGCATCCGGGCGAACTGCCCAAAGAGGTCGAGCAATTGATCGGCGACCGCAACGGCAAGCTCGACGCGCTGAAGGGTAAGAAGTGGGATGTGGCTATAGATGTCCCGACGACTTTGCCCGTGTGGGTGCGCGATGCCGCGCAGGTGCTCAAGGGAAACGTTGATCGCTACGCCTTCATCTCTACGATCTCCGTCTATGCGGACACGAGCAAGCCCGGGATGGACGAGACGGGCGCGCTTCACAAGTATGAGGGCACAGACCCTATGAAGGAGACGCAGGAGACTCTGCGCGCCTCCAACTACGGGCTCTACGGGCCGCTCAAGGCGCTCTCCGAGCAGGAAGCCGAGAGATGGTTTCCGGGCAAGGCGCTCATCATCCGTCCCGGTCTGATCGTAGGTCCCGGCGACCCGTCAGACCGTTTCACCTACTGGCCCGTGCGGATTGATCGCGGCGGCGAAATCCTTGCTCCCGGCAACCCGACCGACCCCGTGCAGTTTATCGACGCACGCGATCTGGCCGAATGGGTCATACGTATGGTCGAGCAGGAAGCGACCGGCATCTACAACGCGACAGGCCCGGCGTCGCTGCTCACGATGGCAGAGATGCTCTACGGCATTAAGGCCGTGACGACATCGGACGCCCGCTTCACATGGGTTGAGGCCGATTTTCTGGAAGCACAGAAGGTCAGGCCGTGGGGCGACATGCCCGTCTGGATTCCGCCGCGCGGCGAAGAGGTCGGGTTCGCACGCATCAGCATCAAGCGCGCGCTCAGTAAGGGACTGACATTTCGCCCGCTGGCCGACACCGCACACGACACGCTTCTCTGGTACAAGACGCTGCCTGCCGAACGACGCGCCAAGATGGGGGCAGGCATTACCCCACAACGCGAAACGGAAGTGCTCGCCGCCTGGCACGCACGCCAGAAACCGGCAGCGTAAACTAAAGGATGAAGGATGAAGGCGGAAGGATGAAGTAAAAGCTTTCAAGAAGGTTGAGCTTTCCTTTCATCCTTCATCCTTCAGCCTTCAACCTTGCTTTCGAGGTCTTCTTGAACACAGCGGGTCAGGGTCGCCAAAAGGGAGAAGCCGGGCCGGACATTCCGACGCGGCTTCTGCGCAAGGCCGTCGATGTCAAAGCCGACGAAGTTCGTGCGCTTGTCCTCGGGTTCGTCTACTACTTCTTCATCCTCTCAAGCTACTACATCATCCGGCCCATACGCGACGAGATGGGCGTGGCCGGGGGCGTGGAGAATCTGCCGTGGATGTTTACGGGAACGCTCGTCGCCATGCTCGTCGCCAATGCGCTCTTCGCCGCACTGGTAACGAAGTTTTCCCGCCGCCGCTTCATACCCATCGCCTACCGCTTCTTCATCATTAACCTGCTCGTCTTTTACGCGCTGCTCGCGTGGCTGCCCGCAGGCCATCAAATCTGGATCGGGCGCTCCTTCTTCATCTGGACGAGCGTCTTTAATCTCTTCGTTATCTCCGTCTTCTGGGCCTTCATGGCCGACATCTTCAGCACGGATCAGGGCAAGCGGCTGTTCGGATTTATCAGCGTCGGCGGAACGCTCGGCGGGATCGCCGGGGCCGCGATCACGGCCACGCTTGTTCAGAGAGTCGGGGCTGTTTATCTGCTCCTGTTCTCAGCCGTCCTCCTGGAGTTGAGCGCGCAGTGCGTGCGGCTGTTTCCGACCGGCTTCGAGGGCTCGCGCGATTCACTGCGGCGCGCCGAGGCCGTGGCGGAAGCGCCGATAGGAGGCGGCATCTGGTCGGGCATCATACACGACCTGCGCTCGCCCTATCTGCTGGGCATCTGTGCCTACATGCTGCTCTATGCCATCACCTCTACGCTCCTCTACTTTCAGCAGGCGGGCATCGCCGCCACGGCTTTCGCAGACCGCTCGGCGCGCACGGCCTTCTTCGCGCAGATAGACTTATTGGTTAACGTCCTGACCATCATTGTGCAGGCTTTCGTGACGGGCAGGCTTCTCAAGCGGTTGGGCGTCGGCATTACGCTGGCGCTCCTGCCGGCCATGAGCGTCATAGGCTTCACGGGCATGGGCATCTTCCCCACCCTCACGCTGCTCGTCGTCTTTCTGACCTTGCGCCGTGCCGGTAACTTCGCCATCGCGCGGCCCGCGCGCGAAGTCCTCTTTACGGTCGTGAGCCGCGAGGATAAGTACAAGGCCAAGAGCTTCATCGACACCTTCATCTATCGCGCGGGCGACCAGATCGGCGCATGGTCTGCTCCCGCCATGGGCTGGCTCGGGCTGAGCATGGTCGGCATCTCTTTCGTCGCCGCGCCTCTGGCCGCCATCTGGTTCTTCGTCAGCCTCTGGCTCGGAAGAAAGCAGGTTTCGATGACGCGCGAGCGCACCCAAAGGGATGTGACTCCCGCCCGGACAATAGCCGCCGCCCCCCTGCTCGAAGGCGCTGAGCGGTAGTCCGAAGCGCTCGGCTTTGACAAAACATGAAAGGTTACGCAACATGTGGGGTCAGGTCCATCCAGCCGTGAGGTGTCGGAGGCTCAAATGACAAAGCGCCATCGCAAGCGAAACAGATCTCAGCTCTCGGCTCAGCCCAGTGCTCATTACGACAATCTCATCCAATTGCGTGAAGATAATCCGAGGGCATTTGAACAACTAGGCGAGGGCACGCAGCAATCCGTCGAGCGATACGAGCTTGAGCAGTTGGCCCCGACCTTCGAGTATCGCGCGGGCCACGAGCGCCTGCTCGAACTGCGCCACAGATCACCCAAAATTTTCGCACGCCTCAGCACAGAGACCAGAGAGATGGTCGAGCGCTACGCCGAGACCAAGCGCGCCCACCAGATCGTCAACAGCGACGAAGATTAAAAGCAAGGATGAAGGCGGAAGGATGAAGGATGAAGTAAAAGCTTTCAAGACAGATAAGCATTCCTTTCATCCTTCCGCCTTCATCCTTCATCCTTGCTTTCCGAGCGCAACCCCGGAACGACGTTCTGCGAACATTCTCCTCACAGTCCTTGCGATCTCTTCAGCCGCCGTCGCCGGTCGTTTGCCCATGGGGTGAATGCCGCAGATGGCCGTCGTCAGGGAGTGGGCCAGATCGGGAGTCCAGCGCGAGAGCCCGGCAGCATCCCGCCCGTAGGTGAGATAAGCGGAAAGAGTGTTCAGGCCCGTGCCGGGCCGCTCGCCTATCAGATGAACGATGGCGTCCACATCCAGCAGCGCGCCCGCGTGATAACCGGCGCGCACGCGACCGTTACGTATCACGACATCCACCTCGCCGACGTGAAAGCCTGATGCTGACAGTTCTCCGCGCAGCCCGGGCAGCAAGGCTCTGAGGCTCTCGTTGAGCGCGTTCGCGTTGAGCCCGTCGGAGAGAACGAGCTGCACCTGCGGGCGGCGCGAAGCGTAGAGACTCATGAGCCGCTCGGCGTCGGCGTCGCAGATCAGCTCGCCCGTCTGCGGATGCAACAGGAACTGCTCTCGCCCGGCGGCGAGCGTGCGAACCCTTATGTTGCGCGGCGCGGCGTCCGCTATCACCGCGTCGCTCAGCGTCGCATGCAGGGCAACCTGCGCGTGCCGGTAGATGGTCTCCATTCTGGTCTCGACTTCGGGCGGCGAGCGAAACTCCGGCTCATACCCGTAGCCCAGATCGAGCCCGCGCTCGCGCAGCTTCCTTAGCTTCCTGACCCCTTCGGCGCGCAACTCTTCGGATGAGCGAGCATCGCCGCCCGCTTTCATATACGTCGCGTAAAGCGACTCAGGCCCGGGCGCATCTGCTCCGGCGCGCAACTGGCCCTGCTCATCCATCAGGCCGAGCAGGGCCAGTCTCTTCTGCATCGGCGTGGAGATTCTCCTGCCGGTCAGGCGTCGCAGGCGCGGATGCTCGCGGAATGAGGTCGTAAGGTAGCCGAGCATCGGGTCTGTATTGCCCGCGACGGCCATCAGGTAAGCGGGCGCGGCCTGCGCGACGATCTGCTCTGTCAAAACCTGTAGCGCGCGAGGCTCTATGCCCATATGAAAGGTCGAGCAGACATCGAGGCCCATCGTCAACCCGTGCAGCTTTGCCATGACGGTGTCCTCAAGGCAGGCGCGCAGGAGTTGTTCTGCCGTGCGAAAGACTTCAGGCCCTATAAAGCCCGCAACGTCGTTGACGATCATCCACACGCCCGTCTGCCGTGCAATGTAACGCGCCGCGCCGTAAGTGCGAGCTTCGAGCGTCACCATGTCAAGGCCCGCGGCTGCCCCGTTGGTCACTTCAGCGCCCTGACCCGTCTCGAAGTAGAGGCCGTCGAAGCCGCGCGCCAGATCGAGTATGCCGTCGATGTCCATGCCGACCATGCCCTTCAGCGCGCTGGATGTCCCGGCGAGGCTCTGGAATCCGACATCGACTTTTGTCAGCGCGCGTGCGCTCGTCTGCTTCACAATGTCTGAAAGAACGCAGTAGCGCGTTGGCAGTTTCAATCGCTCGACGACGCTGCGCAGGATATCTTCCAGACGAACTATCGCCTCGACCTCATCGCTCGCCGGGTTGATGCCGATGAGGACATCGCCGCAACCGTAGGTGAGCCCTTCCAGAATCGAGAAGATAATCTCTTCTTCGTCGTCGCCGGCGCTGTTCGGTTGGATGCGCGAGCCGAAGTGACCCGCAGAGCCTAACCTTGTGCCCTCGCCCGGCAGCGGGTTGAAGAGCCTCTGCGCGACCATCGAAAGCTCGGCGTTGGTCATCACCTTCGCGGTCGCCGCGATGGCCTCGCTGGACAGGCCGTCGCGATAGCGCGCGGCCCAGCCCGGCCCCTCCGCGCTGAGGAGGATGCTTTTCAGTTCACCGATTGTCAGGTGAGAGATTTCCGCCGCCGGTTGTGAGGCAAGCGAGCTTTGGAGCGCTTCGCTCAACCCGTCTTCGACGAAGAGGCTCTTTCCTATCTCACCCAAGCTCATTGCGCCGATAGAGTCGCGCGCCTCTTCACGCATACGCTCGTCCATCGTGCCGCCGACGAGCAGGTCGCCTTCCTTGAACTCGTTGGCGAGGACGAACAGTTGCAGTAGCTCTCGGCGATTCATCGCTTACCTCAAAATTGAAAAGGTAAAGGACGCGCGCAGGGCCTGCGGGCGAGCAGAGCCCGAACGCTCCTCGACGCGCGCGGCAAGCTTTGCCAGATATTGCAGATAGAGAGCGCGCTCAGCCTCGCTCATTTCGCCGATACGCACGCCGACCAGATAGCCCGCCTCTTTATCCTTCTCATCTACTCGCCTGTGATGCACGACCGCGCCCTCCATCTCCACCACGCCCTCCGGATAAATATCCAGCACGATTCTGAGCACACAATTCTCTTCGGTAATGAGGCTCGTGCCGACGCGCAGCGAGGGCAGGACAATCGCCAGCCCCGTCTCGCTGACGTTGCGCGTGCTGCCGATAAGCTGGCGCGAGCGCGCCGGTGCGCCGGGCTTCTCTTCCGCGCCCGGCAGCGAGATGCTGAGGAGCAGCCGCGCATTAATCTGCGCCTCGACCTCCGCTTCATAGCGCTCGGCCCCGCGCCGGTTGTTGGCCCAGGCACGCCGCAGGCGTGTCATAAGTTGGTGGATTAGTGTTGCCATGTCGGGTTCGCAAACACTCAAAGGGAAGTCGGGAGGCTAACAGAATAACTTTGAAGTGACTAGCTTCGGGGTTGGCCCAGTCATTTTGACCTTTACTCTTGGATGAGCGTGATTCATCGGAGTGATGAAAACAATGAGTTTGCTCCATACAAGCTTGAGCTATATGATCGCCGCCGCGTCTCAAGCTGCCAACCATCCGGCTCAATCCCGAGCGGACATGAGCAGGCTCGGGGCTCGAAGGGAAAGCGATGTTATTCAAAGACATTCATTACGCTCTGCGGCTGCTCCTGAAGCGCCCCGGCTTTACGGTTGTGGCCGTCCTGACGCTGGCTTTGGGCATCGGCGCGAACACGGCGATCTTCTCGGTCGTCAACGCCGTGCTGCTCGCCCCGCTTCCATACGAGGAAGCGGACAGGCTGGTCGTGGTCTGGGATCGTCAGGTCATCTCGAATGAGAATCAGCAACCCGTCGCTGTCGCCAACTTCCTTGACTGGAAAGAGCAGAACCAGGTCTTCGAGCAGCTTTCTATACTGAGGCTCGGGACTTTCAACCTCACGCGGAACGGAGAGACAGAGCGTGTCACGGGCGCGCGAGTCTCAAGCAACTTCTACACGCTGCTGCGCGTCAGGCCGATCATCGGGCGGGCGTTTCTGGAAACGGAGGACAAGCCGGGCGCTGAGCCTGTGGCGCTGATCAGTTACGGTCTCTGGCAGAGGCTTTACGGCTCTGACCCTCAACTGGTCGGGAAGTCCTTACAGGTTGACGGCATCCCTTACACTGTGATCGGAGTGCTGCCGCGCGGTGTCAATTATCCGACCGCCGACACTGATCTGGTGACGACCTTTATTCCGCAAACGCGTGAGATGCACCGCTCCATCCATTTTCTCAGAGCGCTCGGTCGCCTTCGCCCCGGCGTCTCCGTGGAGCAGGCAAGCGCGGCTATGGACACCATCGCGGCGCGACTCGAACAACAGTACCCGGACACCAATACGGGCTGGCGCGTGGAATTGATGCCGCTGCACGAGCAACTGGTGGGAAAGATCAGACCGGCGCTGCTCGTCTTGCTCGGCGCTGTCGGTTGTGTGCTTTTGATCGCCTGCGCCAACGTCGCCAATCTTCTGCTGGCGCGTGCCGCCGCGCGACGGGTTGAGCTGGCCGTGCGGACGGCGCTCGGGGCCAGCCGCGCGCGGTTGATTCGACAGCTATTGACTGAAAGCGTCCTGCTCAGCTTGTGCGGCGGGCTTGTGGGGCTGCTGCTGGCCGTGTGGGGCGTGCCGGTGCTGACGCGCTTAAGCTCCGGCAGCATACCGCGTGTCGAGGAGATAGGCATCAGCTACCGCGTGCTCGGCTTCACGGTGTTCGTCTCGCTGCTGACGGGCCTCGTCTTCGGCATACTGCCCGCGTGGCAATCTTCGACCAGCAAGCTCACCGACACGCTCAGGGAAGGCAGAAGGGGCGCGGGAGGCGGGCTTCTGCATAAGCGCGTCTTGAATCTTCTGGTCGTCACGGAGGTCGCGCTCGCGCTGGTGCTGCTGGTCGGCGCGGGGCTGATGATACGCAGCTTCATATCGGTGCGGCGGGTCTCTCCGGGCTATGATGCGAGGGGAGTGCTGACGGCAGGCGTGGGCCTCTCTCCGATCAAGTACCCGAACCTGCCGGAGCAGGCCGCGTTCTATCAGACCTTGCTGTCGAGGCTCGAAACTCTGCCGGGCGTCGTGGCGGTCGCGGGCGTCTCAAGGCTACCGGTCGTGGCCGCCATATCCTCATCCAATTTCACGATACAGGGAAGGCCCGTCGCCACCGGCCATGAGCCCGCCGCCAACGTTCGTTTGACCAGTCCCGGCTACTTTCAAACGATGGGCATTCCCCTTCCGCGGGGGCGCGACTTCAACGCGCGCGACACGAAAGATTCACCCGATGCCGTGATTATCAATCAGGTAATGGCCGAACGCTTCTGGCCCGGTGAAGACCCGCTCGGCAAGTTCATTCAGCTATCGGCAGAGAGAACGCGCTGGCGCGAGGTCGTCGGCGTCGTCGGCAACGAAAAGCTCTCGGGCCTCGACAACGAGATAGGCCCGGCCATCTACGTGCCGCTCACGCAGAACTCATTTCCGAATGCCATGCGCTCGATCTTCATCGTCGCGCGCACTGAGGGCGAGCCCATGAGCTTAGCCCCGAGCATTCAAAAGGAGTTGCGCTCGATGGACGAGGAGCAGGCGCTCTTTCAGATACGCTCCCTAGACGAGGTCATCTCCAACTCTCTCGCGCAACGCCGCTTCAATAGCCTGTTGATGGTCATCTTCGCCGCGCTGGCGGGCCTGCTCGCGGCGGTCGGGATTTACGGGGTCATAGCCTACTCCGTCACGCAGCGCACGCATGAGATAGGCGTTCGCATGGCCCTCGGCGCACAGCCCTTCGATGTCTTGAAGATGGTCCTGGGTCAGGGCGTCAAGCTCAGTCTGGCGGGCATCGCCCTCGGTCTCGTCGCGTCCTTCGCTTTGACGCGAGTGCTGTCAAGCCTGCTCTACGGAGTGAGCGCCACAGACCCCGTCACGTTCCTCGCCATTCCGTTACTGCTCACAGCCGTGGCCCTGCTGGCGAGCTACCTCCCCGCCCGCAGAGCCACCAAAGTAGACCCCATGATCGCGCTTCGCTACGACTGAGAGCAAGGATGAAGGATGAAGGCGGAAGGATGAAAAGAATGCTGTTCGTTCTTTAATGCTTTTACTTCATCCTTCATCCTTCCGCCCTCATCCTTTCGTTAACGCAGCCCATGCGAGGCAGAGCCAGCCGGCGAGGAAGGCGAGACCTCCGAGGGGAGTGATTGCGCCGAGCCATCGCAATCCGGTGAGGCTCAGCAGGTAAAGGCTGCCGGAAAAGAGCGCTGTGCCCGCGACGAAGAACCAGCCGCTCGTAGTCAGGAGCGTTCCCGGCCATCTCGTCTGTGCCCACGCCACCAACATCAGCGCGAAGGCGTGATACATCTGATAGCGCACGCCCGTCTCAAAGACGGCGAGCATTTCCGGGCTCAGTCGGTTTTTCAGGCCGTGTGCCCCGAAGGCTCCCGCCGCAACCGCGATGAAGGCTGAAACAGCACCGGCGGCTAAGAATATTCTCTCCATCCTCACCCGGCCCTTATGCTTCGAGCTTTGCTTCCATCGTAATCTGCGCGTTCAGGAGGCGCGAGACGGGGCATCCGGCCTTGGCGTTGTTGGCTGCCGTCTCAAAAGCCTGCTGGTCAGCGCCGGGCACTCTGGCCGTCACGTCCAGATGCACGGCGGTGATGGTGAAGCCCGCGTCGGTCTTTTCCAGTTTGACGGCAGCCGTCGTATTGATGCTCTCAGCCGTGAGCCCGGCGTTGCCCAGTTGACCGGAGAGGGCCATCGAGAAGCAGCCCGCGTGTGCGGCGGCGATCAACTCCTCCGGGTTAGTCCCCTTGCCTTCCTCAAACCTTGTGCTGAATGAATACTGAGTCTCGGACAACACGCCGCTGTCCGTCGAGATCGCCCCGCGCCCGTCCTTGAGACCGCCGCGCCAAACTGCCGAAGCCTTACGTTTCATTAGTCTCTCCTGCCTTGTCGATTGGTATTACGTTTGACGGACATCTTAAGCCGTAACGGCCCGCCCTGACCAATCAACAGGAGCGAAGCGTCAAAATCCTTCAATTCCCGGTGAGAGCGCTCAGGGCTTTGCGGGCGCTCTCAAGCTGCGGGTCAAGCTCAAGCGCTTTCCTGTAATTTTCTATCGCCAGTTGCTTATCGCCGTGTGCGAGGTAGCCTTCGGCCAGACTGTCGTAGACATTCGCGGAGTTCGGGTACGCCTCGACATTTAATTTGAAGACTTCTATCGCTTCGCTCACCTGATTAGCTCCGAGCAGGCGATAGCCCATGGCGTTCAACTCCGACTCGCTCGTATAAATGTCCCCGAGCCCGCGCGTCTTCAGCTCACGATACTGCGCGATCATGGCTGCCAGATTTTTCTCCTTCAAAGTCTGCGAAAGCATCTCGGAGAGCGACGTGGCCTTCACGTCCATGACTTCGATGATGAAGATGAGCGTCGCGTCCGGCGGAATCACGCCGCCGCCTGCCCCCTTCGAGCCGTAGCCTATCTGTGGAGGGATCACCAGCACGGCCTGATCGCCGACCCTCAATTGAGCGACGCCTTCATCCCATCCCTTGATGACACGGCCCGCTCCGAGCTTGAACGCGATGGGCTCATTACGGTCGCGCGAGCTATCGAACTTCACGCCGTTCGCCAGCGTGCCCGTGTAGTGAACCAGCACTATCTCACCGGCCTTCGGCTGCCTCCCGTTTCCGCGACGCGTAATCAGGTATGTCAGACCTGACGGCGTCGTCGTCGCCGCGGCAGAGGTCGAAGCATTGACGGGAGGGATGGGCCGCGAGACTGTCTGCCTCGCGCTTCGCCGTGAAGAAGCCCTGCGTCTTCCGGTCTGTCCCTGCGCCTCAAAGACATTAATGGCTGCGGCCAGCAGCAGCACGAGTGCGGTGATGATCGTGTTTCGCATTTTACGCATACCTTCGGATTCTCTTCAGCTTCATTAAACTTACGCCCGAGCACGCCAATGATAGCCTTACTCGCAGCGCCAAACAAAACCATCCAGCCGGGAAGGAGGTCGAGAAAGGAATCAACAGGGATGGATAGAGATGGTTAAGATAAAGAAAAGCAAAGACAGATTCACGCCTCGATGCTTTCCGTTTTTATCCTGTCCATCCCTGCTATGTTCTTCCGTGTCAGGATGGTTCTTGAGCTGGCCGCGAGCTGGTGTCAGGGCTTGTTCTTTTCCTCTTCGTCGCGTTGGGCGTCGCGTTGGGCCGTGATGGTGTCGAACTTTTGCTGTTGCTCCGGGGTGAGCAGGGCACGTATGCGGAGGCGCGCCTTCCGTCGCAGAGAGTCGTAGCGCGGGCGGACTTCGGCGCGCAACAGGCGATACTCGCCGCGCGTCTCGTCCACAATCGAGCGTATCTCTGTGGCCTGCCGGGTGTTCAGGTCAAGATTACGCTGCATGGCATCGAAGAAATCTTCTTTGGCCGGCTGGCCCGCCGCCGCACCGCGACCACTGCTGGCCTGCAAACGGTAAGCGCTATCGAGCGAGGCTCCGGTCACGCAGCCGAGCGCGAAGATGCCCAGCACCGTCAGCAGTATCTTGAGCCGTGTCTTCCCGCGCAGGTTCATTTCGAGACCTCCCGCTCCTCGTTCATGATCGTCGCCAGCACCTCATCGTTGGAGAGCGAGCCGCTGTCTGCGAACAGGATGCGCTCGACCCCGGCGCTGCGCGCGTCGAAGAAGGCCTCGTCGCTGAAGCCGCGCCCGGGCTCAGTCCTTACGCGCGCAAACAGGAATACGCTGAGCGAGACGACAGCGACGAGCGACATCGCCAGCACGGCGCGACGCATCAGCGCCGAGAGCGCGAGCTGGCTTGCGCTCGTCTCACGCCGCTCGCGCTCGGCGGCTATGCGCGCAAGCACTCTCGTATAGAGGAAGGGCGACGAAGCGACAGCCGCGGCCTCCTCCTCGCTGCGGGCCGCGGAGGCGCGCACCAACGCGCGTCCGGCCCTGTCCAGCCGGTCATTCGATTCGAGCCAATCTTTTATTTTACGCATCTGTTTTTAGCGCACGCTCTCTCGCGCTCAAGTCCTGAGAGCTCTCGTTGTTAATTAAAACGGCGGCGGCCCGCCCGCGGTTACAGCAATTTACCGAGGATGCGCCGCAGGTGTGCCCGCGCCCGGTGCGCTCGCACTTTGACCTTCGACGCCGACCAGCCGGTCAGCCCCGCTATATCCACCACCGACAACTCTTCCACATTGAGCATCACCAGCACGAGCCTGTCTTCGGGACTGAGACGGGCGAGAAGCTTTTGGGCCAGGTCGCGCTCTATCGCCAGCGTCTCGTTATCACGGCCCACTGCCTCGACCGCCCACTGCTCCCGCAGGCCAGACCTTTCTTCATCCGACAGCTCACGGGCGGTGTTTTCCGGTCGCCTGCGCGCGCGCCGCAGCTCGTCGTAACAGGCGTTGAAGGCGATGCGCGCCAGCCATGAGGCGAAGCCCGTCTCCTCCGCGCTTGAGAAATCCGCGAGAGCGAAATAGGCTTTCATAAAGCTCTCCTGCACGATCTCTTCTATCTGTTCGCGGCGCTGGAAGAAGCGGCTGCCGATGAGGGCGACGCGCCGCCTGTGGCGATTGAACAACTCCTCGAAGGCCGGCTCATCGCCCGCGCGGGCGCGCGCCACCAGCTCCGCATCCGTCGCTTCGACAGACGAGCCTGCGGGCCGGGTCGCCGGGTCAGAGTTATCTGTCAACACCATCTCGTCCATCAATTATCGACCGTTCGAGCGCGGTCACGCTTTCCCTGCGAGAGTCAGCACAGATTATTCTCCATCCGCCTCGATAATAAAAATCAAGGTGGCAGCCCTCGATCAAAGCTGCCACCTCTTCCGGCTAAATTATATACGGCAACCATCGCCGGCCCGACAGACGGCCTTCAGTCCGGGGAGACTAAGATTTCCGGCAAAGGTTCGGTCAGGCCAACTCCTACCTTCGTGCCCTCAAAGGGGTTTGATCCGTGCTTTTACTGCCTGTTATCCGAGCCTGAGGCGTTGCGGCGCGCACGCCGTTCATTGATCTTCTGCTTCCACTGCTCGCGCTCCTGCGCGAGCTGCGTCTTCTGCTCGGGCGTCAACACGGCGTACATCTCAGACATCATACGCGCGCGCGAGACGGCCATTTCGACCTCCAGATTGGCGCGAGCCTGTGCCGCCGCGCGGACAGTCGCTTCGTTGAACGTGCCGTCGCCGAAAGAGCTGCGCTCGTTCCGATGCATCGCGCGGAACTGCTCCCGCAGGCTTCTGTTCGATTCGCGGTAGCGGTCTGCTATCTGCCGCATCTGCTGCTTCTGAGCATCGCTCAGGTTAAGATTGCGCGCGAAACGCCCGAGCCCGTCACGCCTGCCATGCTCGCCGCGCTTCCAACTGCGCTCGCTGCGCTCTGCGTCACGCTGGCCTGCCGTGCCCGCTTCCTGCCCCAAAGCGACCAGACCCGTCGTCGCCAACCCAATCAAGAGCGCGAGCGCGCCTGTCATCATCTTCGTTTTTGTCATTACAACTTTGTCCTCTCTCTAAATCTTTAAGCTTGAAGGAACTGCCCGGACACGAGAGCGGGGAGAAGATCGCGGCCAAAACAGTTGCTATATATTGTAAGACGCATGCTCCGGGCCGTTGGTCACATTTTTTTGCGGGGAGCATGATGGGGGGTGTTGGCCCATCGCGCGCTGTCGAGGCTTATTCGGGGACGAGCGCGAGGCGAAAGCCGAGCAGAGTCCAGTCCGTTTCCAGCTCTATCTCACTAATGTAGGAGAAGTCGCCGGGCGCATTCGAGCCCGTGGCGAAGCAGGTGGCGTTGCCCTGCGGGTCGCGATAAAAGCCCAGCTCAAGCGTCTCGGTCGCGCTCCACTCGGGGTGAAAAATTGTGCCGATGAGATTGAAGACAGCGGGCGGGCAGATCGTCAGGCGATAACCGTGGGGCAGCAACCCGCGCATACGCCAGTCCTCGTTGACGACGCGCAGGAATTCGCGCAAAGAGAGATAGTTGTGCGCGTAGCGCGTGGCGTTGGTCATCCCCGCCCGCCCGAGATACGGAGCGAAGGGGTCTGCGCTGGCGTCGAAGCCGTAGGGCGTGCCGTAAAACTGGCGATTGCCGGGCAAATAACGCGGCTTCAGCGTTTTCTCCACGCCGATGATGCGGCCCTGATGCTGGCGGTGGCCCTCCGTGATCGCTTCGCGGTAGCTCGGAGCATGCTCGCGGCGATGCTCGAAGTCGCGCGCCGCCATATTGTAGAAGCGCGCCATGTAAGAGTCATCCAGAGGCACGGCCTCAGCCGAAGGGATGATGTGCCATTCGAGGTTGAAGTAGGAGAGATGCTCGGCGGCGGGCGATGAAAGCTCGGCTGTCTGCACCTCCGGCGAGAGCAATTCCGCGCCGGGCCTGAGCCCTAATGTCTCGCGCAGCTTAGCAGCCTTCTCCTCCAAACTTTCATTCATACCCCTTCGCTCCTCTCTTGTGATACATTTGACATGTTAACTCACAACATATCCCCCAGACTAAGAGCGGGCAAGCGCGCCGTCGCGGACACGCATCTATGCCAGAGGGGCAGAAGCCCCGGCAAATAACTGTAACCGGAGGCCGGCAAAGGGCGTCTTTCAATAAGATATTAAAGGGAACCCGATATAATCTTAGGTATGGCATCTTTATTACTCTCCTGTAAATTTCGCGCGCCGTCGCCGCTCGTCGGCCTGTTGCTCGTCGTCTCGCTTCTGACCTTCTCTGGCTGTTCGCGTTCAACTTCGCAGGCGAACGGCAAGGAGAGCAGGGGCGGCGGGTCTTCCGCCGGTGCGGCGGAAGCAGCGGAAGTCACAGCCGTGCAGGTTACGACCGCACGCGCGGAGGCGCGCAGCGTGCCCTCCTTTATAGAGGCGACCGGAAGCCTGACGGCCAATGAGATTTCAAACGTCGCGCCGCAGACTTCGGGCCAGGTGGCGGCCACGCCCGTCAACGTCGGGTCTTTCGTACGTCAGGGCACGGTGATCGCGCGCCTGAATGACCGCGACGCGCGGCTGCGCTTGCAGCAGGCGCAGGCCGCAGCACGTCAGGCCGCCGCCTCCGTCCGTCAGGCCGAAATCCGCTTGGGGCTCGGGCCAAACGGGCGCTTCGACGCCAGCACGATTCCTGAAGTACGATCTGCCGCCGCCGCCTACGACGCCACGTTGGCCCAGCAGAGGCTGGCCGAAGCCAACGCGCGGCGATACGCCGAACTGGTGGAGACGGGCGACGTGGCCCGCAGCGTCTACGATCAATACCGCACACAGGCGGAGACGGCACGCGCGCAGGCCGCCAACGCGCGCCAGCAGCTTGAGACGGCCATCAATCAGGCCAAGCAGAATAATCAGGGCATCCAAACGGCACAGGCCGCGCTCGAAGGAGCGCAGGCGCAGGTGGCGATTGCACAGAAGGCCGTGGCCGATACCACCGTGCGAGCGCCCTATTCAGGCTATATCAGCGAGCGCCCCGTGGCTGTCGGCGAGTATGTGACGACCGCTTCGGTCATCGCTACCGTGTTGCTTACCAACCCGCTCAAATTGCAGTTGCAGGTTCCCGAGCTGAATGCGCCGCGTATTCAACCGGGCATGTCCGTCTCCTTAAGCGTTGACTCTTACCCTGATCGAAAATTCGGCGGGCGCATCACGGCCATTAACCCGGCCATTGATCCGGCCTCGCGCGCCGTCACGGTCGAGGCCGCGGTCGAGAACCCTGAGAACGCGCTGCGCTCCGGCATGTTCGTCACGGCGCGCATCACCATGCCGGGCGGCGGCCAGAGCGTCTTCGTGCCGCGCGAGGCGGTGGTTAACGATCAGAACACCAACTCTTATCGCGTCTTCGTCGTCAAGGATACGACCGCCTACCTGCGCGTCGTTCAGGTCGGCGATGAAGAGAACGGCATGGTGCAGATTCTCTCCGGCGTCGGAGCCGACGAAGAGGTCGCCTTGAACAATTTGCAGCAGCTCTACGAAGGGGCTAAAGTGCAGCCCATTAGAAGGTGATTGAAGACGATTTCGGATTTTAGATTGTGGATTGAAAGACAGATGGCGATCTTCATTCAACCCGCTCGCTAATCCAAAATCTAAAATGGAACTATGCAAAAGCTAGCAGAGATTTGCGTGCGGCGTCCGGTCTTCGCGACCGTGCTTATTCTTGCGCTCGTGGTGATCGGGGGGTTCTCTTTCTTCACGCTCGGCGTTGACCGCTTTCCGAAGATCGATATTCCGACCGTCTCTGTGACGACGACCAATCCGGGCGCTGCGCCGCAGGAGATCGAGACGGAAATCACGGACGTGATCGAGGGCGCGGTCAACACGGCGACCAGCATTGACGAGCTGCGCTCAAGCTCAAGCACAGGGCGCTCGCAGGTCACGATCACCTTCGACCTCTCGAAAGACCCTGACGTGGCGACGCAGGAGGTGCGCGACAAGGTCAGCACCGTGCTCAATCGTCTGCCCGAGACGGCAGACCCGCCCACGGTGCAAAAGTCTGACCCGGACGCGCAGCCGATCATCCTCTACTCGATGACCGGCCCTTATTCGGTGCTGCAACTGACCGACATCGCCACCAACCAGATTAGCAAGCGCATTCAGTCGGCCTACGGCGTCGGCGATGTCTCCATCTACGGCGCGCGCCAGCGCCAGATCAACGTCCACATCAACCCCGCGCGCCTGCGCGCCTACAACCTTTCGACGGTGGACGTGGCGAACGCCTTGAGGTCTCAGAATCTTGAGCTGCCGGGCGGGCGCGTCAACGAAGGCGCGAAGACCGTGACGCTGCGGACGATGAGCCGCGTGACGAAGGTTGAAGAGTTCAACAACATCGTCATCACTAACCGGAACGGATATGCGGTCAAGATCGGCGACATAGGCCACGTCGAGGACAGCGGCGTTGACCCGAACTCCATCTCAAGCCTCAACGGTGGCGCTGCCGTAACCTTAGCGATTCGCAAACAGTCCGGCTCGAACACCGTCGCCGTCATCAATGCCATCAAGCAGCGCATGGCCGAGATCATCCCGACCATGCCGAAAGACCTCAAGTTCGCCATCATCCGTGATCAGTCGGAGTTCATCGAAAACTCTCTGCACGCCATCGAGGAGCATCTCATCATCGGCGGCATACTGGCCGCGCTCGTCGTCTTCATCTTCCTCTGGAATTTCCGCTCGACGATCATCGCGGCGATAGCGATTCCGACTTCGATCATCGCGGCCTTCGCCTTCCTCGCCGCCGTCGGCTACTCGCTCAATCAGATGACGATGCTGGCGCTCACCTTGATGGTCGGCATCGTCATCGACGACGCCATCGTCGTGCTTGAGAACATCTATCGTTTCGTCGAGGAAAAGGGGATGCATCCCTTTCAGGCGGCCATAGAGGGCACGCGCGAGATAGGTCTGGCCGTGCTGGCGACGACGCTCTCGCTGCTCGCGGTCTTCCTGCCCGTAGGCTTTATGGGCGGCATCGTCGGTCGCTTCATGTCTTCGTTCGGTCTGACTTCCGCCGCCGCCATCGCCGTCTCGCTTCTCGTCTCCTTTACCCTGACGCCCATGCTCGCCGCGCGCTGGATAAAAGCTAAGAAAGAGGAGCCGCTGCCAGCCGGCCCTGTGGCTTTCGCCGCGACAGGAAAAGGGACTGGGCCGGACGACGAGCAGCCGGAAGAACACGCCGAGAAAGCGCAGGAGCATTCGTCAAAAGAGTCGCGTTTCTACCGCCCGATTGATCGCGCCTACAAGTGGATGCTCGAATGGTCGATGGCCCATCGCTGGGTGATCGTGCTCATCAGCATCGTCGTCATCATTTCGATCTATCCGCTATATCAACTGGCCGGCATCAACCTGCTGCCCGACGAGGACGAGTCATCGTATCAGGTCAACCTGCGCGCGCCGCAGGGCACTAGCCTGCCAGCCACGCAATCCATCCTCGACCATCTGGCGCGCGACATACGCGAGCAGATTCCGGGCGTCGAAGCAACGCTGGCAATCGCCGGCTTCGGCGGCTCGGCATCCCCGAACACGGGCATTATCAACGTGCGCTTGAAGCCGCCGGATCAGCGCAAGCTCTCGCAGGCGGAGATCGTTCAGCGCACGCGCCAGCTTGCGCGTCGTTACCCGAAGGAGCTGACCATCGGCGCATCAGCCGTCTCATCTATCTCCAGCGCTATCGGCGGCGGACGCTCAAGCGCGCTCGCCTTCTACCTGAGCGGCCCGGATCTACAGAAGCTGGACGAGTATTCGCGCCGCATCATAGAGAAGGTCAAACAGAATCCGAACGTGCAGGACGCCGACCGCTCGCTCGTGCTCGGCAACCCTGAGGCGCGCGTCCACATTGACCGCCAGCGGGCGGCAGACCTCGGCGTCAAGGCAGGCGACATCGCGCAGGCTCTCAGCACGATGGTCGCGGGCCAGCGCGTGACCACCTTCAGCGAGGGCTCCGACCAGTATGATGTCGTGCTCATGGCGGAAACCCAGTACCGCCAGAACACGGACTTGCTGAACCAGCTGGCCGTGCCTTCATCCAACGGCGGGACGGTCGAGCTGTCAAAGGTCGTGCATCTGGAAGAGGGCACGAGCCCGACCTCCATCGACCGCATCAATCGCCAGCGGCAGGTGACGATCACGGCCAGCGTTGCGCCGACGGGGTCTGAGACCGAGGCGCTCAAGGCGCTGCAAACGGCGGCCAACGAGCTCGGCATGGAGGCCGGTTATACGACCGGCGTGACTGGACAATCGAAGCAGCTGGGACAGGCGAACTACTATTTCATGCTCGCCTTCATCCTGTCCTTCATCTTCATGTATCTGGTGCTGGCCGCTCAGTTCGAGTCGTTCATACACCCGGTCACGATACTTTTGACGCTGCCGCTCTCGATTCCCTTCGCGCTGCTCTCGACCTTTCTCGCCGGGCAGAAGCTGAACATCTTTTCGGCGCTCGGCATTCTGGTGCTTTTCGGCATCGTGAAGAAGAACGCCATCCTGCAGATCGACCACACGAACGAGCTGCGCTCGCACGGCATGGAGCGTTACAGCGCGATCATTCAGGCCAACCGCGACCGCCTGCGTCCCATCCTGATGACGACCATTGCGCTCGTCGCGGGCATGATTCCGCTCATCGTCGGTCAGGGCGCGGGCGCTGCGACCAATCGCTCCATCGGCGTGCTGGTGGTCGGCGGTCAATCGCTCTGCCTGCTGCTGACGCTTCTGGCCGTGCCCGTTTTCTACTCGCTCTTTGAGGATGCCACGGAATCGCCCGTGTGGAGTTATGTCGGGACGACCTACGGGACGTTCACGGGCGGCGTGCGTCGTCGCTTCGCCGGAGGCTTGACGGCCTTCGCCAATCTCTTCAGTCGCTCTCGCGCTGTTCCGCCTCCGCCCAAACCTCGCAAGGATACGTATGCGGATCAGGCGTCGGGAGACTAAAGCCAGGGGTATGATATTGAAGCAGGAGAAAAATCTTTACGGGACGAAGCCATGCGCGTGCGCGCGACATGGCTTGGCTGTGGTTCGTGCGCTCTCAAATGTTTTCGCTGGCCGCGCGTGGGCCATCTTCTTCGGCGCAGCTCTCGTCATCACTTTAGCGGCGTCACCCGAAGCTGTGCGGGCACAGCAGACATCTTCGACTCCGACTACAACCGCGTCGCCGCAGACGCCGCCCGCAGGGACTTCAACGCAAACGCAGCAGCCGGGCACACCCGACCCCGGACGCGCCGAATTGCCACCCAACGCTCCGGGAGCGACCGTCAGACCTGGCAACGAAGCGCAGCAGAGCACGCAGCCGCAGACAGGGCCGGAACAGGAGAGACAACAGACGACGCCCAATACGCAGGGGCCGCGCCCGCCCACGCCCGGTGTGCCCGGACAGACGCAGCCTTCCACGGGCTTGCCGACGACGACCGCGCCAGCCGGAACTGCCGTGCCCGGCACGACTACGACGCCGACATCACCGGGCACTCAAACCGGCGCGACCGGAGTTCCGCAGACGCCCGGCCAGAACATAGGCGTCTCGTCCGGCATCGCTCCGGCGGAGTTGCCGCAAGAGCCGCCGCCCGTCGCGCCCAATTACACCGCGCCGCCTCGCCCGCTTCCCTCGGCCGAGCGCGTCGGCGTCGATGTTTCCAACGGGCTGCCCGTCAGCCTTAACGATGCCATCAAGCTTGCGCTCAGGAACAATAACGACATCGACGCTTCGCGCATAGACGTGCAGATTGCCGAATATAATTTGACGGCGGCGCGCGGCGTCTACGATCCCATTTTCTCCTCCGAGAGCTACTTTGAGCGTGCGACGACGCCGACCAGCTCAAGCATAGGCGGCGGCGGCGCGAGCGGCTCCGTCACGCAGCAGGACGTTACGGGAGCGGTGCGGCTTGGAGGCTACTCGCCCTACGCGGGCGGCTCCTACCAGCTGGACTTTTCTTCGACGCGTCTGACGACCACCAACCAGAACGTCCGCCTCAACCCGCAGTTTCCGGCGGCGCTCACCTTCACTTATACGCAGCCGCTCCTGCGCGGCCTGCGCTTTGACAACAATCGTCGCCAGATCGAGATTGCCAGAAAAAATCTCTCCCTCTCGGACGCGCAGTTTCGCCAGCGCGCCATCGAGACCATCACGCAGGTCGAGCAGGCTTACTGGGATTTGGTCTTCGCGCTCAGAAACCTGCAAGTCCAGATCGACGCCGTCAGGCAGGCGCGCATTCAGGTCGAAAGCAATCAGCGACTGGTGGAGAAGGGCGTGCTCGCCCCGATTGACATCGTCGCAGCCACCACGCAGGTGACGAATTTCGAGCAGAACGTCTACACGGCGCAGGAAGCTGTGACGCAGGCCGAGAATACTTTGAAGACCTTGATACTCCCGGATCGCACGGAAGCGATGTGGTCGCGCGCCATCACGCCCATCACGCCCGTCAGCCTCGAAGCGCCGCGCGTTCCACTTGAGCAGGCCGTGCGCGCCGCGCTCGACAATCGACCGGAGTTGGCCCAACTAAAAACCACAGCCGACATCAATCAGGTGGACGTGCGCTTTTTCCGCGAGCAGACGAGGCCGCAGGTTGATCTGGTCGGAACCTACACGACCGCCGGGCTTGCCGGAACGCTCGTTCAGGCGAACCCGAACACGGTGACTAACACCAGCTTGCTCAACGCGCGCGTCAACGAGCTTTCCGCGCTCGCCGGATTAGACCCGCTTCCCTCGACGACGACTTCGAGCGTCGCGCCTAACCTGGTCGGCGGGTACGGACAGTCTCTGCAAAATCTGATCGACCAGAACTACCCGACGGCGCGCGTCGGCGTGCGTATTTCGCTGCCGCTCCGCAATCGCACGGCTGAAGCCAATCTGGGGCGCGCGCTCGCGCTCAACAATCGCATCAAAGATCAGCTCGCGCAGGCCGAGCAACTGATCGAGGCGGACGTGCGTAATTCCATCCAGTCGGTGCGAAGCGCTGAGGCGCGGCTCGCGTCCTCCGCGGCGGCGCGATCTTCCGCAGAGCAGCAGTATGCCAGCGAGCAGCGTCAGTTCCGCGCCGGGACGACGACCGTTTTTCTGGTCTTGCAGCGACAGACCGACCTGCTCGCGGCGCGCGCGCGCGAGCTACAGGCGCAGACCGATCTCAACAAGGCCATCGCTCAGTTTCAGCGCGCGACCGGAACGACGCTCTCGGCCAACAACGTCGCCGTGCGTACGGACACCCCGCTCCGGGAGCTTGAGCAAAGGCCCGCCTCTGCGGAGATGAAGGTCGAGGGCGCTGCTTCTGGTGTGACGACACCGGCAGCGGCCAAAGGCGCGACCCCCGGCTCAGATCAATGAGTTGAGAGACGGTCAGTCCAGCCCGCCTGAGCCAGACGGGTTCTGTCGCCGCTCATCACCCGCCCGGCTTAAGCAGGCGGTACTGACATGTTGCGATTAACTTTCACACGCAAAGCGATTCTCGCGCTCCTTACTTCCCTGCTCGTCTCAGCTTCGGCATGCCGCTCTTCTTCTTCGGGCGATCAGGGCGGCGCGTCCAGCATCATCGTCGTCAACGCCCCGGCGGCGGGCGTCGTGCGTCGCGTGCTGGTCGCCGAAGGCGTCCACGTCGAAGCCGGCGCGCCCATAGTTGAGATCGCTGTGCCGAATGAAACACAAACGGTCGCGCCGACTCCGGGCGAGAGCGCCGAATCGCTGGCCGTGCGTAATCTCAGGTCGGCGGGTACGGAGATAGAGGCCGCGCGAAAAGAAGTTATTCAACATGAAGCGGAGGTCAGCCGCCTGACTCCTCTGGTCGCTTCCGGTGAAGCCTCGCAGGCACAACTGGACGGCGAGCGCGCTCTCTATGAACGCGCGCAGCAGCGATTGCAGAAGGCGCAGGAGGCGGAAAGAAACGCGCAGTCAGGACTTCTCGCCGCGCGCCAGCCCGGCGCGAATCAGCCGAGCGCGGGCCGTGTGCCGGAGCGACCCGGCGAAAAGATCATCGCGGCGCAGACATCTTCCGCCGGGACTGTGCGCGTCATCAGCGCTCGCGTCGGCCAGCGCGTCAACGCGGGGCAGGCGCTGGCAACGCTCAGCCCCGGTAATCCCTGAAGGGAACGCCAAGGCATTGGAATCAGCCGCCGTCAACATAGGGCCGCGCGAGTGTCGCAAGCGGCGCGTGATGGGAATCGTCGGGCTCGCCGCCGGCGCTTTTCTGGCATTCGTGCTGGTCGCTTTGAGAGCGCCGCGCCTTGCGCGCATAGTCATCTTCTTTCCCATCTGGTTTGCTGCGCTCGGGCTGCTACAGACGCGCGAGCAGATCTGCATCGCGCTCGCAGCACGCGGCATGCGTAATATGGATGGTGGGGAAGAAGCTATTGAGGACGAGCGACTGGTGAAGGAGCTGCGCGCCACCTCACGACGCATCAACAGGCGAGCGATTGTGACGGCGGCTATCGTCACGATGGTCGCGCTCGCTTTTCCCGATTGAATGAAAGACGAGGTACACGGGGATGAAAAATTTCAGGGCGTGGTGGGTCGCCGTGCTGCTCCTCGGCGCGGTAGTCGGCGCGGTTGTTTCGGGCAACGTCTATCGCATCAGGGCCGAGGCGGGGAGCGACGCCCGAGCGCCGCAGGATACGTTCGGCCTTGAGCGTCGCATCAGCTCGCTCGAACAGCGCCTCTACACCATCGAGATGAGCATCAACCGGCTCGAACAGCAATCCTCCATGGGTGCGCGCAGCGCGCCGTCAGGCAATCAACGCGAGATGGAGCTTGACCTCCTGCAAAATCAGGTCAAGTTATTGCAGGGACAGCTCAGCGAGATAGGATGCGGGCTGGCAAAGCTGGACGAAAGAACTCTTGCGGCGAGCGTGCGCCAATCACGCAGCCGAAGCAGCGGCGCAAGCACAGACCCCTGCCGTCTCAACCCTGAGACGCCGCTCATGCTTCCCCCTCGCCAATGAGAGGGTTACTCGCGCCTTCTGATTCCCGCGAGCCCGCTGGCGACCGCGATCAACTCCGTGGGATTGACAGGCTTGGCGATGTGTACCTGAAAGCCCGCCAGAAGGGCACGCATTCGATCCTCTTCTCTGGCGTATGCCGTCAAGGCTATGGCCGGTATCTTGCCGCCCTCTTCCGGGTCTAGCGCCCGCACCTTCCGAATCAACGCGTAGCCGTCTTCATCCGGCATACCGATGTCGCTCACCAAGATGTGAGGCTTGAACTGTGCGAGCGCCGCAAGGGCCTCCGCCGCCGACCCGACCGCCATGACACTAGCATTGCACCGCTGCATGATGGTCTTCAGCAGGAAGCGGGCGTCCGCCTCGTCATCCACAATCAGTATGCGAACGTCGTCCAGAGTGGGAGGACATTCCAACGGCTCCGCATCGCCGAGCGGCGGTGACAGGGTCATCGTGTGCGCGCCCGTGCTTTGCGCGGCCATGAGCGGCAGGGCGACGATGAAGGTCGCGCCGAGCCCCGAGCCTGCGCTCTCGGCGCGAACCGTCCCGCCGTGCATCTCGACCAAGTGACGCACAATCGCCAAGCCTAAGCCCAGACCGCCGTAAGCGCGCGTGGTGCTGCCGTCGGCCTGCCGGAAACGGTCGAAGACGAAAGGCAGAAAGTCCGGGCTGATGCCCTGCCCCGTATCGCTGACGGCGATCTCAACCTGAGACTCGGCGCGCCGCAGCGAGACCGTGATGTGTCCGCCGCGGGGCGTGAACTTGACTGCGTTCGAGAGCAGATTCCACATCACCTGCTGAAGGCGCGCTGGGTCGCCCCACACGGTCGCCGCGCTTGAATCGAGTTCCGACCTGATGGTCAGGCCCTTCGTCTCAGCCGCCGGGCGCAGCGCCTCAAGCGCCGTCCTGATGAGCGCATCGAGATCGGTCGAGCGCGCCTCAAGGCTCAGCTTGCCCGTGATGATACGCGAGACATCGAGCAGGTCTTCGATGATCTGCGCCTGCGCCTTGGCATTGCGCTCTATGGTTTCCATGGCGCGCGCGGTCGCCGCCTCATCGAACGTGTTTCTACGCATCAGGCTGGACCATCCGACTATCGCCGTCAGCGGCGTACGCAGCTCGTGCGAAACGGTCGCCAGAAACTCGTCTTTGATACGGTTGGCGGCTTCGGCCTGAGTTCGCAGTCGCTTCTCCGTTTCGTAAAGGCGCGCGCGCTCAAGCGCCTGCGCGCACTGTTGGGCCAGCGCCAGCATGAAGGCACGGTCATCCTCGCTAAAGCTTTGCGGTCGGGGGAAGCTCAAGCCCAGCGCGCCAATCGTCCGGCCCTCGACGACGAGTGGAAAAGCAACCAGCGCCTGACTACCCGTCACGGATGCCAGCGGCCCGATCGATGGATACCTTTCTGCCCATGACTCTATGGACTCGACGATGACCGGAGACTTTCCGCGCACGGCGTCGGCGATGGGCACTCGCTCCGTCAAGGGAAAGCGCTGCCACCTGTCCGCCACTTCCTCCGTAAAGCCGATCGTGCCGGTGATCTCAAGCTCCGTGCCGCTGTCGCTGAGCAGGACGACCGCGCCCGCATGAGCGCCGAGCGAGTTGAGTCCCTGCTCTATGACTGCCGTGGCGACCTGCTGCGGCGTCAACGCCTGAGAGAGTGAGGCGGCGACCGATTGCAGGCGCATCAGCAGGTCGGACGTGCGCTCGGCGGCATGTCTGGTCTGCTGCTCCGCCCTGTAGAGCCGCGCGTTGTCGACGGCGAGCGCCGCGCGGTTGGCGAGGTCTTCGGCCAGCGCAAGGTCTTCCGGCGTGTGACGACGGCTCGACTCCGTATTGACGAACGAGAGGACGCCGAGAGTCTTGTCTCGCGTCTTGAGAGGAACGATCATGACGGAGCGAAAGCCTATCTGGCGAAGCACCGCCAGATGCTCGGCGTCGCGTGCGCCCTGCGCGAGCAAGTCGTCTGGAATGTCCGGGTAGAATTCCGACTGCCCCGTTCGCATCACGTTGTAAACCCCGCGCGGCAGCGCAGGGTCTGGCGGGTAACGTTCGTGCAGCTCATGTGCCCACGCCAGTTTCTCCGGGTCAATATGGGCGACGGCCAGACGGTTGAGGCTTCCCCTTTCATCGATGATGTCAACGCTGCACCAGTCGGCGAAGTGCGGGACGGCCAGATGCGCGACCGTGGAGAGCGTCGTCTCGTAATCGAGCGAGGAGGCCAGAGCCGTGCTCGCCTCCGCGAGAAAACGCTCGTTGGCCTCCTTCTGCCGTCGCTCGCTGATGTCCATCGTCACGCCGCGCATGCCTATGGGCCGTCCCTCGTCGTCACAGATGGCGACCGACTGCGCTTCAACCCAGACCACGTGGCCGTCTTTCGCTATCCAGCGGAACTGGTTCGTGCCGCGCCGCCCGCTCATGAACGTCTTCGTGGCTTCGCGCGCCGCCATCTCCTTATCTTCCTCGTGCACGATGGAGAGCCAGAAGTTCGGCGTCGAGAGCCACTCCGAGACGCTGTAGCCGAGCAGCGTCTCGACATAATCGCTGACGAAATCGATGCGCTGGTGCGCGGCATCCGGCTCGCCCCAGGCCTCCCACACCACTCCGGGCACGTTCGAGACCATCGACTGCAAGTGCTTTCGCTGATCTTCGACCTGCGCGGCAAGCCTCGCCCTCTCCTGCTCGACGCGTTTGCGCTCGGTCACGTCGCGCGCGACGCCCTCGACCGCGACGGGCTGCCCGTCCTCGTAGGAGATGCGGGTGCTCACCTCAAGCGTCAGACGCCGCCCGTCTCTGGCGATGATGTCCACCTCGTACACCGTCGGCGTCGGGTCGTGGAGCTTGAGCATGGTCATCTCTCTGGCTCTCTCAAGGTGATCGGGAGCGACGACATCGGCGATGTTCAGCCCGCCCAGAATCTCCGCGCGCGTGTAACCGGTGATCTCTGAGCCAGCGCGGTTGATCGAAAGATACTTCCCCTGTAGATCATGCGAATAGATGATGTCGTTGGCGTTCTCAAGGAGGCTGCGGTAGCGCGCCTCCGTCGCCCGCACCTTCTCTTCGGCCTGCATCCGCGCGGTGATGTCCTCGTGCATCAACACGACCTCGCGCACCCGTCCCGCCCCGTCTTTGATCGGATAGATGACGGCTTTGGTCCAACGCTGCGGCTCGGGGTTGCGAGTGATGTTAGGGATGGTGGCGTCCGGGTCGTAGAGCACGGGCGGGAGTTCCTGCGCCTCGCCGGCGAAGGCCCGCCGGATGTAAGGCATGATGCCTTTCTCAACCAGCTGCTCGTCTTCGAGAATGTTGTACCCCTGAAGCTGTTCGAGCTTGACGCCCCAAAGCTTTTCCCATGCGCGATTGACGCGGATGATGCGCCCGTCCGCCGACATGATCTGAATGCTGAGCGGAGACTGTTCCAGTATGGCGCGGAAGCGATCCTCTGAGGGCGACTCTGTTTCTGAATCTTCGATGTACATATTGGTTTAGAGCCTGGAGGCCGAAAGCACGAGAGAATTCCGGCTAATCCTCAAAGAGGATAATAGGATGAACCGTTAATGTATGGCTACTCTTTAACCGCCACGATTGATGAGAGGCTCACCGACGGTCATGTGAGTTTAATATAAGCGCTGACGCCGGGGCTTCAGCCCGCCCTGTGCCTCCCGGCTCGCGTTAAGCCGACGCGAGGGCCGCGATGAATACCGGCGTCAGGCCCTGCGCCGACCCGTTTAATGCGCGGCGGCGGCGAAGACTCTGGCGATGAGCGCCTGCGCCTCTTCCTGTATGCGTTGCAGGTGCTCCCTGCCGTGGAAGCTCTCGGCGTAGATTTTGTAGACGTTCTCTGTGCCCGAAGGACGCGCGGCGAACCAGCCGTTCTCGGTCTCGACCTTCAGGCCGCCGATAGCCGCGCCGTTGCCGGGGGCTGTGGTGAGCGTCCGCGTGATCTTCTCTCCGGCAAGCTCCTCGGCCTCGACCTGTTCGGGCGAGAGCTTTTGCAGGACGGCCTTCTGCTCAGGGGTCGCGGGCGCATCGATGCGCTCGTAGACGGGCGCGCCGAACTCGCTCGTCAGCTCGATGTAAAGCTCTCCGGGGTCGCGCCCGGTCTTCGCCATCATCTCCGCCGAAAGCAGGTCCAGGATGATGCCGTCCTTATCCGTTGTCCAGACCGTGCCGTCCCGGCGTAGGAAGGACGCGCCGGCGCTCTCCTCCCCACCGAATCCGAGCGAGCCCGCGAGCAAGCCGTCGACGAACCATTTGAATCCGACGGGCACTTCCTCAAGCCGGCGATTGAGGCTTGAGGCGACGCGATCAATCATGCTGCTGCTGACGAGCGTCTTGCCGATGGCGGCATCCTGCGACCAGCCCGTGCGGTGGCGGAACAAGTAGGAGATGGCGACCGCCAGATAGTGATTCGGGTTCAGCAGACCGGCGGTGCGCGTCACGATTCCGTGCCGGTCATTATCGCTATCGTTGGCGAAGGCTATGTCGAATTGATCTTTGAGCGCGATGAGGCCGGCCATCGCGTAGGGCGACGAGCAGTCCATCCTGATCTTCCCGTCCCAATCGACGGTCATAAAACGGAACGTCGCATCGACCGCCGGATTGACGATAGTGAGGTCTAAACCGTACTGCTCGATGATCGGCTCCCAGTAGCGGACGCCCGCGCCGCCCAGGGGGTCTACGGCCAGCTTTAGCCCCGCGCCGCGAATCATCTCCATGTCTATCACTGTCGCGAGGTCGCCGACGTAAGAGTTGATGTAATTATGTCGATGCGTCGTCTCAGCACGCGAGGCGCGCTCGTAAGGGATGCGCGAGACGCCGCGCAGGTCGTCGGCGAGAAAGGCGTTCGCCTTCTCCTCTATCCACTTGGTGACGTTCGTGTCGGCAGGCCCTCCGTGCGGGGGGTTGTACTTGAAGCCGCCGTCCTCCGGCGGGTTGTGCGAGGGTGTGATGACGATGCCGTCGGCAAAGGCTTCGGTGCGGCCACGGTTGTAGTTGAGAATCGCGTGAGAGATAACGGGCGTCGGCGTATAGCCGTCCCTGTCGTCGAGCATCACCTCGACGCCGTTGGCCGCCAGAACTTCGAGCGCCGTCACCTTCGCGGGCTCGGACAGCCCGTGCGTGTCTATCCCCAGAAAGAGCGGGCCGTTGATCTGCTGCTCTTGTCGATAAAGGCAGATCGCCTGACTGATCGCAAGGATATGCGCTTCATTAAAGCCGCGCAGGAGAGACGAGCCGCGATGCCCTGATGTCCCGAAGGCGACGCGCTCGACCGCTACGGACGGATCGGGCCTCTCCGCGTAATAGGCCGTAATCAGCCGCGGCAGATTGACGAGCATAGAGGCCACGGCGGGCTTCCCCGCCAGAGGGCTTATATTTGTGATAGTCATAAACAGGCTTTGTATATCAATGTCGGCGGTAGTGCAAGGCTCTTGACACGGTTTACTTTTCGTCGCCCGTGGGCCAATCCGTTTCGGTGGCATCGTAGCTGCGGCGCGTGCCTCGCAGACGCTTGTGCAGCCCATTTATCAGACCACAGCTTGCTGACGCGTTAACCGGGAGTTTATAGTTCAGGTCAGACGTAAGGGTATGTTATTGACCGCCCGCAGCGAGAAGAGGAAGGGACAAACGCGTGGCATTCCGAGCGCGCGGCGCGTCATTCGTATCTTCCTGCTGACCCTCGCGCTCGCTTCTTCCGCTCAAGCGGTCTCCGCACAGCAGCAGGCCGTTGATGCCCGTTTAGAGCGCGCTCAGGAATTTATCCGCCAGCAACAACTGGCGCGTGCCGAGGCGGAGCTGGACGCCGTCCTGCGCCTCGCGCCGCACGAGGCCAATGCGCTCAAGCTCCTTGGCGTCATACGCGCTCAGCAGCAGCGCATGGTCGAAGCGGAAAGACTATTCCTGCGCGCCATCAAAGAATCGCCCGCGATGGTCGGCGCTTATTTCAACCTCAGCCTGCTCTATCTGGAGCAACGCAGGACAGACCGCGCGCTGTGGGCCTTGACCGAGGCCGCGAAGCTTGCGCCGGACGAGCCGGACATCAACTATAACCTCGCAGCCGTCTACGAGGAGCGACGTGAGTATGAGCGTGCGCTCGACTATCTGGCGAAGATTCCCGGCCCGGCTCGGAGCGTCGAATATCTTTACCTCTCCATCAAGTGTTATTTAAGCCTCGGGCGTAAAAGCGAGGCGCTCGCGCTCTCGGCCCCGCTCAAGCAGCGTGGCGCGCTCACGCCCGATCTGGCGGCGGGCTTCGCCTCCGTCTTTATCAAAAACGATCTGCCAGACGCGGCCATAGAGATACTGGAAGCGGCCCGCTCACAGTCGCCGGAGTCCTATCAGCTTCTCTACCAGCTGGGCGCGAGCTACGCCCGGAAAGAAGAATGGATTCGCGCCGAAGAATTTTTCACGGCGGCGCTCGCCCTCAAGCCGGATGATGTTCTGACGCTGAGGGAGCTTGCCCGCGCCGCGCGCTCTCGCGGCGAGCTTGAAAAGGCACTGGCCCACCTGCTGCGTGCCCGCAAGCTCGCGCCGGAGAATCAGGTGGTGCTTTATGATTTCGGCCTGACGGCGATGCAGATGGATTTGATTCTGGATGCTTTGCCGGTCTTCGAGCGCCTGCAACGCACAAATCCAAACGAGCCCACCTACCTGTACATGCTGGCTCTGGCCCGCTTTCGCCACGATGAAAAGGCAGAGGCCGAAGCACTCATACGCCGCTACATAGCACTGCGTCCACGCGACCCCACAGGTTATTACATTCTCGGCGCGGCGCTCAACAGCACCAGGAGATACGCGGAAGCTCGCAAGGCACTGGAACAGAGCCTGGAGCTTGGGCCAAGCGCCGATGTCGAGTATCAGCTCGGCATGGTGGCAGACACAGAAGGCGACACGGAGGGCGCGATACGATGGTTCGAGCGCGCTCTCAAGTCTGACCCCGCGCACGCCGGGGCACACACGGCGCTCGGAGCTATCTACTTCAAGCAGAATAAGTACGCGCAGGCGCGCGCCGAGCTTGAGCGTGCCATACAACTCAACGCCAAAAGCCTGCGCGCCCATTATCAGCTGGGCCTCGTCTACGCCAAGCTCGGCGACAAGGAGCGCGCCCGAAAGATGCTGGACATCGCCGACCAGCTGCGCGCCGAACAGCGCACGCAGGAAACCGTCGGCTTTAAACTGATCGACCCTCCGCAGTAGCTCACCTCTCGGGCGGAATCGCTCATCCGCTAACGAAATACAGTCGTCTCACGGCCATCTTACGCGACGGGAATTTTCTCTCGCCGGGCTGCTCATTTGCTTACAACATGAGCAATTATGTGCTATAAACCTGTCTATTCCATCAGCAATGTTTTTGAGTTTTTACCGGGGGCAGCATGACCGTCGGCATGCGGCTTATGAATGATTAGGATTTGACAGACCTCTACGGAGACGGCTCGGCCCGTCCCGCCGTGGATGTCTCTTCAATGGAGGCTACGCTCATGGCAAGTGATAAGTACCAACCGCGCCCGGAACACAAATTCACCTTCGGACTCTGGACAGTCGGCAATCGTGGCCGCGACCCGTTCGGCGACGCGGTGCGTCCGCCGCTGCCGCCCGTCGATGCCGTACGCATGCTGGCCGAAGTGGGCGCATATGGAACCTGCCTGCACGACAACGATCTCGTTCCGATTGACGCTTCGCAGAGCGAGCGCGACCGTATAGTGCGAGAGTTCAGGAGCGCCTGCGAAGAGGCGGGGCTGAAAGTGCCGATGGCGACCGTCAATCTTTTCTACGACCCTGTTTTTCGCGACGGCGCGTTTACGGCCAACGACCCCTCTGTGCGCGCCTATTCCCTGCAAAAGACGATGCGCGCGATGGACTTGGGCGCAGAGCTGGGCGCGAAGATATTCGTGCTGTGGGGCGGGCGCGAAGGTGTGGAGACGGATGCCTGCCGCCGCGCGGATGAAGCCGTCAAGCGCTTGCGCGAGGCGTTGAACTATCTCTGCGAGTATTCCAAAGATCAGGGCTACGGCTACAGGTTCGCGATGGAGGCCAAGCCCAACGAGCCGCGCGCGGACATCTACATGCCGACCACCGGCGCGTATCTGGCGCTCATCTCCACGCTCGATCACCCGGAGATGGTGGGCGTCAACCCTGAGGTCGCGCACGAGCACATGGCCGGGCTGAATATGACGCACGCCGTCGCGCAGGCCTGGGAAGCAGGCAAGCTCTTCCACATCGATCTCAACGATCAGATACCGGGTCGCTACGATCAGGACTTGAGGTTCGGCTCGGCGAATCCGAAGACTGCATTCTGGCTCGTGAAGTTTCTGGAAGACGTAGGCTATGACGGCCCGCGCGCCTTCGACGCCCACGCCTATCGCACGGAAGATTACGACGGGGTGAAGGATTTCGCGCGCGGCTGCATGCGTACCTACCTGATCTTGAAGGACAAGGCGGCGCAGTGGAACGCAGACCCCGAGATTAAAGCTTTGATGGCGGAGATCGCGGCGCTGAACGAGGGCGCGCCCTCCTACGCGTCTTACGAGAAAGGTAATGCCACGACGCTTCTTGAGCGCAACTTTGATCGGACGGCGCTCGCGGCAAAGGGGTTGCAGTACGAGCGGCTCGATCAATTGACGATGGACATACTGTTCGGCGTGCGTTGATGACCGCGTTGCGTTCGCACTGTTCAGGACAAGGCTGGCGGAGGCGTGAAGTGAAGAAAATACTCTTTGACGGGACGGGTGTGCTGGTTTCCGAGATCGGTTTGGGCGCGTGGCAACTGGGCGGCACGGAATGGGGAGATGTTTCCGAGGAAGAGGCTTTCAAGACTCTGCGGGCGGCCATCGAGAGCGGCATTAACTTCTTCGACACGGCGGATGTCTACGGGCTCGGACGCAGCGAGGAGCTGATCGGCAAGTTTCTCAAAACTTGCGCGGAGACGGTCTTCGTGGCGACCAAGCTGGGCCGTTTCCCTGAGCCGGGCTGGCCCGAGAACTTTTCACTTGAAGCATTTCGCGCGCACACCGAAGCATCGCTGCGCCGCCTCGGAGTTGAGGCTCTCGACCTCATCCAACTGCATTGCATACCGCTGGAAGTCTTGCAGCGGGGCGATGTCTTCGAGTGGCTCAGGCTTCTCAAGCAGGAAGGTAAGATCAGGAGCTTCGGCGTCAGCGTCGAGTCGATGGAGGAAGCGCACGCCTGTATTGACGAGCCGGGTCTCGCCTCTCTTCAGATCATCTTCAACATCTATCGCCAGAAGCCGATTGAAGCCCTGTTCGAGCGGGCTCAGGCCAAAGGCATAGCCCTCATCGTGCGCCTGCCTCTGGCGAGCGGGCTGCTTTCGGGCAGGTACACCAGGCAGACCGTCTTCCCCGAGACAGATCATCGCACCTTCAATCGTAACGGCGAGCAATTTAATGTCGGCGAGACCTTCGCCGGTCTTCCCTTCGAGAGAGGCGTGGAATTAACCGAGATGCTCAAGGCTCTTGTGCCGCCGGGCATGACGATGGCCCAGATGGCGCTGCGCTGGATTCTGGACTTCGAGCAGGTCACAGTGGTCATTGCCGGGGCAAGAAACGCGGCGCAGGCCGAAGGCAACGCAGCGGCCAGCCGCCTGCCTCCCTTAAGCCCCGAGCTGCACGAGAAGTTAAAGTCTTTCTACGAAAAAGAGGTGGCCGCTAACATCCGCGGCCCGTACTAAGGCGCTTCTGTCGAAGTGAGTCTTCTTTAAGAGAGATACATGAAGCTGCTGGGCATTGATGTCGGCACGGGCGGCACGCGCGCCGTCGTCATAGATGACGGGGGGCGCGTCGTCGCATCGGCGACAGATGAGCACGCGCCGTTTGCCTCGCCGCAGACGGGCTGGGCCGAACAAGACCCGCTGGACTGGTGGCGCGCGGCGCAGGTGGCCGTGCGAGCCGCGCTCTCCGAAAGCGGCCTCAGAGCGGAAGAGATCGGCGGCGTCGGCCTCACTGGACAGATGCACGGCACGGTCTTGCTGGACGAGCGCGACCGAGTCCTCAGACCGGCGCTCATCTGGTGCGACCTGCGGACGGACGCGCAGTGTCGCGCGATCACGGAGAGGGTCGGGGCGGAGCGGCTCATCGAGTTGACGCTGAACCCTGCGCTGCCGGGCTTTTCGCTGCCGAAGCTGCTCTGGGTGCGCGAGCATGAGCCTCAGCTTTGGGCACGCGTTAAAAGTATTCTACTGCCGAAGGATTACGTCCGCCTGCGCCTGACGGGCGAGCGCGCGACCGACGTGGCCGATGCTTCGGGCACACTGATGCTGGACGTGACGCGGCGCGTGTGGTCAGCCGAGATGCTCGACGCCGCCGAGATAGACGAGCGCTGGCTGCCCTTAGTTTTCGAATCGCCCGAAGTGACCGGGCGCGTCTCGGCTGAAGGCGCGGCGGCAACGGGCCTCGCCGAAGGGACGCCTGTCGTGGCCGGGGCGGGCGATCAGGCGGCGGGCGCTGTCGGGATGGGTATCGTCAGACCCGGCATGGTCAGCGCGACCATAGGCACGTCCGGCGTTGTCTTCGCCGCCACCGCACAACCTTCTCTAGACCCGCAGGGTCGCGTTCATACCTTCTGTCATGCCATCCCCGCACGCTGGCACGTCATGGGGGTCACGCAGGCGGCTGGCTTATCGCTGCGCTGGTTCCGCGACCGCTTCGGCGCTTCGGGCACGGACGATGGCCGCGATCTTTACGACAGGTTGAGCGAAGAAGCGATGAACACGCCGCCCGGTGCGGACGGCGCTCTGTGGGCTCCGTATCTGATGGGCGAGCGCACGCCGCACCTTGACCCTTATGCGCGCGCGGCGCTCGTCGGATTGACGGCGAGCCACACGCGCGGCCACATTCTGCGCGCCATCATGGAGGGCGTCGCTTTCAGCCTGCGCGACACCCTGACGATCTTTAAAGAGATGAGCGTTCCTGTCGAGACGATTCGCCTGGGCGGCGGCGGCGCGCGTTCCCCTTTGTGGCGACAGATACAGGCGGACGTGTACGGCAGCGCGGTTGAGATAGTCGAGGCCGAAGAGGGCGGGGCTTATGGCGCGGCATTGCTGGCCGGAGTCGGCAGCCGCGTGTGGCCTTCGGTGGACGCGGCCTGTGAAGGAGTCGTTCGCACGGCACGGCGCATAGAGCCCAACCCGGAAACGATCGCGCTCATGAATCAACAATACAGGATGTTCCGTGCCCTCTATCCAGCGCTGCGCGACCTGAGAAAGCACGCCGGGAAAGAATAATGACATAACGACCATCGAGAAGCCCCGAAGGGAAAAGAATGTAGCCCACGTCTAACGATGTGGGCTACATTCTTTTCCCTTCGAGGCTTTTACAATCGCTTATCTTTTACCCGAGCGCGACCGCTCTCCGTCTGACGACTTGCGAGACCTTTTGAGGCGGTGTTGAGTGGTTTCCCCTGCGGGCTCTGGCGGCCCGCCCTCTCGTTCTGCCGATCATGCGCTTGATGTACTCGGCCTCCTCCGGTATGTAGGGCGTTCCGTTCGTGCGGAATACCTCGTGGAACCAGATGGAAGGCTCGCGGTCTGTGTAGGGTCGCTGCCATGAATCCCAAGGCAGGTGCGTCTGCGCTTTGCCCTGCACGAGCCCCCAGTTAATCATGCCGACGTTGTGTACCTTGGCGACGGGCAAAGAGCCCATAAAGAAACTGCCGTTGCCGCGCGCCATGTACTCCGTACAGATGAGCGGGCGGTTGTAGCGCTTCAGGAAGTTGATTCGCCGCTCAAGCTCCGTGGGCGAGTCGTAGTTGTGAAAGGTCACGATGTCGGACAAATCGATCTGCAAGCGATCCATCTCGGTCATCTTATCAGGGGTCGACCAGTCGCCCTTCCAGATGCCGCACGTGAGGGGCTGCGTTGGGCCAACTTCGCGCGCCCATGCGAACGCCTTCGGCAGGAGTCCGAGCACCAGCTCGACCTTGTTCTTCGGCTCCAGCTTGTCGTAGCTCCCCGGATTCATGTTGTCCGGCTCATTCCAGATGTCCCACGCGAGGATACGCTCGTCGTTTGCGAATGCCCCGACCACGCCCTTCACGTAGGCTTCCAGTCGCGGATATTCCGACGGGTCTTGCAGCGCACGCGCGCCCGGGCTCTGCATCCAGCCGGAGTTGTGCACGCCCGGTCGCGGCGCGCGCTGTTTGCCCAGTTGTGGGTTGGGATCCCAGACCGAATCGAACAGGACGAGCATCGGCCTGATCCTGTGCCGGGCGGCGATTGCCAGAAACGTGTTCAGGCGTCGCCTGAAGCCCTCGGGGTCTTGCTTCCACAGCAGGTCGTGGAGGAAGACGCGCATCGTATTCATTCCCAGACTCGCGGCCCAGCCCAGCTCCAGGTCTATTCTTTTCGGGTCAAAGGTGTCGGCCTGCCACATCTCCAACTCGTTAATGGCGTAGGCCGGGACAAAGTTGCTGCCGACGAGCCACGGCTGCCGGCTGTACCAATCCTTAGCCTTCTGCTCCGACCACTTCTCCGCGGGCGCGGCCAGCGCCATCTGGCAGAGCAACAGCATGAAGACTAACAACTGCAAGCTTTTTCGTATCGTTGACATAAGCTTTTCGACTCTCCGGGCGGAGGCGCGCGAGCGCTCGCCCTACTTTGTCGCAGACCTTCGCCGCAACAGTTGATCGGCCATCACCCCTAAGAGGATGACCGCGCCCATGACGGCGAAGTTAAGCGAGCTGGGAATGCCCAGCAGGTTAACCAGATTTTGCAGCACCTGTAGCAGGGCCGTGCCGATAAGTATTCCTACGACCGAGCCCTCGCCTCCACGCAGGCTGCAACCGCCCAGCACGGCAGCCGCAATGCCGTACAGCTCGTAGAAATTTCCGTGCGACGAAGGCGAGATTGAATTCGTATAAAAGGCCAGAAGGACGCCGGCGACTCCCGCCAGTAGTCCCGATATAACGTAGGCGCTGGCGATGATCGTGCGCGAGCTGATGCCGGAATAGCGCGCCGCCTCTTCATTGCGACCGACGGCATACAGGTAGCGCCCGTAGATTGACTTGTGAAGCACGACCCACATGATGGCGCTGATGATAATCAGCAGGATGAACGGCATCGGTATCTGAAATACGCTGCCCGTCGCCAGATTACGCAGCGTCTCAAAGCCCTCGGCGCTGCCGAATCCCTTGGTTTCATCGTTGGCGATGAAACGCGCCAGCCCGCGATAGAACAGCAGGCCGCAGAGCGTGACGATGAAGGGCGGCATCAGGACGCGCGTGATCAGAAAGCCGTGCAGCCAGCCGAGGCCCGTTCCGATGCCGATCACGGCGATCACCGCCAGCGAGCTCGGCCAGTGATATTCGGCGAGAAAGATCGAGAGCAGGACGCCCAGCAGCGCAAAGACTGAACCCACAGAGAGGTCTATGCCGCCTGTGATGATGACCATCCCGATGCCTATGCTGAAGATGCCGTAGAGGCCGATCAGGCGCGCCATGTTTTGCAGGTTGGCCCCCGCCAGAAAGCGTGGATTGAGTATCGCGACGACGATGCACAAGACCACCAGCAAGACGAACGTTCCGAGTTCTTTTCTCATCTCTTAACCTCAGTCATAAGTGACAAGTGACGAGTGACGAGCCCTGACAAGTTCTTTATCTTTTACTTGTCGGTCTTTCCCACGGCGAGCCGCATGATCGCTTCTTCGCTGCACTGCGCGCGCTCAAGGATGCCCGTGATAGCCCCCTCGTGCATGACGGCCACGCGGTCGCTTTCCCCCAGAATCTCTTCCATGTCGCTGCTGATCATCATGATGGCGACGCCGCTCTCGGCCAGACTCCGCATCAGGTGATAGATTTCCGCCTTCGCGCCGACATCAATCCCGCGCGTGGGCTCGTCGAAGATCAGCACCTTCGGGTCGAGCGACAACCATTTCGCCAGCACCACCTTCTGTTGATTGCCGCCGCTCAGGTTGCCCGCCTTCGATTCGACCGAAGGAGCCTTGATGTTCAACTTGCCGAGCATTTCGGTCGAGACTTTCTTCTCCGCCTCGTACATGATCCACCCGACTGAGGCGTAGCGCGAGAGCGCCGGCAGAGTGATGTTCTCGCGGATGGGCACTTCGAGAATCAGGCCGGACTTGCGCCTGTCCTCCGGTATCAGGTAAATCCCGTGCGCGATGGCATCGTTCGGCGAATAGATTTTGATCGGCTTGCCGTCGAGCAGGACTTTGCCCTGCAACGGCCCGTCCACGCCGAAGAGCGCCTGCGCGATCTCGGAGCGGCCCGCGCCGACCAGCCCGGCGAAACCAAGTATCTCCCCCTTGCGAAGCTCGAACGAGACGGGCTTGTTCGGATACCTGCGCGTTCTCAGCTCCTGTGCTTCGACAAAGTTTGAGCGCGCCTCCACGGTCGGCGGCTCGTAGAAATGTTTGAGGTCGCGCCCCACCATGAGCTTGACGATATTGTCGTGGTTGATATCTTCGCGCTTGAGCTCGCCCGCGTTGTGCCCGTCGCGCAGAACGATGACGCGGTCGGCCAAATCCTTGATCTCGCCCAGACGGTGGGAGATGTAGATGATACTGACCCCGTGCGCTCTCAAGTCCTTTGTGACTTCCAGCAGGCGCTCTGTCTCCGTCAGCGTCAGGCTGGAGGTCGGCTCATCCATAATCAGGATGCGCGCGTCGAGCGATAGCGCCTTGGCAATCTCGACCATCTGCTGCTGCGCTATCGAGAGCTGGCCGAGCGGGGTGCGGCTCGGGATGTCCAATCCCAAACGCTTGAGATAGATTTCGGTCTGCGCGTGCAGCTTCGGGCGGTCAACGAGCCTGAGCGGGCCGCCCCAGACGGGCTCGCGTCCCAGGAATACGTTCTCGCCAATATTCAGATTGTCGAGCACGTTCAGCTCCTGATGAATAAAGCCGATGCCGCGCGCAATCGCATCCGAGACCGAACGGATAGCGACATCTTCGCCCTCTATGCGGACCTGGCCCTCGTCCGGCTGATAGACGCCGCCGAGGATTTTCATGAGCGTTGATTTGCCCGCGCCGTTCTCGCCGGCCAGCGCGACGACCTCGCCCGGATAGATTTCCAGATCAACCGCGTCGAGGGCCACCACGCCGGGGAATCGTTTGCTGATTCCCTTCATCTCAAGAATGGGATTAGTCATAAGTTAGTTGTCAGCAATCAGCAGTCAGCAGTCAGTAGAAAGCGAAGAAAAACCGACTGCCGACCGCCGATCACTCGAAGTTAGCTGCGACCACGGAGCTTGTTGATCTTGGCCGTGAACTCCTCAACACTCTCTTTCTTGATGACCAGAGTGGGCACGAAAATCTGCTTGTTGTTCGGAATCACGGAGCGGTCTCCGCCGAGAACCTTCGCCATCAATTCGATGGATTGTTTACCGAACTCGTAGGGCTGCTGCACGACCGTGGCGTAGATCGCGCCGTCTTTGACGCCCGCCAGCGTCTCGTCCTCTTCGTCGAAGCAGACGATCTTGATCTGACCGAGCTTGCCGGCGTCCTTCACAGCGTTGAGGATGGCCGGGCCGTTGTAGCTCCACAGCCCGACGAGGCACGTCACGTCCGGGTACTTCACGAGCGTGTCCGAAGCATTCGACTTGGCGCGCACCCTGTCCGTGTCGTCCGTTCTGACATCCACGATCTGAATGTTCGTGCCCTGAATGGCGTCCTTGATTCCCTGAAGGCGCTCCTGCGCGTTGCGGGCATCGGTCTTGCCGACGAAGACCATGATCTTGCCGCCCTGCGGGAGGACTTCCTTGATCAGCTCACCGGCCTGTCGCCCGGCGGCGCGATTATCCGTGCCGATGTAGCAGGCGCGGTCGCTATTGGGTGCGTCCGAGTCCTGCGTGACGACCAGAGCCTGCTTGGAAGTATCGTTAATCAACTGCGTCTCGTTGTCAGGGTCGACCGGGCTCATGGCGATACCGGCCACACCCTTGGCGAGCAGGTCGTCGATGATGCGCCGCTGCTCAGCCGCCGTTCCGTCCGCCGGGATTTTGAATTCGACGGTGACGTTGGCAAGCTCGTTATCTGCCTGTTCGACACCCTTGCGGGCAATCGTCCAGAAGTCGGACGCGTTATTGGTGACGAAGGCCAGCTTGAAGTTCTGCGAGCCCCCGCCTGTGCCGCCGCCGCCACCGCCACCGCCTTTGTTGCAGGCCACAGCCAGCAGGCCGGAGAGCAGGCAGGCCAGTGCGATGATGGAATAATGTGAGCGGAAAAATTTCATGTTGTCCTCCTCTTGCGATCAGGTCTCATCTTATCATTCTTTAATCCGAAGCATAGCCGTTTGGATGTTTCACACGCCACTCCCAGTCTGTGCGAATGATCTCAGCCAGATCGGTGTGTGCGGGCTTCCAGCCCAGAATGGAGCGCGCCTTGTCGGCGTTGGCGACGAGGCGCGAAGGGTCGCCGGCCCGTCGCGGCTCAACCCTGACGGGAATCGGCTGGCCCGTCACCTCGCGGGCCGTCTCGATCACTTCCATCACGGAATAGCCCTGACCGTTACCCAGATTGATGTAATCTGAAAGGCCGCCGCCGCGCAGGTAGTCTAACGCCAGCATGTGCGCGGACCCTAAGTCTAAGACGTGTATATAGTCGCGAATCGGCGTGCCGTCGGGCGTCGGGTAGTCGTTGCCGAAAACGGAGACCGCCGCGATCTTCCCCTGCGCGGCGCGCAGCACGTTCGGAATCAGATGCGACTCCGGGTCGTGATCTTCACCAAGATCAGGGCTGCCCGCGCCGCACGCGTTGAAGTAGCGCAGGGCGACGAAGCGTAGACCGTAGGCTGGGTCGTAGCTCTGCATGATGCGTTCCATGAAGAGCTTTGACCAGCCGTAAGGGTTGGTCGGGCTTTGTGGATGCTCTTCGGAGATGGGAACCTGCTGCGGCTCGCCGTAAGTCGCGCAGGTCGAAGAAAAGACCAGACGGCGGACGTTGGCGCTCATCAGAGCATCGAGGAGCGCGACGCCCTGCTCGACGTTGTTCATGTAGTAGCGCGCCGGGTCGGTCACGGATTCGCCCACGTAGGCGAGCGCCGCGAAGTGTATGCAGGCTTCAATGTCGTGCTCGCGCGTGATACGCAACACCAGCTCGCGGTCGCCTATCTTCCCTTCGTAGAAGGGCTGGCCCGGAGGGACGGCTTCACGATGCCCGCGAAACAGGTCGTCAAGCACAACTACGTGCTCGCCGCGCTCACGCAGCAGCGCTGCCGTCACGCTGCCGATATAACCCGCACCGCCGGTGACGAGTATCGCCATTCAGGTTCTCCTTCAAAGTGTGCCGGCAGGGTATGCGCCGACAAGTGTGTTCAATCGTTGCTTGATACTTCAACGCGCCATTGCCCGGAATCATCAGGCTCTATCTACGCTCAACCGTAAGATACCCGAACTCGGCGCTGCCGGGGGACGAGCCCGCGAAGATGTATGGGCGATGGCCTGTCTCCCGCGCGTAACGCATGGCGATGGAGGCGACGGATTCTCTGGCGTCGCGCCGGCCCAGCACGGCGACCGTGCCGCCGCTGCCGCCGCCCGTAATCTTGGCCCCGTAGAGTCCCTTCGCCGGCCCGGCCTCGCGCACCAGCTCGACCAGTCGGTCTGTGCCCTCGACGCTCAACCCACACGCGCTGTAGCTCGCGTGTGATTGATACATCAACTCGCCCAGCAACTCCAAGCGCCGCTCGCTCACCGCCTCGCCCGACAGCAGCTCAGCATAGAGGCGCACGCGGTTGTGTTCGTAGATGGCATGGGCCGTGGGGACTCGCACGGCATACCTGCGCGCCGGGTCAACACGTGTGACCTGATCGGTCGTGCCACTGTAGCGAGCGAGAAACCGCGCGCCCTCGATGCGCTCCGGTAGCTGCGCCGCATAGGTCTGCTCGAATTCCGAGGGCGTGACGTTAGCCAGATAGCCTCCCCAGCGCGTGTCTTCAACATGGACGGGCTCGTTCGTCGTGCCCGCAGTTACTTTCAGTCCGGCCAATTCGCTGATGATGCGATAGCCCATAAACGCCCCGACGCGCACAGAGCCGTAGTCAGCGCCCGTCACGGAATGGCTCACGCCGGAATCCAACCCCCAAAACGAAATCTCGCGCGGGATATCGATCACGCCCTGAAGCTCTGCCGGCTGGCATAGCAGGCTGAGCAGGCGCGCGGTCTCGCCGCAGGCGCTCGTCATCTGATCCATGATTCCGCACGGCGCGCCGACCACGCGATTCTCGACCGTCTGGCAAAGGAGCGCTATCTCGCGCGCTTCGAGCCGCAGGTCGAAGGCGGCGGCCACCGCCTGCATGACGGCCACTTCGAGCGCCGCCGATGAGCTGACGCCTTTGCCGCCGGGAACGCGCGAGGCGATCAGTATGCGTGCGCCTTCACGGAAGCGCACGCCGCGCTCGCGCATGAGCACCAGAAAGACGCCGGCCACGTATGCGGCCCAATGATCGGACGGCTTGCGCTCAAAGTATGCGCGCGCGGCGTCGTAATCCAGCGGCCCGCCGTCTCGCTCGAAATCATCGAGCGGCATTTCAAAGAACAACTCTCGTCTGCGGTCTTCGGCAAGGCTGACGACCTTGAGCCTGCGCTCGGAGTCGCGCTGCAAGGCGACGAGCGTGGCCTCTTCGATAGGCATCTCCAGGACCAGCGAGCCGGAGTAGTCCGCGATTCCACCCATCACGTCCAGTCGCCCCGGCGCACGCGTGATGAACAACTCCGCAGGGCTTTCAAAAAGGCTTTGCGCCGCCGGCAGCTCGCTCTGCCCGAGCGAGCTTAGAGTCTCTATGAACTGTGCAGTGTCGGGTAGACTACGCGTCGAGCCATGAGCGAGTACGTACATGGCTCGTCAACCCCGGCTCGATTGACTCAACAACCCGCGCCGGTCAAGGGCCGCCTGCAACAGCGGCTCGATCTGCGCGCGAATCGCCTCGTTGGCGTAGCCCGCCCATGCCACGTCCGGCTCGACCGCGAGCTTTGCCCTGAGCGGCCCGCCCCCGGCATCCGTCACTATCACGCCCAGCTCACGCGCGATCAATTCAGTGCATAGGTCATAAGGATGGCAACAGAGTCCGAGCGGCAGCCCGCGCTCGTCCATGACCGGCCCCATGAGCGCGCGCAGGTCTGAGACGAAGCGGTCGTGTCCGGCCATCAACTCGAAAAGCTGGCCGCCCGAAGACGTGTATTGATCCTCGAAGCAGAGCGCCTTGCCCGGCGGCGTCGGGCCGAGCGCGGCATGCACTATCTCTTCATCCATCGTCGCCAACACATCACGCGCGCCGGGAAAGAAGCGGGCCAGCATCGCGTAGCCCTGAAGGATCGACGGCGCGCGCGACGGCTGTAGGGTGAGCGACGTGCGCTCGCCCGTTAAGCGGTTGAAGCGCTCCGACCGGACGCCCTCGCCGCGAAAAGCCCACATCGTGTCTGACAGATGCTGCTTGACGAGAGGGATTTCGGTCTGCACGGCCAGCTCTATGTCCTGCAAGCTGGTTTCCGGCCCACGGTTCGGAGCAACGCCCGTCAGCACCCATGCGCTGCGCTTCTGGTACATCACGCCGCGCGTGCCGTCTATCGGGTCAACGATGACGCGCCAGACGGCATCCGCTTCATCCGTGCCGCGCGGCAGAACTACCTGCCCCTCCTCCAAACCTTCGGCGATGAGCACGAGCGGGGTTGCGGGCGCGACCTCACGCTCCAAAACCTCGACCAGCAATTCCTCGCTCACACGATCAACGGCGAAGATAGTATCGCCTTCCTCTTCCCTGACGACGCGCGAAAGCTCGTCGAGCGCCGCGCTCTCGCAAGCCTCTACGACCGCCGCGCGAATGCGCTCGTGTAAGTCACGCAGAGGCCCGAGCAGCACATGAACGTCAGGCATCATTTCATCTCCCGCCCGGACTCGTGCTTGTAGTGTACGTCCGGCTGGGCACGCAGCTCGGCGGCCTTTTCCTCCGCCAGCGTGTCGCTCAGGAAATTGCCGCCGCCGATTTCCGGCCCCGCCAGATACTTCAACAGGTTGGGCTTTCTCAGGGGCGGGTGAAACTCTATATGGAAATGGAACCCGCCGTAGTCGCCGCCGTCGGTCGGTGCTTGGTGCAGCGGCATCACGTACGGAAAAGGCATCTGCCATAGATTGTCGAACTTGACCAGCACACGCTTGAGCACATCCGCGAAGTCGCGCACTTCCGTGCCCGAAAGCGTGGCGATGCTCGGGTGCGTCTCTTTGGGGGCGACAAAGACCTCGTAGGCATAGCGGGCGAAGTAGGGCAGAAAGGCTATCGCCGTATCGTTTTCGGCGATGATGCGCGACCCGTCCTCGCGCTCGGTGGCGATGATCTCCTGAAAGAGCACGCGGCCCGTTTCCGAGAGGTGTCGCTGGCTGGCGCGCGCTTCCGTTTCGATAGTCTTGAACACGAAATTGTTGGCGTAAATCTGGCAGTGCGGGTGCGGGTTGGAGACGCCGACGGCCTCGCCCTTGTTCTCGAAGATGAGGACGTGCGTTATCTCTGGGCGAGAGCCCAAGTCCACGTACTGCTCCTGCCAGACGCGCAGAAGGCTCTCGATCCCTTCAGCCTCCAGCTCTCCGAGCGTGAGATTATGTTTCGGGCTGTAGCAGACGACGCGCGCTATGCCGCGCGCTGGCCGGTTGCGGTAAATGCCCCCCGGTTGCGGCAAGTCAATGGGTGCGTCCAGCGCCACGCTCGGGTGGTCGTTATCGAAGACGAAGGTTTGCGTGTAGTGCGGGTTGACGTTTCCGCTCACGCGCTTATTGCCGGGACACAGGTAACAGTCCGGTAAGTACTCTGGCAGCACTTCCTCTTCATGCTCAAGCGTCCCGCCGCTCCACGGACGGTTCTGGCGGTGTGCCGCCACAATCACCCATTCTTCGCGCAGAGGATGCCAGCGTTCTTCCCAGGCCATACCGTTAACCTTCCATCCCTCGAATCCTTAACAGCTCAACCGAGCGTCAACCGAAGGCTCGTGACCGAAGCAGGCGGGAAACGAAAGACCAGCTTTCCGCCCTGAACATTCACGTCCGCATCCCTCGGCTCAAGCGCGCGCGGCTGCTCGAAGGTATTGTGAGCGTGTATGTCGTTCGAGCTTAAGACTCTGGCGCGCCCCCGTCTGATCCGGGCTCCCTGCACGACGATCTCCGTATCCCTCGGCTCGCTCACGTGCGGATTCACAGCCGTCAGCACCAGCTCCTTATCGCGCAGCGAGGCAGAGCCCTGCAATCCCCAGAAAGAGGCCGGCTTCCCGACACGCGTGTACTTGACGGTCGGCGCGGAAAAAACCGTCCGCACGGCCTGCGCGCCCTGATGCGGCGTGTACATCTCAAAGACGTGAAAGGTGGGTGTGACGATGAAGTTATCTTCATGCGCGATGAAGAGGGCGTGCAGGCAGTTGATGAGCTGCGCGCAATTTGCCATGACCACCTTATCCGCATGACGGTTGAACGTGTCCAGCGAGAGGCCCGCGAGCAGGGCATCGCGCAGAGTCGAAGCCTGTCCCAGCAGATGCGTCGGATGATATTCCGTGCCCGGCTTGTACCACGCGCCCCACTCGTCGACGATGAGCTTGACGCGATGCTGGCGATCAATCTCGCCCATCGTATCCCATTGACGCCTGATGAGCGGCTCCATGGTGTCGCCCTGCTGGAAAGACTCGTACCACTCCTCGACGCCGAAATCGAGGCCGTCGCCCTTGCCAGCAAACCAGTCATTGGTCTGTCCCTTGCTCAGATTCCAAACGTAGTGGTGCATGCCCCAACCGTAGAGAAGATTGACCACTCCCTTTTCCGCCACCTTATTGAAGAAGCGGCGCGTCCACTCGAAATCTCCGCCGTTCGGCCCTGAGCCGATCAGCGCCAGATTCACGCCGTAGCGCGGCAGCCATGCGGTGAAGCGGCGAAACTCCATCGCATACTCTTCCGCCGTGAAATTACCGCCGCAACCCCATGACTCGTTGCCCACTCCCCAGAAGCGCACCTTGAAGGGATCGCGGTCGCCGCCCGCGGCGCGCAAGTCGGCGAGCGTCGTCGTGCCCGCGGGAGAGTTGCAATACTCCACCCACTCGTAAGTGTCTTTGGCCGGAAGGCTACGCAGGTTGGCGGCGAGATAGGGCTCTGCTCCCGCGAGCCGACAGAAGCGCATGAATTCGTTAGTCCCGAAATGGTTGGTGTCGTACTTCCAAGGCCCGTCGGGCGCGTTTCTCCACTCGGGCGCATCCACCCAGAAGTTAGTGCGACGCGGTCGCTGGTTTCTGGGGCCGACGCCGTCTCGCCAGTTGTAGCTATCGGCAAAGCAGCCGCCCGGCCAGCGCACCACCGGAGCCTTGATGCGACGCATATGCTCTACGAGCGCCGTGCGTATGCCGCCCGTGTTCGGTATCTTCGAGCCTTCGCCCACCCAGATGCCGTCGTAGACGACGCCTCCCAGGTGTTCTGTGAAATGGCCGTAGATGTCAGGATTGATCGTGCCTATCGGCTCTTCGATCAGAACTTCCACGCGCGAATCCGGCCCCTGAGCCACTTGTGCCTGAAGATTTGCTGCCAGAATTGCCGCACCCCCCAGTAACGACCCGGCGATAAACTCTCGTCGTCCGATTGCACTCATTTTTGCTCTCTACTTTTCATCGAGTGTCGTAATCACAAGTCGTTTATCGTTCCGGGGGAGGGACACTTGTAATGCTCGTGCGTGAATGCTCGTCGGGCTCTAAGAGCCCTCGCCTCTCTACGCGGTGCGTGCCGCACGGAGAGGGTGAGGCCCGTCCCTCTCTAAGCCGCGCCGAAGGAGCATCGCTTCGGGATTCCTCCCATGAACAGCACGGCTAAAGAGTTGATTATTTTTCAGTTATTAAATTGCTTGGGATGCTTATATAAAACCAAAATGAGCATCTGTCAAGATGTTTTAGGCGAGCCTCTGGCTTCGAACTCTGCAAGAGGTGCGCGAAAGACTCCGGCTCACGCGCTCCGTGAAGGGAAAAGTCCTGAGGCCGTTTGAAGCGAGTGCGCCGCGTGCCCGGCTCAACTTTCGCGGCTTAGGCGGCTTCGGCGGCGACTCGATTTCGAGGCTGTTTTTAAGTCTTTCGCGCTGTGTGGCGATTTGTTCGAGTAAAAATCTATTTAATTCTTTATAATGAACAAATCACCCGAACGCTTGACTCAAACGGGCCGGATGTGGGACATACAACTGCTCTCTATTAACTGCGAATGGACAACGAGCTGAAGTCATAGCTCTTATTTGCCGGTTGCGGTGTATGAAGTATTCAGGAATCTCCCCGGCATCAGCCGACACCGGACTCCTGCTCTTCACATTACGGGACAAAGATGGTAACCCTGGGCGATGCCTCGACCGTAAAGGACGTGCGTACACAAAAAATATTACAGGAGCTATTGCGCGACGGCGTGGTGTCGGTAGAGCGTCTATCAAAGCGCTTGAAGATTTCGCCCTCGACCGTCAGGCGAGAGCTTGCCGAACTGGAGCAGGCGGGCCTGCTCATGCGGACTCACGGCGGAGCCGTGCGAGTAGAGCCCATGCTCTATGAGCCGTTTCGTCACGTCTCGTCCTTCGGCGCGCAGGAACAGCAGCACTCGGCTGAGAAGCGCCGCATCGGTCTCGCCGCCGCAGAGATAATTCAGGACGGGGACATCGTAGCCTTCGGCGCGGGCACGACCACCACACAGGTGGCGCGCAGCATACGCCATCGCAAAGGCATCACGGTTCTGACCAACGCCGTCAACATCGCCATGGAGCTTAGTCACCGCGCCGATCTGAAAGTCATCGTCACCGGCGGCACGATGAGCGGCGACTGGTTCGCGCTAACAGGGCCTGTCGCGATAGCGGCTGTCGGCGAGATGTTCGTTGACAAAGCATTCATAGGGGTGGACGGCATTCATCCCGAGCACGGGCTGACGACCAATTACCCGGATCAGGCAGCCGTCCACCGCTCCATGCTGCGCCAGGCTCGCTATCGCATCGCCGTCGCCGATCAAACGAAGCTGGGAGATATCGGCACAGCCCTCATCGGCCCTACCTCCGACATCAACCTTATCATCACGGATAAGGGCGCGTCCGCAAAGATCACCTCTCAATTTACCGCCAAGAACATAGAGGTACGCAAAGTCTGAACGTCAGAGGACGCGCGCTAAAGCAAGGATGAAGGATGAAGGCGGAAGGATGAAAGGAATGCTGTAGCGGCTTAATAGCTCTTACTTCATCCTTCATCCTTCATCCTTCATCCTTTATTTAGCCGCGCCGCCGACTCGCAGTACCGTGAGCGAGTTGGGAGCGAAGGTGTAGGCGAAGTCGTTTGACGAGACCGTGAGCTTCTGCTCTACGGGCGAAACCTTCGTCGGCTGATCGAGGCTATTCTCGGCCTTGAGATCGGAACTGGCGAGGACGAAGGCCTTGCCTTGCTTTCTGATATTCCTTGCCCCCGCGAGGTTGATGCGAACCTCCCTCGGCGACGCGGCGGCGTTGACGACTTTGAGGATTACCTCGCCCGCGCGGCCATCGAGCGTGGCGCTGGCGAAGAGATTGTTCTGACCATTCTTCGCCGAGCCATCCATCAGGACGGGCAGGATGGTCGTGCCACGGTTCGTGCTGAACATCTTCTGCACATAGTAGTTCGGCGTCCCGTAGGAGCGCAGGTTGTCGAACCAGATCATGTTGGGCGTCCACTGCCAAGCCTCCACGTGGCCGAAGAGCGGCGCATAGGATGACATCGTCACCACGTCCGCGTTGCGCTCCAATCCCGTCACAAAGGCTGCTTCGGAGAGGGCACACTCCCAGTTGTTGCGATTATCAGGGCTCGCGATGCCGACGCTCTGGGCAGCATACTCGCCGGCGAAAACCTTCGGCCCGGTGCGCGAGTAGTTGTCGTAGCGGCCAACATTTTCGCGGAACCAGCTCGGCGACATGTAGTAATGCTCGTCTATAATGTCTGCGTTGAGCGCGCGCAGGTTGCTCCAGAGGAAGTCGAACCGCTCGCCGTCCGGGCTCGGGCCGGCGCTCGATACGAGTGTGATCTGCGGGTACTTTTCTTTGAGCGCCTTGGCGAATAGCTTGTAGCGCTCGATGTATTGCGGCCCCCACTGCTCATTGCCCACACCGATCATCTTGAGATTAAACGGCGCGGGGTGGCCCATCTCCGCACGCTTGTGCCCCCAGTCGCTCGTCGCGGGCGCGTTGGCGAACTCTATGAGATCAAAGGCATCCTGTATGTAATGATCTAAATCTTCGAGCGGGGCAAGCTCGCTGGAATTGAATTGACAGGCCATACCGCAATTGAGAATCGGCAGCGGCTCAGCCCCTATGTCTTCACTCAGGAGGAAATACTCGTAATAGCCGAGGCCGAAAGATTGATAGTAATCGGGCGTGAGCCTGTGCCGGAATTCGGTGTTCCAGCGATTAACGATCAGACGCCGCTCGTCTATATCACCGATGGTCGTCTTCCACTGATAACGCTGCTCAAGGTATCGCCCCTCGACGATACAGCCGCCGGGAAAGCGCAGGAAGCCGGGCCTCATCTCCTTGAGCAGTTGAACCAGATCGGCCCGCAGGCCGTTCTCGCGATTCTTCCATGTCGCTTTCGGATAAAGCGAGATCATGTCAACGTCGAGCGTGCCACGTCCGTCAGCGAACAGATTCAGATGTGCTTTGCCGCTTGTGCCCGTGGCGCGGATGTTGGAAGTGTATCTCTTCCAGTCTCCGGTGAATCCCGTCAGCTTCGCTTCGCCGAGGGTGTGCCCTTCGGCGTCGGCCAGCTCTACCCTCAAGCCTATCGGCCCACCGTCAGCCTGTCGCACCTCAATGGAAAAGGTGTACTCAGCGCCCTCCTGTATGCCCATCCCGCGAAAGCCTTCGTTTGCGATACCAAAACCTTTATCATTCGCCGCCAATCTCATTTGCAGGTAATGCGAGTTTGAAGCCTCGACCTCGTCGCGCGAGCCATGATCAATGATTAGCAGCGTCCCCTTTGCATCCTTCGGCACGAGCGGCTTCCAGCCCATCCAGGGGTCGGGAAATTCAAACGAGCGATTCTTCACCCGCTCGGGATATAAGCCGCCATCGGCAGCAAAGTTGATGTCCTCGAAGAAGAGTCCGAAGAGGGGGGAATTGATGTTTGCGCCGGGCCTGTCCACCTGCACGGTGATCGTACTACTGGTCTGAGCGCTCGCTGCCTGCAAGACGAGGCACACCGCACACACCAACGCGGCGAATCTGTTCACGTAGATTCGCGCCGTCCCTGATATTCTCATATGCTGTTACTCCCTGATGTAAAGAGCGCGCAAACTTGGACGCCTTGCAACACAACGGTCGGGGGCAGCTGAAACCAAACCACGGCCAGACAAAATAGATTTGGTCGGTTGAAGAGGGCTTAATTTATCGCTCAAGAATGCTCGTATTGTAATCAAATGAGCAGAATGGTCAAGTGAAATCTACGCTTTCATTCAACGCGAGGGCAAGCGCCTGATTTCCGACGGGCTCAGGGCGCGGTCGTAGAGGCGCACGTCGTCAATCGCGCCGGGCCAGAATTGAACCTGCCTGCCCGCGCGCAAGGCCCGACCGATGATCGTATGCGACGACGCCCACCATGCGGTATTGATCGTCGCTTCTCCTTCCAGCACCCCGTCCAAATAGAGCCGTAGCCTGCGCCCCTTTGCATCCCGCACCCCGACGAGGTGATACCACTTGCCTATAGCCGCAATGGTCTTTGAGTTGGCGACCGCGCCGTCAGCGCCCGTCGAATCTTTATTCATCAGCATGAAAGCGAACCTGCCCGTGTCGGCGCGGCGCTGCAGGTAGAAGCCGCTGACCTCAGTGCCGTCCTGGCTGAGAGCCGTGTGATCGCCCTCTATGCGGTCGAGTCGCACCCAGGCCGCGACGGTGAATGAGCCGCTGAGGTCTAGCACATTCGTCCGCGTGTCCACATAGGCATCCGTGCCGTTTAATTGCAACGCGCCCCTGACCCGTCCGCTCGTCCATGTGGCCCCATTGATCAGTGCGCCGTGGTTCTCGCTCCCTGATGCGTCCATGGCAACTTCGCCCGTGGCGTCATCGAAGGGCCAGTGCCCGACCTCGCTGCCGCTCGTCCCCAGAGCTTCGGCAGCGACCGGCCAGTCGTCCGCCGTCCAGTCCAGATTACGTATCTGAAGCTTATGCGTCCCGTTATCACGCGCGTCGTAATAGTGAAGGACTAGCCTGTACGTGCTGCCGTCAAGATAGACCGATTGGCCGCCCGGCCCGTGGTAACGGTCGTAGCCCGCGAGCAGTAGCTCGCCTCCGCCTTTATCCATCCGGCGGCCATCCCTGTCCGTGTATGGGCCTGTGATCGTCGTCGCGCGGCCCACCATAATCTTGTATGTGCTGTTTGCTTTGCGGCAACAGAAATCGAAGGAGACGAACTGGTAGTAGAAGTTCCTGCGCCGGATAATGCTGGGGGCCTCTATTGGCCCACCGCCGCGAGACGCCAGTGCATAGAGCCTCGCGTCTGCTGGGAAGAGTTTGCCGCTTCCCCGGTCAATGCGTCGCATTTTGATGCCGTCCCAGAAGGAGCCCAGAGACATCCACGGGTTGTTGTCCTTATCAAAGCTTATCTGCGGGTCAATGGCATTCCAGTTGTCTGAAGGCTTCGAGCGAATGACCTCGCCCAGATCAACCCACCTGTAGTCAGGGCTCGCCGGATCGAGTGTGCTATTAACGGCAAGGCCGATCACGGAGTTGTTAATCCCGAAGCCCGAGCAGGCGTAATAGAGATGATACTTTCCGTTAAAATACGAAATGTCGGGAGCCCAGAGGCTTCTCGGTCTGAAGCCCAGCGCGGCGGTTATCCATTCGGGTGTTGCGGGGAAGACTGTCCCGACAAACTGCCAGCGTATCAGGTCGGTTGATTTTCTGATCTGAATGTTGCCTTGATTGATGAGGCCGCGGCTGTCCCCCGTCGAGAAGAGGTAGTAGGTATGGCCCTGCTTAATCAGGCTCGGGTCATGGATATTGATGTCGCCCTCAAGCCCTGCGGCTGCCCCCTCGAAGATGCCCGCCCAAAGCAACGCGCAGAGCAGAGTTACGGCACAGGTTAGCTTTACAGGTCGGCTCGCTCTCATTTCGGCCTCAGCCCTCATCGCTCGAATCGTCAGAAGTCGGCCTCCCCTTCCTCTTCGCACGGTCTTCGGTGGCAGTATCGTTATCCGCGGCAAGACTTGTAATCGCGCGGGGGGCTGGGCGTCAACCTCTGAGCAATTAAACAATATGGCAAAAAAGCTTGACAGATGCTCATTTTGAGCTTATACAAGCAGACATGCCGAGCTAATTCGCGGGATTTAATCAAATCCTGAATTGAGATTGTTTATCCTGAGAACTTATATCGCACAGGCCATCCATCACCCCCGAGGGATGCTTAAATAAAAGTTTGAGGCGCTTCGGTCTAAGGCTACACGTCGAGTAGGATCGCGCTCTGCGTATCAAAGGGTTGCCGAACGCCCGCGGCACAGTAGTAGCGACATAGTTTCCAAGCTGAACATAGTCATTAAAGAGGACGCGGCGACGCTCCTGTGAAACCGGACGGGTCAGTCGCCGGCTCACGGGCGCGCTAACGTCCATTTGAAGCGTAGAGCTCAGGTCTTCTTTCATTTACTCCCGAAAGCTGTCGTAGAGCGTCCGTCACGGTCGCGTGCTGGCGAGCAAAGCTGTAAGGCACAAGCATGCAGGGGTCGCAAGAGTTCAACCCGTTCCGCCGTTTTTGAGAGCGTGTTCCCGTACTTCTGATGCGGGAGGTGAGACACCCGCGAGCCTTAGGTGTTTTACTTCGACCTTCGCCATGCGGGTATCCTTTCACCTTCATCACCAAAACTCAGGCTCACCCGGCAAGTGAGCATTGCATTTTTCGGCCTCCAGGGCCTTTGAGACTCGATGTTTGGAGGGGTCATGAAATATCACAAGATCATTGTCGCCGCCCTCATCACGCTTCTGCTCGCCGTGCTGGCCGTCCCGGCCTTCGGCCAGAGCGACCGGGGCGACCTCGTCGGCACGGTAACAGACCCCGCTGGGGCGGTCGTTCCCGAAGCCAAAGTAACAGTTACCAACCTCGACAACGGTGAAGTGCGCGAGGTCACAACTACAGGCGAAGGAAACTACAGCATTCCGCAGTTGAAGGCCGCTCCGTATCAGGTCGTGGTCGAAGCCGCCGGCTTTAAGACCGCGACCATCGACAGAGTTCAGATCGCCGTACAGATCACGCGCCGCGCCGACGTGAGGCTTGAGCTTGGCGGAGTGGGCGAGACCGTCACGGTCACTTCAGATGCGCCGCCGCTGCAAACCGAAAGCGCCGTCCAGCAAACCAACGTCACCGAGAAGCAGATCAGAGAGCTACCGCTCCTGATCGGCGCGGAGACAGCCGGGCGCTCTCCGCTCTCCTTTATCTTCCTAGACAGCAGCGTCGCTTCGGGCGGAGGCTCGACGGGCGATCAGAATCAGGCCGCGCGTGGCAGCGGCACGATCGGCTTTAACTTTAGAATCAACGGCGGGCAGGGCCTCGGCACGGAGATCCTGATTGACGGTGCGCCGACACGTCGCGCGGAGAACGGCACTTTCTTCACGGAGGTCGCGCCGGGGCCGAACGCTTTTCAGGAGTTCACCGTCAGCACCGCGCAGTACTCAGCCGAGTTCGGCAATTCTTCCGGCGGCGTCGTCAATCTGACGATCAAATCGGGCGGCAACGATTTCCACGGCGAGCTGTACGAGTTCTATCGCACGAAGGGTCTGGACGCCAACATAGACCTTAACCGCCTGCTCAAAAGAGATAAGCCCGTCGACCAGCAGCATGATTTCGGCTTCAGCGTCGGCGGCCCGTTCTACTTGCCGCGCTTTGGCGAGGGCGGCCCGTCGCTTCGCGGCTTTAAGAATCGCGCCTTCTTCTTCTTCAACTACGGCGACTATCGCTTCGTTCAATCCGAGAACGCGAGCCTCACTGTCCCGACTTTGAAGATGCGTACGGGCGACTTCTCGGAGCTGCTGACAGACCCTTATGTGATAGGCTTCTTCGGCCATCCGGTGCAAATCTTCGACAACACAGTGCCATGCTGCGGCGGTCGCCCCGCCATTCCCGGCAATCGCTTAGACCTCTACAGGAATGCCGCAGGGCTCTCTATCCTGAGCCCCGCCGGGCTCAATCTGGTTCAGCTTTTCCCGCAGCCGACGCGCGCCGGCGTCTATCACAACTACGACGCGACCAGCTTCCTCCCGACCAAGTCCAAGTACTACGTGCAGAAGTCCGACTTCATCATCTCGGAGAAGCAGCGCATAGCTTTCAGCTCCTCCTATCGCTTCCAGACCAAGCTACAGGGCGAGTTCCCGCGCTTCCCTGCTCCCTTCGTCAACAACGACACGTTCAACCAGAAGTTCCAGTCTCAATACTATCGCCTGCAAGACGATTACACCTTCAGCTCGACGGTGCTCAATCACCTGAACCTGGGGTTTACGCGCTCCTTCGTTCAGAACCGGAACATCAGTCGCGGGCTCAGTCCTGTTCCGTTCGGCATCCCGGCCAACGCGACGCAGAATCTGGCGCTGCCGCGCATTGATTTTCCCAACTACGGCGAACCGCTGACCTCCGGCGACCCGCGCGCCTATCAGGGTGGCGGCTCCACAAACTTCGACAATCAGGATGGTGACAACGCCGTCTCGGTCGCGGACTTCGTGACGTGGATAAAGGGGCGGCACTCGCTCAAGTTCGGCGGCGAAGCGCGCTGGCAGCAGCTCAACGACTCGAACCACTTCGACCCGGGCGGCTGGTTCAACTTCCAGAGCAACCAGACCTCCAACGGCGACTTTTTCGGCCAGGGTTGGCCCATCGCCAGCCTCTTGACGGGCGCGCCCGAATTCTCCTTCAACTCCGTGCAGAACATTGACCCGGGCTTCCGCTTCTTCTCAACCTCCTTCTTCGTGCAGGACGACATCAAGATCACGCCGCGCCTGACGATCAACGTCGGCGTGCGCTACGACATCCCGTACCCGCGCGTCGAGCATCTGGACAAGTATCGCGGCTTCGACCGTTTCGTCGCCAACCCTGCGGCGGGCGGGCGACTGGGCGCGATTGCCGGTGCGGATTGTCAGGGCGGCGTTTGCTCGCCCTATCGTGGGCTCATCAAGCCGGACTATTCCAACATCGGGCCGCGCTTCGGCTTCGCCTACACCATCAACAATCAGACGGTCGTGCGCGGCGGCTACGGCATCTACTATGCGCCGCTGATTTACAACGACTTCGGGCGCGGCGGCCAGCTCGGCTATGGCGCGGGCGGGCTGCACATCAACGGCGGCGGCGATGCCTTTATCAGGCTCGACACCTACCCGGCGCTGGCTCAGACCAATCCTTCCGACCAGTTCATCAGACAGGATGTCGAAGGCTTCAACAGGAATTTCAAGCTCGGTCGCACGGCGCAGTGGAGTCTCAACATAGAGCGCCAGCTTCCCGGCAACCTGATTGCTTCCGTCGCCTATGTCGGCAGCAAGGGCTCGCGCCTGCGCTCGGCTTTCGACCCGCTCAACGCCATCCCGTTCGAGGCGCTCAAGCTGGGCGCTCCGCTGCTCAACAAGAACCTCAACGACGTTACAGTCCCGGAGCGCGCCTACGCGCAGAGCGTCGGGGTCGTGATTCCGGCAAACAGCAACGCCGTCTTCCCGGGCTTTAACGGAACGGTCGCGCAGGCTTTGAAGCCGTTCCCGCAGTACGGCATCATCACGGAGCACATGGAGAGCGAGGGGCAGAGCATCTATCATGCTCTGAAGCTTGACCTCAATCGTCGCTTCGCTCAGGGCTTCCAGCTAGGCTTCTCTTACACCTTCGCGAAGCTCCTGACGGATGCCGCCGAAGACCTCTTCGGCGCAACGCCGATCAGCGGCGTCGTACAGAATCCGTATGACCGCAGATCACTGCGGACGCCTTCGCCCAACATCGTCCCGCACTCGTTCGTCATGAACTACCTGTTCGAGCTGCCTTTCGGCAAGGGCAAACGCTACCTTAATCAGGGCGGCATCGTCGATAAGATTGTCGGGGGCTGGCAAATCTCCGGCGTCCAACGCTACCGCAACGGGCCGATGGTAGTTCCCTTCATCGCCGGCGGCGCGAGAGACTTTCTCCAACTCGTCGGCTTCAACGGCAACCTGCGGCCCAACATCACGGGCCAACCCTTCTACACGGACATTCCGGCGGGAGGCGTCAGGTACTTGTACGTTAACCCGGCGGCCTTCGCGCGTCCGCCCGAGTACAGCGGCGGAGGCTTCGGGGTGGCCGACATAGGCTCTCAGGCCTACACTGCTTATTACGCCAATCCGCTCAGGTTCTTCGGTAATTCCGCGCCGACCTACAGCAACCTGCGCGCGCAGCCCTTCTACACGGAGGACTTCAATATCCTGAAGAAGATTCGGCTGACCGAAACGACCTCGCTTGAGATGCGTGTGGACTTCTTCAACGCTTTCAATCGCGGGCGCTTCGTCCTGCCGGCTATGGATTTGAATAACTCAGGAACTTTCGGCGTCTCTGACCGCGTTGGCGATCCCAACCAGCCGCGTCACATCCAGCTCGGTGCAAGGATTATCTTCTAAGCCGGGTTGATCGGAAGCGACGAGCGGCGCGGGGAAGAATTTAGCAAAGCTTCTCCCGCGCCGCTTGTTTTAGCTCACTCTTCGGCTATACTTGACGCTCCCCCGCCGCCAGCGCAACACACAGCAGCATGATCGTCGCGAACTCAAAACCGTTCTGTCCCATCGTCACGCGACCGCGCCTTCCAATCTCATACGGGAGAGCGCAAGCATTCGGCCTGCTCCCGCATCATGGAAAAAAAGCTCCACCATCTTCGACTCTCGTGCCCTCGTCTTACGCCTCTTTGAAGGCCACCATCTTTGTCATCTTCATGACGGCGATGGTGGGAGCGATCTGTGTCTCGTCCTGCGCGGCGCAGGCTTCAGTCTCTCCGGCTCAGACAGGCCAGCGCTCCGAGCAGGCGGCGCGCCTCGTCGCCGAGGGGGTCATGGCGCTTGAGCGTAACGACGAAAGCGCGGCGCGCACACTCTTTCAGAAAGCGCTTGAGCTGAACCCTGACGACACGGCGGCGCATACCTATCTTGGCATATTCGCAGACCGCGCCGGGAATCTGGCCGAAGCCGAGCGCCACTTCGCCGCCGCTGCCATAGGCGACCCGTCCTCGCCCTCGGCCCTGAATAACTACGGGGCCGTACTGCTCAAGCTCGGTCGCCTGCCACAGGCCGCCGCCCAGTTCGAGCTTTCTCTACGCCTCAATAAAGATCAACCGAGCGCGCTCGCCAACCTTGCCCAGATTCGTTTTGCCGGCGGCACTCCCGAAGACCTGCTCACGGCCCGCCAACTGTTCGAGCGGGCCTATGCTCTCACGCCGGATCTTGAACTGGCGCGCGCTATCATCGTCGCCGCCCTCCGCCTCAAAGATCAGGAAGCGGCGGCAAAGTATTATCCCGAATACGCTGCGCGACTCGCCGGCGCGAGCAGCCAGTCCGCCAGCGCCTCATCACGCGCGGAACTGGGCAGCGCGCTCTTTGAAGCGGGGCTCTACAGGGAGGCTGTGGTTGAGCTTAACGCGGCGACGAGCGCCGACCCGTCGAATACGGAAGCCATCCTGCGCCTTGCGAAATCCTATCTGGCGCTCAATGAGGCTGCGTCCGCCGGGCGCACGCTCGAATCGGCAGTGGCGCGCGGGCTCGACACCGCGCCGGTCTACGCCCTGCTGGCCTCCGTCTACGAGAAGAGCGGGCATGTCGAGAACGCCATCCCGGCGATGCGGCTCGCCATCCAGCGCGACCCTCAATCGGAGCTTTACCGCTTCAACTACGGCATGCTTCTCACGAATGCGCTCGCGCCGGAAGCCGCCGTCATCCGTCTCAAAGAAGCGCTTGCGACCTTCCCGCGCTCGGCCCACCTCTGGCTCGCGCTCGGAATCGCGCATTACAAGGTCGGGAGGAATGACGAAGCGGGCAAGGCCCTGCTTCGTGCCACGGAGCTTGACCCGAAGGCCGCCCCGGCCTATGCCTATCTGGGCATGACCTACGTCGAGGTAGGGCAGTACGATGCTGCCATCAAGCAGTACGAGCGGGCGCTCTCCGTCAACGACAAGCTCGGCGTGGTCAACTACCTCATCGCCGACGCGCTCCTCAAACAGGCCACAACCGACGGGGCGCGCCTCGAAACTCTGCTCCTGCGCGCCGTCAAGCTTGAGCCGTCTTTCGCCCCCGCTCGTCTGGCGCTCGGCAAACTCTACGCCCGCACGAACCGCTTTGCGGAAGCGGCAGGCGAGTTCGAGCGCGTCATCAAGCTGGACGCGAACATTGCCGAAGCCTACTACCAGCTCGGTCGCGTTTACACGAAGCTCAAGCGCACGAGCGAAGCCCAAGCCACGCTCGCGACCTTCAAACGACTGACGGACGAGCAGAAGGAGCAGGAACAGAGAGCGCGCGCCGACATCGTTCGCCGTCTCGCTAACGTGTTTTTCTAAAGAGGGCCGCGCCGTCCGGCGGCGTTTGCGCCATATGAATTTGAAAGCGAACATGTCAAACCGGAATTTCAACCTACCGAAGGCGGTCGGCCCACGCGGGCTGGCCGCTCTCTTTTCAAGGAGGCACAATCCATGAATCTCTCGCGCCTATCGCTCACCATATTAATGATCTGCCTTGCCGCGCCCCTTTCAATCGCGCAACAGACGACACCGACCCCGTCGTCAACGCCCGCGCCCGCCCAGCAGCAGCAGGCGGCGCAACCGGCGGCGCTGGCTGTCGATGAGTGGGGCGATGATTTCAACGGCAAGGAGCTTGACCAGACCAAGTGGGAGCGCTTCACGTTCGAGGGCGGCGGCGGCGGAAAGTTCGAGGTGAAAGAAGGCCAGCTTCGGATGCGTAGCATGAGCGGCTCGCGCGCCGGAGTCCGCAGCAAGCAAGCCTTCACGGGCGACCGTTTCATCGTCGAAGCCACCATCGGGCATGTCGGCTCGGCGCTTCCCGAACCGGGCTCTTCGGGCGTGCCGCTGGGCAATGCCATCGTCACCATCTTGTTCGACGGCTCCGGGCGTAATCGCATCGAGTGGCTCTTGACGAGCGAGGGCACGTTCGAGGCATGGTCTATGATTGACGGCAGGGGCGAGCGGCTGGACAACCGCAAGCTCGCCACCAAGATCAAGAACCCTACGCTCAGCATCATGCGTAAGGGCGACGAGTTCTTCTTCGCCCTCAACGGTCAGATCGGTCTGCAAAGCACGATCAAGAACCAGCCGCACTCCTTTCACGTCATGCTCTACGGCTTCGGCTCTTCGGAGAACAACTGGGACGCGGTTCACGTCGTCACGCCAAAGCAGGCGCAGGCGCGGCAGTAGTAGTAGTCGTGTTGTCGTTACCCGACCGATGGCGGCTCATACGACTACTACCATTTCCACATAGAGTTTTACCCGCCCTTGAGAACCGCCACCAAGCTCAAATATCTGGCGGGCAGCGAGACGGGCACGGGCCTCTTCATCAACGACAAGCTGGTGGAGGAAAAGGCCGCGGAGCTGCGGCGGCACATCGCACCCGTCTCATGGCAGGATTAGACGTGCCCTTAACGAACGCGGCGGCGGAAAGTATGATTACGTTTACTTGCAGACGAACCGGACATCATGTCTAAGCTCAATGCACAGGCTCAGGAGGACTGAATATTTAAATGATGAACATTCACAGAAGGAGCGCGAGCCCAATCGCGCCGCTGATGGCCTTGACCATCCTCTTACTATGCGGCGTCACCATCATGACAGAAGCTCAAACGAGAATTAAAGGACGCCCTTTCGGGAAAACGGCGGACGGCACGCCCGTCGAGATTTACACGCTGACGAACGCGCACGGCTTGGAAGCGCAGATCATGACCTACGGCGGCATAGTGGTCTCGCTCAAGGTTCCCGACCGCAGCGGACGGATGGCCGATGTCGTCCTCGGTTATGACACGCTCGAAGGCTATCTCAAGGACAACGGGCCTTACATGGGCGCTCTCGTCGGTCGCTACGCCAACCGGATCGCTAACGGCAGGTTTACTCTGGGCGGCGTCGAATATACCCTCGCCAAAAACAACGGCGAGAACCACCTGCACGGCGGGCTTAAGGGCTTTGACAAAGTCGTCTGGAAAGCCACGCCTCTGAGGAATGGAGGGTTGCGCTTAACTTACCTGAGCAAGGACGGCGAAGAGGGTTATCCCGGCAATCTGTCGGTGACAGTTACCTACAGCCTGACCAACAACAACGAGCTGCGGATTGACTACGGTGCGACCACGGACAAGGAGACCGTGCTTAACCTGACGCACCACTCCTACTTCAATCTGGCGGGCGCTGGCTCCGGCGACATTCTCGGACACGAGATGCTCATCAACGCTGACAGATTTGTCCCTGTGGCCGATAGCGGCGCGATCCCTACGGGCGAGCTGCGCGGCGTGAAGGGCACGCCGATGGACTTTACAAAGCCCACGACTGTCGGGGCGCGGATTACACAGCCGGACGAGCAGCTGAATTTTGGCCGCGGCTATGACCACACGTGGGTGCTGAATAAGACGAGGGCTCGCACGCCTTCTCTGGCGGCCCGTGTACAGGAGCCGAAGTCAGGGCGCGTGATGGAGGTCTACACCACAGAGCCGGGCGTCCAGTTTTATACCGGCAATTTCCTCGACGGCACGATCACGGGAAAAGGCGGAAAGGTCTATAACCAACGCTACGGCCTCTGCCTTGAGGCGCAGCATTTCCCAGACTCTCCGAATCAACCAAAGTTCCCGACGACCGTGCTCAGGCCCGGCCAGAGGTACACGCAGACTACCATCTACAAATTTTCCGCCCGGTAAGCCGGAGAGGTCGCCGAGCTTATGATGCCAGACCCCATGTCGCAGGCTTTGGTCGAGGATGCCGCGGCGGCGGAGGACACAACAACGTCCGTCGCCGCAGAGCAAGCGACGAAGCTACGCATTCTCTTCGTCGCTTCGGAGTGTGCCCCGTATGCAAAAACAGGCGGGCTCGGCGATGTCGTCGCCGCGCTCCCCAAAGCCCTGCGGCGGCTGGGCCATGACGTGCGAATCATCCTGCCGCTCTACCGCTCGATTGATCGCGCTCGGTTCGGCATTACCTTCGAGACTACAGCCTGCGTTCACATGGGTCAGGGCGAGGAGAACTGGGTCGGCGTCTACGTCGCGTCGCTCGACGGAGAAGTTCCCGTCTGGTTCGTCGACTACGAGCGCTTTTTCGGTCGCCCCGGCATCTACGATCACGCGGGCAAGGAATATCAGGACAACGCCTTCCGCTTCGCTCTGCTCTCGAAGAGCGCCATGCAAATCTGCAAAGACCGTGGCTTTATCCCGCACATCATGCACGCGCATGATTGGCCCAGCGCCCTTGTCGCCGTCTTTCTCAAAACGTGGGATAGAGTCCTCTCGCCTTTGTCGGCGACCGCCAGCGTGCTTACCATTCACAACGTAGGCTATCAGGGTCTTTACCACTCGAGCGCCTTCCCCTACATCGGCGTCGGAAGCCACTACTTTAACTCCGAAGTTTTTGAATACTACGGCCAGCTCAATCTGCTCAAAGCCGGGATTCACTTCGCCGACGCCCTGACGACCGTTTCACCCACGCACGCGCGCGAGATTCTGGGAACAGAGGGCGGCATGGGCCTCTCGCATCACCTGCAAAGACGCAGAGACGACCTCTTCGGCATCCTCAACGGCGTTGACTACGAGCACTGGAATCCGGCGACCGACCAGCTTATCCCGGCCCGTTACACGCCCGAAGACCTGAGCGGAAAGGCCGTCTGCAAAGCCGCCTTGCAGGAAAAGTTCGGGCTGGAACAGAGGCCGGAGCTGCCCGTCTTCGGCATCGTCTCGCGCTTCGCACAGCAGAAGGGTTTTAACCTTCTGCGCGAAGCCTTGCCCTTCGCCCTGCGCGACATGCTTATGCAACTGGTCGTCCTTGGCACGGGAGACAGGGAGACGGAGAAGTTCTTTCAGCTCCTGGCGAGCAGCAACGTGGGCCGCGTCGGCAGCTACATAGGTTTCTCCAACGAGCTGAGTCATCTGATCGAGGCGGGAAGCGACTTCTTCCTGATGCCGTCGCTCTACGAGCCGTGCGGGTTGAATCAGAGCTACTCTATGAAGTACGGCACGCTGCCCGTCGTGCGCGCAACCGGCGGGCTGGATGACACGGTGCAGAACTACGACGAGGCCACAGGCACTGGCACGGGCTTTAAGTTCCGGGAAAAGAGCGGGCGTGCCCTTTACGACAGCATCGGCTGGGCCGTCTCGACATGGTTTGATCGCCCCGAACACATGGCCCGCCTGCGCCGGCAAGCCATGGCACAGGACTTCTCATGGAGCGATTCGGCGCTCAAGTACGTGGAGGTTTACGAGCACGCGCTGCGTAATAAGCGTCTGGCGAGCGTTTGATTACTTCCCTCTTACAGTCGGAATGAGACTCGCCCTCTTAGCTCTCTTCAAAATAACCTTCCGCCATTCTTTGCAGCTTGGCCTTGTTCTCAAGTATGTAGCTGAGAAAAGCCCGCGTCGGCGAAGCCTGAAAGCGGCCCAGCGAGACCATCGCCACAGTCCTCCGCAGGCGATGCCCTTCGACCTGTAATCTGGCGAGCCTGTCGGCCCTGACCTCATCGCGCACGGCCCAGGCCGGAAGCAACGAAACGCCCAGACCATGCTCGACCATGAGCTTGATGAAATAGGTGTCGTTGGATTCCATGGCGAGGCTCGGCTGAATCCCCACACGCTTGAAGAAGGCATCGGTCGTACGGCGAATCGACGCGCCTCTCTCAAAGAGAATCAAACGCTCGCCCTCTATCTGCTCAATGCTCGCCTGATGCTCACGCGCCAGATGATGCCCACGACCCACAACCAGCACCAGCTCGTCCTCAAACAGCTCCGTCACGTGCAGCGTCGGGGAATAGACGGGCATGGAGGCGAACCCGACATCGGCAGCGCCGTTTAAGATGTCCGTCACTGTCTGATCCGTGCTGACCGTGGTGCGAAAAGAGAGTTCGACGCCCGGCGAGGCGCGCATGAAGGATTCAAAGAGCGAGGCGAACAGATGGACGAAAGCCTGTGTCGCAGCCGCCGCACGCACTCGCCCGACGGGCGAATGCTCGCGCCCGGATACGTGCTCGCGCATGGCCTGCGCTTCGTCCAGAATCCGCTCCGTGTGTTCGAGAGCGGCCTTTCCGGCCTGAGACAGCTTGACGCCTCGCTTGGTGCGGATAAAGAGCGGCTCGCCCAGCTCTTTTTCCAGCGCCTTGACCTGATGGCTGACCGCCGATTGTGTCAGATTCAGCCGCTCAGCCGCCCGCGTGAAGTTTAACGTTTCTGCCACGATGCGAAATGTACGCAGCTGCCATAGTTCCATCCGATGTAGCCCCAACAGTTGCAGAGATTAATGAATTTAATGACTGAGATTATCACAATGAGTTGGATGTGGGAACAGCGTTCCTGCTACAGTTCCCATCGAAGATATCGAACGCGAAAGGTTCGATCAGATGATAAAGAGCGAGCGGGTTTCGCTCGTTAGCTTGAGGAGGGTTTTATGCCGATATCTTTTAGATTGGAACATGTGATCGAGGAAGTGCTGTCTGAGTATCCTAAAGACCAGCAGCGCATGTTGAGAAAGCTGGCCGGGGTGAAGCTGTCAAAGACCGAGGCGCAGGCAGCATGGCCGAGGGTGCTTGAACACAAGTGGTTTCTCAGCGAGCGGCTTGGCCGTGATGTCGGGCTGCGCGTCGCAGCCGTAGATTATTTCGTGAACATTCAGCCGCCGCGCCCCTCGTCCCTGTTCCAGGCCATGCGGGAGGCGATTCCTCCCCAGTTGCCCATGATGCAATCGCTGAGCGAAAGGCTCAGCCTGTAGGGCGGGGCTCGACGCCCCACCCGTCTCTAAGCCCTTACCGGTGCTGGGCCGAGTAACTGAACATGCAGACAGGCGCGGATAGCTTGGATGGCTACCGCGCCTGTCTGTTTTTGCCGGCCTATGACTACAGAATCAGCCTGCTGTGGTTCCCAGCAACTGCTCAAGTTTTTTCCTGTAGTCGTCGACGTTGTCGCGCTGGATAACGACCGTCGGAATAAAGATCGTTTTGTTGCCGGGAATCACGGAGCGGTCGCCCTTGAGAATCTTCGCCGCCAGCTGAATCGCCTGATAGCCATATTCATAAGGCTGCTGGGCCACCGTCCCGAAGATCGCGCCTTCCTTAATGCCGTCGAGCGTGTATTGATCGTCGTCGAAACATACTATCTTGACCTTGCCGACCTTATCTATGCTTCTCAGCGTTCGCAATATGGCAGGGCCGTTGTAAGACCAGAGGCCGACCATGCCGGCCAAATCCGGGTGATCTTTGACCGCCTGAAAAGCGTTTCTCCCGGCGATGGTCTGATCCGAGTCGTCCGTCATCAGGTCGATGATCTCCACCTTTGAGCCTTGCAGGGCTTCCTTCAGGCCGTCGAATCGCTCGCGCGCGTTCTGCGCGTCACGCTTACCGACGAAGACCATGATCTTCCCGCCATCGGGCAGAGCTTTCTTGACCAGTTCCCCGGCCTGACGACCGGCGGCGTGGTTGTCAGCGCCGAGATACAGCGCGCGGTCTGTGTCGGGCGCGTCCGAGTCCTGCGTGATGACCAGCGCCCTCTTTGCCGCCGTGTTGATGACGTTCTTCTGCGCCGTCGGATCAACCGGGCTGATGGCTATGGCGTCGGCCTCGTCCTTATCGAGCGCCAGTCGCACGAGCCGGTTCTGATCGTCCACAGTCCCCTCGTTGGCGGTCTTGAAGCTGACAGTGATATCCGACAGTTCGGCGTCAGCCTTCGCGCATCCTTTGTTGGCGATCTTCCAGAAGTCGGAGGTGCTGTTGGTGATGAAAGCCACTGTTTTGACGGCCTTCGGAGCTTTCGGGGCCGGGGAGCTGCAACTGACGGACAGCCCTAAGGCGAGAGCCAGTAAGCAGGTTAGCTTGCGTTGCGTTGAGCTTTTCATGGCTGAAGTCTCCTCTGAAAGAACCGTTCATTCGACCTTAGAGCAGGATGATGGCTTTGGCTAAGATGGTAGATTCGAGACGGGTTCGACTCAGACCGCCGAGAGTTGAGCACCCGTAAAGTAAGAGGCGCGCCGCGTTCGCCGGCAGCTTACTTTAGTTTATTGCTTTCGACGCCGAGGAGTGGCGCTAATGGCCTGGCAGCCCACCTTATATCTCAAGGCGGCTGCTCTTTCAAGCTTTTTGGCTCATGTCCATACGCGCCACTGCTCACATGACAGTTTGCGCTCAACTGATTTCCGCGACAGCTTCTCTCGCCCTTCAGCACGCTGCGAAAGGCAGGCGACGGCTTAAGGGAATCCCATCGAGCCGCAGACCCTTGCCCGAATGATTCAACGCGGTCAGAGCCTTCTTCAACTTTCACCGAATTTGGGTTTGCGGCTACTGGTCTTTCTGTACGTCCCGGCGGCGGTCACATTATGACCGAAGCCGCAGATGCCTTCCTGCGATACGACCAGCTTGCCGCGCGTGAATTTCATCGTGATCTTGCACTCGTCCTCCCCGCCTTCGGGTTTGAAGATCGCCGTGTCGCCCTCGATAGTGGCGATGCCCCTGCCCTCTCCAAGGTTTGCCGTCGGCCCCTGCGGCGACTGGTACGGATAGTAGCCGGAAAATTCCACCCTCAGCTTTTGCTTGCCCAGCGCCCAGACCTTGAAGGTTCCATATTTACTGTCCCACGTGCCGTTGACCTGTGCAGCCGTCACGATGACCTGCGCGGACGCGCTCGCACGCGGCGCGGGCTGTAGTGATAACAAAGCGCCGCATAATAAAAGAGCGATGGTAAAGTTCCTCAAGATTTCCTCCCGTACCTTTTAACCAGAACTGTCGTTAAGATGCACAAACTCCGCCCGCCGTGAGAGAGAATGCCTGTTTATTCATACCGCAGCGCGATCATGGGGTCTACCTTCAACGCCCTGCGTGCGGGGATATAGCAGGCGATGAGCGCGACGACCGCCAGCAATAGTGCGATGCCGAGGAAAGTGAGCGGGTCTGTGGCGCTGACGCCGAAGAGCAGGCTTGCCATCACGCGCGTGAGCCCGAAGGCAGCCACAAGGCCCACGCCCAAACCGATCATCGTCAGACTCATGCCCTGTCCGAAGATCAGCCTGAGGATATCTCTTTGTTGTGCGCCCAGGGCCATGCGTATGCCTATCTCGTGCGTGCGCTGTGCCACCGTGTAGGCCATGAGCCCGAAAATCCCTGACGTGGCGAGCAGGAGCGCGACCAGCGAGAAAGCGCCGAGCATCATCATATTCAAACGCCTTTGCGCGATTGACTGGTTGAGCAGCTGCTCCATCGTCCTGATATTGTAAACCGGCTGATCTTTATCCAGGGCACGGACTTGATTTCTGACGGCCCAGACGCTGTTCGTCGCATCGGAAAGGGTGCGGGCAACGAGCGTCATTGATGCCGGGACGTTCTGTGAATAGGGCACGTACATCTCCGGGGTCGCCTCCGCATCCAAGCCGTCCGACTTAACGTCCTTCACGACTCCGATGATCAGCATCCACGGTCGCGGCGAGCCCGGCGCGCCGATCTTCACACGCTGGCCGACGGCTTCACCCTGAGCGAAGAAGCCCCGCGCAAAGGCTTCATTAATAATCACCACGGGCACGGATTTGTCAGTATCCTCGTTGCTGATGTCGCGTCCCCTGATCAGGGTGATGCCCATCACCCTGAAGTAGTCAGGGGCGACGGTGCGTACGTAGGCGTGCGGCGGCTTGCCTCTCATATCGAGCGGTCTTCCTTCGATTGAGAAAGGCCCGCCGAAAGTCGTGCCGCTCAGGGGCAGCGCCGTAGTCATGCTCGCCGACTCGATGCCCGGCAGCGTCCTGACCCTTTCCAGAAGCTGCCCGTAGAAGTTCATCTTCTCTTTCGGCTCGACGTATCTGGACGGCGACAGAGACATCTGCATCGTCAGGACATTATGCCTGTTAAAGCCCGGGTCAACGTCCAACAGTCGCCAGAAGCTTTTGATCAGCAGCCCCGCGCCGATCAATAAGACGAGGGCCATCGCCACTTCGCATACGACCAGAAAGGCACGAAGGCGCTGCCAGGCGCTGCTCGTAGTTGCGCTCTTACTGCTCTCTTTCATGGACTCGCTTAACTCTAGTCTGGAACTCTGCAACGCCGGGACGAGTCCGAACAACAATCCTGTCACGACTGAGATGCCGAGCGTAAACCCCAGCACTCGAACGTCCAGTCGGGCCTCGCCGAGGCGAGGGATTCCGCGCGGGCCGGCGGCGATTAACAATTCGACGCCCCACATCGCGAGCAGCAATCCAGCCGCTCCGCCCAGCACAGAGAGCATCACGCTCTCGGTCATAAACTGGCGTATCAGGCGTGCGCGGCTCGCCCCCAGAGCCCTGCGTATTGTGACTTCCCTCTGGCGCGTCGTGGCGCGCGCAAGCCACAGGTTGGCGATGTTGGCGCAGGCGATCAAAAGCACGAAGCCGACCACACCGAGCAGCATCAGCAGGAAGACGCGCGCCCCTCCGACGACCTCGTCCTGCAAGGTCGTGACGGTCACCTTCCAGCCGCCGTCTTCCCCCTTCGGCCCCCTGTACGTGCCGGGGTATTCCTGCTCAAGCCTCTGCCCTAAGGCGCTCATTTCCGAGCGTGCCTGCCCAAGCGTGACGCCGGGCCTGAGCCGCGCAATCACGCGGAAGGAATAGCGCCCACGGTCGCCCAGCTCTTCGGGGTTGAAGGCGATGGGAATCCAAACGTCCGCGCGCTCCGTATCGTAAGGCTCGCTCAAAGGAAACTGAAAATCCCGCGGCATGACGCCCACTACAGTATAACTTTCACCATCGAGCGCGATGCTTTTCCCGACGAGCGCAGGGTCGGAGTGAAAGCGTCTTTGCCAAAGGCGCTCGCTCAGAACGGCCACGTGCCCGGCCTGATCCTCTTCTTCAAGGAGCGTGCGCCCGACTAAGGGTTGCGTTCCCAACATCGTGAACAAACTCGACGAGACACGCGCGCCGCCGATGCGCTCCGGCTCATCGCTGTTTATTAAATTGAACGTGCGTGTTTGATAGGCCGCGACCTCAGAGAAAACCTTATTCTGATTCTTATAGTCAGCGAACTCCGGGGCCGAAGCGCCGAGCCTCGTCATATTCAACCGCTCGAAATTCCCCCACACCATCACCAACCCTTCCGCGTTCGGATAAGGCAGCGGCTCCAGAAGCGCGGCATTGACGACAGAGAAGATCGCGCTGTTTGCGCCAATGCCCAGCGCCAGAGTAAGCACGGCGACCGCCGTGAAGCCCGGGTTCTTCACGAGCATACGGGCGCCGAAACGCAGGTCTTGCCAGAGCACCTCAACCCACCGCAGCAACCACATAGAGCGATCCCTCCTCCTGAAGCGCATCATTTATTTTGAGGCACATTGTAGCAGCATCCCGCCTTGATTTACCGCGAGATATGAGATCAAAGCCGGTGCGTTTTCATTATCAACGATTGAATTCGTTGAGCGATTCGCGGGCGAGTAGATTTTCAACGCTCGGATCAACTACATTTGACTCTCGGAAGGAACAACCAAGAGCCACGCCTGGAACAACTCACTCACCATCGCTCTCGCTGGTCAGAGAAGACGGCAGTTGGAAAGTCAACCTCGAATAACGACTCGCATCAGACGAAGGGCTCAGTACCGCGACGACCTCTCTCGCTATTCCAAAAAAGAATTCATGAACGGGGATGATTCATTTTCCTTTTCCTTTACGCGTTTATGTACAGAGGGCTGAGAGAGCCCAACACAATTGACTCTATCAGGAGAAGGGAAAAATGAGCATCCAGAGCAATACAGCGGCGACAACAGCCATCACGCAGCCGCTGCCCCCCGAAGCGTTTCTGACGCAGATGGCCTTTGGCGCGCTGATGACGCAAGCCTTATATGTCGCCGCCAAGCTGGGCGTCGCGGACTTGATCGCCGAAGGCCCGAAGTCAGTGAGCGAGCTTGCCGCGGCGACCGAGACAAACGAGAGCGCTCTCTACAGGGTGTTGCGGAGTCTGGCGGGCGTCGGCGTCTTCCGCGAGACCTTCCCGAAGGTTTTCGCGCTCACGCCGCAGGCCGGGCCGCTTCGCTCTGACGTGCCCAACTCGATCCGCAACGGCGCGATCTTCATGGGCGAGGAATGGCACTGGCGCGTCTGGGGCGACATGCTCTACAGCGTGCGCACAGGCAAGCCCGCATGGGGGCACATACACGGTGGAGAGGTCTTCGACTATTTTGCCGCCAATCCAGAGCAGTCGGAAATCTTCAACCGCGCCATGACGGACATGTCCATGGCGACGGCCCCGGCGGTCGTTGACGCCTACAACTTTTCGGGAATAAAGACGCTGGTGGACATCGCCGGCGGGCACGGCTACCTGCTGTCGCAGGTGTTGAAGGCGAACCCGGCGATGAAGGGCATACTGTTCGACGTTGAGCCGGTCGTCTCGGGCGCTGACGCTCTGCTCGAAAGAGAAGGCGTGAGTGATCGCGTCGAGAAAGTCGCGGGCGACTTCTTCGCTTCAGTCCCGGCGGGCGCGGATGCCTACATCATGAAGCACATCATCCACGACTGGGATGACCAGCGCGCGAGAAAAATCCTGCGAAACATTCGTCAGGTCATGCAGCCGAACGCGACGGTCCTGATCGTCGAGGTGGTTGTGCCCGAAGGAAACGAGCCGCATTTCAGTAAGCTGCTGGATTTGGAGATGCTCACCTCGCCGGGCGGCGCTGAGCGTACGGCGAGAGAGTACCGCGAGCTGCTGGCCGCGTCGGGCCTGCGCCTGACGCGCATCATACAGACCAAATCGCCCTTCAGCATCGTGGAAGCCGTCAGGGGCTAAGGACCTCGAACCCAGACATTGAGCATAAGCAAGGGGCGCGTTGCCGAGGTGCGACGCGCCCCTTGCTTGTTTGAGCCTAAACTCAAAAGCGTCAGGTCAGTACCGCCTGCGGTAGCGGGCGGGTACACCAACGATGACCCGCCCGCTACCGCAGGCGGTACTGACCTGTCTTTTATATGTTTATTTGCGCTGATTAACTTTTGCTTTGCCGACGCCACGGGCCTTGCTAGGCACAAAAAAGCTTGCTTATTAAAGCCCGAATCAGTAATAGTTTTAGCGCCCGCATCAAAGAACAGGGGTTAGAGAGATGCTTAAGCTCAGAGACGCCGTATTCCTACTGCTCACACCCGCGCTCCTTTGTATAAATTCAACAGCGCACGCCCAGCAGCAGCAGCAGAGCGCGAGCACATCTTCAGAGATACGCAATCGCACTGCGCTTAGCGCCGATTCTCATTTGACGGGTGTTTACCGTATCGATATCGCAAATAGCGACAGGCTCTATTCCGTCATCGCTGGTGCGACCAGCAATCTTCCGTTCGCGGAGCAACAACGCTTCTTCATCGATCTGGCCGCTCGCCTGACGCCGCCCGATCTGCTCGCCATAGAAAGGCGCGGTCGCAGCATCGCCATCGCATCCTCGCGCGCCCCGCGCATTACTTTTCAGGCCGACGGCATCACACACACGGAGAGGGGCTCGAACGGCAGCAGCATACGCACCAGCGCCTCGATCAACGGCGACCGGCTGACGGTTAATACAAGCGGCGGGACGCACGACAGGTTCGTCGTCGTCTTCGACCCGGTCGGCGACGGCGATCACCTTCGAGTGATTCGTCGTATCTATGCCGAGGAGCTTAGTCAGCCGATCATCATCAACAGTGTCTACAATAGAATTTCCGAAGCGGCCCAGTGGGATATTTATGGCGAGCCGCAGACGGCGGCGGCGAGCAGCTCCACCGCAACGCCTGCCTCGTCCTCCCCTGCTCCGAACATTGTTGCAACTGACGAGGCGGACAGCTTACGCAGCTCTTTGAATGAATGGGTCTCGGCAACGAATACGCGCGACCTCGAACGGCTCTCTACCTTTTACATGCCGACGCTCAAAGCTTATTACCTGACGCGCAACGTCCCGCGCTCCTTTGTGCGTAGCGACAAGTCCAGCGCCTTTAAGAAGGCCGACGTGCTCAGAGTCCGGGCCGACGAGCCGGAAATACTTTTCAGCGACCGGACGGGCACGGCCATTATGAGATTCCGCAAGAATTACGTGATCGAAAGCGGGCGACAAAGAAAGAGCGGCGAAGTCATACAGGAGCTACGCTGGCAAAAGACGGACGGCGGTTGGAGAATAACCAGCGAGCGAGACGTGCGTGTGATTCGATAGGGATGGCAAAAAATCCACGCCGACGAGTTTCAGGCCGCGCCATGACCGGCGGCCCTGTGCCTGCCACGTTTTGAGAAATCCTGCGCGATAAGATGAGTGACGACGGGTGGCGAGTCGCCGACGTGGAATGATCTGGTGCGGTCTTGCGCGCCGCGATCTTCATTGGTGATGCGCGCGTGCTGCCGCATATGCTCGGCCCATGATTCGACCAGAAAAGTCTCGACGTAGTGGCCGGGCCGGGCCGGGTCGGCGAACAGCCCCCAGCGCACCGCTCCGTCGCGCCGTAGAATTCTTTTCACTTCCCGCATCGCTGCTACAAATTCTTCGGCGCGCCCCGGATCTATCTGATACTGAACCGTCACCAGCACGGGGCCGTCTTCCGGCCTCGGCTCGCTCACAAAGGTCGGCTCAGACCAGTGCAGGGACGGCTCAAGGTCTAAGCCTTCCACGATTCTCAGTGGATAGAGATAAGCTGTGACGAGCCCGGCGATCAATGCCGCCGACGCACAAACGAGCGTGCGCGAGATGCCTATGCGAGTGGCGACAGCGCCCCAGAAGGGGCTCCCCAACGCCATCCCGCCGAAGAAGACGAGCAGGTAAATCGCCAGCACGCGGGCGCGCACCCATGCTGGGACAATCGCCTGTACGATGATGTTGAAGCTGGACATCAGGGCCATCCACGCCACACCGCCGAAGATCATCACGACGCACAGCAGAGCGAAAATATGCACGGTCGCCAGTATGGCCGTCACCGCCGCAAAGAGAATCGTCCCACAGATAATCAGGGCGTTGATCGAGAATTTGCGGCGCGCCGCCGGCAGGACGAATGCGCCAAGGATAGCGCCCGCGCCGAGACCTCCGAGCAACACGCCGTAGCTGAACGCCCCGAGCCCTAATTGCTGGCGGGCGACGAGCGGAAGCATGGCCCACAGGGCGCTCGCGCAACTGACGAACACTCCCGTCCGCAGAAGCACGGCGAGAAGCTCCGGGTCGTGGCGCACGTAGCGTACGCCCGCGCGCATCGCTCCCAACACACGCTCGGTCGGAGAGATGCTCTGGACGGGCTCGCGCCGCCAGCGATAAAGGACGAGCAGCACACCGACGAACGACAGCGAGTTCAAAAGAAAGACGGCCCACGAGCCCGCGGCGGCGACGACGAAGCCGCCCAGCGCCGGGCCGACGGCGCGCGCGATGTTAAAGGCGACGCTGTTGAGAGAGACAGCCGAGGACAGCTCGGAGCGAGGCACAAGCTCCGGCACAATCGCCTGCCATGCCGGCGCGTTGAGGACCGCACCCAGCCCGAGAGAGAAAATTAGAAGTAGCAGCACCCATGGCGTCGTCAGCCCTAAGAGCGTCAGCGCTGCGAGCGTGACGGCGGAGATAAGCATCCAGCCCTGCGAGCAGAGCAGCAGCCGGCGGCGGTCAACGATATCGGCGAGCGCCCCGGCGGGCAGCGCCAGCATAAACAGCGGCGCGTTCTCCGCCGTCTGCATCAGGGCCACCATCAGCGGAGACGGCGCGAGCGTCGTCATCAACCAGTCAGCGCCGACGTTATGCATCCACGTCCCGATGTTCGACGCGACGGCGGCGAGCCAGAGCGCGCGAAATAGCGGTAGGGATAAAGGACTCCACGCCGTTGCCCGTCTCAACTCTTCCCCGCCATCGGCTATCAATTCAGTGCTCGACATATGCTCTACTTCACAAACCAATCGACGGCCTCGCGCGCCACCTCCGGCGGGACTGTGTGCGGCCCGTCGAATTCTCTATAGCGCACGTCGTGGCCCATGCGCTCGACCTGCGGGACAATCCTGCGGCTGCACATATTAATGGGCAGCACCTGATCAAGCTTGCCGTGTGAGATGAAGAGACGCGGGCATCCCCTTTGCTGCGCCGAAGCGATAAAGCCCGGCGAGAAGGCTATGACGTGGGTGAACAGATCGCCGTTGGTGAGCCCCACTGAAAGCGCATAAGAAGCTCCGTCGGAGAAGCCGCCGACGGCTATGCGCGAGGGCTCAACGGCGTAACGCTCAAAGGTCTGTTCCAGCGCGCGGTCGATGCAGGCGATGTCCGGGCCGTAGTCCTTAACGATCACGTCCCACGTCGCATGGCGAGAGTCAGTTGCAAGCAGGAGCAGCCCAGCTTCGTCAGCGAAAGGCTCTAACCATGAGATGCCGTGCCGTGCAATCCCGCCCGCGCCGTGGAGCATCAGGGTCAGAGGGGCCGGACGAGCGGGGCTGTACCCGGCGGGCACGTAGAGTAGCCCGGCGTCCGTGCCATCCACCTTTAACTGTTGCAGCCCCTTGCGCGCCTCTTTCGTCACCTCGCCGGGGCGAGCCAGCAGTCGCCCCGCCGCTGCCGCCGCCCTCTTCGTCAGAATTTGTTTCGCCCCTTCCATCATCAATGCCCTTCCTCCTGAATTGTATTGATCTTTCATCACTAACTTTCTTCAAATTCATACTATCCCTGTGACACATTATCCCCCAAACAGCGACAAAGCGCCCTGCGATAGAAGCCACCGCAGCGCGCTTTTTGTATGAGAGATTAAATTTCCGGTCGTTCGCGGACTACAGCCCGAAGACCTCCTTTGTCGGAAGGATGATCGTCCTCGCCCCGCGCTCTTTGGCCCTGTTGACCATGTCCTGTGTCCCGCCCGGGCCATCGCCGGCCTTACCGTCCCACAAGGCCATGAGCGTCGCGTGTCGGCTTCCGCGCGCCATCGCGTTGTAGAGCATCCACAGATTGGTTCGCTGCCAGATGCTATAGTCCTGTTTGTTTTGCAGCCAGCGCGGCAGCTCTTTCGACTTGCCAAGCTCACGACGCGGCAGCCGCTCATACAACCTGTCGAAACGGTCAACCCACTCCGGCCCAGCGTCTGCGACGGATGCCATGACGTACTCATCTCTGGGCATCGCCAGATAGAGGTTCGTGGGAATATTCAGCTCCGCGCAGACTTCGTGAAAGATAATGTCGCCGCCCGATGCGCCGCCCGCGATGCCCACGACCTTTCCGCCGACCCGCTCCAGCTCCTTCGACACCTTCGCACTGATCGCAAGCCGCGCGGCCTCTTCTTTGACGGCGGGAAAGCGCGGCTTTTCGCGCGTCGGCGTATCAATCCTGTGGCCCGTGAACAGCAACACGTGAGGCGGCTGCTGTTCGGAGATGTCCGGCTCGGGAATTACCCTGAGGGCTTCAATCACGTTGGTTGTCACGCTGGATGTCCTGACGGCGAGTCGCTCGTAGATCGCCAGCTGCCTCCGCACAGCATCTATCTCAAAGTCCTGCGCCCCGGCCAGAGCGTTGCGATATTGATTGGCGACGTACGCGGGACGTTTCGAGATCAGGCAGGCGAGGTCGGCGAGTGTAATGCCCAACCACAGGTTTGACGTTCCGGCCCGCTCGGCGCGATCTCTGGCCGCGTCGAGCGACATTGTGACGGCGCTACGCAGCTTCGTCAGCTCGTCATTGAGCTTCCTGAGCGCGCGCTCGGCCTCGTCGCTCTCCTCAAAGCTCGCCCCCCACACGTCCGGCAGGGCCGTCGCCAAATCCGTAATAGTCGTCAGCAGGCCCAGAGCATTGATGCCTGAGTAGTAATGATTGAGGTCTTCGATGAAGCCCTTCATATACTCCTCGTAGGATTGTTTGAGGAAAGGCGAGCCGAGCGCCGCCGCCTGTCTCTGGTCGGCGGGCAGATCAGTCCAGGCGTCTTTCCACTTCTCTTTCAGGTTACGGCCAATCAGCGAGTGCGCCTCGGCCCGCTCCTCTTTGGTTGTGCCCTCGTGCTCCAACACGCGCCGGAGCGCCTGATTGGACTGCGTCGGGCAGCCGAGCCTCTCGTAGATCGTGCCGAGCCAGATATTGGCCTCTTTATCATCGGGATTGTTTTTGAGAACGGCCTCCCAAGTATCGCGCGCATATTCGTAGGCTTGCCTGCGAAACTGCGCGCGCCCGACGACCCGCAGTCCTTCCACTTCCCATTGAAAGCCGCCCGCCTCGGTTTGCAGCAATTTCAGATCGCCCCACTGGTAGCGCGCCTTCTCCTGATTTTCAGCGCGCTCTACTTCCTCCTGAAAATCACCGGGCACGACCAGAAAGCGCGACTTGTCCTGCTCGACCAGCTCCGGCAACAGTTGAAAAACGGGGCTGTCTTTGTCGTCCGAAAGTAGCGTTTGCCGTAAGGCTTCCGTCAGTTGCGAGAGCGCCTGGGCGGGATTCGTCACGTCATAGGCGAGGTAGCGATCGGTTCTCAGATCGAACGGAACTTCGTCAGCCGGAAACTCTGCGCTTGAGCCTCTGATCATAAAGGTGCGCTTATTACGCAGGGCGTGACGTATGCCTAGCTCGTAAAAGACGTTGGCGTTGCCGATGGAGATGTCGACGATGACCACGTCGGCTGTCAGTAGTCGCTGAAACATCTCCATGCGAATGTTTCCCTGCTTGAGCGAGTCGCCCGTCGTCCGACCTGTGATCTTGTGCTCGGTCAAAGCAGGGCCGATCAGCTCTCGTTCGACGCGCTCAAAATCAATCCCCTTCTTCGTCCCGAACGGGCGGATGATAAAGGCGGAAAACATCCGACACCTCACTTTCCGATGAAAGAACCGAAGTGCTCTGGCTTGACTTCATCGCCCACTCTGCGACCGATGCGGCGCAAGTCCTCCATGTGATCGACCGAATCGAGCTTGCTCACCTGTCCCGGGTCAATATCTCCGAGCCCCATTCTGTTTAGCCACGGGCTGCTCAGGTCTGCGTTGTAGCGCGCATAGGTAAACGCCCTCCCGAGGTCCTGCGAAAGAGGGATGGCATTCCCGCCCTCATCGCGCGGGATCAGATCGCCAAGCTCACTATCAATCCTGTCGCCGTAAACACAACGGCCCACCATCCGACAGTTGATGTCCTGATCGACCTGCGCGCCGTACATCAAAGCCGAAGGGATGGTGGCGAGATTCTCCGCCAGATTGCCCTGAGCGTAGACATCCGCATCCAGCCGCGGCGCTGCGCCCGTCCCGACGGAGATCAGGAGCAGATTTTTCTCTCCCGTTTTCCAGTTCAGCCTGTAGGGCGCTTGCGTCGCCATGCGCGAGAGCAGAAACGCCGGGTTGTTGTAGGGAGTCAGGCCACCGTCGACGAACTTGAATATTTTCGTCGGGTCGTTCGCGTCCCACTGAAGCACTTCGGGAGCGAAGAAGACGGGCGCGGCTGTGCTGGCGCGCACCAACTGCCAGAGCGGGATATTCAGATTGCAGTCGGGGCGCGAGCGGTCGTTGTACCTCGCCAGGGGATTGCTGCTGATGGGCCATGGCGAATCGGTCGAGACGTTGCGTGTGACGATCAGCAACAGGCACTTCAGGTTTCGCGGCAGAAGGTTCGTGTCCTTTCCAAACACTTCCTGTAGCTGCTCGGCGAGAGGCTGCGACTTGTAAAGATATTTCAGGCGATTGATGATGAATGCCTTGTCGAACATCGCCGGGCCGGTTTTCTGGTAGAAGTCCAGAAGGTAGCTGGCTGACATGCCGCGCGCGAGCCCGGCGGCGATGATGGCCCCTGTGCTTGTTCCTCCTATATAGTCGAAGTAATTACCCAGCCGAAAATTCTCGCCCTCGCCGGTGGCGTCCGCCAGCAGCCGCTCCATTTTGAGCAGGATTTCCAAAGTCAGAATGCCGCGAATCCCGCCGCCGTCAAGAGCCAGCAGTTTTCTTGGCGGCGCTTCCCGGCCCGGCCCGACCTCATATCTTTCAGCCAGCGTATCCCAAACGGACATGCGGAATCTCCCTTGAAGGCGTCGGCCCTGTAACGGCCAACCCCGAATCAAACGATCAACGGACGGTGAGATGGAAAGGTCTTTAGCGGCAAAGGCAAAGGTAAGTTATGACTGCCGAGCGCGTCGTGTCAATAATAATTATGTGGCGGGGTTTTACTTGTCTTACGGGATTGGCTTCGCCTCAACTGAGGATCTGCGAAGACTATCGGGTCGGCGAGCGCGCTTGAAGGGAGCAAGGGCCAGCCGATCAGTAAAAGTGAGGGAAAGAATCTGAGAGTGCGGAGCATGATCAAATCTCCTGAGGCGAAAGCTTCAGATGGCCCGGGATGGCAGGCGCTTTAGGCCCGGGGTGACAATCATTTTTGCGTGAAGGAATTGAGGCCGAGATTCTACATGAGAATAAAGTCCGACAATAGCGGCGCGTGTAGCTCCGCGTCTCGCTCGCCGACGGCGATGGTGGCGTCGATCAATTCGGGTCGAGTATAGTCCCAGCGGTTGACTGGCAGCGCATCGTCCGGGGCGATGTAGAGCCGCGAGCCTTGCCTGCCCGTCATGTGTTTAGGGTAAGGGCGCGTGAGCAGCACCAGATTCTTCTTCACTCCGGGCAATTCATCCGCCAGATAGGCAGGCACGTTATCAATGATGCCGCCGTCGAGCAGGCGTTGACCTTTAAAGCGGCCAAGCGAGGTGAAGGGCGGCGTTGCCGAAGAGGCGATGATCAGGTCGGTCAGCGCCTGCGGCGTCTCACAATCTCGCGCGTCGAAGGCCATCGCCCTGAATCCGAACCGCCGTCCAAACGTCGGGTGAATCATCTCTTTACGAAATCTCTTCTCGACATTATAAGCCGACAACGCGAGCAGCACGGCGGCGAAAGCCGGCACGCGTTTGGGGAAAGCGGTGGTCAGGATGAGTATGGGGAATGGTTGCGCGCGCACTCGCTCCAAACCGCCTTCGCTGAAAGCATGAAGCAGCGTATCGCGGTAGATGGGCTCGTGCGGAGTCGGGCGCGCGCCGCGCAGCAGCTTGCCCCACTCAAAGTTTCTGGTCACCCCCTCGCGCCGCTCTTTCCAGAACTCCCCGGCTTCCGCCTCGCGCCCGCTCAGCAGGAGTGTGGCGACGCACGCGCCTGCGCTGCACGTCGCCATGGCGGCGACCTTTGGCAGGAGTTGCTCTCGCCAGCGGTTCATCAGCCCTAGCTGGTAGAAGGCCCTGTTGCCCCCGCCCGCAAATGTGATTGCCAAATCTCTGACCATGATTTCTGGGACAATTCGAGTCCGACTGTGACGATCAACTTTTACTCCACTTCGGCCAGCGATTCGGTGCAGAACTCGCGCATGCTGCACCCGCGACAGCGGCGCGCATCCTCGTGGCTTCGATGCACATCCTCCGCACGGCGCGAAGCTTTGATCTCGTCAAGCAGGGCTATGATTCCGTCTCGCATCTCGTCCGTGTAATCAACCCTTAATTCGCGGTCGCGGTAACGGATAATCCCGTAAGGCACTGCGGCATCGAGCACGTCCTCGACCAGTAAACAATAGGCCGCGAGCTGTGCCAGATGCGAGTCGTAGGGGCGACCGTCGGGCGGGCAGGTGGTTGATTTGACCTCGACGGGAATGATGCCCTGCTCCGTCTCGATCAGGTAATCGGGCCGCCCGACAAGCTCTAAATCTTCAGAGCGCAGCGGCCTCTCCTGCTTCAATCCTTCGGCGTTGATACTGACCGGGGCGATTCGTCCCACGGGAATGCCCGTGTCGCTATAGAGCAGCGTCCCCCTCGGCAGGCCCGCGCGCCGCGATGCTCTGCGTGCCGCCATGCGAGCGAGCAAGCTCAGGAAAACCAGCACACAGAGCAAGCCCAGTAGCCAGATCATCTGAGCCACCAGAGGAGCAGGATTAATACGACCGTGAGCAGCGCCAGCAGAGCGCAGATCAGAGAGAGGCTTCGCAGCCGTGAAGCCCGCCCGACGAAGCGTCCATGCTTGAGATGCCACTCGCTGCCCGCCTCGCGAGCTTCCCGGCCACGCGTCGGCTCGTACCCCTCTCGGCGTAACCACCATGCCCTCGCACAAAAGACGTACTCGCCGGCTTCCGACGCCCTGATGTATTTTTCCTTACGACCCTCGCTCATTCTCTTTTGTGCTCCAGAAGATCGGCGTCTGCGGCTTGATGCTGCGCTCGACGGCCACCGCCACGAAACCCATCGTATAGCGGGCGTTGATTTCCAGCAGCGGATGCAGGCCGCGCGAGTGTTCAAGTGCATCTATGCCGACCGGCCCTACATAGCCCTCTTTGAATAATCGCTCGCCGACGATCCCGGCGATTCTTTCAAGCTCGGCAAGGCGAACGGGAGAGGGGCGACGACCGAGGATATACCCACGGCCAGTGCCCGCGCCATTGGTTTGCAGGTCGCTGATGCCTTGAATCTCAGACGGCCCATTAGGCGCAATCTCCATCACGATGCCGTACTCACGAATCACCTCAAGCCACGGCTGGAAGATGAGCGTCTCGCCCGCCTGAAAACGTCGCTCGGCCCACTTCGCCTGCGGCCCCGCTAAAGTAGGGCCACGGCCCAGCACGCGTTCGCGCGCCGCAAAGCCAAACGGGCTCTTGACGACCCACTTGTCTTCAGCCCCCGGGCAGGCGCGAGCGACCCCTTCCCGCAACTCGTCCAGCGTCGCGGCGATTGCCGCCCCCGGCTGTGCCCATCCCTGTTCGACTTCCAGCGCGTGACTCCACAGCTTTGAATTAACACGCGCCACGACGTGCAAGGGCGCGGGTGGCGACACTACGGCCCCAGCGCGTTCGCCGGCAGCCATGGCGCTGGGAGTCCAGCCCCACGGCGTGAAGATGCGCTTTGACTGGCTCGCCGACCCAGCCATCGAGACCAGCTCTACTCCGCGTCGTCCCGCTTCATCCGACAGATGTTCAGACCAAGGCTCTGAGACTAACAACGCGTCGCCCGCGCGCGCCAGCCACAACAACAGCGGGGCGAGCCTGCGATTGAGAGCTTCAGAGGAGGGCAGACGGCGGTAGGGTTCGACCGCTTGAGACAACTCGGTCTCGAAATCGGCATTCATGTACCACAACCTTGAAGCCATGAGCGAAATGAATCGGACTCCCCGTCAAGGGTCAATGTGGGCCAAAGAGGCTGCCGCGCTCGCTTAAGACAGCTCGGCCAGCTCCGACCAACGATCAAGATCGCGCGCGAGCTGGAGGGTCAGCGTCTCTCTTTCAGTGTAGAGCTGATGCACAAGGTAGGCGTCGCTGGAATTGGCGGCCAGTTCCGTCTCTATTTCCGCCTTGCGTCGCTCGGCCTCTCCTATACGCGCCTCCAACTGGGCCAGCTCTTTCTGCTCTTTGAAAGAGAGCTTACGTTTGCTGGCCGGAGTCTTTGGCTTCTCCTCTCTCGCGGGCCTTGCCTGAGCTTCCGGCTTCACGGCGGCGGCGGCTTCTCTCTCCTCCCGCTGGCGCGCTTCAAGAAAAGCCGAGTAGTTTCCCGGATACTCGCGCAGGCGGCCCTCGCCCTCGAAGCGGAAGATATGCTCGACCGTGCGATCAAGAAAGTAGCGGTCATGGCTGACGACGATCAGGCAGCCGCCGAAGCCGTCCAGATAGTCTTCGAGCGTGACCATGGTTTGAATGTCCAGATCGTTTGTCGGCTCATCCAGCAAGAGGACATTGGGAGCGCCCATCAAGACCCTCAACAGGTAGAGCCTTCTTCGCTCGCCGCCCGACAGCTTTGCGATCGGCGCGTACTGCATCGCGCCCGTAAAGAGAAACTTTTCGAGCATCTGTCCGGCGGTGATAAATGTGCCGTCCGCCGTTTCGATTCTCTCGGCGACCTCTCGTATATAGTCTATGACGCGCTCCGCTTCATTGAGAGCGCGGTTCTCCTGATCGTAGTATCCGAAGCGAACCGTCTGGCCCACCTCCAACGTGCCGCTGTCGGCTGCGACTCGCCCCGTGATGATCTCAAGCAGCGTGGTCTTGCCCGCTCCGTTCGGGCCGATGATGCCGATGCGGTCGCCGGGCTTGAAGATGTGGCTGAAGCTCTCGATCAATACTCGCCCGTCGTAAGACTTGCTGATCCCCTGTAGCTCCAAAACCTTCCTGCCGATGCGGCTCGAGCGGACAGAGATATCCAGCTCGGCCCGAGCCGTTTCCGTCGGTTGGGCCATCAGGCCTTCGGCGCGATCAATACGCGCCTTTGATTTTCTGGTGCGTGCCTTCGCGCCCCGTCGCAGCCAGGCCAGTTCGCGCCGGACGAGCATCTCCCGCTTCTGCCCTTCTACGGCGCGCGCCGCTTCCTGTTCCTCCTTCTTTTCAAGGTAGTATGCGTAGTTACCCTCAAACGCCTGCACAGTGGCCCGATCGATCTCGAGTATTCGACCCGTAACGCGATCAAGGAAATAACGATCATGTGTGACGAGCAGGAGCGCCCCGCGATAGCGCCCCAGATAGGCTTCGAGCCACGTGATGGTCTCCGCGTCGAGATGATTCGTGGGCTCGTCAAGGATGAGCAGGTCTGGATTCTCGATCAGGGCATGAGCGAGCGCGACGCGCTTTCTCTGCCCGCCGGAGAGCGTGCCCATCGGCGCGCCCGTGTCCCTGATACCGAGACGGCTCAGAACTGTCCGGGCATTCGTCTCCAACTCCCATGCGCCGGACGCCTCAAGCTCGTGGGCCAACTCAGACACTCGATTGAGCAGGCGCTCGTCCGCCTGACCGGCGACGGCCAATGCCTGACAGGCGTGCTCGTAATCATGCAGCAAACGCATGCGGGCATTGCTCGCAGCGAACACTGTGTCCAGCACGGTCTGGGACGGATCGAAAGGAGGGTTCTGCGGCAGGTAGCCCGTAGACACGTCTTCGGCAAAGACTATGCGCCCCGTGTCCGGCTTCTCTTCTCCCGCGATGAGGCGAAGCAGAGTAGTCTTGCCTGAGCCATTGACGCCGACGACCCCCACGCGGTCGCCGGAATCAAAGCCCAGACTGACGTTTTCCAACAGCGGCCCGCGCCCGTAATTCTTACTGACAGCTTCGATGGATAAAATATGCATGCTTGATTCGACAATGTCCGCCCAACATCATAGACCGTAAGCACCGCCTGAGACGAGCGCGGCGCATCACCGGCGCACGCTTGGCGCTCGACCTGTCCCTGCCTCGTCAGGCCAACCTCGCGCACGCCGCTTATTTGTGAAGGGATTAATTCAACGGGCGAACAAAACGGAATCGAACAAATGCTTGACGGATTTTTATCTTGATGTTACTTTACCGACCGTTCGGTAAGTCATCATACCCCATAAGCGGGCTATGTCAATTTCCTTTTATCCAGAAGACATAAACCAGAATTAGAACATTCTCAGGGCCGTACTTCATTGAGGCAGCAGGCGTTCCAGCAACTGCATGTGCTGATGTGGTTGAAACGGACGCCGCCAGCCGAATCCCGCCGCTCGATAAGGAGATGAGATGAATAGCCTAATCAGGATTCTTTTGTTCTTAGCCCTGGTCTTGTTGGCCGCAGTGACGCCTGTTTTCTCTCAGGCCTCCGGCTCAACTGCGGAGCTGCGCGGACAGGTCACAGACACCAGCGGCGCTCTCGTTCCCGGCGCGACCGTCACCCTCACGGACGTGGGCAAGGGCACGAGCCGCACGGACACCACGGATGAGAGCGGCCAGTATATTTTCCTCGCCGTACCGCCGAGCGATTACCAGTTGAAGGTTGAAGCCGCGGCGGGCAACTTCGCGGCCAGCTCGACGAATATCACTTTGACCGTCGGCCAACAGGCGAACATTCCCGTGCAACTCTCGGCGGCTGGCGTCGCGGAGACCGTCAACGTCGTCGCGGGCACGGAGGTGGTTGAGACTGACCGCACCTCGCAATCTTCGGTCATTGACGAGCGGCAGATCACCAACCTGCCGATCAGCCGCCGCAACTATCTGGACTATGCCCTGCTCACGCCCGGCGTGACGGACTCCGACAACATCGCGGACTCGTCGGATTTCCGCGTGGCCCAGACACCGCAATCCGGCCTCTCCTTCGGCGGCAATAACGGGCGCGGCAATTACATCGCGGTTGACGGAGTGGAGACGCAGCAATCGGCGGGCGGCGTGGTACAGGTCGTGAGCCAGGAGGCTGTGCAGGAGTTTCAGGTCTTACGCAATAGCTACAACGCGGAGTTCGGCGGCGCATCGGGCGGCGTCGTCAACACGGTTTCAAAGTCCGGCTCTAATCGAATCAGCGGCAGCGCCTTCGGCCTCTTTCGCCATCAACGCTTCGACGCGCGCAACCCGTTCGACTTTGCGCCGAGCGGCAAATCTCCCTTCAGCCGACAGCAATACGGCGGCTCAATCGGCTTCCCCATCAAGCGCGACAAGACCTTCGGCTTCCTCGCCCTTGAGCGTTTTCATCAGAAAGAAACTGCCTTCGTCAATCTACTGAACGACCCGTCGATCTTCGCGGTCACTTCGTCGCAGAATGCGCTCTTTAACTTTCTGCAAGCCGGCACTCCGTTTGCCGCCGCGGCCACGGGCCTGCGCGCGGCGCTGACCACGACCGCCGCCAGATACCCGCGCACCATCAACCTCTTTACCAACGAGAGCGGGCAGTTCCCCTTCGACTCGAACCAGACGACATTTTCGGCGCGCGTCGATCACACCTTCGACCAGAGCGACAACGGCTATCTGCGCTTGAGCGTCAACGATCAGGTCTTTGAGAATCAGGCGGCGGGTGCTTTAACCGCCGTCTCGCGCGGGCGCACCATTGACGGCTTCAACGCCAGCGCGCTCCTCTCCGAGATTCACCAGTTCAGCTCCAACACGGTCAACGAATTAAAGTTCCAGTTCAGCTACATACGCTCGGGCGTTTTCCCGAACGACCCCAACGGCCCCGAATTCAACATAGAGGGTTTCGGCAATTTCGGGCGCGACATCTTCCTGCCGTCGGAGACGATTGAGCGCCACTACGATCTTGTTGACAACGTGACGCGCACGTCCGGCAATCACACCTACAAGTTCGGCGGCAATTTGCAGAACTGGAAGATCGGAACCAATAGCGAAACCTTCGTCGGCGGTCGCTTCAACTTTACGCCGCAGATTCCGCTCTCAAGTATCATCTCGCTCAACCCTGCGCTTGGCCCGGCGTTTCTGACGACCCTGACGAACTTTCTGACCGCCAACAATCCTTCATTGCTGCCCGCGCTCGCCGCGCCGATCAACCCTCTGCAAGCGTTCAATCTGAACCTGCCGACCGTCTACCAGCAGGGCTTCGGCGATCCGGCTGCGACTTCATGGACGGTGCGCGGCGGAGTTTATTTTCAGGACACGTGGAAGATTCGCCAGAACTTCACGCTCAACTACGGGTTGCGCTACTCGTTGAACAATGAGCCCTTTAACATTCGCACCGACAAGAATGATCTGCAACCGCGCGTGGGCTTCTCCTACGACCCGTTCTCTGACGGCAAGACGGTGATTCGCGGCGGGGCCGGTATCTTCGCCGGCACTGTCAACAACGCTGTCGCCAACGTCACCTCTGAGCTTGGCGGCTTTGGTGACCCGGGCAATATCAACATCGTGCTCGCCACGGCCACCTCCAACGCTTTGGGCCTGCCCAGCTCTTTCGCCGTCTATCAGACGTTGCAGGTGCTGACCAACAACTTTTCACGGCCCATCACGGCGGCTGACGTTTTCGCGGTCGCGCCTCCGACCACTGGCATCTTTCCCGGCTTCACCTCGACGCGCATCGTGCCCAAAGCAGGCGGGCCGCTGGAAGTGCGTTTCCGCGCCGACCCGAACTACAAAACGCCCGAGTCCTATCAGGCCAGCCTCGGGTTGCAGCGCGATCTGGGCGGCGGCTTCTCGTTTGAGGCAAGCTACCTGTTCGTGCGCGGCATCTACCTGACACGCAACCGCGACATTAACGAGTTCAAGCAGACTGGCCCACCCAACTCGCTCAATCCCGGCGGTGGGCCAACCTTCATCCGCCTGACGCTGACGCCCGGACTCTCAAGCGACTTCGCAGTGCCAAGAATCCTACAGGACAACATCTACGAGTCGAGCGCCAACTCCTTCTATCACGCCGCGACCTTTGCCGTGCAGCGTAGATTCGCCGACAACTTCAGCCTCAACGCGCACTACACCTTCTCCAAATCAATTGACGAAGTGACGGACTTCAACAGCGACTTCTCGGCACAGAATCCTTTGAACGTTCGGTTAGACCGCGCGCTCTCGGCCTTCGACCAGCGCCACCGCGCCGTCTTCAGCGGCACATTCCAGAGCCCGTGGCGCAATAAATTCCTGCGCGACTTCCTCTTCTCGCCGATCTTTATCGCCGGTTCGGGCCGTCCCTTCAACCTGCTGCTGGGCTTCGATTCCAACGGCGACAGTCGCACGCAAACCGACCGCCCCGGCACGGTCGGACGCAACACGGGCTTGGGCGAGCCCTTCTACAGTTTCGACGCACGCCTCGCGCGCCGCTTCCGATTCGGCGAGAATAAATTCCTAGAGCTGACGCTCGAAGGCTTCAATCTTTTCAACCGCACCAACTTTCAGGGCGTCAACAACATCGTCGGCACGCTCTCGCTGGCCGAGCGTGATCTGCTTGCTACACGCACGGCGCGCGGCGACAGAACCAAAGCGCCGACACAGCCGCTCGGTTTCACCTCTGCGTCAAACTCGCGCCAACTGCAATTCGGCATCCGGTTTAATTTCTGAGCGACCGGCCAAAACAACCAAACCCAAAGGGAGAGACACGCGCAAGCCTTTGGCTCTCCCTCTTTTTCAAGAGCAATTAACAGAGATGGACAGGATAAGACAGGTCAGTACCGCCTGCGGTAGCGGGCGGGTGCTGACGACGATACCACCCGCCCGCTACCGCAGGCGGTACTGACCTGTCTTCATGCGGCAATGCTTTTCTCTTTATCCCGTCTATCCCTGTTAATTTCTTCCTCGAATTTACATGCCTGCTCCGTTCATAGAATTCAGGCGACGGCTTCGCTGGGCTGATGCGGATGCCGCCGGTCGCCTGCATTTCCCTCGCATCTTCGAGATCATAGAAGAGGCCGAGAGCGAGTTGCTGCGCGGAATCGAATGGCCGATGGATGTGCGCCGCCGGAACTACGATTTCCCGCGCGTGCATCTGGAATGCCGGTTTCGCCGCATACTCGCGCTCGACGCGCCGTTTCGCCTGCGGCTTGAGGTGGGTAAGCTCGGGCGCACTTCAATCCGCTATGACTATCAGGTCTTTGATGCCGTTGAAGAGTTGGCGATTGAAGGGACGATGACCGTCGTGGTCATGCAGGACGGCGTGCCCGTAGAGATTCCTGAAGAATTACGGGCGGCCCTAAGCCTCGAAGCTTCTCAGGCCGACGAGTAGCAGGAATCCTGTTGTAATATCTATAGCGATTGGCCCACAGTTTATCAGGGAGAGAGACAATGCAAAGCGTAAGGTTTTATGAGTTCGGCAATCCGGCGGACGTTCTGCGCGTGGAAGACTTGCCGCAACCGGAGCCGGGTGCTAATCAGGTGCTGGTGCGGCTGCGCGCGCGTTCAATCAATCCTTCCGACCTGCTGACGGTGCGCGGGCTCTACGGAGCGCTGCCGCGTCTTCCCGCCACGCCCGGCCTCGAAGGCATGGGAGAGGTGGCGGCGGTCGGCGAAGGGGTCAGGGGTCTTCGCACGGCCCAGCGCGTCATACCGCTCGGCGTGCAGGGCACTTGGCAGGAATACGTTCTGGCCGCGCCGGCACAACTCATCCCTGTACCCGATAGCATCAGCGATCAGACGGCGGCGCAGTTCGTCGTCAATCCTCTGACGGCATGGATTATGACCGTCGAAGAGTTGGCGCTTCAGCCCGGCGAGTGGCTGCTGCAAACCGCCGCCGGCTCAACGCTCGGGCGCGTCGTCCTACAGATCGCGGCCCAGCGCGGCTTTAAGACGATCAACGTCGTGAGAAGGCGCGAGCAGGTTGCGGAGCTCAAGGCGCTCGGCGCGGATGAATGTATCTGTACCGACGACGAAGACATCGTCGAACGCGTGAGAGAGATCACGGGCAAGGCAGGACTCACCAAAGCCATCGACGCGGTCGGAGGCGAAACCGGTTCGGCTGTGATGCGTGCTCTGGGGCACAACGGGGTGATGCTCATCTACGGCCTGCTCTCCGGGCAACCGATGACGATTGACGGCGGGCGCATGATCTTCGCCTCGACCACCCTGCGCGGCTTCTGGCTCAGCGAATGGCTGCGCTCCGCCGCGCCCGAGCGGCAGCAATCCGTCACCTCCGAGATGCTGCGCTCGATGGCCTCCAACGAAATAGTCCCGCCCGTCGAAGCCGAGTACTCGCTCGCCGACGTACACAAGGCGGCGGAGCACGCCGAGCGACCGGGGCGCAGCGGCAAGGTGCTGCTCGTCGGCTAAAGGGCTGAGTGATGAATAAGAAAAGACAATAGCTTTTCTTCATCCCTCAGCCCCTGTCACTTCACCAGCGAATGATTCCGCGTGCGCCTGCGCCGCTTGCCAGTGCGGCCAGCGCGTCGTTGATGCCTTCAAGGTTGTAGCTGCGTGTGGCTAGTTCGTCGAGTTTAAGTTTGCCCTGCTGATAAAGCGCGATGAGGCGCGGGACATCTTCTGAGGGCTGCCCAGAGCCGTAGACGGAGCCGACGAGGCGCTTCTCCTGCATGACGAACGGAAACAGCGGGATTGAGGCGAGCGTGTCCGTTGCGGACAAACCCGTGACGACGATTGTGCCGCCCTTGCGCGCGAAACGTAGTGCCTGATTGAGCGTCGCGGGCGCTCCGACCGTATCGAAGACGTAATCCGCGCCGCGCCCCCCAGTCAATTCGCGCACCTGCTCCAATATATTTTCCTCCGAGGCTTCAATGGCATCGGTCGCGCCGAACTCAAGCGCAAGCTCAAGCGGAAGCCTGCGCGTGTCGACCGCGATTATCTTTTCGCACCCGGCGAGCCCCGCGCCCTGCACTACGTTGAGGCCGACACCGCCCGCGCCGATGACCAGTACACGCGCGCCCGCTTCCACGCGCGCCGCATTCATGACAGCGCCGACGCCCGTTATGACGGCGCAGCCCAGCGTCGCCAGCGCCTCGAACGGCACATCTCCGGGAACACGAATTAAGCCCTCCTCCGCCACCACCGCGTAATCAGCGAAACAGGCCGTGCCGTTATAGTGCCCGAGGTCAACGCCGCGCGCTCTGAGCCGTGTGCCCCCACCGGGCAGATGATTGCGATAGGTCGTCCGCGACAGGCGATCACAGAGGACGGGACGCCCTTCCAGGCACGGAGGACAGACGCCGCATGGCGGAGCCCAGTAGAAGACCACCGTGTCGCCCGCTCTCAGGCTCTCTACGCCTTCGCCTACTTCGCGCACAATGCCCGCGCCTTCGTGCCCCAGCACGAGCGGTGTCCGCACAGTCCACTCGCCGCGCGCAGGATGCAGATCGCTATGGCAAACACCCGCCGCCTTTACTTCAACCAGCACCTCGCCGGTGCGCGGCGCTTCCAGCTCGGCCCTCTCCACGGAGAGCGGCGCGGACTGTTCCCACAAGATAGCGGCGTTGATGTTCATCCGTAGTCTTCCATCGAGAGTTATGCTTTTTCGACGAGGGTGGTGGCGATGCGCGCCAGCCAGACGACGCGCTCGTCCAGCGAGGCGAAGCGCGGGTCGTCCGTCTGCCCGCGCCGATAGCGATAGAAGATCTGTTGCAGCACGACGGCGAGCTTGAAGACGGCGAACACTTCGTAGAAAGTGATGTTCGCCAGATCAAACCCTGTGCGCGCGTCGTAGCGCTCGAGAATCTCCGCGCGCGTGTACCATCCCTCAAGATTCGTCACGCCGGTGACGGTATCGCGGCTCGCGGAAGCCTGCGAAGTATGCACCCAGTAGGCCAGCATGATGCCCAAATCTACCAGCGGGTCGCCGATGGCGCTCATCTCCCAATCGAACACTCCGACGATGTGCCCCACGTCCTGCGCGTCAAGCATCACGTTGTCCAGCTTGAAGTCGCCATGAACAAGTGTCGGCCTCTGCGGGGTCGGTGGCAGGCGTTCGTTGAGCCAGGCGGCGAGCGCGTCCATCACGGGCAGCTCTGTGGTCTGCGAGTTGTGCCAGCGCTCGCTCCAACCTTGCACCTGCCGCGCGACGAATCCGGCTGGCTTGCCGAGCGCAGACAATCCGTGCGTTTCGACATCGACCGCGTGCAAAGAGGCGAGCGCGTCCACCATCGCGGCGCTCGCGCGGCGACGCTCCGTGGGCCGCTCCGCCAACTCCTTCGGCTCCTCGTTGCGTACCACCAGACCGCGCCGCCGCTCCATCAGGTAGAACACGGAACCGATCACGCTCGCATCTTCGCAGAGCAGGAAGGGTCGCGGCGCGAGCGGGTAGACCGGGTGGACGGCTTCGAGGATGCGATACTCGCGCGCCATGTCGTGGGCCTTAGGCGGCACAGGCCCAAAGGGCGGGCGTCGCATCACAAACTCCCGATCACCGAAGCGCAGCAGGTAAGTCAGGTTAGAGTGGCCGCCCGGAAACTGCTCGACCGCAAACGGCGACTCCAGCTCCCGGCCCAAAACGGATGCCAACCTGTCGCGCACGTAGCTCGCGAGCGCATCCCAATCGAGCTGCTCGCTCGCACGCACAGGCTTTGTATCGGACGAATCTGTCATCTCGCCTTGTGTGTGTCGGTTAAGGCCGGAAAATGATGCACGTCGTCGTGGCGTGCGCGTAGAGCCTGCCGCTCGCGTCCAAGACTCTACCTTCGGCGGTGGCCGTGCGTCCCCCGACGTGAATCACCTTCGCCTCGCAGCGCACCATGCCCGTCTCCGCCGTCATCGGTCGCACGTAGTTGACCTTCACTTCCAGCGTAGTGTAGGCCGCGCCCGCGGGCAGGGTCGAATGAACGGCGCACCCCATAGCCGAATCGAGCAGGGTCGCCGCCAACCCGCCATGCACGACGCCAATCGGGTTGTAGTGATACTCGGCGGGCTCGACCGTAAAGACCGCGTGGCCCTCTCCCAGCTCTGCCAAACCGAAGTTCATCAAGGCGCTGATGGGCGGGCGCGGCAGCTCGCCCGCGACGATCTTTTGCAAATACTCAAGCCCCGAAAGACCTCGCCCGGCCTCCGCCAGCGCGCGCGGGTCTTCCCAACTGACGGTGCGGGTGCGCGTCCCCTTATCAATAATGGTGCTCATAATTTTTCCTGCTCAGAAGACTTTGAGACTCGTAGATATGTTTCCGGACATCCGAGGTTTCATGCGTAGTAACGCACGAGCCACTGCGCCGCGCAGCAGGGCTTAGCGCCGCCCTCGCGCTCGACCGTCACGCTCCATGTCGCCTGCACGCCGCCCTTAATCTCTTCCAGCTCATCGAGCGCGAAACGCCCGCGAATGCGCGACCCGGCGGGCACGGGCGAGATGAAGCGCACGCGGTTGAGCCCGTAGTTGATGCCCATCCTCAGACCGCCGACCGTCATGGCGAGCCGCGCCAGCTCGCTCAACAGCGAGAGGGTCAGAAAGCCATGCGCGATTGTCTGCTTAAAGGGCGACTCGCGCGCGGCGCGTTCCGGATCGATGTGAATCCACTGGCGGTCTTCCGTGGCCTCCGCGAACTGGTTGATGCGCTCCTGCGTCACCTCCAACCATGGGCTGACGGCGACCTCTCGCCCCACGTGCTCGCCGAGCCTTGCGATGCTTTCGATTTCCGTCATGTGCCCTCCAACCTCCCTCGCTTTCTTCGTCTTCAACCTTCAGTCCTGATACTTGCTCAACTCTATCCGGGCGATTGATTCGATGTGAACTTCGTCAGGGCCGTCGGCGAGCCTGAGCGTGCGCGCGTTGGCCCAATCGGCGGCGAGCATGAAATCATCCGAGACGCCCGCGCCGCCGTGTGCCTGAACGGCGCGATCAATGACGCGCAGCGCCAGATTCGGAGCTACGACCTTGATCATCGCTATCTCGGCGCGCGCCGCCTTGTTGCCGACCGTGTCCATCATCAGCGCCGCCTTCATCGTTAATAGTCGCGCCTGCTCGATCTCCATTCTGGACTGAGCGATGTCGGCGCGAATCGTCCCCTGTGCGGCGATGGGCTTGCCGAAAGCCACGCGCTCGCCAGCGCGTCGACACATCGCTGCCAGAGCGCGCTCGCTCATTCCTATCAGGCGCATGCAGTGGTGTATGCGCCCCGGGCCAAGACGCCCCTGCGCTATCTCGAAACCGCGCCCCTCGCCCAAAAGAATGTTCGAGGCGGGCACGCGCACGTTCTCGAAGAGGACTTCGGCGTGCCCGTGCGGCGCGTGGTCATAGCCGTAGACCGAGAGCAGGCGCACGACTTTAACGCCGGGCACGTCCATCGGCACGAGTATCATCGACTGCTGCCGGTGAATGGGCGCGTGCTCGTCCGTCTTGCCCATGAAGATGCTGAGCTTGCAGCGCGGGTCGCCCGCCCCGCTCGTCCACCACTTACGCCCGTTGATGACATACTCGTCGCCGTCGCGGGCGATGGTCGAGCGAATGTTCGTCGCGTCCGACGAGGCCACGTCGGGCTCAGTCATGGCGAAGCAGGAGCGTATGCGGCCTTCGAGCAGCGGCACAAGCCAGCGCTCCCGCTGCTCCGGCGTGCCGTAGCGGACAAGGACTTCCATGTTGCCCGTGTCCGGCGCGCTACAGTTGAAAATCTCCGGCGCGAAAGCCACCGAGCGGCCCATCAGCTCAGCCATCGGCGCGTATTCCAGATTCTTGAGCCCCGCCCCGAGCTCGCTCTCGGGCAGGAACAGATTCCACAGCCCTTCGGCCTTCGCCCTCGCTTTCAGCTCCTCCATGATGGGTGCGGGCTGCCAGCGGTCGCCCTCCTTTATCTGCTCATGGAACAATCGCTCGTTCGGATAAACGTGCGCGTCCATGAAGGCGAGAAGGTTTCGATAAATCTCTCGCGCCCGCGCCGTGACGTGAAAGCCCAAGTAAGGATCATTGCTGCTCATCACTAAAACATCTCCTCGCTGCTTTCACTCAAAGCAGGACCTAACAGGGATTGACCGCAGATTCTGAGGATAAAGAAAATGCTTTGAAGCATTCATGCTTTTAGTTTTTATCCTGACCATCTCTGTCTATCCCCGTTAATTGGTTCTGACAATCCCTCTGGCTTCACCCGTCATCACTTCTTTGCCGTGCTGGTTGCGGCATACCCATGAGGTCTTTAGCTCCGTGTATTGCGCCGCCTCCGTCACTTCCAGAATCGTCACTTCGCACCGCACGGTATCGCCGCTGAAGACGGGGCGGTGAAAATTAAAGATCATCTGGCGCGCGATAAAGTTGATGTCGCCGCCGATCTTGGTCGGCAGCGTGGCGGTCAGCAGCCCGTGTACCATGAGCCTGCCGGACGCGTCCGGCTGAAGATGGTGCGTCCCCTCGTCGCCGGAAAACTTGCTGAAGAGGTACACGTCCTCTTCTGTAAAGGAGCGCTCCCAGATTACTACGTCACCGACTTTCATCTCACTCATCCTGACTCTGGAAATTCCGGCTTCAAGCGTTCGCGTCGCTCACGACTGTGATCGAAACAACATGCAGGTCGCCGTCCCGTGCGCGTAAAGCTTCCCGCCCGCGTCTGTAATCCTGCCCTCGGCTGTGGCGACGCGCCCGCCGACGTATATCACGCTGGCCTCGCAGCGCACAGCGCCCGTCTCGCGCCGCATCGGTCGCACGTAGTTGATCTTCATCTCCAGCGTGGTGAAGATTCTGCCCGGCGGCATCATCGTATTGATGGCGCAGCCCGTGGCTGAATCGAGCAGCGTGGCGGCGAGCCCGCCGTGCGCGATCCCCAGACCATTGTAGTGGCGCTCATCGGGCTCGACGCTGAACACGGCGCGGCCCTCGCTCACCTCTACGAGCCGGAAATTCATCAGGTGGGCCATACCCGACGGCGGCAATTCGCCCGCCATCAATCGCCGCATATACTCAATCCCGCTCAAAGCTTTGCGGGCCGAAACTGGTCTGGCGGCGGTTGTTTCGTCTTCTTCGGCTGTGCGTGTCATGCTTCCATTCCCCGTTCAGGCCACAGGTTCTGTGCTGTATGTTCGGCGCGCAGGGTCGTAGCAGCTCAAGGAGCGGTCGCCCGCACGATAAAAAGTTTCATGTCCGGCGTCGAGCATCTCTTTGACCCAGAGGGCGACAGCGATGCCGTTTGACTCCATCGCCTCCGCCGTCCGACGAACGCCGAGCGCATCCCACAATTCGAATGGCCCCAGCTCGTGCGCGTAGCCCCAGCGCATAGCCCTGTCCACGTTGATGATCTGATCTGTGATTTCGGGCACGCGGCGCGCGGCATACGCCAGAGTGTGATAGACGACGTGACGCGCGAGCGCGCCCGCCTTATCCTTCTGGGCCAACACGAAGGCGAGGCGCTCAGCCAGAGGCTCAATCTTCAAAGCCTCTTTGATGGACGGGATTTCGGGTTCGCGTCTCGCGCGGTACTGCATCGTCTCAAGATCGAGCGTGAGTATGTCGCCCTTCTCGCCCCGCGGCGGCTTTTTGTAGAACCCCTGCCCGGCCTTGTCGCCCAATCGCCCGCGCTCCAACTGCGCCGCCCACAGCCTGCGGGCATTAGGGTCACGCAGGACTTCGCGCGATTCGTCCTGCTCGATCAACCCGTAGAGGTTTTCGCCGACCGCGCTCGCTACGTCGAGGCCCACCAAATCCTGCATGCGGAAGAGGCCGGTCCTGGGCCGACCGACGAGCGGGCTGATGATGGCATCCGCCTCCTCTATCGTGTAGTTGTTTTCCAGCACGTAACTGACGGCGAGAGCCATCGTGATGGAGACGAGTCGATTGGCTATGAAGTTCGGCGTGTCCTTACAGATGATGACGCCCTTGCCGAGACGTTGACCGGCAAACTCCTTTATGAACTGCGTGACCTCCGGCTTCGTCTCTCTGGTCGGAATCAGTTCGAGCAGTTTCATGTAGCGCGGCGGCGTGAAGAAATGCGTGCCCAGAAAGTGCGACTTGAAATCCGCCGAAGTGTGCGCGGCGATGTCGGCAATCGGCAGCCCGGAAGTGTTGCTCGAGACGATGCTGCCGGGTTTTCGCACGCGCTCGATGCGCGCCATAAGCTCGCGCTTCACTTCCAACTACTCGACGATGGCTTCGACAATCCAATCGCCTTCGCCGACCCATTCGAAGTTGTCCGAGAGGTTGCCGGCGGTCACCCGTGCGGCGGTCTCGGGCGTCGAGAAGGCCGGAGGTGCAGCCTTCTTCAGGCGCTCGAACGAAGCTGAGACGATGCGGTTGCGTACCTGTGGGCTGTCAAGCTTGAGTCCGCGCTTCTCTTCTTCCGGCGCGAGTTCTCGCGGCGCGATGTCCAGAAGGTAGACGGGAAGCCCGGCGTTTGCCGCGACCGCCGCGATGCCTCCGCCCATCGTCCCTGCTCCGATGACCACGACGCGATTGATGCTGTAGCTCATCGTTTCGTCAACTCTTAAAAAGGTCCGGGTCGGTCGAGCGCAGTCGCGTCAGAAAGTCTTTCCACAAGTGTTGCAGGACGGGGATGCGCGCAATCTCTGCCTTCGCGCGCCGCGCTGCTTCGGGCGAAATGGGCATGGCTTTAAGCCCAAGGCTCTGCGCCGCCCGCGCGACCGCGAGGTTACGCTCGGCCATCTCTTCCAGCAGCACCATGCGAAGGAACGCGACCTGAATATTATCGCCCGTTGTGATTGCGCCATGATTGGGCAAAAAGACGGCGCGCTTCTCTCTGAGCGCGTTCGCAATCGGCATCACGCGCTCTTCGTCGGCGGCCAGACCTTCGTATTCATCGAGCACTATGCCCACGTCGTCAACCAGCAGACAGCTCTCCTGATCGTAAATCTCCGGCACGATGCGGAAAGCGCCGTAGGTGACGACCGCCGGCGGGTGCGTGTGCGCGACCGCGACCGCCTGCGGGTTCTCGCGATGAATGATGCCGTGCAGGCGTATGGTATCGTTGACGTAAGCATCGCCCTCGACGACGCGGCCCGCGAAATCCACCAGCACTATGTTCTCCGGCATGAGCGTGGCAAACGAAGGCCCGAAGTGATTGACCAGCATACGGTCCGGGCCAACGGCGACGCTGAGGTGTCCGGCGTTGCCCACGCTCAGGCCCTGCCTGTAGAGCAGGCGCGCCGCGCAGCAGATATCGAATTTGATCGCTTCGTAGTTCAATGAGCTTCTCCTGTTTTAGCTACCCTCGGTGGCTTCAACACCTGCTCGACACGTCCGGGCTTCGGAGGCGCGATCTGTTTCGACTCCTGTGCCGGCGAAGGATGCCTGACCTTTGAAGGTCTGCCCTCGTCCACCATGCGCCGGTGTAATTCCTGCCAGCCGGGAATCTCCGAAGTGTCCTGAGTCCAATGCGCGACCGACGCCTCATCGCACCAATCGAGCAGCCTTGGCATGGCCTCGCGGTGTGCGCCTGCGTTGCGGTAGGCACGCATCGCCGCTTCATCTTCCCAGACGGTCACAGTCCAGAAGGCATTCCTTCTCTCGCGCAGCAGGCGGCCTCCGATAAAGCCGCCGGCGCGCTCGGCCTGCCGCCCCGTCTTAAACGAGTGCCAGACGAACTGCGGCATATAGCGCCATGATCTTACGCGCAGACGTGTCAGCGAAATAAACGGCATATCAGCTTCCTCAAACAATCGCAGTTCACAGGCCGCCGGTCACTTCCAGCACCTGACCCGAAACGTAGTCGCTGAGCGGCGACGCGAAGAAGAGGATAGCGCCCGCGGCCTCTTCGGGTGTGCCGCCGCGCCCCATCGGTATCATCCTGAAAGCGATGTCGCGGTTCGCCTGTGGAATACCGAGGGCGATGTCCGCAGACTCGCGCGTGAGCCGGTCGCCCGTTTCCCTGGCCTGTGTCAGGCGCGTCTCGATGAAGCCGAAGGCGACGGCGTTGACCTGAATATTAAACTGCCCCCACTCTTTCGCCAGCGTCTTCGTCAGGCCGATGATTCCGGCTTTGCCCGCCGCGTAGTTTGCCTGACCGGCGTTGCCGCGTGTGCCGGTCGTCGAAGAGATGTTGACGATCTTGCGTGCAGCGGCGCGCCCCTGTTGTTCCTTCTCGCGTTTCGCGGTCTCGCGCAGGTATTCCGAGGCGGCGCGGATGATGCGGAAAGGCGCGGTCAGGTGTACGTCCAGCATCGCCTGCCACTGCTCATCGCTCATCTTGTGCGCCGTGCCGTCCCATGTGTAACCGGCGTTGTTAACGATGGCGTCTATGTGCCCGTAACTGTCGAGCGTCGTCTTGATCAGGCTCGGCGCGAAGTCCGCCGCCGTCACGTCGCCCGGCACGGCCAAAGCATCGCCACCGGCGGCTTTCACTTCCTCCACCGCTTCGTGTGTCGGCGCGGCGTCGATGTCCGAGAGCACGACGCGCGCGCCGTGCGCGGCAAATAGCGAGGCGCACGCGCGACCGATGCCGCGCCCAGCGCCCGTGATGATCGCTACCTTCTCTTCCAACAGTTGCATCAGATGTCCTCGACTTAGGCGTTTTTAACCCAACCCCCTGGCCTGCTCCTCTTCGCGCAGCACGCGATGGAGAATCTTGCCGACAGCAGTTTTCGGAAGGCTCTCCCGAATCTCTATCACGGACGGAACTTTGAACTCGGCAAGGCTTCGCTGGCAATGTTCGGTCAGTTCTTCGGCTGTCACCTTCGCGTCCGGCTTAAGGACGACGCAGGCTTTGACCGTTTCGCCGCGATAGGCGTCCGGGATGCCTATCACGGCGGCCTCCATCACCGCAGGGTGCGCGTACAACACGCCCTCTACCTCCGACGGATAGACGTTGAAGCCGCCGACGATAATCATGTCCTTCTTACGCTGCACGATGTAGGTGTAGCCGTCCTCGTCCATGCGCGCGACATCGCCCGTGTAGAGCCAGGTGCGCCCAGCCGAGTCCGGGCGCAGCGCGATGGCCGTCTCATCGGGCCGATTCCAGTAGCCCTTCATCACCTGCGGCCCACTGATGCACAACTCGCCTTCAGAGCCGACCGGCACTTCGCGCTCGCCCGTCTCAAGGTCAACGATCTTGATGTCCGTGTCCGGGAGCGGCAGGCCGATGCTGCCGGGTTTGCGGCGCGAGAGCGCAGGGGTGGTGTGCGTGACGGGCGATGCTTCCGAAAGCCCGTAGCCTTCGTTGAGCGTGCCGCCCGTCAGCCGCTCGAATTGTTCGATGACCTCTAAAGGCAGTGGCGCAGAGCCGCAGTTGAAGATGCGTATCTTATCAATGCCGGACTCCTTGGCCTTCGGGTGATTCAAAAGAGAGATATAGATGGTCGGCACAGCCGGGAAATAGGTCGGGCGGTAGGTGCGAATCGCGGCGAGCAGCGCCTCGATATCATATTTCGGAATCAGGATTTGCTGCACGCCGCGCCAGACGCCCTCCATCATGCCGACCGTGAATCCGTAGATGTGAAAGAAAGGGATCACCAGCAGATAGGTATCTTCGCCCCGCCGCGTGTGGCTGTGACCCCAGCAATCGGCCTGAACCACGTTGGCGAAGATATTATAGTGCGTGAGCATAGCCCCTTTCGGCACGCCCGTCGTGCCGCCCGTATATTGCAGCACGGCGACATCATCAGGGCCGATGTCCACGCGCGGGGCCTCCAGCGCCTCTGAAACTCCCGCGAGCAAGTCCGCGAGGCTCAGAGTGCCGTCAACGACGGGCGCAGCGCTGGCGGCGGCGGAGTATTCTCCGAGCGAGGTAATGATGACGTTTTCGATCTTCGTCTGCCCCAGAACAGCGAGCGTCAGGGGCGCGAGCAGATCAAGCGTCAACATGACGCGCATTCCTGAATCGGCGGCCACGACCAGCACCTCGCGCGGCGTGTAGAGCGGGTTGACGTTCACCACGATTGCGCCCAGACGCATAATTGCGAAGGCCGCGATGATGTACTGCGGGCAGTTGGGCAGCATGATACCGACGCGGTCATGCTGCCTGATTCCGAGACGGGCGAGCGCCGTGGCGAGCTTGTCCGATTGTTCTTTCAGCTGGCCGAAGGTGAGGTGCGCGCCGAGGAACGCGGTCGCAACGGCGTCCGGAACCTCGACCGCCGTGATACGCAGGATTTCATGCAGCGGTCGGCGCGGGTAGTTGACGTGCGGTCGCACCCAGTAGTCGTAATGCTCAAGCCACGGACGCGCCGCGTATGGCGAGCCCAGGATTTCCTTGCCAGCTTCAGCTTTGCTCATATCAATCCCTTCGGTCAGACGATGGTGCGCCCGCCGTCCACCACGATTGTTTGCCCAGTGATGTAGTTGGAAGCGTCCGAAGCGAGAAAGACCGCGACGCCCTTCAACTCTCCCGCCGCGCCCACGCGCGGGATGGGGTTGCGCGCCTTGATCTCCGGCTCGGCATACTCTATCGAGGTGTCAGCAAGCCGCGAATGAAAGAAGCCGGGCGCAATGGCGTTGACGCGAATGCCCTGTCTCCCCCAGGTGGCGGCCAGCTCGCGCGTCAGGCCGAAGAGTCCGGCCTTGCTCGCCGCGTATCCGACGTAGTGCGGCCCGTCCGCCGACGATTGCAAGCCGGAAACGGACGAGACGTTGATGATTCGCCCGTACTCGCGCTTGAGCATCTCGCGCCCGGCGGCCTGCGCGAACAGGAACGCGCCCGTCAGGTTAACGTCAATCACCTTCTGCCATTTATCAAGCGCCATCTTTTCGGGGCGCTCGCCCCATGACACTCCCGCGTTGTTGACGAGAATGTCTACCTTTCCGAAAACTTCCATCGTCCTCGCGACCACCGCTTCGACCTGCTCCTGCCTGACCACGTCGCAGAGCATCCCCTCGACCCTGAAGCCGCGCTCGCTCAGCTCCCTGACGGTGGGGGCAAGCCATTTCTCGCGGCGCGCGCACAGCATAAGCGCAGCGCCCGCTTCCGCCAACCCTTCCGCCATCTCACGGCCCAATCCCCTTGAGCCGCCCGTGACAATCGCCACACGTCCGGAGAGATCGAACAGTTTACGAATACTCGCCGTCATCTTTGTCCCTCAAAAGTTAAGCAGGCGATACTGACTCGCATACTAATCATTACTCTGCCGCCACTACTGCTTTTCGGTCTGCCTTCGCCGTGCGGTCGCTGATGGCATTGCTTTCATCCACGACGATGCGCGCGATGCGCTCGCGGTGAAACGTGGCATCACCGAAGAGCGTTTCGGACGATTTGCTCCGCTTGTAATAGAGTTGCAGATCGTGTTCCCAGGTAAAGCCTATGCCGCCGTGTACCTGCACGCCGCGATTAGCGACTTCGCGGTAAGCGTCCGAGCAATATGCTTTCGCTATCGAAACTGCCAGGGAAGCCTGCGGATCATTTTCCGTCAGAGCCCACGCCGCGTAATAAGCAGCCGAACGCGCGCTCTCCGTCATCAACAGCATGTCGGCGCACTGGTGTTGCACTGCCTGAAAAGAGCCTATGGCGCGACCGAACTGCTGGCGCGTCTTCGCGTACTCGACCGTCGTATCAAGCACCCACTGCATCCCGCCGACCATCTCCGCACAGAGCGCCGCGCATCCTGCTTCCAACGCCCCACGCAGCGCGCGGCCTGCATCACCATCCGCGGTGAGCGCATCGGCCTCTGCCACGGTCACGCCCTCGAAACCAACTTCGTAAAGCTTACGCGTTCCATCCATCGAAGGCATAGGATTGATGCGTAGACCCTCTGCCCCGCGCTCGACGGGCAGAAGCGAGAGACCATCGCCCGCGCGCGCCACGCAGATCAGAAGGTCTGCGACAGAAGCGTCCGAGACAAAGAGTTTCCTTCCCGTCAGGGAGAACTGGCCGCCCTCCCGCCTTGCTTCAAGCTTTACGGCGTCCGTGTCCCAGCTTGCGCTCTCTTCCAGAAGCGCGATGGTCGCCTTCAACTCCCCGGCAGCAATCGACTCAAGATACCGGGCGCGCTGCGCTGCATTGCCGGCGCGCTCGATCAGGGCGGCTGCGGCCAGCGTTGCGATGAACGGGCCGGGCAGGCAGGCGCGACCCATCTCCTCGGCAACGACAGCCATCTCGACCAGACCAAGCCCGAGCCCGCCGTTGTCTTCCGGGATACTCAAACCCGTCCAGCCCTGATCTGCCATTGCTTGCCAGAGCTTATCATCGTGGGCCGTCGCCGTCTCCATCAACGAGCGCACGCGCTGCGGCCCACACTCTCGCGCCAGAAACCCGCGCGCCGTCTCCTTCAAAAGCTTCTGCGGTTTGCTAAGATCGAAGTCCATAATAATCCAGTCATGAGTGACGAGTGACAAGCAGAACCGAAGGCGGTGACGAGCGATGAATGGCGAGGGATAAGCGCGATGCTGCCTTTAACCTGTCACTCGTCACTACCTTCAGTAGCTTTTAGGTAGACCGAGCACGCGCTCGGCGATGATGTTGCGCTGGATTTCGCTTGTTCCCGCCTCGATGGTGTTGCCGCGTGCGCGCAGGTATCCGTACTCCCACATGCCTTTGTCGAAGTCCCTGAGCTGTCCGTAGGGGCCTAAGATTTCCTGCGCGATCTGCTGTGTGCGCTGGTTCATCTCGCTCCAATAAAGTTTCTGCGTAGAGCCTTCGGGGCCGGGCACGCCTGTCTTTGAGAGCGAGGTCAGGGCACGATTAGTATTGAGGCGCAGGATTTCGAGTTCGAGAAAAGCCTGCGCGAGCTTTTGCCTGACAATCGGGTCTTCGCTCGCGGGACGCCCTCCGCGCTCTACGGTGTGCGAGCGTGCGATGAGGGCTTCGAGGTTGCGTTTGAAGACGACCTGCGCTCCCGTGCCGAGGTTGGCGCGCTCGTTCATCAGCGCGGCGATGGCTGTCGTCCAGCCCTTGTCGACTTCACCGAGAACCTGGCTCGCATGTACGCGCACGTTCGAGAAGAATACTTCGTTGAATCCGGAATCGCCCGACATCTGCCTGAGCGGGCGAACCCCTACGCCCTCGCTGTGCATGTCGGCGAGCAGGCAGGTTATCCCCTTGTGCTTCGGCGCTTCCGAATCAGTACGCACCAGCAACAGACACCAATCCGCCATCTGCGCGAAGCTCGTCCAGATCTTTTGACCGTTGATAATGAAATCAAGGCCCTCGCGCGCCGCCTTCGTGCCCAGAGCCGCGAGGTCGCTGCCGGCGTTCGGCTCTGAAAATCCCTGACACCAGATTTCCTCTCCCGAAAGGATTTTCGGGAGATAGCGCGCCTTCTGCTCGTCCGTGCCCATACTGATGATAGTTGGCCCGACGAGCGAGAGACCGATAGTCCCGATCAGGGGCGGCGCACCAATGCGCGCCAGCTCCGCCTGAAAGATCGCCTGCTCCATGAGCGTCGCGCCGCGCCCGCCAAACTCCCCGGGCCATGAGATGCCGGCCCAGCCGCCGTCATAGAGCTTGCGCTGCCAGTCATGCAGGTATTCTATGTAGGCTTCATTATCTTCGGAGCTGGTGGAGCCGCCGCCAGTCCACTGTGCGGGCACGTTGTCTTCGAGCCATCGGCGAAATTCGTCTCGGAACTGTTGCTCGTGCTCGTTCAGGTTCAAGTCCATAACTTTTACGCCTCAGATTGTTGAATGCCCGCCCCGGCTTCCGTGGCGCGAGGCTTCGCGGCTTCCCAGAGCAGCTCGGAAACGTCCAGAACTTTCACCTCGCGCTCGCCCCTCTGCGCGTTGATGCCGTCTTCCATCATCGTCATGCAGAAGGGGCAGCCGACGGCCAGCACGTCCGCCCCTGATTCGACGGCTTCGCGTGCGCGTTCCTGATTGACGCGTTGCCCGGCGGGCTCGTCCACGAAGCTGAGGCCGCCTCCGCCGCCGCAACAGAAACTCTTATTACGGCTGCGCTCCATCTCAATCGGGCGGGCGCGCGACGAGATTTGTACAAGCTGGCGCGGCGCGTTGTAAACGCCGTTCTGTCGCCCCAGATAACATGGGTCGTGAAAAGTTATCTTCTTGTCCGATTCCGAGATCGGATTGAGCCGCCCCTCTTCAACCAACCGGGCCAGATACTCGCTGTGATGATAGACCTCGAACATCCCACCATATTGCGGATACTCGTTCTTGAATGTATTGAAGCAGTGGGGGCAGGCGGTGATAACTTTCTTGACTTCATACCTGTTCAGATTCTCGACGTTCTCCCTCGCCAGTTGTTCGAACAGGAACTCGTTGCCGATGCGCCGCGCCGGATCGCCGGAACACTTCTCTTCACGGCCCATGACGGCGAAATCAACCCCTGCCTGTGCGAGCAGCTGCGCCGTCGCACGCGGCACGCGTTGATTGCGCTCGATGAGCGCGCCGCCGCAGCCGACCCACAACAACACCTCAGCATCCCTGCGCTCGCTCATCCGTGGGACGTTTAAGCCTTCGGCCCAATCGAGGCGCGTCGCCTGCGTGCCGCTGAAGGGATGCCCGCGCCGCTCAAGCGACATCACTGCTTCCTGCATGGAATCGGGAAACTCTGCCTCTTCCATCACGAGGTAGCGACGCATATCGACGATCTTCGGCATCTGCTCGATAAAGACCGGGCAGGCTTCCATACAGGCCGCACAGGTCGTGCATTGCCAGAGCGGAAGGGGCGACGTGGCCGGCACTGCGCCGATAATCTGTAAAGGCTTGAGCGCTTCGATATCCGTTGTAAGCTCACCATCGGCGGGCGTCGTGCCGGCTAAAGGTGCGCCGGGGGCGTGCGCGCCGTTCGTCGAGACGAGCCCGAAGGCTTCGCGCGGGCGCTCGTGCATCAGGTCGCGCAAGCCCATCACGATGTCGCGCGGCGAGAGTTCTTTGCCGACCGTGTGCGCCGGGCAAGCGGCAGTGCAGCGCCCGCATTCCGTGCAGGCATCCAGATCGAGCAGGTCTTTCCACGTAAAGCCCTTCAGAGAATTGACGCCGAAGGTTTCCGTCTTCTCGAAGTCTATGTTTTTGAGCGACGCGCCGAGCGGGGACAGATTCGCCGTGTAGATGTTCAGAGGCGCGGTGATGACATGCATCATCTTCGTGTAGGGCAGCCACGCGATGAAGCCGAAGCTCAACGCGAGGTGAAACCACCACACGCCCCTGTGGGCCAACACGGTCGCTTCCCTGCCGAGCAACGGGAGTGAGGCGCGCGCGACCAGATTGCCGAACGGAGACCAAACGCCCCACGGGTCGCCGGTCGCCGCGATGCGCCAGCCTTCGATCAAAAATCCTTGCAGGCACATCAGGAAGATGACGACGAGAATCAGCGCCGCCTCGTCCGTATAGACCAGCGCCCTCGGGCGCTTGAGGTAGCGACGCGCGGCTGCCATGCCTGTGCCGACCATGACGAGCGCGCCGAAGATGTCAACGATCAGCGACTGGAAGTAAAGGTAGAAGTTGCCGCGCATGATCGCCGTGCCGAAGTCAGCGTCGAGCGCCACGACGGTTGTGGCGATGGTCAGAATGACGAAGCCGTAACTGATCAGGCGGTGAAAGAGACCGGCGTAAGCGTTGCGCGCCGTGCGTCTCTGCGCGACGGCGTGCCTGACGACCAGCATCGCGCGCTCAAGCGGGCGGTCGAAGCGCGCGGCGGGCAGGCCGCGCCGCCAACGACTGAGGTGACGATAAATACCAAAGCCGGCAACCAGGACGGTCGGAACGAGCAGCGCGTACATCACCCATAGATGGGAGATGTTCCAGTAAATCTGGCGTGTGGCTTCCGCAGAGTTCATGTTTGTAAAGCTTAACCGTGTCAGCCCTGTCCGCCCTGAGCCGTTTATCTCTGCAAAGCGGCCAGTTTCTCGCGCAGCAGCGGCACGACCTTGCGATAATCCTCGACGATCCCGAAACGACTGTGCTTAAAGATCGGAGCGTCGGGGTCTGTGTTAATGGCGGCGATAACCTTAGCCTCCGAGATGCCGGCCATGTGCTGGCTCGCCCCCGTGATGGCGATGCCCAGATACAATTCCGGCGTGACCTTTTTGCCGGTCTGCCCGACCTGCCATGTGGGCGGAACCCAACCGGCATCACACGCGGCGCGCGATGCTGCCATCTGCGCGCCCAACAATTCTGCGAGCGGCCTCAACTCAGTCTCGAAAGGCTCAGGCCCGCCGATGCCGCGCCCGCCGGAGACTATCACGCGCGCCTCTTCCAGCCGCGACTCGCCACTCTCTTCACGCTTGCGCTCGATGATGCGCGTGCGCGCGTCGGCTCGAATGTCCAGCGCCGCGTGTTTGATTTCGCCCGCTTCGGCGCGCGGCGCGGCGGGCGTAAACGAACGAGCGCGCAGCCACACAACCGCAGGCTTGCGCTTCAGCTCTATCACAGCCTGCGCCTTACCGCCGTATACCTGACGGCTGACGCGCAAGGCATCTCCTTCGACGCGCACCTCGACGACATCGCCGGCGGCGCTACCGTTGAGACGGTAAGCCAGACGCGGCGTGAGTTCCTGACTATAAGTATCATTCGCAAGCAGCACGATGCGCGGAGACAACTCGCGACACAGACTCGCAAGCGCCGTCAGGCAAGTCTCCGGCTGATATTCGCCAAGCTCCGCCTGATCCGCGACCGTGACCGTATGGGCAACGCGCGCGACTTCGGTTACGAGCGAGTCGGCCTCCGCGCCGATAACGATGGCGCGCAGGCTTCCTCCGAGCGCCTCCGCGAGCCGATGCCCCGCGCCGGCGAGCCCCTGCGCGGCCTTATCAAAACCAGCGGAGGCGAAAAGACAGATGATCACGTCGTTCATAAATTAGAGTCGTAGATAATTGCCTGTCTGCGTACAGTCAGGTCAGTGCCGCCTGAGGTCTCGGGCGGGTAGTGATTGCACATAAACCCGCTCGAGACCTCAGGCGGCGCTGGCCTATGGTTTCTTATAGAGTGCGCGTGACTTCGATGATGCGCTTTGCGAAGGCTTCGACCTTTTCGTCCAGCGTATCGCCTGTGACAAACTCGCAGCGCGTCTGCTTCTGAGGAATACTCAGGTCTGCCACTTCGTAGTAGGTGTTGCCGGCGCGGGCTTCGTCCGCGTCGATGCCCAGATCATCGAGCGTCCATTTGGTCAAAGGCTGGCGGTACGACATCATCACGTCGCGCACTTTGGGGATGCGCGGCACGTTGTGTTCGTCGTTGGTGACGGTTACGACCACGGGCGGCTCTGCCTCCAGCACTTCCCAGCCGGTATCGGTCTGCCGTTTGAGTCGAAGCTTGCCGTTGACAGATTCGATGTTGTCAACGAAGGAGACGCAGGGCAAGCCCAATTCCTCGGCGATCAGCCCGCCCGTCTGTCCCGCGCCCCAATCGCCGGCCTCGCGTCCCAACATAATCAGATCAAACGTCCCCAGCTTACGGATCGCGGCGGCGAGCACGCGCGCCACCGTGAGGGGATCAGGGTTGGTGTTGCCCTCAGTCGTCACGAGCGCGGCGGCGTCCGCCTTCATCGCCAGAGCTTTGCGTAGAGAATCTTCAGCCGAAGGCTCTCCGTAGGAGAGCACAGTAATTCTGGCAGCGCCGAAGCGCTCACGAAACTGCAAAGCCGTTTCGAGCGCATTCTCGCAGAAGATGTTGGTGACGAGGTTGGCCGAGCCCTGTTCGGCTTCACGCCTGACCGGATCGACGCGAAAGTCTCGCGCCGGTATTTCCGGGTCGAGTATCTGCTTGAGACAAACGAGAATGTTCATGAAAGAATTATTGCCGCTTAGATTTTGAGATGAAAGCTTCGGAGGTTAACGCCTGGGCCAATGTGTAAGCCTGCCGGATGATTCCTGTGGCCCGGGCTATTTTCGGGTCAGCCGCGCGTGGCCTGAACGCTTCCGCTTCTGACCACCTTCAAGCCCCTATGGGAGGCCTTTGTTTCCGGGCACAGCAAACCGTAAAGGGCGATCTTGACGATCTCTTCCGCCGCCTGCTCCTCCGTCAAAGCGCCGTCTTGTCTGAACCAACGCGACAGCCAGTTGATCATTCCAAGCAGGCTGAAAGTCGCGGCGGTCGTATCCACGTCCTGCAGCTTCCCTTCCGCCTTGAGCTGATTCAGCGTCTCCCGCAGGCAATCGAAATAGGTGCGCTTGCGGTGCGTGATCTTTCTGCTTTGAGCGGGCGCGAGCGCCGTGATCTCGTCAACCAGAATGGTGATGGCCCCGTTGCCTCTCGTCACTAAACGCGCGTGGGCGGCGATGATAAAGTGTAGGCGCGCGGTAATGTCTGTGATGGATTGAGCGGGCTTTACGACTTCCTCGTCCAACTCGTCGAGACCGAAATTCATGATGTCGAAAAGCAGCTCTTTCTTGCCGTTGATATAGTGGTAGAGCCCGGCCTTGGTCATGCCCAGAGCGTTGGCGATGTCGTTCACGGAGGTCGCGTCGTAGCCCTTACGCAGAATGATCTGGGCCGCCGTGCGATAGATTTCCGCCAGCCGGTCGTTAACGGGAGCCGTCTTTTTTTGTGCTTTCATTATTACCCTTGAAGGTCTGTCAGGTGGAGCTTGTGCGCGAATGGCCGGGATGCTATGTTACCGACCGTCCGGTAGGTTGTTATACATCCGAACGGCGCTCCCCGTCAACAATGGTCTGAAGGGCAATTTGATGCCGGCAGAAACCAGTACAATCACATCGCCCTGCGGCGCTCGCTTCCTGATTACGGCTGCCGCGCCGGGTGATGTCTTCACGCGTGAAGACCTGACGGGCGCGCAGCAGATGTTCGGTCGCATCGCAGAGGATTTCATGCGCGTTGAAGTGCTGCCGCATGACGCGGAGATTCACGCCCGGGACTGGGCGTTGACGCGCGAGCTGTTGTTGAAGGCGGGCGAGCTGGACTTACTGCGCGTGGACATACCGGAGGCTTACGGCGGCCTCGGGCTGGATAAGGTGAGCTCCGCCTACGTGGGCGAGAAGATCAGCGTGATGCCTTCGTTCGCGGGCTCGCTCGGAGCGCACACAACTATCGGGACGCTTCCCCTAGTCTATTTCGGCGACGAAGCACAGAAGGCGCGTTACCTGCCTCGCCTTGCGAGCGGCGAATGGGTCGCAGCCTACGCCCTGACGGAACCGGGCTCGGGCTCGGACGCGCTCGCGGCGCGCACCAGAGCGACGCTCAGCGCTGACGGCACGCACTATATTCTCAACGGCCAGAAGATGTGGATTACCAACGGGGGCTTCGCCGACGTGTTCACCATCTTTGCGAAGGTTGACGGCGAGAGGTTCACAGCCTTTATCGTCGAGCGAGAGATGGGCGTCGTGAGTGGAAGGGAGGAGCCGAAACTCGGTCTGGACGGCTCGTCCACGACGGCGCTCATGCTGGACAACGTGCGCGTGCCTGTCGAGAACGTGCTCGGCACGGTGGGCGAGGGGCACAAGGTCGCCTTCAACATTCTGAACCTCGGGCGGCTCAAACTGGGGACGCGCAATATGGGCAGCGCCCGGCAGGCCCTGACGCGCGCGGTGCGCTACAGCGTCGAGCGACAACAGTTCGGGCAGGCCATCAGCGAGTTCGGGATGATTAGGCAAAAACTAGGGGAGATGGCCGTCCGCTGTTACGTCGGGGACAGTATGGTCTATCGCACGCTCGGCGACGTTGATCGCGCGCTCGAAGCCGTCTCTGTCGAAGACGCGGCGCGAACGCTCAAGACCATAGAGGGTTTCGCCGTCGAATGCTCAATCAACAAGGTCTGGACAAGTGAGGCGCTGGCCTTCGTCGTGGACGAGGCGTTGCAGGTTTACGGCGGCTACGGCTACTCGAAAGAGTTTCCAGCCGAGCGCGCCTACCGCGACGCTCGTATCACGCGCATCTACGAAGGCACGAACGAGATCAATCGTCTAATCGTTCCCACGCGCCTGTTAAAGCACGAGGCCACGGCGCATCTCTTCACAGGCGAGAGCGCCGAGCGTGCCTTGAATGATGCGAGCCGTTCCGCAACGCCGGTCGAGACGCTCTTTTACGCCGAGCGCGGGTTGCTCGAACGCGCCAAACGTCTCGTCATCTTTACGCTTGGCCGCGCCAGGGAGCTATATGGCGACGCGCTCGCACGCGAGCAGGAAGTACTCGGCCACATTGCAGATATTGTGATAGAAGTCTATGCGTTTGAGAGCGCGCTCCTACGCACGGAGAAGCTGGTGGCGGCGCGCGGCGCGGCCAACTGCGCGACGCCCGTCGATATCACACGCGTCTACTGTAGCGATGCGGCAGACCGCATGCACCACTCCGCCAGACAGGTCGCAGCAGCACTGGCGGCAGACGATAGCGCAGCCGCACAGCTTCTTGAAGGGGTGCGTCGGCTCACAAGCCATAAGACTTTCAACACGGTGGCGGCCCGGCGTCGTATCGCCGCTTCAATCATAGAGGCTGGCCGTTACTACCTGTGAGCGCGGTCGAAGGGCAGAGAAACTCCGCGGGGCTGATCTAGGCCGCAAGCATCTTTAACGGAGAAACTCGGGTTGAGTAAAGTCTATTTCGTGCGTCATGGGCAGGCGGGAACGCGCGACTCTTATGATTCACTTTCCGAGCTGGGGCGGCGGCAGTCCGGATTGCTCGGCGAATACTTTGTCAGGCAGAGGCTGGAATTCGTCGCGGCATACGCCGGCACGCTCGTCCGCCAGCAACAGACGGCAGCCGAGGTCAGCCGAGCTTACGCCGGAGCGGGCGTTCCCTTCCCGGAGCTGACTATCGACCCCGGCTGGAACGAGTTTGATTTTCATCACATCTATCGTGAGATCGCGCCCCTGTTGTGTGAGGAAGATGCGGAGTTCCGCAACGAGTATGAAGCTGTGCGCGCCGAGGTGCGCGAGAGCGCCGGGGCGCATGATGCGGAAATTCACAGGCGATGGCGACCTTCGGATACAAAGGTCGTCGAAGCATGGGTCGGCGGTCGCTATCCATACGAGGGCGAGACTTGGGAGCAGGTGGTGGAGCGTGTGGCGGCTTGCCGCCTTCTCGCGAGGAGGCCGCAAGCGCGCGAGAACATCGTCGTCTTTACGTCGGCAATTCCGACCGCTATCTGGACTGGGCGGGCGCTTGCCGTCTCCGACGAACAAGTGCGAAGGCTCGCCGCCGTACTGCAAAACACATCCTACACGGTTCTGCGCCTGCGCGATGAGGAATTGCAATTGCTGGAATTCAACGCAGTGCCGCATCTGGACACGCCGGAGTTGCGGACAAGACGTTGAGAGACCCGGTAACAGTAGGGTTGTCGTAGAGTTATTATCTTAACCTCGCTGAGGATGTCCGAACACGTAAGAGGTAAATGATGAAGATGAAATTACAGCTCAATCTCCCAACGAAGACGCACGCGCTACAGGCCATTCTGTTGCTGCTTCTCATCATCCCGACGATGGTACGCGCGCAGGGGCAGACGGATGGTCGTGGGCTCAAGTTACAGTCGACAGCGCCGGTCAAGACTCTGCCGGGCAGCCCCAAACGCTACGCACTGGTGATAGGCGTAGATCAATACGCGGACACACAGATCACCACGCTCGGCGGCGCGAGCAACGATGCCAGAACGCTCGCCAATGCGCTCGTGCAATACGCGGGCTTTCCGTCCGATCAGGTAACACTACTCGCGTCAGACCAGCCGGTCGAGCGACAACCGACGCGCGGCAATATCCTGCGAAGGCTATCCAACATGGCGGCGGTCATTCCGGCGGACGGGCTGTTGCTCATCTCGTTTGCCGGTCACGGTATCGAGCGCGACGGGCAGGCGTTTCTGCTCCCCTCGGACTCGCAGGTCAGCAACGATGTGGATCTGCTTGAACAGACAGCCATCAACGTCACGCAGGTCAAAGAGAGAATCAAGAAAATAGGGGTCACACAGGTGTTAATGATTCTCGATGCGTGCCGCAACGACCCCGTCGGGCGCGCCAACGCGGATAATCCCCTGACCCCGGCCTACACGCGCGGCTTCAATTTCGACGTACGCAATCGGGAGGTGCAGGCTTTCGCCACGCTCTACGCGACGGAAGTGGGACATCGCGCCTACGAGTTTAAAGAGAAGAAGCAGGGCTATTTCACATGGCTGCTCGTGGAAGCCATGAGGGGCGGGGCGGCGAATGAGAAGGGCGAGGTGACGCTCGCCGGCCTCGTCAGGTATTTGCAGGAACGTGTGCCCAAGCGCGTGCTGCAGGATTTAGGGCCGGGCAAAACTCAAAAGCCGTTCGCGATCATCGAAGGCTATCGCGCGGACGAGCTGGTGATTGCCGTGCCGGGCACGAAAGCGGCGGCTGAAATGGCCGGCACGCACGAGATAAGCACACCGCAGGCTAGCGCCACGGCGGCCAACACCGCGATTGAAGTGACGCCGCGCGACGCCGGAGGGCCGACGCTGGTCGGCACGAAGTGGGCGGGCAGCACGCCCGAGAGCGGAGAGTTTACAGTGGAGTTTTTGAAGGACGGCCAGCTCAATTACATCATCAAGGTTCTACAGAACGGCGTCACCGCGCCGCGGACCGTCAAAGGCACTTGGAAACAGTCGGGCAATAACATACAGATCGTCATCGGCAACTATTACTCGGTCTGGCAGGGCACGCTCGAAGGCCAGATGATGAAGGGCGAAGGCACTAATCAGGAAGGCACTAAATGGAACTGGGCTCTCTTTAAGAAAGAGTAGAGCTGAAAAGCGCGACGCGCTGTCGTTAGGGCTTCCCACGCTTATGGGGTGAAGCCTTTGGCCTCGGGTTGACGTTCGTGCCTTCGTCAATGTCCGGCGTGGCCGTCCTGCTGCGTTGATATTCGAGCTGGCCTTCGTCCTCGCCGGCGAGCTTTGGCCCAGTGTACATTACGGCCAGCTCGGCCAGCGCAGACGTAGTATCCGGGCCGAAGCCTGAAAGCGACGTGAGCTTAAGATAACGCGCCGTCACATCCCGCGCGAATAACACCTGCTGCGGCTCGAAGGTCGAAGCGAGTGTGCCACGCGTCACCTCGCGCCATACTTTGCCGTCGTCGCTGACCTCTACGACATACTCGCGTATGTCTCCCTCATGTTCGCGATGGTTCTGCCGCGACATCAGCACCACGCCGCGCATCGGCACGGGCGCGTTGAAACGAACAGCCAACTCGTGCGGGCGCTTCACAACCTTCTTCGGGTCGCCTACCATCCAGAAGGTATTCGGGTCTCCGTCCACGGCGTTCGCCGCAGGGTTTTGAGCCTGCGCTTCACCACCGGCCACAGCACCGAGCCTGTGCATGACGCGCGTGTCGAACAAAAGAGCGCGTATGTCTGTGGCCGAAACGCCGACGGCGGGACGAAAGCGCGACGAAGCCATGTAATCCAGAAGGGAGCGTCGCAGTTGACGCGCCACGGCGTTGGTCTCTCTGGAGCTTTCAAGATCGAAAGCGGAAACCAGCAGCTTACCCCTGCCGACCCTGCACTCAAAGAGCAGCCCCAGCCTGTAGTTCCTGTTCCAATCATCAATGGCATAGACGATTGGCCGCAGCTCGCGCGGCAGCCGTTCCATATTCACGGCGCGCACGCCCGTGATGATTTCCGCCCACTGCCAGTCGAAATATTTCGCGGTCGGGAAGCCCGCCAGCGCCGGGTGCTTCGCGTCGTTCCATGTTCCGAGCATGCGCCCCCACGCCGGCCCCATCAGGCGATTCCAGAAGACGGGCACGCGGTCTAGCGGCGGGCTCGTCCAATCGAGCTGAGCGTTGCCGGGCGTGTACAGAACCTTTCCGCCCGCAGCGAGCCGCGCCTCCGCCTCGTCCCATGATCTGGTTATCAGCACGTCGCGAGGCGCTGGCTTTTCGTCGCGCGCGGGATAGAGCCATAAGTCCCAGTAGTTGCTGATATTCGAGCCGGAATTCCCGCCCTGTAGCCCGACCGATAGTATGTAGGCGTGCGGCGCAGGTAAACGCGATAACGGAAGGTTGATCTTTCCCAGCTCGATATTCTTACCGAGCGGAATCGTGCGCGAAGGTAATCGCCCGGAGGCGTACACGAGCAGGCGTTCATCAAGAATACTCCACATGGGAGTAGCGTTCTCAATAGGCGCGTCGCCGTAGTGCGCGATTTCCACCTCGACCTCAAGCTGTTCATCCCCGGTGAAGACTCGCTTCATGCGCGACAGCATCACTGTCGGCCCGCAGAAAGGCCGGAACGCGGCAGCCGTCACCTGTGCATTCTTCTCTTCCCAGAAAGCATCGAGCAGCCCGACCAGAGCCGTGCCCTGCCCCAGATAATCGTGCAAATCCAGCAGTTGGAAACCGCCCAAGCCGGGCGTGCGAAGATTGGCTTCGATCTCCTCCTTATAACACTGAAGCTGATAACGACTCGAAGCCTGTGCGAACTCCTTATTCATGTTGAGGAGACCGTGCGCGGCCATCGAGTCGCGGAAAATCTCGTAGTTGCCGGGCCGCATGTAGCCCTTGAACTTTTTGATAACGTCGTAGTCTGGATAAGCGACCCATTGGCCCAGCTCGTGAGAGAGGACGGGCACGTTTATGCCCGCGAGCGACTCGCGATAGTCCTGACCGAACCACGCGGAGTTTCCGCGCAGCATACTCTGGCCGACGCGCTGGACGACTAAGAAGTCCACGCCCTCCGTCAGATTGGGCACTTCCTTTTCCGTGTGGCCGGTTCCGTTCGTGTAAAGCCGACGCGGGTCTTCGCGCCGGTAATGCTCGGCCCAACGGGGCAGCGATTGTGTCCAGCGCCCCTTCGGCTCGTTGCTCGGCGACAGCAATAGATAAGAGGGATGGTTTCCGTAGGCGCGCGTCATCCTTTCCGTCTCTTCGTAGAGCATGCGCTCCATGGGCGTGCCCGGACTGATCTCGTTCCACATGCCCGGCTCCGGCTGTAGATAAAAGCCAAGCTCGTCGGCGGCTGTGAAGGCGGCTTCCGGCGGGCAGAAGGAGTGGAAGCGCATGTGGTTCAAGCCCCACGCCTGACAGATGCGTATGATCTTCTTCCAGTATTCAACGTCGGTGGGCGGGTAGCCGGTCAGTGGAAAATCACCGCCGTGATGTGTGCCGCGAAAGATGACGGGCCTGCCGTTTAGAAGGAATTGATTCCCTTCCGCCCTCAGCTCGCGCAGTCCGAAGACCAGCTCGCGGCTATCGTCTCCCTGCGCGCTCCTGAGCTGCAACACCAGACGTTGCAGGACAGGATGAAATTCATCCCACGTCTTCGCTTCCGCGCCGAGCGGCACTTCCAATTCCGCTTTGCCGCCCGACGCATCCAGGGCGACCGGCACGCTCACGGGTTGTCCGGGCACGGCGAACAGACCGCGAGCCGTGAGCAGACCTTTTACGGACTGGCCCGTCTGGTTTCCGACACGCACTTTGATGAGCGCAGATTTTTTCGCCACGTTCGGGAAGACCTGCGCGTCGTCTATCCAGACGAGTCTGGTCGCCGTCAGCTCGATGCGTCCGACGATTCCGTTCCAACTTCCCGCGAGCAAGTCCGAGACGCTGTGAGCATCCGGGCGGTAAGGCATGAGCAGGCGATTATCCACGCGAATCGTCAGACGGTGCTTGCCCGCGCTCAGCTCTCCGAGGTCATACGTGTGCGGCGCGACGAGGCTGTTGTTGGAACCGATCTTTCGCTCGTCAACCCAGACAGTCGTTTCCCAGTGCGGGCGCTCAAGGTTCAGCACGACGCGCTGCTCCTGCCACTCGCGCGGAATCTCTATCTCGCGCTGATACCATGCCGCACCCAGGTAATGACGCGGCGGCTGCGAAAGAAAAGGCACTTTCACGCTGCCCGGCCTGGTGTACGTCTTGTAGTCCGCGCGCTCGTACCACAGCCGGTCATAGAGCGACAGCACCCATGGCGTCTTTGTGCTGATCTCATCACCGAAGCCCTGCGACTGAAGCGCGCCGGGCAATTTGATTCGCTCCGCCAGATCACGCGTGAACCACTTCTCTATGACGCCAGCATCCTCTGCATCGAGCGAGAATCGCCACTCGCCAGCGAGCGGGATGGGCTCAGAGGCTCTCACCCGTAGGGGCATCATCCAGCCCAGCACTGTGCCCAACAGCAGGAGACTGGCAACGAGACGGGCATTTCGCTTCATGGCCGTTTTTATCTTTATTGCCACGAGCATAAAAGTTAAGCTCTCGATCAGCTTCTGAACTTTTCACGCTTAAAATAGAGCAGCATCGCTTCTAACGCAGCAGCGCCGTCGCGCTCCATAGCAGCGCCGCCTGACCGTGCAGGTCGCCCGTCAGGCGCGGGCGCGCCATGTAGAATTTCAATTGCTCATCGAGGTCCGGCCCCACTTCCTTCGCAGCCTTGTTTGTTCCGGCGCAGACCTCACGCACGTTGGCGTTCGCGTCCAAATATTTGACCAGCCCGAGCCATGCTTTGCGCGCTGCCGGCCCGTAGGTCTTCGCGTCCAGCCAGCCCTGCTTGACGCCAGTGATCATGGCGAAGGCGAACATGCCCGTCCCGGAAGTCTCGCTCCAGGATTCTGGGTGATCTATAAGCTGTTTCCAGAGGCCGTCCGCGCCCTGATATTTGAGGAGCGATGCCATCATCTTCCTGTAGCCTTCGAGAATGCGCGCGCGCTTAGCGTGCTTTGCGGGCAGCGAGCGGAGTAGCTCGGCCATGCCGGCGGCATACCAGCCGTTGCCGCGCCCCCAGTAGAAGGGCGAGTCCGGGGCGTGAAAGAAGAGGCCGTTGGGCTGTTGCAGCTTGTCCAGATAAGCGACCATCGCTTGCGCCGCGTGGTCTGTGTACTTCGCATCGTTCGTCGCGCGGTATGCCTGAACCTGCACCGCCGGAATCATATACATATCATCAATCCAGTAGCGCGCCTCTTCCGTGATGCCGTCCGGCGTGGTCTTCTCCCACTGCTTGTCTGCGAACCCCTTGCCCAAGGTCAGATACTTTTGATCTTTTGTCTGCATGTAAATCTCAAGCGGGACGACGCCGAAGACGCGGTAATCGACATGCGCCTCCTGCGAGACGTGCGCCGCGCCCGCGGGAGTCAGGAATTGATCGAACTTTCTGACCAGCCTCGCCCTGAGGTCGGCGTCCTTCGTCAGCTGCGCGACGGTCAGCGAGCCGTACCAGGCGCAAACCTCCGGATAGATGACGAACTGCCTCTTGGGTCTCTCGCCGTCGCCTGATTTAACCATCTGCTCGAATTCAAACTTACGCGCCACAAAATTTTCTGCCGCGCGCCTGCCGATCTCCTGAGGTGAAGCTCCCGTGGGCCAATCGCGGAAATGCTTCCCCTGTGCCCCGGCGCGCGTGCCCGCCAGCGCCGGGATCATCAGGGTCACTGAGAGCAGCGCGAGTGCTTTACGTAGTTTCTGCATATTCATTCCTTCTCCTTACATTCCTCTTCGCCGTGTTGTCTTTAAATCAACGGGCGACGGCCTTGACGTTGACCGAAGCTGCGGGCAGACCGGGCGATGAAGCCACAAGCGTAATGCGACCGGATGATGCGCTGGCCCTGAGCATGGCGAAGCAGAGCCCCTGATAAGCCCTGCGCGCCGAAGCCTGAAACGGCTCGTGGCTGCTGTTGTCCGCGCTGTCAACGGCAACCAGACGGCCCGGCCCCGTGACTTTGAACGTGATGAGATTGCTCGCGTCGGGGACAAGCACGCCGTTCGCATCGACGACTCTGGCTGCGACATAAATCACATCGTCCCAAGTGGGAGCGAGACTCGTGCGCTCTGCCGTAAGCAAGAGCTTCGCGGGCTTCCCGGCTGTTCGCAGCTCATGTGCGGCGACCGCCCTGCCGCCATTCATGCCCACGGCCTTGAGCGTTCCGGCAGCGAATGCCACCGTCCAGTTGCGCGGCGAGTCGTCGGCGGGGCGCGCCTTTGTGCCCAGCGAGACGCCGTTGAGAAAAAGCTCGACCTGCTCGCAGTTGCTATAAACTTCGACGTTCTCTTCCCGCCCGGCTCTCTGATGGCGCGGCGTCCAGTCTGGGAGCAAGACCTGCGGGCGGCTTTCTTCGGCTGTCGTTCCATAGCCGGGGTCTGTGGGCACAAGCGGCGTCGGCGCGACGCGGCGCGTGATATAGACCACGGGCCGCTCGCTCCACCAGCTCGCGCGCTGGTAGCCGACGGGCTTCACCATGCCGGTGCGATCAAGAAGACCGAAGTTGTCGGCGATATTGGGCCAACGACGCGACTCGCCCAGATAATCAATCCCGGCCCAGATGAACTGGCCCGAGTAAGGCGGATTGTCGCGCATCGCCAGCCACTGGTTGCGGTCGTGGCTATTCTCCGTGCCGAGGATTTTGCGCGTAGGCTTTTGCCTGTGCGCGGCCAGAATCTCTTTCTCGCGATAGTTCTGGCCGATCACATCCAGCAGGTCTGCGAGGCCGTTATCGTAATCATGGCTGACGTTGGGGCGAAAGAGCCCCTGCGTGACGGGCCGCGAAGGGTCATGCTCGTGGAAGGCGGCGACCAGTGAAGTCAGAATCTCCCGGGCGAGTTCCGCCTTCGGCGTATCGTGAATCTCATTGCCCGCGCTGTAGATGATGACGCTCGGATGATTGCGGTCGCGGCGCACAGTGTCGCGCAAGTCCCTCTGAGACCACTCGCGGAAATACAGATGGTAGTCGTAAGGATTCTTGGCGACCGTCCATGCGTCGAACAGCTCATCCATGACGAGGAAACCCATGCGGTCGCACAAATCCAGAAATTCCGGCGACGGCGGATTATGCGCGGTGCGAATGGCATTCACGCCCAGAGCCTTCAGCGTTTCCAGCCGGCGCTCCCAGGCGCGCAGGGGGACAGCCGCCCCGAAAGCGCTGGCGTCGTGATGAAGACAGACGCCCTTGATCTTGAAGTTGTGCCCGTTGAGCCAGAAGCCGGTCGCGGCGTCGAAATGAAACTCTCGTATACCGAACGGGGTCGTCTCGTCATCAAGCGTCGTGCCCTTGTCACGGACGCGTGTGACTGCTTTGTAAAGATACGGATGATCCAGATTCCAGATTTGCGGCGACCTGACAAAGAGGTCTTGCTGAAAATCCGCCGACCCGCCCGCAGCGATTGATTGCGGTTTGGTCTCAGCCGTCTGGACGGCGCGCCCGTCAGGGCCAAAGAGTGTGACCTGCACGGTGACGCTCTGCGGCGCGTCCGATTGATTGACGACCTTGCTCGCTACATGCACCGTAGCTTGATCAGCGGCGACCTTTGGCGTAGTGATGAACGTGGCCCAGCGTTCCATGTAGACGGGATTGACAGTGATCAAACGCACGTGGCGATAGATGCCCGCGCCCGTGTACCAGCGTGAAGCGGGCTGGCCGGAGTTGTCCGCGCGGACGGCTAGAACATTCGGCTTGCCGTTGCCAAAGTCCAGATGGCCCGTCAATTCATAGATGAAGCTGACGTAGCCGTATGGACGCTTTCCCAAGTGAAAGCCGTTAATCCAAACGTCGCTGTTCGCCATCACGCCGTCAAACTCTATAAAGACGCGCCTTTTGTTATGAGTAGCCGGAAGCGTGAAATGCTTGCGGTACCAGCCGACGCCCGCCGGAAGAAAACCGCCAGCGCCGCCCGTCGGATTATCCTTGTCGAACGGCCCTTCTATGCTCCAATCATGCGGAACATCCAGCCTGCGCCACGCTGCGTCATCGAACTCCCTTCTCTCCGCGCCCTTCGCATCGCCCTTTAGAAAACGCCAGTCGGCATCGAAGGAAACAGTCGCGCGGACTGCTGTGCGAGCGACGCGCTCCTGCTGCGAGACCGCTTCCGTCGAGAGGAGCGCGAGCCACACGCACGCCAAGACAAGAAGCGCCACGTAAGCATTGAGTCGTTTCAAAAGCTTATTTCGCATGCCGAAATCCCCTGTGTTGATTCTTTTGGCCCATCGCAGGGATAACCGGTTAACCGTGTTGCCGAATGAATGCGTGTCAATGTCGAGAGCTGAATTCTTCAATGACGCTTCGACGGGGCAGTCTTCATGATGGCTGTATGGTTAAAGATTAAGACCCCGGTTTTCAATCGCACGTAGGTTCTGACTTCTACTGCCGCTTATGTGCGGGCAGTGCGGTCTTGCTGCTCAGGGGGACAGCAGAGCGCGCCAATCTCGGGGCGCACAATCGGCCTTAATTGTTCTGGAGGACTTTCTGAGTTTACACTTCGTCTCAGGTTTAGCTCAAGCTTCACGCCTTCAATCAGAGCCGCCCGCAGGCATCTGCGTCAAAAGCCTCTTCATCTCCCGCACCGTTTTAGCATAGGCCGGATCACTTGCCAGATTCTTCAACTCATTCGGGTCTTTCGAGTGATCGAAGAGCATCGCGCCGGAGCGTCCGTCTTCCCACTCACTGTAGCGCCAGCGCTCGGTGCGAACGGATTTTCCGAGCTTGCCCTGATAGAGTGTGACGGTGAAGGCCGGGTGATCCCAACGCGCGGACGGGTTGCGTAGCAGCGGGACGAGGCTATGCCCCTCTATGCCCTGCGGGCTCGGCAGGCCGCAGAGCTCCGCGAGCGTCGGATACAGATCGAGCAACTCGACCGTGCGCGAGCTTGCGCGTGCCTTCGCTCCCGGCGGCGCGATGATCAGGGGCACGCGCGTCCCGACTTCGTAGAGCGAATACGCCTTAGACCACTTGCCCTTCTCGCCTAAGTGATAACCGTGGTCGCCCCAGAAAACGACGATAGTATTGTCGCGCAACTTCAGACGGTCGAGCGCTTCCAGCACGCGGCCCACCTGCGCGTCCACGAAGCTGGTCGAAGCGTAGTAGGCGCGTATCATCTCGCGCGCTTCCGCCGGTGAAGCGTCGCGCCCGATGAAGAGATCGCTATTTCGTTTCGGGATGGAAATCTCCGGGAAGCCGGGCGGGGCTGTCGGGCGCGTGGTGAAGTCCGGCGGCAGTGCTATCCTGGCCGGGTCGTAGAGGTCGAAGAACTTTTTCGGGGCGGTCGGCGGGCTGTGCGGCTTGACGAAACCGACGGCGAGAAAGAAGGGCTTCTCCCTGTACTGCTCCAAATACTGTATGGCGCGCGTGGCCGTCTTATAGTCGCCGTGGGATTCTCCGTCGCCGTCGAGCACGACGATGCGGTCGGATGCTGCGCCGTGCCCGCCGCCAATACCAGTCTGCGTCTGAGGCTGAGCGGTGGTCGCGGCATCCGCGTCGTCCGGGTCGCGCTCGGCCAAGGCGCTGGGCCTGCGCGCGTTAGCGCGAGATTGTGTGCCCGCGCCGCGCCCCGTAATGGCGGGGTCTGGCGGCTGGCCGCCTTCCGTCCACGAAACCTGATCGTCTATCCCGCCGTGGAAAATCTTGCCCGTGCGGAGCGTCGCGTAGCCGTTCGCCTTGAAGTGCTGCGGCAGCGTCACATAATCCGGGTGCTTGACGCGGAAATAGGTATTGTTGTCCATCACGCCCGTCTGCGTCGGGTAGCGCCCGCTCAAGAGCGACGCGCGCGAAGGGTTGCAGAGCGGGTACTGTGCGTAAGCCCTGTCGAAGCGTGTGCCGCGCGCAGCGAGCCCGTCAATGTTCGGCGTTTTTATGATCGTGTTGCCGTAGCTGCCCAGCGCCGGTCGCAGGTCGTCCGCGATGATGAAAAGCACGTTGTACTTTGGCTTTTGATCGGCAGCACTCGCGCGTGAAGCCGGCGTGAAAGAGAATAGGACGTATGAGCAGAGAGCGAGCAGGCAAGCCGGTAAAGCTAGTTTCACGCGGAAAGGCTTCATGGTTTTTTCTACCTGTGTTGTTAGGGTTGGCTCGCCAGTTATACGATTTTCTCTGGCGTTCTGACAAGCAAAAGCTGACAGGCTCGATGGCGTTTGAGAGTATTATGAGGTTGATGAAGGCGAAGCTTACGGTGAGGAGTTTTTCGCGCCGCTGCGTTATAGTCGGATTAGGTCGAACGGAATTCTCGCCGCACGTCGAAGGGAGCGCATCATCGCATGAGCTGAGGACTGGTTATAATCAACTCACTACTACTGCTCTCATCATGATGAAGATGGTTTTAAGAGACTTGCGATTGCTTGGTTGCGTGTTTGTACTGATGGCGGCGCAGGGCTGCCAGCGTGAAGCTTCAACGCCTGAGGCGTCTGGCCGCGCCGATTATGCGGCAGGCAAGTCGTCTCCTGTGGCCGCGTCTCCCGGCCAGGCCGCCGGGGTCGAAACTGATCGCATGGTGCTTATCAAGGGCGGCACGTTTCTGATGGGCACAAACGACGAGATGCCCTATGAAGCGCCCGCGCATGAAACAGCGGTCGCGTCCTTCTGGATAGACGAGCACGAGGTTACGGTCGCGGAGTTCGCCCGCTTCATCAAGGCAACAAACTACCTGACGGACGCGGAGAAGTTCGGCTGGTCGGGCGTCTTTAATCTCAAGACGGGCGAATGGGAGAGAGTTGACGGGGCCGACTGGCGTCACCCGGACGGGCCGCAATCCGAGGCCGCGCCGGATGAGCCCGTCTGTCAGGTTTCATGGAGCGATGCCGCGGCTTATGCTCTGTGGGCGGGCAAGCGCCTGCCGACCGAAGCCGAGTGGGAGTATGCCGCACGCGGAGGATTGCCCGGGAAGAGATATGCTTGGGGCGACGACTTGCGCCCCATGGGCCGCGCCGTCGCCAACTGGTGGCAGGGACGCTTTCCCGACAACAATACGGGCGAAGACGGCTTCATCGGTCGCGCTCCCGTCAGGAGTTTTCAGCCGAACGGCTACGGGATTTACGACATGGTCGGCAACGTCTGGGAGTGGTGCGCCGACTGGTATGCTGATGATTACTACCGCAGGGCGGCGCACGATAACCCACTTGGGCCAACCTTTGGGACGGAGCGTGTGATCAGAGGCGGCTCGTGGTTGTGCGCCGAAAATTTTTGCACCAACTATCGCGTGGCCGCGCGCAGCCACGCCACGCCCGATAGCGGTCTGAACAATCTGGGCTTTCGCTGCGTGCGCGACGTTTAAGCTGACCGTGCAAGCTCAAACTTCTCGGGAATTTTATCCGGCATCATTATATTGACGGCCCGACGAGGCCCGGTCAGTATTTCGCTCAGGAACAATTGCGTACCCGAAACAGAGGGTGCAAGGATAGGAGATGAATCAGAGCTTTCAGCTCACCTCTCATAAGAAGCCATGCGTATTAAAGACGTAGCCCGGGAAGCGGGCGTTTCCACGGCGACAGTTTCCCATGTCATCAACAAGACGAAGTTCGTCACAGACGACACGCGCCAGAAAGTCCTGCGCGCCATCGAGACGTGCAACTACTACCCGAACGTGCACGCACGCACGCTGGCTTCGGGCCGCAGTAATATCATCGGCCTGCTGGTCTCTGACATCGCCAATCCTTTCTTTCCCGAGCTGATCAAGAGCGTGGAAGCGGCGGCCTTTGAGCGCGGCTACAACGTGATTCTGCTGAACACGAACTATGACGCCACGCGCGCCGCCGATTATGTGCGTCGGTTGATCGAGCTAAAGGTCGCGGGCGTCGCGCTGATGACTTCGGAAATCCACCCACCTTTGATTGACGAGCTGGAGCGCGAGCGAGTCCGCGTCGTTTTCCACAATCTGGGCACAGTCGGCGAGCACATGAGCAACATCCTTGTCGATTATGCTGTTGGCATTGAGGAGGCTGTGCAGCACCTTGTCTCGCTGGGCCACCGCAAAGTCGTACACATCGCCGGGCCAAGCCATTTTCGGTCTGCGCTCATCCGGCGCAAGGCTTTTCTGGATTCGATGGAGCGTCATCTTCCGGGCGGGCCTGCGCCTGAGATTTACGACGGGGACTTTAAGTTCGAGGGCGGGCGGCGCGCGGCCTGCGAGATACTGAACTCAAAATCGATCCCGACCGCCGTGATCGTCTCTAACGACATGATGGCGCTCGGCGCGATGCAGGAGTTTCGCGCGGCGGGGCTCGTTGTCCCGCGAGACATCTCCGTCGTCGGATTCGACGATATTACCTTCGCCGCGTTCTCCGAGCCGCCGCTGACGACCATTTGCTCGCCGCGCACGGAGATCGGGCGCAGAGCCGTCGAGGCGTTGATGATGACCATCGAACGCCCCGGCCAGCCGGGGATGGAAATTCGCATCCCCACTTATCTGGTCACGCGCAGCTCGACCGCGCCTCCGCCCAAACCAAGACGACCAAGAGCGCGCCCTTAAAACTTCCGCCGGGGCAGCCCCATGCCCTTCTCATGACGTGCCATCATGGGTTAAATTGAATCCATCAACATTAACAATTTAAGGGGGCCAGCCTGCGAAGATGAAGGTGGTGTATAGAATATTGCTGCAATCATCGCTGTCGCTGTGTCTGGCGCTCTCGGCGCTGGTGGCGCGGGCTGCGCCGCAGACTCCGATTGTTCTCTGGCCGGGCGGCGCGCCGGGGGCTACAGGACGCGAGCCTTTGGACACGCCGACGCTCGTGCCCTACCTGCCGCCGAAGGAGAAAGCGACGGGGGCTGCCATCATCGTCTGCCCCGGCGGAGGCTATTCACATCTCGCCGACCATGAAGGCGGGCCTGTGGCCGCGTGGCTCAACACCCTCGGCATCACAGCTTTCGTGCTGAAGTACAGGATTGGCCCACGCTATCATCACCCGGCCCCGCTTCAGGACGCGGCGCGTGCTATCCGCACCGTGCGCGCGCAGGCCGCCGAGTGGGGCTTGGACTCCGAGCGCATAGGCATTCTCGGGTTCTCCGCCGGCGGTCACTTAGCCTCCACGGCTGGAACGCATTTCGATTCCGGCAACCCTACGGCTTCCGACCCCATCGAGCGTGCCAGCTCGCGCCCGAGCCTGATGGTCCTGATTTATCCTGTGATTACCATGCGTGAGCAGACGCACGCCGGTTCCAGAAAAAATCTGATTGGCCCGTACCCACCGGCTGCGCTCGTCGCCCTGCTCTCTAACGAAGAGCAGGTGACGAGAGAGACGCCCCCTGCCTTTCTCGTGCATACGATGACGGACAAGACTGTTCCGGTCGAGAACAGCATGATGTTCGTCGCGGCCTTACGCAAGGCGGGCGTGCCCTTCGAGTTCCATCTCTACGAACGCGGGCCGCATGGTTTCGGGCTCGGAACTAAAGACCCGATTCTCTCCACATGGCCTGATCGCTGCGCCGCATGGCTGCGCCTGCACGACTTCATGACCCGTAGGCCGGCGACGGCCAACACTATTCAAAGATAAGCGACGATTCTTAGAGCGGGGTTCGTTAAAAAAACAAGAGAGGCGGTCGGGGTCTGGCGATTGAACCAGTTAACCCGGACAGTCAGGAGTGGGAGGATAAAAAGTTGCCGCGAAAAATCAAGATAGAGCCGGAGCCCGGCGATCTGACACCGATTGTGGGAGCCGAAACCGATGTCACTCCGCTCGGACGCAGCGCCGAAAAACCGGCGCACGAGTTGACGGCTGACGAAGATATAGACGTGGCCGACTGGGATCGCGTGGCGGCGATGGACGAGTTCAAACAACTGCTTGTGAGCAAGCGCAAGTTTATCATCCCGGTCACGATCTTTTTCATCGTCTACTATTTCGCCCTGCCGGTGCTGGTCGGTTACGCGCCCGCTTTGATGGAGCGAAAAGTCTTAGGCGTCGTCAACCTTGCCTACCTGTTCGCCCTCTCGCAGTTTTTCGTGGCGTGGATTATCGCGGCCCTCTACGTGCGCGCGGCCTCGAAGTGGGACGAGATGACCCGCAACATCCTCGCCAAGCTGGGCGTGATGCGTAAAGGAGAATAAGACTCATGTCAACTTCGCTCCTGATGTTCCTGATCTTTATCTTCATCACGCTCGTTATCACCTACTGGGCGGCGCGCAAGTCCAGCGGGTCGAGCGCCTACTTCGCGGCTGGCCGCCAGATCAAGGGATGGCAGAACGGCATCGCCGTCGCGGGCGATTACATGAGCGCCGCCTCCTTCCTGGGCATCGCCGGCATCATAGCCTTTCAGGGTTACGACGGCTTTATGTATTCGGTGGGCTGGCTGGTGGCTTACCTGACCGTGCTCCTGATCGTGGCCGAGCCGCTTCGCAACGCGGGCAAGTACACGATGGCGGACGTGCTGGCTTACAGGCTCAGCCCGCGACCCGTGCGCGCGATGGCAGCCCTTAGCACGCTCACCGTCAGCACCTTTTACATGATCGCGCAGATGGTCGGCGCGGGCGCGCTCGTCACACTGCTGCTCAAGGATTCCGGCCTCACCTATCGCACATCGGTCATCGGCGTCGGCGTTTTGATGATCGTCTACGTGGTATTCGGAGGGATGCTGGCGACCACATGGGTGCAGATCATCAAGGCGATTCTGTTGATGAGCGGGACGCTACTCTTGAGCCTGCTCGTGCTGGGCCATTACGGTTTCAGCTTCGGCAACTTTTTCAACGCGATTGCCCACGTCACCTACACGGACGCCGGCGGGGCACGCGTCACGCAGGACTTTCTGCAACCGGGTCTGCGTTATAAGCCGCCCTACGGAGCGCTCGATCTGATCTCGCTCGGGCTGGCATTGATCTTCGGCACGGCTGGGCTGCCGCACATACTCGTGCGCTTCTACACAGTGCCGGACGCGAAGACGGCGCGCACGAGCGTCGTCTGGGCGATGGTACTGATCGGTAGTTTTTATATCATGACGACGTTCCTGGGCTTCGGCGCGGCGACCATCATCGGGCGCGACTTTATAGCCAGGAACGGCGGCACAAATATGAGCGCGCCGCTGCTGGCACAGGCGCTTGCGGGCGAGGCGTTTTTCGGCTTCATCTCGGCGATTGCCTTTGCGACTATCCTCGCGGTCGTCGCCGGACTGACCATCAGCGCTTCAACTTCGTTCGCGCACGACTTCTGGACGAACGTGATTCACAGGGGCACGGAAAGAGATGCGGGCGAGGAGGTGCGCGTGGCACGCATTACCGCTTTCGTGGTCGGCGCGATTGCCATCCTGATCGCAATCGTACTTGGCCCAACCGCCAATGTCGCGTTTCTCGTCGCGCTCGCTTTCGCGGTCGCCGCCTCGGCCAATCTCCCCGTGATCGTCTTTTCGCTTTTCTGGCGACGATTCAATACGAAGGGAGCGGTCGCGGGCCTCGGCACAGGACTCTTAGCTTCGATTGTATTGATCTTGATTAGCCCGAGCATTATGACCGTTGACCCGCCGACGGTGACGGGCGCTGCGCGTCACCTGATTCAAGCCGACCCTATCTTTCCGTTGGAGAACCCGGGCATCCTCAGCATCCCTCTCGGGTTTCTGGGCGCATACATCGGGACGCTGCTCGGACGCGAGCCTTCGGCTGAGGCCAAGTACACAGAGCTGCTCGTCAGGGCAAATACGGGACTGGGCGCGGAGAAAGCAGCGCCGCATTAAAAGGCCGGATTAAAAGGCCAGTCATTCAGGTCTTAGTGCCGCGCGCGGTGCTTCCCTGCGTGGAGCGATTATTTCAGTAACCAAACCGGCCCCGCCTGCGTCTAAAGGATGAGGGGAATTCTTCAACAGGTCTGCCCGTCCCCTCTTCCCCTTATTCTGTGAGGTTAATACTAATGATAAAGAATAGAATCGCAGCTCTCCTGATAGGGCTCGGCATCGCTCTTGTGGCCGCACCCATCGCGGCCAGGGCTCAGGACGCGCCCGCGCAGACGGCTTTGAGCGAGCAGGAACAGGCCGAGGAGCAGGCGCGAAAAGATAAGGCCATCGCTTTGCTCGAACAGGTCATCTCGGAATCGCAGGCGCTGAAGCTTCCCGAAAATCGCACGCGCATCCAGATCTACTCCGCAGACCTGCTCTGGGAGCGCAACGAGGCGCGCGCGCGCACGCTCTTTGCCAATGCGGCTGCCGGCATCTCAGACATGATGCGCGTGACATCCACGGAAGACCGCCAGTATTACGAGCAGATGCAAGCTCCGTTACAACTGCGCCGGGAGCTTCTCTTGAGAGTCGCGCGGCACGACGCGGCGCTCGCCTTTCAATTACTGCAAGCGACGCGACCGCCCTCGGCGTCCGCGCCCAATGATGCGCGCTCGGGCAGACGACTCAGCACCGAAGAGGGTCTGGAACAGATGCTGCTCATGCAGATCGCCGCGTCCGACCCCAAAGCGGCCTTGAAGTATGCCGACGAGATGCTGGATAAGGGGCAGTATCCGATGAACCTCGCCACCATCCTCGCGCGGCTACAACGTCAGGATAAGGAAGCGGCGGCGAAGTTCTCCGACAAGCTCGTCGGGCGATTGCAGACGGAGAATTTCGTCGCCAGTCGTGACGCCATCACGATGGCTTTCATTCTCCTGCAAGCCGGCCCACGCCCGAGCGCAGCGCCCGCCACAGCCGATGGCGCGAAATCAATTACTCAGAGAAGCTATCAGGTGTTGAGCGAGTCGGCTTACCGCGACCTGCTGGAAGCCGTTATCGCGTCGGCCCTCAAAGCCACGCCGTCCACCGCGGCAGCCGCGCGCGGCCAGCGCGGCGGACGACAGCAGCAGCAGCTGGCGCAAACCGCAACGGGCTCGGCGCAGAACGAACAGGTCAACGCGCGCATGCTGCTGGTCAGGCTACAGGTGCTGCTGCCGCAGATTGACCAGTACCTGCCCGCGCGCTCGCAGGCTTTGCGCCAGAAGCTCGCTGAAGTCGGCATGAGCAGTAACGGTAATCAGCGCGCCACGGACATGAGCCAGATGGGAAGCCTCGTGCAGCAGAACACTTCGGAGAGCCTGACGGCGGCGGCTGCTACGGCTCCGCCCGGCATGCAATCGAGGCTCTACCAGCAGGCGGCCCTTCGGGCGGTTGATGAAGGCAATCCTGAGCGGGCGCTCGAAATCGCCAACGAGCATCTGGACGCGGGGACGCGCAATGCAGTGCTGCAAAGCGTGAGCTTCAAGCAACTGGCAGCTAAGGCGCAGGCCGGGAAGGTGGAGGAGGTCAGGCAAGCGCTCCTCGGCCTGCCTTCGGAGCAGGATCGCCTGACGCTCCTGCTCCAACTGGCGACGGCCACACAGAAGGAGAATCCAAAACAGGCCGTGCAGTTTCTCAACGAGGCGCGCAACATGGTGTCGCGGCGTGCGACCAACTATCAACAGCTCGATGACCAGCTACGGGTGGCTCACAGCTATGCGGCACTTGAACCGGCCCGCAGCTTCGAGATACTCGAACCCGGCATCAACCAGCTCAACGAGCTTCTCCCGGCAGCCGCCATGCTGAGCGGCTTCGACGTGAATATCTTCAAAGACGGCGAGCTGCCGATGCAGGGCGGCGGCAGCATGCTCGCCAACATGATCGCACGCTACGGGCAGGAATTATCTTTTCTGGCTAAGAGCGACTTCGAGCGCTCGGTGCTGACAGCCGACAAGTTCCAACTCCCGGAATCGCGCATCCTCGCGCGGCTCTCCATAGTACAGGGCGTGCTCGGCTCTCCGGCCATTCAAACCTTCGAGAACAACTACGGAGGCAGGGGCTTCGGTCAGGGCGGCCCGTTCATACGCCTGTCACAGTAAGCCCAACTTACGTGAGCGCAAAGCAAAGGCTCGTGGAAGATTTCACTGAAATCTTCCACGAGCCTTTGCATCTCGCTTAGCAGTTTCCCCAGTGAAAGCCCATCACTGACCCTGCCGGGCGGCGTTCGCGGATTTCTCTATCTCGACGGCGAAGACGTGAGTTGGCCCGAGCATGTTCGAGCGGAAGACCAGCCACTTCATGTCCGGCGTAAAAGTCACGTTCGGCTCAAGGCTGTAGTCGTGCTTTGACAGGTTGACCATCTTCTCCGCTTTGAAGAAGCCGGGCCGGATGAGGTCTTTAGAGTTGGGCAGCTCATTGTTCGTACGATCCGGCACCATTTCGGGGCGGAACAGGTAAATCCATTGACCATTTTCGGGAGCGGCGACGCTGTTAGGGCCGCCGCCGTCGCCTGCGAAGAGTCGCCCGTCGGGCGATACGTTGTAATGTACAGACCACTCGCTGCGTTGCAGGTTGTACCAGATTCTTTTTCCGGTTGCGACTTCATAGCCTGCGACCCAGAAGACCAGACTGCGCGGCGTCTGCAAGTCGTACCAGATCATCCCGCCGTCGCCCTGAAAGAACTCGTGTCCTCCAATCTCCATATTGATGGTGCGTTTGTGAATCTGCGTCAGACGGCTTCCGTCGGTGCGAATAGTCCAGGTGCGGTCTACCTTGTGCCAAGGGCCTTCGTGGCAGAACATCAGAAGGGTCGGGTCGGTGGGAGAAAACTGTAGGTGGTTGAGCCAGTCGGTGCTGCGGTGTATGGTCTTCACCTCGCCCGTTTTAATGTTCAGGATAAACATCTGCATGGGGATGCGCGCGGCCAGTCGTCGCTCCATCATCTGCCCTTTGCCGGGATAGGCGTCGCGGCCCGGCTGTGGTCTCTGCGTCGTGTCCGCAGAGGGCGGCGTGTCGGGGACTTGCGCCGCCTGTGCCTCAGAGCCCGCCGTCTCTATGCGCTCTGTGATCGTGCCCGCGAGCAGCGTCTCGTCCGCGTTGACGGTGGCGATAGAGGCGCGCGGCGGAACTTTCGCCACCTCTCGGCTCACGTGCGTGTTGAGGTCGAGCGCGTAAACCGTGCCCGTCTTGACGTAGTAAGCCTGCCCCGTTTTCCTGCCCGTCATAATAAGATTGACCCGCCCCTCTACGACACGCTCAATGGCGCGCGTCCTGAGATTGACGGTGGAGAGCCCGGTCGGCGTGGTGATGATTAACTTCGTGCCGTCCGCCGTGTAGCCGTTCTGGTGAAAGTATAGACTCTGGCTGCCGGCTTCGTCCGACAAGCGTATAACGCGGTGGCCGGTGTCCGGGTCTACCCACTCGCGCGGAAGCTCCCGTCCATTCTGTGCCCGCGTCCGAAAGGCCGCAGGGGATAAAAAGATCAGCGCCAAAGCGATCAGCGAAACGTATTTGCGTATCATCTTGCTACTCCATTGGGGCGGGCCGGTGCTGTTGGCCCGTAAGGTTTTCGATTGACCGGCTGAATCGCTCTGACAATCACTCCCGTGTAAGAGCAAAGAGGGCGGTCGGCTTGCTCTGCCGCCGCCCTCTTTCTCTAGTGTCGCCAGTGCGAGAATATAGTCTTCCCTCTTAGAAGAATATCCTTATTCCGAACTGTATGTAACGAGGATTCCCCAGCTCCCTGAGCGTGCCGAACTGATCGGCTGCCGTGAAGAACTGCTGGCGCAGGCGGTAAAGCTTGAGCCCCTGCACGGTCGTGATGTCGAACGACTCTGGGATTCTGGTGGCGAACCCTTCCGGCACTGGCACGCTGAAGAAGTTCAGGGGCAGCGCGCCGGTCGGCAGGCGATTATTGATGATCAGATTATTCACCTGATCGAGCGTCGCCGTGCGACCGGGATTGGCCGCCAGCCAGTTATTCAACTCCGTCTGCGTGAGCAAAGACTCGCTCGGTAGATTCGTAAAGCCGACCGAGTTGAGGCGGAAGTTGGGATGATTGAAGGCGTTGATCAGGTCAACCCTGAAGTTGATGCGACGCTTCCCTTCGTTGCTCTTCCACGGGAAGGGGAAATCCTTCTGGAACGACACGTCGAAGTAGCGCTGCATTGGCCCACGGACATCGAGCGTGCGCGGGGCGTTGCCAAGCTCACCTTTGGGCGGGCGCATGAAAGCCGCCGGGTTGATGTAGGGCTCGCACTGAATGCCTACGGGGCAATTGCGCGTCCACAAGGGATTGAGCAGCGGCACGCCTTCCACCAGATTGGGACGGACGGTGCGATTATTACCGCCGAGCCTGTTCGTATCTATGAGCAGAGGCAGCAGCGGCGTGCCACCTTGCAGACGGAACAGCCCGGACATCGTCCAGCCGCCGATCACGGCGTTGAGCACGCCCGGCATGTCTTTAAGGTAGGTACGCTTGCGACCGAACGGAAAATCGTAGATGAAGGTCGAGCTGAAATTGTGCTTGATGTCGTAGGTCGAGATGGCGCGGTCAATACTGCGCGGCGCGCCGTAGCTGACCTGCCCCTGCGTGCTGGTGGTCGTCAGCACCCTCGTATCTGGGCTGGCGTCCGAGGCGTCGTCAATGGACTTGGCGAAAGTATAGTTCGCCGTGAAAGTCAGCCCTCCGCGAACGCGGCGGCGCACGTCTATGTATCCGGCGTGGCGTATGCTGTTGGCCGAAGGATCAAAGTAGCGATTCAGAGTGTTGAAGCCGAAGAACGGGCTCCCCACACTGCCGCGCGGGACAGCGATGATCGCGCCGAGCAGATTCCTGCGCCCCAGCGGATCGTTGAAGGTCGTGTCGGCGCTCAGATTCTGTCCTTCCAGAAATTCAACCACGTCCTGATCGCGCGGGTTGATGTTGACGAGCGGCATGTAGAGGTGCGTGCCCCTATTGCCGGTGTAAGAGATTTCAATGGAGGTTCCCTTGAACGCCTCGAACTGCAAAGTCAGGTTCCAGTTCTGCGTGTACGGTACTTTCCCGCTTCCACCGTTAAAGCCCGTGTCGGCGAAGGCCGGGATGGCGATGCTGTTCGTCGTGACCAGCCCGTCCTGAGTCACGCCGAGCGACTGAAAGAGCGGAGTGCCGGATAATGTCGGAACGTTGCTTGACAACCTCACGGGCGCAGCCGTGTTGGCCGTGCCGGACGAGCCGTTCACCAAGGTGCTGACTTGGGTGAAAGCGCCGAAGTCAGGGTTGGGCGTGCGGTTGTTGCCGGTGATCGGCGCGTGCGAGATGCCGTAGCCGCCGCGAATGACGACCCCGTTTTTTTCCAGATCAATCCCGAAGATTTTCATCTTCGGACTCCAGGCGAAGCCGAAGCGCGGCTCCCAGCCTGAGTAATCGACCGGAACAATGTACTTCGAGCGACCGCCCATACCGGCGAAGGCGAACACAGGATTGACCGCCGTCGTCGGCACGAAGCTCGGGATCGGAGCGGTCGCAGCAAGGCCGAGGCCCGTCGCGATGGCGCGGCGCTGCGCGTCCGTAAGCGTCGTGGTCGTCGCCATGTCTGGCCGGAAGACGCCCTGTAGATTGTTCTTCTCCGTGCGCGGATACTGTAGCGAATAGCGCATCCCCAGATTCAGGGTCAGGTTCGGCTTGATCTTCCAATCGTTCTGCACAAACGCCGCTCCGCTGTCCCAGCGATAGTCGTAGTTGAGCAGCAGCGGGCGAACGTCCACCACGTTGGGCACGCCGATGAGGAGGCTGGCGAAGGGGTTCCCGCCATTTGCCAAGGTCGTCGAGCGATTGCTGCTCGTGTTCAGCGAACGGAACTGCCATCTTCCACCGGAGGCCGCGAAGAAAGGAATGACGTTGAGCCGCGCGTGGCTGAGATCAACGCCCGTCTTCCAGGTCATGTTGCCGCGATTCATGTAGAGGATGTCGCTGATGTTGAAACGCTCCTCGACGTTGAAGTTGTTGGTCGAGCCTGAAGAGCCTATGTCGGAGAATGCGTTGCCGCCATTGTCGGAGCTGAACTGGAAGAGCGGGATACCGCCTGCGGTCAGGGAAGGAAGCCCCAGCTCGTTCGCAAGGTTGCGCCCGCCGTTGATCGAGAACTCCGGCGAGAAGTCCTCGCTGAAGACCCCGCGCGTGTAGTTCAGGCGCAGGTCGTTGACGGTGGTCGGCGTGATGATGTTGTTGAAGGCCAGCAGCATCTGCTTGGCGTCGCTGTAGACGCCAGTGTTGCCGTTCACGTCGCTGCCGAAGCCGCGAATGCCGATGGCGGGCGTGAGCGTGTAACGGAAGTTGGCGTTGAAGTTGTCGGTGAAGCGGTGGTCGAGGCGCAGCGTGTAGCGCGTCTCATCCTGCGTCACGGAGCGATTTATCACGAGATTCCTGACAATGCCCGTCTCGTCCAGGAAATAGCTTCCGGGGTCGGGCAAAAACTGAAGCGTCTGCTGAGCGACCGGATCGAGAAACGCCTGCGGAATGACATTCAGCGCCGGATTCGGAGCGGCATTCACGGCAGGCGTACATTGCGGCTGTCCCTGCGCGTTCAGAGTCGCCCTCGGGTCGCCGAACTGGCAATACTGAAAACCTGTTCCCAACACTATCGGAACCAACTGGCCGTTCGCGCCGATGGTGAACTGCTGATAGATGTTCGAGGGGCCGATGGAGGTCAGGTTAAACTGCGTGGCGACGGCCTGCGGCACGAACCCGCTGTTCGTCCGCACGAGCCCACGGAAGTCGCCCGCACGCTGGGCGGCGGTGGGCACAAGCGTGGTCGCCGTCACAAAGTCGCGCCGCCAGCGCGGCTCGTAAGCGAAGAAGAAGAAGGTGCGGTCGTGCCCGTCGTAGAGGGCCTTGCCGCCTTCGCCGAAACGCGGCAGGTAGACAGGGCCGCCAGCCGAGATCGAAACCTGATTGTAGCGAAGATTATTCGGCGAGCGCAGGTTGCCGACAGTCCACTTCTGGGCGTTGGTCGCGGGGTTGCGCGTGTACCAGAGAGCGACGCCGTTGAAGTCGTTGGTTCCCGCCTTGGTGGTGACGTTGATGACGCCGCCGCCCGTGTTGCCGTACTCGGCGGAATAGGCCGATGTCTGGACGCTGAACTCCTGCACGGTCTCCGGCGTGAAGCTCACGACCGCGCGCGCGAGGCCGACGCCCGTGTTGTTGACGCCGTCCGCCAGAATGGCCGTGCTGCCGGGGCGACCGCCGCCCACGCTCAGGTTGAACCCCGGCACGGGCTGCCCCGAAGTCACATCCGGGTCTTCGCTGCCCGCATCGCCCGACACGTTGGGGGCTGTCACAGCCAGGTCCAGCACGCTGCGGTTAGCCAGCGGGACTTCCTGAATCTGCCGCTCCGAGATTGTCGAAGAGGCAGTGCCCGATTCCGTATTGATCAGGGAGGCTTCAGCCGAAACCGAGACCTCTTCGTTGATCGCTCCGGCTTCGAGCTGAACGTTGACGGCAGCGATGCTGGCAGTGTCCACCTTGACGCTCGCCAGCACTGCCTTCTTGAAACCGGCGGACTCCACCGTCACGCTGTAACTTACAGGTTCGAGCGAGCTGACGGAGAAAGCGCCGTCCTCCGAAGTCGTGACCGTTGTCGACTGGTTTGTGCCGAGATTTGTGACAGTCACAGTTGCCCCGGGCACGGCTGCGCCGTTAGGGTCAATAACTGTTCCACTGATGCCGCCTTTGTTCGTCTGCCCTAAGGCGAGGACGGCACAGATGAAAACCAACGCTAAGATTTGTATTGGCCGCATATATCTTCTCTCTTATTCAATAAGGTAAGGACGTGAAGCCTTATCTTTAACCTGTTGGGATACTGGTCTGAATTTTCAGACTAGCACGACGACAATCTGCTTGACTCCGCTAAAGAGCAGCCGCCACAGGTGTAGATCGCGATCTACACCACCTGCTCGTTCCTGACATCGATTGGCGACTTGTGTCGCGCACTATGATGTTGGCTTACGGAACAAGGGTCTGGAGTGACCCGTGCAGACATCAACTACAGTAGAACCAGCGCTGTTGGATAAGCGGTTAACTTCAGACGCGATTAAAGCGGTTAACTCGCAATCAGTTAAGGGCTATTGTCAGCCGTCAGTCAATCCTTACAGCATCACCTACACTCTGGATGCATTGAACTAACCGACATTCAATACGATTTATTTTTCGCCGGGGTTGATGGGGGAATCGAAACGCTAGGTGACGGCAAAATAACATCCTTTCCCGGATTTGTCTACCTAATACCGTCAGCGGCGAATCTTCAACAACTACCTCTCCGGCCCGCTTGTTTGCAGGCACAACAAATTCTCTGCCATTGAAAATCCGTAAGGGAGCGAGAGCCATTTTCAGCGTAAGTCTTATACCGTGTACGGATAAGCATACAACCTCTGTAATTCATTAGAGTGCTCACTTGCCCGCTTTGCCTAGCGGCAGACTTTATCCTAAAAAATAATCGTCCATCAAAAAAATCAATATGGAGAAGGATGTCTCAGTCGAAGCGCCTGAGCCGGCCTCTTCACTGAAGAGAGCTGCTGAGGGGGTCAAACGCTTGAGTCAGATCGCTAAGGCTTTAGCCACGCACGCCTTTAAGGTCTAGGGCTGGAATTCGCCGTTGCGATTAGACGAATCGGGCCGAGCAACCCGGCGGCGACGGGCTGCACTTTGTCCATGTCCTGTGCCTGAAACCGCTCGCCGTAACGCAGGTTGAGCAGGCGGTAATCCGGCAGACGCCGCCCTGCCATGTAGTTCAAGGCGAGATTGCCGACCACTATGCGGACTTTGTTTGTGCCGCCACGCAGCAAGCCCGTCACGTCGAGCGAATAGGGCGGACACCAGATAGACCCTGCCCGGCGATCATTGATGTAAACGACCGCCGCCTCGCGCACCGGGGCATCCAGCCAGGCCTGCATTCCGGCCTTAAGGGGCTGCGCCTGTATGGGCTTTCCTTCTCCGAAATCCAGCCGCAATGCCTGCCCGTTCTGGAGCAGGCCCTCGGGCACGCTCACATCCCTTTCGTAAGTGGCCGTGCCTGAGAAGTAACGCGTCTCTTCGTTCTCAGTCCAGGAGCGCAGTTGATCCATCATGACCGGCGCGGCGTTCTGCCCGAAAGAGACTCGCCAGCCGGTGCTGAGATCAACAGGCGGCGCTATGGTCGCCGCACCCGTGGCAGTGGCAGGTCGCGCGAGCGTGCGCTTTGAGAAGATTAGAACGCGTGAAGCGTAAGGCTCAAGATTGAGCGCGACCGTTGTGCCCCCATCGGCCTGTGCCAGCACATCTGCTGCTGAGACTCGCCCCGTCATGGGGTCCCACCATTCCGGTTGCATGCCCTCGACGCGAAAAGTGGCTTTCACGGTTTGCGGTAAGTTCGCCGTATTAGCCACGAAATATATTTCGGCATCACTGGTTCGACGGTGTATGAAGCCGATGTTTTGAGCAGCGGGCACGAGCGCCATGTCCGGGCGCAACAGGCCGTTGAGTGTGCTGGCGAGCTGCCGATTTTCATCAGCGACGAAGCGGGCCTGAGCGGATGCGCCTTCAAACAGTCGCCTTGAGATTTCCCGCACCTGACTCTGTTCCGCTTCTGTTGCCTGAAGGCCGGGCGCGCGTTGCGGAAGACGGCGTGTCGCCAAGAGAATGCCTCCGCCCTTCACAAACTCTTCGAGCTTACTGAGCGTGTCGAGCGGGATGTGCTCCACGTTGGGAAGAATCACCACGCGGTACTTATTCGGCCCAAGCGCGAGCGTATCCCTTTCAACGTGCCCTACCTGCCTGAGCGAATCATCATCGAAGAAGTCGAAATCGTATCCGGCTTCGAGCACGCGCGGCACGATGTCGTCCCCTATGTATTCACGCAGGGTCTCGATCATATGCACGTGCCCGGCGGAGAATTTTGAATAAGCATCGCTGTTGGGCAGGTAGAGGGCCACGTCGTTGGCGGGCTGTCCCTGACGCAGCAGATAGCTCACGCGTTGCAGATACATCGCAAGCTCAGGCATCACTATCCACCATGGATTCTTCTCGTTGTAGACGCCCGCCGCGTAAAAGCGCCAGCCCGGATACTCTACGTTCTCGGGCGTGTAGGGCCAGCCATGTCCGATCAACTGGTTGATGCCCTGCAAAAAGTGGAGGTCTGCTTCGGCTTTCATGTCCAGAGGGGTGGCGCGAAAGACTGGCGAGTGAAGCCACGTCCATGTCTCGGAGGATGTTACGGGACGCCCGTAGATGTGGCTCGCCGAAGAGGCCCAGCGCGACGCGCGCAGAACTTTCCACTGTGGGCCTTCGCCTTCCGGCAAATCCGCGAAGGCATTACTGGAAAGGACGGCGGGAGGAATGCCGTAGCCCTGTATGCGAAACAGCGTCCGGTGTCGTTTCGACCAGTCGCGCATGGGAGTTAAGAATTCCTCGTTGAGCAGTTCCGTCAGAGTCCTTCCCCAGTCGTAACGTATGGCCGCCGTCTTTGGGCCAATGTCGGCGATCAGGGCCGGCAGGTAAGCTTTTAAGTCGTAGCCGCGCCGCCGCCGGAACTCTTCCAGAAAGTCCGGCGTCCAATCCTGATTATAGACTTCGAGGCTGTCGCAGAAGATAGAGTGCGGGGGATTCGAGCCGAAGGCTTGCATCAGCCGGTCGCCGACGTTCTTCAAATAGTTTTCGGCGGCAGCGCGATCCAGATGGTTCAGCACGTAGCCCTCAGCGCCGACAGCCGGGCGCTTGACCTGCATCCCCGTCCGGCTCGAAATAAAGAAGAGGACTTCGTGCGTGCCCTCCAGACTCGCGGGCAGCCACACCGCTCCGTCCCTGATATCAGTCAACTCCTTCAGGCTATCGGCGACCAGATTCTGGCCCTGTGCGCGCGCGAGGAAAACGGCCAGCAGCTTTTCTCCGGCGGTGACGGGAGGAACGGGAACGCGACGCGCATTACCGTCAACCTTGACGCGCTCCGAGCGCAGCATCCCGGAAGCGTCGCTGACCGGAACCATTGGCCCACCAAAGGGCCAACCGCTGCCGAGCGTCAAGTCCATACGCATACCCAGCTCGCGCGATTTGGCGGACGCGAACCGCAAAGCGTCTATGTACTCGTCCGAGAGGAAGGGATGATTCTTGATGCCAATGGTCGGGTCGTCGGGCAGCAGCGGGTAGACTGGGTTGATCTCAAAACCGCCGATGCCGCCTTCCTTCATCAGGCGCATTTCGCGCTCAAGCTCCGGCTTGTTGACGGCGGGGCCAAACCACCACCAGCGCATCATAATTCGCGCATCATCGGGCGGGCGCTCAAAGGAGCGCTGAAGCTCGTCGATGTTGCGGACTTGCGCCGATGCCAGAGAGGTGCAACCGCTCACGACGAAGATCAGCAGCGCCGCCAGCGGTCTGGAAAGCTGTTTTGAAATGGTGTTCATGAATTTCCCCGTGTCTTGGACAGAATCTCTTTCAGGAAAAGGCGGACTCCGGCCCTACTGCAATTCAAGGAGCTTCGAGAGGATTGCCTGCCGGACGCGCAGCACCGTGCCGTGCCGCGCGCCTTCTGGAAATCGAACCTGCGCTGAGATGTCCTCCCACTGCTTGAGGTCGCCGGACGCGACCGCGCCGTAGCGGTGATCCCTGTATTTGTCGAAATAGACGATCCAGCGCTTACCGATCTTGATGGCGGTCGGGCCTTCGGCCCAGTAATTACCCGTGATCGGTTTCGACGCCTGACCGTATGGGCCTGTCGCGCTGCGGCTCACGGCGTAACGAAGGTTCTTCTTTGCGACGGGCTGTCTGGTCTCATCCTTCAGGAACATGATGTAGCGAGAGCCGTCTTTGACAATCGTTGAATCAATCACGTTGAAGCCCTGATCGTAGAAGAGGCGAGTCGGCGTAAACGTCCTGAAATCTTTCGTCGTCGTCAGGTAGATACGATGGTTGAGTTTGTTGTCGCCCGTCTGGTCAGTTGTGGGGAAACGCCCGGGAATGGTCGTCGCCCAGAACAGAAGATACTGCCGCGTCCGTGCATCATAAAAAGTCTCGGGAGCCCAGACGTTGCGCGCCAGCGGCTCTCTTGTCACAGGCATGATTGATCGCTGCTCAGACCAGTTAATCAAATCTCTTGACGCGGCATAGCCGATGACAGGGTCAGTCCAGGAGCTCGTCCAGACCATGTGGAACGTTCCGTCAGGCCCTTCCGTGATGTGCGGGTCGCGCATCAACCTGTCCTTACCGACTTTTGGTTGAAGCAGCGAGCGGTCATTGTTGAGCGCCGTCCATGTGAGCCCGTCGTTGCTGTAAGCAAGGTGCAGACCGTCCTGCCCGTTCCCCTTAAAGTAAGCGAAGAGGTAGGCGTCGCCGGATTTCGTATCGGCTTCGCGTCGTCTCGACTCTCGCTGCTGGCCGCCCGCGATGGGAAACGCGGAGAGCAACAGCGCTATCGCGACTGATACAACCGGCGCGCGCAGCAATCTCGACATAGGCCCAATCTTCATTACGCTCAACAGGCATCATCTGCGCGGTCTTTTGTCAGCCCTCTCGCGATTCCTGAGATTGAAACACTCAAGCTCGCTGGCCGCCGGATGCTTCCATTCTGTTCCGTCGGCGTAAAACACGCACCTGAACTCGACGCGCTCGTCATATGGAGAGCGACCGTCCTTTCCCAGTCCCCCGGCGCTGACGACGTTCGAGGGCGGCGCGGCGGAACTGCCGCGCAGAGTCCCCTTCTCGTGCGCTCGGATCTTCCTGAAGCTGTAAAACTGGTGGCGTTTAAGCTCTTCGTTGCTGCCCGGATTGCTGAAGACGTAATCCCACGCCACGGCCTTGATGGCTTTCGCGCTATCGTTCATGAGCTTCGCCGAATAGACGTAGATGTAAGAGAACCTGCCGCTCGGCGGGAAAGGGCTGGGAACCCGACGCGGGCGCGCGCTCGGGAGCGTGGAGTTCGAGTCGAAGGTAGGGAAGAACTCCTCCGAGTAAGAACGTGGAGCGACGAGGTCTCTGTATTGCCGAAAGGGCTGAAGCTCTCGCGACCATTTGAGTTTGATGACCGTGACCGCGGGCGGCGCGAGACTGTCCTTCGCATCCTGCGCGCGCGCGACGCAGACGCAGAAGAGACAGAGGACGAATGCCGGCATATATTTCATGATCTGCTGTTCCCTTCCCGAAGTTTCCGGACATTCTACTCCGGCTATAAACCCCGGCGCAGCCGTGACCGCACGGACTCTCAAAAATTGAAGTTATCAATGTTCCCCTTGTTGAAGATAAAGGGCGCGCCGAGCCTGACTTCGTCGTCCACGACTTCTATCTTTCCGAGTCGTCCGGCGTTCAGCTCCCTGTCGCCGCGCTTGAGCGTGCCCGTGCTCAGGGCGTTAGCGGCATAGACGGTGAGGTAGCCCAGATCGACCGTATTCCACAGCACGATGCTCTCGATCACGCCCTCCTTGACGTAGGGCTTGCACATGTTGGGCAGGGACAGCCCAGTGACTTTGACATCCGTGCGGCCCGATTGCTTGACGGCTTCAGCCGCGCCCGGCACAGCCGGGGCGGCAATCGCCATAATCAATTTCACATTCGGATAAACTTTCAAGACCGTCTGCGTTTCCGAGAAAGCGCGGTCGCGGTCGCCCTCCGAGGGCTGTATCGCCACCAGCTTCATCTCCGGATACTTCTCCGCCATACGCTCCTTGATATATTTAATCCACTCGTTCTGATTGGCCGCGCTCAGGGAAGCGGTGATGATGGCGAAGTCGCCTTTGCCATTGAGTATGCGCGCGGCCTCGTCCGTCAGAGTGTAGCCGATGCCCTGTGGCGTCGCCTGATTGATGAGAAAGTCGCGCGCATCCTTTTCGGCGTCGGCGTCCCATGTGACCACCTTAATGCCCTTCTCCCTGGCCTTGCGCAACACCGTCGAGATGCCGACCTTGTTCTCAACGCTGACGGCTATCGCATCCACGCCTCTGGTAATCCATGCCTCGACCACCTCGTTCTGCTTCGCAGGGTCAAGGTCTGTTGGCCCATCCCAGAGCAGTTCCAGTCCCAGCTCTTTGGCGGCCTCCTCAGCGCCGAGGCGGCTGCTGATGAAGTAGGGATCGCCCTTCGCCTTCGGCATCGTCGCGATCACGGCTTTGTGCCCGCTGCTCACGGGGACGCCCGCAGAGTTCTGCGGCGCGGTCGCCTGCCCGCGCAACTCCTGTCGCAGTGATCGCACCAGAAACCAGTTACCGCCGACGATGATGATCGCGGCAGCCAGAATGACCGCGCTTAAAAAGGCGACTTGTGAATTCCTCACTTCTTCCTCCTCTGCGATGGTGTGTGTGCTTGTCGGCGAACGCCTCTGCTGCGTGTGCCGCGAGAGGCGGTCAAGCAGGATGGTCGCGACCAGCAACACGCCCGTGAGAATGCCCGCCAGCTCCGCCGGCTGCGCGCTCAACCTCAATCCATTTTGCAGGATCACGATGGCGAACAGGCCAAGGCACGTGCCGAGAATCGTGCCGCGCCCACCGAAGATGGAAGCGCCGCCGAGCACGACCGCCGTAATCGCCATCAGCTCATAGCCCGTACCGGCATCCGATTTCGCCTGCCCCAGATGCGCCACGTAGATGACAGCCGCCAAACTCGAAGCCAGACCCGACAAGACGTAGACGAAAGCCAGACGCATCGAGACAGGGATGCCAGCATAGCGCGCGCCCTCGGCGGAATAGCCTATGGCGTAGAGGCTGCGCCCGAAGCTTGTGCGATGCAGCCACCACGCGCAGGCCGCGATGGCCGCCACCAGAATGAACAACTGCGTCGGAATCACGCCGCCAACGTAGCCCTGTCCCAGAAAGAGGAACTGCGGCGAAAAGCCCGAGTAGTTCTCTATGCCGCGCGTCAGTCCTTCGGCGACGCCGCGAAAGAGCGAGAATGTGCCGAGCGTGACGATCAGCGGCGGAAACTTAAGCCGGGTAATCATCAGCGCATTGAGCAATCCGCCGAGCGCGCCCACCAACAGCGTGATGCCGATGGCAAACGCCATCGGCAGATGAGCGTCGCGCCAGAGGCCGCCCATCACGACCGCCGCGAGTCCCATCATCGAGCCGACCGAAAGATCAATCCCGCCCGTGATGATGATCGGCGTGAGAGCCAGCGCGAGCAGTCCTATCTCCACGCTCAGGCGCGTAATCTCAAAGGCGTTGGATTGCGACAGAAAGTTATTGCCCGTGAGGCTGAATATCAAGCCCTCTACGAGCAGCACGACGATCAGCACCCATTCATTATTCGGGAAGAGGCGCTCGCGCCACGGCGCTTCGATCTTCACTGTCGGTTGAGCGAGCGGGATTGATTCTGCCATTGATGATTACCGAGCCAGATTGAGCCTGCGATGTTGCTCAAGTCGTCCCATGACGACATCCGAAACGAGCGCCGCCAGAATAATCGCGCCCTGAATCGCCTTCTCCCAGAACGGATTGATGCCAGCGAAGGTCAGGGCCGTACCGATAGTGCCCAGCAGCGCGACGCCGATGAGCGTGCCCAAGAGCGTGCCGCGACCGCCCGTGATGGCCGTTCCGCCGACGACCACCGCCGCCACGGCTTTCAACTCAAGGCCCACGCCAGCGTTACCCGGCACGGCGGAAAAGCGCACGGCGTTGAGCAGGGCCGCCAACCCGACGAGCGCGCCCATCAACACGAACACTCCAAAGATCACCCCGCGCGGCTCAATGCCCGCGAGCCGCGCGGCCTCCGCATCCGAGCCGACGGCGTAAACGGCGCGGCCCGCGCCTAGATTACGCAGCATCCAGCTAAAACTTATGAGCGCGATGAGCGCGATCAGAACGATCAGCCATTGGCCCAGCGTTTGGCCCATTCCGAACCATTGAAAGTTGGCCGGCAGGTTCTGCACCCAGGCTCCCTCAGTCACCCAGCGCAAAGCATCGCGCCACGCCACGAGCATCGCCAGCGTGACGATGATCGAAGGAAGTCGAAGCCATCCCACCAGCAGGCCGTTGACCGAGCCCATCAGCGCGCCGATCAGGAGCAGGCACGGCAGGAGCAGCGGTACGGGCACATCAGCTTTCGCCAGCATGCCCGCCGCGATGCTGCACACCGCGAACTGCGAGCCGACGGAGATATCAATCTCGCCGACTAAGATAACCATTGTCATCCCGGTGGCGATGAGCAACACGGGCGCATTGTTCAGAGCGAGGTCGCGAAGGTTGGCGGCGCTGAAGAACGAAGGCGCGACGATGCCAACCGCCAGCAGCAGCACGGCGAAGGCGATAGCGGCGGATAGTTCTCGTTTGTAACGGCTCAGCTTCATCATCTAAGAGCTTACGCTTTATCCAGGAGCCTGCGCTTTTCCCCGTCAGAGCGCCGCGACCTCGCTCATGTCGTGTCCGAGCGCGAGCGCGAGAATCTTCTGTTGTGTCGCATCCGCGCGATCGAGTATGCCGACAATCGTTCCGCCGTGCATGACGGCGATGCGGTCGCTCATCCCCAGAATCTCCGGCAGCTCCGAAGAGATCATCAAAATCGCCACACCCTGCGCCGCCAGCTCCGTCATCAACGCGTGAATCTCCGACTTCGCGCCGACATCAATCCCCTGCGTCGGCTCGTCCAGAATAAGCACGGACGGGTTGGTCATCAGCCAGCGCGAGAGCGCGACCTTCTGCTGGTTGCCGCCCGAAAGCGTGGCGACGGGGACGAAAATTGCGGGCGTCTTAACGCCGAGGCGTCGCGTATATTCGGCTGCGACCTCCTTCTCGCGCTTGAAATCCAGCGCCCCGTAATAAGAGAGCCGGTCGAGCGAAGCCAGAGTGATGTTAGAGCCGATCTGCATATCCAGAATGACGCCGTGACGCCTGCGGTCTTCGGGCAGGTAGGCGATGCCGCGCCTGATGGCCTCGGCGGGGCTTTCGAGCCTGACTTGTTCGCCCCTCAGCACAATCTCTCCCCCGTCCGCCGGAGTCAGTCCGAAGACGGTGCGCGCTAATTCCGTGCGCCCTGCGCCGACAAGCCCAGCCAGCCCGACTATCTCGCCCGCACGCACCGAGAGATTTATGTCTCGGATGCCAGACTCGCCGCAGCCGAGCCCTCTCAGCTCTAACACGACCTCGCCCAGCGCAACCTCTTTTTTCGGAAAGACGGCGGACAGCTCGCGCCCGACCATCAACTGAATCAACTGCTGACGATTGACTTCCGACATCAGCCGCGTGTCAATCGTCCGACCATCGCGCAGTACGGTCACGCGGTCTGCGATGACGGGCAATTCTTCCAGTCGGTGCGAGATGTAGATCATGCCGACGCCCGACTCGCGCAACTGACGAATGACGCGGAAAAGATTCTGCGTGTCCTCTTCAGAGAGCGAGGCCGTCGGCTCGTCGAGGATTAAGACTTTGGCTTCCGCACCGAGAGCGCGTGCAATCTCGACCAATTGTTGCTGCGGCATGGTGAGGTCGCCGGCGGCGATGTCCGTGTCAATCTTAGCCCCGACCTGTGCGAGCAGCTCACTGGCGTGGCGTCGTCGCTTTGTCCAGTCGACGCGCCCGAGCAGGCCCGCCTGCTCTAGCCCGAGCGCGATGTTCTCGGCCACGGTAAGCTCCGGGAACAGCACCGGCTGCTGGTAGATGGCAGCGATGCCCAAAGACTTAGCCACGCGCGGAGAGTTATGCGTGATCGTCTCACCGCGGAGTTGAATCTCGCCGCTGTCGGGCTCGACCGCGCCCGTCATGATCTTGATGAGAGTTGACTTGCCAGCGCCGTTCTCGCCGATCAGCGCGTGGACTTCGCCCGCGCGCAACTCGAACGAGGCGCTCTTTAAGGCTTGCACACCGGCGTAGGATTTGGCGATGTCCGTCGCGCGCAGAAGCTGTGGGCTATCGCTCATGTGGTTTCGCCTTCAAGAATAATGACAAACAACTCGGCAGGCCCATGAACGCCGATTGCCAGCGTTAGTTCGATATCCGAGGTGCGCGACGGGCCTGTGATGAAGGTCACGGTCGGGCTCAGGCCCTTGTGCCCCTTTTCATTGATCGCCCCTAAGACTTCCCCCAACGTCCGGCGAACGCGCGCGGACTCGACGACCGCGATGTGTACCGTCGGCACAAGCGAGGTCAACCTGTGCCGCTCATCATCGGACTCAAGCACCAGCGTGCCTGTCTCGGCCACGGCCCACTGCGCGCCGGTTATCCCTACGTCGCAATCGAATAGCTGGGGCGTATCAGCATTCTCCAACAACTCCGTTTCCTCATGCAGGTGGTTGACGACACGCTGCGCCAACTCGGAATCCGAGACCGCTATAAGCTGCGCCTTCGCCCCTTCAACTATCTGTCTGACGATTTGCGCCGCTTCAACGTCATCACTCACGATGACGCAGTGACCGCCGACAGCTTCCAGCATCTCTTTGAAAAGCTCAGTCGGCGTCGAATCCGACTCTGCGGCCAGCGTAATCGTGCGACCGGAATGCAGCATGGCTTTATGGCCGGCATGATGCTCGCCGCGCACCGCATCGAAGGGCGCGCTTTTGTCCAGATGCCGGCGAATCGTCGCGAGCATAGCCCGTCGCACCTCATTGTTCTTTTCTCGCTCTCCCAACTTTAAAGCCCGTCCTCGCTCGTCCGGCATCGGCTGCTTTTCATCTCCTGACCGACAAATCATCCCGCCACTGGTCGCGGAACGAGCGCGGGGCAAACGGCGGCGCATCGCGCCACGCCGTCCAGGCCGCGAGCGGCGGCGCAAGCTTGGCTAACGGGGCACTCACTTTTCCTATGCGCCCCTGCCGCACCATGGGGCGCTGCAGCAATCTCCCGAGGCGCGCGCTCAGCCTGTAGAGTGTCGGGCGCGCCCATGCGAAAGCGTAAAGACGAAAGGCCAGATGCTCCAACATCTTTCGCTTGACCGGCCCGCGCTCGTCCGCCGTGCCGCCAGCCGTTCCCTCCACGATCTCCGCGCGCAGGTGCAGCAGCAATTCCGGGATATCGATTTTGACGGGACAGACCTCTCGACAAGCCCCGCACAGACTCGATGCGTAGGGCAGCTGCGCGGAGCCTTTGATTCCCGTCAACTGCGGCGTGATGACAGCGCCGATAGGCCCGGGATATACAGACCCGTAAGCATGACCGCCGATCTGCTGGTAGACCGGACAGGCGTTGAGACATGCACCGCATCTGATGCAGGCCAGAGACTGACGCGTGACCGGGTGACCGAGCATGCGCGAGCGCCCGTTGTCCATCAGGATGATATGCACTTGCTCCGGGCCTTCATCATTGGGGCTTCTCTTCGTGCCGGTGATGAGCGATTGATAGGAGGTCAGACGCTGGCCCGTGCCCGAGCGCGGCAGCAATTTGAGAAACACGTCCAGATCAACGAGGCGCGGGATAATCTTCTCGATTCCCATGACGGCGATGTGTGTCTTCGGCAGGCTGGTCGTCAGGCGGGCGTTGCCTTCATTCTCCAGAATCAGGAACGTGCCCGTCTCGGCGACGCCGAAATTCACGCCGCTGATGCCCGCGTCGGCTTCGGCGAAGCGCTGGCGCAGGATGCGCCGCGCCGCGCCCGTCAGCACCGCCACGTCATCCGTAGGCTCAATCCCAAGCTTCCTGACGAACAACTCCGCGATCTGTCGCTTGGACTTATGTATCGCAGGGACGACGATGTGCGAAGGCGTCTCGTGCGCGAGCTGAATAATCCACTCGCCGAGGTCTGTCTCGACGGGTGCGAGCCCGGCTTCTTCGAGCGCCTGGTTGAGATGAATCTCCTCGGTCGCCATGCTCTTGGATTTGACGATGCGCGTGGCCTCGCGCTCGCGCAGGATGCGAAGGACAATCGCGCACGCCTCCCGGGCGTCGCGCGCCCAGTGAACCTGTGCCCCCGCGCGCTCGGCGTTGTCGGCGAAGGCTTCCAGATACTTGTCCAGATGCGCGAGCGTTTCGTCCTTGATCGCGCGTGCGCGCTCGCGCAATCCTTCCCAGTCATCGACGGTCGTGACGGCGATTTTACGCCGCGCGCCGAACGTGTTCGCCAGATTACGCAGCGCGCCGCGCAACTGCGTATCCACGAGCGCCTCTCGCGCGTTGCGGTCAAACGTCTCTGAGGTTAAAGGATTCATACTATGGTTCGGCGTGCCCTGCTTAATCTTCGCGTGCCGCTAACAGTTCCGCCAGATGCATGGCGCGCACGGCGGAGTTGTTTCGCGTCAAACGCCCGCCGATCTGCATCAGACAGCTTGCGTCGCCCGAGACGACGGCCCTCACCCCGGCCTGTTCGATTGAATCGATTTTACTGTCGAGAATCGCCACGGAGATTTCCGGGTACTTGACCGAGAAAGTTCCGCCGAAGCCGCAGCAGGCGTCCGCATTCGGCATCTCGACGAGCTCCGCGCCGCTCACCCCTCGAATCAACCGGCGCGGCTCGCTATGCACGTTCAGGTCGCGCAGGGCATGACAGGCATCGTGCCACGTGACGCGCCCGCGAAACTTTGCCCCGACATCCTCTACTTTGAGGACGTTGACGAGGAAGGAGCCGAACTCGTACGTGCGCGAGGCCAGCGCCTCCGCGCGTCTTCGCCAGCTCTCGTCGTCGGGAAACAGTTCATGAAAGTGATGCACCATGGCCGTGCATGAGCCGGACGGGCTGACGACCGCCTCGCTCCCGGCCTCTTCAAAGATTTCGATAAACCGCTCGGCCAGAGAGCGCGCTTCCCTTCTGTATCCGGTATTGAAGGCGGGCTGTCCGCAACAGGTCTGCCGCTCGTCGAAGACGACTTCGCATCCGGCACGCCGCAGCACCTCGACGGCGCTCGTGCCGATTGAAGGCCACAACTGGTCGACCACACAGGTGATGAATAAAGAGACTCGCAAAAGTAATTACCGTTTGAATGAAAGGCCGTAAACGCCCTCACGCCACGGCCAAAGGGAGATGCCCCTCTGGCCCATCCGTCTTTATCCTTCTTTCATGCAACGCTCGAACTCCGCCATCTCGACCTCTCCGCCGACGATGAGCGGCGTGCGCTGGTGAATGCCCGTCGGCTGCACGTCCAGAAGTCGCTGTGTGCCGTCGCTGGCCGCGCCCCCGGCCTGTTCGGCGAGAAACGAGACGGGGTTGGCCTCGTACAACAGGCGCAGCTTTCCCGACGGATAATCGGTCGTCGGCGGGTAGATGAAGACGCCACCGCGCAGCAGCGTGCGGTGAAAGTCCGCGACCATCGAGCCGACGAAACGCGACGAGTAGCTGCGGCCATTGACGCCGGCCCGCAATCGTTTCAGGTATTTCAAATAAATCGCCGGGAACTTATCGCAGTACGCTTCATTGATCGAATAGTACTGGCCCTGCCGCGGGATGCGTATATTTTCATGCGTCAGCAGGTAAGACCCGACGCTGGGGTCAAGCGTGAAGCCGTGAACGCCGTTTCCAGCGCTGTAGACGAGCACGGTCGAAGAGCCGTAGACGACGTAGCCGGCGGCGACCTGCTTGTTCCCCGGTTGCAGCAGCCATTCAACAGGGTCAACGGCCTTTTCGCCTTTGGGCCGACGAAAGATGGAGAAGGTCGTTCCTATCGTGACGGCGACATCGATGTTGGATGAGCCGTCGAGCGGGTCAAAGACGATGGCATACTGAGAGTTGGGCGACTTGTGGCCGAGAGTGATCGGCTCTTCATTCTCTTCCGAGGCGATGATGCCTATGCTCTCTCTCAGGCTCAGGCAGTGAATCAGCGCGTCGTTGGCGTAAACGTCCAGCTTCTGCTGCACCTCGCCCTGCACATTGATCTCGCCGAGCGTGCCAAGGATGTCCACCAGACCCGCGCGGCGCACCTGCGCTTCGATCATCTTCGTGGCAAGCTGCAGCCCGGACATGAGCCAGGTGAACTCGCCGGTCGCCCCCGGGATGTGCATCTGTTCCTGAGAGACATGCTGTTGAAAGGTCGTGATCATACGGGCCAGCCTTTCCGGTCAATCCACGTATAGAGCCTCCAGGCTCTGGTAACGACTGAGCGCCTCTTCCCATGCAGGGGTGCGCGCCGGGGTGAACTTCCTGAGCCTCACGTTTTCGGCGACGTGACGCCGCCCCTCATGGAGCGACGCGAAGCGCCCGCTTGAAACGGCCTGCACCAGCACGTTGCCCACAACGGTCGCCTCCACCGGCCCGGCCTGCACAGGCAGGCCCGTGGCGTTGGCGGTCGCTTGATTAAGGTAATCGTTCTGGCCGCCGCCGCCGCCTATCTGCACGCCTTTGATCTTCTCGCCGGTCAAAGACTCGATGGTGCGAAGCACCGATGCATAACGTAAAGCCAGCGAGTCAAGGATAGTCTTGGAGATCGCGGGCGGATTGTCCGGCACAGCCTGCCCGCTTTCCGTCAGATGTTCCTTCACCGCCCTCATCATGCTTGACGGGTTGAAGAAGCGCTCGTCGTCGGGAAAGATTAAGGCAGGGCAATCTTTAAGCGCTTCGGCCTGCGGCAGCAGACTCTCATAACTGACATCGAGCCCCTGCTTTTTCCACTCCCTGCGGCAGGATTCAAAAACCCACAGCCCCATCACGTTCTTGAGGAATCGGATAGTGCCGAACGCCCCGCCCTCGTTGGTAAAGTTATGACGCGCGACCTCGCGGTTGATGAGCACCTCCCGGCGCTCAACGCCGACCAGCGACCATGTGCCCGAAGAGATATAAGCCCAGCCTGTTTCGAGCGGCGCGCCCGCGACAGCGCTGCCCGTATCGTGAGTCGCCGGAGCGATGACGCTCACCGCTTGCAGGCCCGACTGGTCTGCGAGCGCTGGCTTGAGCGGGCCTAGGCGAGTTCCGGCTGGCACAATCTCTGTCAGGAGATTGAGGGGCAGGCCCAAACGCTCGATCAGTTCCCGATCCCACGTCCCGGTTCTGGCGCTGACCATCTGCATCGTCGTCGCATTTGTGTATTCGGTGACGGCGCGGCCCGTCAGATAAAAATTTATCAGGTCTGGAATCAGGAGCAGCCGCGCAGCCCTTTTGGGTAAGCCTTCCTGCGCGTGAGCGTAGAGCTGAAACAGCGTATTGAAGACCATGAGCTGAATGCCCGTGCGCTCGAAGACCTCTTCGCGCGGCACGTGTGCGAAAACCTGCTCCATGGTCTGGCGCGTCCGCTCATCTCTGTAACAGATAGGATTTTCAATGAGCACGCCCGCCTCATCAATCAATCCGTAATCAACGCCCCAGCTATCGACGCCGATGCTTTCGACGGGTCTGCCAAGCTCGCGCGCACGCTCGCCGGCCCGATTCAGGCCAGCCCTGATCTCGTCGAAAATCTTCGGCAGCTTCCAGCGAAGGTGGCCCGCAGACTCGCTGGCCGGATAGCGAAAACGCCGCAACTCTTCCAGCAGCAGCTCGCCCTCAGCCACCCCAGTCAGAAACACACGCCCGCTCCCGGCGCCGAGATCAACCGCGATGTAGAGCGAGTCATTCATCGAGAGTGAAGGGGCGAGCCGCGAGCAAGCCTGCGCGTACTTGAGCGCTTACTGCTCACAGCCTGTCTTTCGTCAGACGATGCCGGAAGCGGCAGCGCCTTTCTGCGCCGGACGTTCTTCGGCCTTACGCCGGCGATAACCGCTCGCGCGGTAGGCGGCGACAGGGTCAATCGCGCCGCCCGAACGCTCGCGCGCAATCGCCAGTATGGGCGAAACGTCCGTCGTGAAAGCTCGCTTGAGCGTCGAGAGCGCCGCCAGCGGGTCACACTTCTCCTGCGCTTCCCTGAGGGCCTCGCGGTCAACCAGATGGGCCTGCACGTATGCGCGCACAAGCTCGACGGCGCTCGACATCAGAGACTCAATCGGGTCTGTGACGTTGTGCGACTGGTCGAGCATGTAGGCCGGGGAGAAGTCCTTGACACCTTCCAGCTCGGCGTCGACCAGCTCGTTGAAAATCAGGAAGAGCTGGAAGGGCTTGATCGAGCCGGCGTCGAGGTCGTCGTCGCCGTACTTGCTGTCGTTGAAATGGAAGCCCGCGAGCTTGCCGAACTGTATCAGGCGCGCGACGATCATCTCTATGTTGACGTTCGGCGCGTGATGGCCCAGATCAACCAGAGAGAAAGCTTTTGGCCCAAGCTCGCGCGCGCAGTGATAGCTGATACCCCAGTCATTGATGACCGTCGAATAAAACGCCGGCTCGTAGAACTTATGCTCTATGAACAAGCGCCAGTCGTCGGGGACGTGATCGTAAATCTCGCGCATGCTTTCCAGATAGCGTTCGAGCGCGCGACGAAAATGCTGCTGGCCCGGAAAGTTTCCGCCGTCGCCGATCCAGACCGTGTGTGCCCGAGAGCCAAGGGTCTTGCCGATCTCTATGCATTCGATGTTGTGCGCGACCGCCTGCTCGCGCACGGCCCTGTCCGGATGCGTCAGGCTTCCGAACTTGTAAGAGTGTTTTTGTCCCAGCTGATCCTGAAACGTGTTCGAGTTCATCGCATCGAAGTTGAGCCCGCGCGCGCTCGCAAAGTCGCGCAGCTCCGAGACGTTCTCGGGCTTGTCCCACGGGATGTGCAGCGAGACGCCGGGCGTTGACCGCACGAGCTTGAAGATAGTTCCGCAGTCTTCAAGCTTTTCGTAGATGCCGCGCGGCTCGCCCACGCCGGGGAAGCGCGCGAAGCGCGTCCCCCCCGTGCCGACGCCCCACGAGGGGACGGCGACACGGAAGCCTGCGGCGCGAAGAGTGAGGTCTTCGATGTCGACCTTTTGACGCAGCAGCTTTTTGCCGAGAGCATCGTAATCCTCTTCGACCCACTGACGCGCCTGCTCGTTCTGCTCGGCAATGAAGGCGTCGTCGATCTCGAAAGTTTTTGCCATGACAATCCTCCAACCTGCTATCTCAAGAACCCATCCTGCAACCCGCCGTCCACGGGGATGACGTGGCCCGTGGTCTTGGACAACCGCCGCGAGACGAGCAGGAAGATAGCTTCGGCCTGATCTTCGGGTTCGATGGGAACCTGCGTGAGCGAGCGCTTGGCGTAGAAGTGCGCCAGCTTGTCGCGCAAATCTTCCGTCTCCTCGGCCTCATCATACGGTATCTGGTATTTCGAGAGCGATGCGATGACGCGGTCGCGCGGGAACATCGTGCTCCCTTTGACGACCGTCGCGGGCGCGACCGCGTTGACGCGCACGAGCGGGGCCATCTCGATTGCCAGCTCTCGCGCCAGATGATTCGCCGCCGCCTTGCTCGTATCGTAAGCGAGACTACCCTTCTTCGCCACGACCGCGTTGGCGCTCGTCGTCAGCACGATGTTACCCGGCAAGCCCTGCCGCCTGAAAATCTGATACGCCTCGTCGGCGACGATGTATGCGCCCGTGACGTTGATATTGAAGGTCAGAGCCCACTGCCTGTCTTCGACGCGGCCAGTCTTGTCCGGCGGGACGAAGATGCCGGCAGTGACGATCACCGCATCAATGCCGCCGTAAGCCAGCATCACATCGCTCAGCATCCGACGTACGCTCTCGCGGTCTGTGATGTCACACGCGAGCCCTATGGCCGGGCCGCAGTTGCTGATACCCGTACCGGCAACGCCGATGCCTTCACCGTACTGACTGATGATCTCACTGGCCGTCTCTTTGGCCGACGCTTCATCACGGTCAACGCAGACTACGTGCGCGCCTTCCCTGACGACGCGATGAGCCGTCGCACGACCGATGCCCGCGCCCGCGCCGATGATGACGATGATCTGCCGGTCGAGCTCTTTCTCCGGCGGCATACGCCTGAGCTTGGCCTCTTCGAGCAGCCAGTATTCGATGTCGAAGGCTTCCTGCTGATCCATAGCCTCGTACTCGTCTATGGCCTCAGCCCCGCGCATCACTTCGATGGCGCAGTTATAAAACTCGCCCGTCACTCTGGACTCGCTCTTATTCTTACCCCACGCGAGCATCCCCAGGCCCGGTATCAAAACGACCGTCGGATTAGGGTCGCGCATCGCCGGCGAATCCGCGCGCTTACACTTGTTATAGTAAGCCTCGTAGTCCTTGCGGTACTCGACGATCCCTTCCGAGATGGCTGTTTTCAGCGATTCAAGGTCGCCCGTCTCCGGGTTCCAGTCAACGAAGAACGGCTTGATCTTCGTGCGCAGGAAATGATCAGGGCAGGATGTGCCGAGTTCCGCAAGGCGCGGCCCGTCATGGCTGTTGACGAAGCGCAGCATCCTTTCGTCGTCCTGTACCGTCCCGACAAACCGCTTGTAAACAGAGACCTGCCCGCGCACGAATGGAATGATCTCAGCGATGAGGCGCTTGCGCTCGCCCTCTTCCAGAGCCTTATATTTTTGTCCGCCGAAAGTTTCCTCTCCGCGGTCGTGTTCCTCTATGTAGCGGGCCGCGCGGTCGATGATCTCAAGCGCCGTCTCGTAGCACGTCTTGTCGTTGTTGTTCCACGAGCTCATCCCATGATGGCCGAGCAGGATGCCTTTGGCCCGCGGGTTCTCGGCGATCAACTGCTCTATCTTGAGCCCGATGTCGAAGCCCGGTCGCTGCCACGGGATGTAGATGATCTCCTCGCCGTAGACCTCTTTGCAGAGCCGCTCCTGATTGACCGATGCAGCGATGGCGATGACCGCGTTCGGATGCAGGTGATCTACGTGCTTGTAAGGAACGAGCGTGTGAAGCGGCGTGTCAATCGAACCGGCGCGCGGATTCAGGTTGAAGACGCAGTGGCTGTACATCGGATACATGGCGTCTTCTATCTCCGTCTTCGGCCCGCGCTCGGGGCTGTTGAGATAGATGGATTTCATCGCCCGTATCTTGTCCAGATAAAAAGAGGCGAAGCCATCGCGCTTGGCCGTTCGCAGGTCGCCGCCCGAGCCCTTGACCCATAAGACATCGACGGCCTCCTGCGTGAGCGGGTCTGTCTCCGTCAGTTTGGAAGAAGTGTTGCCCCCGCCCGTGTTGGTCAGAGTCAGGTCTTCGCCGAGCTTGTTTGACCTGTAGACTAAACGATCCAGTCCCGTCAGATGGTCGGCGACATCATCCTCCCAAAGATATTTCACATACTTGAATGCTTTCTCTTCTCTCTGTCTGCTCATGAGACCTCCTTCAAGTGGAAGAATCTCTTCATTCCCCTCGTATGGTAATCCAACCATCGGCCAGATTTTTTTGATGCCATCTTCATGGGTCACCTTGAAGGCTTAAAGCTTTCGGCCTTCTGCCATCAGTCGTTGTGGCTGACGCCAAACGAGCGGCATTGGGTTAACCGCTTAATCAGCGCCTCATAAAAAAGAGCACGCTTTCTGCTGAGCGTGTTGAAACTTCCGGGGGAGCTGATAGTGAAATCAGGCTTATAAAATAAGAGCGCGAAATTTACCGGATAATACGGGACTGATTATTAAGACTCTATTATTAAACTGCCGGGGCGACGCCTGAATGTGCCCGCCACGCCGGAAAGGCTTTCGCAGATGACCTACTGCTGCTGGCCCTGACAGACCACACCAGCGATGCGGCCTTCCGGTGGAAATTCTCCTGCGGGGGCAGACCGAATTGTGACGAACGAGTCACCTTATGTATACCATCTTTCTCGAAATTACAAGGCGATAGATGACAGCCCCCTGTTGCAATCCATCCGCAAGATGATATAAGTTCCCCACTTCCTAAACTTCTATTCGACCCGAAAGTGGGGAATCCTCCGGTGAGGATGCTTGGAGCCGAGGCGGCGTGTGTCCTCCGAAGAAAGCGGAGAAAAGCATGTGACCACAGCTGGCCCGAAGTCTCTTCCGTGCAGTTATGGATAAGGGGAAAAGCGCTTAAATCGCAGCAGCCTTCCGATTGGAAATGGAGGATTCGTATGCTGAGTCAACATCTGCGGGTGGCGCTTCTGTCTCTCGCCGTCATGGGCGGCGGCGTGATGGCGAACTCGCCTGCGAAGCCTGCGTCAAAGGCGCGGGCTCAGGGTAATAGAACGGTTTGGAGATTCGATTTCGGGCCGGGCCGTGTGGCCGCCGGTTACAGGCAGGTGTTGGCGACGACCGTTTACAGTAAGGAGACGGGCTACGGGTTCGAGCCGGGCGCGGAGATTCAGTGTGTAGATCGCGGAGGCAGGGACGATCTGCGCTCAGACCTGTGCGCGAGCGATAAGCCGTTCTACTTCTCAGCCGCGTTGCCCGAAGGTAATTACAACGTGACTGTGACCTTCGGCGATAAGAACGGCGAGACGACCGCGACCGTCAAAGCGGAGCTTCGACGATTGATGGTGGAAAAGGTTCATACTGCTCGCGGCAAGTTCGAGACGCGCACGTTCACAGTCAACATACGCACCCCGCAGATTTCCACCGGCGGCGGCGTCAAGCTCAAGGAGCGCGAGAAGACGATGGAAATCTGGAACTGGGACGAGAAGCTCACGCTCGAATTCAATAACACGCGCCCAAGCCTGTGCTCCATCGAAATCACTCGCGCCGAAAATATTCCGACGGTCTTTCTCCTTGGCGATTCGACGGTCTGCGACCAGCCGCGCGAGCCCTACAACAGTTGGGGACAGATGCTGACCCGTTTTTTCCGACCGGGCATCGCCGTCGCCAATCATGCCGAATCCGGCGAGTCTCTGCGCTCTTCGCTCGGCGCGCGCCGTCTGGACAAAGTCCTGAGCCTGATGAAGCCGGGCGACTATCTGCTCATACAGTACGGGCACAACGACGAGAAGGAGAAGGGCGAGGGCGTCGGCCCTTTCACCACTTACAAAGCGGCGCTGAAAAGGTTCGTCGCCGGGGCACGCGCTGCCGGCGGCACACCCGTGCTTATCACGCCCATGCACCGCAGAACCTTTGACGACGCGGGCAAGATCACGAACTCGCACGGCGACTACCCGGAGGCAGTGCGACAAGTCGCGCGGGAAGAGAAAGTGGCGCTCATTGATTTGAACTCCGCGAGCAAGCTCTTTTATGAAGCGCTGGGGCCGGAGAGATCAAAGCTCGCTTTCAAGGAGGGGGACGGCACGCACCACAACAACTATGGCAGCTACGAGCTTGCCCGCCTCATAGTTGAAGGCATCAGGGCCAATAAGCTCGGCATCGCCCGATACCTTGTCAGGGACGTACCCTCGTTTGACCCGAGCCGCCCCGACCCCCTCGAAGGCTTTGCAGTTCCGCCCAGCCCCTTGAGCACGGACATTAAGCCGCTGGGTAGTTAAAGCCGCTCGGGCGTCGCGCCTGACCGTCTACTCGCCGGGTGAGCTACGGCCCACCACACTAGCGTGTGTAAGCCCTCTGTTAGCTTTTTTCTACGATGGAAGAGGATGGGATTGATGCTCAATAAGATGGCTCTGGTGTTGGCCGCAACGGCGGCTTTGTTCATCCTGTCGCCGTTTAATGACGGGCAGAGATCGGAGGCCGCCGCTCTTCAGAGCGCTGCACAGACAGGGCGCGGGGGCACAGCGGCCTTGTACGACGTGCGTGCCTTCGGAGCCAGAGGTGATGGCCGGACGCTCGACACGTTGTCTATCAACAAAGCCATCGAAGCGGCGTCGTCAGCCGGCGGCGGCACGGTTCTCTTCCCTGCCGGAACCTATCTATCTTTCTCGATTCGTCTCAAGAGTAACATCGCGCTCTATCTGGATCAGGGCGCGACGATTCTCGCCGCCGACCCGAAGGAAGCCGGGGGCAGCTATGACATGCCTGAGCCGAACCGTTGGGACATGTATCAGGACTTCGGCCATAGCCACTGGCGCAACAGTCTCATCTGGGGCGAGGGTCTTGAGAACGTCTCAATCCTCGGCCCCGGTCTCATCAACGGCAAGGGCCTGACACGGCGCAGCCCGCGCCCGCGCCGTCCGCTTCAGCCCGGCGATACGCCCACCACTTTGAGCGGCGGGCAGGCGAGTGCGCGCCCGGAATCTCCGCTCGGCGAGGACGACCCGGCTGAGGTGATGAACGGGCTCGGCAATAAAGCCATCAGCCTGAAGCTCTGCCGCAACGTGTTGCTGCGCGACTTCTCTATCCTGAACGGCGGGCACTTCGCGCTGCTCGCCACCGGCGTCGATAATCTGACAATTGACAATCTAAAGGTCGATACCAACCGCGATGGCTTCGATATAGATTCCTGTCGCAACGTGCGCGTGTCTAATTGCAGCGTCAACTCGCCGAACGACGACGCCATCGTGCTTAAGAGTTCCTACGCGCTGGGCTTTGCGCGGGCGACCGAGAACGTGACGATTACCGGCTGCCTCGTCAGCGGCTACGACATAGGCTCGCTGCTGGACGCGACCTACAAGCGCAACGTCAAAGAAGCTCCAGACCGCGACGGGCCGACGGGGCGATTAAAGTTCGGCACGGAATCCAACGGCGGCTTCAGGAACATCACCATCTCCAACATCGTCTTCGACCACTGTCGCGGCCTCGCGCTCGAAACCGTCGACGGCGGGCTGCTCGAAGACATCTCGATCACGAACATCACCATGCGCGACATCAACAACTCTCCGATCTTCATGCGGCTGGGTCGTCGCATGCGCGGCCCAGCCGGCACGCCCGTCGGAGAATTGCGCCGCGTTAATATCAGCAACGTCGTCGTCTACAACGCCGACCCGCGCTACGCCTCGATCATCAGCGGCGTTCCCGGCCACGATGTCGAGGACGTGCGCCTGAGCAATATACGCATCTTCTATCAGGGCGGCGGCACGAAAGAAGAGGCCGCACTCGTGCCCCCCGAAAAAGAGACGAACTATCCAGAGCCTTCGATGTTCGGCGTCCTGCCCGCCTACGGCTTCTACATTCGCCACGCGAAGGGCGTCGAGATCAGCAACGTCGAGGTCAGTTATCTGAAGGAAGAAGAGCGCCCGGCCTTCGTCCTTGAAGACGTAAAGGGCGTGGACTTCTTCCGCGTGAAGGCGCAGAAGACGGAGGGTGTACCGACCTTCTCGCTCAAAAACGTCTCGGACTTCAGCGTTCAGCAATCCGTGCCCGTCGCGGACACGCGGCTTGAGCGCGTCGAGCAGAAGAAGTTTTGAACTGAGCTGTGTTCCCTGTCTTAAGGAGAGTCCATGTCAAACCTGATTGGCTGCATCCGCACGCACGCGGGGAAACTCACTGCCGCGCGCATGGGCTTATGCCTGCTGGCCCTTCTGTCGTCTGTTCAGGTTCTGTGTGCCGACCCGGCTGCGGCCCGCAGGGCCATTACCGCGCCGCGTGAGCGTCTTTCGCTCAACTCCGATTGGCGCTTTCAAAAGGGCGACCCGGCGGGCACAGAAGATCAGTTGTCTTACGAGAAGATCAAGGAGTGGGTCAGGGCCACAGGCAACGAGTTTGTCTTAAGCTCAGGCGCAGGCAAGCGTGTCAGACCGCCGGGCAATCTGGGTGAAGGCGTCTCTTATACGCGTCGCGATTTTGATGACAGCGGCTGGCGTCAACTGAGTTTACCGCACGACTGGGGCATCGAAGGCCCTTTCAATCAGGCGTATCCCGGCGAGACGGGAAAGCTTCCGTGGTGGGGCATCGGCTGGTATCGAAAGCATTTCACTGTCTCGACCACGGAGAAAAGCAGGCGGCTATCTTTGGAGATTGACGGCGCGATGTCTTATTCGACCGTCTGGCTCAACGGCAAGTTTGTCGGCGGCTGGCCCTACGGCTACGCTTCCTACGAGCTTGACCTCACACCTTACGTCGAATACGGCGCGGATAATGTCCTCGTGATCCGTCTGGATAATCCGCCCGACTCTTCGCGCTGGTATCCGGGCGGGGGCATCTACCGCAACGTCTGGCTGGTCAAGACCGCGCCCGTCCACGTGGCCCACTGGGGAACATACGTCACCACGCCGGAGGTGAGCCCAGCGGCGGCCACCGTAAATCTCCGGGCTACTCTCGACAACGACTCGGCCCAGCCCGCGAGCCTGACCTTGAGAACGCAGCTTTACGAGCTTGGCCCTGACGGGTGGAAAAAGACTGGCGCGCCCGTCGCCACGTCAACGCCCGCGAGACTGCGCGTCAACGCCGGCGCGAGCGCGACCACAATGATGAGCATGCGCGTCAACAAACCCCGGCTCTGGAATCTCGAACAGCCGCACCTCTACGCAGCCGTGACGAGCGTCGAGCAGGACGGAAAACAGGTCGACCGCTATGAGACCGTCTTCGGCATACGCACGATCAGGTTCGACCCCGAGAGAGGATTCTTTCTCAACGGCGAGCATGTTGCGATCAAAGGCGTCTGCAATCATCACGACCTTGGCCCACTGGGCGCGGCCATCAACGTGCGCGCTCTGGAAAGACAGATCGAGATTCTCAAAGAGATGGGCGTGAACGCCATCCGCACCAGCCATAACCCGCCCGCGCCCGAGCTGCTTGAGCTGTGCGACCGCATGGGCGTGCTGGTGATGGACGAGGCTTTCGACTGCTGGAAGCGCGCGAAGAAGAAGAACGACTACCATCTACTGTTCGACGACTGGCACGAGAAGGACTGGCGCGCGCAAGTTAGGCGCGACCGCAACCACGCCTCCGTCATCCTTTGGAGTACCGGCAACGAGATCGGCGAGCAGCGCACGCCCGAAGGCTTGAAGATTTCCGAAGAGCTGACGCGCATCGCCCACGAGGAAGACCCCACGCGCGCGGCTACCGCCGGATGCAACCACGTTGAGGCGGGCTACAACGGTTTCCAGAAGACTGTGGATGTCTTCGGATACAACTACAAGCCGGACGAGTACGGAAAATTCCATCAGGCTAATCCTTCCATCCCGCTCTATGCGAGCGAGACCGCCTCGACCATCAGCTCGCGCGGCGAGTACTTCTTCCCCGTGGTCGAGGACAAGGATAAGGGCCAGTCGGATTTCCAGATGAGCTCCTATGATCTTTACGCCCCGCGCTGGGCGACGACGCCCGACGCGGAGTTCAGGGGACAGGACGCGTTCCCCTTCGTCGCGGGCGAGTTCGTCTGGACGGGCTTTGACTATCTGGGCGAGCCGACGCCTTACAACGCGGACGTGACGAACCTGCTCAACTTCTCAGACCCGGCGGAGCGGGCGCGCATGGCACGGGAGCTACAGGAGCTGGGCAAGATAAAAGTTCCATCCCGCAGCTCCTACTTCGGCATCGTCGATCTCGCGGGCTTCAAGAAAGACCGCTTCTATCTATACCAATCCAGATGGCGGCCCACTTTGCCTATGGCCCACATCCTGCCGCACTGGAACTGGGCGGAGCGTGTGGGCCAAGTGACGCCCGTTCACGTCTACACCTCCGGCGATGAAGCGGAGCTGTTTCTGAACGGGCGCTCGCTCGGCAGGCGGAAGAAGGCTCAGGGTCAGTATCGCCTGCGCTGGGACGAAGTGAAATACGAGCCGGGAGAGTTGAGGGTCATAGCTTATAAGAACGGAAAGGCGTGGGCCAATGATGCTGTCAGGACGACCGGCCCGGCTGCGAGGCTCATGCTTGCAGCAGACCGCGACCGGATCAGGGCGGACGGCTACGACCTCTCCTTCGTCACAGTGACCGTCGCGGACAAAGCAGGCTTGCTCGTCCCGCGCTCGAAGAATCGTATTCGGTTCGAGATTTCCGGCCCCGGCGAGATCGTGGCCGTGGACAACGGCGACGCCACCGACCAAGAGCCTTTCCAGTCGAAAGAACGAAACGCCTTCAACGGCCTCTGTCTGGTCATCGTCCGCGCGAAGGCGGGCCGGACGGGAGCGATCAGGCTCATGGCGCGCGCCGGCGGCTTGTCGGGCACGGAACTTCTCATCAGGGCACAGGCCGCAAAGCTCAGGAGCTAGGCGTTGATCGCATCAAGAATCGAAATAGTATTGGCCCTCGCGCTCGCAGCCCTGTTGCTGTTTGCGACCGAAGGCCATGCTCAGCGACAGATGGAGAGGCTGGGTCGCGGCGTGGTCGCGGTTAATCAGGGCGAGGGACGCGTCTTCGTCAGTTGGCGTATGCTCGGCACGGATTCCGAGCGCGTCGCTTTTAATCTCTACCGCTCGACCGGCGGGGGTGGGGCTATCAAGCTCAACGACCGGCCCGTCGCTGACGTGACCCACTTCGTAGACGACCGCGCCGATCTCACAAAATCCAACTCTTACTTCGTGCGGCCAGTCCTGAACGGGCATGAACAGGAAGCGAGCCGTCCGTTCACGCTCGCGGCCCGTGCCGCGACCGCGCAGTATCTGTCCGTTCCGCTACAGACACCGCAGGGCTATATGCCGAACGATGCGTCTGTCGGCGATCTGGACGGCGACGGCGAGTACGAGATAGTCATCCACATGGCCGGGCGAGGACGCGACAACGCTTCACCCGGCCTCACAGACCCGCCCGTCTTTCAGGCTTACAAGCTCGACGGCACGCGCCTCTGGACGATCAACCTTGGCCGTAACATTCGTGAGGGCGCGCACTATACGCAGTTCATGGTCTACGATCTTGACGGCGACGGTCGCGCAGAGTTTGCGTGTAAGACGGCGGACGGAACTGTTGACGGCGTGGGCAAGACCTTAGGCGACGCTCGCGCGGACTGGCGATACCTCTCGCCCGTGACTGACCGTAAGTACGGCAAGATTCTGGACGGGCCGGAATACCTGACCGTCTTTGACGGGCGGACGGGAGCAATGCTCGCCACGACCAGCTACCTTCCACCGCGCGGCAACCTGTGCGGCTGGGGCGGCGGCGGCGGCAACGGCCAGAATGATTGCACAGGCAATAGGCCCGACCGCTTTCTCGCCGCCATCGCTTACCTTGACGGGCACAGGCCGAGCCTGGTCATGTGTCGCGGCTACTACGGAAAGACTGTGCTGGCCGCGTGGGACTGGCGAGACGGGAAGCTTACTTCGCGCTGGGTCTTCGATACCGACGACGGTTATCCGAAATTTACGGGGATGGGCAATCATAATCTGAGCGTCGCTGACGTTGACGGAGACGGCAGGGATGAGATCATCTACGGCTCGATATGCGTTGACGACAATGGCAAGGGGCTTTACTCAACGGGCCTGAGGCATGGTGATGCTCTGCACGTCGGCGACCTTGACCCCGCGAGGCCGGGGCTTGAGGTCTTCGGCGTGCACGAGATAGAAGAGGGGACGAAAGGGCCGGGCTCGGCGCTTTATGACGCGGGCACGGGGCACATCCTATGGACGGACAGTCAGGACAGGGATGTCGGCAGGGGCTTGGCAGCCGACATCGACCCGCGTTATACGGGCGACGAGATGTGGGGAAGTTTTGAAAGTTTGAAGAACGCTAAGGGAGAAAAGATCGGCCCTGCGCCGCGCTCTATCAACTTCGCCGTCTGGTGGGACGGCGACCTGATGCGTGAGCTCCTGAACGGCAATCGCATCGCCAAGTGGGACTGGCAGGCGGGCCGCCTCAACACTCTCCTGACGGCTGACGGCTGCGCTTCAAACAACGGCTCTAAATCAACCCCGGCCCTGAGCGCAGACATCCTCGGAGACTGGCGCGAGGAGGTCGTCTTCAGGACGATTGACAATCAGAGCCTGCGAATCTACACGACGACCATCCCGACGAAATACCGCTTTTACACCCTGATGCACGACCCGCAATACAGGCTCAGCATCGTGTGGCAGAACGTGGGCTATAACCAGCCGCCGCACACGGGCTTTTATCTGGGCGAAGGCATGAAAGCGCCGCCGCGCCCCTCGATCACGACAGAGTTGCGCGCCGCGCGCAGACGATAAGCGTCATGACTACTCGATACAAGCAGGCTAAGGGAGATGTCTCAATGGGCTTGATCTACAACTACGCAAAGTCGAGGGCGATGTCCGGCTCTGCTCTGCTCCTGATGCTGGGGCTGTTCTTCGTCTTGGGCCAACCCGTTAAAGCGCAGCAGGAGCGCCGGACTCCCGCCGCTTCGCCCTCGCCCGATCCGACCACGCCTCTGAATCCAAGCCTGCCGACGCTCTTTGTTGTAGGCGATTCCACCGCCAACAACAACGCCAACGGCGGGCGCGGGTGGGGCACGCCCTTTATCGGCTACTTCGACGCGACCAAGATCAACGTCGTCAACCGAGCCCGCGCCGGACGCAGCAGCCGTACGTTCATCACCGAGGGGCTCTGGGACAAAGTGTTGAGCGATATGAAGGCCGGAGACTACGTGCTCATACAGTTCGGCCACAACGACGCCGGCGCGATCAACGACGCGACGCGTGCGCGCGGCTCACTTCCCGGCACGGGCGAAGAGACCGAAGCGATAGAGAACCTGCTCACCAAAAAGCCGGAGGTCGTGCATACCTACGGCTGGTACTTACGCAAGTATATCGCTGATACCCGGGCCAGGGGCGCGACGCCCATCATCCTTTCGCTGACCGTGAGAAACATCTGGAAGGACGGCAGGGTGGAGCGCGGCTCTGGCCGCTTCGGCCAGTGGGCCGCAGAGATAGCGAAGGCCGAAAACGTCACCTTTCTGGACATGACCGCCATCATCGCTGACCGTTATGAAAAGATGGGCGAGCAAAAGGTGAAGGAGATGTTCGGCCCAGACCACACGCACACGAGCCCGGCGGGCGCAGAGCTTAACGCTTCACTGGTCGTCGCGGGTCTCAAGGGACTCAGGGACAGCCCCTTTATTAAATACCTCTCGGAGCAGGGCGAGGGCGTCGAGGCGGTCACGCCGGCACAGAGCGCGTCTCCTAGAAAGCCTCTGCCTGTGCCTGCCAATCCGCAGTTGCCGACGCTCTTTCTGATCGGAGATTCGACGGTTAGAAACGGGCAGGCGGACGGCGCTGGCGGCCAGTGGGGCTGGGGCGAGCCGATTGTCGCTTACTTCGACACGATGAAGATCAATGTCGTCAATCGCGCCGTCGGGGGCTTGAGCAGCCGCACCTTTCTGACGCTCGGCCACTGGGACAACGTCCTTGCGATGTTGAAGCCCGGCGATGTCGTCATCATGCAGTTCGGCCACAACGACGCCAGCGCGATCAACGACACCTCACGCGCGCGCGGCACGATTCGCGGCACGGGCGAAGAGACCGAAGCGATAGAGAACCTGCTCACCAAGAAGCCGGAGGTCGTGCATACCTACGGCTGGTACTTACGCAAGTATATAGCCGACGCGCGTGCCAAGGGCGCGACGCCCATCGTCTGCTCCCCGGTTCCGCGAAAGACATGGAAGGACAGGAGAATAGTCCGCTCCGAGGACTACGCCGTGTGGGCCTTTGAGGTGGCCCGCTCTGAACACGTCGGGTTCATAGACCTCAACGAGATCATCGCCGCGCAATACGATTTGATGGGGCCGGAGAAAGTGGAAGCGATGTTCGCAGACCCGCACACGCACACGAGCCTCGCCGGGGCTGAGCTGAACGCCGCCGCCGTCATCAGCGGCCTCAAGGCGCTTAAAAAGAATCCTGTCGGCAAATACTTTTCAGCCAAGGCCCGAAGTGTTGCCAAAGCGAAAGTCCGCGAGCGGAAGGTGAGCCTGACAAATGCCGGCACTCGCTAGTTATACAACGAGCGGCTCGACATTGGCGGCAGAGCCGCATGCCATTGCTTATTTGAAGATGCAGCCGCTTATTTCAAGCTGAGGCTAGAGACCTGCGGCAGCTCGACGTTCTCGCTGTTGGAGACCTCTACGTTCTTGCCGCCGGGTGTTTGAAGCCTGACGTTTTTCATCGTCCAGTTGCGCGCGTGTTCGATGACGCCGGCATCGCGCCCCTCCGCCGTGATGTTAGCCCAGCGGATATTGATGAGCGGCTTGGTGGGCAGCCCCTCCGCCGCGAAGATCTGCCGCGCGCCCCTGATCTCCACGTTTTCGATAGTGATGTTGCGAAACTCGCAGAGGCCGCGCTCGGGCGGCGTGACCGGAGTATTCATCACGACCCAGTGGGGCGGAACATTCTTCACGTCCTTCGGGATGGTCGCGTAGCTGTAGCTGGGGTTCCAGTTGAGCGTAAACGTAAAGGGCAGCGGGACGTTCTCCATCCTGATGTCGCGGATCAGCACGTCTTCGACGAAGCCGCCGCGCGTTCTGGCAGACTTGAAGCGAATGCCCTCGTTGGTTCCGACGCCGCGGTTCTGATAGGCGACGACCTTGCGAATGCCACCGGCGGTCTCGCTGCCGAAGGAGAGCATGCCGCCGCCGCGCCGCGTCAGGTTGTGGCGGACGACTACGTACTCGGTCGGGCGGTTGACGCGCAGGCCGTCATAGTCGCGCCCGGCTTTAAGGCAGATGTCGTCGTCGTTATTGTCTATGTCGCAGTTCTCGACCAGCACGTAGCTTGAGGAATCTATATCAACGCCGTCCGTGCTCGGGCCGCCGTTGTCGCTGATCTTAACGGCGTCCACCGTGACGTGGTCGGAATAGACGACCTGCATCGTCCAGAAGCCCGAGCGCTTGAGGCTGACGTTCTCAATGGTGACATCGGCGGACTTCCATATGACCATCAGTCGAACGCGCTCGGCGTCGTAGTCAGAGGCCCAGCGCAATCCCTTCGGCTCATATTCGCGCCGCAGCGCCCAGTACTTGTCCCACCACTTCTTGCCCTGCCCGTCAATAGTTCCGCCGCCGGAGATTTTGACGTTCTTCTGATCGTTGACGTTGATGAGAGCGGCGGGCCAGTCCATCTCTATACCGGCCACACGCGTCCACAGCGAAGGGTAGTCTGCATCCTCCTGACTGCCGAGCAGTGTAACGCCCTGATCTACGCGCAGGTGAACGTTGCTTTTGAGGAAGAGCGCGCCCGTCAGGTAGCGGCCCGGCTTGAAGACGACCGAGCCACCGCCCGCCCTCGCACATGCATCAATCGCTTTCTGAATCGCACGCGTCGCGTTTTTGACGCCGTCGCCCGTCGCGCCGTATGTGTTCGCCGAAAAGATTCGTTTGCGCTTGGGCTCACGCCTCGCCCCCACGTCTTTCACCCAAACGGGCAGGTCGGCCTCGCTCGTCACAGGGTTTGCCTGAGCCAACGCCGGGGCAGCGGACTCCAAAGCACACACGAGACATACAAACCCGCTCAGCAAGAGCATCCGTCCGCGCATCTTATTTGACATGCTGCCTCTCGTCTCTGATCTATATCGATCACTCGTGGACAATGCGGGGGATGAGCTTACGCGCGCACGCGCGCTCGCCTGACGGGCTTAGTGCATCCTGAAAGGGCCGCCCGAAGGCTCAGGCTCAAGATCGGGTCTGGTCGAATCCTGAACGACCTCGTGCATCTCCAAAACGTTCGATCTGGAAAACGCCTCTTTCGGCAACGTGCCGGACTGTGCGTGCCCCTTCACGAACTCGTCGGAGCGCACCCAGTTGAGAAAGTCCTCACGGCTGTTCCAGATGGTGAAAACAACATAGGGGTCGCCCTCGTTGACCGGTCGCAGGACTTGATTGGAAATAAAGCCGGGCATCTTGTCCACCAGCCCGGCACGCTCGCGGAATCTCTGCTCGAAGGCGGCGGCGTATTCCTGATTGACGTAGATACGATTGGCGACGGTGATCATTTCGGTATCTCCCTTTTTCTCAAGATACTACTACGACCGGGCGATGCGAAGGTAATGCCTGGAGGCAAGGCGCGCACAAGCGTATCGGGCCACAGGGCATGCTCATGCGCCGTGGCCCTCGTGTCAGCAGCAGCGACTTGAACAAGTTATTAAGCGCGATGTGGCCGGGAAAGCTCTCTCTCTCGCTCTGCCGCTTCACTTACTCGCTCGTTTACGCAGACGAAGCTCGCGCGTCAGCCACTCGCCGCGATCAAGGCGGGCGGCTTCGACGTTCAGCTCATGCTTGCCGTCGTACCACTTGACCTGCTTAGGCTGGCTGGCAGCGTCGGCGAATGCTATGGCCGCTTCCCTCTTGATGTGCTCGTCGGCGTTGGCGAACTGGAACAGGAGCGTGGCCGGTGTGGCGTGGGCGATCTGTGTGATCGGGTCAATGGGTTTGAGCGCCTGACGGTAGGCGTCCTTGGCGGGCTCGGGCACGTCCTTGAGCCAGTAGTCGAGCGACCAGTTGCTGAAGCTGCCGATGCCGGCGACGAGGATATAGGTTTTTACGCGCTTGTCCACGCCCGCATTGATTGCGCCGTACATAGCGCCGTAGTCGTGGCCGACGAAAGCTATCCGCTTTCGATCAACTTTGGGGCGAGATAGTAACAGGTCGAGCGCCCTTCTGACTTCGATGGTTTCGTCTATCACGCGCTGCCTGTCGGTCTGAGCGTCAACGGGCGCAACACCCCATGGGAAATAACCCTGAATCAACACAGATGTCGTTCCCTGCCTGGCAAGCGCCATCGCTTCGTCAAGAAACTGCTCGCGATTACCCTTCGGCCTGCCGTACCAGTGAAAGAAGAGGACGCCGGCGAAAGGGCCTTTGCCGGCTGGCTCAACGAGAAAGGCCTTGATGCGCCCGCGCCCTGCCGTGTAGGCGGCATAATTGACATCGCGAACGGTGACGCCCTCCTGCTCCTTAACCGATTCCTCTTTCAGGTCGAGGGCTCGCGACCGATCATAAGCGAAGAGTTTTGCTGTTTCCTCGTCGGGCACAAGAGGAGCGGGCGAAGCGGCGGACGATGACCATGGGCCGAGTAAAGTGACAAGAAGAAGCAGCGCTGCGATTCGTTGTCCGGGTTGTAAGCTGTGCATTATTGTCTCCGTAAAATAATCAACGCGGGCCTGAATCAAATCATGCGGGAAGAATTGTCTCAGGCAGAATACGGCGTGTGCTAGAGCGGCGTTTCACAACTATAACGCAATCACGGACGGCTGCAAACGGCTGTGCCGCCCGAACACCCGAACACGAAAGGCATTACTTCTTGTCTGAGAATTCAACTGAATTGAAGATTTCCTTCGCCACTTCAAGCTCAGCGGGGCTGCTGCTCTCAAGCTCCATGTAAAGCTCCACCTGAGCCTTCTCCCAATCGCCCACGTTCAGCTCTGCGCGATAGATGCGCTCTCCCTCTCTCATTTGAGAATAGGTGCGGACGTTGGCCCGCTTCCCTTTCATTCTGGTTTCACTCTCCTGATAATCTTCCATCTCGGGCTGACGACGCACATCATAAGCATTGGAAGCCGTGTCGCCCCAAACGAATAAGAATCTGGTCTTGCCTTTGTAATACTCGCCCAGATAATGCTCGACGCCCGTCATATCGGTTTTGGTAAATCCCTGCGGCAGGCGAAAAGTGAACAACCCCTCGGCGTCTATCTTTTGCCACTCGGCGGAAGATGCCTCGCTCTGGCACAGAGACACAGAGGCCATGCCGAAGATGGCGCAGAGCAGAAGAAGCGTTGCCGTGAATGCTTTTTTCATTTCCGATCTCCCTTCATAAACCCGGTAGTGATGCCGCGCGGCCAGATACGGGAATCCTCATCTCGACGATCAATCCACGGTCGGGCGCGTTGAATGCTCTGACCGTGCCTTTGTGAAGGCTGACCGAGCGCGCTGTGATGGCGAGCCCCAGCCCTGTGCCGCCGGAGTCAGGGTCGCGCGCCTCTTCCACCCGGTAAAAGGGACGGAAGATATCCGCGAGCGTTTCCTCCGGCACACCCGGGCCGTGATCGCGCACGGTGATGACACCGTAAACATCGCCGTTTACGCTCCGGCGCTGGTGCGAGACCTCGACCGTCGTGCCTTCGTCCGTATAATGCACGGCGTTGCGTATCACATTCTCGACGGCGCTACGCAGCAGCGAATAGGAGCCCGCCGTTCGGCAGTCGTCATTGACGACGACGCGAACCGTGCGGTTCTGGCTGCGCGCTTCAAAATCCGCGTCCTCCGAAACCTCCGTCACGAGGCGGGAGAGGTCAACCATCTCCTCTGTCAGTCCGTCCGCATCGCTCTCTCCGCGAATGAGCGTCAGGATTTGTCCGATCATCTCGTTAATACGGCGCGACTCGCGCTCGATACGCTCCAATGCGCCCGTCGCCTTATCTCCCGCGCGCCTGCGCGCCAGATCGAGCGCGACGTTGAGACGCGCCAGAGGCGAGCGCAGCTCGTGTGAGATGTCTCGCAGGAGGCGCTGCTGCGAGGTCATCAGGGTTTCAATCTTTGCCGCCATCAGGTCAAAGTCGCGCCCCATCTCTGCCAGCTCATCGCGGCGACCGCCGAGCAATGGGCCAACACGGGCTGAGAGGTCGCCGCCCGCCACCTGCTTCGTCACGGCGCGAAGCTTGACGACCGGCGAGACGATGTAACGGGCGAGCAGGTAGCAGAGAGCGCCAGCCGTCAGCAGCACGGCGAGGATGCGCGGCACCAGAGACCAGAGCGCGCGCGTGGGAAGGGCCGGGCGTGGGCCGGGCTGGACGATGAACACGTATCGCCGCCCCTCTGCGGTCAGAACCGGGAATCCTACGAGCGGCTGCGCGCGTGGGGAGCCGCGCATTGGCCCAACATCACGACTGCCCGCGCGCGCTATCAAATCCTGTGCGCCCGGCTGCTGGCCCAACCCCGAAAGCTCACGTCCGTCGGCGTCGTAAAGTCTCGGACGCACGCCCGTCTGGCGATCAAGGTTTTGGAGGAAGGCGGCGAGACCGGGTTGTCCCTCGCGCTCGTAAGCGCGGGCTGCGTCCTGCGCGATGAATGTCGTGTACTTGTCTATCAGCGAGTCTCGCGGGAAGGCATCGTCGGGCCGAGTCAGCTCGCTGGTCAGGACGAGCGCCAGTATGACGAGCGCCATCGCCAGCCAGAACCACAGAAAGACTTTCAGAAAAAGGCTACGCATAAATATAGGCGGCTTCCTTCGTTCGGCCAACGCCGTCGTCACATTGTGCCCGCGCCGCCACCCGCCTCGGCCAAACCCGGACGCGCATAGATGTAGCCGACCCCGCGCACCGTCTTCAAGCGATCAACGTCTCCCATGCGATGCCCGAGTTTCTTGCGTAAATGGCTGATGTGCATGTCTATGCTGCGGTCATAGGCTGAGAGCTGGCGACCCAGCACCGCTTTGACCAGATCATCGCGCCTGACGATGCGACCGGCGGACAAGAGGAGCAGCACCAGTATTTCATACTCGACATTTGTCAATTCCACGGTCTCGCCAGCGCGCCGCACGTGGCGCGTCCCCGTCTCGACTTCCACGTCCCCGACCCTGATGCGCTCGGGTAAAGACGCGACATCGGAGGGCGAAGAGTAGGCTTCGACCGAATCCAGTTTCAGTCGGCGTATGATGGCGTTGATGCGCGCGACCAGCTCGCGCGGGTTGAAGGGCTTCGGCAGGTAATCGTCCGCTCCGATTTCCAGCCCGACGATGCGGTCAACGTCTTCGCCGCGCGCCGTCAGCATCATGACGGGCGTGCGCGCGGCCCTTTGAGGCGCGGCCCGCAGACGACGCAAGACCTCAAGGCCGTTCATCCCCGGCATCATCACGTCGAGCACTATGACCGTGTGCTGGCCCAGGAGCGCTCGCTCCAAACCTTTCGCGCTATTGCTTATGGTCTCGACCCTGAAGCCTTCCTCTTCCAGAAGCTCCTTAACCAGCTCGCACAGCTCCCGGTCATCGTCAATAATCAAAACAGAACTCATCAAACAATCGTCCTCCAACTCCGCGCAGGGCCAATCCGCGGTTGCATGCTGCGGAGATATTCTACGCTATGGGCTCTCCATTGATCTGCAAAGAATTGTCAGGACAAATGCCGCTCTTTACAAAACTTTACAGCAGTTGACGGTCTCTCTACGTAACTTAGGCTCTGCCCGAGCGTCTAAATGGGTGAAGGCGAGAGGCAATTATGCCTCACAAACGAAAAATTTCCATGAAGGGAAAAGGATGACCATGAGACAACTCAAATTTAAAGCGGTTCACGGCGCGCTCGCGCTGGCCGGAGTTCTATTGTTAACGGGTCTGGGTTTCGTCGGGCTGGCGCAGGATGGCCCGCGCAGAGGCTTTGGCGGCGGCGGCCCGCGCGACGAGCGTGGCGGGCACAGGGGTGGTGGGCCGCGCGGCGGACACGTGCCGTTCCTGCGCGACCTTAACCTGACGGACGCGCAGAAGGCTCAGATCAAACAGATCACCGACAGCGCGGAGGCGAGCACAAAGGAGCTGCGCCAGCGCATGGACGCTCTGCACGAGAGCGAGATGAGCGCTTTGACCGACGGAAACTTCAACGAAGCGACCGTCAGGGCAGCCGCACAGGAGAGGGCCAACGTTCAGGTCGAGCTGGAAGTGGCGCGGGCACGCACGATGTCGCAGATTTTCGCCGTCCTGACGCCGGAGCAGAAGACCCAGATCGCGGCTAAGCGACAGGAGTTCGAGCAAAGGCGTCGTGAGCACGAGGCGCAGCGCCAGAACGCTCCAGACGAGCAATAGCTCTCGCTTCCACATCTAAAGATTCAATTGCAGCGGTCGGCAGGTCAGTAGCGCCAAAGGGCTCGGGCGGGTACTCCTTCGAGAGAAAGAGACCCGCCCGAGCCCTTTAGCGCTACTGACTTGTAGTGTCTCTGCCGGCGCAGCCTCCGGCGTTTACAAAACTTTACCTTCATTGACGAACTCTTTATGTTCTCCGTCAAAGAAAACTGCGTCCAAGTCAGTACATTGCGAAGCCCCCTTCCGGCACTCATGCGTATCTGGCGCGCCCGGTGGGTCAGGACATCTAAAGCACCTATTCAAAGTTGCGGGACATACATATGACGGATCAAGTGTTGAGCTTGGGTGAAGCTCATGCGGTGTGGGCGAGCGTGCCGGAAAGCTCACCGGCGATTAGAGCGTCGGAATACGATTACCGGTTGACGCGCAGGATTGCCGGCGGCGACATGCAAGCCTTCGAGGAGCTATACGAACGCTACCATCGCCGCCTCTATAATTTGTGCCTGCGTATGACCCGCAACCCTACCGAAGCGGAAGACCTCACGCAGGAGGCTTTCATACAGGTCTATCACAAGATCGGCAGCTTTCGCGGCGAGTCGGCATTGATGACCTGGCTCTTTCGCCTGACCACCAATCAGGTGCTGATGCACTTCCGCAAACATTCAGTCAAACGTGAGCAGGTGACGGAAGACGGCCTCGTGCCCGAGCCCCTGTTCGGGCAGGGCTCGGGCACGAGTCAGACGACGACGGTTGATCGGCTCGCGCTCGACAGCGCCATCTCCAAGCTCGCGCCCGGTTACAGGATCGTCTTTATCCTGCACGATGTAGAGGGCTATCAGCATGCGGAGATAGCGCAGATCTGTGGAAATTCCATCGGAACCAGCAAGTCGCAGCTACACAAGGCGCGGATGAAATTGCGCGAGCTGCTCAAACTGGAAAGCATGCCGCCTGAGCCGACTCAGATCGAAGCGCAGTAACGGTCAAAGCAGTTTCATTCCTTCTACCAAAACAAAAACAGCAAGCCACACCTTGCCTTGCAGTTGAGGACGTTGTTATGAGAAAGATCGCACCCGTTTTACTCGTGCTGTTCGCCTTCATCTGTCTGCCATGCGCGCCGCGGGCTCAGTCAGGGCGCAGCCGCGCCGGCCAAAACACCAACAGCCCGGGCATGAATAAAACCGACCGGGACAATTCCGTCAACGAAGAAGAATCGAGCGCGCCGCAGCTCAATGTTCAGGGCGAAGAGATGGAGGGCGATGTCCTGCGCGTTGAGACCACGCTCGTGACCGTTCCGGTCAACGTCAAAGATCGGAACGGCAGATACATTCCAGACCTCAGCCGTGAGGACTTCCACATCTTCGAGGACGGTGTCGAGCAGAAGATCACTTACTTCGCAGCCGTCGATCATCCCTTCACGGTGGCCCTCGTCATGGACACCAGCCGCTCGACGAATTTCAAGCTGGAAGACATACAGGCGGCGGCGATTGCTTTCGTCAACCAGCTGAAATCCGAAGACCGCGTGATGGTCGTCTCCTTCGACGACAGAATCAATGTGCTGACAGAGCCGACCAACGACCGGGCGGAGTTGACGAGGGCCATACGCCGCACGCGCACGGGAGGCGGGACGCGTCTTTACGATGCCGTCGATATGGTCATCAAGCGGCTCATGCAGGTCGAAGGGCGCAAGGCCATGGTGCTCTTTACCGACGGCGTTGATACGGAGAGCCGCCGCGCCACTTATGAAACCACTCTGCGGCTGGCCGAAGAGCAGGACGCGCTCATCTACCCTGTCGCATATGATACCGATAATGGTTTTGGCCCGATGGGCGGCGGTCAACAGCGCTTGCCTCTGCCGGGCGGGCGCGGCGGCATAAGTATCGGCATACCTTTCCCGCGTATGCCGATGCCGGGCGGAGGCGGTGGTATTCCGGGTGGAGGCGGCCCGAGCAGCCCGGAGGCCCGTCGCGGCGGCGCATATCTGCGCGAGCTTGCACAGAGAACGGGCGGGCGCTTCTACAACGGCGATACGCTCTCTGGCATTTCCCAGGCGTTCGCGCTGATCGCGGAGGAACTGCGCCGCCAGTACAGTCTGGGCTATTACCCAAAGACTTCCGCCTCGGCAACGCAGCCGCAGGAGCAGCAGCAGCGTCGGCAGATAAGGGTTCGCGTCAACCAGCCGAACCTCGTGGTCACGGCGCGCGACAGCTACATCTACTCTCAAAAGAGAACCGGTTCTACCGAGACAAACGAGCAGCCGCCGCTGGCGAAGCCCGTCTCGCAGGGGAATCAGGTCAGCGAAACTCAGCAGTACATTCAATCGAAGAGGTAACAATAAAATGAAGAGATCATTTCAACTTCTGACGCTCGCCCTGCTGCTCGGGTTAGCTTCAATTCAGGGGCTGGCGCAGACTTCGGCGGGCACAGCCGACGATGCTGGCACAGGCTCGGCGGCGATAGCAGCATCTTCGTCAACGCCGCAGACCGTCAGAGCGAAGTATGAGGGCGGCGTCTTCGGCCACAACAAGAAGCAGGAGGGCACGCTCTCCTTTGACGACGCGAACAGGCGCTTGCTCTTCCGCGACAATAAGCAGCGCGAACTCCTGTTCATTCCTTACGAGGCCGTCACCTCGGCTTTCGCCGACACGCAGTCGAAGAGACCCCGAGCGGCAACCATCGCGAGCAGCATCCCCACCATCTTTACACTGCCGGCGCGGTTTATTAAAACAAAGGTGCGGTATCTGACGCTTCAGTTCAGCGACCCGGACTCGCAAGTCTCCGGCGTGACCAGCTTCAGGCTGAAGGACAAGGAGACTCTTACCTCTGTGCTTAACACGCTCGCCCGTAAGGCCAGCCTTACCCCGCGCGGCGAGGTCTTCGTCAGGAGCAGGAAGCAGGGGTCTTCGCAGCAGCCGAATCCCTAAGCTCAGCTTGCAGGCAGGAGAGCGTGCTCATCTCGCTCTATGACGAACGAAACAGGAGAGGGCGAGCGCTCCCGCCAGAGCGCCCGCCCTCTTTTTTTCTTCTTTTAAGCGTCAACCGCCCTCCTAGCAAGCCGTTGCTTCCGCCTTCCAATCCCTTCACAAAAACCGATCGGATTTCCTTCACAAATCCCGCCGTGGATTGACTCAATTTGAACGGTTCTGTATCAATCCCCTACCCCGAAATTCTCTGCCTTTTACTAAACTTTTGCGGCATACTTTTGGCCCAAAACAACATCATAGATACCCACATGCTTGACGCAGCGGCCCGGCGGGTGGTCGCCACGTTCAAGCCATTTCCTTTATTACAGGACATTAATGATTCAACAGATAAAAAATAACAGGGAAACTGTGTTCGCGATTCTCATGACGGCGTTCATACTGGCTGCATTGTTGATGCTGCCGGGCATAAGACGACGTGGGCAGAGGGGCTATGCGACGTTGATGGCTTTGACGGCTACAGCCGAAGCCGCCGAAACCAGCCTCTGGAATCAGTCCGTGTTGAAGGTCAAGGAAGATCGCGGCGAGCCCATGGGCAAGCAGGCCAAAGTCGATATCCCGTCCGAGCTTTTGCACTACAGCGATTCGCGCCGCTTTCTGGCGATACAGGTCGCCGAATGGAAGGAACACCATTTCGAGACGCCGCAGGACTTCGTCGGTCTCGCCCGCCAGATCGAAAAAGGCGAGATGGTCGAGCTTAAGCGCGCCAGCGATACTTACGTGCTGTTCGGCGTCGGCGGAATCGCCAATCAGGAGCCTTTCACACATTACGATCAGGGCAGCGGCAAGCGAATCACCCTCTACGGCGAAGCGGAGCTTGCCGGGGAATATACCCGCATAGCAGAGACGGGCACTGAGCTGGACAATGAAATCGCCGGGCTCAGGAAAGAGCTGAGTTCCAATCCAAAGGCCGCGCGCTCAAAGCGCGTTAAGTTGCAGGCAGAGATTTCCAGCAGGGAGAAGCGACTCAAGGCCGAGCGGGAAAAGAAGGAACAGCTCGACGCCTATTACAATGATGCGGAGAGCCGCGCGCAGCTTCTGGGTGATTATCAGGCGCTGGCGACTCTGGCTAAAAACTTCTCCGGTCACTCCTACAACATGAGCGACCCGGCCTCGCGCCAAGCGATGAAGATACGCATGCTCAGCTTCCTGCGCCCGGAAGCTCTCAAAGTGCTGGAAGAGATTGCCGCCGCCTATCACCAGCAGTTTGAGCGACCGCTGCCTGTGACTTCGCTGGTGCGGCCCGACGAGTACCAGCACATGCTGAACAAGGTGAACCCGAACGCGACGATGATCGACACGCCGCCGCATTCGACGGGCCTTGCCTTCGACATCAACTACAGGTACATGACGGCGGGCGAGCAGGCTTACGTCATGGATTATCTGGCCCGCCTGGAGGACGCTGGCCGCATAGAAGTGCTGCGCGAGAACCGCGACCACTACCACGTCTTCGCCTTTATCGACGGCGCGAAGCCGAGCGAAGAGCTGATCCTTGCCTCACTGGGCAGAAACGCTCCCGCGAAAGTCGTCGTCGAGTCGGCCTCTAACGAAAAGGCCGCGCGCAAGGAAGAAAAAAGGGTCGAGAGGAAAACGGCCCACAGGGAATCGAAGAAGGTCGAGAAGGAAGCTAAGAAAAGTAATAAAGGCCCGGGCCGTGGCAGGAGACGGTGACAGTGCCGACAGTTCGAACGTGGGCTTGACCGTTATCGCTCTTTTCTTATCCCTTATTCACTCTTATGAACTACCATTCGCGGGGGCTGCGCCACGGCAGTCCCCGCGTTGACTTTGACCCGTGCATCCCTAATACTCCCGTTCAAATTTAACTCCCCTCTGAGCCCCTCTCCCCCGGAACGTCGCAGCTGCTTCTTGCGGCAGGTTGAAAAGGAGAGTCTCGCGTTGATTTCAATTTTCAGGAAGACGACCAACACAGTCATCTGGTTACTGCTCCTGTTTCTGGCCGCGGAAATTCCCGTGCAGGCTCAAGGCATTGGCGACACATACAAAACGGGGCAGCGTAGAGAGGGCAGCATCGTTTTGCCGACACCGCCCTTTAACCCGAACGCGGGTATTCTCGACAGGCCGAAGGCACGTAGTCGTACCGCGCCGAAAGCCAGACAACGCAGGCGCAGAGTGAGGCGACGCACGCACAGACAATCATGAGCAGTGGGCCAACAATAAACTCGATTCTTCAGAACCGTTACCGCGTCGTCAAGCCGCTCGGCAGGGGCGGGATGGGGGCCGTTTACCTGGCCTTTGACGAACGGCTGAGCCGCAACGTCGCTTTAAAGGAGACGCTGTTTGCGACCGACGATCTGCGCCGCGCCTTCGAGCGCGAGGCGCGCCTGCTCGCGAACCTGCGTCATCCGGCGCTGCCCAAAGTCCTCGATCACTTCAACGAAGGAAGAGACCTGTTTCTGGTGATGGAATTTATCCCGGGCGATGATCTGGGCACGATGCTCGAAGGTGGCCGCAGGTTCACGCCCGCCGAAGTCCTGCGCTGGGCCAATCAACTGCTGGATGCGCTTGAGTATCTGCATACCCTCGACCCGCCCGTGCTTCACCGCGACATCAAGCCGTCGAACCTCAAGCTCATCTCTCAGAGCCACATCGTCCTGCTCGACTTCGGCCTCGCCAAGGGAAGCGCCGGGCAGATGCCCGACACCGAAAGCAAAAGCCTGCTCGGCTATTCTCCGAACTACTCGCCGCTGGAACAGATTCAGGGCACGGGCACGGACGCGCGCAGCGACCTCTATTCGCTCGGAGCGACTCTCTATCACCTGCTGACGGGCCTTAGGCCCACGGATGCTCTCACGCGCGCCACTGCACTGGTCAACAATCAGCCCGACCCGCTTCGACCGGCAGACGAGCTTGACCCCGAAATACCTGTCCCTGTGTCGACGGCCCTGATGCGCGCGATGGCGCTCAGTGTCGAGCACCGCCCACGCACCGCCGCGGAGATGCGCGACGACCTGCAAGACCTGACGGCGCGTCGTGCTGCACAAACCGTTCCGATGACGGGGACGGACGAGACGACAAGGATAAGTCTACCGGCGCGTCGTGCCGAGATAATCGCTCCTGCTACTGCTCCCAACCGCGAGCGCCCGCGACAGGTAGTCGTGCCCATCCCTGAAGAGACACTGGTCGCGCGCAAGCAGGGCCGAAGCGGGCGCGCGTGGATGACGCCGGCGTTTCTGATAGTCGGATTGCTGGCCGTCTCAGCGGCGCTTTACTTTCTATTTTCCGGCAGTGATACGAACAAGCGAACGCAGACAAATCGTCCGGTGGTTAGTAGCAGCCCGACTCCGACCGTCACACCAATCGAGAACGCCAACCGGCGGGCCAATACCAACGGCACGCCCGCGCCCGGCCCGGAGCAGCTTGCCGCGCGCGCGAAGCTTGAGAAAAAGAATCTCCCCTACACTGAAGCTGCTTTTAGAAGGGTCGTGGAAGAAGGTGATACCGACGCGGTCGATCTATTTCTGGCGGCGGGGATGAGCCCTGACGTGAGAGACACGTCTGGCCGAACGGCGCTGATCAATGCTGCTTCGAGGGGCAGCAATAACATCAGCCAGAAGCTGTTACGAAAGGGCGCGGACGTGAATACGCGCGACGGCGCGGGCTTAACCGCCCTGATGGAATCAGCCCGCAACGATCACAGGGAGACCACCAAAGTCTTACTCGAAAACGGCGCGGACGTGAACCTGACCGACAATCATGGACAGACGGCGCTGATACGCGCCGCAGCCCAGGGCCACTCCGACATCGTACGCATGTTGATTAATAGAAGAGCCAGGATAGACATCAAAGACAGAGACGGGCGCGACGCTCTCACATGGGCCGAGATCAATAACAAGTCGGATGTCGTAGACCTGTTGAGGAAAGCCGGGGGCGTAAGACCTTAGCTGTGCGTGAGGTTGCTACTTTTACCCAGACGGTGTTCCGCTCACCTCTTCCTGCGCGCGGCGCTCGTTTTGACTATTCCGATCAAACCCGAATAGTCGTTGTAATACGTGAAGATGTGCGCCGTCCTGCCGTTTCGCAATCGAAACGAATACTCCGTCATCACTTCACCCGAGCCCTGACGCACGGCTTCAGTCCCGAGGTGAAATCTCTCCATCGCTTCCTCCGCATCAGCGGCAGATGTATTACAAACTTTGAGGAATACAGCGGCGGCCAGTTGGAACGTCAGCGGGCGAGCGTGGCCGCCCGAGAGCGTGTCACTGTATGCGCCCGGTATTGTCACGTCGACGGTATTGCAATTGCGGCTCGCCCTAAATCCGTCGCCGAGATCGATCAGCTCGTTGAAATTCTTCGCGGCCAGCTTCGGAAAGCGCCAATCGCTGCCGACACCCTCTTTGCATTCGGAAACGGTGTTGCGCCTTCGGCTTTGCCCCTGCGCCGAATCACAGGCGAGGAGCAATACCAACAAGCCTGCCAGCGCGACTACTTTAAAGGGGCTGCTATTCGACATTGCTGGTTGCTCTTGAGATCAGGCTTCAAGCCTGCGGTGCGATGAGGGCTTTCACGATTTTGCCTGTCGCCACGTCGGCCAGCGCTTCGTTTGCCTGACCCAGATTGTAACGGTCGAGCTTAATTTGAGCCCATGCTTTAGAGCGCAGAGGGTCGGCCATGATCTGCGCGCCCCTGTAAAAATGCGAGAAGTCAGAGCCCCAGCATCCGCGCACGTCTAAATGCTTCCTGTTCAAATCAAGATGCGGGTTGAAAGAGATTTCGCCGTGGTCCGTATATTGCCCGACGATACAGACGCGGCCCGCGTCGCGCGTAAAGCGCATCGCCTGCGCGACGGCTACCGGCGCACCCGTCGCTTCGATGGTCACGTCAGCGCCCCGCCCCTGCGTCTGTTCGAGCACCCATTGCCCGCGCATCTCTTCGTCGCTCGTCTCCACATTGAGCGTCGCGCTGGCCCCGGCCTTCCTTGCCGCCTCAAGACGATTCTCCGGAGCACCGATACACAAAACCTTCAACGCGCCGGACATCAGCGCGAAGATAATGGCCGAGAGCCCGACCGGCCCGCTGCCCAGCACCAGCACCGTATCGCCCAGCGCCACCCCCGCACGCTCCACAGCATGCAGCGCTGTCGGCAGCGCACAACCCCCGGCCATGAACTTTTCAAAATCAACTTCGCCAAGGCGTATGCACCGCGTGTCAGGTTTGAGGTAGATTTTTTGTGCCCAGCCGCCGGTCAGGCCGTCTGCCAGCCCGTAAGTGATACCGTAAACTTTGCGGCGCGGGCAGCGCGTCGTCGCTTTGGCTACGAGGCACTGCCAGCACGCATTACATGTGCGGTGAACATCCAGAAAGGTGACGCGATCACCTTCGGCGAAGGGCTCTCCCGTGACATCCAACAATCGCCCGCGAATTTTGCTCAAGCGACCGACCGACACATGCCCCGGAATCAGCGGGTACGGCACACCGGCCAGCCGCCCCTGTTGCAGATAAACATCCGTCCCGCAAACCTCGCTTAGCGCCACCTCCATCAAAGCCGAGTTCGGCTCAAGCTCCGGCTCCGAAAGCTCGCGCACCTCGACCGGCGCGCGCGGCTCCGGCATCAACGCTGCCAACACTGTCGCCATAATCCTTCGCCCCCTACTCCCCTCCACCAAAAGCAGAGCCCGCCGCCCCATCCAACCCGCGCCGAGCATAAAGCATTCAAGGCGAGGAGTCTGTGATTTGTCGGTCGCGCCGCGGTCGATCAGGGCTGGCTCGAACGCTTCGCTCCGAGGTTGAGCCAGAGCAGCGCCGCTCCGAAGAACGCGCACCCGAATGTGTCCGCGACAGTCCACCACAGCGGCATGCCTGAAGTATGGTCGATCACAAAGAACACGGGCGCGGCCAGCAGGAATGAGATGCCATTGAGTATCAGGAGCGGTCGAAACCTGTCCGGGTCTGAGGCGAGAACCCACAAAGATATTCCGTGCATCCCGTAGGTGTAAGACGCCTGCCGAATCATGAACATGGTGACAGCCCCGCCCGGCATCTCGCCCATGCCCAGCCACGCGTGCGAGACCTCCATCCATGAGCGCGGCATGGCGACGGCTACGAACGCAAGTATCTCGACAGCGCCCGCTACGCGCAACAACCATGACTGAAAGCGCTGGCTGTTCATACCAGATGTCCTGTGAGCGTATTACGCACACTCTCGATGCCTACGTCATAAAGGCACAAGCTCGGTGGTGGTCGCTCTGGATTTCTCACTGCCCATATCCCGCGCATACTTGATAGAACCCGGCGTGTTGTATTTCGCCAGATACGCCCGGTCAATCGCCTCCTTCAAACGCTCGCTCCGCGTCCGCACGGCGCGAACTTCGATCTCACGCCCCTCGACGTTGATCGTGCCGCGCGGCTCTTTCAGAAACGTCCGATACCAACTGCGCGGCTTCAGACTCCACGAGCGCACGAAGACGCGACCTTCTACCACTACGGCCCAGATACCTATGAAGCGATGCGGCTCAGCGCCGGCTCGAATGCCCAGAATCTTACCGCCGTTGATGGCGGACAGAACATCTTCGCTGAAACGTCGCTTTGCTTTCATGAACGTATCTCTTTCCGTCGCCACCGCACACAAAAAACCCTGACGACCGGACGGCTGCCCGACTGAATAAGGCGTCGGGCTCAACGAGTTGTCAGGATGCTTTAAGCCGCCCATTGAGTCAACGCCGCGACGAGGGCGGTCTGTGTGAGGAAAAGCAGAAGCCGGGAGGTGGACACGAGAGCCCGTGCAGATGAAGCAGGGGCGCGAGCGGCGACGCGATGAGATATGGCCCGCCGCCTGCGGTAAGCTGAGGCGATCAGGGCAAGGCTAACTCGCCGTCGTTTCCAACGACTTGTCAGGCGTCTCCATGCGGGCAGAGGCCGCGATGGCATCTCTATAGACCGTTGCCAGTTCATCCTGATTGGTAATGCGGATATTCAAATCACGCAGAAGCCCGTCGCTCAACCCGTAAATCCAACCATGCACGGCCAGCTCCTGCTCACGCTCCCAGGCATTTTGCACAATCGTCGTCTGGCAGACGTTGGCGACCTGCTCGATGACATTCAACTCACATAATTTATCCACGCGCTGCGATTCGTCGCTGATTCCGGCAAGCTGCGACTCATGCTTTTGCTTCACATCCTGAACGTGTCGCAGCCAGTTATCAATCAGCCCCAGCTTGAGGTTGTTCAGCGCCGCCCTCACGCCGCCGCAGCCGTAATGCCCGCACACGATGACGTGCTTGACCTTCAGCACGTCAACCGCATACTGAAGCACGGAGAGACAGTTCAAGTCCGTATGGACGACGACATTCGCGACGTTGCGGTGAACGAATAGCTCGCCCGGCATAAGCTTGACGATTTCGTTGGCCGGGACACGGCTATCGGAACAGCCGACCCACAAGTAGGTGGGCGACTGTTGCTTCGATAATTCATGGAAGAATTCAGGCTGCTGAGCCTTGATTTTCCTGGCCCATGTTCTATTGTTTTCCAGAAGATTATTCAAGTCACTCATGGCGTGCGATTGTATCAAGAGAACAGGCGGACGCCTAGCACCCTGAATCAACGCGACCGGGCGCGAGCGGCCTTCAACATTAAGGTGTCCCCCGCCCGTGAGCCCCAAACTCCTCCGGCGGCGGAGGCGGCAAATCAAAGGAACGCTCCATGCCCACCCATGTCAGCAACCAAGTTCCCGCAACTACGGCTAAGGCAAACAACACCTCGATGCCTCTTTCAATGAGCACGAGCGTGCCCCCGCGCGGTGCTGTAATCAGCCGGTACAGATGGAACGCCACAAAACATGCCAGGAGCGCGTACCATGAGTAAGCTGCCCACGCCCTCCTGCTGAAGAGCCCATAACTGATGATGAAGCCGAGCAGGCCGAACAAAAGAAACATGACACCTGCGAGTATCAATCCATTACGCACCTGCACCACATTATCAAGCCTCAACTGCGCCTGTTCGTCAATGCCAAACTGCTTGAGCGTTTTCACAAAGTGGTAGAACTCGACAAAGGCCAACGCAGCCGCGCACATATACAACGCCGACACGGGAGCAGATATGAGCCAGAGGCGATTCCGGGTTTTCATATCCATAAGTATCGACCAAAAATGCTCAGCGCCGGTGGGTCGGAAACACTTGCCTAAGGGTTAAGACCCGAACGCAGCAATCCGGCGCTGGCGTCTATAATTTGAGGAAGTCTTCTCGTATGGGCGAGAAGATGTCTATCAGGACGACCTCCTCATCGAGCATCGTCGCGCCGTGCCAGCTATGAGGCGGGAAATGCAGCACGTCGCCGGTTTGGGCGATACGCTGCTCGTCCCTGATGATAAAGAGTACCGGGCCTTTTTCGACGAGCGTGATCTGTTCGTGAAGGTGCTCGTGCGGCGGGGTGACGACGTGGGGCGCGAAACGCAGGCGGCAAACCATCATCCGCTCGCCGACGATCATCTGTCGCTCGATGCCTTCCTCAAGTCTCTCCACGGGGACGCTCGACCAGTCCATGTGCTGCGGGTGCGAATTAAGATTTTCTATAGCTCTCATACTCTAAGACTGCGCGACCAGTCGCCTCTGCCAGACTATACGGGGACAGCAACGGAAAAATGAGGGGCGAGGCCCTCAACATGTTCAATTCAGAACAGTATCTTTGGTCTGTCGCGCCTAAGGTCTCGGGCGAATACTCAAGTGACGTTAAGACCCGCCAGAGACCCTGGGCGCGACTGACCCTGCTCTCATCTATTTACGGCTCGCTTCTAATCCGGAGCCGCCCTGATCGAACCCGGGCTGTACGGTCACAACGCCGAACTGCCTGTCCTCGACCTCACGATGCGCGGCCATCAGCCAGACGAAGTTGATCGGATGACCGGGCACTGAGACGTTCGGGTGAAAGCCTTTCGGCATAACCACGGCATCACCGTCGCGCACGACGCCGATGAAATCCGGCTCGTCCGGGTTGGTGTAAACGAACTGCACGCCGAAGGCAGGCGCAGGCATGTCGAAATAGACGTAAAGCTCTTCGAGCATAGAGGCGTGCTCGTGCGGCGGCCAGCTCGTCCAGTGTCCCGGCTCGGAGGTGGTAAAGCCTGCGAGAATGCGTCCGGCCTTGACGTTCTTGCCGAGAGTGATGTTGACGGTGCGGGTGTTTGACTGGCCGCCGGTCTTGAATTTAAGCGAACTGTCACGCTCGACGTCCGCGTAGCGCACGACCTGTAGCGGATACTTGTTCTCAACCTCCGCAGAGCACTCGACGAAATCCACCGCGCTACGAGTGGTTATCTCAACCTCAGTATCGCGCGGGATGTAGATGGAATCGTGACGGCTTATCTCGTGCGTCTCGTCGGCGGCCCTGATCGTGCATTCGCCCGACAAACAGATGAGCCCGGTTTCGAGCGTGCCCGTAGAGAACGAAGCTCCGGGCACTTCGCTGTCGAGAATGATGCGGCCATAGACCAGATGTTTCATCGCGCTGTTCTGCGGCGTGACGGCCAGATGCCGCCCTTTCTGCCGGTTCGTGCCGCGAAAGATCATGCGACCCGCGGCCTCCTGCATTTGTGTGCTCATAACTCTTCCCTTCCTGTCCCTCTCAAAATTCGATCAATGCTTCCCGCGCTCGTCCAGCCACAGGAGCGTTCCGAGCAGGTAGTAGTAGTCGCCCTTGAAGGGCAAGACATCGCCGCGCCGTTTGCTTGAGCCATGACGCAGCACACCCGGCGGCATCTTGCTCGTCTATAGCGGTCTGCGCCAGATACCTGTCAATGATGGATTGTACTATGCGTTCGATTCCATCCGCGAAGCCTCACCGCTTCAAGCAGGCCGGAATTCGTCGTGGGTCACGCGGTAAAGGATTTTGACGGGCAGAATCGTGAGCGTTTGTGCGCGTGCGTTGACGCGTGGGGAAAAAGTTCAAACGGGGATGATTCATTCCGCTGAGGAAATCCGCGTTAGCTAGTGACGGAATAAAACGGCGCTTAACTTTTGCCGGGTTTGCCGGAGATGAATGAAGGAGTAAGGACATGTTGACCCTACGTAACCTAGCCACGACCATTTTATTTTCTATTCTTCTGACGGGCCTCGCGCTCGCGCAGAATGAACAGAGCGCTCAAGAGGCAAAGCTGCCCGTGCCTGCCGTGGCCGTTTCGGCTTCGGGAGACGCTGTGCGCTTCACATCTGCCGAGCAGGTTCTACAGATGCGGCTGGAGATTTACTCCGCGAGCGGCGAAAGTATTTTCGACTCCGGTTTCCATCAGGGAAACATCCTCGACTGGAAGACGACAAACGTTCCGCAAGGCCTGATCGACGGCTCGTACCTTGGCGTCGTGACGATCAAAGATTTACGTGGCCGCACCACCCAGAGGCTCGGCTCAATCTCCGTGCAGGCGGGTCAGGTGACGGTCGCTCGCACGCGCGAGGACGAGTTGACTCCCACACAGTCGCAGGCGCTGGCTGCCAGTAGGAAGTCACAAAAAATCGAGCCTGCCGGAAGCGACACGGCCCTGACCATATTGCGCGACGGAAAGACGCGAGCCATCACGGTCACGGCCCACGATGGTCAGGACGGGCAGGTCGCCAGCACGAGCGGCGCTCTTACATTTCGCACAGGCGACATCTTCGGCAACCGCGCCAAAGAGCAGATGCGTATTACTCCCGAGGGCCGGGTCGGCATCGGCACTGATAATCCGGAAGCGACGCTGGACGTGAATGGGCCTATCCGCGCGCGCGGCGGCATCGTATTCGACGATGGCACGGTGCTGACCTCGGCGCAGCGTGCGACCGCGACCTCTACTGCCGTCGCCGCAACCTCAACCACAATCAAAAGCAGCAGCGGTTCGACCTTCAACGTTGCGGGCACAGGCACGACCAACACAATAACGAAGTGGACGGACGCCGCCGGCACGCTCGGCGACTCTTCGATGACGGAAGTGGGCGGCAACGTCGGTATAGGTACGACCACACCCAGTTACGGGCTGGTGATTGGGCCTGACTTCGCCCCCGGTCTGGCATGGGCGGCGGCGACCGTCTCTAAGGGCGCGGGCCAGAGCGCCAGCGTCGTGATTGGCCCGGACCGTTTGCACGCCGTAGAGTTCGGCTGGGATAACACCACCTCAAGAGCGGTGATGAACGCGCCGGGCACGAACGTCATAGCCTTTACGCAGGGCGGCATGAACGAGCGACTGAGAATTCACTCCAACGGTTTCATAGGCATAGGCACAAACAATCCGCAGGCAGCGCTGGACGTTGCGGGCGACATGCGTATCGCAGGGGCCGGCAACGGCCTGATCTTCCCGGACGGCACAAAGATGACGACATCGAGCGCGCTGACGGGCACGGGTATCGTTTCCGCCATCAACGCAGCGGGCACTACCGGCCTCATCTCTGAGTCGCGTCTTTCGCCCAACGTCGCCAAGCTCAACGCGCAGAATGCCTGGACGGGCCAGAACACCTTCGTCAACGGCCTCTCGGCCAACGGCGTAGCCATCACGAACGTCGGCAACCCCGTGAGCGCGACCGATGCGACCAACAAAGCTTACACGGACGCCAACTTCGTCAAGTTCGTTCCCGGCGCGGAGCAGCTTTCGGTCGGCGACGCCAACGGCACCGCGCCGATGATTAACCTGCGCGGCGGCTCGACCTGCTGTTCAGGCCCGGGCGGTCACACGCCCGCCTGGTTCAAGGTTTTCCAGAACGGCAGCTTCGTCGCCACCGGCAATCTCGGCATCGGCGTCTCCCCCATGCAGGGCAAGGGCTATCGCACTTCGTGGGATTCATACAAAGGTGCGTTCCGCTCCGGCTATGCCGACAACGAGTGGGACGACGCGAACGTCGGCTTCTTCTCGTGGGCGGGCGGCTCGAACTCGACCGCCATCGGCCTCTACGCGCTCGCCTTCGGCGACACGAACTCCGCCGAGAGCACGTCGTCGATCGCCTTCGGCAGCGGCAATCAAGTGAAAGGCGCGGCAGGCTTCTCGGCGGGCGCGGGCAACCGCGTGTGCGACACCTACGGCGTGGCGCTCGGCAACAACGCCAAGTCGGGCGGCCCGCTCATCAACGGCAAGTGCGACCCGGACACCTTCAACATACGCGGTCTGGCGGCGGTCGCCATCGGCTACAACGTGACGGCTGATCAGGATCACACGACGGCGATGGGCAAGTTTGCCTCGAACAACGGCTTCACCGGCACGTTCATCTGGTCGGACGGCTCGGCCCAGCAGACCGCCGACACGTTCCGCAACACCGCCAACAACGAGTTCGCGGTGCGCGCCACGGGCGGCGTCCGCTTCCGCACCAATCTGGGCGGCACGACCGGTTGTAATCTGCCAGCGGGCAGCGGCGTCTTCAACTGCACGTCGAGCCGATATACGAAAGAGAACTTCCTTGCCGTCAAGGGTGAGGACATTCTGTCTACCCTGCGCGCCATACCGGTCAGCACGTGGAACTACATCTCGGAAGGTCAGCAGGTCAGGCACATGGGACCGATGGCCGAAGATTTCTACAAGGCTTTCCGCCTCGGCACCGGCAATACTTCAATCGGTGTGCAAGACCTCGCGGGCGTCAGCCTCGCCGCCGTCAAGGCGCTTGACGAGCGCACCATTCAATTGCAGCAGAAGATCGCCGAAGTCGAACAGCTTCGCTCGCAACTGAACACGCTGGAACAGCGCTTCGCCGCGCTCGAAAAGTTCATGCAGGCGAGCGGTAGCGGGCAGCAGACGACGGCAGGCCACTGACGGTCGCGAAGCGTCACGCACTGCTTAGAGCTACCCGGTTCCGCTTACACAGACGCCGGTGAGAAGTTAAGACTTCTCACCGGCGTCTCATATTGTTGATGCGGGAAAGGTGGCAAGCGCTGACCACTCAAGCGACGCGCGCCATCTGGCCTGTGGCGCAGGCCATCACCTTTTCAGGCGTTGCGCTGGCGCGCGTAAACTCTCCGGTGATGCGTCCCTCGTGTAGAACAAGCACGCGGTCGGAGAGGCCGAGGACTTCCGGCAGCTCGGAAGAGACCAGCACGATGGCGAGCCCGTCGCGCGCCAGCTTGTTGATCTGCGAGTAAATCTCCTGTTTCGCACCGACATCAATGCCGCGCGTGGGCTCGTCCAGAAAGAGGACGCGCGGGTTAGTCAGCAGCCATTTGGCGAGCACGACCTTCTGTTGATTGCCGCCGGAAAGCGTTCCCGTGACAGTGAGAACGTCAGGGGCTTTGATGCGAAGGTCACGCGCCGCGCGCTCGCTCGCGACGCGCTCTGCGTCGCGGTTGGTCACAAAACGGCCCGATACCTGTTTGAGACTCGCGAGCGTCGCGTTGTTCTGAATCGTCTGGTCCAACACCAGCCCGAAGCGTTTCCGATCCTCCGTCACATAACCGATGCCGTAGCGAATTGCATCCGCCGGACTCTCAATCTCGACGCGCTTGCCTTCGGCGTAAACCTCGCCCGTCACGCGCCCGGCGTGTGCGCCGAAGATCGCCATCAGTAGATCGCTGCGGCCCGCGCCCATCAGGCCCGCTATCCCTAAGACCTCGCCGCGATGAACGGAGAAGCTGGCGTGATCGACCAGCAGCTTACCGCGCACGTTCGCGTCTTCGACCGTAATCTCGCGCGCCTCGAAGACAACCTCTCCGGGCACGTGTTCCGCTTTCGGAAAGATGTCTCCGACCTCGCGACCGACCATGCGGGCGATGACGCGGGCCTGATCTAAGGAGGCGGTCGGCTCTGTTCCGACCGTCCGTCCGTCGCGCAGGACGGTGATGCGGTCGCTCAGGCGAAACACCTCTTCGAGCTTGTGAGAGATGTAAACCATCCCGACACCGCGCTCTCTCAAGCGGTTGAGAATCAGAGAGAGCGTCTCGACTTCGGCATCCGTCAGCGCCGCCGTCGGCTCGTCCAGAATGAGTATGCGTGCGTTCTGCGAAAGAGCCTTGGCGATCTCGACGAGTTGTTGCTGGCCCAGGCCCAGATTGCGGACGGGGGTGCGCGGCTCTATATGCAGGTGCAGGTCTGCGAGAAGCCGCCGCGCCTGACCGTAAAGCTCATCCCAGCGAATAATCCCGAAGCGGTTCGGCTCGCGGCCCAGAAAGATATTCTCGCCGACCGTGAGGTCTTTGACGAGCGAGAGTTCCTGAAAGACAACGGCGATGCCTGCCTTCTCGGCCTGCCGCACGTTACTGAAGCGTTGGACTTCGCCTTCGACCAGAATCTCGCCGCCATAACTGCCGGCGGGATAAACGCCGCCGAGAATCTTCATTAGCGTGGATTTGCCAGCGCCGTTTTCTCCCACCAGCGCGTGAATCTCGCCCGCGCCGAGGTCAAAGGTCACGCCGTCCAGAGCGCGCACGCCCGGAAAGGTCTTCGTGATGTCGCGCATTTCAAGAAGCGGCGACGCTTCGCTCGTCATTATCCTTGCCTCCGGAAGATGAATCTGGAGATGACCGGGCGGGGAGAATCAAAGCAGGAATGGACAGAGAGGGTCGGGATAAAAACAGAAAGCATTAAGGCATGAAGCTGTTATCGCTTATTCTTTATCCTGACAATCTCCGTCCATCCCTGTTAATTCCTTTTCTCCTTAATCTGAATCTCTGCGCGTTTATGTATCTGCTCGCTGAGCCTGATGATCGCTTCAAGGTCGCGTCTGGCCTTCACGGAGTTTTCAACGTCCAGAACGTTTGGATGCTGAAAAACCGGATTCCATACGAAACGCTTGACGAGCGCGTCCAGTGCATCAATCGCCGGTTTCAATTCGTCGGCATTGAAGGCTTCCCTGCTCTTTTGCAGTTTCTCATCCTTGTCCGGCTCAGGCAGTATGAGATTGGTTTTCAGGCGCGAGGCGCGCTTCCTGACCTCAGCCGCATCCTTTTTGATCTGCCCGTAGTCCAACACGGGAGTCGGAGCGCCAGAGCCGGAAAGATGATAACTGGCAAACTGTAGCTGTTCGAAATCCTCTTTAATCTGCTGGTACGCAAGGTGCGGCTCCGGTGGTCTTCTGGAAAGCTTCTGCTTGACGTTTTCCAGACTTCGGAGCGCCCGCTGGCGTTCCGCCAGATCGATGCGCGCCGCCTCGCGCTGGCTCTGCGTCTGCGCCTGAGCATCCTGTTCAAGTAGTATGACCGGCAGCAGGCAGGTCAGAGCGACAGCCGTAGCCGTAGAGCAGATGAAGCTTAGAACGGATACCACCCGGCGATTGAGGTGACGCATCTTCTCCCTCCTGAAATAAAGTGTCGCTTGTGGCCGATGGGCCATAAGCAGCCGGCGCTTCTGGTCTGAGGGGACATCGAAATGGTATGCCCGCGGTAAATCTTAGTCAATACTTATCTGTCATTTTATGGTTGGCCCCTGCGGCCCGAATCGCATAATCCGATTTCTGTTTCGGGACGGGAGTTTAATGGTATGCTAGCGCAAAGTCACCATCGCAGCCGGCAACAATAGATTCTGAGTTCGAGACCATTGAGCATCACAGTTGATGAACCCCCATGCGAAAACCTTGTCTGGCGCTCGCCGCCCTGTCTCTCTTTATGCACAGCGTCATCCCGGCCTTTTCACAATCATCCAGAGAGCCCCCTTCACCCGACGTTGAGCGCCGGGTCGAATCAATCCTCAGCCGTATGACGCTTGAGGAAAAGATAGACATGCTCGGCGGCGTGGACGGATTTTTCATACGCGACATACGGCGGCTCGGAGTGCCGCGCATGAGGATGGCGGACGGGCCTCTCGGCGTGCGTAACTTTGGCCCGGCCACGGCCATGGCGGGCGGCATCGCTCTCGCGGCCACATGGAATACGTCGCTCGCCGAGCGCGTGGGCACGGAACTCGGACGAGACGCGCGCGCCAAGGGCGTGCATTTCCTGCTCGGCCCGGGCGTGAACATCTATCGTGCCCCGATGAACGCGCGCAACTTTGAGTACTTCGGCGAAGACCCTCACTTGGCATCGCGCATGGCTGTGGGCTACATACGCGGCGTGCAGGGGCAGGGCGTGTCCGCCACCGTCAAGCACTTCATGGGGAACAACTCCGAATTCGACCGGCACAATACGGATTCCATCATTGACGAGCGCACGATGCGCGAGATTTACCTTCCGGCATTTGAGGCCGCCGTCAGGGAGGCCCACGTCGGGGCCATCATGGATGCCTACAACCTGACCAACGGCGCGCACATGTCGCAGCACGGATACCTGAACACGGACATAGCCAAAAAGGAGTGGGGCTTCGACGGCATAATGATGTCCGACTGGACATCGACCTACGATGCTCTGGCCGCAGCGAACGGCGGGCTCGATCTCGAAATGCCTTCGGGCAAATTCCTCAACCGCCAGAACCTTCTCCCGGCGATTGAGCAGGGCAAGGTTTCCGTCGCAACCATTGACGACAAGGTGCGCCGCATACTACGCACGGCTGTACGGTTCGGCTGGCTGGACCGCGAGCAGACTGACTTCTCCATTCCGCGTTATAACCCGCAGGGCCGCCGCGTTGCGCTCGAAGGCGCGCGCGAGAGTCTGGTGTTGTTAAAGAACGAAGGCAACCTGCTGCCGCTCGATCGGAGGAAGACGAAGTCGATCGCCGTCATAGGCCCGAACGCTTACCCGGCAGTGCCGGTCGGTGGCGGCAGCGGTCGCGTAGAGCCTTTCGCCGCGACGAGCTTTCTTGAGGGACTCGGCAATTACACGGGCGCTGCGGCATCAACACCGCAGGTCTACTACGCGCGCGGGCTGCTCTCCCTAAGCGAGATGGCCGAAGCGACCATCTTTCAGACTGCCGAGACCGACGGCCAGACGGGGCTGCTCGCTGAATACTTCAACAGCAACGATCTTGCGGGAGTTCCGGCGGTCAAGCGCACGGAGCCGCGCATCAACTTCTCAAGACAGGCCCGCTCATTTCCGGAACAGACGCTCTCGTCGCGCTGGACGGGCTATTACACGCCGGTCACGGCGGGCGAGCACGAGTTCTTCGCCGGTTCGACCGGAGAGGACGGAGGCTTTTATCGTCTCTATGTGGACGACAAGCTTTTGTTCGACAACTGGACGGCTTCCAGAGCACTCGTCAGTGTGGAGACGGTCTCGCTGGAGGCGCGCCCGCACAAGATCGTGCTCGAACAGCGCAAGGGAGACCGCGCGGGCAGGCTCGGGACGCGTATGCAACTGGGAATCATACGTCGCGGAAGCATCGTCTCGGAGGAAGCAAAGAAACTTGCATCGAGATCGGACGTGGTCGTCGTCGCGGTTGGATTTGAACCGGCGACTGAGGCCGAAGGCGCTGACAGAACATTTCGGCTGCCGCCGGGACACGACGAGCTGATACGTGAGATGGCGGCGGCAAACAAGAACACTGTCGTCGTCGTCACCAGCGGCGGCGGCGTTGACATGAGCCAGTGGCTTGATCGTGTGCCCGCGCTTATCGAGGCGTGGTATCCGGGACAGGAGGGCGGAACGGCGCTGGCCGAGGTTCTTTTCGGAGACGTGAACCCTTCTGGCCGCCTGCCCGTCACCTTTGAGCGCCGCTGGGAAGACAACCCTGTGCATGACAGCTACTACACGGAGGCGGGCACGAATCGCATAGTCTATAAGGAGGGCGTATTCGTCGGCTATCGCGGCTATGAGCGCGCCGGCACGAAACCTCTCTTCCCCTTCGGATTCGGGCTGTCCTATACGACGTTCAAGTACAGCAATCTAAGCATCAAACCCCTCACTCTCAAATCGACCCACGGTGATTATGCCGAGGTGTATTATGAAGTTTCATTCGAGGTGCGAAACACCGGCACGCGCGACGGCGCGGACGTGGCTCAGGTCTATGTCGGAGACACGCACGCGCGCGTGCCGCGCCCGGCCAAAGAGCTTAAAGGGTTCGTCAAAGTGAGTCTTCGACCGGGAGAGATGAAGCGAGTTTCGATCACTCTGGATGAGCGCTCGCTCTCCTTTTACGATACGGACGCGAAGCGTTGGCGGGCCGAGCCGGGCGATTTCGATGTCCTCGTCGGTCGCTCGTCGCAACAGATAGAGCTGCGCGGCAAGCTCAAGCTATAGATTAATGAAGAAGAGATACCACCCGCTTGATAAATATCGCCCCTGATGTGGTATTAGTATGGACAGCAGCAAGACAGCTCTGAAGCTTTAGCTTGATTTCTTAGAACCCATGAAATTCTTCGGAATAGAGGTTTGACCCGCATGGTCTTCATTGCCGCACGGGCAGAGAGGCCCAACGCGGCGATGACGACACCGCTCTATCACTGACAGATAGCATAAAAAACCACAACCGAAGCGGCTCGCCGCGCTTTTCCAGTGACAATCAGAGTACGCCATAATATGAGCAAGCAAACCGTTGCAGGTCTGGACATCGGTGGAACCAAAATCGCCGTCGCACTCGCTGATACTGACGGAAACGTGATCTCGCACACACGCTTCGACACACGAGTCGAGCTCGGGCCACATCGCATACTTGAGAGGGCGCTCGCAGAGATCGAGCGGATGCGTGAAGAGACCGGTACGCATCTGGTCGCGCTCGGGGTCGGGTGCGGCGGGCCGCTCGATCGCGAGCGCGGCTTGATTCTTTCGCCCCCCAACCTGCCGGACTGGGATGAGTTTCCGATTATAGAGATCATCGAAAAGCGGCTCGGGATTCCGGCGCTTCTGGACAACGACGCCAATGCTGCGGCCCTGGGCGAATTCAACTACGGGGCCGGGCGCGGCCTGAGTAACATCGTCTACATCACCATCTCCACGGGGATCGGCGGCGGCATTATCATCAAGGGCCAGATATTCCATGGAGTCAATGACGGGGCCGGTGAAGTCGGGCACATAACGGTGCTGCCGGACGGGCCTGCGTGCGGCTGCGGGGGGCGTGGGTGTTTGGAGGCCATCTGCTCCGGGACCAGCATTGCGCGCCGGGCCAGAGAACGCCTGCTGGCCGGAGCGCACAGCTCCATCACCACCATGGCGGGTGAAATAAATGCTGTGACGGCGAAGGTGGTCGCCGAAGCCGTACGCACCGGAGACAAACTCGCCGCAGAGATATGGGATGAGACGACCTACTATCTCGCCGTCGGGATAAGCAACATTATCAACGTGCTTGCCCCCGAAGCAGTCATCCTCGGCGGCGGGGTTTCGACCGCCGGCGAGCTGCTGCTTGAGCCCCTGCGCCGACAGGTTCAAAGCCGTAACACTATGCTGCCGCCTGACAAGATAAACATCCTGCAAGCCGCCCTCGGAGGCGACAGCGGCAGCTACGGCGCGTTGATTCTGGGACAGAACGGCATCGCTTCAAAGGAACACGACGAAGCCGTAGGACCGGGGTCGTCAAAAACAGTCCGTCAATAACAGTAGGGTCTGGCGCGCCGTCAGGTCTGGCGAGTCGCTGATAATCACTGGCTTTACATTCCCTTCATGAGAGGCTTCGTCAATCGGATGAACTATCAAGCCTGCGGCACAATGCTGCGCTCGAATACGCTGGGCGCTCTCCGCCTGTCGCTCATCATCCTTGCGCTTTGCTGCATGGCAGAGGGCACGGTAGCAGAACAGAGGCCGGGAGCATCGCGTCGTGCCGCGACGAGCAAGGGGCGCGGCGCGCGACCAGTCAAAACTCCGTGGTGGCAAAGCGCGGTCTTTTACGAGATTTACCCTCGCAGCTTCAAGGACTCCGACGGCAACGGCATCGGAGACCTCAACGGCATCACGTCGAAGCTGGACTACCTTGCCGGGCTCGGCATAGACGCCATCTGGATCACTCCCTTCTATCCTTCTCCGCAGGTTGATTTCGGCTATGACGTGAGCGATTACGAAAACATCGACCCGCAGTTCGGCACGCTCGCGGACTTCGACCGCCTCGTGCGTGAAGCGCACAGGCGTCGCATCAAGGTCATCATAGACTATGTGCTGAATCATACTTCCGACCAGCATCCCTTTTTCAAAGCGTCAAGATCGTCGCGCGATTCTCCTTACAGAGACTGGTACATCTGGCGCGACCCCAAAGACGGCGGCCCGCCGAACAACTGGTCATCCTCGTTCGGCCCAAGGGCCTGGACGCTCGACGAGAAAACAGGTCAGTACTACTATCACCGCTTTTATTCGGAGCAGCCAGACCTTAACTGGCACAACCCTGCCGTGGAGAAGCGTATGTTTCAGACCGTGCGTTTCTGGCTTGATCGCGGGGTCGACGGATTCCGTCTGGACGCCGTCAACTATCTGTTTGAAGACCCCTCATTTCGCGACAACCCGGTGGGCAGTGAGCTGCGGCCCGGCAGCACTACGGAGCACGTGCAGGAGTTGAAATACAACCGCGACCTGCCGGAGCTGCACGACGTAATGATTCGCCTGCGCGCCTTCACGGACAGGTACGACCCGAACCGCGTCCTGATCGGCGAGGCCTATGTGCCCGAATGGGATAAGCTGATGAGCTATTACGGGCCAAATAATAATGAGCTTCAGCTTCCCTTCAACTTCTTCCTCGTGATGGGGAAGGTCAGAACCAGTCTGGACGCCTCGGCTTTTCGCGCCGTGATCAATGATTCCGAACGGGCGCTCGCGGGCCGCTGGACGACCTACGTGCTGAGCAACCACGACATCCCGCGTGCCTACGACCGCCTCGGCGACGGCCAGCATAACGAGGAGATAGCCAAGCTGCTCGCCACCATGCTGCTCAGCCTGCGCGGCTCGCCCTTCCTCTATTACGGGGAAGAGATAGGGATGAAAACGACCGAGCCCAAAACGATCGACGAAGTGCAGGACCCGGTCGGCAAAAGATACTGGCCCGCGAACAAAGGGCGCGACGGAGAGCGCACGCCGATGCAGTGGGACGGCGGGCCGCAGGCCGGGTTCACCAGCGGCACTCCATGGCTCAGGATACCGCCCTCGGCAGCGCAGACGAATGTCGCCCGGCAGGCCCGAGAAGCATCCTCCATTCTAAACTTCTACCGGCGGTTGATCGCCCTGCGCCGTCGTAGTCCAGCGCTGCTCGCGGGCGACTACGCAAGCATAGGCAACGACCCGCACGTCTTCGCCTTCCGGCGTCGCAGCCCCACTCAGACAATGCTCATCGCGCTTAACATGTCCGGCGAGAGCCGCAGCCTGCAATTGGGAGAGAGCGTTCTTAAAGAACAGGCGCGCCCGCGCGTGGTCTTTAGTAACCGGCCCGCTTCCGAAGGGCAGGAAGTCAGAGAGACGTTGAGGCTCGCGCCGTTTGAGGCGTTGATTGTGGAGGCTCGAACAAAGTAGGAGCGGCCCTGCCCGAGCAAGCTGTAAATCCCAAAGCGTTCCAACCGTCAGAGGAGATAAACGATGCATACCCCGCAGGCGATACCCGTCTTTATGCGACCCTTGATGCGACGTATTCTGGCTCTCATCTGTCTCGTCTCGTCTTGCCTGTTGAGTCTGTCGGCAAGCGCGCAGGTATCTTCGACTAAGCCAAAGGATGCGGACTATCTCAATCCACGCCTGCCCGTCGAGAGAAGGGTTAACGATCTGCTTGGACGTATGACTCTGGAAGAGAAAGTCTCGCAGATGATGAACAAGTCGGAGGCTATCGAGAGGCTGGGGATTCCGGCTTATGACTGGTGGAACGAGGCGCTTCATGGCGTCGCCTATGCGGGGACGGCCACGGTTTTCCCGCAGGCGATTGGCTTGGGTGCGACGTGGGACGTGGAGCTGATGCACAGGCTGGCGAGCGCCATCTCGGACGAGGCGCGTGCAAAGTACAACGAGGCCCTGCGGCATGATAACCGGAAGAGGTTTTACGGGCTCACCTTCTGGTCGCCCAACATAAATATCTTTCGTGACCCGCGCTGGGGACGCGGGCAGGAGACCTACGGCGAAGACCCTTACCTGACATCGCGGCTCGGCGTGGCCTTCGTCCGCGGCATGCAGGGCGACGACCCGCGGTATTTGAAAACCATCGCCACGCCGAAACACTATGCCGTCCACAGCGGGCCGGAATCCGAGCGGCACACCTTCGACGCCAGAGCCATGGAGCGCGATTTCAGGGAAACTTATCTGGCGGCCTTCCGCGCGGCCATCGTCGAGGGCAAGGCCGGTTCCATCATGTGCGCCTACAACAGCGTCAATGGCGAGCCGGTCTGCGCGAGCCCCCGCATGATGACGGAAATCCTTCGCAACGAATGGGGCTTTAATGGTTACGTCGTCTCCGATTGCGATGCCGTCAAAGACATTTACGAGAAACATAAATTCGCGAAGACCCCGGAAGAAGGCGTCGCCCTCGCCGTCAAGGCGGGAACAGACCTGACCTGCGGTTATGAGTACAGGGCGCTCATCCCCGCCGTCAAACAGGGTCTCATCAGCGAGGCCGAGATAGACCGCTCCGTGAAACGTCTGCTGGAGGCCAGATTCCGCCTCGGGATGTTCGACCCGCCGGAGATGGTTCCCTTCTCGCGCATCCCTTTCGAAGTTAACGACTCAGCCGCTCATCGCGAGCTGGCTTTGAGGGCGGCGCGCGAATCAATCGTGCTCCTGAAGAATGAGAATAATATCCTGCCGTTCCGAAAAGAGACGAAGACCATCGCCGTCATAGGGCCAAACGCCGACAGTCTCGGAGTGCTGCTCGGCAACTACAATGGCATACCGTCAAAGTGGGTCACGCCGCTCGAAGGTATCAGGCGCAAGGCTTCGCCCCGAACGAAGGTGCTGTATGCTTTGGGCACAACGCTGACGGACGAGTTCGTCGTGCCGGTTCCGTCCTCAGCCCTCTTTACTACCGCCGACAAAAGCACGCAGGGGTTCAAGGGAGAGTATTTCAACAATAAAGATTTGCAGGGCGAGCCCGTTGTCACCAGAACTGACATTGATGTCAACTTCGACTGGTTCACGAACCCGCCCGTGCCTCAGTTGCCGATGGATAATTTTTCGGTGCGTTGGACGGGTGTGATCGTGCCGCCCGTCTCCGGGACATACGAGCTTGGAACGAGGGCCGACGACGGCGTGCGCATGTATCTGGACGATCAACCCTTTGTGGAAGCATGGCGCGACGGCAGCGGGAAAACCGTGACCAGGTCTATCGCTCTGGAGGCGGGCCGCGCTTATAAGGTTCGCATAGAGTTTTACGACCGCTATGCCGCGGCCACGGCCAAACTCGTCTGGGGGCCGCCGAACTTCGCCGCCACGCTGCGCGAGGAGGCCATCGCCAAAGCCAGAGAGGCGGACGTGGTCGTCATGGCGCTGGGCCTATCGCCCAACCTCGAAGGCGAAGAGATGGAGGTTAAGACCGAAGGCTTCAGCGGGGGCGACAGGACGGAGCTGGGTCTGACGAAAGTGCAGGACGAACTGTTGAAGGCCGTGCATGGGACGGGCAAGCCGGTCGTGCTGCTCTTATTGAGCGGCAGCGGTCTGGCCGTCAACTGGGCCAGGGATAATGTCGCCGCCATCGTTCAGGCTTGGTATCCGGGCGAAGAGGGCGGCACGGCGATAGCGGATGTATTGTTCGGCGATTACAACCCGGCGGGCCGCCTGCCCATCACCTTCTACAGGGGCGTGGACAAATTGCCGCCCTTTCGTGATTACAACATGGCGGGCAAAACCTATCGCTACTTTAAGGACGAGCCCCTGTATCCTTTCGGCTACGGGCTCAGCTATACGAAGTTCAAGTACGGCAATCTGAAGCTGAGCCAGCGGCGATTGAAGCCGAATGAAAACATGCAGGTCAGCGTCGAGGTGCAGAACGCGGGCGCGCAGGGCGGAGATGAAGTCGTTCAGTTGTATCTGACGGACGTGGCCGCCTCCGTTCCCGTGCCCATCAGGGCGCTCAGAGGTATACAGAGAATCCATCTCAAGCCGGGCGAGCGCCGGCGCATCTCCTTTACGCTCAGGCCGGAGGATTTGGCCGTCTTTGATAATAACGGCAAGCGGATGCTTGAGCCCGGAGAGTTCAGTGTCTCTGTCGGCGGCAAACAACCCGGCTTCACGGGCTCTGTCGACGCAGCGACCACGGAGGTCGTGACCGGCAGTTTCACAGTCACAGGCAAAGTCACAGAGATTCCGTAGGATGACGACGACTTGCTACCGGCTTCGAGATGACCTGTAAACCATTTCTCCTGCTAACATCTCTACTCATCCTTTCAGCCGCCCTGCAAAGCGGGCCTGCACAGAACGCTGTCTACGGCCCTTATAACGGCCTCTTCATCCCGGCGGGCCTGGGGTTGAAGAAGCCTTTGAGCCCCGATGACGGCGCGCTTCAAGCCGATCATAAGTGGGCCATGTATTGCTGGATTAAGAGCGACGCTCCCATCAAAGACAGCACGGTGATAGCCGGTTTCGGTGAGCCGATGGGCGAGCCCGGCACGCAGCGCTTCTTCGTCGTGCAGCAGGCTAATCGCATCTCTTTCTGGTCGGGCAGCAGCGGCGTCTATACGGAGTCGAAGATTACTCCCGGCAGATGGCAGTTCCTGCTCGCCAATTACGATGACGACGGGCTGTTCGTGCATACGGATGGGTACGAGGTCTCTGCCGGAAAATTAGAGTTACACCCTGCGGCCCCTGTCATTCACCTTGCGCCCGTCGCCATGCCGTGGACGTACGCCGCTCACTTCTCGGGCAAGATCGCCGGTTTCACTCTGCTGCCGCGCGCTCTTACGCCGCAGGAAGTCCGCGCGCTGTTGGCCCGGAGTAAGAATCTGGACTTAATGTCATTCGAGGCGGCCTCGAAAACATGGCCCATCCAGACCAAGGGACAGGACGGCTTGCGCGCGCCGCAAGAACCCTCAACCCTTCCCAAATCCTCGACCGAGCCGCCAATGACAAAGCCACGGCCCATGACGACGAACGAGCCGCGGCTTGCTCCGCGCGGCGCGGGCGAATGGGCAGTGGCGGGCGGATGGCGGCTGGTCGAAGCGGCTAAAGCAGGCGCGGACGGCTCCAGCATTTCGCTGGTGGGGTTTAAGACGACGGGCTGGATGGACGCGACTGTTCCCGGCACGGTGCTGACCACGCTCGTCGACCGCGGCGTCTATCCAGACCCTGACTATGGATTGAACAACCTTGCGATACCCGAAACCCTCAACAAGCAGGACTACTGGTATCGAACCGAGTTCACGCCCCCGGCATCGCTCAAAGACCGCCGCCTGACGATTACCCTGCACGGCATCAACTACTCGGCTCAAGTGTGGTTGAACGGAAAACCTCTTGGCGCGGTCAGGGGCGCATTCAAGCGCGGCGAGTTCGACGTGAGCGGGGTTGTCGTCGCGGGCAGGCCCAACGCCCTCGCGGTTCGTGTTTCGCCTCCGCCTCATCCCGGCATCCCGCACGAGCAATCGATCAAAGCCGGGCCTGGCCCGAACGGCGGCGTGATGTGTCTCGATGGGCCAACTTTCATCTGTACGGAAGGGTGGGACTGGATACCGGGAGTCCGCGACCGTAACACAGGCATCTGGCAAGAGGTCACGCTTCGGGCCACAGGGGCGGTCAAGATCGGCGACGTGCATGTCGTCACACGTCTTCCCCTGCCGGACACGACGCGCGCCGGCATCACTCTCGACGTGCCTCTTCGGAATGATTCCCCGAAGCCCGTCGCGGGTGAGCTCGAAGCCGCCTTCGAGGGCGTCACGGTTCGGCGTCGAATCCTTGTCGCGCCGGGCCAGACGGACGTGAGCCTGTCGCCGTCGGACTTTCCGCAACTGAACGTCACAGAGCCGAGGCTCTGGTGGCCCAACGGCTATGGCCGCCCGGAGTTGTATCACCTGAAGGTAAAGTTTACGACTACCGGCGCGGGCGAATCCGACAGCACCAGCTTGCGCTTTGGCATTCGCGAGCTGAGTTATGAGCTAACCCTGATGGACAGGGAGGGCCGTCTGCGCCGCGTCGAGTTCGTGCCATCGGTCGCGAGCCTCGCTGCGCGCCAGCGCGTCGTCAACGTGAGTCACGAGGGAATCATCGAGTCGGCTGAAGGATGGGTCGCCTCGCTTACGCCCGGCGGCGAAGAGTCCGCGAGCATCCGCCCGGTGGAAGACCGCCGCGCCTCGCCGTTTATGATTATCCGCGTCAACGGCGTACGCATCGCGTGCAAGGGCGGCAACTGGGGTCTGGACGATTCACGCAAACGTGTCACGCGCGAACGCATGGAGCCCTTCTTCCGTCTGCACCGCGACGCTCACCTGACGATGATACGCAACTGGGCCGGCCAGAATACGGAGGAGGTCTTTTACGAGCTGGCGGACGAATACGGCCTCCTCGTCTGGAACGACTTCTGGCTCTCGACGCAGGATTGGAATCTTGAGCCGGACGACCCCGCGCTCTTTATCGCCAACGCGCGCGACACCATCACGCGGTTTCGCAACCATCCGTCGATTGCCATCTGGTGCGGGCGCAACGAAGGCGTGCCCCCGCCCATTATCAACGAAGGGCTGGACGAGCTGGTGCGCTCGCTGGACGGCGCGCGCTACTACATACCGAACTCTCGCAGCATCAACTTGCAGGACAGCGGCCCGTGGAATTACGGAGAGCCGTCGAGTTTTCACACACGACGCGGGCGTGGCTTCTCCACAGAGATAGGGCTGCCCTCACCTCCTTCTGCCGACACGATGCGAGCGATGCTGTCAGCACCCGACGCCTGGCCTCCGAGCGATGCGTGGGCCTATCACGACTGGCACGCGAAGGGCGGACAGGAAGTGACGGCCTTTCTGAAGGCGATGGACGAAGAACTCGGCCCACCGACCAGTCTGGATGATTTCGACCGCAAGGCCCAGATGATAAATTACGTCAGCCACCGGGCGATGTTCGAGGGCTTCAACGCCCACCTGTGGAATCCGAACAGCGGACGATTGATGTGGATGACGCACCCGGCGTGGCCGAGCATGGTATGGCAGATGTACAGCTCCGACTACTCGACCCACGGCGCGTTCTACGGCATTAAGAAAGCGTGCGAGCCGCTGCACGTTCAGCTCAATCTGCCGGGCATGGAGGCCGCCGTCGTAAACAACACGCCGCGTCCCCTGCCAAATCTGACTTTGAGCGCCCGCGTCTTCTCGTCCACAGGCGAAGAGCTTGACAGGCGAGAGCAGAAGGTATCGGTAGAGGCGAACACGGCGGCTGAGGGGTTTCGCATAGACGTGCCGGAGCAGGCAAAGGACAGCATCATCTTCATCAAGCTCATCCTGCGAGACGAGCGCGGCCAGATACTCTCAGACAATCTCTACTGGCACGCCGCACAGCCCGCAGGCTATCGAAAGCTCAACGACATGAAAGGGGTCGAGATTGATGGCTCGGCCAGCCGGAAGACTGAAGCGGGCTGGACGCGCGTGAGCGTGACGCTGACGAACAGGAGTCGGGGCATTGCTGTGGCGACACAGGTGACTCTGCGCGACGCGGCCACACGGAGGCGACTGCTGCCCGCCTATCAGAGCGACAACTTCATCTCTATGCTTCCGGGAGAGAGACACAGCATTACGGTGGACGTGCCCGCAGGCGTCGCGGGCAACGGCGAGTTGCAGGTCTGGTTGACGGGCTGGAACGTGCGCGGCGCGACCATCACGGTGGAGAGCGCGCGTTAGATCATGCTGAGGAATAATCATCAAATGATGTCAGGCACGAAACGATTGCTGGCGCTTTTACTTGTCTGCTCGATTGTGGCGGGCGGGGCTCTGGCCCAGTCACGGGCGCGGGAGAGCGCGCCTGACTTGAGTAAAGACCCGACCGTTTACGTGGTCGGCTACGCGCACCTTGATACGCAGTGGCGCTGGGAGTATCCGCAGGTCATCAATGAGTTTCTCCCGAATACGATGAAGGATAACTTCGCGCTCTTTGAGAAGTACCCGAGCTATATATTCAACTTCAGCGGGGCCAACCGCTATCGCATGATGAAGGAGTATTGGCCCAGGGATTACGCGCGGCTCAAGCAGTATGTAATGATGGGGCGCTGGTTCCCTTCCGGCTCTGCGATGGAAGAGAGCGATGCTCTCGGGCCTTCAGCCGAATCGCTCGTCAGGCAGATTCTTTACGGCTCGCAGTATTTTCGTCACGAGTTCGGACGAACGAGCGCGGAATACATGCTGCCGGACAGTTTCGGCTTCCCGGCCTCTCTGCCCTCCATCCTCTCGCACATGGGCATCAAAGGATTCTCGACGCAGAAACTCTCATGGGGCTCAGCCGCGCCGGTTGGTGGGCCAAACTCGCCTGAGAGGACGCCGCCCGGTGTTCCCTTCAACGTCGGCATCTGGGAAGGCGCGGACGGGCGCGGCGTCATCGCGGCATTTAATCCGCGACCCTATGACAGCAACGTGCGCGAGGATTACAGCAAGAGCCCGCCCGCCTCCGCCGCAAACCCCACTGTCGATTACACCCCGGTTGATTGGCCCAGACGTATCCAGCGCAACGGCGAGGTGAGCGGTCTGTTCGCCGATTACTGCTATTACGGCACGGGCGACAAAGGCGGGTCTCCGCGCGAGTTCGCCGTCAAGATGTTGGACGCGGTCGTGGGAAAGAAGATGACTGTCATCCCGCCGCCGCCGCCCGTCATCCCGCCGGTGGATGCCGTGGGCCAACCGGTCAGGGTGGGCGACGGGCCTGTGCGCGTCCTCTCAACCACCGCCGAGCAGATGTTTCTGAACATCAAACCGGAGCAAATGGAGCGGCTGCCGCGCTACAAGGGCGAGCTTTTGTTGACCAACCATTCCGCCGGCTCCATCTCGTCGCAAACATTTCAGAAGCGTTGGAATCGTCATAACGAGTTGCTGGCAGACGCCGCCGAGCGCGCATCCGTCGCCGCCGCCTGGCTGGGAGCAAGGCCCTATCCGCTTGAGCGTTTGAACAACGCGTGGACGCTCGTGATGGGCGGGCAGTTTCACGACATCCTGCCGGGCACGGCCACGCCGAAAGCCTTCGAGTTCTCCTGGAATGACGACGTGATCGCCATGAACCAGTTCGCCGGGGTGTTAACGAGCGCGACGGAAGCGATTGCTTCGGGGCTGGACACGCGTGGCAGGGGCGCGGCCCTGACGGTCTATAATCCTTTGAACATCGCGCGCGAGGATGTGGTCGAAGCCTCCGTCCTATTCGCGGGCGGAGTGCCGAAGGGAGTCCGCGTCTTCGATGAAGAAGGAGGCGAAGTGCCCGCGCAACTGGTGGGCGAGAAAGATGGGGCCGCGCAGATTCTGTTTCTCGCCCGCGCGCCTTCCGTGGGCTACGCCGTCTACGATGTGCGGGCCGCCGATGCCGAACCTCACACTGCCGATTCGCCGCTCAGGGTTACGGAGTCGTCGCTGGAAAACGCACACTATCGTCTGAAAGTTGACGGCAGCGGTGATGTATTGAGCATCTTCGACAAGACGCTTGATAAGGAGTTGCTCAAGGCTCCTGTGCGTCTGGCGTTTCAGACGGAGAGGCCGCGCGACTGGCCCGCATGGAACATGGACTGGGCCGACAGGCAGAAGCCGCCGCGCGGCTACATAGAAGGGCCGGCCCGGATTCGCATCGTCGAGAATGGCCCGGTGCGCGTCGCCCTAGAAGTGTCGCGCGAGACGGAAGGCTCAACCTTCGTCCAGACGATTCGTCTCGCCGCGGGCGGCGCGGGCAGGTGCGTGGAGTTCGCCAACAGCATTGATTGGAAGACGGGCGCGGCTTCTCTGAAGGCTACATTTCCGCTCACGGCCTCGAACCCCCTGGCAACTTATAACTGGGATGTCGGTACGGTCGAGCGTGGCAACAACGACGAGCGCAAGTTCGAAGTTCCGTCTCACCAGTGGTTTGATCTGACGGACAAGGGCGGTGCTTATGGCGTGACCGTGTTATCGGATTGCAAGTATGGCTCGGACAAACCGGACGACAACACTCTGCGCCTGACCTTGCTCTACACGCCCGGTCTTGGCGCAGGCAACGCGAAGGATTATCACGACCAGACATCGCAGGACTGGGGCCATCACGAATTCGTTTACGGTTTGGCGGGCCACGCGGGCGACTGGAGGCGTGAGCAGACTGATTGGCAGGCCCAGCGTCTCAACCAACCGCTGATAGCATTTCAAAGCCCGCACCATGATGGAAGGCTCGGCAAGAGTTTTTCCATGCTGAGGGTTAATAACAGCCGCGTGCGCGTGCTGGCTTTCAAGCGGGCCGAGGAGAGCGATGAGGTGATCGTTCGCTTGGTAGAACTGGACGGCAGACCGGCGCGCAGCGTCCAGCTACGGCTGGCCGCACCCGTCGTGAGCGCGCGCGAAGTCAACGGGCAGGAGCAGCCAATCGGCAACGCCGTTGTCGCAAAGGGCGCGCTTGTGACCGACTTTGGCCCATACCAGCTTCGCACCTTTGCGCTCAGGCTTGCGCCGTCGCGCGTGAAGCTCGGCGTCCCTCAATCGCTCCCGGTCGACTTGCCGTATGATCTTTCCGCGGCCAGCCAGCACGAGGCGAGAGCGGTCGGCGGTTTCGACGCGATGGGGCGCAGCCTGCCAGCCGAAATGCTGCCCGCCGAAATCTCCTACGCGGGCATACGATTCCGCTTAGCTCCGACAGGCGGCGGCAGGCCGAACGCGCTGGTCGCAGCCGGACAGACGATCAATCTGCCGCCCGGCAAGTTCAAGCGACTATATATACTGGCGGCCTCGGCGGACGGCGACCGGCAAGCCACCTTCCGTGTCGGCGCGCGGGGCTTTGATTTGACGATACAGAACTGGGGCGGCTTCATTGGTCAGTGGGATAACAGGCAATGGATTGAGAGGGAGGTTCGCGTTCCGCCGAACAATCCCGTCGACCCTGCGACCCCGCAGAAACGCATTGACCCTTACGCCGAGATGACGGGCATTAAGCCCGGCTTTATAAAGCGTGCGCCTCTGGCATGGTTCGCCTCGCATCATCACACCATGACGGGTGCGAGCGTGCCCTACGCCTATTCCTACCTGTTCGCATACGCGATTGAGCTTCCGCCCGGCGCGAAGTCTCTGACGCTGCCGCGTGACGAGAAGATACGCATCATGGCCGTCACCGCATCGGACGAAGGAGAGCAGGTCAGAGAGGCCCGACCCCTCTACGACACGCTGGAACGGAGTGTAAAGTAGGATGAGGCTCAGCGGTCATACGTCAATCACGCGGCAGACGATGAGAGTCTGCATAGCCGTCTTACTTTTGCTCCTCGGGGCACACGCGGTCGCCGCGCAAAGCCGCACGGTGGACTCGATCTTTCGTATACAGAAGCCCGTCACTATGTCTGAGCTGAAGCGTATGAGGAGCGCCGGGGTGTCCGTATTGGAAGTCTCCGACTACGTGTTCGGAAATTACGCGGGCGATTTCCCTTCACCGCCCCACGCCGACATTAATCCGAAGAAGGCTTTCATCATCTTCTGGAAAGATTTCGATTACCGCTTCGTCTTTTCTCACGAGGCCAGCTATTGCCCATGGTTTGAAATGCCGTCGGGCGCGGCCCTCTCCTACCAGTTCTTCGAGGGCAATCAGGGCTGGGCCGAGTTGTTCAATAATCCCGGGCGCAAGGAGCAGAACAGTTTCGTAGAGATAATCGAGAGCGGCCCACGGCGCGTCTGGGTGCGCTGGACTTACATGGGCGTGAATATGCAAACCGGGGCTGCGGCCTTTCGCGGCGTCGAAGACTTCTGGGCCTTCCCCAACGGGCTGATCCTGCGCCGCCAGCAGTATTACTCGCTGATGCCCGGAGATACTCGTGGCTATGCGCGCGAGCCGATTGAATTGATCGCCATGAGCCCGGTCGGAAAATTGTGGTTCGACGTGCTGGCGCACGAGCCTTCGACGGGCGAGAGCCGAGCCTTCGTCGGCGTGGACGCGTTCTCAAAGGCGCGCGTCGATATCTTCTGGAAGCGGGAGCGCAAACCGAATCGCCCGTTTGCGGGCACATCGCGGCGCACGGGCGCGCCATGGAAGGAGATAGACGACGCGCGCGGTGTGGCCGCCATCATACCGCTCATGGACGGCTCGCCGTTTTTCGTTATCGGCGACGATTCCGGTTTCGCCCACGAAACGACGAGGCTCAAGGAGCATTCCGACAAAAGCACTGGCGGGTGGGGGTGGCGCTCGCTCTCGTGGGATCATTGGCCCATCGGGTGGCTCAACAGTCAGGCGCATGACGTGGACGACGAATCATACAAACGCTACCCCAGCCATTTCGCTCCCTTCGGACTGGACCTGTGGAGCTTACCCGATCAGGAGACGGAGCGAAGGGCCTTCTATTCGCTGATGGGCGTCGGCGGCCATGACGTTGAGGCAATCCGCAGGCTCGCCCGAAACTGGTTAGAGAAGGGGGCTGAGCGTGCGACTGACCCCGCGGACGCGGCACGCTTGCGCCCGCTTAAGCGTGCCATTCGTAAATAAAGGTCAGTACCGCCTAAGGTCTCGGGCGGGTACTCAACATTGCAGACCCGCCCGAGACCTTAGGCGGTACTGACCTGCTTGATTGGTGGAGAAAATGATGTTCAGGAGATTTTTCGCCCTCGCCCTGGCGGTGATGCTGGCGTCAGTGAATTTGCTCGGCGCTGTGGCATCGCCTCCCGGCGGGGCTCGCGCCGCTGTTCTTTCGAGTACCGCTCAGAGATTCAATCCGGCGCAGTATGTCAATCCGTTTATTGGAACGGCGAACGCGCCGTTTAAGGATTACCTTGGGGGGAACGGCAGCGGCAACACCTTTCCGGGAGCCACCATGCCCTTCGGCATGATTCAATGGAGTCCTGACACGGAGAAAGGGTTCGGCAAGGATGAGCGCGGCAGCTACCTTTACGCGGACACGGCGATTCGTGGTTTCAGCCTCACGCACCTGAGCGGGCCGGGCTGCCCGGTCTTCGGCGATGTGCCGTTCATGCCCATCGTCGGGCAGGTCAGGGTTTCCCCCGCGTCCGAGCCCGATGCTTACCTGGCGAAATTCTCTCACGCTAAAGAGAAAGCCTCGCCCGGCTATTACGAAGTGGCGCTCGAAACAGGCGTCGAAGTGAAGCTCTCTGTCACGGAGCGCACGGGCCTGGGGACGTTCACCTATCCGTCCTCGACGGATGCGACCATGCTCGTCAACGCTGGTCGCAATGCGACGGGTGTGACTGACGCTGAAGTCGAGTTGACGAGTGATCGGCAGTTGAGCGGCTCAGTCACGAGCGGCGGCTTTTGCGGGACGCGAAATAAATACAGGCTCTACTTTGTCGCGGAGTTTGACCGCCCTTTCAAAGCGACTGGAATCTGGGAAGAATCAAAACTTGTGCCCGGCTCGCGTCGAGTCAAAGGGGCACGGACAGGCGCTTACGTGACGTTCGACACGACCGCCGACAGGGACTTGGGGATGCGCGTCGGCATCTCTTATGTGAGCACACGGAACGCCCTCGCGAATCTGCGTGCGGAGAATCCGGGGTGGGATGTCGAAGAAGCGCGCGGGCGGGCACAAGCTGGTTGGAACGAGGCGCTCGGACGAATCGAGGTGAGCGGCGGAACGACCGCCGAAAAGCAGGTCTTTTACACGGCGCTCTATCACACGCTGCTTCATCCGAATCTGTTCAGCGATGCCAACGGCGAATACATAGGCTTTGATGATCGCCTTCACAAGGCCCGCGGCTACAGGCACTATACGAACTTTTCGGGCTGGGACATCTACCGCTCGGAGAGCCCTTTGATCGCGTTCCTGTTTCCGAAAGAAGCGAGCGACATGGCGCAATCCTTAGTCGGGGATGCGGAGCAGGGCGGGGGCTTGCCCATCTGGCCCGTCGCCAATGACGAGAGCGGGGCGATGTACGGCGACCCCGCCGTGCCCATCATCGCCAGCACCTATGCGCTGGGCGCTAGAGACTTCGACACGCGCGCGGCTCTCCGGGCGATGATCAAAGGAGCGACCGACCCTGAGACGAAATCGAAGACCTACCCGGAGCGACCGGGGCTCGCAGACTTTCTCAAGTACGGCTACATACCGATGGAGCAGAAGGGGCTGCGCGGCTCGCCCTCGGTCGCGCTCGAATACGAGATCGCGGACTTCTCGCTCGCGCAGTTCGCCAGAGCGCACGGCGACATGGAGACTTACGCCGCGATGATGCGCCGCGCGCAGTGGTGGACGAAAATCTTCGACCCCGAGAGGCGCTACATACGCGGGCGCTGGGCCGACGGCTCATGGCTCCCCGGCTTCGATTTCAAAGCGATGCTCTACGATAAGAACCTGCCGTGGAGGCCGGAGAGTCATAAGAGCTATGTTGAAGGCAATGCTGTTCAGTACACATGGATGATTCCGCACAACATGCGTGCGCTCTTTGACCGCATCGGCGGAAACGAGGCTGTCATCAAACGTCTCGACAGCTTCTTCACGGAGCTGAATGCCGGGCCGGACCGCCCCTACTTCTTCATCGGCAACGAGCCCGTCTTCGCAGTGCCGTGGGCCTATAATTACGCGGGCCAGCCATGGAAAACGCAGGCGATCACGAGGCGCGCTCTGCTTGAGCTTTTCACAGCCACTCCGGGCGGAATACCCGGCAATGATGATTTGGGCGCGACATCCGCATGGATCGTCTTCGCGGCCATGGGCCTTTATCCGATCATACCGGGCGTCGGCGGCTTCAGTATCAACAGCCCCCTCTTCCCTGCTATTACCGTGCGGCTGAAAGACGGCAGGCGGTTGAAGATTACGGGAGAGGGAGCGACGGCGCGCGCGCCTTACGTTCAGGAACTGCGACTGAACGGCAAACCATACGACAGCACATGGCTGCCTTACGAAGTGATAGCCAAAGGCGCGACCCTACAGTTCAAGCTCGGCAGCACGCCGAACACCCGCTGGGCCACAGCCCCTTCGGCAGCTCCGCCCTCCTTCAACGACGGCATGGAGAGCGAGCCTGAACCGTCGCGGTGAGTTTTATACAAAGTTGCAGTGACAAAGAAAGGTCAGTATGGCCAAAGGTCTCGGGCAGGTGTTTGACTGACAATGCCCCCCGAGACTTTTGGCGCTGCTAACTGCATATCTCACCTTCCATCTTTGTCACTGCAACTACTTTTTATTATTGTCGCTGGCGAGCGCGGTGACGTGGCTTTTCCACTCGGCGGGCGACATGGTTCTGAGTTGTGGAATCTCGGAGGCGGCTATGACCAATTGCCTGACGGTCGGCAGGATTGGGAATTCCACCTCCGATTTGGTTTTGGAGACCTTCTCAATCAAGGCTAGCTTCTGGTCGCGCCAGCCGTCGTAGGGCACGACTCCCTGCGAAAGATACCCGAGGGCTTCCAGCCCGGAGGCGCTCAAGTCCGACAGATCTCTGGCGAGCGGCTCGGCTTCCCGCATGACCGGCGACTTGTCGGCCATGGCGTAAATCGTCGGATGAACTTTGTGCCACTCAAGCAAAAGATTCTCTATGCCGTCGCGGTAGAGGGAGAAGCGCGGAGCATCACCAAGCAGCGCCTCGACCATTAACGAGAACTGTCGCGCCGCACGGCTGTCCGCCCCGGCGACATCCACCAGCCGTGTCAGCGGCGTCATTTGTGTGATCGGGTTTACCCTCTCACGCCCGAGACCCTTCAGCGGCTCAACCACGCCCGCCAACGTCCTTAAGGGCTCAACCTCCCGGCTTCCCGCAAGACGCCTGAGCATCCTGTCGGCGTACAACTCGTGTGTGAGCCCGAACTCTTCCAAGTGTACGCTCACGACGGCCAGCCGGCGGTACATATCATTAACATCCGTGACGCTGCGCGGAGACCAGAACCGCTCGGCGACGGCGGCCATGCGCGGCCAGATGCGCGAGTCGATATTTTCCGGGCCGACGTATTCGCCCCACATGCAGGCTTCGCCGCCGAGGATACGCGCCTCCTCTTCGGCAGTCAGGCCGCTATCGGCGCGCACGGGGTCAACCGCATAAAGCTTTGCCGCCGGGAACAGATGGTCAAGGTAATAGCCGTTCGAGAGGATGCCCGTGTAGCCCTGCTTTGCGCCTTCGGCCAGAGCCTTCTGCCCGCGCCATGACTGTATGACGGTGTTCTTCGGCAAGTCGGCGTGCAGTATCTCGTCCCAGCCGACCATCTTCTTGCCGTGCTTCTGTAGAATCTGCGAGACCCGCTGGTTGAAGTAGGCTTGCAGCGCGTGCTTATCCTTCAACCCTTTCTTCTGCATGAAGGCTTGAATCTCCGGGTTAAGCCGCCAGTGCTTGCCCGTCACCTCGTCTCCGCCGATGTGCATGTAAGCGTCCGGGAAGAGCGCGGCCATCTCTCCCAGAAACTTGTCCAGAAACTTGTAGACCTCCTCGCGCGTCGGGTCGAGCGCGGGATCGAAGACGCCGTATTTTCGCTCTATCTGGTATGGGCCGGGTGCGCTGGCAAGCTCCGGGTGGCCCACCAGCCACGAGGTCGTGTGTCCGGGGATGTCGAATTCGGGAATGATGCGAATGCCGCGATCACGCGCGTAGGCTATCAGCTCGCGAATCTGCTCCTGCGTATAGTAGAGCCCGTCGGAGCCCTGCTGGTGAAGCTTCGGATACCTGCGACTCTCAATTCTAAAGCCCTGATTCTCCGTCAGGTGCAGGTGCAGCACGTTGAGCTTGACGGCGGCCATGCCGTCCAGATTGCGCTTGACGACCTCTATTGGCTCCCAGTGACGGCACACGTCTATGAGCAGCCCGCGCCATGGAAAACGCGGCTTGTCCTGAATCTGCGCGAGCGGAAGAAAGTAGCCGCCGCGATCACCGTCCAGAAGTTGCAGGAATGTTTCCAGCCCGCGAAGCACGCCGACCACAGTCCGGGCCTTAAGCACAGCCTGCCTCGCAGAGACTTCCAGCGTGTACGACTCGTCCTCGTCAACGGAGGGGACGGCCTGCCCCGGCCCAAGGCATTCTATGACGAGCGTGGCGGCTGCCGGGTCGCCAGACCAGTTATGCGAGAGCGCGAATCCGGTGCGGTCTTCCAACCTCCTGACGGCGCGCTCTATGCCCGCCTGCAAGCGCGCGTCCTTAAAACTCTTCACCGCCACGGTGAAAGAATTATTGACCGGGAGCTTTCCGGGCAGGAAACGTAGAGACGCGGGGACGGGCATCAAGTGATGCTGCTGCGCTGTGGAAACATCCACTGATGGCTTCGAATCCTGCGCGTAAATGTTAATTGCGGATAAGAGCAGCAGCAGGACGAGCGGGACGTATGTTCTCTCTTTCATCTCATTCTTTCAGGCTACGGGTCGATTTTCAGATCATTAATTTGGCAGGTGCGCGCGTTGCGATTCGTGGTATGTTTATATCATAGACCTACGAATCAGAGATACTGCGATGTTGGCCCAGAGCGCATCATGGGCCAACCTTGCACTTATAGAGGGACGCTGAATGAAGATCAAACGGCTTTTGATTTCGTTTCTGTTTTTGCTCGTCGTGTTCAATGCTGATTCAGGCCGGGCCGGAGATTTCGCAACGCGAGCCGGCCCGCGTGGAAGCTCGCCCGCCGTAGAAAGCAATCAAGCGGCTGTGCCTCTCAGCCTCTCGCTTGAGAAGGGCGTGCTTCAGGTGAGGACGCCTCTCGGAGCTGTCATCTCAGGGATGAAGCTGCGCCTGCGTTTTGCCGACGACTCTTCGCTGGCGGGCGAGCTTGAGCTGGCCGGACAGGAGACGGGGACGGACAAGACCGGAAAGTACGAGCGCAGCCGCTATCGCCTGAAACCCGGCGGCTCGCCGCAGCCCGCACGCCCTGACTCGATCTACGCCGTGCTGGAGATACAACGCTATCTTGAGCCGGACATCATCATCGCGTCGCTGGATTATAAAGGGCCTGCGCTGGCTGCCAGAGAGGGCGTGCAGCTTCTCATGAGCCTCGACGGCTTTTCGCGCGGCATGGCCTTAAAGCGACTGAAGCTCTACTGGACAGCCCCGGCTTTCATCTCCGACTACAGGCTTTTGTCTACCTCCAACCAGCTGCTCTTGTGGCGACAGATTCAGGGCGATGATTATCACCTGCTGGTTCCGCTGGCGGGCGACGGGATGATAGGTGAGGTGGGCGTCTCGGAAATCAATTACCGCTACGAGTTTCGCATCGCTTCGTCGAGCTATGACCCGAAGTTTTCACCGCGCCGTGTTCCGCTGTTCGCCTACGCAGCATCAGGCGACCCGTATAAACTTCCGCGTGAGACCTACGCGAAGGCATTTTCAGCCAGCGATCAATACGGACGGCTGCGCTGGCAAAAGAGTTACCCGGAAGTTTTCCGCTGGCTCGGCTGGTGCTCATGGAATGCCTACGAGCATAGCGTGACGGAAGAGAAGGTTCTGAGCAGCGTGCGCTCGCTCAGGGACAAAGGGATTCCCATCGGCTTCGTGCTGGTTGACGACGGCTGGCTGAGTATCAGGGAGGACAAGCTCGTCAGGTTCAACGCAGACCCGAAGAAATTCCCCGGTGATCTCTCAGGATTGGCCCACACCTTACGCGAGCAGTATCACATAGCTCACATCGGCGTCTGGCATACCTTTCAGGGCTACTGGTCTGGCGTGGACAGCGATTCGGAGATAGGTCGCGCTCACCAACTCTTCAAGGGCCTCGACGGCAAAGCACTGCCCGACCCGCGCGACGGTAAGGGTGAAAGTTTTTACGCGGAATGGTATCGCAACTTGAAAGAGTGGGGATTCGACTTTGTCAAAGTTGACGGGCAGGGAAACAATATCAAGTTCACCAACGGGCTGATGCCGCTCTTCGCTTCGGGCGGAGGCCAACATCGCAACTTTCAGGAAGCCGCCAGTAAATATTTCAGCGACGCGAATCCCGCTGACGGCGGGCGCTCCGCCGGGCTCAATGTCATCAACTGCATGGAGATGTCTCTGGAGAACGCTTACAACTGGCGCACCTCGAATATCGCTCGGAACAGCGACGACTATCTGCCGGACATGCCGCAGAACGCCAAGGAGCACACGTACTACAACGCCTACAACGCCTACTGGACTTCGAACTTCGCCTATCCAGACTGGGACATGTTTCAGTCTCACGACCCGCACGGCGCGTATCACGCCGTCGCACGTGCCATCAGCGGCGGCCCCGTTTACATCACGGATAAGCCGGGCCTTGAATGCGCAGACCTTGTGCGCCCGCTCGCCTATTCCGACGGCAGGCTGTTGATGCTGGACGAGCCGGGACAGGTGACGCGCGATATTCTATTAACCGATGTCGCGCTTGAGCCCACGGCGTTGAAAGTCTTCGGGCTCGTCACGCGCCCCGGACTCTCTGCCGGAATGGTCGCGGCCTTCAACGTCAACAAGAGCGCTCAGAGTGTCGCGGGGAAAATCAACCTCACGGACGCGGAAGGCTTGCCGGGCACGGGAGTGAATGTACACACGACCGTGGCGGTTTACCGGCGCAGCAGCGGCTCGGCCTCGCTGCTTGACGCGAAACAATCGGGCCTGCCGTTTAGCCTCGACGGCTTCGGCTATGACCTCTTCACGCTTGTGCCCGTCAATCAGGGCGTGGCTGTCTTCGGCCTGCTGGACAAGTATCTTGGCCCGGCAGCGGTCGTCTCTCAGAAGAGAGAAGCGAACAGGGTCACGGTACTCCTGCGCGAAGCGGGGGATTTCGGCGCGTGGCTCGATCAGGCTCCGTCAAAGCTGGAAATAGATGGCCGGGAGTTGCCCACATCCTCTTACACCTACAGCCGTGGTCTCCTGCGCGTGTCGCGCGCGAGCTTCGGCGACAAAACAGGAGAGCGAGAGATACGCCTTACCCTCGCATCACGCACACCGTCAAGATAGCAGAAGGAAGATAGCAGAAGGGCTCTCCTGAAAGATCAGGAGAGCCCTTCTGGAAGCGTTGGCGCGCGGTTCGTTAGAAGTAGAACTTGATGCCCAGCTGGACAGTGCGGAAGTTATTTCCGTTTCTCACACTGTTCTGCGGGACGACGCGGCCAAAGTTTAAGCTGCCTGGCCCGTTGCCGGAATCAGGGCCGCTGAAGAGCGGAGTGTTAAAGGCATTGAAGGCCTCCGCGCGAAACTGTACCTTGACGTTCTCGTAAATCTGGAAGGTCTTGTTGACCGACATGTCGAAGATAGGAGCCCAGGGCTCACGAAGATTCGGCAGCCTGAAGGGCGTGTTCGCCAGAGTATTGGCGGGGCGAATGGCCCATGCTGGGTCGGAGCAGGTCTCAAAAGCTGTGCCCGCTAAGTTGGGCCTGCGGCTTGTGCCGTCCAACTGTCGCACGCAGTTATTGAAGAACCTGTCGAAGCTGGAATCTTCCAGCGTCGGGTCTGCGATCAAATCTATATCCGAGGTGCGTAGAGGAATGGGCCTGCCTGACCTGAAGTTTGCAATCCAGGTGTACTCCCATCCGCCGAACAACAGGTTCGAGACCTTACCGGCGTTGGTGAAGAATCTCTTACCGTTGCCGAAGGGCAGTTGATAGACGCCGCTCAAGACCAGCACGTGCGTCGAATCGAAATCAACGACGGCCTTCTGCGGCGCAGGGTCTTGACTGTTCAGGAAGTTCAACGCTCCGAGCGTCTTCGAGAAGGTGTAGGAAGCGACCAGTATCAATCCAGCGCTCATGCGCTTCTCAAGGCTGGCCTGAGCCGAGTCGTACCAGAGCTTGCCGACATTCTCGCCGACGATATTGACGGCGTTAGTGCCGAACTGCGGGAAAGGAAATTGCAGGTTCAGGCGCGTGATGGTCGGCGCATTAAACGTCCCGTTGGCGGGAATCAGCCCGGCGAAGGGATTCGTCACCTGCGCGCTGTAGAACGTCCCGTTTGCGCGGACGGCGGCGAGCTGTGCAGGCGAAAGGACATTGAGATTACGTCCGCCGCCGCTCTGTTGATCGCCCGACAGGATGCCGCGCGTGCGGCTGCCGACATAAGAGACATCCAGCTTCATCCTCCAGGGCAGCTCGCGCTGTACGCCGAAGGAGTACTCATGTATGTACGGGATGTCATGATCAGGATTGACGAAGGTGATGCCGCCGCCAAGCTGTGTCAGAAGTCCCTGCGATGAGCCGATGGGTTGTTGCAGGCCGTTCGGGAAAGGATTGCTCAGGGTCGTGCGCGGGATGAGCGCGTCGACGCCGCCGCCGAATATCGTCGAGAACGGAGTGACGATGTTGAAGCCAGTGGAGCCGCCGTACTCCGCCTGCGGGAAATAGTAGAGACCATAACCGCCGCGCAGCACTGTCTTGTCATTCCATGAATAGGCAACGCCGATTCTCGGCTGCCAGTTGTTGCGATCTTTCCTGAAAGCCTCTTGCGGCTCACCGTTGACACCGGCAAACAGGAGTCCGCCGTTGACGTTGGAGCAGGCCGGGCAATCCGTGGCGGTGAGCCCCGCGGCGGTCGCCGCCGTCTTCACAGCCGACGCGATGGGGCTCGCCGTGCCGAGAGCGAAGCCGCGATTCTGCCGGTTGTGATACTCGACAGGAGGCGACTCATAATCGTAGCGCAGGCCGACGTTGAGCGTAAGCCGTGGCGTGATCTTGAAGTCGTCCTGTATGTAGGCGGCGTAGTAGTTCCACTTGAAAGAGAGTTGCGAGACGTTGTTGACGGAAGTTCCAGCCGTACCATTATCATCACACCTGCGATTGGGGTCGGTTGAGTCGCCAGCGGATGGATAACCCAGCAGCAATGCTGCGATTGAGCTGCCCTGTCCACCAGCCCCGGAATTATTGATCGGGTCTTGCACGGTGAACTCGCGAGTGAAACAGAAGAACCCGCCGCCGAAGACGAAGGAGCCGCCCAACTGGTGGGCCTGAAACCTGCGATGCTCGCCGCCGAACCTCAGCGTGTGATTGCCGGTGATGTGCGTCACGTTGAGCGGGAAAGCCCACGTGTTGGTGATGTTGGAATTGGGGTTTCTCGAACCGAATTGCGGAATACCGGAAACATCGTTAAAGGCGATTCTGGGCACAATCGGAGTCGGGCGCGCGGCCTGAAAAGATGCGGGGAAACCCAGAGAGGTCGCGTCGAAAGGCTGCGACCTACGGCGGAAGGCAGCCTGCAGGAAGCGATTGAAAGAGACGCGAAAATTGAGAACGGTGGTGGGCGATAATGTGTTCAGGTAATCCAACACCACGCCGTTGTTGACGCGCAAGAGCGGGTCTTGATAGTCCGCGCCCAATCCCTCGCGGTTATTGCCGCCGACCGCGACCTGATCGCGGCGGCTATGCACATAGCGCAGGAACACTTTCTGATTCGAGGTGAACTGATGATCGACGCGAGTGATCAGGGAATGGTAGTTGTCCGTATCGCTGCCGAGAGCATTGACGAAGTTATTGAACCTGAGGGTCGAAGCGCCGACGTTGGGCAACGAAAATCCGTTGACAATCGACTGCCCGACCGGATTGATACAGCTACGCGTCACGCCGCAACCGGCCACAGTGCCGACCTGCGGGATAATGTTGCCGGGGAACGGGTCGCGTATGAACTGCGGGTTGGTGGCCGAGACCGGAAGCAATGGATTGAAGGCCGGGTTGGCGCGCGATGTCAGCGGGTCATAGATGGTGACACCGGATTGAGAGAAATCCCCCTGACGCTCAAGGAGCGTCGGGACGGAACTGAACCCGGGCGTCGGCCTGTACTCACTGTAGTTCTCAAAATTGACGAGGAAGAAGCTTCGCTCCCTGCCGTTGACGCGCCACTTTCCGCCTTCACCGAAACGCGGAATCAGGAGCGGCCCGGAAATGAGAAAGCCATACTGATCGAGCTTGTGGCCGCCCAGATTGGCATTGGTCACGGGGTCGCGCGTAAAGCGTGGTCTGACTTCCTGCCCGGCCAGTGGGCCGGAAGCGAACCTGCCCTGTGCGTTGCTGGGCAGGCTGTTGGCGTCCCACTTATAACGGCGCGCGAAGTCGTAGACAGTGCCGTGAAAATCGCGTCCGCCGGGTTTGATGGTGACGTTGATGATGCCGCCGCCGGTGCGCCCGTACTGCGCGTCGTAAGCGTTCGTCTGCACCTTGAACTCTTCGGTGGCATCCGGCGTCGGGATAAAGGCGATGTTGTTGCTGCTTGAGGTGCGGCCACCGTTCACGTCCGTGACAGCATTGTTCGGCGCGCCGTCGAGCAGAAACTCGTTGTGACGGTTAAGCCCGCCGTTGACGGAGAAGTTCGCGTTGTCGCCGTTATCGAACGGACGCGTGAACTGCGGGTTGCCGTTGAACTGCACGCCGGGCGAGAGCGTCGCCAGCATGATCGGGTTGCGCCCGTTGAGCGGCAACTCGTTAATACGCATATTCTCGACCGTCTGCCCGCGCGAGCCAGTGTCGGGCTCAAGGAGCGGCGTTTCGGCGTCGACGTTGACGGTCGTCGTCACCTGCCCGATTTCCAGAGCGACATCCATCGTCGCCTTGTCGGCTGTGTGAAGCTCGACGTTATCGCTGACCGCTTTATTGAAGCCGGCAGCTTCGACAGTCACGCTGTATCTTCCCGGCTGAAGGAACGGCACAGTGTAGTTGCCTTCGTCCGAGGTGGTTGCTGTTTTTTCTTCGTTGGTTTGTAAGTTCCTGACGGTGACTGTGGCCCCGGCGATGGCAGCGCCGTTAGGGTCGCTGACATGCCCGGTCAAGGTTGCACGAAAGTCCTGGGGGAAAGCGGTGAACGCCAGGGCTAACAAGAGCCCGACCAGAGATAGCGTTCGCCAGCCGACATTACACTTCATAGAGCCTCCTTAAGGGATACAAAAAAATGGCGTGGCGTTTTAGGTTTGGTTGTAACGTTGGAGAACTATGACAGGGTTGCGGCCCCATTCAATTAGGAACAGCGTGATAGTATATTTACGCGCTAAAAAACGCAATCAGAATTTTCGAGAAGCATGCGAAATTCTCGACTCTTCATGAATCGTTGGGCCAACGAATTAATCAACCGCACATTCTGCAATTATTTTTGCGTAAACCGCGCGCGCGTGCGCGTAAGCTCGTTCGGCTTCGGGGCGCTCTTTGGCGGAAATCTGCGGCGACTTCTGTTTCCAGCATTGCTCGACGGCCTTCAGACACCACTCGGCGCTTCGGCGCGAAGCGCGCACCGGCTGACCGTCGACCGTAATGAAGATCGGATTCGTATGAGACGAGGGTAGTATTCGCAGCGCGACCCAACTGCTGCGCTCTATGCGGATGTCAAAGGTGATATCCCGCAGCGTGCCGTCGGCGAGGATCGGACGGGTAGCGACCGGCTGCCCGTTGACGATCACTTCGACAGCGACTTCGCGCGTCCCCTTGATACGTGCCCTCTCGACATCCCAGTAGGGCGTCTGGTCAAGTGGCCGAGAGCTGAGCGCCTCGTTCGGCTTCGCGTCCAGCATCGCCGCCACCTTCGCGTTGACCCGCACTGTCTGTGGTCTGTCCAGTCTCACTTCGCTTCCGAATGTTCCGACCAGTAGATTGTTGACGCGGAAATCCATCAACTGGCTCTTGCCGTCAGAGACGTAGGAGCGCCCGTCGCGCAGTCCCTTCACCCACGCATCATAATTTAGACGGTCGTCGAGTTTGACGTACGAGCGGCCCATGCCGACGCGCTCGGCATAGATGCAGGGGAAATCCGTTTCACCGCTCAGGCGCGTGCGAAAGCCGCTGTTGAGGGTGTGATACCAGATGTTTAGCTCCCAGTGGGCCGGCGTGTCCACAGCCGAGATGAAATCCACCGCATCATGCGTCACGTCCACGATGTACTCGTTCGCCCCGATTCCGTCAAAGGGCGGCAGCTCATAATTCGGCAGCTTGTCGGTCTTCACTTCGAGACCCCAGCCCGAATGCGCGAACCCCGCCACCCCGCCCTGTGCCCGAGCCCATTTGAGAATCGGCAAGTCCCATGTGGGCCAATCCTCCAGTTTCTGCGTGCCCGGATAATCCTGATCTTTTAAGCCGAGCAGCGCCAGATGTCCGTTGAAGCTTGAGGGAAAGCCTGATATCTCCACGTCGTAGCGCATCAGGTTGTCGGCGGTCGAAAGTTCGTTGACCTTCGCCTCAAAGAACTGTTTTTGATAGTAGTAACAAGGCCCCCACGTGAGGACATCGCCGACGTTCAGAGCCTCGCCCACGATATGACGAATCATGTCCTTCGGAAGGACTCCCTGCGTCGGAGCCTCATAGTGCGAGCAACCGGCGGCGTGAATATGATGGTCGCCCGAATACCAGCCGAGCGTCGCCGGGTTAATCCATCGTTTCAGTTGAAACCTCCACACCTCCGGCGTCCCTCGCCCTCTGCCGACGCTCAGGGTCTGTTGCTGCGAGATGTATTCAGGCCCGCGCGTGTACTCGATTGTGTAGACGCCAGCGGGCAACCTCACTTGCTCGCCGTCGGCGCGATAAATCTGCGAGTGAAAGGAAAAGTCCGGGGCTAAGCGTTTGGTCTTCGCCGGGTAAATGCGACCTTGTGGATCGCGTATGATGAAGGAAGCGGTGGTCGGCCTGCCGTTCTCATCCGCGACGCGAAGGGTCACGTCCTTCGACGGGAGACAGTTGAAGAGGATGGGCACATCGTTGCGGTATCCGATGTCCTGTGTTCCCTGCCCCACATTGAAGCCGAGTTGTGCTTCGCGCCGCCCACGGTCGCGGCTGTAGAGCTGGATGATGCGATACTCAATCGGCAGGCCTGACAGACGCGCTTCGAGCGGCTGCTTGTCGAACATCGCCAGCTCAAGCCAGCGGTCGGCCACCTCTCGCGGCGTGATGCGTTGCGTGGGCAGGGGATCCAGGCTGAACCCGCCCGGTATCTTAGGGTTTATCCCACGGGCGTAGACGGGCAGCGCGTTCGGGCTCGCGGCTTTAAGCTGCGCCGTCACGCCTGCGTCATTCCTCACCTTGACGAGAAAGGAGCGCCAGCCGCGCTCGACGAGCGTCGCCTCCGCCGGCCCACGCTGCACGCTGACGCGACTCTCCGGGCTGATCGTGATGTAGGCCAGCGTGCGTTTGTCCAAAATGGTTTGCATGGCAACGAGAGCGCGCCCCTCGTCGTCTTCATCGGCGGCGCGCGCGAGCGCCTGCTTGTCCGCGGGGCTGAAGGGCTCGCCAAGGTAATCCATCGCTTCCACCAACCGCCTGACCTGAGCGACGAGCGGTTGCGCCTCTACGCCCTCGGCAGCCGGTGTCTGCGCGACAGAGGGCGAAGCGGATAAGGCCATGAGCAAGAGCGCCGCAGAGATGAGCATGACCCTTTCGGCGACTTTACCGCTCAAGCAGGTTGACCTCCTTAACTTCCTGACGCTTTCCCTTCCCTCCTGTCACGGCGAGCGTCTTTATCTCCCATGGCTTGATCGACCCTCTGTGGGCCAACCCGAGGACGGGGCTTTCGACGGTGTACTCAGTGGCACGGCCCGCGCGCTCTTGCAGCCTGAGGACGATGCCGTCGCCCGCTTCGGCGCGCTTCAGGGCGGTCAGGGTCACAGTGCCGGGCGCGATGCGGAAGAAGGAGCGCTCCCGCGGTTCTGTCCCTTCATGCGCGGATTCCATCACGTACTCGGCGGGCGTCTGCATCTCTTCGGCCAGACGATCAAGCTCAAGCGCAGCGAACGTGCCCTTGCCGCGCACGAGCCAGAAACGTCGCTCCTGTCTTCCCTGATCCTGCCAAGCGTTGTTGTCGTTGTGCGGAACCTGATGCGGGTCGTGCCGCGCGAACGGCGCAGACCTGACAAGGACTGTACGCAGCAATCCCTGTAAACAGTCGTAGCTGTACGTCGAGTTGTTGATCAACCCGACGGTGTAATCCTCTGTGCCCACCTTACCCTGCACGGCCACCCAGTCCTGATAGGGCTCTTCTTCTCCGTTGGGCTGGCGTTCGATGGCCGCCCCCGGAACTTTGGCGTAGACGCTGGGGCTTGCAAGCGCGGTCGGGATTTCGAGCTTTAGTATTTGCTCGCGCTCGCGCCAGTCAATAACGAACCGCAGCTCAATCGCATCTATGGCCTTGAACTGAGCGATGTCCAGTATGATCTCCGAATTGTTCCACTTCGCACGCTGGCGTGTGACGCGCGTAACCGCGCCGTCCTCTATCTGCTGCGAAGAGACGAAGGTGGGCCGGGCAATCTCCTGACGAAACTTTGCGATGCCGTGAGCCCAAGTGTCGCTCGGGTCGCTGATGACGACGAGTCCCAGAGGGGCGGCCAGCAATTCTTTGCCGTCCACAGCTTTCAGCGAAGAGATGCCGAAGCCTTTGTCCGAGACGGCGAACAGCTCGTTGAACGGCTCTGTCGCGGGAGCCGTGCCCTTAACCAGCTCAAGGACTTTATAACCGCACGCAGGCAGGTCTACCCACGCCGAGATGCGCGGCCAGAACTGTGTCATGCTGTCGGCTGGACGCCACTGTATGGGAATCTTCTGCTTGTCCTCTGTTTCAAGGTGCGTGATCGGCGTCGGGCTTGGGCCAAACCACGGGGCGACGTTCGGGTCTTTATCCGTGTGATACTCGACCAGAGCCTTTCTGGGCCAAGGCAAAGAGTTGAAGAGAAAGACAGCGCCTTCCTGAACACCGCGCATGTCCACGCGCCGGGCCATTGATTCCAGCGCCTCGACTCTTGAGCTTTGCGTCGTCTCTCCGGCCCAGCCCATGCTGTCCCGCGAATCCTGATAGGCCGAATAGAGCGCCGTGCCGGCCATCAGATCGTGAAATTGATTGAACAGGACTTTCCACCAGGCGGTCACGTATTCCTGCCCCGGATACGGATGATCGTTATTGAGCTGCGCCGCCAGAGAGATCGTCTCGGCCTGTCCCAACATGCGCTCGCCCCTGCGATTGAGCTGCTTGCCTTCGCCGTGCGCCGCGTAGACGCCGCGGGCATGATGCTGAAGCTCCGTTTTGATGACAGGCAGGGTAGCCATCGCCGGCGATCTCTCGACCGCCGCGAAAAACTCCGCGACGCTGCTCCAGCGAAGCTCCGGCAGCGTCGCGTCTCTCTGTAATTCCGCCACGCGGCTTATCTGCGCTTTCGTCACTGACCCGCCGTGATCTCCCACGCCTAGAAAGTATGCGCCGTGATTAAAGCCCGGCGCGAAGTTGTTCTGCGCTGCGTCGGGTATGCGTTCGGCGCTCATGCTGTAGCCGCGCCGTATACGCAGGGTAAGAACGCGCGAGCCGTCCGGCGCTTCCCACCAGAACAGCAAGGGCAGTTTCATCTCATGCTCCTGCGGGCGCATGAAGACGTAGTAGCGATAGCCTGCATGTTTGAGAATCGCGGGCAGGCCCGCCCCATGACCGAAGGAGTCGGGGTTAAAACCGATCTGGACATCGACGCCGAGCGCGCGCTGAAAATAGTTTTTGCCGTACAGGCAATGGCGCGCGAAGCTTTCGGTGGACGGGATATTGCAATCGGGCTCGACGGGCCAGCCTCCCACTACTTCCCAGCGGCCCTCGCGCACGCGCCCTCTCACCTCCTCGAACATCTTCGGGTCGGCGCGCTCGACCCAGCTGTAGTGCATCGCAGAGGAGTGGCTGTAGCGAAACTCCGGGCTCTCCTTCATCCTGTCGAGCGCGCTGCGAAAAGTGTTGAGGACAACGTTAGACCCATCGCGCCACGGCCAGAGCCACGCCGCATCGATATGCGAATGGCCGACGATGTGCAGCACCCTTGCTTTGGGGTTGTCCTGCGTATTGCCGGCAGAGACTTGCGCAGACTGATGGCTGAACGCAGGAAGACCGGCGGCTGCGACCGCGCCCAGACAGCCCGCGCCGCTGATAAGAAAACGCCTTCTGGACAACCACTGCGCCTGACCCGTTGAAGACTTACCCGACATTACTTCCAGTTCCCTTTCTGTTCACGACTCTATGATTGGATTTCCCCCAGCTCCGCATCGATGTAGATGCACCAGACGTGGAGCAGCATCAGGTGTACCTCTTGGACGTGGGCGGTCGCCTCGCTGGGCACGGCGATCAAGTGGTCGGCTGTGCCGCCGATCAATCCGGCAGCGCCGGTGACGGCGACGGTCACTGCCCCGCGCTCGCGTGCCATCAGGAGACCGCGCCTGACGTTTTCCGAGCGCCCGCTCGTCGTAAAGCCGAAGGCCACATCATCGGGCTGGGCCAACGCCTGAAGCTGGCGCTCGAACAGCACGTCGTAGCTGAAATCGTTGCTGATACAGGTGACGGTTCCGGCGTCGCTCGCCAGCGCGATTGCCGGAAAGGGCTGGCGCGTCGCGGCAAAGCGTCCCAACAGCTCTCCGACCAGATGGCTCGCCTGCGTAGCGCTGCCGCCGTTGCCGAACGCTATTACTTTATGTCCTGCCCTGAGCGCCCTGACCAGCACGCGAGCGACCTCTGCGGCCTCCGCCTCTAATCTCTCAAGGCTCTTTGCAACCACTTCCCCGTGCGAAGCGAAGTGCTCCGCGATGAAACCTGCTTTCATATTAATCTCCGCCGTCAATTCGGAATCTTCTGCCTAACGGTTGGCCCGGCCATTCCACTTCTTCCACACCGAAGCGTCGGCCAGCATCTTGATATAAACGCCGCCGACAACCGAGCGCGCCTGAAAGCCGCGCTGCTTGCCGTCCAGAGTCCAGTACCAATCCGTGAGCGGCACGTGGTCGGGCGTCTCGTTGACGAAGCGATAAAGGGGGGCGATGAACGCTTTGAAATCCTGCGGGGATTCGCTGAGCGTGGCAGTCCAGACAATCCAGTCGAGCTTGGTATAGGTCTCGCGGTTATCCAGCGGTAAGCCGAAAGGGTTCTGTTTTGTTTTATAGAAAGCGACCTCGCGCCGCGCGACCTCCGGCGGAAACAGATTGAGGCCGAGCAGTTTGTCCCACACCAGATTGTATTTCTGGCTCCACGTCCCTGCCTTATCGAAGGCGAGGCGGTAGTGGTCGCCGTCGTCGGCCATACGCGTCCATCTCTCCACCATGCCTTGGGCCAACCGGCGATACTGGCGTGCCAAAGCCTTCTTGTCGAGCATGTCGCAAAGCATAGCATAGCTGCCAAGAGCCAGAATCGCTTTTAAAGAGAGGTTCGTGTTATGGGCCAGGTGGCCCGCGAAGTCGTCCGTGCTCAACTGGTTTTCCGGGTCCATACCCTTGTCGCGCAGGTACTCGGCCCAGCGAGTCAGGACGGGCCAGTACGCTTCGGCGAAACGGGCGTGCCCCTCCGCCTTCGCGAGCGCCGCCGTCATCAACAACATATTCCCGCTCTCTTCCACCGGCATCTGATTCTCTTCCGTTTTTTCGCCGCCGCCGTACGTCTGGCCGTTCGCCAGAGGGTAAGTGCCAAGATCGTGCGGAGCGAAAGGAAAGCGCCAGCGCGGCGACGAGGCGTAATCGAGCACGGGCTTAATCTGCGCCTTCAGGAGCTGGGGGTTGAAGAGAAGAAAGAAGGGCGACGAAGGATAGGTGACATCGACGGTATCAATCGAGCCGTTGCTGAAATTTTCTTTAGAGAAAAAGAGCGGCGTGCCGTCCCAATCGGCGGCCAGCTTATGTGCCGCAATGGTCTGCCTGAAGGCCAGAGCGGCCACCCGCGCGTACTCTTCGCCTCCAACCTTTGTCAGATCAGCCATCAGCTCGGCGTCGAATCTTTCGCAACGCTCCTTTAGAGAAACGTAATCACGCGCCGCCGCTTTCAGGAGCGCGTCCGTCTCTACATTACCGCGTCGCCAGTATGGCCTGAGCCGCCTGTTGAAATACTCTACGGAGAACTGATCGTCGTAGGCGAGCATGAGGTGGCGCGAAACTGTAGTTGGCCCAACCGCGCCCAGCTCGATGACGGTGGCCGCAACCGGAAGCTCGTTTCCGGCAGCGCGCGGCATACGCAAGTCATCGGAGTCGGGAAGCTGCCCCGTATCGGCAAAGCCGCTTCTCGCCACACGATTCCAGGCGATAACATTCTGCCCCGCGCTCGCCGGCGGAACAACCAGATGCAGGTAGCCCCAATCTATCCGTAGATCATCCCCGAACTTTTCCAGCACGGGCTGCTGCTGAGAGCCGAAGGTCAACACGCGCAGATCACCGACTTTTGGCCTCGTCCAGATGACCTTCTGATCGGGCGTATTGACCACCCATTCGGCTGTGCAATCGAAATAGATGGAGACCTGATGCGTGCGGTTATCCGTGGCGCGCGCGTCCCACGTCAGATAGGTGACGGGCCGCGACATCACGTCCAGATCATCCGGCAGAAGCGGGCTCATAAAGGTCAGGCCGAGGCGCACACCATCGGCCTCGAACTGATAGATGGTGCGCGTCGGGCTAACTTCGAGCCCGACCTGTTTCATCGGCGCGGGCAAAGGACTGTAGGATTGGCCCATCAGGCGATAAGGCTTGCCGTCAATGCGCGCCATGCCAACCATGCCATGAAAAGCGCCCGTCCAGTGCCGCGTGCGATCATCCGCCAGATTGTCGCCCATGGCCCAAACGCTGAAGTAAGGGTCATGCGTGACCAGTGGGGCGGCGGGCGGGCGTAAAAGTGTGGTCTGCTGAGCGGAAGCGTTGACGGCGACTATCAACAAGAGACAGATAGCCGTCGCCAGCCTCGCCTTCGGATAAATCGAATTGGTCATCGCGGAAGTTTTTCAGGAAGACTCTGGGAGAACACAAGAAAAAGGATGAAGGCGGAAGGCGGAAGGATGAAATAAAAGCTATCAAGCACGAGCAGCATTCCTTTCATCCTTCCGCCTTCCGCCTTCATCCTTGCATTTGAATCTGCTTTCGGTTTATGGCAGCCGAGCGTCATGCTTTAACTTGTCCCTGCGGCTTGTTGATTTGATCTGCGAGGACGGCCAGCAGAATGACTACTCCGAGAGCGATCTTTTGAATGTAGGGGTCTATGCCCGCCAAGTTCAGCCCGTTGTTGAGGACGCCTATGAAGACCGCCCCCCAGAGTGTTCCGATGATGCTCCCGCGACCGCCGTTGAGGGAAGTCCCTCCGACCACCACCGCCGCGATCACATCAAGCTCATACTGTAATCCGGCGTTCGGCACGCCCGCCCCCAGCCGCGAGGCTAAGACCAATCCGGCCAACCCTACCAGCAATCCGTTCAGGACATAGACGAGCAGCGTCACGCCCTTGATGCTCACGCCCGCCAGATAAGCCGCCTCGCGATTGCCGCCCACCGCATAGACATAGCGCCCGAAGGTCGTGTGCCTCAGCAGAAACCAGCCAGCCGCAAACACGACCAGCATCAACAGCACGGGAACAGGCACGCCGAGCAGTCGCTCTCTGCCCATGAATCCAAAACTCGCGGGCAGATTTCCGATCGAGCGCCCGCCCGTCACAATAAACGCAAGCCCCCGGCAGATGGTCAGCATCGCCAGCGTAGTGACAAACGGGGGCACGCGAAACTGCGCGACCATAATGCCGTTAAAGAGACCGACCAAGAGACCGATGGCGAGCGCGGCCAGACAACCGACGAAGACCAGATTCTCGCCGGAGGTGACAATCATCGCCGCGACCACGCCCGCCAGCGCGGCCACAGAGCCGACCGAGAGGTCTATGCCGCCCGTTAGAATCACTGCCGTCATGCCGACGGCGAGAATGCCCGTGATGGCTATGCTGAGCGCGACGTTGATCAGGTTTGGGACGGAGACGAACTGCGGCGCGATGACGGCGAAGACTACCGATTCCAGAATAATCGCGACGACGATGACGTACTCTGCAATCCGCTGCCACTGTAGATAGCGGCCTCTGAACGTGACCTCTTGTCCGCCAATTGTTTCACTCATAAGCTCTGACCCGGCGAAATGAAAGCTTCGTATTTTCCGCTCACTGCCCCTTCAGGCTGCTGGCATCCACAATCTTGACGGGAACGGCGATGCTTTTGGGAACCTGTCCGCCGCTGAAGTGTGTGCCGATGGCTTCGATGGTCTTCGCGCCCAGATCGCGCGGCTGCTGGGCCACATCCGCCTTGAGCGCGCTGCCCCTTTGAATGGCCTTGACGGCCTCCGGCGTCGCATCGTAACCGACGATCACAAGGTCGTTGCGATTGCGCGCTTCGCCAGCCGAGAGAGCGCCGAGCGCCGAATCATCATTGATGCCGAAGATGGCTTTCAGCTCCGGATTGCCCTGTAGCATATCGTCGGCAGCCTTCAAAGCCTTATCACGCACGCCCCCGCCGTTTAGGACGGAAACGATCTTGATGCCCGGATACTTCTTCATCTCTTCCTTGAAGCCCAGCTCGCGGTCGAGCCCCGATTGCACTTCCTGCTGGCCGATGATGCCGACCGCGCCCTGACCGTTCAGTGCCTTGGCGATAAAGTCTGCGGCCAGACGCCCGCCCGCCAGATTATCCGAGGCTATGTGCGAGACGACCTGCCCGCCCTGCGCCGAGATGTCTGCGGTAAAGACGGGAATCTTTGCCTCGTTGGCCCGCTCGATGGCCGGGCCGATGCCCTTTGAGTCTGCCGGGCAGACGATGATGGCGTCCATCCCCTGCACGATGAAGTTTTCAATCTGCGACTGCTGCTTGGCGAGATCGAAATCGCCGGAAGTGATCGTCAGTTGATAGCCCTGCTTATCAGCCGCCTCTCTCAGTCCGGCTTCCAGCTGCCTGTAAAACTCATGCTCGCGCGTCAGCAGCGTCACGCCGACGCGCTTTCCGCCAGTCCCGCTTTGGCCGCCGCGCTGGCAACCGCCGGACACCAGCAATGTCATGCACGCTAAGCCCGCGCACAATACGTAAACGATTGATCTCATCGGTTGGGTCAGACCTTTCAATGAAGTTGAATAAGAGCGCATAGCGGCCCACACGGGCAGGAAGAGATTGACAGGCAGTTTCCTTAGAGCCGTTTTGTGCTACGATCAAGTTTATGATGCAAACAGGGCGAAGTGCCGCCGGATGACGACGAACATTAACAGTTCATCGCGTTAGCTGACAAGCATGATTTTCAGAACTTGCCGGTTTAAGTCGGGCGAGTATAATTCGGAACATTATGGGCCTGTCAAAGAGAAAAGTAGCTTTCATACACACCTCGCCTCCGGCTATTGGGCCATTGATGCAATTCTACACGGAGGCCGCGCCCGAGCTGGAAATCACAAACCTTCTGGACGACGGTCTGCTGCGTCTGCTGTCGGCAAAGAATCTGCCTGCAGCGAGCGCGCGCCTGACCGACATGATTAAAACCGCCAGCCGCGTTTACGACGCCGAGCTGGCGATGGTGACCTGTTCTTCCGTCTCCAAAGAGATGGTCGAACAACTGGATACCGAGTTTGACCTGCCGGTTTTGAAGATAGATTACCCGATGATGCGTCAGGCGGTGAGGGCCGGTAAAAGGATCGGCGTGGCCGCCACCTTCTCGCCCACGCTCGTCCCGACCTGCACGCTCTTATCCGAGGCCGCGACCGAGGCCGAAACCGAAATAGAGATCATTCAGGAGGTCTCCACGGACGCCTACAAAGCTTTGCTCGCGGGCGATACCTCTTCGCATGATGCGCTCCTGCTCGATGTCATAAAGCGATTGGAGCGGCAGCGGGTCTCGGCAATCGTCCTGGCTCAGGTCTCCATGGCCCGCATCCTGTCGCAGATAGAAGGGCACGTCTCTGTGCCGGTGCTTTCGAGCCTGCACACAAGTCTGGAAGCCATACGGGCCGCGCTCGCCTGAACAGTATTCATGAATAGCAGACTGGTGTTCGCCGCCATTGCCGATGATGATACAGGGGCCAGCGATCTGGCGGGAATGTTGGCCGAGCAACGTCTACGCACACTGCTTGTCATCGCCCTGCCGACGGTCGAGCAGTTTCTGGAATGGAGCGAAGGCTATCAAGCGGTCGTGATGGCCGAAGGGACACGCAACCTGCCGCCGCAGGTGGCACGCGAACGCACGCTCGAAGCTCTAAGGATTTTAGAGGCGAGGCGTCCGCGCGTCTTTCAAATCAAGTATTGCAGCACCTTCGACTCCACGCCCGAAGGCAACATTGGCCCAACGATTGACGCGGCACTTGACGCATTGGGTGAAGATTTCACCATCGCCCTGCCCGCCCTGCCCGTTAATGGAAGAACTACGTACATGGGCCACCATTTTGTGAACGGACGTTTGCTCAGCGACTCGCCGATGCGCGATCATCCGCTCACGCCGATGACCAATCCCGATCTGGTTGACCTGCTCAGCCGCCAGACGGAGCGACGCGTGGGCCTTGCCCCATACGCAGACGTTGAAGCGGGCGCGCTTCAACTCAAACAACGCTTCGAGAGTTTGCGCGACGAGGGCGTGAGCATAGCGCTGGTGGATTGTCTGAATGACACGCATCTGGAAACCATCTGCCGCGCGGCTGCCGACCTGCGCCTGCTCAGCGGAAGCTCCGCCTTCGGGATAAAGATGCCTGCGATCTGGCGCGAGCGCGGCTGGATTGAGGAACGAGCGGAAAAGCTCGAAGCGCACACGGCTGCGAAATCCGGCCATGGATGCCTGATAGTTGCCGGTAGCTGTTCGGTCGCGACCCGCGGTCAGAACCAGTGGCTGGCCGCTCGCGGGACGCAAGCCCTGCACATCGCCGCCCGTGACTTGCTCGATGATCGTTTCGTGCCGACGGCTGTGGCGGCGAAAGTCCAAGAGCGACTGGCAGCCGGACAGCATTGCCTGCTGACGACCACCGATGGGCCAACCGAAGTCCGTCAGGTGCAGGAGTGGGGGGCGAGCATAGGGTTGACAGTCCCCGCTCTGGGCCAAGCTATCGCGTATGGTTTAGCGCATCTGGTGTGGCAGATTTTGGAAGATCAACCTGTCGGCGGCTTGATCATCGCGGGCGGTGAGACTTCCGGGGCTGTTTGTCGCCGTCTTGAGCTGGGCGCGCTGCGCGTCGGGCACAATATAGAGCCCGGCGTTCCGCTATGTTTCTCGCTCGGGCGATTCCGTCTCCCCGTCGTGCTCAAGTCAGGCAACTTTGGAAGCGCTGGTTTTTACGGCCAAGCTCTGGAAGCAATAGCACGGCCCGCCGATTACATGATTTAGCGCGAATCGGAGGACGCATCAATAGATGAACGACTCAATGCTTGAACAACTGTGCGAAGTGGCCGAGAGCTTCTACAGCCGTGGGTACGCATTCGGCTCGACCGGCAATCTCTCCGTGCGTGAAGGGGATAAGATTTGGATAACCCCGACCGGCCAATCCCTGAAAAGCCTGACTCGGCAGCGGCTCGCCTGCATCGATCTACAGGGCGCGAGCCTGAATGAGAATCGCCCTTCCAAGGAATTTCCCTTCCATCTGGCCGTGTATAAACGCAGAGATGAGGTGCGGGCGATCATACACCTGCACACGATCTATTCGGTGGCGCTCTCTTGCCTCGAAGGTTTCGATCCCGAAAACCCACTGCCTCCGCTCACGCCCTACTACTTCATGCGCGTCGCCCCACTGGCAGTGCTGCCTTATTTTCGCCCCGGCTCTCAGGCATTGGCCGAAGCGGTTGAAGTCGCGGCCCCCGCCCACAACTGCATGTTGCTCAGAAACCACGGAGTGATCTGTGCGGGCTCTACCTTGAGTGAAGCCGTAGACCGCACGGAAGAGCTGGAACAAACCGCTCGCCTCTACTTCATCCTGCGCGGCGAACAGGTGCGCCACCTGACCACTGGCGAAATCGAAGAGTTGAAGAGAGTGTTCGGATAAAGGGCCGTACCGCCTGCGGCGGGCGGGTTCTCTACGCCTTCACGACCCGCCCGAGAGCTTTGGTGTTACGGCCCTCCTTTATCCTGTCCATCCCTGTTAACTTCCGCTTTGCTTTTCAGGAGATGCGTGACAGCCAATCCATGTCGCGCCCGCGATGTGTGCCCTGAGCGTCGAGCGCCTGCTCGACAGTCCATCCCTTGTGAATGATGCCGCCGACGGATTCGATGATGGCGAGCGGATCGTCGTCGCCCGGATAGAGTATGTTGCGACCGACCAGCGCGCCGCGCACGTTCGGGCCGGCCTTGAGCCCAGCCGCCAGCTCTCTTAAGAACGGCGTGGCATCGCCGACCGGTTCTCCGCCTAAGAGAAGAATGGGCAGTGTCGTCGCCTGTGCGACCAGCTCGTAATTTTCGCAATAGGGGAGCTTCAGCCAGAGGTAACGGCTGCTGTCGCCCATCGCGGACGCCGCGCCCGCCGTCCTCGCAAGCTCCTCCGCTGTCTTGATGATCGCATAGCCGTTCTCCGTCCTGACGACGGGCAGGGATTCAAGAAACATCGGAAGACCGACGGCATTCAATTCCGTAATCGCGCGGACGGTGGCGAGCAGCGTCTTGAGCGAGTCGGGCTCCGCATCGCACAGGCGCAAAAGAATTTTGGCCCCGTCCAATCTCCACTCGGCACAACTGGCGGCGGTCGGCCCGGATAAAGGGTCGTCTATCTCCCAGCTACTGCCCAAAAGTCCGCCGCGGTTGAAGCTGGCGATGAGCAGCTTATCGTTGAGGAACGCCGGCCCACCGGCCTTCTGCATCAGGTCATGCAGAACTAATAAGTCCTCAAGTATGTCCATGGTCGCCAGCAGGCCGTCAACCGACTCGCTCATCATGACGCGCAGGATGCGCGCCATATACTCTTGACGGTCGGCCATCCTGAGCGGATTGTCGCCGACGCGCGTGACGCGCCGCGCCGGATGATCTGCCGCCAGAATGTTGAGCCTGCCATTGGTCGTCAACTGCTCGCGCCGCCTCCGCTCCTTTGCAACCTGCAAAGAGCGCTCGGGCTCGGTCACACGTATCTCTGTAAGGCGGGCCAGCGTGGCTGCCGGAAGAAAATCCTTCGCTCTAAAAGTCAAAATTCAGAGTCCTCCTCGTTCCTCTATGAAAGCCAGAGCTTCCTGTTCGTAAGGCATAAAATTGGCGCAGCCGTGGCGTGTGACGACTATAGCGCCGCAGGCGTTCCCCATGCGCGCGGCGCGAGCCCAGTCCCACCCCTTCAGATAGCCATAGAGAAAGCCGCTCGCGAATGCGTCGCCCGCCCCGAGCACGTTGTAGACTTCGACGGCAAAGGGCGCAACTTCTATGGTCTCCCCGCCCGGCAAATAGACCAGCGTACTCGCGCCGCCGCGCTTCATCACTAATGCTTCCGGGCCGTTGGCGAGCATCCTCTCAATCCCGACAATCATGCCGGGGCTCTCATCCATACCGGGCACAGCGTGGGCCTGCTCTCGATTGGCCCAATCTGTGAGCACGGCCCTGTTAACTTCGTCCGCCGTGCCGATCAGGACATCGACGAGGGGCATCATCGAGCGCATAGCAACGCCAAAGGCGCGCGCGTCGGGCCATAGCTCTGAGCGAAAGTCTAAATCGAGCACGACCTTTGTGCCGCTGGCTCTGGCCTTCTCGGCTGCGAACAGGGTGGCATCGCGGCTGGGCTGGCGGCTGAGCCCCGTCCCAGTGAGGAGAAGCGCGCGGCTCTCACCGATGGGCGCGCGCTCGACATCATCAATCGTCAACTCAAGATCAGCACAGTTGTCTCTATAAGGGACTAAAGGGAAATGGTCTGGCGGCTCTATGCCGAGGAGGAAGGCGCTGGTGCGCCGGCCCGGCTTGCGGCAGCTGAACTCGGTGACAATGCCTTCCTTGCTGAGAAAGCTCAGCACGAAATCGCCGACGAGGTCTTCACCAACGGCTGTCAGGAGCGCGGTGCGCAGGCCCAGACGGCGCGCGCCGACGCTGATGTTGGTCGGACAGCCGCCGACATAAGCGGCAAAGCTTTTGATCTCGGTGAAGGGCACGCCCGTCTCGTTGGCGTAGAGGTCAATCGAGCTGCGGCCTATCGCCAACACGTCGTAGTTTCGAGCCATCATTCTTCTAGGCGGCGCGAGCCAGATTTTCGTCGAGCGGGCGCTCCGGGTCTATAAACATCCACATGACGACGCCGACGGCCAGAAACGCGGCGGCGACATAGAAAGGAATAGTCCACGAGCCCCACTTCTGTAGCACGTAACCGAAGACTATGGGCGCGAGCGTCCCGGCCAGATTGCCGAAAGTATTGGTCGTGCCCGCGACTACGCCCGATCTGCGTTTGCCTATATCCAGACAGGTGGCCCAGACCGCAGGGGTCGTCAGAAACTGAAAGAACAAAGCGACGGCGATCAGAAACCCGGCGACAAAACTGTTCTGCGCGCGCGCGACAAACACAAGCATAATAGCGCTCATCGTCAGCCCGAACGCTCCGATACCACAACGCGCCAGCCGTCGCCGCCCCTTCGTCACCAGATAGTCCGTCAGCCAGCCGCCGCAGAGAAAAGCAACCGCGCCGAACAACCACGGCAGGGCCGAGAAGAACCCTGCGGAAAAGGTGGAGAGCCCGCGTGCCCTGAGCAGGTAAGTCGGCAGCCACGTGATATAGAAATAGAGGCTGTAGCCGTAGGCGAAATACATCGCGCACAGAAAGAAGATATTCTTGCTCCCGATAAAAGCTCGCCACGGAATCTTATGATCGTGCGCCGCGACGACGGGCAGCCCCGAGTTGATGATCTTTATCTCGGCGGCATTGACCGAAGAATGTTCTTGCGGCTTGTCTCGATACCACCAGTACCAGACCAGACACCAGATTATTCCGAGCGAGCCGAACTCTACGAAAGTCAGACGCCAGCCCTGCCACTCGACCAGCTTGAAGACGAGCGGCGGAGTCGCCGCCGCGCCCAGCGCGTGTCCGATACAGACTGTGCCCATGGCGCGCCCACGCTGCGCCGCCGGAAACCAGCGCGAGACGGTAGAGGCACTGTTCGGAATCGCCCCGGCCTCGCCGACGCCGAATAGGAGGCGCACGATTAAGAGTGAAGTGAAGCCCATGGTCGCGCCCGTCAGCATAGTGAAGGCCGACCACCAGAGGACGATCCTCGTCAGCGCGATGCGCGTCCCGAAGCGGTCGCCCAGCCAGCCGCTCGGTATCTCGAAGAGCGCGTAGGTGAGCGTGAACGCGCTGAAGATGTAACCCATCTGCACGGGCGTGAACTGGAACTCCTGCATGATGGCGGGTGCGGCTGCCGAGATGCACAGGCGATCAAGGTACGTCAGCGCAGCCAGCGAGAACAGCAGTGAGAGGACTTTAAATCTCGCGCCCGTCGGGCTCACATCCAGAGCTGAGTCGAAGACCAGCGCGTTGTTTTGAGCTTTGCCGATTTGCATAATGTCAGTGCCTCTCAGGCAGATTACAGGGATGGACGGAGATGGTCAGCATAAAGAAAGACAAAGACAGATTCATGTATTAATGATTTTAGTTTTCATCCTGACCATCTCCGTCCATCCCTGTTCATTCCTTCTCTTAATCTTGCTGCCGTCCGGTCTTGACCTTCATGGTAAAGATTTGTCTTGGGCCAAGTGCGAGGTTGAAGCCGCTGTCCCCGCCTTGTATGGGTTGGCTGCATTCTTCGACGGCGTTGCAGTGGAGCGCCGCGGCGGATTTCAGCAAGGGGCTTGAGACCGTGACGCTGGCGCGAGCGCCGCCCAGCTCGATGAAACGCAGCACAGAGCCATCGCCGTCCTCCGATTGCTTCCAGGTGCTTAGCACTACCGAAGGATTGCTGACCTCAAGGAAACTCATCCGTGCGGCGGGCAATGATTTCCTTGCCGGGTAGGTCTGGTCCTGCCCTTTGACGAGCGTGCGTTCGAGCGGCGTGGTCTCTTCCCAGCCCATGCGACTGAGCGCCGGTTGGTCAAGGCTACGGGCGCTCGTCAACACGTACCTGAAGGCGAACTCGCCCCCCTGTGCAGCGACGTAGTTTGTGTTCCAGTAGTTATTCATCACGTAGGAGAAGGCTGTCGCGCGGCGCTGGCCGAACTCTTTGGGCCATGTGCCGCGTACAATATCACCGAACGTCCAGAGAAACGAATCTTTATTAATGAGACTCACGGAGAGGCCGGGCTCGCTCACCGTCATCCAGTTTTGCGACGAGAACCATTCGAGCCCCGCTCCCGGCATCATGTCTTTAGCGGGATCGACCACACCATTCTGAACCTCGTATCTGAACTGCGGCTCGCGGACGGCGAACGGGAACGCGAAGTAGATTCCCTCCTTCCTGTATATCTCATCTTTGCGGACGCGGTTGTTGAATTCGATCTTCTTCTCATTATCAAAGAGGACGATCTCCGTGCTGATTCGGGGCGTGTTCAGGCCGCGGCTTTCCAGCCGTGCGACCGTGCCCGTCGGCGTTTTTGAGACGGAGACCAGTTTGCCGCTCGCGGCGGCGTGTGTTTCGAGATGTGCGACCGGAGACCACTTGCGATAGGTCAGCAACTGGTTCGGGAACTGGTCGCCGCCCGTGACATACACATACTGGTTGAAGCGATAGGGGCTGGACGCATCGACGAGTTCGCGCCCCAGCTGCTTATCATAGATGCTCCGCACCGCGCCGCTTTGCTCATCCAGAGTAATCCTGTAGAAGGCGTTCTCGATTGTGCCGGATTGAGCGATGGGAGTAATACCGGGTTGACTCGCGGTTGCGCTCGTGCCTTTTTCCCTGACCGCGTATGTCCTGTAGCCGAGCGCAGGGATGTCGCGCGCCATGAAACGTATGCGCTGGTAAGCTGGCTCGTCCTGGAGAACCTCAAACTCCACGGTCTGCTGTGTCTCCACATCGACCAGCTCGCGCGTCTTTTGCAGGTCAAACTCGACCCAGCCGCCGCGCGTCCAGTTGAGCGGGTTGAAGACGACGAGGGCACGCGAAGGCGTCTCTATCCGACCGGCGATGGTCGTCATGGCCCTGTCGAGCACATACTCCATCTGGTCGCGCGCCATCGTCCCGCGCAATCTTTTATAGGCAAGCTCACGCGTTGAGTCTTCGCTGTGCGGCTCCGTGACGCTGCGGCCCCATCCCCAGGTATGCTCGTTCATCAGGAGAATGTTGTTCCACATACTATCGAGCGCATCACGCGAAAGCTGAAAGCGGCTGTCCACCAAAGAGGCGATGGTCGACAGCTTCTCCGCCGAGACGGCCCTGCGCTCCGTCTCGCGCTCCATCGCCGCGTACAAGGCGTCGGACGCGATGCCGTCCTCCCAGAACGGCCCGCCGTCTCCGCGAATGACCGGGAGTTTCCCTTTCGCGCCAGCGGCGATCTTCTCTATCGCTTCGCCGAAGCCGGAAAATTTCAGCTCCGGGAAAGCGTAGAGGCTGTTCCACTGGCGCACGAGTCCGGCCTGCTGCGGATAGAGAGAAGTGTTCTCCCACTGGCTGCCGTGAAGCATGACGGCGTTCGAGGTGTAGTCCGGCCTTTCGTAGACGCGAAGGAAACTGGCGAGCCCTTCGTAACCGGTGGCGACCACCGGAGGCAGCCCGAACTCGCTCTTGATCTGATGATAATGGCGCGCGTACCACATCAGCACGCGCCCCCCGTCCGGCCCTTCCCACCAGAAGGGCGAGCGCCTGTGCAGGTCGCCGAGCATCAGCGTAGGCCCGCGGTCTGCGTTGGCCGCTGCCGAGAAATATTTGAGTCCCGCGGCGGCCATGATCGAAGCGTAAGACCAGGAGTAAGAGGGCACGTCCGTGATGTTGACGTAGTCCCACGGGCCGCCGTGTGCGCGGTTCAATTTGTGAGCGCCGTAGAAGGAGCGCAGCAGTGTTTCGGCTGTCCCGAAGCCCGTTAGCATGACCGTGTGCTGCGCCGGGACGAATATCTTTTTATCGCGCACGGCGGCGTAGAACTTCTGCTTCTGTGCTTCGCTGCGCCCGTCGAGGTATTGCTGCGCCTGCCAGTAGCCGTCGAGGCTGAAACTAAATTCGGGCGACTTCTCGCTCATCTCCATCGCCTCGTCGATGACGCGGCTGTGCAGCTCCGCGAGCTTCGTCTGAAAGTCGGAATAGCCGACATCCAGATGCTCGTGCGGCACAAGGTAAACAGTCCACTTCCTTGCCGGGCTCACCTTCTGCGTGAAACTGTATTTGTGCCCGTTGGCGCTGATATTGATGGTCGCAGCCGTCCCCTCTGCGAACTCCGGCACTAAGAACTCTAGGCGGTGCTCTCCGAATTCGTAATCGCTCGACAGGGCCTGCGTGCGATTCCAGCCGGGCAGAGAGAGCGTCACGTCCCCTCTCGGAGCGAGCTTATGCCAGCGCACGCGCACCGAAACCACTTCGCTGAGCTGGCCTCCCTCGCGCTTATAGAAGACGGTCGGCGTGACGGTCGCGCCCGCAATCCCTGTCGGGAGCCGGGCAGCGGGGAGATGAGCGAAAGCGAGCGCATCGTAGGTGAGTATCGCATCATCTGTGACTTCGCCGCCCGGGAGCTGCGTTGAGAGCGGATCGGTGAGCGCCAGCAGAGAGATTTCGTTCGTGCCCTCGCGCAGGAAATCGGACGGGATGTCTATGGTGATCGCGCCGATTGCATATTGAGGAAAGATAGAAGCCTCTGTGTTTCCCTCTTTGTACTCATCCAGATGCTGGTCAAACAAACCCTTGTGGCCGTTCACGTCTACCTGCACGACGGGGGCACGCGGCGTGTGGACGATCAGGCCCAGCCGCAGACTGTATGTTCCCTGCGGCGCGCCTGCTAATTCAAATTGAATCTTGTGCGGCGTCGCGGCCTCGGCTTTGCCGGGCAACACGGCCTGTTGCACACCCTGCCATTCCCTGGGCTGGCTTTTATTGACGACGAATACGCGCGGCGTAGAAGTCTGCCCGTCAAACTCCGAGGATGATTCATCGAAGCTGCCGATCTTCCAGATGACGCGCTGCTCCTGTGCCGGAGAGATCGCAGCCAGTAGTAAAGAGAGCACAACCCCGCAGAGAGCATGTCGGCGCATCGATTACTCGTCTCCTCAAAATCGCCGCGAGCGAAATCCTGCGACAGATTATGGAATGCTTATGGAAATACTATTTGTCTTGCGGGATTTTTAGTTTAGATATGCCCCGTTTAAGACCCAAGATAGATTCGAGCCGTCGCCGTCGGATTGCTCGGTCTGCTGTCCGGCGTGGCTCACGTTGGTGCATTCGAATCCGGCCCACGCAGAGCTTATTCCGGGCCGGATCAGATAGCGGCAGCACCTGTGGCTGCAAAATACCGCTAATCGAGTGACGAGGTCAATATCATTCTCAAAATCGTTTCGTCTGCTACGCGAGCCGCGCGTAAAGATTCAGCTTCCGCGGGCTTGGGCCAACTTTTCGGCTTGTGAGAGTCGGGGTTATACTGAAGCTTCAGGGACTGAACGAGCAAGAGGGTTTCCAACTGAGACGGTAGAGGTCATCGAAGCTATGACAGGATCGGCGTACCCAGCCGCCCGCGCAGTCTCCGCCACGGTCGAGGCTCACTTCGCGCGCCATCTTGAGGCGGCCAGCCGTAGAGGCTCGCGGAAACTGGCGACGCAGCCTGACGCGCCGACCATCGAAGCCATCATCAACGTGACGTTCTGGGCCAGCCTGCGGCGTGAGGAAGGCTTCTCGCCGAAAATCTCGCTCGCCTTTCTTTCGCCCGAACAGTCGGAGCATCCGCTCATGTTCGAGCAGCTTCTCCCGCTCACGCCCACGGCCCTTTCCAAGCTTGCGCCCGCGGTCGAGAGGCCCGGCATCCATCTGGGCGTCTGGCGACAGGGGGACGAGCTCTACGTCTGGGGAACGACCCGCACCATTCCACGCTTCTGCTTTGTGCTGGAAGTCATAGAACCCGGCCTGCTGGTGGTCAAGTATCGCCGCGAGCAGGAGGGGGGCAAGTTCGTCAACGTTCTCGTGCTCAAAGGCGACCAGATCAAACAGGTTGACGAAGAGGGCACGAGTCTGCCCGATTGCCCCGACCTGCTCACCTCCCTGCTGGGCTTCGGTGCGCCTGCGCCTCAGGATGATTCGGCGCGAGTGCTGGTGCAGCTGGCCGTCTCCATGCGCGCGCACGGGCGCGGCGGCTCCCTGCTCGTCGTGCCTCACGGCTCGACCGTCTGGCGCGAGTCCATCCTCTGGCCTGTGCCTTACGCAGTGATGCCTCCGTACCCGGAGCTTGCAGAGCTGATGCGCCGGGAACAGGAGGAGCGCAGCCAGCAGCTCTGGCAGGAGGCGCTGTTTGATGCGGTCGAGGCGATTGCGGGCATGACGGCGGTGGACGGCGCGACCATCATCAGCGAAGAGTATGACCTGCTCGCATTCGGCGCGAAGATCGCGCGGCGTGAAGGCGGCGCGCAGGTAGAGAAGATGATCGTCACGGAACCCATCGTCGGCAACGTGGCCTCCGTCGTGTACCCGGCACAACTGGGCGGGACGCGTCACCTCTCGGCGGCGCAGTTCGTACAGGATCAACGCGACTCAGTCGCGCTGGTGGCTTCACAGGACGGGCGCTTCACGGTCTTCGCATGGTCGCCCTGCGAAGAGATGGTTCACGCGCACCGTGTCGAGACGTTGCTGCTATAGGGCCGCGCTCTAATGCTCCTCAAGGCGTTGCTCGTATGCGACGACGGCCTCTATCGCTCCCTCGTGCATCCTTTCGGGCCGAACATAGAGCCAGTGTTTCTCAAACTCTTCATCGGTCATGGCCGTTTGCGAGGCCCTCTCTTTACTCTTTAGCCATTGCTCGGCCCACTGGCGTAGCTCAGGATTGCGGTTGAGCGCCGTGCGCGCCGCGTGCATGTTCATAGGTATGTTCATCACCTGCACCTTTCTTATCAACGACTGCCTGCTGCCGCCGCCGTCGCGCGGTCTATCTGGCCGGCGATCTGCAGTATCGTGCCGGCGACGATTGCTATCTGCTCGTCCGCCTCACGCCAGTCGTGTTGCTCGATGGCCTCACGCACGCCGGGCAGCGTCTTGACGCCGTAGCCGGTATAGAAGCCGGGCGCATAAATCTGGTGCTTGAACCATGGGCGGCGCGGCAAGCCCTCGTTGCGCGTCATCGCGCGCTCGACCTGCCGGAGCGCTTCGTCGAGCGACAGTTGCGCTTGAGTTGTGGACAACTGGCGGCGTGCCTCTCCGGCGCGCATCATTGATTCGTATCTGTTCGTGCTCTCCTGCAAACGCGCGAGCGCGTTCTGCAGGGGCGTGAAGTTCAGATAGGGCGCGGGCTGCTCCCTCTGAGGCGCGACGAAGGTTTGCGTCGGATCGGCGTAGACCTCAAAAGTCCTGTCGCTGAGGCGCAGGTTTGTCTCCCTGATCTCCTCGCGCGTGTCGTCGGCCAGCTTCGTCACTTCCCGCACATAGCCGCCGACCGTCTCCGTGAAATTATTGAAGGAGAGCGGCAGATAGTCCGCATCGGCGAAGCGCAGGATGACGCGCCCGCCCGTCTGTGCGAGCGCGATGCCGTAGTCGAAGCCCGGATCGCCGAAGCGTGTGTAGTGCGCGAACGAATCGTAAATAGAATGGTATGAGCCGCCGCCGTCCTCGCCGCCATACCCTATGTTGAGCGAGGCGACGCCCAGGTGTTGCACGAACGGAGTGTAGTCTGAGCCTGAGCCGAGCGCTTCGATACGCAGGTCGGCCCTTTCCCTTGCCTCGCGTTTCTCATCCGCGCTCCCCTCTATAATCCTGCGCGCTCGCTCGCGCTCCCAGACGGTGATTTTCTTCTGCGGGTCGCTCACGTCGCGCGCCACTTCATTGATGAATCTCTCAAGAGTATGCGAGCCGCCGACGTAGAGAAAGCCGCGCCCGTTCGAGTCAGAGTTGACGTAGAGAACTGCGTGCCGCCTCAGTTCTTCCATGTGGGCCTCCACCCACTCGGTCGAGCCGAGCAGCCCGGGCTCCTCGCCGTCCCAGGCAGCGTAGACCAGAGTGCGCTTCGGCTTCCAGCCCGTCTTCGCAAGCTCGCCGATGGCGCGAGCCTCTTCCATGAGCGCGACCATGCCGCTGACGGGGTCGTCCGCGCCGTTGACCCATGCGTCGTGGTGATTGCCGCGGATGATCCATTCGTCAGGGCGCTCGCCGCCCCGCAGGCGCGCGATCACGTTATAGATCGGCGTTAGCTTCCAGTCGAATTCGAGCTTGAGATGCACGGTGGCCGGGCCTGGGCCAAGGTGATAGGTGATGGGCAGCGCGCCGCGCCAGTCTTCGGGAGCAACCGGGCCTGTCATGGCGCGCAGCAGGGGCAGCGCATCGGCGTAAGAGATCGGCAGCACAGGAATCTTCGTCAGGGTTGCGGCGCTCTTGATATCCAGACGGGGGGCGTCTTTCGTCGCGCCTACGTTCGGCGTGAGCGGGTCGCCCGGATAGAGCGGCATGTCGAGAACTGAGCCGCGCTGCGCGCCCAGCTCGTTGCGCCAAGCGCCCTGCGGATAGACATCGCCCTGATAATAACCGTCGTTGCGCGGGTCTGAGTAGATGATGCAGCCGACCGCGCCATGCTCGGCGGCCACCTTCGGCTTGATGCCGCGCCATGAGCCGCCGTAGCGCGCGACGGCTATCTTTCCCTTAACATCGATTCCGCGCCTCGTTAGTTCCTCGTAATCCTTCGGCACGCCGTAGTTGACGTAGACGAGCTGGCCCGTCACGTCGCCGTCAATCGAGTAGGCGTTGTAGATGGGCAACTGCTCGGCGGTCTGGGCCGAGGTCGCGTCCTCCTTCAGCGGGGGCTCGCTGAGGCGCGCCGTGAATCTTTCCGGCGAGATCAATTCGAGCAGGCGTACGCGCGGCGTCGGGAACATCACGTCGAAGCTTTCGATCTTCGTCTCGTAACCCCAGGAGCGGAAGAGCCCGGCGATGAACTCGGCATTCTCTTTATCATAAGGCGAGCCGACATGATGCGGGCGGGCGGACATGCGCTGCATCCAATCGCGCAGGTTCTCTTTCTTCAGGAGGGCGTCGAAACGCGCTTCGAGCGCAAGCTGCCGGCGGGTGCTTGTCGAGTCGAACCCGAGCAGTTGCCTCTCGGCAGGGGGCACGGTTTGTCCGTTGATGAGAAGGGACGAAAGCAGTAGCACGGCGAGCGCGCGTGCGAGATGAAGATGCATGATTGTCTCCGCTTCGGTAGATTTATATTGCGCTATTCAGAGATAGTCTTACCTCAGTTGGCAGATATCGAGCACGCGCATGTCCGTGTAATCCAGATTCTCCCCGCCCATCGCCCACAGGAAGCAGTAGTTGCTCGTACCCGTTCCCATGTGAATTGACCACGGAGGCGAGACCACCGCTTCGTCGTTTCCCATCACCAGATGACGCATCTCTTCAGGCTCTCCCATAAAGTGCATCACGCGTTGGCCTTCCTTCAGATCGAAATAGAAGTAGACCTCCGAGCGGCGATCATGCAGGTGCGGGGGGCACGTGTTCCAAACGCTTCCGGGCTTCAGGATGGTCATGCCCAGCAAAAGCTGCGCCGATTTGCACGTCGCGGGCACGACCATCTGGTAGATCGTCCGCTCGTTAGAGGTCTCAAGCGAGCCGAGGTTGAGCGGCACGGCCTTTTCGATAGAGATATGAACGACCTCGAATCGCGCGTGCGCGGGCGTGGACACGAGATAGAAACGTGTCGGGTCGGCTGCCCCGGCGCTCTCGAAAGCCACCTCGCTGCTTCCCATAGGGATGTAGAGCCCGTCCCTCGCCTGCAACTCGTAGCGCTCGCCGTCAACCGTGATGAAACCTCTACTACCGCCGACGTTGACGGCGGCCAGCTCGCGACGCTCCAGGAACGGCTTGTCTTTGGCCGAGGCAGGCTCCTGTTGCAGTGGAAGCGCGAGCGGCTCGGCCACTGGCGCAGCGCCCCCGATGACGAAGCGCTCATAGTGCAGGTAGTTGAGCCGTATCTCGCCCGGCGCGAACAACTCTTTGATGAGGTATCGCTCCCTCAGCTCCTCATTGGTGGCGGCGTGCATGGAGTCGGGATGCGTGGCGTAGTAGGTCTTTCGGTACATGCGATCTTTCTCCGTTTCCTCAAACGAGGTCTCAGCCCAATCGAGCGTGCCACACATTCAGAAAGCGCGGCCCGTGCCCTCCACGATTTTGTCATTGCCCGTGCGAGCAGCTTGATGATAGTGGGTAGACAGCGATGAAGTATCAGGCGTCCTTAGCGCCGCCGCGCGCCCATCATATGCGTCGTTAAGACCGCAGTCTACGTCAAAGGCCGGGCATCTCTCGCCGGTATGGTACGCCTTTATCGCTACGGGATTATATCTCAAAGATTTTTGTTGACAATCCAGTCCAACGTGAGTAGTCTTCCCCGCCAAACTCCGTCGAAGGCGTGCGACTCACACCGCGTCGGCCTCACGCCAGCGATTTTCCTCTAGCCTTTGGTTTAAAGCAGATGCAGCCGTCCCCCAGCGGTATTACGTTCTTCCCGGAAAAGCGAGCAGGCTCTTTCGTCTATCCCTGTGCGTGGAAGACGCAGGAGGGCTCATACCGCTCCGAACACACACGAAGAGGCGAGCAGACGTTTGAGGCTTTAGCCGGACACCTTTCATGACTCGGACGGGTGATTCCGCAGCGGTGAAGGAAGAACCGATTTGACCGCCGGTAGAAAACGCGTCGATGCTGCTGTTCCTGTTTCCGGCGGGGATATGATGCTGCGGCCTCAGGGCCGCGATCAAAAATTGAAGAGCATGCTGAGCGCCTTCATGCTCTTCATGTCCATCATTCTCTTGCGGGAGCAGGGAGCCTGTTTGAACAACAAAGCCCGATTTGTCCAAAGCGGGATGTGGGGCGGCGAGCACATAGCCCTCTCGGTCGAGAAAGACCTCGTGCGTATCGAACACGATTGCGCTCGCGGCACTATCAATCAACCGCTGAAGATAGACAGTAAAGGACGCTTCAACGCGAGCGGCACACATACGCGCGAGCGCGGCGGCCCGGTTACCGAGGGCCAGAGACCTGACACCCATCCGGCGCGATATGCCGGACAGGTCACAGGCGAGAAAATGGTAGTTACCATCACTCTCGCCGATACGAAGGAGACTATCGGCACTTTTACCCTCGCCCACGGTCAAAAGCCCGACCTGTACAAATGCAGGTGAACCCTCTTACCCCAGGTTAGTCAAGGTCAAGTTATGAAAAAACTATTTCTCCCCCTGTTGATCTGCGCTCTGGCTCTGATCGCTTTATCCCCCCTCAGCAGCGCCAAGAATCCGCAGCACGGCGCAAGGCTGGCTGGCTACCCGGTCGCGCGCCCCACACCTTCGCCCAGAGACCTTGCCAGAGGTTATAAGGCCGCGATTCCGAAGGACCAGAACGCTCAGCAATCGCCCCCCACCGAGGCCACAGATGCCAATAGTGCCGAGCCCGGCAAACAGGTCAGCTCGGCGACGCTACCCAAAAAACCAACGCTGGCCCTGAGAGTCGCGGAGGAAGAGGAAGAGGAAGAGGGGGACGAGCCTTTATCGGACATCGACCCTCAAACGCTGCGCGACCTGAAGCGCAATTCTGCCCTGCTGCTGAGACAGGACGGCGCGGACTCCGTATCAACTACCAATCATACGACGACGGAAGATAGCGCGGCGGCGAAGACCAATCCGAGTAATCCGTCTTTAAATAGCGCGCCCGTGCCCTCGGCTCCCAACTCTTTTCAAAGCTTCGCGGGCGTGGATGATTCGGATCAGCTCGACGGCTTTCTACATACGCCGCCCGATGCGGATATAGCCGTCGGCCCGACCCACATCGTCACGGTGGTCAATTCCATGTTCGCCATCTACTCGAAGACCGGAACGCTCGTATCGACGAACAGTCTACAGAGCTGGTTCAATAACGTGTGCGCCGGTTGCAGCATTTTCGACCCGCGCATCACTTATGACACGGGCGCTTCACGCTGGGTCATGATGGCTCTCTACAGAGACAGCGTCAGCCAGAGCAAGATATTGATTTCGGTTTCGCAAACGTCCAACCCGACGGGCAGTTGGTGGAACTACTCGCTTGACAGCGTGCTCAACTACTCGAATGAGAACACCTGGGCGGATTACCCGGACGTGGGCTTCGACGGTATCCCGGCAGCAAGCGGTGGGGCAATCTATATCACGGTCAATCAATTCACTTTCACGACACGCTCGTTCCGCACAGCCGTTTTATATATTCTGCCGAAGTCTTCTCTGTACAACGGCACTTCCCTCAACTACTGGCGCGCGTGGGACAGAAAGAACAGCGATAACAGTCAGGCTTTCACCTTCAGGGCAAGTAAGACCTATGGCAATCCGGGCGGGGAGTTTCTCATCAATACGCGAAACAACGGAAGCACCGTATCTGTATGGAGAGTGAACCCGACCTATCCGCCCGCGGCTGTCGACTGGACTTTACAAACGACCGTCAACATAGGCAGCTATTCCATCGCGCCCAATGCGACCCAACCCGGCACGACGGATGCGATGGATACTATTGATAACCGCATCTATAACGCCGTCTGGCAGAACAATAGATTGTATGCCGCCTTCACGGAGGCACATAACTGGGGCAGCGGAACGGTCGCAGCCTTCAGGTATCTCAAGATCAACACTTCGTCGAATACGGCGGAGATCAACGAGACTTTCGGAGCCGACGGCCTGCACTACTACAGTCCGGCGATTGCCACCGATAGCTCCGATAACATAGTGCTCGTATTTTCGCGCAGCGGCCCGAGCGAGTATGCGGGCGCGCGCTATACGGGGCGGCTCACAACCGATTCTACCGCTCAGGGCAGCGCACAGCTCAAGGCCGGGACGGCAACGATCTTCAAGAGAAGCGACGCAGACCAGAACCGCTGGGGAGATTATCAGGGAGCCGCCATCGACCCGTCCGACGGCAATAAGGTCTGGATTTACGGTCAGTGGGCGGTTGATTTGTCCGCAGCAAGTAACGATTACGACTGGGGCACATGGATTGGTCAGGTGCAGTTTTCCGGCGTCGCTCCCAGCCCCGCGAACGACAACTTCGCCAGCGCACAGGTGATCAGCGGCAGTTCGGGCAGCGTCGCGGGCAGCAATATCAATGCGACGAAAGAGACCGGTGAGCCCAATCACGCAGGGCTTACGGGCGGCGCGTCCATCTGGTATCAGTGGCAAGCGCCGAGCAGCGGCAACGTGACGATGACCACGACGGGAAGCAGCTTCGATACCGTCCTCGGCGTCTACACCGGAAGCAGCGTCAACGCTCTGACGCTCATCGCCAGTAATGATGACGACCCCACTTCAACCGGCGTCACCAGCAGGGTGACGTTCAATGCAGTGGCCGGCACGATCTATCGCATCGCCGTCGACGGCTACGGCGGCTCGACCGGCAGCGTGACGCTTAACTGGACTCTAACCGCGGCCTGCTCTTATTCGATCTCACCTCCGTCCAGATCATTCACCTCCGGCAGTGGAACGGGAAGCATCACGGTGACGGCGGGCGCTGGATGCACATGGACGGCAAGCAGCAACGCGGCCTGGATTGTCATCACCTCCGGCTCAAGCGGCACGGGCAATGGAACTGTCTCCTATTCCGTCTCGGCCAATACAGGGGCCAGCTCAAGAAGCGGCGCGATCACGGTCTCGGGACAAAACTTTACCGGCACACATAATGTGAGCCAGAATCCGCCCTCCGTCCTGACCGTGGCGTCTTTAAATCCGGCCAGCGGTGTGAGCATCAGCGTGAGCCCAAGCGACATCAATGTCCTGGGGAGCGGGACGACACAGTTCACGCGCACCTACCACAACAACACCAGTGTCAGCCTGACAGCGCCCTCGACCGTCAACGGCAACACCTTTCAGAAATGGCAGCGCGACGGCGCTGACTGGACGACGGCTCTCAGCACCAGCTTGACGATGGATACCAGCCACACGATGACGGCTGTCTATATTCCGAAGGTGCAGGTGACCATCCAGACAAACCCGTCGGGCCGCACCTTCACTGTCGACGGAGTGACATACAGCGCGGCTGTAACGTTGTCATGGAACGCGGGCTCGCTGCACACGATCAGCACAACATCGCCGCAGAGCGCGGGCACAGGGTCTCAATACGTGTGGAGCAATTGGAGCGACGGCGGAGCCATCTCTCACAGCGTCTCTCCCACGAGCAACACGACCTACACGGCCAACTTCATTTTAACCACACAGCCCTCCGTGGCGACCACAGCCGCGACCTCTGTGGCAAGCACGAGCGCCACACTTAACGGTCTTATCAATCCCAACGGGTCTGCGACAAACGGGTGGTTTGAGTGGGGCACAAGCCAGACTCTTGCAACTTTCAGCTCGACACCGTTGCAGGCGATGGGCTCAGGGGGCTCAAGCGTCGCTATCAACAGCGTCCTCTCCAACCTTAATCCCACGACGACCTACTACTACAGGGTTGCCGCTTCCAACAGTCTCGGAACATCGAAAGGCTCAATCCTGAGCTTCACCACGCCGCTCCCGTCAATGAATGTCATATGGACCAACGCGGTCGGAGTGTCCGTCTCGGGCAACACATTGACGAAGACAGCCTCTTCCATCTGGGGCAACGCCGGGGCCAGCTCATCTCAATCCCTGACCAGCGGCGACGGCTACATGGAGTTCACAGCCACGTCGAACACCGACGCCAGACTTGCGGGACTCAGCAAAGGAGATACAGATCAGAACTGGCAGGACGTGGATTTCGGCATCGACCCTGCCAATAATGGTCAGGTCTATATCTACGAAGCCGGAGTAGCCAGAGGTGTCTTCGGCACGTATGCCTCGGGCGATAGGTTTAGAGTTGCGGTCGAAGGAGGCGTGGTCAAGTACTACAGAAATGGAGGACTGCTTTACACGAGCACGGTTGCTCCGGCGTATCCGCTGCTGGTCGACAGCGCCATCTACAGCACCGGCGCTTCAGTTGCTAATACTGTGATAGCTGGCCTGTCGCTGCAAAGCACGCTCCCGCCGACGGAGAATGTCGCTTGGGCCAACATCGTCGGCGCAACCGCCTCGGGCAATACGCTGACTAAAACCGCCTCCTCTATCTGGGGTAATTCCGGGGGCAGCTCGACCAGAGCCATCTCTTCGGGCGATGGCTACATGGAATTCACAGCCACATCGAACACCGATGCACGGCTGGCGGGACTCAGCAAAGGAGACACAGATCAGAACTGGCAGGATGTAGATTTCGGCATCGACCCTGCCAACAATGGTCAGGTCTATATCTACGAAGCGGGAATAGCCAGAGGCGTCTTCGGCACGTATGCCTCGGGAGACCGCTTCCGTGTAGCTGTAGTCGGTGGAGTCGTCAAGTATTACAGAAATGGAGGACTGCTTTACACGAGCACTGTCGCTCCGGCGTATCCGCTGCTGGTCGATTCCGCTCTTTACAGTACGGGGGTCACCGTCAGCGACGCCGTCATCGGTGGCTCGTCTCTGCAAAACGTATCCACAAACCCGCCGTCAGTTCAGAATGTCGCTTGGGCCAACATCGTCGGCGCAACCGCCTCAGGCAACACACTGACGAAGACAGCCTCTTCCATCTGGGGCAACGCCGGGGCCAGCTCATCTCAATCCCTGACCAGCGGCGACGGCTTCATGGAATTCACAGCCAGCAGCAACACCGACGCCAGACTTGCGGGACTAAGCAAAGGAGATACAGACCAGAACTGGCAGGACGTGGATTTCGGCATCGACCCTGCCAACAATGGTCAGGTCTATATCTACGAAGCGGGAGTAGCCAGAGGTGTCTTCGGCACGTATGCCTCGGGCGATAGGTTTAGAGTTGCGGTTGAAGGAGGTGTGGTCAAGTACTATAAGAATGGAGGACTGCTTTATACGAGCACTGTCGCTCCGACGTATCCGCTGCTGGTAGACAGCGCCATCTACAGCACCGGCGCTTCTGTCGCTAATACTGTGATCGCCGGGTCGTCGCTACAGATCGTAGCTACAACTGAGAATGTCTCATGGGCCAATATCATCGGGGCCTCAGTCTCCAACAATACCCTGACCAAATTTGCTGCGGTAGGCTGGGGCAATGCAGGGGCTATCTCCGACAGGGCCATCTCTTCGGGCGACGGCTACATGGAGTTCACAGCCAGCAGCAATACCGACGCCAGACTTGCGGGACTGAGCAAAGGAGATACAGACCAGAACTGGCAGGACGTGGATTTCGGCATCGACCCTGCCAACAATGGTCAGGTCTATATCTATGAAGCCGGAGTAGCCAGAGGCGTCTTCGGCACTTATGCCTCGGGCGACAGGTTCAGAGTTGCGGTCGAAGGAGGCGTGGTCAAGTACTACAGAAATGGAGGACTGCTTTACACGAGCATGGTTGCTCCGGCGTATCCGCTGCTGGTAGACAGCGCCATCTACAGCACGGGTGGCACTATTAGCAATGCCGTGATCTCTGGCTTCTTACAGTCCGGCACGGCAAACGCGTTGCCTCTAGACAAAGCGGACGGCCAGTACATGTGGGCAGCCCGGACGGCGATCCCTTTGAATGGCTTTCGCTCCGCCGATCTGTACGCAGAAATCGCCGGCTATTACGAGCGAAAGCTCGGTCGCAAACAGTCAGCCGCGGATGTAATGCCTTTAACCTTCTACATAACGAAAGGGACCTACAGGCATTAACAACGCGCCTCTTGCTTTCCAGTCAACGTGCGGACACCGAGCAGGGCCAAAAAAGAGTGCTGCGAGCGAAGCGGCCCTACTCGTACCTCAGGGCGATCAGCGGGTCGACGCGCATCGCACGCCGCGCCGGAATGTAACAGGCTATCAAAGACACGACCGAGAGGAGCAGCACGATGGCGGCAAAAGTCGCAGGGTCTGTGGCGTCCACCCCGAAAAGTAAGCTGGACATAACGCGGGAGAGCGCGAGCGCGCCCGCGAGCCCTATGCCTATGCCGATGAGCGTCAGTATCAGTCCCTGTCTGAGGATGAGCAGGAGGACGCGGGCAGGCTGCGCGCCGAGCGCCATCCTGATGCCGATCTCGCGTGTGCGCAGGGTCACGGAGTAGTTCATCACGCCGAAGATGCCGACCGCCGAGAGCAGCGTCGCAAGCCCGGCGAAGAGCCCCAGCATGAGCGTGTTGAAGCGTGCGCGGCCTAACGTGTCGGCCATCACCTGATTCATCGCTCGCACGTCTGAGACGGGCTGGTCGGGGTCGAGCGCGCGAAGCTCGCGCTGCACGGCTGGGGCCATCTGCGCCGGGTCGCCGTTGGTCTGAATAACGAGGGTCATGAATGGGTAGGTAAGCTCAGGGTACGGGAAGTAGACGGTCGGCTCCACTTTGTCGACAAGGTTCTCTTGCCTGACATCGCCGACAATCCCTATGATCTCCGTCGGGTTGGGATGTTCGAACATCTCGACTTCGATACGCTTCCCGATGGGGTCTTCGCCTGCGAAGTATTGCCGCGCCATCGCCTCGCTGATGAGCACGACATGCCGCGCTTCGTTGACCTCGGAGTCGTTGAAGTTGCGACCGCGCAGAATTGGGACGCCCATCGCGTTGAAATAGCCAGCGTCGGTCACGCGCACGTCCGTGGAGAGCTCCTGTCCCGGCGGCGGCACGGGCCTGCCCTCGACGTTGAATATGGTTCTGGAGCCCATCCCGCCATAGAGCGGCAGAAAGTTCACCGTCCCGACGGAGCGAACGCCGGGAAGCGCGCGTATGCGCTCCGTGGCCTGACGGAAGAAGGCGACGAGTTGCTGATCCTCCTTGTACTTGCTGAAAGGCAGGCGCACGACCATGGTCAATACGTTCTCACTATTGAAACCGGGATTGACCTTTTGCAGGCGGATGAAACTCTTCACCAGCAACCCTGCGCTCGCCAGTAGCATGAGCGCCAGCGCGACTTCAGCGATCACCAGTGCGCCGCGTAGACGGCGGCTACGAGTCCCCTGCCCATCCGCTCCCTTGCTGCCCTCCTTGAGCGCGTCGTTGAGGTTCAATCGTGTCGCTTCCAGCGCCGGAGCCAGACCGAACAGGATGCCGGTCACGAGTGAAACGACGAGCGTCCATGCGAGCACGGGGAGGTTCAGACCGACGCCCTGCAGGTTGACCAGATCGCGCGGGCTGATTGCCACGAGCGCCTTGATGCCCCACCACGCGAACCCCAGCCCGAGCAGGCTTCCAAGCAGGGAGAGCAAGACGCTCTCCGTCAGCATCTGCCGGATTATTCGCGAGCGCTGTGCGCCGAGCGCCGAGCGTAAAGCAATCTCCTTCTCCCTTGCCGCGGCACGAGAGAGCAATAGGTTCGCGACATTGGCGCAGGCAATCAGAAGCACGAAGCCGACAGCACCGAGCAGAAGCCAGAGCCCATGCCTGACATTGCCGACGAATTGCTCTCGCAGCGGGACAATATCAACGCTCCAACCCATATTGAATCTCGGCGCTTCCTGCTCAAGGCGGGCCGAGATGGTCTTCAGCTCGGCGTCGGCCTGTTCTAATGAGACGCCGCCTTTGAGGCGCGCCACCACCGCGAGGAAGCGGCCTCGCGTCGCGGCCTCGCCCTCGGTGGGCATCGAGAGCACAGACCAGAGTTCGGCGGGCCTGCCCGTGCCAGACTTCTGCCTTATGTGCCACTGAAAGCGGGCGGGCAGGACGCCGACCACCGTGAAGGGCAAGCCGTTAAGCGTGATGGCCTTGCCCAGTACCGACGGGTCGCCGCCGAACCTTCTCTGCCAGAGGCCGTAGCTCAGGACGGCAACCTTGGGCGCGCCGGGTCTGGCGTCCTCCTCCGTCATGCCCCTGCCGAGGATGGGCTCGACGCCCAGAACGCGCAGCAACTCCGGGGTGGCGAACTGTGCCGCGACCTCTTCCGGGTCGCCAACGCCGGTCAGGTTCAGACGCTGATCGGAAAATGCCGCCATGCCATCGAAGGACTTGCTCTGCGCGCGCCAGTCTCGGAAGTTGGCGCGCGAAACCGAGTTCTGTCGCGCACCGGCTTGCACGTTCTTCTCCCACAACATGACCAGCCGCTCGGCGTCACCGTAGGGCAGAGGTCGCAGGAGCAGTTCGTTGACGACCGAGAAGATCGCCGTGTTCGCCCCTATCCCGAGGGCGAGCGTGAGCACCGCAATTATTGTGAAGCTTTTGTGCTTAGCCAGTACTCGCACGCCGTAGCGAATATCCTGCAATACAGTCTCCATCATACCGCCTCCACGTACCTCATAAGCCGTGTCCTTGATGCTGCTGAAATTGCCGAAACTCCTGAGCGCCTCCCGCCGCGCCTCCGTCTCGGACATCCCCCGCTCAATGTTCGCCTCCGTCTCCATCTCTATGTGGAGGCGCATCTCGTCGTCGATGTCACGGATGACGGCCTCGCGCCCCAGCAGAGCGCGCAGCCGAGCCGCGAAAATATTGAGCCACCTCATCCGCTTCCGCCTTTACGTAGCCTGCCGCATCTTAGTGATGGCGAGGACGAGGCGATCCCAGCTCGCCTCCTCGGCCTCAAGCTGACGCCTGCCCGCGCGGGTGAGCGCGTAGAACTTGGCCGGGCGTCCAGTCTCGTTAACCTCCCACTTCGAAGAGACCCAGCCACGCTGCTCTATGCGGTAGAGCGCCGGGTAGAGCGAGCCCTGCTCGACATCGAGCATCTCGCCCGACATCTGGCGGATGCGTTGGATGACGCCGTAGCCGTGCAGCGCCCCCAGCGAGAGAGCCTTGAGGATAAGCATGTCGAGCGTGCCCTGTAGCAGGTCGGCCTTCTGTCTTCTCAATCGTTTCACCTCTTGAACCGGGAAGCATGCCTGGAAAGTCAAAGCATGGTAAAGGGGCATGCCTAGACTGTCAAGGCTTGATTACGAACGGCGGCAGGAGAGAGTTCCAGAGAAAGTTGAAAATAATATTACCCCTGATGGCCCGGAGCTTGACGGGAGGGCTGCGAAGTCTGTAAAGAAAACGGGACGCAGATCATACAAAGGAGCATCAGTGACAGTGACCACCAATCGTTCAGCTTTGATTTCAGCCATACTCTTCGCCTTGACATGGACAACAGCCTGCCAGACAGCCCCGGAATCAAAGAGCGGCAATGCTAACGTTTCTACGACTAATAACGCTGCTCAGACCGCAACCAATACCAATCAGACGGAAGCCCCCAGAACAGCCAACAGCACGCCGTCGGGCGGCGGCTCTCTGGCGACACCGACGGAAGCTTACAAGACCGGCTATGCCGCACGGCAAAACAAAGACATAGCAGGCTTGAAGCGCGTGCTATCAAAAGAAGCGCTTCAGTTTTTGACGGACGTGGGGAAAGACGAGCAGAAAACTCTGGACGACCAGTTGATGGCATTGGCGGAAAGGCCGCAAGCTCCGACGGCTGAAACGCGCAATGAGAAGATAAACGGCGACAGGGCCACGCTGGAATATCTCAATGAAAAAGGTAAATGGGTCTCGATGGATTTCGTTAAGGAAGGCGGCGACTGGAAAATAGGTTTGCCTAAAGCTCAATAGAGGAAATGTTCATCCGGGGCTCTGAATAAGCGGGCCGCCTCGCGCTTGGCAAAGGCTGTGGCTGACGCAATCCGGGCCACAGTCTTTACCGCTGCGTTCAGGCTAGCGCCTCACGTTCGAGGAGCGCGCGCTTGCGCTCGATGCCCCAGCGATAACCAGATAAAGCGCCGTCGTTACGCACGACGCGATGGCAAGGAATCGCCACCGCCAGAGCGTTTGCGCCGCAAGCCTGAGCAACTGCACGGACTGACTTCGGCGAGCCGATTCGATTCGCGATGTCCGCATAGCTCGCCGTCGAGCCTGACGGAATCTTCAAGAGCGCCTGCCAGACGCGCTGCTGAAACGCAGTTCCCCGTACATCCAGAGGGAGGTTCAACCCGACTGTAGGGGTTTCCACAAATCCTACCACCGTCGCGACGAGCTGCTCGAACTCAGAGTCGCCGCCGATCAGATCGGCGCGAGGGAACCTGTTCTGTAAGTCGCGCGTCAGCTCCTCAGCATCGTCGCCCAGAAGAATGGCGCACACGCCGCGCCCGCTGGTGGCGACCAGAATCGCGCCCAGCGAACACTCTCCGACGGCAAAACGTATTTCCGTACTCTCGCCACCGGCGCGGTAGTTTGAAGGCGTCATGCCCAGAACCTCGTTTGATGTTTCGTAAAATCGCCCGTTAGAGTTATACCCGGCCTCGTAAATAGCTGCCGTCACTGTGCTGCTGTGGTCGAGCGTGTTCCGCACCCGCTCAGCGCGATGTGCGGCGGCATATTTTTTCGGCGTCAACCCGGTCAGCGCCTTGAACAGACGGTGGAAATGATAAGGGCTCAACCCGACATGGCTCGCCAGTTGTTCGAGATTGGGCGTCTCTTCCGACTCCCCTATGAACCGGCAGGCTGCGGCGATTTTGGCGGCGTGCTGTTCGGCTTGCGATGCCTGATCAGGCTTGCAGCGCCTGCACGGGCGAAATCCGGCATCTTCCGCCTCCTCACATGTCGCATGAAAGCGCACATTCTCCGGCCTCGCCAGACGTGCCGCGCAAGAAGGCCGGCAGTACACTCCGGTGGTCTCGACAGAGTAATAGAATTTGCCATCCGCCTGAGGATCGCGGGCCATCACGGCAGCCCAGCGAGTATCTGCTTCCGTCGAGGCTGCGAGCCATGCCTTCTTTTCTGAGATGTTCATATACGTTCCTCCGAGGGAGTGCCGTTACGAACACAAATATATCAGGGGCTGTCATGCCCGGCACTCCGATTCTTGCTTTCAAATTCAGACCGACCGTGGAGCGTAGAATTTGAGTATCAAGCTGAAGAAACTCAGCCCGCCCTCGCTGCTAAAAGCACAGCTCAATCCAGCGGGCTCTTGACACCACGCCCTCCGCGATTTAAGACGTGCGTGTAAATTTGGGTTGTCTGAACACTGTTATGCCCGAGCAGCTCCTGTATTGTGCGCAGATCGTATCCATCTTCGAGCAGCTGCGTGGCGAAGCTGTGCCGCAGCGTATGGCAAGCGGTGATCTATATTGCCCATCGGCCATGAGGAACACTCCCGATATATGAGGTAGGAGAAAGCCACGATAATGCCAGACTATGCACTTAACTGATCAGCAAAAACAAGAGATTTACTGATTAGGCCGCCCGCGGCGGTAAGTGTCAGCATTGACAGTGAAAAAACTGCTACCGGCAATCAATGTAAATGCCTGATAATTGCCCCTAGCGGTCTATTTATAAGTTATGCGGCTTTGTGAAGATAAGTCAGTGAATAAGAGACCAACATTTATGTTGCCGGTAATAATCTCTTGCTTGTTGTTGATGACTTCTGCCTATGCTCAGGAAAGGGGGAAGCCTATTAATAGTAATAACGAAGATTTGGATTGGTGGGTCAATGATGCGACAAATCCGAATAATGAAGCGTTACTGCTCAAGGCTATCTGGTTTGATGATCAAAATCCACGCGTCTCTGATAGGTTAGAAGTTTATTGCAACGGAATAACATTTCAAGCTCATTCCTCTATTATGGGGACAGGACCTTCAGGATTTACAATACTCAGCCCTCAGCAGATTACCAGCATTAAACAAATCATCTCTGGTCTAAAACCTCCGGGCATTCTTGAGAAGACGGGCCAAAAACACACGGCAGTGATTTTGCTGACCGGCGCGAAACATGTTCGCTATGATTATTGGGGGCCGTCGCCGCCGGATTTCGTGAGCAAAATAAAAGGCATCGTTGAATCCGGAATCACGTTTGGTAGAGAAGTTAATCCCAAGCTCCCATGGGCGACAGAAGAGTTGCGCTCATGCGTCGCAGACAGTGTTAGGAATATTGATCTTGAAACTCTGTCCAAATATGAATTGTTGAAGCTCGCGTTTCGTCGTTACCTCTACCCTTCAGAGCGATATAAAATCCTGAAGATATATCTTGGGCGCTTCCCGGACGACACGGGTGAAATGACAAATATGCTCAGGCGATGGGTGGCTGCATACGAGAAGGCGCAAAAATGAGAAGGAATCGTTTCTACAACGCGCCGCATAACAAGTCATTGAACCGGAGCGCGAGTGAGCTTGTCTTTCATCGTCAAATTGTCCGTAATGGCGTTGAATGCGCGTCCGGTTAGTTCGGGGGTTAGGCTTTTGGTGAATGATTATGAATAAATTACTTCTGACACCAGGCATACAAGGCATTGGAAAGATCTTGAGCCGTCTTGGTCTACCGACGTTGGTCATTTTATTATGTCCTCTTTCGACACTTGCTCAAGTGGAGTTCTCCAGCGTTGATGCCTTCTTGAAATCTATCTTGAAAGCAGAAGATGGGTTAAGCGTTCAGGCAAAAGGTGACTTGAATGCTGACCGACTGGAGGATTGGGCAGGGGTGATTCATCGACAGCCGGCAGATGCTTCGCCTACTTATCAACTCTATGTCCTTCTGCGGCTACCTCAGGGCAGCTATCACGTTGCGGGAAAATCTATAGAGGAAGAGATTCCCGGGGCGGGATGTTGTTGGGTTGAAAGTCTGGAAATCCGTCGCTCAAGCATTTACATACAGAACAATGCTAAGACAGTCAGTATTATGGAGGCCGTCACACATCAATTTAAGCTCTATAAGGGTGAGTGGCGGCTAGTTGGCATAAGAAGCTACTATACAAATCATAGTCCCGATAACCCGTCAACAATTGATACCGACATGAATCTGCTGACAGGTTTAGTGATAGAAAAGGCGCAGCAAGGTGATAACAAGCCCGTTATCAAGAGGAGTCGCAGGAAATTTACTACCTATCTTCTTAAGGACTTTGATTTCTCCATCAGGTTCGGCAATGAACAAGCCTGACAACGCATTCAACCGGAGCGCAGGATAGCAGGGCTTTCATCTTTGAATTCCCCGTTAATATTGTGTACTGCTCGCCCGCGCCCGGTTAATTCGACCGCTTAGACAGATTCTTTAGAATGTGAGGAAATTATGAAGGTCACTTCTAATCTGGCACGCGTTACTTTAGGTGTAGTTCTCCTGTTACTGCTGACCATAACAATGTTTTCTCAATCTACTTCTTCAAGGCAGTCTACAGTATTACTTGAAATAATTTTTCAATATGTATATCTGGGTGACCTTGCTTCTGAAACAACTCGCGTCTATGCTGATGGTCATTACTTGAGAGAAGAGGTATCTATAGAACAGGCGAAATCCAGTCGACAACGAAAAGTCTTGAGCAAAGTAGAAAAGCAGCTTGAGCCAGAAGAAATTGCTGAGCTAATAAGTTGGGTCGAACAATCTGACTTTCTCAACTCTCAGCCGGAGTATGCAGTGACGATCGTTCGGGATCATCCGGATTGGTTCATTATCAATTTCCGTAACAGGAACACAGAAAAGAGTGTGAAAGTAATCAACTTTAGCAGGGGCAACGAAGCACAAAGGGCTAAAGTCCCACCATCTGTGTTGAAGTTGCTGAAATGGGCAGACCCCTACTATTTTGAACTAGCGCAACAAAAAGGCGGCTAGTTTCGACAAACGCGCTGTCTAACAACTCATTGAGCCCGATCGGCCTTAACTTTCATGATGCTTGTATGGCTTCGGCTTGCCTGTGCGGTCGCGTCGGCGGGTTAATTCGGGCGTTGGGCGCTTGACTGATATTTATAGGAACAAACATTGAGTAATGGTAGTCTGATAGAGTAAATGTCTTTCCGGGATGGTAAGGGATTATGACGCGCGATAAGATTTTAGTTTTCACCTCAACTCTTCTTTTCTCCATCGCTCTTGTTGGCGTCCCTCATTTTATCGCCCGCTCAATTGGGCGAAGCATTGAGCCACGTCTACCTCAGATGCTGGATATGGCTGCTGAACGTGGCGAGGTTCGTCAGACGCAGTTTCTAATCTTCCTGGGTGCAGACGTTAACGGCAAAGTTTTCCCCCAGTTTGTTTGTGGAAATGCTACCGAAGAAGATATTGCGATGGATTATCATTTTCCTCTCCAGTCTGCTGCTCATGCAGGTCAGGGCGAGGCTGTTGACCTATTGCTGGAAAAAGGCGCGAATATTAATGCTACAGATGGATTCGGACGTACAGCCTTATGGAAGGCTGCGCTTGGAGGTCATCCTGCCGTTGCACGTCTCTTGCTAGACAGGGGTGCAGACCCGCGAATCTCAATCAAACAATTTCCTACAAGTACGTCACCTCTTGAGGAAGCCGCGCAGGAGGGTGAAATTGAAATCGCAGGAATGTTCCTGGAGCATGGCGCTGGACAGAATGGAGAGCTTGATTCCGCTCTTTGGGAAGCGGTGTGGTATGACAAGCCTCAAATGGTGAAGTTCCTAATCTCCAAAGGCGCTAATGTAATTCAGATCAGAGACGGAATGACTCTGCTTGAACGAGCTTATGAACATGGAGACACTGAACTACTCGAATATCTGAAACAAGCAAATGCTAGATAAGCCTCTCTTTTCGCCCACGCCGCGCCCAACAACTCATTCAACCCGATGCCTCGGTAGCATTCTTTTCATGATGCTTCCTTCGATGTGGATTGAATGCCTGCGCTCGGCGCGGGTTAATTCGAGCGTTAGGCTGCTCTCGTCCCTAACCTTAATAAGGCGAAATAAATGGATCAAAGTCGTAACCGGTTGACCTATACCTTTGTGACAGGCGCATTCCTGATAGCGTCTTACCTCTGCGGCGGTCAAGCGTTGGCGCAGCACACGCAGGATCCGCGCGCCGAGCGGGTTGACGCGCTCTACGCGGGACTTAACCGGACTCCCTCACCGGGGCTGGCCGTGGTTGTCGTTCGTGACGGCAAAATAATCCTGCGAAGAGGGTATGGCCTGGCGAGCATTGAACACCGTGTGCCGATCACGCCGGCAACGGTCTTCGATGTCGCCTCGCTGTCCAAGCAGTTCACAGGGCTGGCGGTGGCGATGCTGGTGTCGGATGGCAAGATCAAGCTGACCGATGACATCAGAAAATATATCCCCGAACTCCCGAGCTTCGGACGGCCAATCACAATCGAGCACCTGCTACACCATACGAGCGGGCTGCGGGACTGGCCTGGCACGCTGTCGGTCGCTGGCTGGAAATACGAAGACGTGATCACGTTCAGGCAGATCCTGACGATGGCATACAACCAGCAGACTCTGAACTTTGAACCGGGGGCAGAACACCTCTACTCGAACACCGGCTACAACCTTCTTGCGGAGATGGTTCAGCGCGTGACCGGCCAAAGCTTTCGAGCGTGGACAGACGCGCACATCTTTCGCCCCCTCGGCATGGTCAATACGCATTTTCGCGACGACTACACGGAGGTGATTGCCAACCGCGCCTTCGGCTATGCGCGCGCCGCGGACGGGAACTACCGGAGCACGCCGGACAACCTCACAGCCCTCGGTTCAAGCTCGCTGTTCAGCACCGCCGACGATATTGCGCGCTGGCTGATCAACTTCGACGAGGCCGCGGTCGGCGGGCGGGCAGCGGTTGCGCTGATGCAAACGCGCGGCGCACTGAATGACGGGACGCCGGTACGCTATGCGTTCGGCATCCTGCTGGGCAGCTATCGCGGGCTGCCGATGTTTACCCACAGCGGGGGCTGGGCATCGTTCGACACCTACGACGTGTACTTTCCGCAACAGAAGTTCGGGATCGTCGCGCTCGCAAATAGCAATTCGATTGACGCGCAGAGCGTAGTTATCAAGATCGCCAACATCTACCTGGAGAAGGAGCTCGCTCCTGAGTCGCCCTCCCCCGAGGCCACTCCGGCGGCGCGAATCCCCAACTTGCCGCCCGCGGTGCTCGAAGCCTACGAGGGGCTATACCGCCTCCGGCCCGGCTCTTACGTGCGCGTTAAGCGAGAGGGAGGGACACTGACGGCCCAGACGACGCGTGGCAATCCGGCAACAATGTTGCCGAGGTCGGAGCGGGAGTTCAGGCTGGAGCCGGAGGGCACGACCGTCGTATTCCAGCGGGATGCGGACGGGAAGGTGGTGTCCATGGAGTACGACGGCGAGCCTGCGCGGAAGGTTGACGCGTCCAACTCGCGCCCGCCCGCGCAACTAGCGGATTACGCCGGCGAGTACTACAGCGAGGAACTCGACACCTTTTATCGCGTCGTGGTTAAGAACGGCGAGCTTGAGATTCACCACCCGCGGCGCGGTGGCTTTCCCCTCGCGTGGCTATGGCGCGAGGAGTTCGGCTCGCCTGCGACGTACCTGTCCTCGGTTGAGTTTCACCGGGACGGCGCAGGTCATGTGACCGGCCTCATCATCAACGGCGACCCGAGGAGTCGTGACATTCGATTTGTGAAGCGACGATGAGAGAGGTCGGCCAATCAGGACGACAGGTGTGGTGTTTACAATCCACCGGGGTTGAAGGCGTCTCCATGTCTATACAAAAAGATTGATTACTCATGGCGCAGCCTAACAACTCATTCAACCGGCTGCGCGCGCCCGAGGGCCGTGTGGGAAAGAAGAGGCCACGGATGGAGACCCCGAAAGACGTGAAGGCACGCCACACGGGGTCACCGACAACGGCGAAAAGATCAGAGGCTCGCGCGTGATAATAAAAGGGCCGACTCGCGTTCGGCGTCCTCCATCACTTCGCGCTCATCCAAGGTCAGGAGCTTGCGCTCAAGCATGACGGGTTGGCCGTCGACGATGACTGTCCTGACATCGCTTGCCTGCGCGGCGTAGACGACCGTTGAGATGGGGTCTGCCGGGCGCGGCGTCATGTGTATGTTGGCGAGATTGATAATGGTTATGTCGGCGCGCTTCCCTGCTTCAAGGCTTCCGATCTCCTGATCTAACCCGAGCGCCCGCGCCCCGTCTATGGTCGCCATTCTGAGCACGCGGCGCGCAGGCAAAGCGTCAGCCCCGCGCGAGACTTTTTGCAGCAGGGCGGCTGTACGCATCTCCGTCAACATATCCAGACGGTTATTACACGGCGCGCCGTCTGCCCCCAGCGAGACGGAGACACCGCGCTCAAGCATTTCGCTGATGCGCGCTATGCCTGAGCCGAGTTTGAGATTGGACGAGGGACAGTGAAGCACATGCGAGCCGGTGCTCCTGAGCGTCTCTATCTCCGCGTCATCCAGATGAACGCAGTGTGCCAGCGCAACGTGCGCTCCCGTCAGCCCGAGCGAATCCAGATAAGTGATATTTCGCAGCCCCGTCTCGCGCTCGACCATCGCTATCTCGTCCAGATTCTCCGAAGCGTGCGTATGCACCATCACGCCGCGCTCGCGCGAGAGGCGCGCCACTTCCAACAGAAGCTCCCGCGTGCAGCTGACGGCAAAGCGCGGGGCGAAGCAGCAGCGTATGCGCCCACCGGCGCGGCCATGCCACTGCTCTATGAGCGCGAGCGATTCGCGCACAGAGGCTTCCCTCTCCTCATGTAGGGCGGCGGGAACTTCCTCACCTTTATCCATCATGCACTTGCCGACGGTGGCGCGGAATCCCGTCTCCTCGACCACGCGCAGGGCTTCGTCCGTATGATTGACCGTCTCCATCGTCAGCGCGCAGGTCGTCCCGCCTTTGATCATCTCGGCGACGGCGAGCCGGGCTGAGGCGCGCACGGATTGCGGCGTATGCGCCGCCTCCATCGGCCAGATACGTTTCTTCAGCCAGTCGATCAAAGGCAGGTCGTCGGCTGCGCCGCGAAAGAGCGTCTGGCACAGGTGCACGTGCGTCTGTACGAAGCCCGGCACGACGGCGCACGAGCGCGCATCTATGACAAGCTCCGCACTGGCGCGCGGCTTTTCGCCGACGCTTGCGATGCGACCATCCTCCACATAGAGGTCGCCCGTCACGACCCGGTCTTCGCCGTCCATCGTGAGCAAGGTTCCGCCCTCGATCAAAACAGTCTTTGCCATCAACGCGACAATAAATGAAAAAGGCAAAAGGTAAAAGGCAAAAGTTGACGTACCAGCCAACCGCCCTTCACTTTTTGCCTTTTACCCTTTAACTTTCGCCTTATTTGGCGGCTTTACGACTCGATGCCGGGGCCTCGGTTGCTTCGACCGTCTCGGCTTCCGCCTTGGCGACGATGATGCCCAGCGCAACCTTCACATCGTTCTCCACGCGCTTGAGCAGCTCGTTGTTATCGCGCAGGGTCTGCTTGGCGTTCTCGCGGCCCTGACCCAGGCGCTCGCCCTTGTAGGAGAACCACGCACCGCTCTTCTCGATCACCTTGTTGGCGACGCCCAGATCAACCAGATCGCCCTCGCGCGAGATACCCTCGCCGTACATGATGTCGAACTCGCATTCGCGGAAAGGCGGCGCGACCTTGTTCTTGACGACCTTGACCCTGGTACGATTGCCGACCGCACGATCACCATCTTTGATCGCGCCGATGCGGCGTATGTCCAGACGCAGCGAAGAATAGAACTTGAGCGCGCGTCCGCCGGTCGTCGTCTCCGGCGAGCCGAACATGACGCCGATCTTTTCGCGAATCTGGTTGATGAAAATAAAACAGGTATTCGACGAAGAGACGATCGCCGTCAGCTTCCTCAGCGCCTGCGACATCAAACGCGCCTGCAAGCCCGGAAGGCTGTCGCCCATCTCGCCGTCCAGCTCCGCGCGCGGCACGAGCGCCGCCACAGAGTCTATGACGATCACGTCCACGCCGTTCGAGCGCACGAGGGCTTCAGCAATCTCCAGCGCCTGCTCGCCCGAATCCGGCTGCGAGATCAGCAGTCCGTCCACGTCCACGCCCAGCTTGCCCGCGTACTCAGCATCCATCGCGTGCTCGGCGTCAATGTAAGCGGCAACCCCGCCCGCCTTCTGCGCTTCGGCCACAATGTGCAGCGCGAGCGTGGTCTTGCCGGAGCTTTCCGGGCCGTAAATCTCCACGATGCGACCGCGCGGCACGCCGCCCACGCCAATCGCCGCGTCCAGACTCAGCGAAGTGGTTGAGATCGCCGGTATGTCTGAGACTTCACGCTCGCCCAGACGCATGATCGAACCCTTGCCAAACTTCTTTTCAATGTTGAGCAGCGCCGCTTCAACCGCTTTACCGCGATCAGCGCTGGCTTTATCATCTGCCATGACAAACATCTCTTTCTTCCATCCCTCTTCTCAAGTGTTGTGTTATCCAGAGCTTTTCTGCGGCATGCCACCACATCGAAACGGAGTATAACACAGACGCCGCGAGAATGGAACAGCGTTTCACACGTGCAACAAATTTATTTTCCAGCCCGGGGAGTGTCTCCCGGCAGACGATTTTGCCGGGATGCCCGCAGGCCCTACACCTTCTGAGCGCCGGATCGGAATATGAGGCGACGCCATCTGCCCCGGCGATATAGCACTTTTTCGGGCGACGACGCAAGTCATCAAGGGGCTCGCAGCAACTCCTGCACACGCCGACCCGTGCGCTTCTCAAACTGCTCTGCGAGCGACGGCACACCGCCCGCCGCCTCGTCGCGCGCGATCCTCTCAACCCTCCACATCGGAAAGAACAGGTCTGTCAGGCCGATGAAGGGCTCGCCCGTGCTCACTGCGTGAGCCCAATCGTCGAAAGCGTTCAGATCAAGACCGCGCAAGAATACGCCAGCCGCGCCGATTTCGTCGAGCACGCCCCAGCATTTTTCGCGTGGGGAATGAAGAACGATAACCACGCTCGCACCCGCTTCGATTCCTGTCCGACCATCACCCATCGTTTTTAGATTCCTTCGCTCCTCAATCAGGCACACGCCTTTCAACTCGCCTCGACGGGAAGCAATCGTCGCGTAAATTCACCGACGCGACCTACCAGATCTGGCTCGCCTTGCAAACGCTCGATCTCAGCCACGAGGGCCGAGCCCACCACAGCCGCATCCGCGTAGCGCCAGACATCTGCCACCTGTTCGGCGCTTGAGATACCGAAGCCGACGGCGACCGCCAGTTCGGAGAACTGCCGCACACGCGCGACGAGTCGTTCGGCTTCCACGCTCATCTCTCTGCGCGCTCCGGTCACGCCCGCGCGCGAGACGGCGTAGATAAAGCCACTGGCGTGCGCGGCTATCAACGAGAGCCGCGCGTCCGTGGAGGTCGGCGCAACCAGAAAGATCATATCCAGATGATGCTCGCTGAGCCTCGCCTTGAAGGAGGAGGCCTCTTCGGGCACGAGGTCTGTGACCAGCACGCCGTCCACGCCAGCATCGCTCGCGTCGCAACTCAAACGATCAAGGCCATAATGCAGCAGCGGATTGAAATAGCTGAACAAGACGACGGGCACGTCCGTCTCCGTTCGCACGTCGGCGACCACCCCCAGAATCTCTTTGATGCCGAGGCGGTGGCGCAAGGCCCGTTCAGAGGCGCGTTGAATGACTGGCCCATCGGCCAGCGGGTCGCTGAATGGAATGCCAAGCTCTACCAGTCCCGCGCCCGCGTGGGCCAATTCGACGATCAGCTCCCGCGTCGTCTCAAGATCAGGGTCGCCCGCCGTGATAAACGGAATCAGGGTACGCTTTCCCTCACGCCGCAGGCGCGCGAAAGTCTCACTGATACGGCTCACAGCTTCTCTCCCCCGGCGAGTTCGGCGACCGTATTGACATCCTTGTCGCCGCGCCCTGAGAGATTGACGACGATCAGTTGTTCGCTCGTCATCTCTTGCGCGACACGCAGCGCGTGGGCGACAGCGTGCGCGGATTCGAGCGCAGGGATAATACCTTCAAGCTCGGAGAGAAGGCGAAAGGCTTCGAGCGCCTCGGCGTCTGACGCCGAGACGTATTCGACGCGGCCACTGTCGTGCAGGTAAGCGTGCTCCGGGCCAATCGAAGGATAATCGAGCCCCGCCGAGACGGAATGCGTAGAGGCGATCTGCCCCAGTTCGTCCTGAAGGACATAACTCATAGTGCCCTGCAACACTCCGGGCCGCCCGCCGCCGCTCTGGTTGAAGCGCGCAGCATGTTGGCCCAGATTATTTCCTGTGCCGCCCGCCTCGACGCCGATCATGCGAATCCCGGCGTCAGACAGAAAGGGATGAAACAACCCGATGGAGTTCGAGCCGCCGCCGACGCATGCGATGAGGGCATCGGGCAGGCGGCCTTCACGCTCAATGATCTGCGCGCGCGCCTCGTGCCCTATGACGCTCTGGAAATCGCGCACCATGAGCGGGTAAGGATGTGGGCCGAGGGCACTGCCGAGCAGGTAGTAGGTATCGGCAACGTTCGTCACCCAATCGCGCAGCGCTTCATTAATAGCGTCTTTCAGAGTGCGCGCGCCGGCCTCCACCTCGCGCACTTCCGCGCCGAGCAGCTGCATACGAAAGACGTTCAGGCGCTGGCGGCGAACGTCCTCCGCTCCCATGTAGACGACGCAGTCGAGGCCGAACAGCGCGCAGACGGTCGCGGTCGCAACCCCGTGCTGGCCCGCGCCCGTCTCTGCGATGATGCGCCGCTTGTTCATGCGCCTTGCGAGCAGAACCTGACCGAGGGCGTTATTGATCTTGTGCGAGCCAGTGTGCGAGAGGTCTTCGCGTTTGAGATAGATGGACGCGCCGCCGGCCTTTTCCGTGAGGCGCGCGGCACGAAAGAGCGGCGTGGGGCGTCCCGAATAATCGCGCAGCAGCGCGGCGAATTCGGATTGGAAAGCATCGTCCGCGCGCGCAACCGCGTAGGCCGCGGTCAACTCTTCGAGCGGGGCCATCAAAGTTTCGGGAACGAAACGACCGCCGTACGGCCCCCAGTGTCCCTGCGAATCCGGTTCTGTCTTTGCGCTCCCGCTCAATTTACTCCCTGTCCCTCTCTTTGCGCTCAGCCATCCGAAAGATGGGCCATCTCGCGTCCGGGCTAGAGCCTGTGGCTGTCCGGGTCTGCATCGTAGGCGTGACGGCGTGGCGGCCCGGCTCGTGAATGATGATCGAATAGGGCTTGAAATTACCGGCGGGCGTAGTGGAGTCAGGATTGACGAATACGAAAGTGATGCCCTGTCTCGTCGCCTCGTAATAGTTCACAGCCGTTCCAAATGTGTTGTCTCTAAAGTAAGCTGTCTTTCGCAACCTCGGGTAACTCTTTTGAATTTGGGCCAGACTGCTTCGCGTCGTCAACCCATGCGCGGTTGAAAAGCTGTCCGAAGTCACTTCTATTTGAAACACTCTACCCGCACTGTAGCTGATCTGCAAAGACTCGCCTCGGGTGCTGGATGTCCAATAGTCGCCGTGTACTCCTGCCGGGAACTGAAACGTTCCATCCGGGCTACCGAGCGTTTTGTGAACAGACTGGCGCGTCATGCCGAGCGTAATTTTGCCGACGCGGCTTCCGGGCTCAATCCTGTCACCCTGAGCGGCTGCGAACGCGGCGGCCCAGATCATCAGGCAAAAAGCCGTCAACAGGCGTCGCATCATCTTGAGTTTGAGCATCACTTTTCGGCCTCCTGATCAATGTAAGACCGAACGGAAGCCAAGCCTCCGTTCACACACTATGACGCAGCGAGGCGGCCCGACTTGCTTTCGGTGCTGATTAAAATTGCCGACCGGGAAGGCTGATTATACGACACCCGTTTGCGTGGGGTTGAAGGCGGCGGCGAGAGCCGAGCGGTCGCGTCCCTCATTCTTGGCGCGATAGAGAGCCGTGTCGCTGGCGGCGTAAAGGGCACGCTCGGAGCGCGCATGTGTGGGGCACGCGGCGACGCCGAGGCTGACCGTCACCACGCCTATGCCTTCGAGCGGCTCGTGCGAGATGACGTAGCGCAGGCGCTCGGCGGCGGCCAGAGCCTTCTCGTCGTCAGCGCCGGCCAGCAGGAGAGCGAACTCTTCACCGCCGAGGCGCGCGCCCGTATCGTTGTCGCGTGAAAGCTCTACCAGAGCGCTCGCCACGTGGCGTATCACCACGTCGCCCGCCGAATGGCCGTGCGCGTCGTTGATGCGTTTCAAAAAATCTATGTCAACCAGCAGCAGCGAACAGGGCACGTTGTAGCGCCGCCATCTCTCCACTTCCTGCCCGAGCGCCGTGCGAAAGCGGCGGCGGTTCGCCAGTCCGGTCAGGTAATCGCGGTCGGCTTCCGCGCGCAGGCGAGCAATCGTCTGCTGTAGCGTGACCAACTGCGACGTGCGCGCCATGAGCAAAGATTCTTCCGCGGGCATTGAGATGTAATCGAATGCGCCGGAGGCGAGAGCGGCTGAGCGCCTTGCGCCGCTACTGTCGGCTGCGCCGATCAGTATGAGCGGAAGTGTGTCCTCTGCCTGCCCGAGCATGCGCGCAAGCTCGTCTGCCCTGATGCCCTTCAGATTTTCATCCGCGATGACAACGTGCGGGCGCGTGCGCTGTAGCGAGACGAGGGCCGCGACACCGCCCGCGACGCCGACGACGACGAAGCCCGCACGCTCCAACGCTTCACCGTAAACGCTCATCGCAGGATTATCCGTGACCAGCAGGACGCGGCCCTGATCACGCGATTGCGTGCGATCATTATTAACTGCTCGCGCTATGGCGCTCATAAAGTTTGCCCTGAAGCGGACGGCTTTCGGTCAAGATAGAATAGTGCGGAAGGACACGGGAGCAAGATTGGGCTTGAATAGCAGCACCTCGTCGGGCACGCTCGTTTGCAACTCACAATCAAGAGCATAACCGATATGGTGGGAGGGGCGTCAAGGTTTAACATGCGCGGCGGGCGCGGGCGATGAAATCGCGGACAAGCGCCGTATCCTTGCGGCCCGGCGCGCTCTCAAGGGCGCTGCACGCATCCACCCCGTAAGGCGCGACCGCCGCAATCGCCTCCTCTATATTCGCGGGCGACAAACCGCCGGCGAGGAAAAGCTTAGGGACAAGCTCGCGCGTGCGTCGTGCGAGTCGCCAATCAAAGATGTGCCCGGTTCCGCCGCGCGCGGAGGCGTCGAAGGCATCGAGCAGGACAGCATCTACCGGATACTCCGCGGCGCTCTCCGGCGTAAACCCTTCACCCACGCGCAGCGCCTTGATAAGAAAGCGGCCACCCACGGCCCCACAGTATTCGGGCGTCTCGTCGCCGTGAAGCTGCAACCCTCCGAGCCCTGCCTCCTTCGCTACGCTCAAGACAGTCTCCGGCCTCTCGTTGACGAAGACGCCGACGCTCAAAACACTCTCGGGCAGAGATTCGACAATGCTGCGGGCAAGCAAGGGCGTGATATAGCGCGGGCTATCAGGATAGAAGTTGAACCCCAGCGCGTCCGCGCCCGCCTCGACAGCCGCGAGCGCATCTTCCAGACTCGTAATCCCGCAAACTTTAATTTGCACCGTATAAGCAAGGATGAAGGCGGAAGGATGAAGGATGAAGTAAAAGCTTTCAAGACAGGAAAGTCATTAAAGCATTGCTTTCATCCTTCATCCTTCCGCCTTCATCCTTTCTCCCCCCTCTTCTTCTGTTTCTTCGATGAGCCTGCGTAGAGCCTTGTCGGGCTCGGCGGCGCGCATCAGGGTTTCGCCGATCAGGAATCCGCTGTAACCGAGCGAGCGCAAGCGCCGCAGGTCGTCGCCGCAGCGCAGGCCGCTCTCGCTGACGAGCGAGACGCCCGGCGGCGCATTCCGGGCCAACCTGACTGAAGTGTCCAGAGAGACCTCGAAGGTACGCAGGTCTCGATTGTTGACGCCGATCAGCGTCGCCCCGCACGCGTGTGCCCGCGTCATCTCGCCCGGCGTATGCACTTCGACCAGCGCATCCATACGCAACTCCGTCTCTGTAATGCGTATCAACCGCGTCAACTGACCGTCGTCGAGCGCGGCGACGATCAACAGAAGCGCATCAGCGCCGGCTGCCGCCGCTTCATAAAGCTGAAACTCGTCGAAGATAAAATCCTTTCGCAGAAGGGGAAGCCCGACTGCGCCGCGCACCGCGCGCAGATCACCGAGCGAGCCCCGGAAGCGATCCTCTTCGGTCAATACGGAGATGGCCGCCGCGCCGCCCGCCTCGTACTGACGAGCCATCCCAGCGGGCTCGACCTGTGCCCGAATCTCTCCCTTTGACGGCGAAGCGCGCTTGATCTCGGCGATAATCTTAATCCGCCCGCCCTCTTTAAGGCTCGCGCTGAGCGCGTGCGGCTTCGCGCTCTCCCGTACATCGTGGGCACGCGCGCGCAACTCTGCCCCGGCCTTCGCATTCTTCAGGCGCGACAGCCGCTCTCTCTTGAGCCCGATTATCTCCGTCAGAAAATCCATCGAAATCTCTCTTCACTTGTTCGTCGCTTCGACAAGCAGATCGAGCTTGCCGAGGGCCGCGCCGCCGTCAATGCTCTTTTCGGCCAGACGCGCGGCCTCGTGGAGACTTTCGGCTGTGCCCCCGACGAAGAGGGCGGCGGCGGCGTTGGCAACGATAAGGTCGCGCGCCTCGTCGCGGCGTGCACACGTCAGGACTTCGCGAATCGTTCGCGCGTTGGCATGAGCATCGCCCCCGCGCAAGTGTTCAAGCGAGAGGCTTCGCTCAAGCCCGAAATCCTTCGGGCTTATCGCGAAGCTCTTAACGTCGCCGTCGTGTGCTTCGGCGACGAGCGTTTCGCCCGCGAGCGTCACCTCGTCAAGGCCGTCGCTGCCGTGTACGACCCAGGCGCGCTCCGTGCCGAGGGCACAGAGCGTGCGGGCCAACGGCTCAAGTAGGGCGGCGTGCCAGACGCCTATCAGCTGTCGCGGCGCGCCCGCAGGGTTGGTCAAAGGGCCGAGGAGGTTGAAACTCGTGTGAACCCCAAGCTCGCGCCGCACGCCGGCGACACGAGCCGTCGCTCCATGATAGAGCGGCGCAAACATAAAGCAGATGCCGGTCTCATTCAAACAGTCTTCGGATGTTTCCGGCGCGGCTGAGACATTGACGCCGAGCGCGGCCAGAACATCGGCGCTGCCTGAACGGCTGGTGGCGGCGCGGCTGCCATGCTTGGCGACCGGCAGCCCCGCGCCCGCGATGACGAAGGCGGCGGCGGTCGAGACGTTGAAGGTCTTGGCGTGGCTTGAGCCAGTGCCGGCTGTATCTATAAAGCGCGTGTGTGTGGAGCAGACGCGGCGGGCACGCGCGCGCATGGCCTCGGCCATACCCGTCAATTCCTCGACGGTCTCTCCCTTAACGGAGAGCGCGACCAGAGCGGCTGCGATCTGTGCATCCGTAGCCGCGCCGTCCAGCAATGCATCCAGCAACGCGGCGGCCTCCGCGCGGCCCAGATTCTCGCCCCGCATCAAACGCTTTAAGAGAGCGCGCAGCCCCCCTGCCGCCCCCGCTTCATCCACGCGCGCTGGTGTCTCCATAAGAGCATTGACGAGTGACAAGCAAAACCATGAACAGTGACGAGAGCGAAGCTGTTTTTAACTTATCACTCGTCACTGCTTTAAAAAGTTGGCGAGCAGTTTTTTACCCTCGGTCGTCAGGATTGATTCGGGGTGGAACTGCACACCTTCGACCTTCAGTTTACGGTGGCGCAGGCCCATGATGACGCCGTCGGGCGTGGTCGCGGAAATCTCAAGGCAATCGGGGAGCGTCTCGCGCTCGACGACGAGGGAATGATAGCGCCCGGCCTGAAAACGATATTCGAGCCCGTCGAAGATGGTCTTGCCGTCGTGGCAAATCTCCGTGGCCTTGCCGTGTACGAGCGTGGGCGCGCGCACGACCCGCCCGCCGAAGACCTGCCCGATGGCCTGATGGCCCAGGCACACGCCGAGGATGGGAATCCGCCCGGCGAAATGCTCTATCATCTGCATGGAGACGCCCGCGTCCTCAGGCGTCCCCGGCCCCGGCGAGATCAGAATCTTGTCCGGACAACAATGCGCCTCGACCTCACTGATCGTCACCTCGTCGTTGCGGCGCACGTCCAGCTCCTCCCCAAGCTCGCCCAGATACTGAACGAGGTTGTAAGTGAAAGAGTCGTAGTTGTCTATGACGAGTATGATTGTTCGCCGTCTCCTTAGAGGGTCATTGTAGCGGGCACGTATCCTCTTAAGCAAAGCATCTACGGCCACGCCCTCTAACCGCTTTCATTCCAGCCCCTCGCATATTTTCTGTGCGATCAATTCGCCGGCGATGCGATGGCCCAAAACATTCCAGTGGCCGTTGCCTATGTTCCCGTCGAAGCCGTGGAGGAAGACCTTGTGCTGCTCGGCGTAAGCTTGAAGGGGGGGCGCAAGGGTCAGGACGTTAATGCCTTCACGCTCGCACAGCGCTTTGATGCGCCGGTCTGGATAGAAGAGATCTGTCGCCCCGACATTCCGCATAAAGGCGCTGCGCCACTGCGGGTCTGGATGAACCTGAATACCATTGCTCAGCGTGGCGACCAGAAACCGGCCACCCCTGCTTTTAACCTCGTCACGCATGAGAGTGACGAGCCCTTCTGTAACACGCCATGCCTCCTTCCAGACGGCGTCAGCGGGCTCTCGGTAGATCAGATTATCGAGGCCCAGCTCCTGTGAGCGAGCGAGGTCTGAGGGCTGCGCGGCGGCTGGTCGCTCCGGCTCGGCGGCGACAGTCACGGCAGCGCCGGCGCGGCCCGTGGCCCTCTTTTGCGCGATATAACTCTTGATCGCGATCTGCGCTTCGATTGCGGCTTGAACAAAGCGCAGGCTGTCCCTGAGCCATCTTCCGACGCCGCCGAGAGCCGAAGTTTGCAGGCGAAAGGCGCGCGAATCACGAAACGAATTGTCGAGCGTGAGTTGCTGGCCGTCGTTATAGACGAAGTAGGGAATATCCGTCTTCTTGAGCACGCGCGAGTTATCCGTAATGTCGTTGCCTGTGCAGACGGCCAGCAGGACGATGTCCGGCGAATAATCCCAGACCTTTTGTCGCAAAGTGATCAACTCCTGCGCCGTGCCGTAACCTGAGACGCCGAAGTTGATGACCTCCACCTGCCGCCCCGCGAGCTTCGGACAATGCTGGCGTAGCTGCTCCGCCATCACCGACCAGAAGGCGTCATCTAACGGAACCTGAAGCGCCTCCGCATACGAGTCTCCGACGACGGCGATACGCACGGTGTTCGGCGGCTTCGCCTTCGCATGCTCACGATCATGCAGCCCGTCGCTATTGATGCGAACGTAGTTCCTGCCCTCGCGCTTGTACCATCCTTCAACGCCGGCACGCAGCGCTATCCCTCTGTCGGCATCCGCCGCATAGAAGTTGGGAAACGAGTAGCCGATGATACGCAGGCCCACTTCCACGACCAGCAGGCCGAGGATGAGCCCTGCGAGGATCATCAACAATTTTGTCGAGAGGCTATCCTTACGACCTTTATGCTCTTGCTTTCTCTTCACAATCCTCTTTCGGCCAGTTCTATCGCGCGGAAGAGAGCGCGGGCTTTGTTGACGGTTTCTTCATATTCGCGCTCGGGTACGGAGTCGGCGACAATCCCCGCGCCGGCCTGCACGAGCGCCAGCCGGTCGCGCATGACGATGGTGCGAATCGCTATGCATGAATCCAGATTGTCAGCGTAGTCCATGTAGAGCACCGCGCCCGCGTAGACGCCGCGCGGCTCGGGCTCAAGCTCCTGTATGATCTCCATGGCGCGAACCTTCGGCGCTCCCGTCACCGTTCCGGCGGGAAAGCAGGAGGCGAGCGCGTCGAAACGATCAAGCCCTGCGCGCAGGCGCGCGCGCAGACTGCTTACCAGATGCTGCACGTGCGAGTAGCGCTCGACGGTCATCAAATCTTCAATCGTCACAGAGCCGTACTCGGCGACGCGGCCAAGGTCGTTGCGGCCAAGGTCAACGAGCATCGTGTGCTCGGCCACTTCCTTCTCGTCGGCGCGCATCTCTTCGCCGAGCATCCAGTCTTCAGTCTCCGTCGCGCCGCGCTTGCGCGTGCCCGCAATCGGACGGTAATCGAGACGCTGGCCGCGACAACGCACGAGCATCTCGGGCGAAGCGCCGATGATCGTCTCCCTGTCCATACGCAGGAAATACATGTAGGGCGAGGGGTTGGTTGCGCGCAGAGCGCGGTAGATACTGACGTGGTCTGCACTGGTCTCTCTGGCGAAGCGCTGCGAGAGGACGGCCTGATAACAATCCCCGGCAGCGATATATTCTTTGACGCGGGAGACCGCCGCCTCGAACCCTTCGCGCGGCCAGTTTGATTCAAATTGAGCGCGGCTTAGTTCATCCTCGCCCGCATCCGTCTCCACACTCATGCGCGGCAATGCGCCTTCCAGCAACAGCTTTTCAATCCTCTCTGTTTCCTTCAACGCGTCGTCGTAAAGCTCTCGCAGGCGCGTACGGCTTCCCTGCGCCTCCTTCGTCAGGACGACCGCGATGATCTCGATCTGTTGTCGCACGCGGTCGAAGGCGAGCAGCGTGCGGTAAAACATCCAGACAGCATCATCGGCAACAGCATCCCTTTCAGCCTTCGTTGCCAGCACCGGCTCGAACCACCGGGCCGCGTCGTAGGAGAGATAACCGACCGCGCCGCCTGTGAAGGGCGGAAGCCCCGCGCGACGCGCCAGCTCGCGCTCGCGGAAATACTCTCGCAGAAACTCCGTCGCGCGAACGGGCCGCGTCTCGCGCTCCCCCTTGCGCTCGATGACGGTCTCATGCCCCCGCCCGCGCACGATCATAGACGGCTCTGCGCCCAGAAAAGAGTAGCGCGCGACGCGCTCTCCGCCCTCGACCGATTCGAGCAGGAAGCTGTAGCGCGCGTCACCGGCCACGCGCAGAAACGCCCCGACGGGAGTCTGCAAATCCGCCAGCACGCTACGCACGACGGGCACGACATTGCCGCGCCCGGCTTCGCGCTCGAACTCTTCAAACGATGCTGGATTCACTTTAAGCATTGGCAGATGGTCGAGGCAGCAATAGTAGATGGTAAATCGCGGAAGCACCAAAGCGACCCGTCGCCCCACGCTATTCCAGACGGTTGGCGGACAACCACTGCCCTCCGTCCACGACCAGCACCGCGCCGTTGATAAAGCTCGCGGCCTCCGAACACAGGAAGACCGCCGACTGCTCTATGTCGTGTATGCGACCGAAGCGCCCGAGGGGAATACGGCGGCGCAGCTTTTCCTTGACCTGCTCAGGCACAAGGCGAGCCATGCCCTCTGTATCCTCGATAGGGCCGGGCGCGATGGCGTTAACGCGTATGCCGTAGCGGCCCCACTCGACGGCCAGATTGCGCGTCAGGGCATCGACGCCGGCCTTAGCCGCCGAGACGTGCAGTTGATAGGGCGTGCCCAGGTAATGCAGCGTCGCGCTGATGTTGAGAAGGAGGCCGCGCTGCTTTTTCAGCTCGCTGAAGGCGGCGCGCGAGACGTTGAAAGTTCCCTTGAGGTCGATGTCTACGACCGTGCCGAAACCGTTGGGCGACAACTCCTCAGCCGCGCAAAGAAAATTGCCCGCCGCGCCGTTGACGACGATGTCCAGATGGCCGAACTTTGCGAGCGTCGCCGCAACGGCCCTTTCGACCTCCTCCATATTTCGCACATCCGCGGCGACGGCGAGGGCTTCTCCGCCTGCGGCGCGAATCCTTTCCGCCGCCGGCTCCAGATGCTCAAGCTTGCGGCTGACAAGCGCGACCTTCGCCCCGGCCTCTGCGAGCGCGCGCGCCACCCCGCCCGTGATGCCCGTCCCGCCGCCCGTCACAAACGCCACGCGGCCCGCCAGCAATCCGTCAACAAAAATTTTATCGGTCATGATTAGTCTTCGGTAATCAGCAGTCAGTTATCAGCGAAGATACTTCAGGCTCACGACTGTTTGCCGACTACCTGTCTGCTCCTTTCACTAGACCACTCGCAATGCTTCCTGTAGGGTAAAACGCCCCTCGTAGAGCGCCTTGCCGATGATGACGCTGTCAACGCCGCAGCTGCGGACGCCGAGCAGTTGCCTGATATCGTCGAGCGAGGAGACGCCGCCGGAGGCCGTGACGCGCAGCCCCGAAGCGCGTGCGATGGCGCACGTCTGTTCCGTATTGACGCCTTCGAGCGTGCCGTCGCGCGCCACGTCCGTATAGACGATGCGATCAACTCCGGCGTCGGCGACGCGGCGCGCCAGCTCTGCGGCAGAGATTTTCGCCCGTCGCTTCCATCCCTCGACCAACACCTGACCGTCGCGCGCATCGATACCGGCGCAGATACGAAACCCGAAAAGCTGTACGAAATTTTCCAGCGTCGCGGGCGACTCGACGGCCAGCGTGCCGATCAACACCTGCGCCGCGCCGAACTCGATCATCTGCTGCACGTCGGAGACCGTTCGCATCCCGCCGCCAAACTGCACGGGAATCTCTATAGCGCGAATGATTCGCCTGACCACCTTGCGATTGCGCGAATCGCCGCCCGCAAAAGCGCCGTCCAGATCAACCACGTGAAGCATACGCGCCCCGGCGGCCTCAAAGTTACGCGCTATCTCCACAGGGTCGCCGTCATAAACCTTAAGCTCAGACTTGCGCCCCTGCCTCAGCCGCACGCACCGCCCGTCCTTCAAACTGATTGCCGGAATAATCAACATAAGAAAGCAGTGGCAAGCGACGAGTGACGAGCAGAACCAAAAGCAGGAACAGTGACGAGAGCGATGCTGTCTTTAACACGTCACCTGTCACTCGTCACTGTTTTAGGGGCTGGAGTTCCTGACCTTCCGGGGGGACTTCGCGGCCCATGCCCTTGTAAATACTGGTGATTGTTCCGGCCATCTGCCGCGCCTGCTCGTTGCTGGGGTCGTTGCGCAGGGCACGCCTGTAATCGCCGAGCGCGGCGTTGTACTGGCGCACTCCGGTCAAGGCGTCGCCGCGATCAGCGTAGGCTTTGGCGAGCGCTATGCGCGTCTGTTGATCTGCCGGGCTCTTCTTCGCACGATCTTCGAGCCGCTTAATCTCCGCGTCAAATTTGGAGGTGTCAACGAACTCTCCTGAGCTTCCCGTCGCGGGTCTGGGCGAGGCTGCGACGGCGGGCGGGCGAGCGCTCTGCGTGACGGCAGTGTTAGAAGTCGCGGTCTGGCTCGCAGGAGTCGTAGCCTGATTGGCTGCGGTCGGAGCAGTAGTAGTAGTAGTGCCGCCGCAGGCGTTGAGCGCGAGCGCGACCAAGCAATATGACGCGCAGACGAAAGCTATTCGCAAAGTGTTCTTCATCTGTTCAGCCTAGTTTCCGGCCAGATAGGGGCGCGATTGAAGGATGTAAATCTGCCCGCGCATGTAGGCCCACTCGATGTCTTGTTCAGTTCCTCCGAAAACTCGCTTGATAGCGGTCGCGGCGCGCACGAGCCTGCGAACCACTTCGTCCGTCAGCACCGCGCGCTCGCCCGTGATCGGAATCTCGCGGACTCCGCCCTTCTCGTCAAACGTCAGGAGGCTGTCCTCTTCCGATCTGGTCAGCACACTGACGGCGTTCGTGCGCGGGCGAAAGATAATCTGCTCCGCGATCTTCTTGCCCTCGACGACCTTGATGCCCAGACCCCGCTTGGCGCTGATATAGATCGCGCTCTTGTTGTCGCGGTCATAGGGGTCTGTCGTAATCATCACGCCGGAGCTTTCCGAATTGATGCCCTCCTGTATGAGCACGCCCATGTAGACTTTCATGTGGTCTATGCCTGCGCGCTCGCGCGCCTCGTAGGCTTCAAAGTTCCAGATCGAGGCCCAGACGGCCTTGATAGCTTCCACCATCTCCGGCTCGCCTTTGACGTTGGGCATCGTCGTGTACAGACCTGCGCCGTTGAAGTTCGGCAAGTCCTCGCTGTTGGTCGAGCTGCGGACGAACATGCCCTTGCCCGCGTACTCCGCACGGAGGCGGCGCGCGACTTCCGCCTGCAAGCGCTCGTTCATCTTTCCCGCCTTGATACGCTCGCGCATTTCCGCCAGCCGGTCGCGGCGATAGGCCGGATCATGCACGAAGCGCTGATCGTTCAGCATCTCGTAGATTGAGTCTTCCAGCTTATTCTCTTTGATGAACTGGTCGTAGTAATAGAAGGGCAGCGTGAAACCGTTGGGGACAGAGATGCCGGGCAGGCGCGCGCGCATCACTTCGCCGAGGTTGGCGCTCTTTGCGCCGTAGGCGATGACGGAGCGCGCGCTTTGCTCGCGCAGGGTGGCGACGCGCTGAATGGAGAGATTGAAACGCGGCTTCATCACGTCGAGCCGCTCGGCCAAACGCCGCTGGTACTCCTTGAGCTGATCCTGATCGGCGCGCTTGATCGCGTAATTTTCCCGCTTCGCGTCGAAAGAGACCCACCACCCGTCATACTCTTTCAATAGCTCCTGCGCGTTCTTGATATAGACGTTGGGCACGCGCCAGGATTTCGCCAGCAGGTTGATGTGCGAGAGCGGCGTGGATGGTTTGGTCACGATGATGCCGGCGACGGGCGGCAGCGTGACGGGCACTTCGTTGAGGACGAGTATTTCGTTGAAGCCAATCTCGACGTGCTCGTCCAGTTTCTCGATGATGTGAATCCGCCCGACGCTCTGCGCGACGTTCAAGGCCTGATACTCCTGCTCGCGCGTGATCTCGCTCTGAAGCACGCGCTGCAAGCCGGCGATCTCCGCTGAAGCCTGTTCCTGCCTGAGCGAGTTCGGCTTGTAAGCGACCGGCTCGAAGAAACTCTTATTGATGATGTCGGAGGTGAGCTTGATCTGTTCGGTCGGAATCAGGTCGCCTTCCCAGAACTCGTAAGTCCAGCGCCGCACGGGAGTCTGGTAAGCGAGCGTGCCCATGATAAAGCGGCGATTCGGTTTCAGATAATTGTTCTCGAAGAACTCGCGCCCGCGCTCAAGGGAGAGATACGTGCCGTTGACGAAATCCTTATGAAAGCTATAGCGCTTCGTATTGACGTAATAGATTTTGTTCCCGTCCTTGCGATCAATGACGAAGAGGACGTGCGGCAAAGGATAGGGCGTGTCGGCATCGTAGGTGCGCGCCAGCGAATCGAACTCGGCGCGAGACGCGAGCGCGGGCAAAGAGCGCGGCCCTGTCGATTGCCCTCTGGCCCTTTGGCCGCCGCCGCTGCAAAGCATGACGATCAGGACGGCGATGCTTAACGCGAACGGCCTGTTAGTTTTGATAACACTCATATAACCTCTTCCCCTGCGCGCCGGTATGTACCGGCATTCCCTCATCAGCCAGCGCCCCGTCTCAACAATTTCCATTCTTACCATGCGGGCGGCGGCTTCCGTGCCCGAGCGCTGTAATAATTCTACCAGATCATCCGCGCGACGACGCCCCCCCCGGACAGGCTCTCAAAGGCTTCCCTCATCCGCATGGCTCTCCGCCGCTGTGCAGCGAGGGGAAGTTTCGTTAAGCTAATGCAGGAATATTCGAGCGAGGATGAGCGCCACTCTTTCACATGCCGAAGAATTTACGAACGCGATTGAGACGCACGGCCCGCGCTACGGCGTCGAGCTGAGCGCGCAGACGGTCGCACGGTTGCGCCTCTATTACGAGCACGTCATAGCATGGAACGGTCGGCTGCATCTGGTTGCGCCCTGCTCGCCAGTGGAGTTTGCGACGCGCCACGTGCTGGAATCCCTGCTCGCGCTTCCACACCTCACGGCGGATGCGCGCGTAGCCGATGTGGGCTCGGGCGCTGGCCTTCCCATCATTCCCTGCCTGATCGTGCGGCCACGTATCCGCGCCACGCTCATCGAAGCTTCGGCGAAGAAAGCAATCTTCCTGCGCGAAGCCCTGCGACTTCTGGACGAGCACGCTCATGCCAGAGTGCTCAATCAAAGATTCGAGATGACGGAGATGATGGACGTGGATTTCATCAGCTGTCGCGCGCTCGACCGCTTCACAGAGATGTTTCCCCGCCTGCTCGCGTGGTCGCCGCCAGCAGCCACGCTGCTGATCTTCGGCGGGCCGTCGCTCAGAGATGAGATTGAACGTCGTTCCCTGAACTATACCACCGTCCACATTCCCGAATCGGAACAAAGATTCCTCTTCATCATCAAAGGAACATCAGGCACTTAAGGGTGTAATAGCAGGACGTTCATAAGAGCCCCTTGAGGGGCGCATGGTCATAAACAAAACGAGGTGAGATTCAAAAATGAGTCTCACCTCGTTTCCCAGCTTTATCCATGCGGATGCTTTTTATCGCACGACATCTATTCCGATCAGTTGCTGGCCCGCGATAACGAAGTCTGCGGGCGGCAGCTCTTTTTCGTAGATCGGCGAGAGAACGGTCGGCGTGTAGCCGCCGGAGGTTCTGTCGCTGTTGAGCGTGGCGATCACGGAAGGCGGCAGGTTCGGCAGCTCGCTCGTGCCTATGACCGCGCCAGAGGTGATGCGAAAGAGCTTGACGTAGAGCCGATCACTCTTCTTGGCCTTGTTGATGGCGTCAACGAGCTGGCCCAGGTCTTGCGGGACGAAGGCTTTGGCCGCCGAGCCCTCTTGCAGCACGCCGCCGTCGCCGACGAAGACCAGCAGTTGTCCGAGCGGCACGTCGAGCGGTATCTGTACGGGGATACGCTGGACGAACTGCTTGCCGGAATCCGTCCTCACGTAAGCCTGAATCTCGACCGTATCGCCGCGTCTGGTCTCTGTGCGATCAATCGCGATGCGCTCAAGGGAAGCGGCGTATTTGGCGTCGGTCGAAGAGATGTCCAGCGTCACGCCGCCCAGCTCGACGCCCTCGAAGCCGCTCGACATGAGCGTGCTGACGGGCACGGCCACCGCTCCGGCGGCCAGCAGTGGGGCGTTGGCCGAAGCAGAGATGCGACGGTCAATCTGGATGGTCGGCTGTCCTTTGACGTTGATCTGCCCGCGCACGCTCAGGGTCTGATCGCCGAGCCCGCGCTCGCTCGAAGTGATGGTGTTGAAGATGGTCAGGTTCAGAAGCAGCGGCGTCAGGAACGTATCGCTCGCCACTTCGTAGGTGAAGACCTCTGTGCGGTCGCGGCTCGTGTGCAGATTGATCTTCACGGGAATCATTTTGGCCGACTGGCCCAACTGGCCGTAGATGCCCGAAGACCTGTCCTGCGAGATCGAGCCGACCATACGGCTCGGCACGGCGAGCTTGAAAGAGTTATTGGCGTTGGGCACGACCGTCACCACGGAGCTTTCGGTCATGGGCATGTCGGCTACGCCAAGGCTCAGGAACGGGTGGCCGAAAGCGTATATGCGCTGGCCGTCGCGAAAGGTCACAGTGCCGGAAGCGGCTATCGAATAATCGCCGCGCACAAGCTGCACGCTCACGGAAGTGCCGGGCGCGAGCGTCTTATCGTTGGAGGGGGCGAGCGGCGTGATGGCGGCAGCGCCGCCGACGCCCGAGACCGGCAAGAGTCCGCTAGAGAGAAGCTGCGGGGTAAAGAGCGCGAGCGACTCCTGGCTAATGCCGCCAAAGACTATGGGCGTCGCGATGGGTTGAAACTGCTGGCCCATCAGGGACACGAGCGGAGAGCCAGCCGCGACCTGCGCGACGAGCGGCGCGCCCGTCACAGCCGGTTTCGGCAGGCTGGGCTTCCATTCCGTGGCGGCCAGTTGCGTGAAAGAGACGGAGCGGGGCTCACGGACGCCGCGCGCGGGAGCTTCCGACCCGCGCTCGAAAATATCTATCATCTGCTTGATGGGAGTGATGCCCGCAATCGGCTCTTTCGAGAAAGGGAAACTGAAGGCGACTGCGCCGATCAGCCGTCCGTCGATGTAAACGGGCGAGCCGGACATGCCGGCGAACACTCCCGTTCTGGCGGCCTTTTCGCCCGTCAGTCGCCCGATGATGGCCGACTGGCGCGGCCCCGGAAAGCCCGGCAATACGCCGAGGATTTCGACGCCGAACTCTTCCGGCTCAGTCCCCGAAAAGACAGTCCACCCGACGGCCTTCATGCCCGGTCGCACGTCTTCGAGCGGAAACAGCCGCGCATCCGCGCCCTTCGCACCGGCGGGGGAATTCTGTGCGGCGACGTTCAGGGAAAGCGCGCCGAGCACTAGAGCTAATGCGACAATAATTGCGAAATTTCTCGTCATTAAATAACCTCTGGGGTTCTTCTGAGAAGGCACCGGCGAGCGGCCATCTCAAAGGGTGAGCGCCAAGCTTGGCTTCAAGCGTCGGCGGCGGGGGGGGTACTCCAACAGGCTAAAGCCACCACTGCTGACTATAGCTTTGGCTTTCAACACGGTCAAGCTCTGCAAAGTTTCCCTCTGCCGCCTGCGGCCCGGCAGTATGGGCAGGGCCGGGCGCTGCGGCCAGCTTAAATTCATGACCGGCCATCCTTTGCTCGCCACTATGATGCGCGCCCGGGGGAAAACGTTTATCTTGCAGCGCGGTCGCCCCGCGTGATAACGTGCGCTCTTAATGTTGCATCCTCGTCGTTTTAAGTAGAGCGCTGGAAGCGGGCTGGCTATGGTCGAGATCGAAGGCTTCATCCTGGCCGGCGGCGCTTCGCGCAGGATGGGCGCGGATAAAGCTGGGCTCAGGCTCGGCGGGCGCTCATTTATTGAAAGAATTGCCGGGGCGCTCTCTCAAATGACCGCTGCGATTCGTCTGGTGGGAGCAAGAGACGAAAGCTTGCGGGGCGGTTTCCCGGTCGTCGAGGATGTGTACAGGGAATGGGGCGCGCTCGGCGGTCTGCATGCGGCGCTCTTAAGTTGCCGCGCGCCCTGGGCGGCTGTCGTCGCCTGTGATCTGCCTTTCGTGACCGGAGAGCTTTTCATACGACTCTCCTCACTACGTGAAAACTTTGATGCGGTCGTACCCGTACAACCTGATGGACGCCCCCAGCCACTCTGTGCCCTTTACAGACGAGACGTGTGTCTGGAGCGAGCCGCCCGGTTGATCGCCGCGGGCGAGCGACGCCCGCGCGACCTGCTCGCCCGGATACAAACGCGCTGGGTCTCTGCCGGGGATTTGGCAGACCTCGCGCAATCGGAACTCTTTTTTATCAACGTCAACACCCCGGATGATTACACACAAGCGAAGGAAAGGATGAAGGATGAAGGATGAAGGATGAAAAGGGTTGAGCGAATGGCGAGCTGAGCCTGTGGCTCGACTCTGCCTTTCCTTCATCCTTCATCCTTCCGCCTTCATCCTTACTCTTCAGATGCCGCCCAGACGAAGGCCCGGTAAAAAACTCCTTAAGGCATTCCTGCCCATCGTGCTTGTGCTGTTGCTGGCCGTGGCGCTCGTCGCCGGGTGGATTGTCCATAGAGCGACGCGCCCTCCGAGGGCCGCCTATCTGGTTACGCCTGAGACGTTTTCGCAGTTGAGCGCGCGCGGCCTCAAGGCGACCAACGAGACGTGGGCCAACACGGACGGGACGGAGGCGCGCGGGTGGCTGCTGCGCGGCTCGGAGGGAGCGCCCGCCGTGCTCCTCCTGCACTCTTACGGCTCAGACCGCTCGCACCTCTTTAACCTCGCCGTCAAGCTCAACGAGACGACCAACTATACCGTGCTGCTGCCGGACATGCGCGGGCACGGCGAAGACCCGCCGGTGCAGTGGACATCTCTGGGCGGGCGCGAGGCGGAGGACGCCAGGGCGGCTCTGGGATTTCTGCGTGCTCTGAAGACGACGCAGGGTAACGCGCAGGTCGGAGACGCGCTGGGGATTCACGGCGTAGAGCTTGGAGCATACGCGGCGCTGCGTGCCGCCGTGCCAAACCGAAACGTGCGCGCGCTCGTGCTGGATTCCGTTCCGGCCTCGCCCGACGAGATGCTCGCCGTCGCGATGAAACGGAATCTGGGTCTGGAAAACTCCCTGCTGCGAATGATCGCGCGCGCAGGCATACGCATCTACTTCATGGGCGGCTACGACAATGTTGCGACCTGCGCCGAGGCGGCGGCGCTCACAGACCGTCAGGTGCTTCTGCTGTCGGGCGCTGACGCAGGCCCGCTTCACGATTCCAGCAACGCGCTCGCGCAGTGCTTTCCCAAAGGGGCACAGGTCGAAGTTAAAACCGACCTCACGCTTTCCGGGATTAACCAGCGCGCCGCGACGGGCGAACAGAGCGAAACCTACGACCGCCGCGTGATAGATTTTTTTGACCGCACGCTACGTGCTACCCGGTAGCCCCGTAAAAGTTCAGGTCAGCACCCTGCCCGACTTAAGCCGGAGGGGTGCTAACCTGCTTTACGCTCCGATTCCATTTCATCTTCAACTATATTCTTAAGCGCACCGCGACGAGCGCGACCTGACCGTTGTCGCCTATGACCTCCATTTCGAGCGGCGCGTAGCCGGTCAATAGCCGGACGAACTCCAAAGGCACGATCACCAGTGCCGGGCCACCGCCGCGCCGTCGCATCTCTTCCGCAATTTCCGGCACTCCTTCAAACTTTATAATGTCATTATCTGCGCCGCGCACGACACGACCCGCCGCGTAAAATTCCGCCGTACGCTCGACCGTGTGAAGCTCAAAGACCGGGGCGGACGCGTAGCCGCGCTCTGATGCCTGTGCGATAAGATCACGCACTGACTCGCCGCGCGCGCCCTGCTCAAGCACCAGATTGATAGCCAGCACCGTCGCGGCGAAGGTTGCGATAATCACGAGCGCCGCGCCCGGGCTACGCAAGCGAGCGCGCGCTGTCACAAATAGGCCCACCAGAAAGAGCGGCAGCGCAACCATGATCGCCCTCGAACTTGCGACTTGGCCGAAATAGGTCAGGTAAACCGCTATCGAGATTGCCAGCGATAAAAGACCGACTCCGGTGGCGCGCATCCAGCCCGTGCCGCTCGCCGCGTCACGCGTGTAGAAGCGCAAACGCTCTCCGACGAGCAGAGCCGCGCCCGGCAGCGCCGGCAGGATGTAGCCCGGCAGCTTCGAGCCCGAGAGCGAGAAGAAAGCGATGGGCACAACCAGCCACGCGAAGGCGTAGACGCGCAGCCTGCTCGCCGGAGCGCGCGAGCGCCACTCCCATCGGCGTGCCCCGACGAGCGCCGCGACGAGAAAAGCCGTCCACGGCAGAGAGAAGAGCGCCGCCACCGGCAGGTAAAAATAGAAGGGCTGCGGGTGGTGATATTTGTTTGAGAGGTAGCGCGCGAAGTGATGCTGAATAATAAACTGGTCGACGAACGTCCAGCCGTGACGCGCCGTGACAGGCCCGTACCAGGAGGCGGCGACGAGGAGCGTGAGCGGCGCTCCCCACAGCAAACTCAAGACGATGCCTCTGGCGGGCCACTCGCGTCGGAGTAAAAAACAGGCGGCGACGATGCCGGCGGGGAGTATTATGCCGATCAGGCCTTTGGCGATCAGCGATGCTCCGATGGCCGCATAAAATCCGGCGAGCCACCATCGCCGCGCTCGTTCACCGACTGTCAACTCCGCGATGAAGAAGCAGGCGAGCGCCGCCGTCAGCGTGCATGTCACGACGACATCAAAGCTGGCCCCGCGTGAAAAGACGATCATCCCGGCGCTCGACAGGAGCGCAGCCGCACTCCACAGACCGAGCCCGCCGGCATCCGTATCCTCGTCGCTCTTCAATTCAACGCGCCGCCCGATCATGTAGACCAGAAGGCCCGTGAGCAGACCGCACAGGGCAGGGCCGAGCCGCGCCGCCCACTCCGAAACGCCGAACGCGCCGAACGCCGCCGCGATCATCCAGTAGAGCAGCGCGGGCTTTTCAAACCACGCTTTGCCGCCGAGCGTGGGCGTAATGGGGTCGCCGCGCTCAAGCATCTCGCGCGCGATCTGCGCGTAGCGTGGCTCGTCCGGGCCGAGCAGGGGCAGGCGACCGAGCCCGTACAGGTAAAGAACAGGAGCGGCGAGAAAGAACAGGAGCCAGACACGCTTGGCAAGCGCAGAACGTTGCAAGTATAGTCACCCGAAGAGATGTAATTAGTATTCAGCAACCGGTAATTCGGCGCAAAAGCTCCGAGCCGCCTGACTGATTTATGATAACTGATTACTGACTACTAACTTAAAATCAGGAACTTGTAAACCGTGACTCTACGCACAGCCGTGGTCGGCGTCGGACATCTGGGCCGCCAGCACGCGCGTATTCATGCCGCGCTCGCCTCCGAGGGACGCTCCCGCTTCGTCTACGTTTGTGATCTGGCGGAGGAGACGGCGCGCGCCATCGCCCTTGAGCGTCATACGGAGTGGACGACAGACTGGCGCGCGCTCGTTGGCCGTTGCGACGCCGTGAGCCTTGCCGTCCCGACCGAATCACATTGCGAGATTGCCTGCGGACTACTGGAAGCGGGCATTCACGTGCTGGTTGAAAAGCCCATCTCGCGTTCCCTCGAAGAGGCGGACAGGATGATCGCGGCCTCTGAGCGCTCGGGCGCGCTCCTGCAGGTCGGGCATCTCGAACGCTTCAACCCGGCGCTCACAGCCCTGCGCCCGCACGTGCGCGCGCCGCTCTATTTCGAGATACATCGCGTCGGCGAGTTTACCGCGCGCTCGCTCGACATAGATGTCGTCCTGGACCTGATGATTCACGATCTGGACATAGTGCAGTGGCTGGTCGGAAGCGAGGTCGAAGTGACGGACGTGCGGGCCGTCGGCATTCCTGTGTTGACGCGCCGCGTGGATGCTGCCAACGCGCGGCTCGAATTCGCTTCCGGCGCGGTCGCCAACATCACCGCCTCGCGCGTCGGCACGGAAAAGATTCGCAAGATGCGCTTCTTTCAGCCGCATGATTACATCGCCGTGGACTACACGACGCGCCACGCCTCGATCAGCAGCCTCGCCTCGCTGGGCCAACGGGGCACGCATCCCGGTGTTAATGTTCACCATCTTGAGATAGAAGATGTCGAGCCGCTACGCGCCGAGATCGAATCATTTCTCGACGCGGCGCAAACGGGCGGCCCTTCTGTCATCCCCGGCATCGACGGGCGACGCGCTCTCGCTCTGGCCCTGCGTGCCCTCGAACGCATACACGAGCACGCCGCGCAACTGGGAGTCAGCGCTATCAGGTAAGCAGCCACAGGGCCACCATAGCTGAAGCCATGTTGAGGCGCAACGACAACATCTCATCCATGCTCGCCGGGCACATTGCGGCGGGCGACTTCCCTTCTGCCGTTTACGTGGTCGCGGAAGGCGGGCGCGTCATCTTCGCCGACGCGATGGGCCAAGCTGTGAACGAGCCCGCGCCGCGGCAGCACGCCGCGAATCTCGACACGATCTACGATCTGGCGTCGCTGACGAAGCCGCTCGTGACGGGCCTGCTCTGCGCTCGAAGGATAGAGTGCGGAGAGTTCTCTTTGGACGACGAGGTTCGCCTGCATCTGCCGGAGTTTGACCGCCCCGATAAACGCACGATCACGCTGGGCCAACTGCTGACGCACACTTCAGGGCTTCCGGCATGGCTTCCGCTCTACATCGAAGCGGAAAAGAGCGCCGACGTGCTGCGCGTGATCGCGGAACGACCCTTGGAGGCCGCGCCGGGCGCTCGCGTTCGTTACAGCGATCTGGGGTTCATCACGCTCGGGCGGCTGCTTGAAAATTTGTCCGGCGCGCCGCTCGCCGAGCTGGCCCGCCGCGAAATCTTCGACCCCCTTCTGCTTGAGCGCACATTCTTCAACCCGGACGCGAGCCTGCGGGCGGAGGTCGCGGCCTGCGAGCTGGGCAACGGTTACGAGCGAGAGATGTGTCGCGAGATGAAGATGCGCGAGTGGGCTAACTGGCGCGAGCAGCTCATCTGGGGCGAGGTGCATGACGGCAACGCCCATTTCCTCGGCGGCGCAGCGGGACACGCCGGCCTCTTTTCAACCGCGCGCGAGACTCTTCGGCTGGCCCAACAGTTTGTGCCCGGCAGCACTCTCGTGCTTCGGCCCGCAACGTGCGCGCTCTTTCGCACGAACATGACGGAAGGCATGGAAGAGGCGCGCTCCGTCGCATGGCAACTGGCCGTGACCGACGGCTCGACAGCCGGGCCGTCTCTCCCGCCCGACAGCTTCGGCCACACAGGCTTTACAGGCACAAGCTGCTGGATAGACGCTGCCCGTGAGCGCATCTTTATACTGCTCACCAATCGCACGCACGCCCGCTCGCTCCCCTTCGTCAACATTAACAGTGTGCGCCGCTCTTTTCACCGGCTGGCCGTCGCCGCGCTGGAAAAAGAGAAGGACTTTCAGGGGTAGAAAGCCGCGATGCATGACGGCAAAGATGCGCTCGGGCAAGCACCGGCAGCGCCGAGTCTCGCTCAACGTCGCGTCTCGTTCACCGAGGCGCTGCGCTTCTGGGTCAAGCTGGGCTTTATCTCCTTCGGCGGCCCGGCGGGACAGATCGCTCTCATGCACCGCGAAGTGGTCGAGCGCAGGCGTTGGATCAGCGAAGAGCGTTTCCTGCACGCGCTCAACTATTGCATGCTGCTGCCCGGGCCTGAGGCGACGCAGCTCGCCATCTATATCGGCTGGCTGCTGCATAAGACGTGGGGCGGCATCGTTGCCGGGGCATTCTTCGTCATCCCTTCCATCTTCGTCCTGCTCGCGCTCTCTTACATCTACGCGGCCTACGGGCAGGTCGCTGCAATCGCGGCTACTCTGTCAGGCTTCAAGCCCGTGGTCGTCGCCATCGTCGTCGAGGCCGTGCTGAAGATCGGAGGCCGTGCGGTCAAGCGCCGCGCGCATCTCTTCATCGCCGCCTCGGCCTTCGTCGCCATCTATTTCCTGCACGTCCCCTTCCCGCTGATCGTGCTGGCGGCGGCTATGCTGGGGTGGGCGGGCGTGAGACTCTGGCCGCAGGTCTTCGGCGCTGCCGCCTCGAACCGTCAAGCACAGGTGAGTGAGACGAAGGATGAAGAGAATGCCGGCGCGGCGTTGCCGCTCTTGATTGACGATCACGCGCCGCCTCTGGCGCACACGCTGCCCGGTCGCAGCCGCTCGCTGAAAACTCTCGCATGCGGTCTCGTCCTCTGGCTTCTGCCCTTCGTCGCTCTCGTCTGGTGGCGTGGCCCGTCGAGCCTTCACGCGCAGGAGTATCGTTTCTTCACTCAGGCCGCGCTCGTCACCTTCGGCGGCGCTTACGCCGTGCTCGCCTACGTCACACAGGCGGCTAACGCTTACGGCTGGCTCATGCAAGGTCAGGCCGTGGACGGGCTGGCGCTGGCGGAAACCACGCCGGGGCCGCTCATCATGGTCTTGCAGTTCGTAGGCTTCATGGCCGGCTGGAACAACCCGCAGGGGCTCACGCAAACGACGAGCGCCGTGACGGGAGCGCTCCTGACCACTTACGTGACCTTTCTGCCGTGCTTCATCTTCATCTTTCTCGGCGCGCCCTACATAGAGGTGCTGCGCGGGAATAAGAGCCTGACGGGCGCGCTCACGGGCGTGACGGCTGCCGTCGTCGGCGTGATCCTGAACCTCGCGCTTGTGTTCGGCGCGGCGGTCATCTGGCCGCGCGGGCTCGCGGGCGGCGCGGACTTCTTCGCGGCGTTGATGAGCGTTGCGGCCTTCGTCCTGCTTTACCGTTTCAAGGCGGATGTGCTTCTGGTCGTGATTGCCGGCGGTCTCGTCGGGCTCGCGCGAAGCCTCTTTTTCGGATAAGGTGAAAAGAAGCGGGCGATGGGTGAAAGCGAACAGGAGACATTGGCGTTGAAGGCGCAGACGCGGCGAGGTCGCGCGGCGTACTATCTCGGGTTGGAGCGCAACGTCGCCGCCGTCTCCGCCGCCGTTTTCCTTCTGGCGCTCGGCGAAGAGTTGTGGAAGAGGTTTCTGCCCAAGTATCTGGAAGCGCTCGGCGCGGGCGCTGGGCTCATCGGGCTTTTCGGAACGACGCGGGATTTCTTCGACGCCATCTACCAATATCCGGGCGGGTGGCTCGCCGACCGCATGGGACGCCGACGCGCCTTTCTCACCTTCATCGCGCTCGCTCTCCTCGGCTATATCATCTACATGCTGAGCCCTTCGTGGCCGTTCATGTTCGTCGGGCTGGCCTTTTCGATGGCATGGGCGAGCATGGCGAGCCCGGCGATTTTCGCCGTCATCGGCGACGCTCTGCCCAGGGAGCGGCGCGCCATGGGCTTTACCATTCAATCCATACTAAAGCGCGTGCCGATGACGATTGCTCCCATCGTCGGCGGCGCGCTGGTCGCTCGTTACGGCATACAGGCAGGCGTGCGCACGGGTCTGGGGATTACTCTTCTGCTGGCAGGCGTCACCATCCTCATCCTCTCGGCGATCAATATTCCGATCATTCTGGGCGAGCCGGCGCGCATCAGCGGCGTGTGGGACTCTTTTCACGGTGCGCTCAAGCGGCTGCTCATCTCGGACATCATTATTCGCACCTGCGAAGCGATGGCGGAGCTTTTCATCATCATCTACGTCACCAATATCATCGGCATCAGCATTCCGCAGTACGGCGTGCTGGTCGCCATACAGATGACGGTTGCGATTCTGGTCTATATTCCGGCGGCGAAGATCGCCGACCGCATCGGTCGCAAGCCCTTCGTCATCGCCACCTTCCTCTGTTTCGCTCTCTACCCGGCGGCGGTCGTCATGGCCCACGGCTTCGCCACGCTCATCCCGGCCTTCATCGTCGGGGGACTGCGCGAGATAGGCGAGCCGTCGCGCAAAGCCATGATCGTGGATTTCGCCGCGCCACACCTGCGCGCGCGCACCGTCGGGCTCTATTACCTCGTGCGTAGTCTTTCGATCACCCCGGCGGCGGCCATCGGCGGCCTCCTCTGGAAGATTTCGCCGCCAGTCCCCTTCATCACCGCCGCCCTTATCGGCATCATCGGCATGTTCGTCTTCGCCGCCACTGTCGAAGAGCGCTATGCCAGCTAGGAAGGGTCAGGGCGGCAACGATGAAAGCGATGCTTTCTATTCCTGATAGCTTTTCCTTCATCCTTGCTTTTCGCTGTAGTAGTATAAGGCGCGTCCGGGTTCTAACCTCTGGTTATCACACGTGGAAATTTAATAGCCGAAGCTGATGCGCCGTTTTCATCGCTCTAAATTGATCGCTTACCTGATCGCGTGTGCGCTCTTTACCGCGTCTACTCTGGCGCAGGATGGGCCAGCGCCGCCCGAGCAGACGCGACCGCGACGGGCACAGAGAGAAGCGCAGGGCTCGCCCTCTCAGGCAGAGACCAGACGCCTCGGCGCAGAGCCGGTCATGCGTATCGGTCTGGCGACGGACGTGGGTTCAGCCAATATCTCTACGAATGGGCGACTGGTGAGCCTGACGGACGAGGGGGTTGCGCCGACGCCCCTTTCGGTCTCGCGCGTGCGCGTTGAGGCGCGCGCACTGACGCCGCAACTGCCCGCCGACGCGGCGACAAGCTTTCGCGTCGAGATCGGCGGGGCCGCGACGCGCGTTGATGCCGAGCGCGCCGCGGCGGAGATACGCGACAGCACGGGCGAAGCATCCGAGATCGTTTTCGATGTGACGACGAATACGTGGCGCATACGTATAGGCCAGCCGGGAACGCGCGAGCGTGCGGCGGAGCTTCGCGAGCGATTAGCAGACGAGGGCTTCGGTAACGCCTCAATCGTTGGCGTAGGCAGCAAGACTCCCGCCACCTCTTCACAACCCGCGCGCGCCACCACTTCATCGTCCACGCCGGCGAGCCCTTCAAGCTCCGGGACTGTGCGGCCAGTCTCGCGCACGAGCACGCCGACGCGCGAGCTGGTCGCCTACGCTGCTCCGGGCCGTGCCCTGCTGCTCACGTCGCGCGCGCCCGTCGTCTTCGGCTCCGAAGACGAGCGCAATGCTCCTGTGCGTTTCAATGACAAGCCTTACCGCGGGCGGCTGGAAGTTTTCAGTAATCCTAACGGCGCACTGACGGTCGTTAACGTCGTCGGGCTGGAAGACTACGTGCGCGGCGTCGTCCCGAATGAATTGTCGCCGAGCTACGGGACTATCGAGGCGCTTAAAGCGCAGGCGGTCGCCGCCCGCACCTACGCCGTGAAGAATCGCAACCAGTTTGCCTCGCAGGGCTTCGACCTTCTGCCGACCACGCGCTCGCAGGTCTACGGCGGGCTCTCAACCGAGCATCCGCTCTCGACGCGCGCCGTGGACGAGACGCAGGGGATGGTCGCCACCTACAAGGGCGAGCCGATCAACGCGCTCTACACTTCGACCTGCGGCGGGCGCACCGAACATGTCGAGAATATTTTCAACGAAGCCACGCCGTACCTGCGCGGGCGCGAATGCTCCGTCGAAGGCCGCGCGCACTTTGCGCCCTTCACCATTCGCAGCTCGCGCGAGCTGGCGGATATTCACGAAGCACAGAACGCCTCTCTGGCGCGTGATGTTGCCATACTGGCCGTCAACGATTTCGCGCTCTCTTCACGCGTCACTGACGCATGGCTCGGCGGGGCTGTGACGCCCGCTGAAGTTCGCAACTGGCTGATGACGGCTTCGCGGCTCTCGCGCCAGAGCGCGCCCGTCATGGCTGAAGACGCGACGCACCCGCCTGCCTTCTCGACGGCGCTCGCCGCTTCAGTCTACGGGCCGGGCTACGCGGACACCTTGCTCGATGATGCAGACGTGGAGTATCTGCTGGCCTCGCGCGACGCTTCCGACATCCCTGCGCGCAATCGCGCGGACGTGGCACTGCTGCTGCGCGACGGTCATCTCTCGCTCTACCCTGACGCGAGCCTGCACGTGCGCGAGCCTTTAACGCGCGCGCGTGCCCTGCACACCATCGCCCGCCTGCTCGAATCGCGCGGCACGCTTCAACTGCAAAAGGGAACGGCCAAGCCGACCATCAGCGCCGCGCTCATCCTTCGCTCAGCGACGAAGGGGCGCGACCAGCCCGTCAGCGTAACCGATGATGCCTATCTCTTCCGCGCCTTCGGCGAGGGCGTTTACCAGATGCGCTCCGTGGCCGTGGTCGGCGGTGAGCCCGTCACTTTTCATCTGGATAGAAGCGGGCAGGTGGATTATCTGGAAGTCCGACCAGCCCCGAACGGCGCGGCGGCTGACCGCTTTTCGCCCTTCGCTAACTGGACCGTGACGCTCTCGGTGGCGGAGGCCGGTTCGCGTCTCGCGCGCTGGGCCAAAGGCGTCGGCTCGCTCGTGGACTTACGCATCGCCGCGCGCGGGTGGTCGCGGCGCGTCACAGACCTTGAGCTTGTCGGGACGAACGGCACGAGCCACCTGCGTGGCGGGCGCATACGCTCGGCTCTGGGCCTGCGCGAACAGCTCTTCGTCATCGAGCGACGCACGGACGAGACCGGGCACATCACAGGCTTTATCCTGACGGGTCGCGGCTGGGGTCACGGCGTCGGGATGTGTCAGGTCGGAGCTTACGGGCTGGCCCGCGCCGGTCTGACGTTCGATAAAATCCTGAAAACTTACTACACCGGCATTGAAGTCACCAGGCTGTACTGAGAGCCATGACAACGGACGCGCAAACCAGCACCGATGCGACGAGTGGGGCGATGGTCACGCTCTACGTCGTGCCGGGCTGTCCGCTGTGCGCGCGTGCGCGGGCGTGGCTTGAGCGCCGCGGCATCACCTACACCGAGCGTGATGTCGCCAACGATTTCGGGGCGTTGCGAGCGATGCACAGGTTGACCAGACAGCGTCTCGTGCCGGTCTTTGAAGCGCATGGGCGCGCGCTCGTGCGCCCGAGCGAAGAGGAGCTGGCGGAGCTTCTGCCTTAAACGGATGATGCGTTTTTCTCCTGCTCAAATCACGGGCGCGCTCGCGCTGCTCTTGTTGATCTGGCTCGCTGCTATTCTTCGCCTCGTTGTCTTCGCCATTCAAGCGTGACCACAACGCAACCAAAGAAGCGTACCGTGCTGGCCGTCGTTGGCCCAACCGCTTCGGGCAAGAGTGCGCTCGGGATAGAGCTGGCGCTGGCCCTGAGTGGTGAGATAATCAACTGCGATTCCGTGCAGGTCTATCGCGAGATAGAGATCGCGACCGCCAAGATGCCCCTCGAAGAGCGGCGCGGCGTGCCGCATCATTTGATTGATTTCGTATCGCCGGAAATCAACTACACGGCTGGGGAATGGGCACGCGCCGCCGCAGAGAAGATCGAAGAGATAGAGGCGCGCGGGCACACGGCGCTGCTGGTCGGCGGCACGGGCTTTTACCTGCGCGCGCTGCGCCAGCCCTTCTTCGCAAGCCCGCCCACGGACGAGCGTCTACGACGACGCCTCACAGAGCTTAGAGAGCGGCGCGGCCCAGCCCATCTGTATCAACTGCTGCGTAAGGTTGACGCGCAGGCAGCCGCGCGTCTTCACGCGCTCGATTGGCCGCGCGTCCAACGCGCGCTTGAAGTACGCTTTCAAACGGGCCGCTCTATCACTACTCAATTAGAGCAGCGCGCCGAAGCTCACGAGAGCGCCGCACGCCTTCGCGTTCTGGCGCTCTCTCCGCCGCGCGCGGAACTCTACGCCCGAATCAATGAACGCACCGAGGCACACTTTCGCGCCGGGCTCGTCCATGAAGTGCGCGGCCTGCTTGAGCGCGGGCTATCTCCCTCGTCGAACGCTCTCGGCGCGCACGGCTATCGCCGCGTCGTCGAGCACCTGCAAGGCCAGCGAGACCTTGCGAGCGCCGTCGAGCAAACAAAGCTCGACGTGCGCCACTATGCCAAGCGCCAGCTCACATGGTTTCGGCGCGAGCCCGGCGTCGAGTGGCTCGCAGGCTTCGGCGACGACCCCGCCGTCCAAAAACAGGCCCTAAGGGCAGTGACAGGAGAGGGCGGCAGTGTGAGCGATGAATAAGAAAAGACGAACAGCTTTTACTTCATCGCTCACACTGCCGCCCTCGGCCCTGTTTTCCCTGCTCGTCACTGGTCACTTGTCACTGGTCACTGTTTTATGTAATCTGGCATTACCGTACTCTGTAAGCTGTATTCCCGACCGGAGACAATGGTGGATTCAAAGCCGACACCGCAGAATATTCAGGACGCGTTTTTAAATACGGCGCGTCGTGAGCGCAGCAATGTCACGATCTATTTGCTGCACGGCGCGAAGCTGTCGGGGCGGATTAAGAGCTTCGACAAGTTTTCCGTCCTGCTGGAATCCGGGTCGCAGGAGCAGTTGATCTTCAAGCACGCCATCTCTACCATTACTCACGCCCGGCGTGGAAGCGGCGATCTGCGGAGCTCGCACCCACAGAGCACACAGGCAATCGAGCCCTCTCCGGCTGATCCGACGGATTCCGCCAGTTCCTGAGAGTTTCTCCCGACCCCAAATACAGATCCGAGGACACGCGTGGCAGGCGCTTTTATCACCTTTGAGGGCATCGACGGAAGTGGGAAATCCACGCAGCTGCGTATGCTGGCAAGCCGGCTGCGCCTGGGCGGTTTCGAGGTCGTGACGACGCGCGAGCCCGGCGGGACGCCTCTGGGGAAACAGTTGCGGCTGGCGCTGCTTGACGCGCAGGCGGAGGTTGACCCGCTCGCAGAGCTTCTGCTTTACGCCGCTGACCGCGCCCAGCACGTCCGCACGCTGCTCAGGCCGGCTCTGGAGACCGGCCATATAGTGCTCTCTGATCGCTACGCCGATGCGACGGTCGCCTATCAGGGCGCTGGGCGCGGGTTCACGCCGGAGCTGATCGCCTCGGTCGTAGAGCTGGCGACGGGCGGGCTTAAGCCAGACCTGACGCTGCTGTTCGAGGTCTCGGTCGCCGAATGCCTGAGGCGAACGCGACGGCGAGAGGATAGCGAGTACAGGAAAGACAGGCTCGACGGCGAGGATATAGAGTTTTACGCGCGCGTGCGCGACGCCTATCTTGAGATTGCCGCCGCCGAGCCCGAGCGCGTGCGCGTGCTGGACGCGGGCGGCTCTGTCGAGGAGACGCACGCTAAGGTCATCTCCATTGTGATGCCATTTCTGGAAGAGCGTGGGCACGGTCGGCACGCGTCAGAGCGGGAATCGTCGCCGACCGTCCCAGAGCCTCCGTCATCTTCCGCTCCCTGATCTAATGTTTAAGCGTCTCATCGGAAACCAGCGCGTCAAAGATATCCTGCGACGGATGAATGCACAGGGGCGCGTGCCGGGCGCACTCCTTTTTGCGGGGGCTGACGGTATAGGCAAAAAGCTGTTCGCCGTCGAGCTTGCGAAGACGCTGAACTGCCGCGCTCCGTTCGGAGATGAAGCCTGCGACTCGTGCCCTTCGTGCGTGCGCGCCGGGCGCTTCCTCTACCCGGCCTCGGACGATACGGAAGCGAATAAGAAGATTATCTGGAGCGAGCACCCGGATGTCGGGCTCATCAGGCCCGCCGGCAGAGCCATCATCGTGCCGCAGATGCGCGAGCTTGAGCGCGAAGCCAATGCACGCCCCTTCGAGGGCACGGCCCGCCTCTTCATAATCGAAGACGCGGACAAATTGAACGAGGCATCCTCGAACGCGCTTTTGAAAACTCTGGAAGAGCCGCCGATGACGACGCACATCGTATTGCTGACGGCGCGCCCGGCGGTGCTGTTGCCCACGATTCGCTCGCGCTGCCAGGTCCTGCGCTTCGCGCCGCTCGCCGCCGACGAGATCAAGGCGCATTTGTTGTCCGACAAAAAGATCACGCCGCAGGATGCCGTCCTGCGCTCGCGCGCCGCGGAGGGCAGCATAGGCCGCGCTCTCTCCATCGATCTTGAGCATTACCGCCAGCAGCGCGAGGCAATGCTGGACATCCTCGACGCGCTCACCACAAAGCCTGACCGCGTCCGCCTGCTGCGCGCCGCCGAAGAGTTGACCGACGCCAAGCGCAAGGATGAGTACGAGCCGCGCCTGAGCGTGCTGGCGACGTTGATCCACGACGCGTGGGCCAACGCTCTCGGCGCGCCGGACGGGCAGATCGTCAACAGCGATATGCTCGAAAGGATTCGGAAGATCGGCGCGGCGCTCGCACCCACCCGCGCCGCAAGATGGCTCGCGCAACTAGAGGAACACCGGCGCGGCCTTGACGTTAACATCAATCGCAAGGTGGCGACGGATGCGCTGCTGCTCGGGATGGCCTCAGACGCGTAGGTGGCGCTGATCCTCGGTCAAGGCTTGACGTTAGGTTGATTATGGGGGAAGTGATGGCTAAAAAGATTCTGGTGGTGGATGACGACCCGGAGCTGCAAGACCTGATCAGCTTTGCGCTCAGGCGCGAGGGCTACGAAGTGGTGATGGCGGCGGACGCCTACGAGGGGCTCGAAGCGCTCAATGACGGGCACTTTGATCTGGCGCTCCTCGACGTGATGATGCCGAAGATGGACGGGCTGATGATGCTCTCTCAACTGAGAGAGCGCGATAAGCAGCTGCGAGTGATCGTCATGACGGCGCTGACAACGCCGGAGGCAGCCATCGGCGCGCTGCGCGATCAGGCGAGCGACTTTCTAGCCAAGCCCTTCGATGTCGGCCAGTTGATTTCGGCCATCAACACTGCCTTCGAGCTGGCCCCGAAAGACATCTCGATCGAAGTTCTTTCGGCGCAGCCGGACTGGATAGAGCTGCGCGTGCCGTGCGACATGGCGGCCATCGATCCCCTGGAGCGTTTGATGGCGCAGTTGAAGACAGACCTTCCGACCATCACGCGCCAGAGCGTCTCCTACGCCTTCCGAGAGATGCTGCGTAACGCCATAGAGCATGGCGGCAAGAACGATCCCACACAGTACGTTGAGGTCGGCTACCTGCGCTCGCCCCGCATTATCCTCTATCGCATCAAAGACCCGGGCGAGGGCTTCAGCATCGAGTCGCTCTATCGCCCCGAAGGGGCTATCGCGGCCTTTCTCAACCCGGCAGGCGACCCGACGCAACACGAACAGGTGCGCGAGGAAGAAGGCATCCGCCCCGGCGGCTTTGGCATCCTCATCGCGCGCGAGCTGGTGGACGAGATGATCTATAACGAGCGCCACAACGAGGTGGTGCTGATAAAATATCTGGACGGCGGCGGCGAATCGAAAGACAAGAACGGCGCATAAAAACAGCCGCCCGCCGCTGCGTTATTCGACCGTTGGGCCAACCGCCGCGTGCCGATGCCCGCCGGGCTCAATCACCTTGAGTCTGATGCCCGGTTATAGTAGGCTTCAAAGGTGAAGGCGGGCGGCGCTCGCGCGAGGCTCTTTCAACACGGCGTTTAGACTTTATGCCCTGATCGTTAATTCCCTCCCCCTGAATAAAAACAAATTCGGATACCGGCGATGATAAGACAAACAATGCGTTTCCTTGTTCGATTGAGCTGCGCCAAGGTCGCGCTCATGCTCCTCCTGCTCAGCATCGCGCACACGCAAAGCCTGACGGCGCTCGGATCAGGCTCAGGCGACGGCGCAGGCGCTCCTGTCGAGACTTCCCTTGCGGGCCGCGTCGAGACGGAGCTGGTGGAAGTCGAAGACAAGTGGCTGGCGGCGGACATCAAAGGCGACGGCGGGGTGGCCGCTCAACTGCTGGCGGAAGATTATCAGGGCATGACGCCGAGCGGCGCTGTTCAGGACAAGTCGCAGTTCTTAGCCGATGTGAAGGCCGGCGGCTACCGCGCCGACTCCTTTTATCAGGATGAGCGCTATGTGCGCGTCTTCGGCGAGACGGTCGTGACGACGGGCCGCCTCTCCTTAAAGGCCGAGGACGGCATCAAGCAGACACGCTACACGCGCGTCTACGTCAGGCGGCAGGGACGATGGCAGCTCATCATCATGCAGGCCACACGCATCACACGCTCTTAAAGCTTACCCACCGGCAATCAAAGAGGCCGTCGCGAGCTCGCTAGCGACGGCCTCTTTCTCCCCTTTTTATCTGGCGAGCAGAATCTATTTGATCGTGACCAGCTCGGGCTCCTCAAGCTTGTCTTTATAATTCCCTTCTTCGAGCATCTTTTCGGTTTCGCGGACGAAGGCTTCGACGATGTCTGTGCCCGCGACCTTACGCATCGGCACGCCGTTTTTGTAGATCATCCCAACGTTGCGCCCGAAGGTGACGCCCAAGTCGGAGTCGTGCGCCTCGCCCGGCCCGTTGACGGCGCAGCCCATGATTGAAAGGTGCAGCGGTTCCTGTATGTGAGCGAGGCGTCTTTCGATCTCCGTCACAATCCCTACGAAGTCGTCCACGTCGAGCCGCCCGCAGGTCGGGCACGCCACGACCGTCACACCACGCTTGCGTAGTTCCAGCGATTTGAGAATCTCCCACGCGACCCTGACCTCCTCCTGCGGCTCGGCGGCAAGCGATACGCGTATCGTGTCGCCGATGCCTTCGTGCAGCAGTATGCCCAAGCCTATGGCGGACTTGATCGTGCCCGCGAAGGCCGTGCCCGCTTCGGTGACGCCGAGGTGCAGCGGATAGTCGACCTGCTCGGCCAGAAGCCTGTAGGCGGCCACGGTGCGATGAACGTCCGACGCCTTGAGAGAGATGATCGTGTCCGTAAAGCCAAGGTCTTCGAGGATGCGTATGTGGCGCTGTGCCGATTCGACCATCGCCTCGGGCGTCGCCGTGCCGTACTTTGCCAGCAGGTCTTTTTCGAGCGAGCCGCCGTTGACGCCGATGCGTATCGGAACTTTTTGGGCCTGCGCGGCGCGCACCACTTCACGCACACGCTCGTGCGCGCCTATGTTGCCGGGGTTCAGCCTGAGCTTATCGATGCCTGCTTCGAGGGCGATCAGTGCCAGCTTGTAATGAAAGTGTATGTCGGCGACGAGCGGCACATCCGGCACACGCTTTCTGATCTCTTTAAGCGCGTGGGCGGCGTCCTTGTCCGGCACCGCGAGGCGCACGATCTCGCAGCCGGCCCGCACCATCTCTTCTATCTGCGCGACCGTCGCCGCGACATCAACCGTGTCGGTCTTCGTCATCGATTGCACGGCCACGGGAGCGCCGCCGCCGATGGTCACATTCTTAACCTTTACCGCTTTCGACTTTCGCATATGTATCTCTGGCCCGGAACTTCCGAAAAAACTCTCCTCTTACGTATAAAGAGCCAATCGCCCATCTATTTTTGCGGAGCCGGGCTCGATTGTTGCTGTGGCGCGGGTGTGCCCCAGTGCAGCGAGACCTCTTTATTGAGATCGTTGAAGATCACAAGGCCCATCAGCAGAAGCAGAAGGACGAAGCCGACCTGCTGAATGCGCTCGCGCACCGTCATCGATAGTTTCAAGCCAATCCACCCGAGCACTGCCTCCAGAAGCAGCAGGAAGATCGCGCCGCCGTCCAGCACAGGGATGGGCAGCAGGTTAAAGACGCCCAGACTAAGGGAAAGGAACGCGAGCATGGTAAAGAACCCGCCCCAGCCGCCGATGGTCACGGCCTGTGAAGAGGCGCGTGCGATTCCGATTGGCCCGGAGACAGTGTCCTTGGCAGAGCGTTGGCCCGTAAAGAACTGCCCGAGCGCCTTGCCCGTCAGGCGCAGGATTTCAATGTTATTCCTCACCGCGTAGGAAATGGCCGCGACCGGCCCGACGCGCTGAAGCGGCATCTCCTCTTCGGGCAGGAAACCCAGCCGCTCCTTACCGTCCGACAAGAGCCTCACCTTGGCCGTAATGTCCTGACGCGCGCCGTCCCTCTCGACCGTCAGGCGTATGGGCTCAGCCTTGTGATCCTTGATGTACTGTGAGACCTGCTCGGCGCTGGTCACATTCTCGCCGCCGATGGCGATGATGCGATCACCGGCTTTGAGCCCGGCTTCGTCCGCGGGCGTGCCCGGGTCAACCTGTCGAACGACGACGGGCAGGCTGCCATAGTCGGGTATGAAATCGAGCAGGCCGACGGTCTCGCCGCTCTCCGTCAGACGAGTCGGCGTGAGCGTCAGCTGCGTGCGCTGACCGTTTCGCTCGACGACGAGCGGGAGCGGCTGCCCCGGCGAAAGCAGAGCGTCGCCGCGAATACGCTGCCACGAAGGGTTCTCTACGCCGTTGAAGGAAACGATGCGATCACCGCGTTGGAGGCCGGCGATCTGCGCCGCGCCCTCCGGCTTGATCTGGCTGACGACCGGCGCGGGCGTGATGGGAATGCCGAACAGCACAGCGCCGATGAAAGGGATGGTGAGCGCCGTCAGGATATTCATCACCGGGCCTGCGACGGAGACGGCGATTTTCTGCCAGCGCGGGCGCAGGTTGAATTGCTCTTCGGGCGGAATGTCGGACGCGCCAGCGCCCTCTATGGGCGCGTTCGACTCGTCGCCACCGAGCTTGACGTAGCCGCCCAGCGGAACCAGCGAGAGACGATAATCGGTCGTCCCGTACTTTCGTCCCCACAGGCGCGGGCCGAAGCCGACAGAGAAAGTCTCGACGCGAATCTTCAGGAGCTTGGCAACGATGAAGTGTCCGAATTCATGCAGGACGACCGCGCCACCGAGGATAAAAATAAAGGCCAGGATGCTAATCAGAGTATTCATCGGAACAAGATTCTCGTTTCTTCTCTAAACTCTCGGTAGAAAGCCTCATCACACACTGGTTTTAGAGTCAGCCATACTCAACCGGGTTGCATATAAGTTTACGCGGCACGAGCGCTAAAGGCAAAGGTGGAAGCCAGAGGGGCGTGAAGAAGGAGTGGACAGGGATAGACAAGATGAACAGGATAAGAAAAGCAAACACACATTCATGCCTTAATGATTTTGTGTTTTATCCTGACCATCTCTGTTAGTTTCTCACGACTGCAACATCGGAGTCATGGGCGAGCGAGGAGATGGCGGCTGTGGCTGAGAGACGTGCCCGGCGGTCTGCCTCCAGCACGTCTTCCAGATCATTGATCGTTTGCGTGTCATGCTCGTCCATGACTGAGGCGATGACGCGCGAGATGTCTGTCAGGCGTATGCGCTCGTCCAGAAAGGCTGTGACGGCCTCTTCGTTGGCGGCGTTCATCGCGGCGGGAAGCGTGCCGCCCGCGCGCAAAGCGCGATAGGCGAGCGCGATGCAGGGGAAACGCTCCATGTCCGGCGCTTCAAAGTGAAGCGTAGAGAGCCTTGCCAGATCAAGCGGCGGCAAATCGCACGGGTGGCGCTCCGGGTAGGTCAGCGCATATTGAATCGCGTGGCGCATATCCGTGACGCCCATCTGGGCTATGACGGAGCCGTCCACCAGCTCGATCATCGAATGCACGATCGATTCGGGGTGAACGAGAATGCCTATCTCGTCCGCTCCGAAGCCGAAGAGCCAGCGCGCTTCGATCACTTCCAAGCCCTTGTTCATCAGCGTCGCCGAGTCAATCGTGACCTTCGCTCCCATGTTCCACGTCGGGTGGCGCATGGCATCGGTGACGGAAGCTCGCGACATCTCTTCTTTATCCTTCGTGCGGAAGGGGCCGCCCGACGCCGTCAGCACCAGCCGGCGCACTTCGGAGCGTTTGGCCGCGCGCAAACACTGATGCAGCGCGTTATGCTCGGAGTCGACGGGCAGCAGCTCAGCGCCCGATTCCTTCGCGGCACGCGTCATCAACTCGCCAGCCATCACGAGCGTCTCTTTGTTCGCAAGCGCGACGCGTTTTCCCGATTCGAGTGCGCGCAAAGTGGGCACGAACCCGACCGCGCCGACCGTCGCCGATACGATGCAGGACGCTTCCGGGTGCGTGGCGACACTGATGAGGCCCGTTTCGCCCGTCGCTATTCGCGGCTCTACGATTCCCAGAGCGCGCAACAGCTCGCGCAGGGTCTCGGCGCTTTCTTCCGTCTCCACGGAAACAAGCTCGGGCTTGTATCGCGCGACCTGCTCGGCGAGCAGGCGCACGTTGCTTCCGGCCCCGAGCGCCGCGACGTTGAAAAGCTCCGCGCCGAGCGATTCAACGACACGCAGCGTGTTGCAACCGATTGAGCCGGTCGAGCCTAAAATGGCTATGCCTTTGGGCTTCATTGATCTCTCTTACTATTCGGGCGGGGCCGTGCCGTACTTATCCAACAGCTCTACGGTCTGCCCCTGCTCGTTTCTGTATGTCGCACCGGTGACGCGCCAGCTGTGCCTGTACATCAATGTGACGGTCGCATTCACCGTCCGCCGCTCGCCGATCACTTTGATGTTAAGCTCAGCGTCGTTGTTTCTGATGTGGCCCGAGATGATCGAGCCGAAGTCTTTGACCTCACCGATGTCCTCTTTGAGCTTCGCGTTGTTCTGCAAAAAACTTCTGGCCGTCGTCGCCGCTTCGCTGTGCGAGATGATGTAGAAGACGCCGCCTATGATTGCGCCGGCGAACAGCACAACGAGCAGCATGAGCCCGCCGACAATGCCGAGGATGATAGCGAGAGTTTTCTTCGTCATCACAGGGGATACCTGCTTTCACCTGCGCTTGCGTGCTCTTTACTCTGCCCGAAGACGGCTTGCTCAGCGAAAGTAAAAGTGACCGAAATAGTAGATGACGGGCGCGTTGAAGAGCAAGCTATCGAGGCGGTCTAGCAAACCGCCGTGGCCGGGAAGAATCTGCGCCGCATCCTTCGCGCCGGCTCCGCGTTTCAGCGCGCTCTCCGTCAAATCTCCCAGTACCCCCAGCACGTTCATCAGGCCTGCGAGCGGCAGCGCCCACTTCAAAGGCAGCTCGCGAAAGAACCAGTAGTGGGCCAACGCGGCTGCCAGCAGGCTCGCCGCCATGCCGCCAAGAGCGCCCTCCCAGGTCTTGCCCGGGCTCACCTTGGGGGCGAGCTTACGACGCCCGAGCGCCCTCCCGGTGTAATAAGCTCCCGTGTCCGACCCCATGATGATCAGAAAGAAGAACGAGAGCAGGTGCGCCGACAGGCTTTGCGGGAACGCCACCCGCACGGCGACCAGATGACCGCCGAGCAACACGACGTAAAGCACGCCGAGGATGGTCGTGCCAGCCGACGCCATCATCAGGTCGAAGGGCGCGCCCCGCAGCATTTCCAGCACGAGCACAGTGATCGTGAATGCGACCAGCGTCAGCAGGAGCAAGTCCGGCGCGGTCGCGGGCGCGTCCAGATAAAAGAGCGCAAAGAGCGCCGCCGCGCAGAGAAAGCCCACCCCGGCATTGGGTTTCAGAGAGCGCTTACCCGCCAATAGCCAGAACTCGTAGAGGCCCAGCACCATCGCCGCCAGCGCCAAAGCCACGAACAGCGGGGACAGCCAATCAATCAGAATTGATGCGATCAGTATGGGAAGAACAATGAGAGCGGTGATGATGCGAGACATTAAGCTGCTGGCTCAAACGTTAAGCGAACTTGGTTTGCGCTACCGAGTCCAATCTGCCGGGACGAATTCGACGGCGATGACCTCTCCGTCAATATTGAAGGCGGTATTCTTCGGCGCGCGATAGGTGACGAGCACGGGGTTCGCGGGCTCGCGCAGGCCGCACTCCATCTTGCCACGCGCCTCCGTCGTGTACGTGACAAACCTGATGTGGTTGAGCGCGTCGCTGCCGAGCTTGAGCGTGCGCCCTTCCACTTCGACAAAGAGCATGACCTTCCCTTCGAGGCATTCGACGCGGACGAGTCGCCCGCAGGCCTGCTCGCCTTCAAATCTGAGCTTCTTGAGCTGTGGGCCGGGCTGCGGAGCGTCGCAGGGTTGACGAGCGATAGCCCCCTTTGCCTCTTCGGCTTCGTCCTGCGCTTTGAGGCGCGCCGTCGCCTCTACGAAAGCCAAGCTTGAGAGCAGCGATTGTGCACGCGCCATCAACTGACCGTCGCCCGCGCCGCCGCCACCACTGTTAAGGCCACGCAGCAACGTCTCAAGAATTCCTCTCGCGGCGCTGAGTTCTTCCCTACGCAGATGAGCTTCGGCGAGCTGGAGCGTAAACCTCTGCTGATCGGGCCAGAGCTTGAGCGCCTGAGAGATGAGCGCCAGCGTCTCGTCCAGCTTCTCGTTCATCGCCAGATTGATCGTCGCAAGCAGGTAATAGGATTCGGGAAAGCCTGGCCCAAGCTCGATGGCCTTTTTCAGCTCGGCGCGCATGATGGCTACGGCCTCAGGGGCGTGAGCCTCCGCTAGATTGTCCGGCGTCTCACGGCTGATCGCGTAGGCGTAATAGTAGTGCGCCAGAAAGTTCGCACTGTCTGCGGCGACGGCGCGCTCGAAGTGCTGCTTTGCCTCCGTCAGGCGATCCTCCCGCAGGCGTATGAGGCCAAGAGAGATGCTGGCCCCGGCCAGCTTCGGATCGAGCGCGACGGCCCTTTGCAGATACTGCGCCGCCGCTTCGGGCTGGTTGATGTGCAGGAGCAGGTCGCCCAGATAGAACTGCGTCCGGGCCTCCGACAGCGCCGCGCTCTCGACCTTCACGTCGAAGCGCAGCGGTCTGCTCAAGGTCGTCGCCTGCAAAGAGTAGAGGCCGAAACGAACGTATTGCTGCAACTCCCTTTCGATTGTCCCGAACTCCGTCTGGAAAGCCTGACGGAAAGCCTCATCGACCTGTGTGCCATTCCTCAACAGCTCAAGATAGCGCGAGACCTGCGGGCGGCGCTCGCCCCCTTTGCCGTTGAGCAGGTAGTGAACCAGCGCCCAGGACTGGGCATAATAGACTATGCGCTTGTCCGGCTTATTGTAGTGCGGCGACTCGCTATTGACCGCGAAGAGCGTTGCGAGCGGCAGGAGCTCATGCTCTGACAATGTGCGGAGGTGCTGCCTGACGGGCTCGCCGACCGTCACGGTCTTGCCGTTGTTAGAGATTCTGAACGTGCCGTAATACTCGGCCAGCCCCTCGTTGAACCATAGAGGCGCGCGACGAAAGTTGTTTTTGACGAGCAGGTGAACGTATTCGTGAAAGGCCAGCGCGTGCGTGCCTCTATCGTGCTGCTCGTCTGCCGAGAGCGTGATGTAGTCCACGTCCTGACCGGATTGGAAATAGCCCGCCACGCCCGCCGACGGCTCAGGCGAGAGCGGTTTGAACGGCCCATACGACTTATCATCCTTAAAGACGATGATGACGAGCGGGACGGACGAGCCGTGACGGCCTTCGGGCAGGAGCTGGGAAAAGACTTCGCGGAACTGTTCCAGATGCGCGGCGACCCGTGCCGTCTCTTTCTCGCTGGCGTTACCGACGAGCAGAAAATTTTGAGAGCGAACGCTAATCCATCTCTCGGCGGCAGCTGCATCGGCGGCTGAAGCGCACAGGGGCAAAAGCAACCAGAGAGCCGCAAAGAGAAAAGTGGCTGGACGTTTCACTGCTTTCAGAAATCACCTTCTGCCGGTTAGAGATCAAGCGCCGGAGGGCCACGACGACCCGTTGGCCCAAGGGGGGTCAGCGCCCATCATAACACCTGACGCCTACTTTGCGTTGGCTACTAATTTCAGCCCGCCGAAGCGGCGGTCGCGTCTTTGAAAATCCACGATGGCTTCGAGCAGGTGCAGGCGGCGAAAGTCAGGCCAGAGCGTTTCGGTCACGTAAATCTCGCTGTAGGCCGTCTGCCACAAAAGGAAATTCGAGATACGCAGCTCGCCGCTGGTTCGCACCAGCAGATCAAGCTCCGGCAGGCCGCGCGTGTAGAGCTCGCGAGAGATGCTCTCTTCCGTTAGCCCTTCAGGCCCACGGCCTTCTGCAAGCAGGCGACACATGGCCGCGCGGCAGGCGTCGACAATCTCCGCGCGTCCCCCGTAATTGAGGGCGACGTTTAAGACCATGCCCGTGTTGGCAGCGGTGCGCTCGGTGGCACGGCTGATCTCGTGGCGCACGTTCTCCGCGAGCGCGTCGATGCGGCCAATGGCCTGAAAGCGTATGTTCTGCCTGTCGATCTCTGCCAGCTCAAGCCGCAGGTAACGCCTCAGCATACGCATCAAGGCATCAACTTCGAGGCGCGGGCGCTTCCAGTTCTCGGTCGAGAAAGCGTAGAGCGTCAGCGCGGTGAGGCCCAGACGCGCGCCCGTATCGACGGCGGCGCGCACCGCTTCAACCCCGGCGCGATGGCCGGCGATACGATGCTGCCCGCGCTGTGCCGCCCAGCGACCGTTGCCGTCCATGATGATGGCGACGTGTCGCGGCAATCGCTCCCAATCGAGCGCCGCCAGTAACATTTCGTCGCGCGTTCCGCGCTCAACGACTTCGGAGAAATCCGCGAGCATTCGATTCTTTCCTCAACCGGAAGGGTAGGACTTCAGACCACAGGTGCGCGCCTGCGCCGGGTGCTGTCGCCGTAAGCTTCACACCTCAAACCCGGACGCCGCACATTCTTACTTCTACGGCGGGCGATGTCAATCATACCGGACGCGCATGAGCGTCAACCCGTGCGGAGGCGCGGTCGCTCCCGCAAGCTCGCGCTCGCCGCTCGAAATCGCGCGCTCAATCCTCTCTTCATCCATCTCGCCACGGCCCACCGCCATGAGCGTGCCCGCGATGGAGCGAACCATGTAGCGCAGGAATCCGTCGGCGCTCGCCTCTATCTCGATCAAGCGACCACGCCCGCGCTCGTCCCAGCGCTCAGAAACATCCAGCCGCGTCAGGTTACGCACGCGGCTCTCAGCCTCCGACTGCGCCGAAGAAAAGGCCGTCCAGTCGTGTCGGCCCAAAAACAGTCGAACACAGGCGCGCATGCGCTCAACGTCGAGCGGGCGGGCCTCATGCAGCGCGTACCTGTGCCAGAAGGGCGAGACGACACGCGCATTGAAGATGCGATAGCAATAGGTCTTGCCGCGAGCCGAATAACGGGCATGAAAATCTTCTGCGACCGCGCGGGCTTCCATCACGCGCACATCGCGCGCCAGATTTCCGTTGATCGCCCCGCGCAGCTTCTCCGCGCTGATCTCACGTTCCAGATGCGCGCTCGCCACCTGACCCTCGGCATGCACGCCGGCATCCGTGCGCCCTGAGCCATGAACCGAAACTGCCCGCCCCTCAATCAACGCGAGCACACGCGCCAGCTCGCCCTGAACAGTCCGCTGCGCGCCCTGCACCTGCCAGCCGTGAAAATCCGTCCCGTCATACTGAAGCGTCAACTTGTAATTCATAAGAGAACGAGTGACGAGCGACAGGTGACGAGTTAAATGCTTTTCTCTTGCTCGTCACTCGTCACTGCTTACGGCTTCCCGGCTTGACGGCTTCTTCACTGCGAGCGCAGGCGGCGCAGGCGCTTGCGGCGACGGCGGGCACGTCGAGAGTGGCGAGCGCGATGCGCGGGACGCCCGTGTCGGCGCGCCCCTGCGAGCGGTCAATGATCGAGGCCGCGCCGACCACGCGCGCCCCAGCCGCCTGAAGCGTCGTGATGGTCTCGCGGGTCGAGCCGCCCGTCGTAATGACATCTTCGACCACCAGAAAGCCTTCGCCGGGATTGACGCTGAAGCCGCGCCTGAGCGTCATCTGCCCGTGGGGGTCGCGCTCGGTCCAGATAAAGCGGACGCCGAGCTGGCGCGCGACCTCGTAGCCGATGATGAGGCCGCCGATGGCCGGAGAGGCGACGGCCTGTACGTTCTGTCCCTCGAACGCCCGAGCCAACGCGCGACCGAAGCTTTCGGCCTCCGCCGGATGTTGCAGCACGAGCGCGCATTGCAGGTAACTTGAGCTGTGCAGACCGCTCGATAAGATGAAATGACCTTCGAGCAGTGCGCCTGTCCGTCTGAATCTTTCCATCACCTCGTCGGCCTGCAAAATTTTCACCTCTTTTTTTCTGTAACCGCAACGCATGCTACAATGCTTTGCCATGCAGGTGCGCCGCAATCTCGTTTCCGACTCCGCGCTCGTACAGGAGACTGTTGATATGCTGCGCGTGTGCGGCGGCTGCGCGCCCGCCAGTGATGTCGCCGACATCGTGCTCAAGCTTTCAGACCTTGACCCGGAGCTGGCGGCGATGGTCGTCGCCGATCTGGTCAAGGACGATCATCGCCTGTCGCTGCGCGACGATATGATCGTCGAGCTGGTCTATGAAGATGTCGAGGCACGCTCACTGCACGACACGGACTTCGTCGTCGTTGACGTTGAGACGACCGGGGCTAAGACGCCTCCCTCGCGCGTGATGGAAGTCGGCGCTTATCGCGTCAGCCGAGGCCGTATCGTCGCCGAGTTCAACTCGCTGGTCAACCCGCAGATACCGATTCCGCCCTTCATCGCGCGCCTGACGGGAATCTCCGACGCGATGGTCAAGCCCGCCCCCCTGTTCGCGGACATCGCGCACGACTGGCTGGACTTCGTCGGCGAGTCGGTCCTGGTCGCGCACAACGCACAGTTCGATGTTCGTTTCCTCAATCACGAAATCACGCGCGTCTTTCCGGGCCGTCGCATGATCAACTCGCACCTCTGCACGGTAAAACTTTCGCGCCGCATCTTTCCGGGCCTCCTGAACTATCGCCTGCATACTGTGGCGGCACACTTCACGATCCCGATCATCAATCGCCACCGGGCGGCTGACGACGCGCTCGCCACCGCAGAGATTTTCATACGCATGCTCTCGCGTCTGGAAGAACACGGCGTGCGCGATCTCGCCTCGGCGCGCCTCTTTCATTTCAACTCGGCTGAAGCCACGAAGGTTACATGCTAAAGACAGGTCAGTACCGCCTGCAGTAGCGGGCGGGTGTCCAACATTGAGTACCCGCCCGCTACCGCAGGCGGTACTGACTGCATGTCCTCGTTCCCTCTTTACTACTGCAACTATTCCGCCTACGCTCAATTCACTTCTGAAACCTGCTCTTCGGCTACCTCGTGAGCGGGCTTCCGTTTGCCTTTCCGCAGGTTTCGCACGATAAAGAAAAGAATGATGAGCGCGGCGAGCCCCAGACCGATAGCCGGATAGTAGCGCGCGAGCAAATCCTTTGCGTGCTCGCCGTAGCGCGCCGCGAGGTAGCCTTCAAGCAGATAACGAAAGGCGCGCCCCGCCGCGACGGCTATCGCGAAACGCCATATGTCGAGACGAAAAACGCCCGCCGTGATCACGAAGAGCTTGAAGGGAAACGGCGGCGGCAAAAGCGAGGCGACCAGAACCGACAGCACGTCGTAGCGATCAATCCATTCCTTGACGCGCTTTTGCTTCTTCTCGGAGAAGCGCGCGAGCGCGCGCCGGCCAGCCCGCCGCGAGAGATAATAGAGAATGACGCAACCGATGACCGAGCCGAGCGTCGCCGCCGCCGCGTAGATGGGCCACCACGCGGGCCTCTCCATTGAGAGCACTATCATCAGCGCATCAGGGCCGCCCGCCATCGGAATCAGCGCCGAATCCAGCAGCGCGATAGCGAACAGCCCGAACGGGCCAAAGGCCAGCAGGTACTGCGTGACATGCTCGCGCCCGTTTGTGATCTTACGTATGAGCCACTTCAAAACTTCCCACTATTCCTTTCAAAGCACCCGGCTGCCGGATGTTAGCTGAAGGCCATTTCCGACCTCCAGCACCCGTCATCTACCTTCCGCTTTCCGTTTCCGTCTCAATCGCATTGCTTTCAGTCACGGGGAGAGGTGGCGGGTTGCGATGCGTGATGAAATAGATGACCAGACCGACGAGGCAGATAACGGCGACGATGCCGAGGATGGTCAGCCCGTTCTCCTTGATAAATTGGAGGACGCGCTCGCCGTAAAAGACCGCCAGCGTACCTTCGATGTAGTAGCGCAGCGAGCGCGCGATCATGACCGTGAGCATAAAGCGCCAGCGCGGGTATTCGAGCGCGCCCGCGGTCGCCACGAAAATCTTGAAGGGAACGGGCGGCGGCAGGAGCGCGGGCACGGCGAGCGCCAGAAACCCGAAACGCGCGTAAGCGCGCTCGACGCGCTCTATGTGATCGGCGCGAAAGCGACGGCGCAGCACGGCCTGACCGCCGCGCCGCAGGATGGTGTAGAGCAGCAGGCAGCCCATGACCGACCCGGCAGCCGCGAACAGCGGAAAGTAAAAGACCGCCACGGGGTCTTTCGCGCAACGCATGACGACGAGGTAATCGTTGATCTCCGGCAACGAGAGCAGGGATGAGTCCAGCGCGCCGATCAGCAGCATCGAAGGCGCTGCGACGTACATCGGCACGCCGATGATAAAGCCTTCGAGCCACTCGACCAGATGAGCGAACGACTGTTGAAGCCAGTTATAGTTAGCGCGTAGCCACTCAAGCATAAGAGAACAGTGACGAGTGACAAGTGACGAGTGACAGGCGTGGAACAAGTTTTAAGTTCTTAACTTGTCACTTGTCGCTCGTCACTCATCACTGCTTTCATTTGACCGGTGCAAAGACGGTGGGGGTGTCGTAGGTCACGCCGAAGGTGACGCCGGAGCGCGGGCTGAAATCTGTGAGCCCCGCGATGCCCGCGAAGTCGAAGCGCAGGCCCGAAGCCTTGATCTGCAAGCCGAGGCGCGCTTCCGATTGCGACTCCGTGCCGAGCGGAGCGTTGCCGGGACGCGTGTTGGCGCGGCCATTGACCTCGCCGACGAAGTTGAGCTGGCGATTGAGGCGTATGATGCCCGCCACGCCGTAGAGCAGCACGTCGTTCTGCGTAAAGGGATTCACCGGCGCGGTCAGAATCCCCAGCCCCAGATTGCCGAAGAAGTTTGCGCGCGCGTTGTGCCCGAATTTCTTGCCGATGAGGATCACGCCGTAGGCGTTGGTCTGATTGACGCCGATGCCGCGCGCCTGATTAGAGTTCGGCAGCTGGACTCCGAAACGAAAGCCGAGCGATGGGCCGTTCTTCGTCTCGTTACGCAGCTTGATCTTGGTCGAGAGCATAAAGTCGCCCGTGTCGTTCGTCGAGTTCGTGCCCGGCCCGAAGCTCAAAGGGATGGGCGAGGGCACGCTCATCGAGTTGATGGACACGAAGTTCTGAACCACCCCGTCGATCTGAAACTCGACGTTGGGCGAGAGTCCGACGTTGATGCCGACGACGCCGACGCGCGTGAGATCGCCCGTCAAGCCCGAGAGCGGGAACTTGGCGTTCTGCATGAAATCAATGCCCGCCTCAATGCGTAAGCTTCCGGGCGGAATGATATCCACGTCTTCGGTCAGGAGCGGGCGCTGCTGCGCGCTCGCCGCCGACAGAGGAGCGAGGGCCAGCAACGACAGACAGAGGATTCTTAATAAGCCGTAACGAAACATGAATTTTAACGACCGTTTCCCGAAGCAATGATCACAGGATGATTCAAGGGCGGCGGGCGCGGCCTCTCTACTAATTGAGCCTCTGGGCCATTCCTTGAACGTCGCGCGGATTGTAGCGGCTCACGTGGCTGAGCGTCAACGCATAAGCTAAAGTTTCAGGGGCGCGCCGCAGCGCCCGGCTGTGTTAGGCCAAGCAACCAACTGAAGATTTCGGGAGCCCCATCCATGAAAAAACTTTCCACTGCCCTGTGTCTCGTCCTACTGCTTTCCGCGCCGCACCTATGGCCGCCCGCCCATCGGCTATCGGCGCAGCAGCCCGCGACGGCGGAAACGAAACAGGCGACCGTTCGAGTTGATGGCCTCAACAGCGACCGCGTCGGCGTCAGGCGCGACGCGCGCGGCATCCCTTACATCGAAGCGAGCGATGACGCCGATCTATATTTCGCGCAGGGCTATGTGGTGGCGAGCGACCGGCTGTGGCAGATGGATTTGGCGCGGCGGACGGCGCGCGGCGAGCTGGCGGAGATTTTCGGGCACGACGCGCTTGAGCTGGACAGGACTCATCGCACCTACGGCTTCGCGGGAGTCGCGGAAGCGGAGGTCGCGGCCCTTTCGGCGGCGGATCGCAGCATCCTCGAAGCCTATGCGCGCGGGGTCAACGCCCTGATCGCTTCGCTCGATGCAAAGTCGCTGCCGCCGGAGTTTCTCATACTCCAATACAAGCCGCGCCCATGGACGCCCGCCGATTCTCTCCTCATGGCTAAGCTCTTTTTTGAAGTGCTGACAGACCCATGGGAGCTGGATATCATGCGCGCCGCGCTCGCCTCTCTGCCGGCAGAGAAACGAGACGCGTTGCTGCTTGAAACCTCACCGCTGGACGTTTTGGTCGTCGGCACGGATGGGGCGAAGAAAAAGTCTGCGCTCCCTCGCCCTCAACTTCCGGACACCTCCGCGAAGCATGTCGCCGCTAAGCTGCGCGCGCTTGCGCTGAGGCACGAGACACGGCGGCGCGCTCTGGAATTGACGGGGCTCTCGGACGTACAGCGGCTGGCGAGCAACAACTGGGTAGTGAGCGGCAAACACACGGCATCGGGCAAGCCGCTGCTGGCAAACGACCCGCATCTGCCGGCGTCAGCGCCTTCGATCTGGTACATGATGCACTTGAGCGCGCCCGGCGTGCGCGTCGCGGGCGTGGCCGCTCCGGGCCTGCCCGGCATAGTCATCGGTCACAACCAGTCAATCGCGTGGGGCTTTACAAACGTCGGCCCGGATGTCTCCGATCTCTATATAGAAAAATTCGACAAGGAAAACCCGCGCCGCTACATGACGCCTGCGGGTTGGCGCGAAGCCCTTGTGCGCCATGAGGAGATCAGGGTACGCAAGAGCTTTACGGGGTCGGAGACCGAAGCAGTCGGGCTCGACGTGACGTTGACGCGGCATGGGCCTATCGTCTTCGAGAAGGACGGCGCGCGCTACGCGCTACGCTGGACGGCGCTCGAACCAAAGCTTCAGAACATAGGGAGCTTTCACGCCCTGAACCGCGCGCGCAACTGGAAAGAGTTTCGCGACGCGCTTAAAAGCTACCCCGGCCCGATGCAGAATATGGTCTACGCGGACGTGGACGGCCACATAGGCTACTACGCGGCGGGGCGCGTGCCGATCAGAAAATCCGGCGACGGCAGCACGCCCTACGATGGCGCGACGGATGCCGGCGAATGGCTCGGCTATATTCCCTTCGACGAGCTTCCACAACTGTTCGACCCGCCATCCGGCATAATCGTGACGGCCAACCAGCGCATCGTCGGGCAAGACTATCCCTACTTTCTCACGCATCACTGGGCCGCGCCCTACCGTGCCCGTCGCATACAGGAATTGCTGCAAGCCAAAACCAAACTGACCGCCGAAGATTTCCGCGCCATTCAGGGCGACACATACTCGATTGCCGCCGCGTCTGTCGCGCACGCAGTCGTTCGGGCCGGCGGCGAGCTTGCGTCAAAAGAGGCCGACGCGAAATGGCTGGCGACTGTCAAACTGTTGAAGGACTGGGACGGACGCATGGACGCCGGTTCGCAGGCGGCGCTCTACGCCGTGAGGATTCGCACGGCCTTTCGCCGTTATATCTTCAACGCAGCCCTCGGCGCTGAGCTTGCCAGAACATACGACTGGGACAACAGCGATACCCTGATTGATCGCATCCTCGCCGAGCGACCGCGCTCATGGCTGCCGAAGGAATTCAACAGCTATGCGGAGCTGCTCTATGCCTGCTACGCGGAAGCGCGACAGCTGATAGCCCAGCGCTTAGGCCCTGATGAATCGCAGTGGACTTGGGGACGATTCAAGCAGGTCAATTTTCCGCACCCGCTGGCGCGTGCCCCGCTCATCGGATTGCAGTTCACCATCCAGCCCTTTCCGCAGAACGGCGCGGGCGAGTACCCTTCCGTCAACGTCGGCAATTATGTTTCCATGCGACTCATAGCAGACCCCGGCGATTGGGACAAAACACAGCAGAGCATAACGCTCGGCCAGTCCGGCAACCCTTCGAGCCCGCACTGGAAAGACCAGTTGGAGGACTGGCGCGCCGTCACCCCGCGCGTCTTTCCCTTCACACAGGCAGCCGTCACACGAGCGACCAGCGAAATTCTCGTCCTCACAAGATGAGGGCAAAGGGCCAAGCTATGAATAAGAATGAAGAGCAGCGGGGTGAACAGCATTCACTTCATTCTTCAGCCCTTCACTCTTCGCCCTCTCTGCGCGTCTTCTTCGCCATTCGGCTGCCGGCGGAGATAAGGGCACGGGCCGAAGAACATATGGCCGACCTGCGTAGCCTTATGCCGGACGTGCGCGCCGGTTGGGAGCGCGGCGAAAAACTCCACATCACTATGAAGTTTCTGGGCAATGTAGAGCAGCCACGCGTGGCTGCTCTGGGTGACGCGGCGACGCGCGCGGCGCAGAGCGTCTCGGCCTTCGGGCTGCGAATCGAAGGCGCTGGCTCTTTTCCGCCTCGCGGCCCTGCGCGCGTACTATGGCTCGGCGTGGCGGATGATTCCGGCGCGCTCGCGCGGCTTCATCGTCGTCTCGAAGAAGAATGCGAGGGCATGGGCTTTGCGCGTGAGGCGCGCCCTTTTCACCCGCACATCACCCTTGCGCGCCTGCGACGGCCCGCAGGCGCGCAAAGGCTCGCAGCGCTTCATCGAGAGAAGGGTTTCGCTTCATCAGAAGTTGCCGTCGCCCATCTTGTGCTGATGCGAAGCGAGCTAGGGCCGGGCGGCTCGCGCTACACTGTGCTTTCCAGTCATCCTTTAAGCGGTGAATAGGGGTGGCTTGTCGTGCAAAGACGGGAGGCCCTGCTTGACTCGCAGCCATTATTAACATAGAGTCGGCACAGGTTTAATGTCATTTCAATGGAAAATCTGACCGACGCGTCTTTGAGCATCCCGACTCTAAAACGTTTGCAGTTCCTCATCTTCTTTTCGTGTGAGGTGTGTTCGCCGATAGCCAGAGGTTCGTAATTGGAATCGAAAAGACATTGAAATACTTATCCTGCAAGTTCTACAAGTAACAAATAGATCACCCCATGGAAAGTGAGAAGGTAAAGATGAAAAACAAAGTATTATTATGCGGTTTGACCGCCGCGCTGCTGGCGACCGCAGCATGCACTTCGCCCGCTCCGGGCAACGCCAACACGACGACGAACACGACCGCCACGACGACCACCAGCAACACGGCCAACAGGGCGACGACGCCTCCGGCTTCCAACACGAGCGCCTCTCCGGCTTCCAACGCGAACTCGACGAGCAACAGCACTGCTGCCACCACGGGTGCGCAGGATTTCACTCTGGTGAATAAGACGGGCGTTGTGATTAACAAACTCTTCGTCGCGCCGCATGATTCGGATGATTGGGAGGAAGATATTCTCGGGAAAGATACGCTCGGCGACGGCGAAACTCTTGAGATCAAGTTCAACCGCAACGAGAAGGCAGCCATGTGGGACTTGAGGATCGAGGATACCAAGGGCAACGCCATCGAGTGGGAAAATCTCAACCTGCTTGAAATCTCCAAGATCACGCTCCACTACGAAAATGGTAAGGCGACAGCCGAGACCGAATAGCACACGGCAAAGTCGCCCCGGCGGCGACCACCAATCAATTCTTTGAGGGCTTGGCCCAAAAACATTTTGGGCCAAGCCTCAAAAGGATGTTAAAATCTGCGGCGGCGCGGGCACGAGCACGGCGTCGACAGTCTATCCACGCAGTTGTAGCACTCCTCTTGCACTGCATATTACGGCGCTTGCACCGCCATCAACCTATTAACCTGAAAGGATTCACTGCCAGAATGAAATACGTTCCCCTTATCACCCTTCGCCGCGTGGCAGCGCTCGTCGCCGTCAGCGCGCTTACGATGATGCTCATGATGCCCGCAGGCCGGGCACAAGGCAAGCAGGACTTTACGCTGGTCAACCAGACGGGCGTCTCAATCAACGAGTTGTATGTTTCCCCGCATACGACCAACGACTGGGAAGAAGACATCCTCGGGCAGGACACGCTCGCCAACGGCGACAGCGTCGACATCACCTTCAGCCGCACGGAGCGCGCCGCCAAGTGGGACTTGAAAGTCGTTGACAAGGAAGGCAACAGCATTGAGTGGGAAAATCTCAACCTGCTGGAAATCTCCAAGCTCACGCTCCACTACAAAAACGGCAAAGCCTGGGCCGACGTGGAATAAGAAGGGCACAAACCGCTTTGCAGGCTCCCGACGCCTGCAAAAAGAGAGCGGCGGGAGAGACCTTTAGGTCTCTCCCGCCGCTCTCCTGCTTTTGTTCTCAAAGGTGAATCGCCCGCGGGGGCGCGCGTCAGGTCGGGAGTTGACGCGGGCGCGGCGGCGGTGGCGGCGTGTCGTCCCTCTCCGAACGTTTCTCGCCGGTCTCGGCAAACATCTCCTTGACAGCGCCGATGCTGGACAACATGCCGGAAGTCTCGACAGGCATGAAGATCACCTTGGAGTTGTTGCCCCGCGTCATGTCGCGCAGGCTTTCTATGTAGCGGGCCGTGATCAGGTATTGCGCCGGGTTGCCGTGGCCCTGCATGGCCTGAGCGATGCGCGCGATGGCTTCGGATTCGGCTGCCGCCGCGCGCAGGCGTGCCTGAGCCGCGCCGTCCGCCTGTAGGATGGCCGATTCCTTCTCACCCTCTGAGCGTGTCACGGCGGCCTGCTTCTCACCTTCCGCGCGTGTGATGGCGGCCTGCTTTTCGCCCTCCGCCTGAAGAACCAGCGCGCGTCGGTTGCGCTCTGCCGTCATCTGCTTCTCCATCGTCAGGCGCACGTCTTCCGGCGGGTTGATGTTCTTCACGTCCACGCGCGTCACCTTCACACCCCACTTGTCGGTCGCCTCATCCAGAATCAGGCGCAGCTTGGCGTTGATCTGATCGCGCGAAGAGAGCGTGTGATCCAAATCCATATCGCCCATCACGGCGCGCATACCCGTGATCGTCAACTGCACGATGCCGCCGACCAGATCGGCCACTTCGTAGACGGCCTTGATGGGGTCTGTGATCTGCCAGTAGACGACGGAGTCAACGTGAATCGTCACGTTGTCGCGCGTGATAACGGGCTGCGGCGGGAGGTCTATGAAAAGCTCGCGCAGATCTATCGTCGAGAGGCCGGGCCGCGTGTTCGTCCAGTAGACGCCGCGCGGCTTGTCGAAAAAGGGCCAGATGATATTGAGGCCGCCGCTCGCCACACGGCTGAAGCGGCCCAGTCGCTCGATCAGCATGACGGACGACTGCGGCACGATCTTGATGGTCTTGACGGCAACGACCAGCATCGAAATGGCTATGAAGACGAAGAAGAAGAAGATAAATGCGGCTCCGACTTCGGCCTGAAAGAAGAGAAGCGACAGGGGTGCGGGCATCATCATGAACCTCCGAAATCAGGGGATGAGAGGCGGGCCGCTTCGGGCGCGCCTCTTCGATCAGAACGTAGTGTAGCCCGAACTATAACGGATTGTGGCCCGCGGGCGAAAGGGCGACGGGCGGCATACGCCAGCCGCCCAAGGCTTCTTCGACAACAAAAGCTGCGGCCAGCACAGCTTCTTCCTGAAAGGGCCGCCCGATGATCTGCACGCCTATGGGCAAGCCCTCGGGTGATCGTCCCGCCGGGACGGAGACGGCGGGCAGACCGTAGACGTTAAAAGTCTGCGAGTAGCCGAAGGCGCGAAAGATGCCGAGCGTTTGACCGTCAATCTCAAGGCGACGCGCGCCGTGCGCAAACGCATGGCTTGCGCCGACGGGCGCGACGATGAGCGGCGTCTCCGTCATCCATTCGACCAGTCGGGCACGCAGGCCGTCTCGCTCCGCCCAGGCGTTAACAAAATCGTCCATCGCGGGTTGAGGCCCGACCGTTAGCGAGCCCAGCATAAAGCGCGCGAAATCGCCCGCCTCCTCTTCGCGCCCGCCGTACATCTCAAGCAAGTGGCCCCGGATGGCCCGCGAAAAGAGCGCCAGCCAGAGATGTGGCCCGCGACTGATGCCCGGCGGTAAGCGTTCGGTCGCCAACAGCCCGGCCTCTTCAAGAGCGCTGACGGCTGCGCGCACAGCCCTGCGCGTGCCGTCCGACACGGGCGAAACATCGTCGTCCGTATACCACGCGACCCGACAGCCTTGAAGGCTCAGACGGGCGTGGGGGCTCCCGTTGCCGGCAATCGGCGCGGAGACGGATTCCGCCGCATTGTAGCCCGCGATCACACTTAAAATGAGCGAGAGGTCTTCGACGGAGCGCGCCATTGGCCCAATGGTCGCGCCGAGCGAGTAAGGCCCGGTCGAGGGAGGGACATGGCCCGCGCAGGGGACGCGCCCCGTCGTGGGTTTCAATCCGCTGATGCCACAGAAGTGTGCCGGTATGCGAATCGAGCCGGAGAGGTCGCTGCCAAGCCCCGCCGCACAGAGGCAACTGCTGATCGCCGCCGCCTCGCCGCCGCTCGACCCGCCAGCCGTCAGGCGCAGGTCATGCGGGTTGTTCGTGTGCCCGAACAAGGGATTATCCGATTCATAAGTCAAAGCCATCTCCGACACGTTCGTCTTGCCGAGCAGGATAGCGCCAGCCGCCCTGAGCCGCGCCACCGCCGGAGCATCTTCGGCAGGGACATAATTGGCGCGCACCCTTGAGCCGCTCGTCGAGCGCACGCCCCCTGTGTCAATCGTATCCTTGACGGTCAGCGGGACACCGTGGAGCGCGCCCGTCGCCTCGCCGCGCATGACGCGCGCTTCGGCCTCGCGCGCCCGCTCCAACACGTCAGGGGCGATGGTCACGATAGCATTCAAGCGCGGGTTCAGCGCTTCAATCCGTCGCAGGTAGCTTTCGGCCACCTCTACCGGCGAGACTGCGCGCGCGCGAATCAGGCGAGCCAGACTCGTCGCCGAACTACTGATCAGCTCATCGCTCGTCACTCGTCACCTGTCCCCTGTCATTGTTTTTAAGCAACTCGATAAATTTGCGCGCGGCAGCGCCGAGCGTGCGGTCGCTCCGGTGAATGACGCCGACGGTTCGCGTCCACTCCGGCCCGGCGAGGGCGACGACGGCCAACTGCCCGCTGCGCTGCTCGTCAAGCACGCTGGCGCGCGGCACAAGGCCGAGACCGAAACCGACCTCGACGGCGCGCTTGATCGTCTCGATATTATCAAACTCGGCGACGCGGCGAACCGTCACGCCGTGCGATTTCAGTATGCGGTCTGTGGCGCGCCGCGTAGGAATGTCGCGCTCAAACAGCACGAAGTCCTGACCCTGTAGCTCAGCCGGTCTGATCTTTCGCCGCTGGGCCAACGGGTGCGAAGGCGGACAGATGAGCACCAGACGGTCGCCGGGCAAAGGCACGACGGTCAGCCCGCGTCGCTTCTCAGGGTAAGCGACGACGCCCAGCTCGACCGCGCCGCCGAGCACGTCGCGCACGATACGCGTCGTGCGGCTGTATTCGAGATCGATCTTGGCCGACGGGTAGAGCGCCATGAAACGGCGCACGGCCTGCGGCAGCTCGTGCAGGCCGATGCTATAGACAGTCGCCACGCGCACCTTTCCGCTGATCGTGCCGTCCAGAGCGCGCAGGCGTTCCTGCAACTGCGCGTAGGCCACAAGCACATTGCGGCTCTCCTCATAGAAGGCTTCACCGGTATCCGTCAGACGAACCTCGCGCCGTCCGCGCACACGCTCAAGCAGCCGTCGCTTGAACTTCTCTTCGAGGCCGCGCACCTGCTGGCTGACCGCCGACTGCGTGACGAAGTTTCGCTCCGCCGCCTGCGAAAAGCTGCGCGTCTCGACCAGATCACAGAAGATTTTCAGAGTCTCGATTTGCATGGAAAAGTAATCAGTAAGATGCAAAAGCAGGTCAGTACCGCCTGCGGTAGCGGGCGGGTGTCCAACGCTGAACACCCGCCCGCTACCGCAGGCGGTACTGACCTGTGCTTCATCCGTACACTCATTTGCAAACCGCTCTAAGCGGTACTGACCTGCATGATTACATCATTACCAATTATAAGTTTAGCTGAATTGGGTACGCAACATTTTTCATTTTACCTTATAAGCTCGCGGGCATATCATTAGCCAGTAAGACTTTGTGGTAGAGAGCAGGGGGAATGACAGTTAAGGATTGAAGGCTTGAGATGGCGATTTACAGCTCTGAGCTAACGCTGCTGGATGCCCGCGCAAAATATTTCGCGCTGAATAATTTCGGCGAGGACGGCGGCTACGACGATGCGTGGGTCAGGGTCGAATACGGTTGGCTGCGCTTCTACTTTCCCAACACGCGTGCGCGCGCGGAGGTGGTCAGGTATCACGACCTGCATCATATTCTGACGGAGTACAGCACAACGATGGAGGGCGAGACGGAGATCAGCGCGTGGGAGATTGCGACGGGCTGCCCGGCGAACTACGCCGCGTGGATTTTGAACCTGCTCGGCTTCGGTTTCGGTCTTTTGATTAACCGGCGCGGTGTGTACAGGTCTTTCATGAGGGGACGCTACAGCCACAACCTGTACAAGCACCCCTTTGACGAGCAACTGCTCTCAAGCAAGGTGGGAGAGATGCGCTGCATGCTGCGGCTGGACAGGCAGAACGTCGTGGCCTCGTCCGGCGACGCGCGTGCTTTTTTGATGTGGTCTGGCGCTGGCCTCGCCACATTGTTTGCCGTTTATGGGCTCATTTTGAGCCCGTTGATTCTGCTCGTGGCAGGACTTTTACGGTTGCTGGGCTGGTGAAAAAGAGTCTTGAGCATTGAGGCTTCGATGGGTCGTGAAGGTTGCTTTTCGGGCGCTGGCCGTTATAATTTCAGGCGTTCGATCCGAAATCTTGCCAACCCGAATTTTTGAAGACCGTCAGATTTGCTCTTGACAGCCTTCGGGCGAAGGAGTGTTTTCCAAAGGTATGGCTATTCGCATCAGCAGGACGTTCATCTTACGCAAGCTTCACCAGTTGTCGGGCATCGTCCCGCTCACCCTTTTTGTGTTGGAGCATTTCTACACCAACTCGAAGGCGCTCTCCGGCGCGCAGGATTTCAACAAGGCGGTCGCAGACCTCCAATCCATCCCGTATATCCTGTTTGTGGAGATCGGCGGCATCTTTATCCCGCTCATCTATCACGCCGTCTACGGGCTGGTGATCACCTGGGAGATGCGCCCGAACAATCTCTCGTACCCGTACCCGCGCAACTGGTTCTACACGATTCAGCGCATCACGGGCATGATTCTCTTTTTCTTCATCACGTTTCACGTCCTGAACTTCCGCTTCGGGCTGATTCCCGGTCTCAACACCATCTCGGTCGCGCACGCGCCCCAGCAGGCTTTCGATATCGTTCGCGGCGAGTTTCTCAACACGTGGATTTTCGCCATCTACGTCGTCGGCATCACGTCCACGGTCTGGCATCTGGCAAACGGCATCTGGCTCTTTATGGTTGACTGGGGCATCACGATCGGCGCGCGCGCGCAGCGCCTGACGGGCTACGCCTGCATCGCTTTCGGCGCTCTGCTGCTGGCCGTCGGCATCAACGCCGCCGCCGCGTTCATCCGCCACGGAGGCTTGTTAGGAGGGATACTTTATTAATGGCTACAACGGGAACGAACGGTATCAAGATAGCCATCGTCGGCGGCGGGCTCGCGGGGTTAGCGGCGGCCATGAAGATCGCCGAGGCGGGCCACGCGGTTGACCTCTTCTCCATCGTGCCGGTCAAGCGCTCGCACTCTGTCTGCGCGCAGGGCGGCATCAACGGCGCGGTCAACACCAAAGGCGAGGGCGATTCAACCTGGGAGCATTTCGACGACACTGTCTACGGCGGAGACTTTCTGGCTAACCAGCCGCCCGCCAAGGCCATGTGCGAGATGGCCCCCGCCATCATCTATCTCTTCGACCGCATGGGCGTTCCCTTCTCGCGCACCAAAGAAGGCTTGCTGGACTTTCGCCGCTTCGGCGGCACGAAGCATCACCGCACGGCCTTTGCCGGTGCGAGCACGGGCCAGCAGTTGCTCTACGCGCTGGACGAGCAGGTCAGGCGCTTCGAGGTCGATGGCCGCGTTCAGAAGTACGAAGGCTGGGAGATGATGTCGCTCGTCATGGACGGGCACGGGGTCTGTCGCGGATTGGTCGCGATGAACTTGCAGACGCTGGAGCTGAAAGCCTTCAAGGCCGACGCGGTGATCATGGCGACGGGCGGGCCGGGTCTGATCTTCGGCAAGTCCACGAACTCTATGGTCTGCACGGGGAGTGCCGTCTCGGCCTGCTACCAGCAGGGCGCGAAATATGCTAACGGAGAGTTCATACAGGTTCACCCGACTTCGATTCCGGGCGAAGACAAGCTGCGTTTAATGTCCGAGTCGGCGCGCGGTGAGGGCGGGCGCGTCTGGGTTCCGCGCTCACCCGGCGATACGCGCTCTCCGTCTTCCATCCCCGAGAGCGAAAGATGGTATTTCCTCGAAGAGAAGTATCCGGCTTACGGCAATCTAGTTCCGCGCGACATAGCGACGCGCGAAATCTTTCAGGTCTGCCTTGAAGGCCGTGGCATCAATGCAGAGAATCAGGTCTATCTAGACCTCTCGCACATCCCGGCTGAAACTCTGGATCGCAAGCTCGGCGCTATTCTTGAAATCTACGAGATGTTCGTCGGCGACGACCCGCGCCACGTGCCTATGCGTATCTTTCCCGGCGTCCATTATTCGATGGGCGGCCTGTGGGTTGACTTCGACCAGCGCACGAACATTCCGGGCCTGCTGGCGGCTGGCGAGTGCGACTACTCGATTCACGGCGCGAACCGTCTCGGGGCAAACTCTCTGGTCAGCTGCGTCTACGGCGGCTTCATCGCCGCGCCCGCCGCCATAGAGTTCGCCAAAAACGTCGAGCGCAACGGCGATGCGGACAGTTCCCTGATCTACGAGCAGGAGTTGAAGCGGCAGGAGGAGATCAACGACCGCCTCATCAAACAATCGGGCACGGAGAATCAGTACAAGCTGCACGAAGAGATGGGCAAGTGGATGACCGACAACGTGACGGTCGTGCGCTACAACGACAAGTTGCAGGCGACCGACAACCACCTGCTCGAACTGCTTGACCGCTACCAGCGCATCTCCATCAACGACTCTAACCTGTGGGCGACGATGGCGCTGCCGCACGCGCGCCACCTCAAGAACATGCTTGAGCTGGCGCGGGTCATTACGCTCGGCGCTCTCAATCGCAACGAATCGCGTGGCGCTCACTACAAGCCGGATTTTCCAAACCGCGACGACGAGAATTTCTTAAAGACGACCATCGCCGAGTATTCGGGCGAAGGCCCAGTCATCTCTTACGAGCCGGTTGACATCTCTCTCATCGTCCCGCGCAAGCGCGATTACAGTAAAGGCAAACAGGAGAAGCAGACGGCTGCCGCCAGCGCCTCGTCAACCGCCGGGAGCCTGCCCGCTAAAGAAGGCGCGCCGCAAGTTCCCAGTGAGGGCTGGGAGCAGAAGCCCAGAGACCTGACCGGCCCAGCCGTCTGGAGTCAGAACAAAGAGGAAGTCCGCGATGTCAATCACGGCGAGGCAGAGACGCGCCGCGAGCAGGACAAATCAATCGAGGACGCAGGGGGGAAATCCGACAAGCTATGAGCACACAGCACGCAGCCAGCAAGACGGAGACGGCACGGCGCAACCCGCCGAAGTCTGTCGAGATACGCATCCGCCGCCGCGAAAAGCCGGACGCCGCCCAGTACTGGGAGACCTTTGAGATTCCCTATCGCCCGAACCTCAACATCATCTCCTGCCTGATGGAGATTCAAAAGAATCCCGTCACGAAAGAGGGCAAGCGCACCACCCCGCCCGTCTGGAATATGAACTGTCTGGAACAGGTCTGCGGCATCTGCACGATGATCATCAACGGTCGCGTGCGTCAATCATGCTCCGCGCTCGTTGACCAGCTTGACCTGCCGATCACTCTTGAGCCGATGTCCAAATTCCCGAACGTGCGCGACCTCGTCGTTGACCGTCAGCGCATGTTCGAGCATCTCAAGCAGGTTCACGCGTGGATTGAGATAGACGGCACGCACGATCTAGGCCCCGGCCCGCGCATGGATCAGGACGATGTCGCCGAGCGCTACGCCTACTCGCGCTGCATGACCTGCGGCTGCTGTCTGGAAGCCTGCCCGCAATACGACGGCGACCAGTACATAGGCCCGCAGGCCATCGCGCAGGTGCGCCTCATGAACATGCACCCTTCGGGGAAGATGACTCGCGACGAGAGACTGGAAGGCATCATGCAGGAGGACGGCATCACCAACTGCGGCAACGCCCAGAACTGCGTCAAAGTCTGCCCGATGTCCATCCCGCTGACCAAAGCCATCTACGAAGAGAACCGCGAAACAGTCGTCCACGGCCTCTTCGGCTGGCTGAAAAATTAATTTTCAACCGACTCGAACACAATAAGCAAAGCGCAGTTGACTCATCATCCTCAACTGCGCTTTCGCGTAAGCACCCGACGTAAGCTCGACGCTTGCGGCTCTGCCTTTTCCCTTCACTTCTAATCAATAATATGGAAAATCCGGCGCTTCAATGATAAGCTCTGCGCCCGACGAGCCAAGGAGGCGGCTGCCCGTTGCGGATAAAGATTCCCCCCGGAACCAGATTCGGTCGCTACGAGATTCGCTCCCCCATAGGCGCTGGTGGCATGGGCGAGGTTTATCTGGCCGAGGATACGCAGCTGGATCGCACCGTGGCCCTGAAGGTTCTGCCTGCCGATATCGCTTCCGACCAACAGCGCATGCAGCGCTTCATACAGGAGGCCAAGGCCGCTTCCGCACTCAACCACCCGAACATCCTGACCATCTACGGTATCGGCGAGGCCGACTCCGCCTGTTTCATCGCCATGGAGTACATCGTCGGCATCACGCTCAGGGAGCGCGTGTTGAAGGAGCAGATGACTATCGGCGAAGTCCTCGAAGTGGGAATGCAGGTCGCTTCGGCGCTCTCCGCCGCGCACGACGCTGGCATCATTCACCGCGACATCAAGCCGGAAAACATCATGCTGCGCCCGGACGGCTACGTCAAAGTGCTGGACTTCGGCCTCGCCAAGCTGACGGAGAAGGCTTCAAGCCAGAAGCATACGGATGCTTCGACACTGCTTGAGACAGACCCGGGCGTCGTCATGGGCACGATCGTTTATATGTCGCCGGAGCAGGCGCGCGGGATGGCGGTCGATGGACGCAGCGATGTGTGGAGTCTGGGCGTCGTGCTCTACGAGATGATCGCGGGTCGCCAGCCTTTCACGGGCGAGACCAAGAGCGATGTCATCTCGCTGATCCTGCAAAAGGAGCCGCCGCCGCTCGCGCGCTTCGCGCCCGGAGTCCCGGCGGAGATGGAGCGCATCGTGATGAAGGCGCTCGCCAAAGACACGGAGGAGCGCTATCAGACGATCAAGGATTTGATGATAGACCTGCGCCGGCTCAAGCAGCGTCTTGAGCTCGATGCTGAAATAGAGCGCACGGGCTCAGGCACAGGGCCGATTGCGGCGAGCGGCGGGCAGACCGTACAGGCAAACCTTCAGACGGCGCAGGGCACAGGTGAAGTCAGGGTCGCACGCCCGACCTCAAGCGCCGAGTATATTGTCAGTGAGTTAAAGCAGCATAAGAGATGGATCGCCCCTGTCGCTTTGGCCCTCCTGGTTGCGGCTTCGGCCCTCCTGTATTTCCTCTTCATTCAGGGCAACCGCACGGCAGCCATAGACTCAATCGCCGTGCTGCCGCTCGTCAACGCCAACAACGACCCGAACACGGATTTTCTCTCCGACGGCATCACGGAAAGTCTCATCAACAGCCTGTCGCAGATTCCGGAGCTGCGCGTCATGGCACGCAGCACCGCCTTTCGTTACAAGGGACAGGAGCTTGACCCGCAAAAGATCGGGCGCGAGCTGGACGTGAGCGCCGTCCTGACCGGCAGGGTGCACCAGCGCGGCGACATGCTGACCATTCAGGTCGATCTGGTGGACACGCGCGACGGCTCGCAGTTGTGGGGCGAGCAGTACGTCCGTAAACTCTCCGACATTCTGATCGTCCAGCAGAGCATCTCGCGCGAAGTCTCCGAGAAGCTGCGCCTCAAACTCTCGGGCGAGCAGCAGGAGCAATTGACAAAACGCTACACCGAGAGCACAGAAGCCTACGAGCTTTACCTGCGTGGCCGTTACCACTGGAACAAGAGAACGACCGACGGTTTGATGAAGGGGATAGAATACTTTCAGCAGGCCATACAAGCCGACCCCAACTATGCGCTCGCCTACGCCGGGCTGGCCGATTCCTACAACGTGCTCAGCACCAACGGCGTGCGCCCGCCCAGGGAAGCATTTCCCAGGGCGAAGGAGGCGGCTGAAAAGGCCCTCGCTTTAGACGACACGCTCGCCGAAGCACATTCGGCTCTGGCCTTCATCAAAACCGTCTACGAGTGGGACTGGCACGGCGCTGAAAAAGAGTTCAGGCGGGCCATAGAGCTTAACCCCAAATATTCCAACGCCCACTATTTTTACGCCTTCGCGCACCTGCTCTCTTTGGGGCGGATGGATGAAGCCAACACGGAGATAAAACGGGCGCTGGAGCTTGAGCCCTTCTCGCTCATCATCAATACGAATCTGGGGCGCACCCTTTTTCTCGCGCGCCAGTATGATAAGGCCATAGAGCAGTATCGCAGGACGCTGGAAATGGACGCCGGCTTCCCGCGCGCTCACGAGCGCCTGCAAGAGGCTTACGAGCAGAAGGGCATGTACGCCGACGCCATCGCCGACCTCGAAAAGATCAACCCGGAGTTCGGCTCAAGGCTCAGGGCGGCCTATGAGAGATCGGGCGTGGCGGGCTACTGGCGGACGCGCATTGATTTCGACAGGGAATCAAAGCTCCCTTACGTCTCGCCCTATTTCACAGCCGTCAAGTACGCGGCCCTCGGCGATAAAGACCGCGCACTGGAGTCTTTGGAGAAAGCCTTTAACGAGCGCGACACATGGCTCGTCCATCTCAAGGTCGACCCGATGCTCGACAGCGTGCGCTCAGACCCAAGGTACACGCGCCTGCTTGAGGGGATGAACCTCGCACCCTGAATCTTCGCAGCCACATGCGCGCCCAAGAAATTTGCTTGCCATGAGAGCCTAACCTGTATAAACTCGGATTAAGGCTGGCATGTCTCATCGCCGCCTCCGCCTTTCAGACTCTCTCCCGTAGCACTCCACCGGAGTTTTTGTACACAAAATGAGCATACCCGACTCTGTGTTTCAGCAGAAGACAGATTTTTTTGCGCGCGTCCATGCCCGCCTCAACGACGCCCACACTCCGCAGGACATCCTTGAGGCTCTGGTGGTTGAGGATGCCGGGTCGCGTCCTGTGCCCTTCGATTATTGCAGCCTGATTCTGCCCGCCTCCGACGGTAAGGGGATTCGTATCTGGCGCGCTCCGCGAAACGTCGAGACGAGCAGGGCCGCGACAGCAGCGCAGGAGGCTCTTAACACGAACGACGGGCTTCTCACGCGCGTCTTGAGCGAGGGCACATCGCGCCTGCTCGGTGCGGACGAATTGACGCCGGGCGCGGCCAGCGCCTTGGGGGACGAAGTTCAATCGGCGCTGGCTCTTCCCCTCTCTTTCGGAGAGAGATGTTTCGGTCTTCTCTGTTTCGCCAGCGCGCGCGCCCGTGCCTACACTGTCGAGCACACGGCGAGGCTCAGGCCACTGGCCTCTCACGCCGCCGCCGTCGCCGAGGCCCTCCTGCTGCATGAGCGCCTTGAGATCGTGACCGAGGCCGAGCGAGAGATAGCGCGGCTCAAGAGCGGCTTCGTCAACACCCTTGTGCGCGACATACGTTTCCCGCTCACGAGCGTGCTTGGGCTTCTTGAGTTGTTCGAGTCGAAGCTGCAAGCGAGAGAGCCCTTCGACATGGAGGATCGTCAACTGCTCGGCTCGGCCCTTGAGAACGGCGACCGCATGCGCCGCCTGCTCGACGATCATCTTGAGGTGGCCCAGCAGAAGGACAGGCCGCTCGCGCTCAAGCTGGAAGACATCAACGTCGTGGGGCTGCTCGAAGAGGTGGCAGAGCCTTTGCGCGGCGAGGCGGCGCTCAGGGGTGTGGAGCTTAACGTGAATATTAGCGCGCGCGATCTGATGATGCACGTTGACGCCAGGCAGGCGCGGCGCGCGCTCTGTCATATCCTGACCGTCGCTCTGGACGCGACTGCCGACGGCGGCGCTGTCCAGATAGAGGCGCAGGTCATCACGGGCACGCGCGTCGGCGACGAAGGACGGCGGCTGGTCGTCATCAACGTCGCCGATACGGGCAAAGGGATACCGGCTGAAGAAGTGCCTTTCGTCTTCGATGCCTTCTGGCAGTCGAGCGACCTCAGAACAAACGTCGTGCGCGGCGTTGGCCTTGCGATTGCCAAGCGCGTCGCAGCGGCGCACGGCGGCAACGTCTCCGTCCGCAGCCAGCTCGGTGCGGGCACAATCTATTCGCTCATCCTTCCGGCCAGCCAGCAGGCGCGTGCGGAGGACGCGCAACGCATCCTGATCGTTGATGACGTGCCTGAGATACTGCTCTTGCTGCGTAAGCTCGTATCGCGTATGGGTTATCAGGTAGAGATCGCCGCGTCGGCTGCCGAGGCTCTCGAAACGCTGCGCTCAAAGCCCGTTGATCTTTTGCTCACGGACTGGGCCATGCCGGGCATGAACGGCGGCGAGCTGATCTCCGCACTCAAGCGGGACGAGCAGTTGGCCCACATCCCGACCATCGTACTGACGGGCCACGACACGGAGGTGGAACGCACCTCGGCACGAGACGCAGGCTGCGACCGCTTTCTCGTCAAGCCCATCAAGCGCGACGAGCTGCAACGCGTCATCTCCGAGCTGTTAACGACGGTCAGCAGCAAAGCCGTAAAGTAAAAGGAAAAGGGTAAAAGTAAAAAGGTAAAAGTGAGGACGAGAGGCTTGCTCCTCGTCGCTTCACTTTTACCTTTTGCCTTTTACCCTTTTCCTTCTTTAGATTCCGAGCACGTTGACGAGTTCCTGTACGGAGGCCGCGCTCTTTTGCAGGGCGATGCGCTCTTCGGCTGTGAGGTTGATCTGAATAATCTGCTCAAGGCCCTGCGCGCCGAGCTTGCAGGGCACGCCGACGTAGAGGCCGTTGACGCCGTATTCGCCTTCAAGATAAGCGGCGCACGGCAGAATCTTCTTCTTGTCTTTGAGAATCGCTTCGGTCATCTCGACCGCCGCCGCCGACGGCGCGTAGTAGGCCGACCCGGTTTTCAGGAGCGAAACTATCTCTGCCCCGCCGTTGGCGGTGCGCTTCACAATCGCATCGATCTGCTCTTTAGACAGTAGCTCCGTGACGGGTATCCCGGCGCACGTCGAATAACGCGGCAGCGGAACCATCGTATCGCCATGGCCGCCGAGCACAAACGCCGTCACGTTTTCCACAGACACGTCGAGGGCTTCGGCCAGAAAACAGCGCATGCGCGCCGAGTCCAAAACGCCCGCCATGCCTATCACGCGATGCTTCGGAAAGCCCGAGCGACGATAGGCAACCTGGCACATCGCGTCGAGCGGGTTGGAGACGATAATCAGGATTGAATCCGGCGAAAACTGGACGACCTGCTCGACGACTTTCGTGACGATGTCGGCGTTCGTCTTTAAAAGATCATCACGGCTCATGCCGGGCTTGCGCGGCAGCCCGGCGGTGATAATCACGACGTCCGAGTCCTTAGTCAGAGCGTAGTCGTTGGTCGAGCCGATCATTCTCGCGTCAAAGCCCTCTATCGGAGCGGCCTGCGCCAGATCGAGCGACTTGCCCTGCGGCACACCCTCCATAATATCAACCAGCACGACATCGCCCAGTTCCTTGCTCGCGAGCCAGTGTGCCGCCGTTGCTCCGACGTTGCCTGCGCCCACCACCGTAATCTTGTTTCGCTTGCCCATCACTTTTACTGTCCTTTCGATTGAAGTCAGCGATCAGCTACCGGCTGCTCAGTTGACGAATCACGACTTGCCCGTCGTCTATATTTGCTATGATTAGGATATGAAAGAGCGCGAGTGTACAGGCGCGCTACGGTGAGTGTCAAGATAAGCGGCGGCCCGAGAGGTCGAGGCTCGCGCCGGCGCTCATCACTCGAACCCTGATGCCGTTTCGTGACTGGATACAGAGACTATTTGCCGCGCCCTCGCGCTCTCTGCGCGAAAGGCTGGCCGCGCAACCGGGCGAAGACGAAACGGATGCCAGCGACCCTTTTGACCCCTTTCCAGAGCCAGTCCGAATTAAGATCACCGACGTGTTTGACCTGCATACTATCGCGCCGCGCGACGTGAAGCGCGTCGTCGAAGAGTATTTAAGGGAGGCTCATGCGGCGGGCTACCGTAGCGTGCGGATTATTCACGGCAAGGGCATGGGCGTCCAGCGCGAGACGGTGCGCGCCGTTCTCGCCCGCACCCCTTTCGTAGAATCGTGGACGGATGCGCCGCCCGAAGCCGGCGGCTGGGGCGCAACCGTCGCTCATCTCAAGGAGAGGAATTAACAGGTGTTCTTAATTCTTCGGAAAGACCATCAGGTGCGGGATGAAATCGTCTACGACCTTGCAGGCTCCCTGCACGTCCTGCGATTCAAAGCGCACTTCCGTTCCCTTCCCGATTGAAGCGAACTGCTCGGGCTCGACGCTCTGAATCTGCTTGAGAATCTGCTCGACGGTGATGGCCGGAAATTTCACCCCTTCGTCAAGCGAGTCCAGGTAGTAGCTGCGAACCAGCTTCGGAAGTTTGCGGCGACACAAATCGGCGGAGCCGAAGACATCACCCCCGGCAAACCCCTGATTGATGAAGGCGAAAAAGCCAACCTGTTTCTCCTGATGCGGAACTTCCTGCTCAAGCTTCTCCGTGCCTTCGGTGCGGCTCTCGAAGATATCGCTCATCGCCATCGTGTCGCTGGTCACGTGCATGCGCGCAGACTTCATAGAGATGTCGTCCCAGATGCGCGACTGGTCTGCCGTGTAGCTGCCGGTGGAGCGCAGGCTGCTCGTGACATCACGATGCTTCTGCCGGCGCAGGCTCGGGTACGAGAAGGAGTCGCCGGTCGAAAACTCTTTAGAGGTATAACGCCAGCGCCCCTGCTCGACGCATGAGACGGGCGTGACCACGCTCGAATGCGCCGGGACGACGATCGTCGTATTAACGATGCGATTCTGCTTGGCCCCGATCAACTCTTCGCCGTCGAGAATCAGTATGTCTCTCAGAGACTTGTTTGTGACCTGCAGGTTCGGCACGCTTCCCTGCTCGGAAACCTCCGTAATCTCCACCACGTTCTGCTTGAGCGCTTCTTCCAGCTCAAGGTAAGGCAGATGTCGCTCTTCTCTGATAAAAAGAGGGATGAGCCGAAGCCCGTTGACGGCGATATCGTCTCCGGTATAGAGGTTTTCGATAAAGCTATTCAGTATTTTCATTTGATTTACTCCAATGAATTAACGACCTGATCTGCTGGACGGTTTCACGAGTCAGCTTTTGCTCGACGGGCGAGGGCTCTGCCGCAGATTGTTCTAAGCCAATTACGGCGACGAGTCAATGAAAGAAGGGGGCCGGGAGTCAGGGGTCTGGGGCCGGTACATAACCGGATTTCAACTGGCCCCCGGCCCCTGTCCCCGGCCCCCTTCTTTATCAGCCGAGGTTCGCGTGGCAGACGGGGCAAACGCGCGACTCCTGCTTCATCAGGAGGCCAATCCAGCACAGGGGAAAGCAGAAGAAGAGCAGTAGGATAAAGATCAGCATCCCTTCGGAAGAGATCTTCTTCTCGACAATGGGAAGGTACGATGCGTTGCATCTGGGACACCTGTAACCCGCTGCTGCTGCGGCGGCAGGCGGGGCCGTGTAGGGTTGCGTGGCCGGGAGCGGCGCGCTATCGGCCCAACCGTAAGGCGGCGGCGTGTAGTCTCGCTGCTGTGTGGCCTGAGGCTGCGGAGCGAGCCCTGTTCCACAGTAGCGGCAGATACGAGCCGCATCGTCATTGAGCTGCCCGCAGTTGCGACAGGGGGTCATGTTTCGTTTCCTCTATGGATAAGGTTCGGGGAGCGCGCACGGGCCGGAAGACTGCCAGTCTCTTTCGCGCGCCGACTCTCTTCTGTCTCGGCAGAGCGCCCTTCAAGTTAATCTATACAGCAGATGCCCGCAAATCGAAAGATTGAAAGCTCAGCGATGCTCGCCCGCAGGTGACGTGGGCGCTTCCCGACAGGCGAAGATTTGCCGCAGGTGATGTTTCATATGGCCTATGTAGTCGCGAATCAGGTATTCCAGCGTGGCGGGCTCCGTCTCACTCAACAACGCCCTGTAAATGTTTAAGACGAGGAATCCGCTCCCACTATGTTCGACAACCGGAGAGCATGATCATTCGCTGGCCGCGCCATTTTACAGGAATAGCTCTTCGCATCTCCAATCCTATCGGTCGCCGGCGGCAGTGGCAACTCTGGTTCTCAAAGTATATTATGCCATCTGTGATTAGTAGCGTGGCGTTCTCTTTTCCGGGGAGATGAGATGAAAAGATACATCTTAGGATTAATATTGCTGCTTGCGCTTTCCGCGGCTGCTGCGGCTCAGGACAAAAGCAAAGTCGAGCGCGTGAAGGTCGAGGACGACCAGACCTATCTGGTGCTCTCAACGAAGAGAATCCAGACGATGGAGAAGGAGTTGGACGAGGCCGCGGCCAAGGGCTTTCGCGTGATGTTCGGCGGGCCGACCATGGCATTCGATATGGCGCTGCTGCTCAAGCGCACGCCGGAAACAGTGGCCGCGCCCTACAGCTATAAAGTGCTGGCGACCTCGCGCATGAAGACGATGGAGAAAGAGCTGAATGAAATCTCCGCGAAGGGCTACCGTCTACTGTCGCGCACGATCATCTTCAAGCAGGGATTCTTTACGGGAGAGCTGCTGATGATCATGGAACATGAGCCGCAGCCGAGTAAAAACTATGAGTACAAGCTGGTGGCGGCGAGCAAGGAGACCAAGCTGCACAGGAAGATTGACGAAGCAATCTCGCAGGGCTTCGTTCCCGTCACCATGATTACCATCGGCGATCACATCGTGGTCATGGAAAAAGAAGGCAAGACGAGCGACAAACCGAGCGCGCCGTCAGGAAGCGAGACGGGCGGGCAATAAACGGTCGGCCAGCCGTCGCCGCCGGTTGCGAATCGCTGCGCTCATACGAAACCTCGTACGAAAATCCATAATCATGCTCGCTCTGTTTTAATTCTCACCTGAGCGCCCGCCCCATCCCTGTTTTCATACCCAGACGAAGCGAATTTATTGCCACGGGTCGAACTTAGACGGGCCGGTGATCGTAGAGGTTCATGCCTTTTTTGAAACTCTTCGACAAACCGACATTGGAGGAAAGCTTTATGTTGCTGGCCCGTGTTTGCCTGTTGGCGCTGCTCCTTTTCTTGCCGCTGATCGTTTCAGGCCAGAGCGGAAACTTTGAGGTGGTGAAGGTCGCCGAGGGTGTCTATGCGGCGATACGCAGGGAGCCGCCGGGTTTGACCGTCAACGCCAACAGCGTTTTCATCATCAACGAAGCGGACGTGGTCGTCGTTGACACGACGCTGACACCGGGCACGGCGAAAGAGTTGCTGGCCGCCCTTCGACGGCTGACGACCAAGCCTGTGAAGTACGTCATCAATACGCACTGGCACGATGACCATATCATGGGCAATCAGGTCTTTCGCGACGCCTTCCCCGGCGTTGAGTTCATCGCCCACGCCCGCACGCGCGAGTATCTGCCGACCACCGGCCTCGCCAATCGTAAGCAGGCGATGGCGAAGGGCGGATACCCTTCGTTCATCGCTTTTCTACGGCAGCGTCTTGAGAAGAACGAGAGCGTCTTCGGTGGGCCTATGGACGAGGAGGAACGCGCGACCTACGCGAGCGACCTGAAGATCGCCGAAGCCTACATGGCGGAGAATCCCGCCGTGGAGATAGTCCTGCCGACGATCACGCTCGAAGATCACCTGACGCTCTACAGGGGCAATCGCACGATAGAGATTCTTCATCAGGGGCGCGGGCATACGAGCGGCGACATCGTTGTTCATCTGCCCAGAGAAGGCGTCGTCATTACGGGCGATCTGGTGATCTCGCCTGTCCCCTATGTCGGCAACCCGCAATCGCACCCGGGAGACTGGGCACAGACGCTGGAAAAGCTGATCGCACTTCATCCGACCGCCATCGTTCCGGGCCACGGGCCGGTGCTGCGCGACGACTCTTATCTCAGGCTCATGGCGAGGCTGTTCGCCTCCATCAAGCAACAGGTCGAAGCGGCGGTGGCGCGCGGCGAGACGCTGGAACAGACGCGCAAGAGCGTCAAACTGGATGAGTTTCGGAAATTATTCGCCGGGGATTCCCGTATGAGGAAAGACATTTTCGGCAGCTACGTCGTCGGCCCGGCGATTGACGCCGCCTTTAACGACGCATCCGCGAAGCGATAAACGCAAGCAGGCTGGAACGGGCGTCTGAAAATATATGGTGCCCCCGGCAAGACTTGAACTTGCGACCCCCTGCTTAGGAGGCAGGTGCTCTATCCACTGAGCTACGGGAGCACTCGTCTGGATGACGTTAACAGATGCGCGACGGCACAGTCCAGTTTCCGCTATGACTGGTACTTGATGAGCGAGCGCACGTCGTATCCTTCAAGGCGCTTGCGACCGGGCAGGAATTCCAGCTCGACGACGAAGACCAGCCCCACCACCGTGCCGCCCAAATCCTCGACCAGATCGACGACGGCGCGCGCCGTGCCGCCTGTGGCGAGCAGATCGTCGGCGATGATGACGCGGTGGCCCTGTCCGATGGCGTCGCGGTGAATCTCCAGCGTGTCCTGCCCGTACTCAAGATCGTAAGAGATGGAGGCGCACTCGGCAGGGAGCTTGCGCGGCTTGCGTACAGGCACGAAGCCCGCGCCCATGTGATAAGCCAGCGCCGGGGCGAAGATGAAGCCGCGCGCCTCTACGCCGATCACCGTATCGACCTTGACGCCCTCGAATTGCGAGGCGAGCGCGTCAACCGTGCGGCGCAACCCTTCCGGCTGCTTGAGCAGCGTCGTGATGTCATAGAAATTGATGCCGGGCTTTGGAAAGTCCGGCACTTCGCGAATCATAGCTTTGAGTTCATTCATAATCTTCGATAGATGTCAGATGCCGGATGTTAGTAACTGACATCGAGCGTCTGCCTTCTCATCTTTCTATCCGAAAATGAGAGTAAGAGCCTGTGGGCTCGATTGAAATCTCCTCGATGTTTTCCACCTGCGAAAAGGTTGGGCCGGCGGCCAGATCGTGCTTGAAGCCTTCGACGCTTTCGAGCGGGCCTTCAGCCACGACCTCGACGCGCCCGTCCGGCAGATTACGCACGTAGCCCGTGACCTGATGGCGGGCGGCGGCGCGCTGCGCGAAATAACGGTAGCCCACCTTCTGCACTTCCCCGCTGATCAAAAACTTGCGTGCCGTCTTCATCCCCTCGAACCCCTTGATCCTGATAGTGTGGGCCTGAGCATAGACCCGCTCAAACAATCTGCCGACGCTCTTAACGATCTTTCGCCCGCGAGGAGCCCCTGTTCGCCTGCGAATGATGCTCGCTCATCTCTGAAGTTGAAAGGAAGAGATGTGGCCTTTTCCCGCCGATTAATCTTCCGTCATCGGCGGACGGACGAAGCAGCTCGCGCCAGCGCATCTGCCCCAGCTCTTTCGCCCCGAAAAGCTTGGAGATAAGCAGGTAGGCGAGCACAAACCAGAAGGCGAATAATAAACCGATACCGATCTCACTCATCTCGAAATCCTCCCACCAGCCGTCGCTTATAAAGGGTTTGCCTGACTTCCCGGCTCTACCGTCTGAACAGTCTGCTCTGAGCCCAGCGCCCGTCGGCGTGCGGGAGAATAACACAGTCGCCGCGCGGCTCGCATCCCCGTTTAAATCAGGGCCAAAGGCCGGATAAAGGCAGCCCGCAGCGGCGCTCGCAATTTCCCTCCTCAAGCCTTAGCCGAGCGCGTTCAGACATTCGGCGAGCGTGCGTTGACGACAGGTGAACATAGGCGTATCGCGCAGGGTGAAGGAGCTGGCCTTGGTCTCGCGCAGCTCCTGAACGAGGTCAAGGAAATCCGCCGGCTCGTTCGTCTCAAAGGCGACGACGAACTCCTGATCGTCAAGGCCGAATGAGTAGGTCGTGTGAAGCTTGACCGAGCGATATTTCGAGCCGATGCGTATGTGCTCGTCCATCATCTCCTGCCGCTGCTCCGGCGAGCGCGAGTACCAGTCGCGCGTTTTGACGAACGGGTAGACGAACAGATACTCAGACCTGCCGGGAACGATGTGCAGGCGGTCTTCGACGTGTTCGGGATTATCCTTGTCTATGTACATCGAGCGCTTGGTCATCGAGAGAAAGGACTGCGTCGCTTCAAGGTACTGGCCGAGGCGCGTGCGGTTGAGCCGCGTCGTCATCTCCTGAAACGGATCGAGCTGGTAGCCTATACGCCAGATCATCATCTCGACATTGGTGCGCAGGCCCACGAGCGAGTAGGTGTGAATCAGCATCTCGCGTCGAAACTCTTCGACCGCATCGACGAACTCCTGCCGGGCCTCCGCCTTCTCCGTCTCCATCAGCATGCGCCACTCCGGGCGCGCGCGATAGAAAGTAAAGTTGACGAACTGGCGCGGCAAGTTGGGACGCGGGCGCTCGCCTTCGGTGGCGTTTCCTGCCAGACGCAACGATGTCCGGCCAGTCTCGCCGTCAGGATTTTCAGAATTGCCCATCTCGAATTTTACCTCTGAAGAGATTCTCTTAAATTATTATCGCGCAGTTTCTATTCTTCGGTTAGAATGCGCCGACAGTCAAAAGCTATTCTGCGGCGAACTTTGCCGGATTGCAACCGCCGCAAAAGTCCCGTTCGGTTTCTATAGATCACAATTATGCCTGACGAATCTTCCGACCAGACCCCGCCAGAGAAAACTGAGCTGCCAGACCCCGGGCGCAGAAATTTTCTGCTGCTGCTCCCTCTGGGTATCTTCGCGGGCGTGGCCGCCACCATTGCGACCGCGGCTTTTCGATACCTGCGCCCCATCTACGCCCAATCAGAAGGGAAATGGTCTAACGTCGCTCCCATCTCGCAACTCAAGGGCGACAAGCCGATCATGCGCAGCATTATCGCGGAACACGAGGCGGCCTGGGCCGCCACCAGCGAGGAGCACTTCGTCTACGTCCTGCCGGGCGAGCGTCATCAGGCGCTCTCAAGCGTCTGCCCGCACGAGGGCTGCAACGTCAGCTGGCGCGATGATACCAACGGCTTCTTCTGCCCTTGCCACGACAGCTACTTCGCCAGCGACGGCTCGCGCGTGAGCGGCCCGTCGCGGCGCGGCCTCGACCCGCTTCCGACCCGCGAGCGCGACGGGATACTTCAGGTGCAATACCAGACCTTCATCAACAATACGGAAGAGCGCATCGTGCGCGGATGAAATGACGAGCGAGCCCCATAGATGAAAGACGAGCAGAACCCATATCTCCCGCGCAAGGTCAGGCGCTGGCTCTCGCGCTGGACGACGCTCGAAGACATCGAGCGCTCGCTGGTCGACGAGCCTTCGACGGGGCTCGAAGCATGGGCACGCACGACCGCCGGGGTGGTCGCGATGCTCGTCGCGCTGCAAGGTGTGACGGGCGTGCTGCTGGCTTTCTACTACGTGCCCTCTGCGGAGAGCGCGCACACGACGGTCGCCTACATCGAGAAGGTGCTGCCCGCCGGCTCATGGCTGCGTGCCCTGCATCATTACGGCTCGCAGTGGCTGACGCTCTTTCTGGTTCTGCATCTGGCCCAGATGTTCTGGCGCAAGGGCTACAGTCGAAGGCCCGTCGGCTGGATATCGACCGTGATCCTGCTCTCGCTGGTGCTGGCGGGCGGAGCGACGGGCTACTCTCTGCCCTGGGACGCGCGCGCCTATTTCGGAACGCGCGTGACCGAAGGCATAGCGGGCGGCATGCCACTGGTCGGCAACGCCGCGCGCCAGTGGTTGATCGGCGGCATGGAGATTACACCCGTGACGCTGGCGCGATTCTTCGCCCTGCACGTGCTGGTCGTGCCCGTGCTGATCCTGCTGCTGGTGACGGCGCGGCTCTTCGTTTTTCGCGAGCGCGGCATCGTCAGCGACGAGGAGGAGCGGCGGCTGGAAGGATGGATGTTCGGGCAGGTGGCGCGCAACGCTGTCGCAGCCGGAGTAGTCTTTCTGGCGCTCGCGCTCTGGGCGTCAAAATTCTATGCGCCGCTTGGGCCAGCCGCCGATACGGCAGCGCCCGGTTATCTGCCTCGCCCCGGCGCACAGTTTCTCTGGCTCTTCCAGCTGCTCAAGTACCTGCCGGGCCGCATCGCTTCGACCGTCGCCGTCGCGCTTCCGGCGTTGATCTTCATCGGCCTCGCGTCGCTCCCCTTTCTCAATCCGCCGCGTCTCAAGAAGATGATGAACAGGCCGCGCCGCACTCTGGGCGTCGCGCTCTTCATCATGGGCTTTGCGCTCTTTACGACGATGACCGTTATCGCCTACGTGGAGGATGCGCGCGACCCGCGCGTGCACGACCAGCTCGCCAGACAGACCAAGGAGGAGGAAGCTTTCCGCGCCGCGCCCTTTACGCCACTACGCACGCGCACAAGCGAATCGCTGATAGAGGATGAGCAGGAGGCGACGACGGGCGACGGCACGGGAGGAGCGACGACGGGTGGCGCGCAGGCAGGAGGAGCGAGCCCGACGCCTGTGCCCGCCAACGCCGGTTCGTCACCGGCGACGACGAACAATGTTTCGTCATCGTCGCCGCCCGATTCCTACATCACAAACTGCTCGGGCTGTCATGGCACGCGCGGTCAGGGCGTCTTTCCCTTCCCGCGCCTGATAGGCATCTCAAGCAAGCCGCGCCGCAGCGTCGAAGACCTCGTAGGGATTATCAACGACCCGGCGGCCTACGGCCTTGAGCCGACCATGCCCGGCTTCGCCAATAAGATATCGGACAGTGACAAACGCGAGATCGCCGCGTGGATTGCCGTGCTCAGGAAACGCTGACGGGGACGAACAGTGCTGGCAAGAAGTGGAAGCGATACGCATCCTACTTCGAGCTTCCGGTTTACCCCTTCACTCTTATCCTTTGAAAATCTGCGCGGGCATGAACTATACTCGCTCCCGCTTTGAACCAACCCTTTGCATGCTCGTAAGTAAGATTCCAGTTCATTCGGAGAAACAACGGGATGAAACCCATCAAGCTCGCGCTCGCGGCCACCATTGCCACGGCGATTTTCGCCCTCGCCTGCACCAATACGACCAATAACAATCCGGTATCGAACGCCAACACAGGAACTCCTGCCACAGGGTCAGCGTCTCCGGCGGCGACCCTGAGCCCAAGCCCCACGCCAGCCGATGAATTTGCGCGCACGCGCGTCATCTACGCGGAGAGCTGTACGGTCTGTCATGGGCCTAAAGGCGACGGCGGCACGGTCAAGATTCAGGGCAAGCAGCTCAAAGTCCCCAGCCTCAAAGAGGGCCACGCGCTCAATCACAACGAGGAGCAGCTAGCCAAGCAGATCAGCGTCGGCGGCGACGGCATGCCGGCCTTCAAAGATCGCCTCAAGCCGGAAGAGATCAACGATCTCGTCCGCCTGATACGCAAAGAATTTCAGGGCAAACCAGCCGCACCGGCCAAGTAAAGCGATAGCACGGCGGCGGCCAGCACCCGGCAAGGCATACCGTCCCGCCCCTTTGCGGAACACTCCCCCGGCTTTCTCATCATTGGGATTGACGCTGTGGAGGAATAGCAGTAGAGTCCGATTTACCGGTTGGCCTTCTTCGATAGAAGATAAGAGCCGGACGGGTTGCCCCTACTTGCATCTGCATTTCAATCCTCAACGCTAACGGCCATGAAGGTCAACTGCTGTCATTTCAGCAGTCAGTCTAAGACTTTGAAGAGGAGCTTGAGAGAATGTTGAGATTTAATAAAACCTCGCCTGAGGAGAAACGCGAGAGCGAAACGACCATGGATCAACCGCCGCAGCCAGCCGCTTCCCCATACGAAGGCAGTATGCACAACCAAACACCGGCCCACACGCAGACGACCACCTCGGCCATGACCGAGAGCGAATCGCTGGCGCGCGACATCAAGGAAGGACTTCTGAGCGGTTTCGTCGGCAACGGCACGGAACTGACCGGCGAAGCCAACTTCAAAGGGATGCTGCGCGTTGACGGCCATCTGTCGGGGAAAGTCCACTCTGACGAAGGCACGCTGATCGTCAGCAGCAACGGAGTGATCGACGCCAACATAGAGGTCGCCGTCGCGCAGATACACGGGACGGTCAACGGCGACATCACCGCCACCAAGCGCATAGAGATGGGCCGCGTCGCGAAAGTCACCGGCAACATCCAGACGCCTTCGCTCGTCATCGAGCACGGCGCTGTCTTTGAAGGCGGATGTCGCATGACCAAAGCCGACGACGCGAGCCGCAACGGCAACAAAGAGAAGCAGGCTGCCAGCAGCACAAGATAAACGATGGCCCGGCGACGACCGAGTGCGCGTCCTCGCGCTCTCACTTTTCTGCCGGGCTTTCCTCTCCCAAAACGATTTTAAGCGCCGGAACATCTGACTCCTCTTCGCCATGACCGCGAACCTTGCTCTCGCGGCCATCAATCGACCGTGTCGCTTTGGTCGGCGTGACAGAGAAGCGGAAAACCAATAAAATGTCCGGGCATCAAATGCACCCGTAGCTCAGTTGAATAGAGCGCCTGACTTCGGATCAGGAGGTCGAAGGTTTGAGTCCTTCCGGGTGTACCAACATTAAATCGGGGTCAGAAGGGGTAGCCAGCGCACGGGCTGCCCTTAATTGTGTCGCGCCGTGATGCATTCCCGCCGCCCAGACGTTATAATTACGGGTTCGTTAATCAGCCATATTGTTGATCGTCTGATCTCAGAATATTTGGAGTCTGCTCTTAAATGATTAATTTCGAGACTTCGCCCGAAGCTTACAAGCACTGGAAGCTCAGTGTTGACGGGGCGGTCGCCACGCTTTCGATGGACGTGCAGGAGGACGCGACCTTAGCCGAGGGGTATAAGCTCAAGCTCAATTCTTATGACCTGGGAGTCGATATTGAGCTGGCGGATGCCGTGCAGCGCCTGCGCTTCGAGCACCCGGAGGTTCGCGTCGTAGTCGTCACCAGCCTCAAGCCCAGAATCTTCTGCGCCGGCGCTAACATCTACATGCTCGGCACATCCTCGCACGCCTTCAAGGTCAACTTCTGTAAATTCACCAACGAGACGCGCTGCGCGATTGAGGATGCGTCGCGGCAATCCGGCCAGCGATACATCGCTGCATTAAACGGCACAGCCTCCGGCGGCGGCTATGAGTTGGCTATAGCCTGCGATGAAATCTATCTGGTGGACGACGGCAACTCGGCTGTCTCTCTGCCGGAAGTGCCCCTGCTCGGCGTGCTGCCGGGAACGGGAGGGCTCACCCGCCTCGTCGATAAGCGAAAGGTGCGGCGCGACAGGGCAGATGTTTTTTCCACCCTCGCCGAAGGGCTCAAGGGAAAGAGAGCGCGCGAGTGGGGACTGATCGACGACTTTTTCCCGACCAGCAGATTTCAGGAAGGAGTGGCGGCGCGCATAGAGGGAATCCTTGCGTCGGGCGACAGGAATGGAGCAGGCCCGGGCATCAAGCTCAACCCGCTGCAAGTCGAAACGACCGCCGACGGGCGCGAGTATAAGTATGTCAGCGTGAAGGTCAATCGGGAGGAGCGTTACGCCGACCTGACCCTGCGCGGCCCTGAAGGGAACACGCCCGGGACGCCGGAAGAGATCGAGCGCGCGGGTGATGCCTACTGGCCGCTACAGGCTTATCGTGAGCTGGACGATGCGCTGCTGCACCTGCGCGTCAACGAATTGGAGATCGGGCTCGTTTGCCTGCGTACCCGCGGGAATATCGACGAGGTTCTGGCGGTGGACGAAACTCTCGTCGCGCACAGAGACCACTGGTTAGTCCGCGAGATCATCTTATACATGGCGCGCGTGCTGCGGCGACTCGACCTGACGGCGAAAAGCTTCTTCGCATTGATCGAGCCCGGCAGTTGCTTCGCGGGGAATCTGCTTGAGCTTGCGCTTTCAGCCGACCGCACCTACATGCTCAATTCGCCGGACGCGCTGGTCGAGGTTGCGACGGGCGAGCTGAACGCCGGGGCGCTCTTGATGAGCAACGGCCTGAGCCGTCTGCAATCGCGCTTTCTGGCGACGCCGGAGAAGGCGGACGAAGTGCTTGAACACGAGGGAAGGTTTGACGCGGAGGAAGCGGAGGAGGCCGGACTGGTCACTTTCGCGCCGGACGATCTGGATTGGGACGACGAGATTCGCGTCGCCATCGAAGAGCGCACGTCGCTCTCGCCGGACGCGCTCACGGGCATGGAGGCATCGCTCAGATTCGCCGGGCCGGAAACGCTCGACACAAAAATTTACGGTCGGTTGACGGCCTGGCAAAACTGGATTTTCCAGCGCCCGAACGCCGTCGGCGAGCATGGCGCGCTGACCAATTACGGAAAACCGACACAGGCGCAGTTCGACTACAGGAGAACATAGGGCATCATGCAGTTATACGAACGGATTCCTAATAACGTTAATCTCTCGGAGGACAAGCGGCTTCAGCGCGCTCTGGAGAAATGGCTGCCGAGTTATCTGGACTGGTGGCGCGAGATGGGGCCGGAGGGGTTTCAGAATAAGGATGTCTATCTGCGCACGGCCATCAGCGTCGAGCCGGAGGGCTGGGCACATTTCGATTACATCAAGATGCCGGATTATCGCTGGGGGATTTTCCTGAAGCCCGCCGCCCCGGATGCCAAGGTCGGTTTCGGTGACAACTACGGCGCGCCCGCCTATCAGGAAGTGCCGGGCGAGTTTCGCAACGCCCTGCGCCGCATCATCGTCACGCAGGGAGATACCGAACCGGCTTCGGTCGAGCAGCAGCGCGCGCTCGGGAAAACCTGCCCTTCGCTCTACGACCTGCGAAACCTCTTTCAGGTCAACGTCGAGGAGGGCCGTCACCTGTGGGCGATGGTCTATCTGCTGCAAAGATATTTCGGGCGCGACGGGCGCGACGAGGCCGACGAGCTACTGGCGCGCCGCAGCGGTAACCCGGACAAGCCCCGCATCCTTGAAGCCTTCAACCAGCCGTGTGACGACTGGCTAAACTTTTTCTGCTTCACCATGTTCACAGACCGCGACGGCAAGTATCAGCTCGCGGCGCTGGCCGAATCCGGTTTCGAGCCCCTGGCGCGCACCTGCCAGTTCATGCTCACCGAAGAGGCGCACCATCTCTTCGTCGGCGAAACGGGCGTGGGACGCGTCGTCAGGCGCACAGCTCAATTGATGCGCGAGAGCGCGGACAAAGATGTGCGCGAGCACGGTGGCATCCCGCTCGATATCATCCAGAGGTACATCAATTTCTGGTTCAGCTATTCGCTCGACCTCTTTGGCGGCGAGATCAGCTCAAACTCCGCGGACTTTTTCGCTGCCGGGCTCAAGGGCCGCTACAAAGAGCAGGAGCAATACACGGATCACACCGCCTCAAACGAGAGCTTTACTTTGATGGTGGTCGAGGACGGTCGGCTCGTGCCGCGCGAGGTTCCGTTGCGGAATGCGCTTAATGAAGTGCTGCGCGGCGAGTACGTCAAGGACTGCGAGCGCGCCATGAAACGCTGGAACAAGTATCTCTCGGACGAAGGCATTGACGCGCAGCTCTATCTACCGAGCACGCGCTTTCAGCGCCACGTCGGAGAGTTTGCCGGTCATCATTTCGACATTCATGGCAATCTTATCTCGAAGGAAGAGTTTGAGCGGCACAGCGCCCAATGGCTGCCGACGATTGAAGACCGCGAGTACGTCCGCAGCCTCATGCATCCGGTGACCGAGCCCGGCAAGATCGCCGGTTGGATTGCGCCGCCCGCCGCCGGCATCAAAGGCAAGCCCTTCGAGTTTGAATACGTGCGGCTATAGCCCGCAAGAGCGCGACGACCAATTAATGCTCACACAGGTGAGGGCCGCCCACGCGTGGGCGGCCCTCACCTGTGTGAGCTACATTTAACCTCTGACGATTCAGGCCGCGACGCCCGCGTGAGCGGCCTCTATGGCGGCGACGAGCCGCTTTAGATCATCGCGCGTGTAAACAGGTATGCCGCTCGCCGTTGACGATTCCCGCCACGAATGGAATTGAGCGCGGGCCGCCGCCCCGTCCAGCTCGTCATCGAACAGGTAGAGGGCATCGGCTTTTTGTAGCGCGCGGCGCGCCGAGGGCTTGAGCTGTTTGACCTCTGGACGCGCGACCATCACGGCGAAATCAACATCCACGTATTGTTGAAAGCTTGTGCCTTCGACAAACACGCCGGGGGCTACGGTGCGTTCGAGCGCACGCTTGATTCCCTGTTCGACCTGCGCGTCCGTGACGATCACCCATTGGACATTCGTGGCTCCCGCATCCCAGTATCGCCCTGTGTCTTTGCCCGGCGTGTAGGTCTCGTCGCGGCCAGCGCGAATCACGGGCTCGTCGCTCAACAGATGGGTCACGCAACAGGCATGCGGGTCTTTGCCGCAGGAACGATAGTGCCCGCGCGTCATCTTGATGGCCTCCCACCCGGGAAAGGCGCGCAACAGCTCACACATCAGGGTGGTCTTGCCAACCCCTGAATAGAAACCGCCGACGGCGATGATGGTTCGAGTCATTAGCTTCAATGCTTCTGGATGGATGCCGCCGAAGCTTGCTCTCGGGCTGCCGCGGCGGCGAAAATCCCTGTCGCAGTCAGTATAGAAGCGATCATGCGAGAGTGGGAAGCGACGAAAGGGTGATAGAACCGATGAATGAGGACGAAGAGTTTGCGCGGGCGGAGCTGCTTCAGGGCATCGGCGAAGTGATCGCAAGACACGGCGAAGCGGCACGCGCCGGTGTTTCGCCCGAAGAGGCCGCGCTGGCCTGGATTGAGGCGGGCTTTGAAGATGCCGAAGAGGTTGACGAATGGCTCGCCGCCAGATGCTTTAGCGCCCCCGGCGCACAGAGGCTTGAGCGGGCCGGCATCACCCCGCAGCAGGCCGCCATGCGAACCAGTGCGGGGACGCGTGATTATGAAGAGACCATCGGCTACAAGATCATCAACGATGATTTGAGCCTTGAGGAGGCGAGGCGGATTATCACGAATGCTTTCTGGAATTCCTAGTTGTCTTCAAGCCTCTTATTTCATCTTTCTCTCTTCATCGTCTTGCGAAACTTGCGCTTGACCATATCGCGCTTGAGCGGTGAGAGATGATCTATGAAGAGTAGCCCGTTACAGTGATCTGTCTCGTGCAGGAGACAGCGCGCCACGAGTCCACGCCCTTCGATTTCAAACGTCTCGCCGCGCAAGTCCTGCGCGCGAAGCACGACGCGGTCTGGCCGTCGTAGCGCAGAGCCAAGGCTGGCGAGCGAGAGACAGGCTTCGTCGCCGTTCTGCTCACCTTCGGCGCTGACGATCGAAGGGTTGGCCGCCGTGATCTTCGTCCCCTCGCAATCCATGGTGAACAGTTGAAGCGAGAGGCCGACCTGCGGCGCGGCGAGCCCGACGCCATGCGCGGCATACATCGTCTCGAACATGTCCGCGACCAGTTTTTCCAGCGCCTCGTCAAAACGCTCGACGGGCGCGCCGACCGTGGCGAGCACGCTCGCCGGATAGCTCACGATATTGAGGATTGCCATTGGCTTTAAGGTCTGTCGGTCAACTGCCCATTCGATTGGGCGCGCACTCTACTCAGTTTCGCTGCGGTTGTGTGTGCCCGCATCCTTTATCCAGACTGTCTTGATATTAACGAACTCGCGTATGCCGTTCATCGACAACTCGCGCCCGTAGCCGGAATGCTTGACGCCGCCGAACGGCAGGCGCGGGTCTGAGGCGACCATCCCGTTGACAAAAACAGACCCGGCTTCCAGCTCTTTGATGAAGCGAGCGCGCTCCCCCTCATCATTAGTCCAGACGCTTGAGCCGAGCCCGAAAACCGAATCGTTAGCCAGACGAATCGCCTCCTCGGCATCTTTCACACGAAAGAGCAGGGCGACCGGCCCGAACAATTCCTCTTCGTAGGCGGGCGTTCCCTTTGGGATGTCCGTGACGACCGTCGGAGCGTAGTAGAAGCCCTGCCTTTCGAGGCGATGCCCGCCGGTCAGGACTCGCGCGCCTGCCTCGACAGACTTGCGAACCTGCTCGTCCAAATCTTTCAGCACCTGTAGGGTTGCCAGTGGGCCAATGGCGGTCGTCTCCTCAAGGGGGTCGCCGATGTTGAGCGCCTCCATCCCCTCCACGAAGCGGCGCTCGAATTCAGCGTAGATGCTATCGGCGATGATGAAACGCTTGGCGGCGATGCACGACTGGCCGTTGTTGATAGTGCGCGCTTTGATAGCAGTCTTCGCGGCTTCCTCCACATCTGCGCTCTCCATGACGATGAAGGGGTCTGAGCCGCCGAGCTCAAGCACACTCTTTTTGATACGCTTGCCTGCCTGACTTGCGACCTGACTGCCCGCCGCCTCACTGCCCGTCAGGGTAACGGCCCGCACGCGCTCGTCGTCAATCAGCCGCCCGACTTTGTCCGAGCCGATGAGCAGCGTTTGAAAGACGCCTTCGGGAAAACCCGCGCGACGGAAAACATCTTCGATTGCGAGCGCGCACTGCGGCACGTTCGAGGCGTGCTTGAGCAGCCCCACGTTGCCGCTCATGAGCGCGGGCGCGGCGAAGCGAAAGACCTGCCAGAAAGGAAAGTTCCAGGGCATCACGGCCAGCACAGGGCCAAGGGGTTGGTAGCTGATATAGCTCTCGGTGGCATTACTCTCGACCGCCTCATCGGCGAGAAAGTGCTCGGCCCACTCGGCGTAGTAACGGCAGACCCATGCACACTTCGCCGCCTCGTCGCCCGCCGCCTTCAAGGGCTTGCCCATCTCCGTCGTCATAATGCGCGCGAACATCTGCTTTTCCGCTTCCAGAATCTCCGCCGCACGCGTCATCATACGCGCCCGCTCGGCGAAAGGCGTTTGTCTATACGCGCGGAAAACTTCCCACGCGCGCGCGAGCTTCCCCTCGATCTCCGCATCGGAAAGGGGCTCGAAAGAGCGTAGCGTTTCGCCCGTCGCCGGATTAACAGTTGCTATCGCCATACATTTCCCACCTTCACTGTGGCCCATTAAGGGATGAGGACGATTTTGCCGTAAGCGCCCGGTTGCATGACGGCTTCGTGCGCGCGCGTGGCTTCCGAGAGCGGCATCTCCTGCCCGACGATGGGACGCAGCGTGCCGTTCTCCAACCCCGCGACGAGCGCGGAGTGAATCACGTAGAAATCCTGCGGCGTCGTGTTCATGAGCGTCATGCCGAGAATGCTGGCGTCGCGCCCCATCGCATCGCGCGGATTGATCTCGACCGTGCCGCGACTACCGATGACGACGACCCGCCCGCCGCGCGCTAAAACCGTCAGGTCGCGTCCGAGATTGACATTGGCAAGCATCTCAAGGATCACGTCGACGCCGCTCCCACCCGTGGCCTCGACGACCTTGTCAAGATAGTCCGGCGTGTGATGATCGAAGACGTGGTGCGCTCCCTGTTCCGCAACAAGGCGGCGGCCCTCGTCCGTCCCGCCAGTTCCGATCACGGTCAGCCCATGAGAGCGCGCAAGCTGAACGGCGGCGATGCCGACGCCGCCGCTCGCCCCGTGGACGAGCACGGTTTCTCCCGGCATGGCGCGCGCGCGACCGAACAGCGCACGGTAAGCCGTACTGTATGGAACATTGACCGCCGCGCCCTGTGCGAAGGTCATGTTGGCGGGCAGCCGCTGCACACGCATGGCTTCACACAAGGCTAGCTCCGCATAAGTTCCGCTCAGTGCTCCGGCTATGTAAACGCGGTCGCCGACGCTTACTCGGCGCACATTCATGCCGACCGCTTCGACCACGCCCGCGCCGTCCATGCCGGGCGTGTAGGGCAGGGTGGGCCTGCTCGCATAAAGCCCGGAACGAATATAAGTGTCGACGGGATTGACCCCGACTGCGGACAGCCTGACCACGACCTGCTCCGAGCCGGGCAAAGGGTCTGGGACTTCCTCCAAACGCATGACCTCCGGCCCGCCGAACTCATGCACACGAATGGCCTTCATACTATTTCCTCCAGCGCTTTGGTCTGAGACGTAAAGATACTTTAAGCGTCCACCGTTCAGTTTGCAAAAGTCCGGCGGAGGTTGTTTATCCAAAGCGTTCATAGCTAAGATCAAGTTTATGTCATTAGCTCACGGGGCCTTGATGTTTGCAGCCGCCTTCGTCGCGGGTGGAATAAATTCCATCGCGGGCGGCGGAACGCTCGTCACCTTTCCGGTTCTGATCTGGCTCGGGCTCGATCCGAAAGTGGCGAATGCGACGAGCACTGTCGCGTTGTGGCCGGGTTTCTTCGGCGGGGTGTTCGGCTTCCGGCGCGAGATCAAAGACAGCCGCTCGCACCTCTTATGGCTGGGAATCACGAGCCTCGTCGGCGGCGGGGTCGGAGCGTCGCTGCTCATCCTTACCCCGTCGCAGACGTTCGCGCGGCTTGTCCCCTTCCTGATTCTTTTCGCGACCCTGTTGTTCACCTTGCAGGAGCCGATCAGCCGTCGCCTGCGCCTTAACGAGCGCACGAGCCAGACGGGCGCGGGGCGCTGGGTTGGCCCAATCATCGTTCAATTCCTCGCCTCCGTCTACGGCGGATATTTCGGAGCGGGCAACAGCATCCTGATACTCGCCACGCTCGGACTGTTCGGCCTCACGGATATTCACAGGGCCAACGGCATCAAAAATTTTCTTGGCATCTGCATCAACAGCGTCGCCGTGCTGGCCTTCGCCTTATCGTCTCTGGTCTACTGGCCCGACGCCTTCCTGATGATGGTCGGCGCAATCGCAGGCGGATACTACGGAGCGAGCGCGGCGCGCCGTCTGGGACGCACCTTCGTCCGCCGCACGGTCGTCTTCATCGGCCTGATAATCGGCCTCTTAATGCTCTGGCGGATTAGTTGAAAATCAAGGATGAAGGATGAAGGCGGAAGGATGAAGTAAAAGCATTAAAGCAGTTCTTTCATCCTTCCGCCTTCATCCTTATCTTTGCTGGCTAACGCTTGCGCGATTTCGGCTGCGATGCGAGCGTTGTTTTCGAGCAGGGCGATGTTGGCACGGAGCGTCGTGCCCTCGCTCAATTCGCCCAGACGTTTTAAAAGGAATGGTGTTAGTTCTCGCCCGCCGACCCCGCTCTCGCCTGCTTCCGCGAGCGCACGCTCCAGCGTGTTCTGCAATATGCTCGCCGGGACTTCCGCCGACACGGGCACGGGCACTGTGATGAGGATTGAGCTTTTGATGCCGAGCGCGTCTCTGGCCCTGATAAAGCTGCGCGCCTCGGCAGGCGAATCGGCACGACCGTCGACAGCGAGGCCGCTCTGCCTCGAATAGAAGGCCGGCAGCTCGTCGCAGCCGTAGCCTATGACGGTGACGCCATAGGTCTCAAGCCACTCGCGCGTCGCCGGAAGATCGAGCACGATCTTGGCCCCGGAACACACCACCGCCATGGGCACGCGGGCCAGCTCAGGCAAATCCGCCGACACATCCGGCAACGCTCCACGATGAACGCCCCCTATACCGCCCGTCGCAAAGACCTCTATGCCAGCCTGATTGGCAATCCATGTGGTCGAGGCCACGGTCGTTGCGCCGTCCCACTTGCGCGCCACGGCCAGCGCCAGGTCACGCCGGCTGATCTTATGTACGTCATCGCTCTCGGCGATATGTCTCAATTGCTCCATGCTCAGGCCGACGTGGATTCTGCCTTTGAGTATGGCGATGGTCGCGGGTATCGCGCCCGCCGAGCGCACTATCTGTTCCAGTTCGAGCGCCGTCTCAAGATTATGCGGGCGCGGCAGCCCATGCGCGATAACCGTAGATTCGAGCGCCACCACACCGCGCCCCCCGCCCAGCGCCGCCTCAACCTCCGAGCTCAGAATAAAGATGTCGTGATTCATCATATTAAAGACAGTGACGAGTGGCAGGTTAAAAACTAAAAGCTTTAGTCCGGGCTCGTCACTTATCACTCGTCGCTGCTTTTCTCGCTTTCGCTTTTCGCGTTTTCGCCTTGCTCTTGCCTTTACGCTCAAACTCTTCGGGGCTTTTTTCGCCGCGCTCCTTGGCGTCGGGCTCGCCGGCTTCTGCCGCCGCGTTTTCGATCTCGGAGTTGATCTCGCCGCCGATGAGGATGGCCGCGCCCGTCAGGTAGAACCAGAGCATCATGATTATTAGAGCGCCGAGCGAGCCATAGGTCGCGCTGTAGGAATCGAAGAAGTGCAGGTAGAGACGAAAAGCGAAGGAGACGAGCAGCCAGAGCGTGACACCTATGACCGAGCCCGGCGAGACCCACTTCCAATCCTGATCGCTCAAATCCGGCGCGAAGTAGTAGATGAGGCTAAACGCCATGAGGATGAAGAAAAGCACAATCGGCCATTGCGCGATCTTCCACGTGAGCGTGAAGACCTGACTGAAACCGTAGTTGGCAGCCAAGAGGTCTGCGATCTTGCCGCCGCCGAACATCAACGTGAGCGCCGTCAGAATCAACACGGCGAGGGCGACGGTCAGCCCGACGGTAATCAGCCGACGCTTCCACCAAGGGCGCGTCTCCTCGACGTTGTAGGCAACGTTGAGCGTCTCGCTGATCGCGCCCATCCCGTTGGACGCCGCCCAGATGGCCGCCAGTATGCCGAAAGATATCTTGCCGCCGCCCTTCTGCTTGCTGATCTCGTCGAGCGTCGTCTGCACCAGCGCCGTGGCCGAGCCCGGCATCACTTCGCCCAGATAGCCCAGCAGACTCACGCGCAGCTCCGACCCGGCCTCCGCAAAATAGCCCAGCAGCGTGACCAGCACAAGCAGCAGCGGAAAGAGCGAGAGCAAAAAATAGTAAGACAACTGCGCCGCCCGACCGAAAAGGTCGTCCTTGTTGATCTGCTCCCAGATGCGACCGGCCAGCTCTTTCCACGTTAGCCCGCCCAATGTCCACAATGAGGCCATGGCCCTGTACCCCCGCAGCGTTCGATTATCCGACAACCATCTCCTGTTTCGGACGGCATCCTGCAAGCGTCGGGCCGCTTCTGAGGAGATAGACGAAGCGGCGGCGCACCCATAGGGCAGCCGGTCAGAAGCCTTAGTGGCCCGTCCCGTTATCCTTCTCAAGCGTGAAGAAGTTGCGTATGCGGCGCAGAAGGTCGCCCTGCGCGCGACGCATCCGCAGCCGCTTGGCCTCTTCGTTGAGCCCTTCGCGGATGGCCTCCAGCTCGACGCGACGGCGCGCCAGAATGTGTGAGATATCCTCCGCGATTTCGGGGCGACGACGAAGAATGTCGTGAAAGGCGTCCTTGTCCAAACGGTAACATTCCACTTCGGTCTGGGCGATGACGGTGGCCGTGCGCGGCTCGCCCGTCATCAGGCTCATCTCGCCGAAGAAATCGCCGCCGTGCAGCGTCGCCACCTTTTCGCTCAACTGGCTGCCTTCGACGGCGACGCGGACTTCCGCTTCGCCGCTGGTCATGATGTACAGGTAATGAGCCTGCGCGCCCTGCCGCGTCATCGCCTCGCCGCGCACAAACGGCGCTTCATTCATACGCAGCGCCAGCTCTCGCCGCTCCTCCTCGGTCAACGAATTAAACAGCTCGACGCGTCGGAGCGCTTCGACGCGACCCTCCAGTTCCTCGTTGCGTTTGCGCTTGCGGCGCGTTTCGTCCTCTTCGGTGATAAAGAGCGAATGCGCGGGGATTGAAAGGGGAATGTCTACGCGGCGCAGGGCAAAGTAGATGCGCTGGCGGACGATGGAATCGGTCGGGTCTGTGAGGGCCAGATCGGTCAGCCAGTAGCGCGCGGCGTAGGTCGCATAGCTGTCCTTGAAGTCCAGCATCAGGCAGTGCGGCGCTGGCTCGCGCGCGATGTTCGGAATCGGCTCGGCGCACAGCGCAGACTCGACGGCGCTGATCACATCCGTCGGCGCATAGCGGAAATCCACGTTGAAGTAGACCCACTGGCGGTGCTGGCGCGGCGCTCCCTCGCGCCGCCCGAGCAGAATCACCTGCCCCTTCATGAGCACGCTGTTCGGAATCACGACCGTGTCCCAGTTGCGCGTCTCGATGGAGGTCTGCCGCCAGCGAATCTCCTTGACCTGCCCTTCCTGCTGGTCTATGCGAACCCAATCGCCGACGGAGATCGTGCGCTCCATCTGCAGGGCCATGCCGCCCATCACGTTACCGAGCGTGTCCTGCAGGGAGAAGCCTATGACGGCGGTGATGACGGCTGAGGTGGCGACGATGCCCGAGAGGTCTACGCCGTGGCTGGCTAAGAGCATCAGCGCGAGGATGATATAAGCGAAGGCCACCAGCAGATCGCGCATGATGCGCGGCGGCTTGAGGCGCGCGGCCTCCATCAAGACCTCGAACAGCAGAACGCTGCCGACGGTGATGACGGCGATGCCCTTGATTAAGAGTGCGCCCCAACTGACCCAGCGAAACCCGCTGCCCTGCTCGACACGCGTGCCCGGCCCGTGCAGCAGTCCGGCGATCAGGAGACCGATGAAGGCCAGCGCATATATCAGAACGGCAGTGCGTATGCGTGCCCTCTCGCCCGGCACGGCGATAAAGAGAACGAGGGAAGTTAGAAGGAACGCGGCCATGAGCCAGAGGAAAGTCCTGTTGCTCATGTACGCCGCGTCTAAAACGTTTGTCCAGAAAGAATTCATCGCAAGCCGTTACAGTTTGTGAAAGAGAGCCGGATTGGAAAAGCGCAGGTGCGACCCCTACGGTAGCGCGGGAGCGAATCTTAACACGTTCTGAACTGTTATGTCTTTGAAAGTGGCAGCGCTCCCCTCGTCAAAACACTTCCAAAACTGTCCACATGTGTGGACAGTCGCGCCCCCACGTGACTACTCCTGTGGACACCTCGCTGACACCTTACAAAATAAAGACCGATTCCTGTGCATTTCCTCCGCGCCCTCGCTGGTATGAGTATTGCTGTCTACCATCGCAGCCTGTGACCCAATTCCGGGATCAGAGCGGGACGGCTCGTTGGAGGGGATTCTTCAACCTCGTCGAATCAGAGACGTATCATCATCCTTCCGACCTACAGCAGCCGGCCCTCCCAGCACAGAGACCTCCTACTCTCTCTCTGAAAGGAGAGCATCATGAGCGAATCGCTACCAATCGCGAAGGAAACTCCGACGAATCCGAAGGAAGCATCACAGAGTCCGAAGGTGCTGATGGCTACTGCCATCATGACGGCGATAACGACCATCGGAGTCTCCTTTATAGGTATTGTCCCACAGCTACGGGGCGGCGACACGAAAGAGATCACCAAATTGAAGGAAGAGAACAATGACCTAAGGAAGAGAGCCGAATCGGCTGTCGTCGTGCCCGCTGCACAGGATAAGAAACTGAACATCCATGGAACGGTTATGAGCGAAGACGGACGAAGGGTGCTCGGCGGGGTCGAGGTTTATCTGCTGCCGGAGGGCAACAACCTGCTGACGGCGAAGACGGACGACGAAGGCATCTTTGACTTCAAAGGCATACCCGCCGGAACGTACTCGATGATTTTAAGAGACTCGACACAGGGGAAAAGTGGCAGAGGCTTGCTCGATGAAGCCAATAACGAGCTTCAGGTCAGATGGCTCGGAGCCAAAGTCAAATATCACATCAAACAGGGACTCTGACCAAAGCGGTAATCCTCACCCTTGAGATCGAAGCGGCTATAGCAGCGCGTCGGCGCATCGCATAGATTGTAAACAGGCCATATAAAAAGAGGTTGACGGACATGAAAAGCAGATTGATTTTTCAAACAGTCGTCGGGGTTATTTTGCTGTCAATCGTTTTCTCGATGACGTTGAGCGCCCGCTCCGCAGCGACCTACATCACGGGAACCGTAACCAAGTTCGGCAGACCGCTCCCTTCCGTGTGGGTGATTATCAGCCAGGGCGGCTATGAGAAAGGCAGATCGCTCACAGGAGACGATGGCAAGTATTATCTAGGCAACTTGAGCGACGGCGTATATAAGATTGAGGTCTATAGAGGCAAACTCCGACTGGCCGAGGAACAAGTCAGCTTACCCGCTGATGGCCGCCACAACATCGCGACCAGGTGAGCGAAGGGCGCTCCGAGCCTAGCGCAGCGCGCTCGCTCGCAAAGCCTTACTTGATCATCGTGCCCGTTCGATTCCAGCGCGTATTGCCGAAGAAGTCCGAAAAGATATTGGTTGACGGCGCGCTTTCGTCATATGACCAGTAGACGAACATGGCGCGGCCCACGACATATTCTCGCTTGACGTATCCCCAGACGCGGCTGTCAGAGCTGTTGTTGCGATTATCCCCCATCACAAAGTAAGAGTCCGCCGGGACGACAAACTTTTTATCGCTGTCGAATGAGCGGTTGATGCTGTAATAAACGGAATACGGCTCGTCGGCGGCGCGCGGCGGATTATCTTTGATCTCAAGCGGGGCATTGTTCTCGGCCTGTAAGGTGGTCAGCGGGTTATCGTCATGATCTATGGCCGTGATGCGATGCTCCGGCAGCAGCTTCTCATTGATATAGACGTGGTCGTCGCGTATCTCGACGCGGTCGCCCGGCAGACCGATCACGCGCTTGACGTAGTTGGTCTTGAAAGGAATGTTCTCCGGGTCGCTGATCTGCTCCGAGAGCCGCTGGTTGCTATTGCCCGGATACTTAAAGACGATGATGTCGCCGCGATTGATCTCGCGCTGCGGCAGAAACGGCAGGGGGGGGCCGGGCGCGAAGATGAACTTGTTGACGAGCAGGTGATCGCCAATCGTGATCGTATTCTGCATAGAGCCGGTCGGAACTTTCACGGCCTGCACGATAAAGGTCATGCCGAAGAGCGCCATGATGACCGTCACGACGGCTGACTCGAAATACTCTCGCCAGATAGTCTTCGGCGGGCCGAGCGGCTTGCGCTCCGTTTGAGCGCGTCCCTCATTACCGTTACGGCTCGCGGCGCGCGCCGAGGCGGACGAAGAAGGCGTCGCCGGCTCTCTCTCGACGGTTGGTTCGGCCACCCCTGTGTTCGCGTAATCATCGTTCATAAAAACATCCTAGAGAAAATCTCCGGCGGCGGTCAAGCCTCAAGCGAGCGGCGTGTCGTCAGGCTTCGGGCGCTCGCGGCTCGACGCCTCCGGACGGGCCTGCTGCTCGGGAGCTAATCAGCCGCTGTCGCCTGCGCTTCTGCCTCCATCTGCTCAAGGGCGAGGCGCGCCGCAGCCGTCTCGGCGGCCTTGATGGTGCGCCCCTCGCCACGAAAACTGCCGCCCGTCCACTTCACTTCGACATGAAAGGTACGACGGTGCGGCGGCCCTGCCGTATCGACCACCTCATAATGCGGCGCGACTCCATGCGAAGCCTGCAAGCGCTCCTGCAACATCGTCTTGTAATCGGCGGCGGCGGCGGATTCCGGGTTGGCGTGCTCCAGCTCGTCGCCGAGCGCGAAGTGGACGAAATCAGTGGCGGCTGTGAGCCCGCCGTCGAAGAAGATGGCGGCCAGCACTGCCTCGAAGACATCTGCGAGCAGGGCACGCTTGCTGCGTCCCCCGCTCTTCTCCTCGCCGTGACCGACGCGTATATGCTCTCCTATATTCAGACGCCCGGAAGCCCTCGCGAGCGTGGGCGCGCTGACGAGGCGGTGCTTCATGCGTGACAACTCGCCCTCGGTGACATCCGGGTAAGACTGGAACAGGAAATCGGCGACGATCAGGCCGAGCACGGAATCGCCCACGAACTCGAAGGCTTCGTTATGCAGGCGACGCGCCTCTTCCTCCTGTCCGGGCGCGACCTGCTCGTGTGCCCACGAGCGATGTGTGATGGCGCGTTCGAGAAGGGTGCGGTCGCTGAACCTGTAAGCGATGAGGCTCTCAAGGGCGTCCAGATCAGGGGTAATGCTCTTGGGTTTCTTCACAATTCCTGATTGTAGCAAACGCCGGACGCAGCGTCTAAAAAAACGTTGCGTCCGGCGTTTAATAACAGAGCGTCTTCGCCGCGGAGCGATTGCAGACGCGCCGCGTCAGCCGCTTAAGGCTTGGCGGGCGTCGCAGGCTTGCTGCTGGTGGTGCTCGGAGTCGGCGATGGCGTTGCGCTGGCCGGCGCTGTCCGGGCCGGAGTAGTGGCCGGAGCAGTGGTAGTAGCCGCGGGCGTCGTCGCGCCTGTTCCGGCTGCCCCTGTAGAGGGCGTCGAGGACGGAGTCGTGGCCGGGGTCGTGACTATGGTTGGCTGCGGCGGCAAAGGCTTGGAGAGAACGCTCGCGATCAACTCCTGCATCCCCGCCTCGGAATCGTTGTGACGGAACTTGTAGAAGTTCGTCAGCTGCGTCGTCCATTGCGCCTTGACGCTCGCATACTTCGGGTCTGTCGCCAAAGCGACGGCCCGGGCATAGGCGTCTATAATGTTGTCGATGACATTGTTCAGATTCTGAAGCGCCGCCTTGCTTTCGGGCGTCTCTTCTGAGCCTTGCGGGAAACGGGCCTGGTATTCATCCGACAGCTTCTTGTAAGGGCCAGCCTGATAGGCTAAAGCGAGCCGCACATAGGTCTGCGGGTCTGATTTGAAAAAGCCCTCGTGCTTGGCCGAGGTGAGAAGGTAGTTGAGCGACTCGTTCGGATTGGTCTTCAGAGCGAAGATGCCGAGCGCGCTGTTGAGCCAGTTGATGGATTCCTCTTTGACCTTCGGGTCGAGCGGCTTGCCCTCCTCGAAACCTTTTCCGGCTTCGATCAGCTGGAGGGTCTTTCTCGCGTGGGCCGATGCCTCCCCCGCGTTAACCTCTTTATTGGTCAGCGCCAATTGAAGCGCGGCCCACGACACGCGGCTGAGCGCCGTCAGATCGTTCGGCTCGTCGACGAGAATCTGCTTGCCGAGCGCGTAGGCTTCGGCAAACTTCTGCTCTTTGATCATCTGTTCGAGGTCGACCTTACGCTTCCCCTTCTCATAAGAGGCGACCCACTTCTTCATGTAGGCCGTGTACTGATCTTCAGCCGGATACTTCTCCAGATACTCTTTCGCCGTCTGGTAGGCCAGTGGCTGATTGGTTGTGCGGTTATCAGTAAATTTCTTATACAAGGCCGTCTTGGCTTCTTCATCGCCCTGCCCCGCCCCTTCCTGAGTCGCCGTTAATGACGAGTTGTTTTTCACGGCGAGCGCGGGCAGCGCGAGTGTTGCCACCATCGCGCCTAATGTGATTAAGCGAATCAATTTGTTCATCGGTCGCATGTCCTCCAGGCGAAGTCGGTCTTAAATTCTTTCCAAAGCTTTGGGGGGAGTGAGCGGGCTAAAAAAAGCATCGCGCTCATTCAGATGCACGCGTGACGGGTAACGGTTGCCGCTTTTTGCAGTGCCGCAAGCTCAGACTAAAGCGTTGCGGCCAGCAGTGGTATCGGATTAATACCTTACGAGTGCGATGCGGCAATCATCCTGCAATAAACAGCCCGGTGTCAAGCCCCTTCGATCAACTTTTTGAAGGCCGTGGGGCCGGGGCTGGGGCGAAGTAAAATTGCGCCGGACTTTCATTCAAAGTAATTACGAAAGTCCGGCGCAATTCGGTTTCCCATGCCGCTTATTTGAGCGTCACGGCTCTGTCTTATGGCTTGTTGGTAAGAACGCGGCGCGGTCTCTGCTCACTACCCGAAGGCTGCGCGGGTGCGTTCTGAGCAGGCTGCTGCGTAGTCCCGGCTGCTGGCGGACGCGTCGTCACCTCCGTCTGCCTTGAGGGGACGATCATAATCACGCTCTTGACATTAGAGCCGTTTCCGCCCGTCGTCGTCGCACCTTCAGCGCCGGTCGCCCCTGCGCTCGCAGCGCCCCAGTTCTGGTCTGCGGCCTCGCTCTCGTTCTCAACCTCGTCGCTGATGGCGGCAGCCGCGCGCGGGTCAAGCTTCGGTCGCGGCGTGAGCGACGCCGGGGTTCGGGCCATCTGTACGCCGCCCGTATTGCCAAAGCGCGCGTCCAGCGAACGATAGATCTTACCGGCGATGCCAGCCGCCACGCGACCGCGCTCGCCGGAGCCGCGCGTCACGACGACGACAGCCAGTTTCGGGTCAACCACCGGAGCAAACGAAGCGAACAGCCCGAGCCAGCTTCCCTGGCCGATGCACGTGCCCGTCTTTCCCGCGATGGTTTGCAGCGGGTCGTAGGCCAGCTTGGCCGTGCCGTAGTTGACTGCTCCGATCATGCCCGGGATCATGCGTCGCAAGGTTTCCTGCGGGATGTTCAAGCGGCGACGCACTTCCGGCTGGAACTTAACATCCTCCTGCGGCGTGCGCGGCAGGTGCGGCGTCAGGAGCGAGCCGCCGTTGCCGATGGCCGAAACCAGCGAGGCAAGCTGTATGGGCGTGACCTCGAAATCGTCTCCGTGCGAAGACATGTGATTGACGGCGTAGCCGCTCTTGTAAGCCGGAACGCGCCCCTCGAACTCGTTGGCGTGATTGATGCCGGTGCGCTGGCCGAGGCCCAGCTCGCGCGCGTAAGAGACCATCCGGTCGAAGCCGACGCGCCCACCCACCGACTGAAAATAGGCGTTGTTGGAATAAGCGAGCGAGTCCGTCAAATCCAGACTGTACTTCTGTAGAGAGATGTTGACCGTTTGCGCCGGGTCAATGACCTTCTCGGAGAGCCCCGCGAGCCCCGTCACGAGCTTGATCGTCGAGCACGGCTTATAACCTTTGCGTAGCGCCCAATCCTGATTGACCACCGTCAGGATGCGGCCAGTCTTGGGATCCATGACGACGACCGAGCCGGCGTGAGAGCCGAGCGCGGCGACGGCTGCACGCCTGACTTCCATGTCCTCGCCCGTCACTTCGTCCTTCAGGATGTTGGCCGCCGTCTGATCTCTGAGCGACTGGTCGGCGGCACGCTGGCGCGCGATGGCAGCCAGACGAGCCTGCTCAGCGCGGCGGCGCGCCTCTTCGAGTTGGCGGCGGCGCTCGGCTGCCTGACGGCGAGACTCAGCCGCCCGCTCGCGGCGCGAAAGCGCGCGACCTCCCTGTCTCTCATCAACATTTCGGGCGTTGCGCCTGTCTCTGGCCGACGTTCTGCTGTCGGCGCGTTCCTCGCGCGCGTTCCTGCCGCGCTTGCGGTCTGCGCGCGATTCCTGAGCCGCTTTACGATCTGTGCGCGACTTTTTATCGCGTGCCGCCGGGGCTTTGGCACGAGCCGCAGGGCGTCGCTCTTTGGCCCATACGGAGCCGAGCGAAAGGATTGCCATGAGTAGAAAGAGACTAAGGGTGACACGCGCATGCTTAGGGGTACGTAAACTCTGGGTCATTGATAGGGCCTCGCTTAAGGGTTTCTAACGGGGATACGCCTCTTTGAGCCGGTGGGAGGTGTCGCAACTTGTAGCTCGCTCAAAGCCTGCGTAGCCAAACTTTTCCGGCGCGCACTGTCTTGCGCCGCGCCGTGCGCCGAGTAGTCAATGATAAAAATCGAAGTGTTGAGGCTCAAAAAAACGCTCCTTAACGTCTCTATGATTTTTCGTCAACCTTCGTCTGTTACAGTTGAGGAGGGAGAATTCCCGATAGGCGGCCTCTGGGGAGTTTGCATCGAGACCGCCGCAACTATAACATCTGAGAGGACGTGCGGCAACAAAAAAGTCTGGCCGGGGGTACGGGCCGGAAGGAATCCGGGCCGAGGGACGGCGCACCGGAATTACAAAGACGCTAAGACATGAGGGCATTCAAACTTTTCTCAAGCTTTCGCGTGCGGCTGCTGCTGGTGCTGGCCGCCCTGCTCGTCATGACGCTCGGCGTGCAGTACTACCTGAACCTGCTCTCGGCGCAGCGCAACGCCCGCGTCATCGCCGAGCAGGAGCAGGCGCTCGCCGCCGGCATAGAGCTCGGCGTCAAGGCCATGTCAACGCGCGATTACCTGATTACGCTGCGCGAGCGAGCGCGCCAGCCGCTGCTTGAAGAGAGGGCCGGTCGCGTCACCAATATTCTGGTCGTTGATAATCAGGGGCAGGTCAGAGATAGTCTTAATCCCGATTACAACCCGGAGGAGGTGGGCGGCGTCCTTCAGTACAAGCAGTTGCGTGATGTCCCGCTGCCGCCTCTGATCAGCGCGGGCCAGTTGGGCGACGACAACCCTTTGCTGCCGCAGCAACCCGCGAGGGCTCAGGCGCAGCAGTCGCGCGCAGGCGAGCCGCGCGCCTTTCCCTTTCCCGTCGAGACGGATAAGGGACGATGGTACGTCATCGTCGCGCTGGGCCGGGCCAACATGGCGACCAGCGCATGGAATCGTCAGGCGGCGCGACCGCTGATCTATACTCTCGCCGTTCTGCTGATCACGACCTTCGTTACAGCGCTCCTCGTCTGGCGCTTCACGCGTCCGATCAAAGACCTGTCGAACGCAGCGCAGAGAGTGGCTGCCGGACAGTTCGACTTCACAGTTCAGGGCGCTGACCGCAGCGACGAGATGGGCCAACTGGTCACGGTCTTTAACGAGATGATCTCGAAGCTTGGTCGCACGCGCGAGCTGGAAGTGAAGCTGCACCTTGCCGAACAGTCGGCTGTCGTGGGCCGTCTGGCCTCTGCCATCGCGCACGAGATCAGGAATCCTTTGAACTACATCAACCTGACGCTCGATCATGTCCGCACGGCGCTTGCGCCGGAAGACCCGCAGAAGCGGGCGACCTTCAATCGCCTTGCCGATCAGCTCAAGGCCGAAGTCGCGCGCATCAACGCGCGCATCTCTGAGTTTCTCAATTACACGCGCCCGGCCAAGTTGGAGCTTCGGCCCGTTGACCTGCGCGAGGCGGCGGAGGATGCGCTGCGTATGGTGGAGGTGCAGGCCGCCGAAAACAATATCAAGCTGAGCATAGAGACGACGGGCGATGTGCCGCGCGTCATGGCCGATGCCGAATCCCTGCGCTCGGTCTTTACCAATCTTATTATCAATGGTCTGCAGGCGATTGACGGCGAAGGCGGCCAGCTCTCCATCAGGCTCTCGGCGGAGGAGACGGGCCATCTGGCGCACATAGAGATTACCGACACCGGCGCAGGAATAGCGCCCGAGGCCATCTCGCAGGTCTTCGAGCCCTACTTTTCGACCAAGGAGACGGGCACGGGTCTGGGCCTCGCCATCGTCAAAAAGGCCCTGGACGATCACGGCGGCACGATCTCCGTCCGCTCAAAACAGGGCAGCGGAACGACGTTTATAATCACACTACCGACTGAAAGAAAGGATGAAGGATGAAGGATGAAGGATGAAAAAGTGTTGAAGGATTGATTCACTTGAGCAGTGATTCAATCGTTTCATCCTTCATCCTTCATCCTTCATCCTTGTATTTCTTATGGCACGCAAAAGCATACTTGTGGTGGACGATGAGAAGTCGCAGCGTGAGATTCTGGAGTTGATCCTGTCAAACGCCGGCTATGATGTGACGACGGCTTCGAGCGGCGAGGCGGCGCTGAAATTCGCCCGCGAGCGACGTTTCGATCTGGCGCTGACAGACCTCAAGATGACCGGCATGGACGGCATCGAGCTGCTGCAACACCTGCTCGCTCAGGACTCGTCCATCATCGTCATCCTGCTGACCGCCCACGGCTCGATCGATTCGGCCAAAGAGGCCCTCAAGCGCGGCGCGTATGATTACCTGCAAAAGCCTTTCGATCAGGACAAGCTGCTGGAAACCATCAACCGCGCTCTGGCCCGTCTGGACGCGCTCGACGTTGAGATCATCTCGGCCTCGCCCGAGATGGAGGCCGTCAAAAAGATGATTCTCAAGGTCGCACGCTCTAATTCGACCGTGCTCATACGCGGCGAATCGGGCACGGGCAAAGAGCTGATCGCGCGCGCCATACATAACCAGAGCCCGCGCGTCGCAGAGATGTTTCAGGCCGTCAACTGCGCCGCCATCAATGAGAATCTTCTGGAGTCCGAACTGTTCGGCCACGAGAAGGGCTCGTTTACCGGCGCGCACGCCGAGAAGAAGGGGCTGTTCGAGGTCGCAGACCGTGGCACGCTCTTTCTGGACGAGATCGGCGAGCTTGACATAGGGATGCAGGCGAAGCTATTGCGCGCTCTACAGGAGCGGGAGATCAGGCGCGTCGGCGGAACGCGCGCGATCAAGATAGACGTGCGCGTCATCGCCGCCACCAACCGCGACCTGCGCGCGATGGTCGGAGACAAAAGATTCCGCGACGACCTCTACTATCGCATCAACGTCCTCTCGGTCGACGTTCCGCCTTTACGCGAGCGGCAAGACGACATTCCGGTTTTGATAGACTATTTCCTGAAGAAGCACACGCGCAACACGTCCAGACTGGTGCGCGGGCTTGCGCCCGATACGCGCCGCATGATGATGGACTACAGTTGGCCCGGCAACGTGCGCCAGCTCGAATCGGCAATCGAGCGCGCCATCCTGCTCTGCGAGAGCGACCTCATACAGGTCGAGGATTTGCCGCTCGAAGTGCGGCAGGAGTCGCGTCCGGCCTCCGAGGGCGCGTTCAAGCTGCCGCCCGAAGGCATCGCCTTTGAAGATGTCGAGCGCGACCTGATCATGCAGGCCATGGAGCAGACGGACTACAACATCACCAAGGCCGCCAAGCTCCTCGGCCTCACCTTCCGCACCCTGCAATACCGTTTGGAGAAGTTCGGCATCAAGAAACCGGACAAAGAAAAGGATGAAGGATGAAGGCGGAAGGATGAAAAGGTGTTGAAGGATTGATTCACTTGAGCAGTGAATCAATCATTTCATCCTTCATCCTTTATCCTTCATCCTTGCTTGTTATGAACGTTATTCAAATTCTCGGGCTGGCGCTCGGCGCGGCGTGGACATCCGGGATTAATCTGTATGCGACCGTGGCGGTGCTGGGCCTGTTGCAGCACTACGGGCTGGCGCGATTGCCGGGCGGGCTGCACGTGTTGGACAACTGGCTCGTCATCGGGCTGGCGCTCCTGCTCTACGCAATCGAGTTCGTCGCCGATAAGATTCCGTATGTGGATACGGTCTGGGACGCCGTGCATACCTTCATACGTGTTCCGGCAGGAGCGGTGATTGCGGCGACAGCCGCCTCGGACATCAATCCTACCGTGCAGGTCATAGCGTTGCTTCTCGGGGGCGGGCTCGCGCTCTCGACCCACGGAACGAAAGCGACCGTGCGCGCCGCGGCCAACACCAGCCCTGAGCCTTTTACCAACTGGTCACTGTCGCTCATAGAAGATGTGTTCACAATTGGCGCGGCGGTGCTGGCCGTGCTTCATCCGGCAGTGATACTGGTCGTCATCCTGATTTTCCTTTTAGTCCTGGCCTGGATTCTGCCGAAGATCGTGCGACGCCTGCGGCATATGCTCGCCACCGTGCGCGCCTTCTTCGGCGGTCAATCGCTGGCCGAAGCTGCGCGCAAGTAAGAACGCGTATAGAAGCACACGAATAATCAACTATGCATCGAACTCCCTTTTCAATTTTCACAGTCCTTCTGTTGCTCGCCTTCGCGGCTTGTGGCGGCGGCGATAAGCCTGCGGCGGGAACGGCCAGCAGCAGCAACAACAACGCTTCATCGAATCAGAGCTTGAGTGAGGCGGGAGCTAAGACTCCGCCAGCCGACCTTGTGCGGGCGGAGGCTCAGGGCGTTAAGATTGCGCCGGGCGGGACGGCGGAAGCCTCCGTCAAATTAACGATTGCCGACGGCTATCACATCACGGCCAATCCCGCGACGCTCTCTTACCAGATAGCCACGCAGCTCAGCGTCGAGCCTGACACCGCTGTCAAGGCGGGGCAGCCCGTTTATCCGCCCTCGATAATGCAGAAGTTTGCGTTCGAGCCGAGCCAGTTCGCCGTTTACGAAAAGGAAGCCGTGATCAGGTTGCCGCTCCGCGCCGAGGCTAAAGCGAGCGCCGGCCCACGCGAGCTGCGCGTCAAGCTGCGCGTGCAGGCGTGCGACGATCAGTCTTGTTATCCTCCGCGCACGCTGGGCGCGACGATACCCGTCACCATCGAGTGAGATTATTGTGGAGCGGATTTGGAACATCCTGGCGGGTCTGGGCGTGGTCGTTGCCGCGGCCTCCCTTTTGCTGGATAATATAAACGTTGCTTTTGTTGCCGCGACGCTCGGGCTGGTCGCGTGGTTTCTAGGCCTGCGCGACAGGCTGCGGCAAAGCATCGCCGTCACAAATGAGGCGAAGGACGAACAGATTAACGGAGAGATAGATGAGGATTAAAGGATTCATCATTCCGGCCTTGATGCTGGTGGCGCTCTGGCCCGTGGCGGCCAGCGCCGGGGCTTCACTGGACGATCAGGCGGAGGTTCGCGGCGCTGTGCGTCAGGCCTTCGCACAGCTTAAATCGCGCCAGTACGGCGCGCTCTACGACGCGCTCCCGAGCGCCTCGCAACGCCGAGTCTCGCGCGAGCGCTTTATCAACAGCCTCAGGCGCACCGGCGATATCTACGAGCTTACTCGCATGGAAACCGGCGCGGTGCGTGTCTCCGGTGATATAGCCGTCGTCGATACAGTGATGTACGGGCGCGTGTCGCGACCCCTTGAGAGCGACGGCAAGGTGGTCGCGCAGCTATATCTGGTGCGTGAAGGCGGGAGGTGGCGCGTCGTCGTCAGCGACCGCGCGACGGCGCAAAGCCTGCTCGCCGACTACCCCGCCTTTATCAGGAAATATCCGCCGCGCGAGCCGCGCGCCTACGTCAAGCGCGACGGGCGCTGGGTGGATTTGACTTCGGCGCTGCGACGCGCCGCCAGAAGATAGGATTGACGGAGGCCGGGAATCTTAGAGCAGGTCGATGAATGAAAGCTGTGCGCTCTCGGCCTGTGACTGTGCCGCTTCGCGCCGCGTGCGTTTCCCGCCGTCGAGCGCTTCGCGCACGGCCTGTAGGTGAAAGCGAGTGATGCGCGGCGTGATGTGTAGTGAGGGGATACGCCCGGCTCGCGCCAGCCTGTGCACGGTGGATTCGCTCACCTGAAGAATAAGGGCGAGTTGTCGCGCGGTCAGGAATTCTTCACGCGACGGTGTTGCTGATTGGGGTGTTACATCGCTCACGGAAATTCACCCCTTCCGCTGCTATTTCTCCGTCGAAGCCGGAAGCAAGACCGCGACGTTATAGCGCGCCGGGCCGTCTATCTCCACATCCTTAGTCACCGGCCCAACGTCGCGCACCCAGACGCTGATGCGATAGCGGGCCGTGTCCGGCCCGAGGCGAAAGACGAACAGGCCCGCCTCGTTCGTCATGCGCCCGTCAATCTTTTTCGCGCTCCCGTCCGGCTGTATGCGCGCGATCTCGACGCGCGCGCCGTGAACGCTACGCCCCTCCGCCGTGAAGACGCTGCCGCGCACAAAGACGATAGTGCCTTCATCTATGGTCAGAACCAGATGATCAGGCAGGGAGCGCACCTTTCCCGCGCGCACTTCAATGTCTTCGAGGCGGCCTACGCTCAGGCCGGGCTTGCGGAAGGTCAACCCGTAACTGCCGGGCCTTAGACCCGCGATTAAGAATTCACCTTTGCGGTTGGTCGTGACGCGCGCGACTTCGCGCTCTCCCTGCCTTGCGATAACCTCGACGCTCTCCGCCGGGCTATTGCGCTTTCCCTCGCGCACCTTGCCTTTGATCGAGCCCGTGGTTGGGCTTCCCTGTGCGGCTGCGGCGGAGGCGGCCAGCAGCATCGCTAATAGAAAAGCGCCGATCCATCTTTGCAACAACATCATTTTCATTCTCGTACTAGGTAGTGTTTCCGAGTGGAAGCGCGCCCCGCATCTTCAGAGATGAGCATTATACCTGTGCCGGTCGCGCCAAAGGCAAGGCCGCCGGGAGAGCTTAGCCGAGAGTGTGGATGCCCGCAGCCCCCTCTCCTGTTGCTTTGCTTCTACGGGTATTGGTATCAATACACATGGCGGCGCGCGCTCGTTCCTCGTATAATCTCCCCTGCTCAAACCTTTGGGCGCTGAGAGATTTGTCGCTCAAGCTCAAGATCAGGCTTTTATGTCACCTGTTGTAACGCCTCTTCAATTCGCGCCGGAGACTGAGCCCTGCCGAAGGCTCAAACGGCTGCTTCTCTGTGCCGCGCTCGTCTTCTCTTACGGCGCGCTCATCACCCCGTCCTCAATGGCCGCCGCTCAACAGCAACCGGAGCAGCCTGCGGCGGAGGAGCGACCGCGCCGCGTCGATCCGCAGGACGAGACGGCGGACGAAGTGGTCAAGATAGACACAGACCTGATCATGGTTGACGTGTCGGTGACGGACGCGCAGGGTCAGCCCGTGCGCCACCTGAGCCAGAAAGACTTCAAGCTCTACGAAGACGGGACGGAACGTCCCATAGCTTTCTTCAATGTCGAGAAGCGTGACGTGGGGACGCGGCCCGCGGCCATCGTCTTTGCGCTCGATGTCTCGGGCAGCATGACGCCGGAAGAGATGGAGCGCCTGCGCGGGTCAATGAAGATTTTCTCGACCAAGCTGGCCGAGCGCCCGACCATCTTCGCCGTCATGTCTTTCGGGATGAAGGTCAAAACCATACAGGGCTTTACGAACGACCTGCAAAAGCTTGACCGTGCCTTTGAGCGCATCGCGCGCGACGCGAACGGCCTTTCGACTCACGCCTATGATGCCGTCGACGATGCCATACGCCTGCTTGTCAGGAAAGCGCCGCGCACACGCGAGCGGCGTTTGATGAAGCGCGCCGTCATTGTCATCACGGACGGCTTTCCGGTCGGGGATACGGTCGCACCGCGCACCGTCATTGAGCGGGCCAACGAGGCGGACGTGAGCGTCTATACCATCACGCTGCCATCCTTTTCGAGGCTGCTGGCTTCGACTGACCGCCCGCCGCTGCCGACGCCGCTCGATGTCAGCGGGCTCGCGGAGATGACCGGCGGGACGAGCGTTTACGCGACTGACAAGGATTTCGATTCCCTTTTCCGCTCGCTCGCCGAAGAGGTCACTTCCACCTATGTGCTCGCTTTTTATCCGTCCGAAGAGAAGCGCCGCGATGGTCGCCAGCATACCATCCGTATAGAAGCGCCGCCCGGCCTGACCATACGCCAGAGCCGTCCCGGATATAAAAGCAGTGACAAGTAACGATTGATAAGTGACGAGATGGAAGCTGTTGCTCCCGGCTCGTCACTTGTCACTCGCCACTCGTCACTGCCTTTAAAAGTCTTCCTCTTCCTCGTCTTCGTCCAGATCCTCCTCTTCGACGATGTCTAATTCGACGGGATCGAGTCCGACTAATTCCAGATCAGTCCCACATTCTTCACACGACAGTATGTCGCCCTTGTCCGCGTCCGTGTCAACGTGGACATCCGCATCACACTCTGGGCAGGTTCCGGTCGGCACTTCTGTTTACCTCCATCGCATATAGTTAATCGCAGAGAGAGGCGCACCCTTATGGTTCATCGGGGAGGCTTCCCACCTTGTTTTTACAGATCAGACAATCTAACTGTGCCCGCCGGATTTTGCAATACTGATGGCGCAAAATTATCGTCCGGCCTGGGGGGCTCCGTCAGAAACCGGCGTCATGAGACCATGCTTTTATGCGACCTCAGCGAAAGAGCGTCCTGAAGTTTGCCGAGCGCGCTCTCCAGGACCGCGTCTTCGCGCGCGATGCAGAGCCGCATGTGCGAGTCCCAGTCGTCGCTGTCGGCGAACGCACTTCCCGGCACGGCTGCGACCCCCGATTGGCTGATGAGCATTTCATTGAGCTGCATCGCGTCGCGAAAACCCTCAGGGATACGAGCCCAGATGTAAAAGGCCGAGCCCGAGTCGTAAATCCGAAAGCCGAGCCCGTCCAGCACTTCGGTCGTCATCCGACGCTTCTCCGCGAAGCGCTCGCGCAGCCGCTCGTAGTATAAGGGGTCGGCCATCAGCACTTCGGCGAGCGCGCGTTGAAGCGGAGTCGGCGAGCAGACATAAAAGACGTTGTTGGCGTTATTGAGCCCGCCGATGAGAGAGGCGCTGCCGTAAACGTAGCCGAGCCGCCAGCCAGAGATGTTCCATGACTTCGAGAAAGAGTTGACCGTGATCGTGTGCTCCCACATCCCGTCGAGGGTCGCTATCGAGACATGCGGCTCCGGGCCGACCACGTAATGCTCGTAGACCTCATCCGAGATGCAGAGCAGGTCAAGCTCGCGGCAGACATCAGCGATCATCTCAAGCTCGGCGCGCGTAAAGACTTTCCCCGTCGGGTTGACGGGCGTGCAGGCGATGATCGCGCGCAGAGGAAATGCTGCGCGCCCCTTCAAAGCGCGACACCGCGCGAACAGTTCGTCCCTGTCCAGCTCAAGGCGTTCGCCGCGAAGCTGAAGCACTTCCGTGTGCCCGCCGAGTTCTTCCAGTATGCGACGGTGATACGGGTAATAGGGCTCGAAGACGAGCGCGGTCGCTCCCTGTAGATACGTCTGCGCGATTGCCACCAGCGCGCCCGTCGCGCCGGGCGTAATCAGCAGTTGGAGCGGAGTGGCCTCCGGGTCTACCTCAATGTGGTTGAGCTTTGAGATCTTCTGTGCGACCGCGCCGCGCAGCGCGCGCGTGCCTTCAGCCGGGCTGTAATGGTTCTGGCTTGACGAGATAATCTCGTTGGCGATGCGCGCCAGCGTCGGGTCAATCGCCAGCTCCGACTGCCCCTGCACAAGGTTTCCGCTCGGCGGAACGAGCCGCGTGATCTTTCTGATATCGGGTTTTATCTTAGTGGACATGGAATTCACTCTCCGGCGGTGATGGCCTTCCAGAATTATAGCGACGTAATCTACAACTTTCAGACCGATTTGTATAATCTGCACGACCGGGCGGCGCGCGAGCCGGACGGGCGCACGCGCCGCCTTAGCTTGACACGCTCCCCGTCTTGTCGTTAAGTTACGCCAGCCTGAAGATGATCTTTTAAAAACGAGAGTAGAGGCGCGGCCTCCATCAGTAAGCCGACCGGAGAAGTGGAAGGTTCTGTGATGGTTCGGTTTGAAAGGGGTAGGCCGCCGAAGTTCGTCGCACGCCGCCTTCCCTGACGCGTGCGCGAATTGGTCGCTGCGGCTAAATCCGCAGGACTGTCACCGACGCAGTTTGATCGGTGAAGCGCTACGACAAATCAATTAAGCGGCACGCGCGCGCGCTCTGGAGAGCCCACACGAGAGATTCGTCCTCTCAAGGGAAGCAGGCGGCGCGACACCGCCCGTTGAGATTTCTGCCCGAGAGGCCGGTCGTGCGTTCCCATGATCGGCCTCTTAGCTTTTGACGACAGGGATTTTCAACCTTGCTCCTTAAACCGACCATCATGAAATTCGGCGGAACTTCCGTCGAGGACGCGCGCGCCTTCGAGCGCGTGAGCCGAATCGTGCGCGCCCGCGCAGATGAGCCCACCGTGGTGGTCGTCTCGGCCATGAGCCGCGTGACCGACGCGCTGCTCGCAAGCTGTCAGGCCGCCGCCAGCGGTCAGGCCGATGCCGCGTTCGGCAAACTCGAAGAACATTTCGCACGGCACGGCGAGGTGGCGCGCGAGCTGTTATCGGCAGACGCGCGCTCACGGGTAGAGTCGGCCATTGAAAGCGCGCGCGCGGAGCTGGCGGAGGTTCTGCGCGAGGTCGCCGCGCACAAAATGCCGCGACTGGTTTTGCAGGACGTGGTGGTCTCTTACGGCGAGCGTTTGTCGGCCACGCTGCTTGCGGCTGTGCTTTGCGAGAGCGGAGTTCGGGCACAGTACGTCGATGCGCGACGCCTGATTATGACGAATGATGAGCACGGGAGCGCCGCGCCGCTCTTTGAAGAGACCGCGCGCAAGACGCGCGCCGCCCTTGAGCCCTTGCTCGCCGCGCGCGAAGTGGGCGTCATGGGAGGCTTCATCGGCTCATCTGCGGCGAGCGGGAACACGACCACGCTCGGGCGCGGCGGCTCAGACTACACGGCGGCGATCATAGGATCTTGCCTTGAAGCGCGCGAGATTCAAATCTGGACGGACGTGAACGGCGTCCTGACCGCCGACCCGCGCGTTGTCGAGGGCGCACGCACGGTCGAGCGACTCTCTTACGCGGAGGCGGCTGAGCTGGCCTACTTCGGCGCGAAGGTTCTGCATCCGAAGACGATTCAACCTGCCATAGATCAGTTAATCCCCGTGCGTATCTGTAACTCGCGCACGCCCGAAGAGAGGGGCACGCTGGTCGGCGCAGAGACGGACACAGCGCCGCAGACCGTTAAAGCCATCGCGCACAAACGGGACGTGACCGTCGTTCAGATCACAGCCGTTCGCATGCTCGGCGCTTACGGTTTCCTGCGCGCGCTCTTTGAAGTCTTCGACCGGCATCGCACGGTCGTCGACGTGGTCACGACTTCGGAAGTCAGCGTTTCGCTCACGCTCGACGATGCGAGCGCCCTCCCCTCTATTGTGCGCGACCTGCGCGATCTGGGCACAGTGCTCGTCGAGCCACGGCGCGCGACCATCTGCGTGGTCGGCGAAGGTCTGCGCGATACGCCGGGCGTCGCCGCTCACGTCTTCAATACCATCAGCGACATCAACGTCTCGCTAATCTCGCTCGGCGCATCCAGCATCAACCTCACCTTCGTGGTTGACGAAGCGCGCCTGCACGAAGCCGTGACGCGCCTGCACGCGGCTTTCTTCGACGAGCATCGACAAAGCAATTCGCAGGTCGCACGCGCTGCTTCGGAAATTTAGTCTGACTCTTGCCGGTTTGGAATTTAAAAGTGAATCTGATTGAGCTGACACGCACCTTGATAGACATCCCATCGCTGAGCGGGAGCGAGGCGGCGGTCGCAGATTTTCTCTTCTCCTATCTGTTGGGCCTCGGCTACGCGGTTGAGCGTCAGGAGGTATCGGAGGGACGCGCCAATATCATCGCCACTCTCGATGAGCCTGCGCGCGTCATGCTCTCAACGCACATGGACACAGTGCCGCCGCACATCGCGTCGAGCGAGGATGACGAGTACGTTTACGGGCGCGGGGCGTGCGATGCCAAGGGGATCATCGCCGCACAGATCGTGGCCGCGGAAGCCCTTCGCGCCGAAGGCGTACGGGAGATCGGACTGCTTTTTACGGTTGACGAGGAGCTGGGCAGCCTCGGCGCGCGCGCCGCAAACCTTCACGCGCGTGCAGGCGATTGTCGCTTTCTAATCAACGGCGAGCCGACAGACAACCGGTTGGCCGTCGGCTCCAAAGGCTCGCTGCGGCTCGTCATCAAAGCGGAGGGACGCGCCGCGCACTCCGCGTACCCGGAGCATGGGGAATCGGCCATAGAGAGATTGCTGGACGTGCTCGCGGACGTGCGCGCCTGCCGTTGGCCCACGGACTCCTTCTTCGGCGAGACGACATGTAACATCGGAGTGGTGCGGGGAGGGACGCGCCCGAACGTCATTCCGACGGAAGCGCAGGCGGAGATACAGATTCGCCTCGTGACGGACGCAGGGCCAGTTTGTGAAGCGCTTGAGCGCGCCGTCGCCGGTCGCGCGCGCGTTGAATATCTCTCGGTCGCCGCCCCCGTGCGGATGCTTGCGGTTGAAGGATTCGAGCCCTGCATAGTCCGTTTCACGACCGATATTCCGCACTTGACCAACTGGGGCGCGCCCCTGCTCATCGGCCCGGGCTCTATCCTGCTGGCCCATACTTCGGAGGAGCGGGTGGAAAAGCGCGAGCTGCAAGAGGCGGTCGAGCTATACAAGGGGCTGGCGCGCTCGCTCCTTGTGCGCGCGTCGAATGACGACAGCGAAGCTCTGGCGGAGGGAGCGCACGGATGAAGCTCGCATTGATCGGACAGGGAGCGATGGGCCAACTCGTGGCGGCGCGAGCGCGCGACGAGGGACACGAGATCGCGCTCACCATCTCTTCGCGCGACGGCGCGCGCAGCACGGCGGATTTGGCCGACGAGTTGCGCGCCGCCGACGTGGCGATTGATTTCTCCACGGCCTCCGCCGTGCTCAGGAACATGCAGGCGTGCGCGCTGGCCGGAGTTCCGCTGGTCGAAGGAACGACCGGCTGGGGAGGGGCGCAGGCGGAGGCGATAGGGTTCGTGCGGGAGCGCGGCGGCGCGCTCGTCTACGGCGCGAACTTCTCCATCGGCGTCAACATTTTCTATCGCATCGTCGCCTATGCGGGAGAGTTGTTTCAGGCGGCGGACGATTACGCTCCGTTCATAGAAGAGGCGCATCACTCGCGCAAACGCGACGCGCCTTCCGGCACGGCCCTGCGCCTGAAAGACCTGCTCGCCGCCCGCTTCGGGCCGGACATCTCTGTCGCGTCAACGCGCGCCGGGCACATACCGGGCACGCATCGCGTCGGCTTCGATTCAAGCGCAGACCAGATCACGCTCGTACACACTGCGCGCTCGCGTGAAGGCTTCGCCTCCGGCGCGCTCGCCGCCGCCCGCTGGATTCAAGGCCGTCGCGGCGTCTACGAATTCACGGAAGTGATTGATGACATACTAAAGAAAGTGATGAGTGATGAGAATGAAGATTGACTGGATGCGTGGGTGTGCGACGGCGCTGGTGACGCCGTTTACGGCTGGCGGCGCGATTGACGAGGGACGGTTGCGAGCCCTGGTCGAGCGGCAGATTGAAGGCGGCGTCAAGCTGCTCGTGCCGTGCGGGACGACGGGCGAGAGCGTGACGATGTCCGAGGAGGAAGACCGGCGCGTCATCAGGATTACGGTGGAGGCGGCGCGCGGGCGGGCCTACGTGATCGCCGGGACGGGAAGCAACTCGACCGCCTCGGCCATCGAATACTCGCTCGCGGCCCGCTCGCTCGGCGCGGACGCGGTGCTTGTCGTCGCGCCTTACTATAACAAGCCGACGCAGGAGGGGCTCTACGCGCATTTCCGTGCGGTCGCGGAGGCCCTGGATTACCTGCCCGTCGTCATTTACAACGTGCCCGGACGCACGGCCTGCAACATCACTGCACAGACGGCGCTCAGGCTCGCGCGCGAAGTCGAGAACATCACGGCGGTGAAGGAGGCTTCGGGCGATCTGGCGCAGATCATGGCGATCCTGCGCGGGCGGCCCGAAGGTTTCTACGTGCTCTCGGGCGACGACGCTTTGACGCTGGCGATGATTGCGCTCGGCGCTGACGGGTTGATCTCGGTCGCTTCAAACGAAGCGCCGGATTTGATGTCGCGCATGGTCGAGTTAGCGCTCGCGGGAGAGTGGGCGGAGGCGCGCGCGCTTCATTATCGCCTGCTGCCGTTGATGGAAGTCAACTTTATCGAATCGAGCCCCGGGCCTGTCAAGGCCGCGCTCGCCATGATGAATCTGCTCGAAGAACACTTCAGGCTGCCCCTCGTCCCCATCACGGAAAAGAGCCGCCAGAGAGTGCGCGAAGTGCTGTTGGAGCTCGGGCTTGTGAAGGGAACGTCTCATGCCGCTGCGTGAACAGATAGAGGAGCTGGCCGCCAGAGATTCCGTAGACTACACGGAAGCAGACCGCGCGCTGTTCCGTGAGTTTAAGGCCGCGCTCAATCGCGGCCTTGTGCGCGCTGCCGAGAAGTCTTCCGAGACGGGCGAGTGGACGGTTAACTCGTGGGTCAAGCGTGGGATTCTTCTGGGCTTTCGCATGGGCTCGCTCACGGACATGTCCGCGTCGCAGGCGGACGGCCCGCGCTTCTTCGATAAGGATACTTACCCGCTGCGCGCGACGACCATCGAGGACAAAGTGCGGATTGTGCCGGGCGGCTCAAGCATACGCGACGGCGTCTATGTTGCGCCGGGCGTAGTTTGCATGCCGCCGATGTACGCCAACGTCGGGGCTTACGTGGATGAAGGAACGATGATAGACAGCCACGCGCTGGTGGGCTCATGCGCGCAGGTGGGCAAACGCGTGCATCTGTCTGCGGCGGCGCAGATAGGCGGCGTGCTTGAGCCCGTCGGCGCAGTACCGGTCATCATAGAGGATGACGTGCTGGTGGGCGGCGGGTGCGGAGTCTACGAGGGCACTATTGTGCGCGAGCGCGCGGTGCTGGCGGCGGGCACGATTCTCACAGGCTCGACTCCGGTTTACGATCTCGTCCGCGAAGAGGTCTACCAGCGCACAGCCGGGAGGCCGCTTGAGATTCCGGCGGGCGCGGTCGTCGTGCCCGGGGCGCGCGCGGCGACGAGCGAGCGCGGGCGCGAATGGGGGCTCTCGCTCTACGCTCCAGTGATCGTCAAGTACAGGGACGAGAAGACAGACCGCGCCGTGCAACTGGAGGATTACCTGCGTTGAGCGAGTTTCGTCCTCCGGCGCGCCTGCTCGGTATTGAGAAGAGCGCGATCAGACAACTCTTCGACCGCGCGCCGACGGGCAGTATCAATCTTGGTCTGGGCGAGCCGGACTTGCCGACGCCAGATGTCATCAGGCGCGCAGCCGTCGCCGCAATCACGCAAGAGCAGAACGGGTATACGGCGCACGCCGGTTTGGCTTCCCTTCGCAGGCTCGTCGCGGATGACAACCCTCATCAAGGCGCGCGCGCCGAACAGGTAATTATCACAGCAGGCTCGCAGGAGGCTTTGTATCTGGCGCTGATGACGCTCGTCGAGGAGGGCGACGAAGTTTTACTGCCCGACCCGGGCTTCGTCGCTTACCCGACCATCGTTCGCATGGCGGGAGGCCAGCCGGTCTTTTATCATCTGCCAGCCGCGCGCGATTTCAGTTTCGACGCGGAAGATTTCCGCCGACGTATCACGCCGCGCACGAAAGTGGTGGTCGTCATCAGCCCGTCGAATCCGACGGGCCGAACGCTTTCCGCCGACGATCTGGCGGCGATGGCCCGAGCACTTGCAGAGAGCAGCGCCTATATTATCAGCGACGAGATTTACCGTGAGCTTTATTACGCCGAGACGCGCCCGTCATCCGTCTCTGAACACTTCGCGCGCACGATTGTGATCGGCGGCCTGTCAAAATCCATGAGCATGACGGGCTGGCGTCTGGGCTGGATGTGCGGTGACGAGGAGGTGATCAAGAGCGCGCTCATTCTTCACGGCTACGTCACGACCTGCGCTTCGACCATCTCGCAGAAGGCCGCGCTCGCGGCATGGAGTAAGGAGGCGGAAGAAGCGCGCACGGAGCATCGCCGTATCTTTCGCGAGCGGCGCGATTATCTTCTCGGACTAATCGAAAGCGACTTGCATTTACGCGCCGTCACACCCGACGGAGCTTTTTATACGATGGTTGACGTGGGCCGGTACGGCGCTTCGATGCAGGTCGCCGAAGCGATACTGGCCCGGGGCTTGATAACAGTTCCCGGCTCGGCCTTCGGCAGCGAATCCGAAGGATACCTGCGCGTCTCCTTCTGTGCAGACCTGCCCGCTCTGGCCGAAGGCATACGACGCATGAAAGAAGCGATAAAGCAGATGTAATCGGTTAAAGAGCAAGCTATTCTTACTAACATCCGGCATCTGACATCTGCTTTTGGAGGATATGGTGATGAGTGAAAAGTATCGTGTGGGCATTCTGGGGGCGACGGGAACTGTCGGGCAGCGTTTTATTCAACTGCTGGAAGCTCATCCGCAGTTTGAAGTGACGGCGCTGGCGGCGTCTGACCGCTCGCAGGGAAAGCCCTACGCGCAGGCTTGCGCTTGGCGGCTGGCGGGCGAGATGCCGCAGTACGTCAAAGCTCTCATGGTTGAGCCGCCGCGACCGCCGCTCGATTGCGATCTGGTCTTTTCCAGTTTGCCGTCGGGCGCGGCGCGCGAGGTTGAGGATGCTTTCGCGCGCGCAGGCTATCCGGTCATCAGCAACTCGTCCGCCTACAGGATGGAGCGAGATGTCCCGCTCCTTATCCCCGAGATCAACCACGAGCATCTCTCCATGATTGACGGCCAGAAGAAGTCGCGCGGCTACGACCGCGGCTTTATCGTCACCAATCCGAACTGCTCAACGATCATGCTGGCGCTTGCGCTCGCGCCGCTCGAAGCGCGTTTCGGCGTCGAGTCGGTCGTCGCCACGACGATGCAGGCTCTCTCCGGCGCTGGCTATCCGGGCGTCGCCTCTCTGGACATTACGGACAACGTGCTGCCCTTCATCGAGAGCGAAGAAGAGAAGATAGAGACCGAGACGCTGAAGATTCTGGGACAGGTGAAAGAAGGCTTTGTGTCGGGCGCGCCCATGCTGGTCAGCGCGCAGTGCAATCGCGTCAACGTCTCGGACGGTCACATGGCGGCGGTGCGCGTCCGTTTGGCCCGGCGCGCGGAGATAGAGGAGATTAAGGATGCGCTCAGCTCTTTCACTTCGCTGCCGCAGGAGATGCGCCTGCACAGCGCGCCGGAGCACCCCATCATCGTGCGCGACGAGCCTGATCGCCCACAGCCACGTCTCGACCGCGACGCAGGCGGCGGCATGAGTGTGACGGTCGGGCGCATCTCGCGAGACCCTGTGATGGATTATCGTTTCGTCGCGCTCAGCCACAATACGATTCGCGGCGCAGCCGGGGCGGCCATCCTCAACGCCGAATTGCTCATCGCCAGCCGCCGTCTACCAGTCTGAATTGCTGAAACCTCACACGGCCATTTTACGTAAACGCCTCCGTCAGAATACTCACCACTAGAGGCCACTTTGGCCTGTCACTGAAAAGAGGTGTTCAATTGAATAGACAAAATCAAAGAAACGCGTTTCTAGCGCTGCTCGTCGCGCTCTGCCTGCCGTTCAATACTATCGTGGGCCAGACGCCGAGCGCCGGAGGACAACAGGGGCGCGGCGTGATTCTCAAATACATGGACACGACCGCGAAGCCCTGCGAGGATTTTTATCAGTACGCCAACGGAAACTGGATTAAGGACAATCCTATTCCAGCCGACCGCTCAAGCTGGGGCGCAGGCAGCGAATTGACGGAGAAGAACTTCGAGGTGCTGCATCAGATACTGGAAGACGCCGCCAAAGACACGAACGCGCCGAAGGGCAGCCCGCGTCGCAAGGTCGGCGACTTTTACCGCAGCGGCATGGACGAGGCGCGCATTGAAAGCGAAGGCGCGAAGCCGCTCGCACAGGAGTTCGCGCGCATAGAGGCCGTCAGGGACATTCTCACGCTGCAAGACGAATTGGCGCGCCTTCACAGGTACAACACCTCGCCCGCCTTCAACTTCTTCGCCTATCAGGATTACAAGAACAGCACGCGCATCATCTCATGGCTTTATCAGGGCGGCCTCGGCCTGCCGAACCGCGACTACTACACCAAGGAAGACGATAAGTCTAAAGAGATACGCGCGCAGTACGTCGCGCACATCGCGCGTATGTTCGAGCTGCTGGGCGACAAGCCCGAACAGGCCGCGGCGCAGGCGAAGACCGTCATGGACATGGAGACGCGGCTCGCGCGCGCCTCTATGACGCCGGTTGAGGAGCGCGACCCCAACGCCACCTATCACAAGATGACGCTCTCGGAGCTTAACGCGCTGACGCCCGGCTTCCAGTGGAATCGTTACTTCAAATCGCTCGGCCTCGCTGACCCCGGCGACATCAACGTCGCGCAGCCGGACTTCTACAAAGAGGTCGGGCGGATGTTGACGAGCGTGCCCGTCAATGATTGGAAGACGTACCTGCGCTGGCAGCTCATCAACAATCAGGCAAGCCGTCTCAGCTCCGCCTTCGTCAACGAGGATTTCAACTTTAACGGTAAGATCGTTCGCGGCACAAAGGAGTTGAGGCCGCGCTGGAAACGCATTCTGGCCGCCACCGACGCATCGCTCGGGGAAGCCCTGGGCCAACTCTACGTCGAGCGCAGTTTCAGCCCGCAGGCGAAGGCCAAAGCACAGGAGCTGATAGCGAATCTCAAGGCGGCGCTGCGCGACCGTCTCAAAGTGCTGGACTGGATTACGGAGGCGACGCGCCAGCAGGCCCTGAAGAAACTGGACGCCATCAACGTCAAGGTCGGCTACCCGGACAAGTGGCGCGACTATTCCGCTTTGGACATCGACGGCGGCTCCTACGTCCTGAACGCGATGCGCGCCGACGAGTTCGAGTTCCGGCGCAACCTTAACAAGATCGGCAAACCGATTGATCGAACGGAGTGGGGCATGACCGCGCCGACCGTCGATGCTTACTACAATCCGAACTTCAACGAGATAGTCTTTCCGGCTGGCATTCTTCAGACGCCCTTCTTCGACCCCACAGCCGACGACGCCGTCAACTACGGCGGAGTGGGCAGCATCATCGGCCACGAGCTGACGCACGGCTTCGACGATCAGGGCCGGCAGTTCGACGCCGAAGGCAATCTCAGGGACTGGTGGACGGCTGAGGACGTGAAGAACTACAACGCGCGGGCGGCAATCATCGAAACGCAGTACAACGACTACGTGCCGCTTGAAGCCCTGCACATCAACGGCAAGCTGACCCTTGGCGAAAACATAGCGGACCTTGGCGGGCTCAAGATCGCTTACCTTGCGCTTCAGAAATCAATGGAGGGCAAACCGCGCCCGCCATTGATTGACGGGCTGACGCCCGAGCAGAGATTCTTTCTGGCGTTCGCGCAGGGCTGGCGGCGCAACTCACGCCCGGAGATACTACGGCTGATGCTGGCGACAGACCCGCACTCGCCGCCGCGTTTCCGCGTCATGGGGCCGGTCTCGAACATGCCCGAGTTCTTTCAGGCGTTCGGCTGCAAGCCCGGCGATAGGGGGATACGCGCCGAAAATGTTCAGGTGAAGATTTGGTAGGAGGATGAAAGGCGGAAGGATGAAGTAAAAGCATTAAAGCCTTTCTTTCATCCTTCCGCCTTCCGCCTTCATCCTTGCTCTTAATACTTCGGCACGCTCGGGTCAACTTCGTTCGACCATGCCGTGATGCCGCCCTTGAGGTTCAGGAGGCGGCCCGCGAAGCCGGCGCGTTGGAGCGCCTCTATGGCCTTGGCGCTGCGCCCGCCCATCTTGCAATGCATGACAGTTTCGCGGCTCGGGTCAATCTCGCTCATGCGATTCATAACCTGGCCCAGCGGTATCAGCCTGGTGTCAGGGATACGCGCGATGTCGTACTCGTGGGGCTCGCGCACGTCGATGATCTGAATGTCGTCGCCGCGGTCTAAGCGTTGTTTCAATTCGGTGGCGGTAATCTCTTCCATCTTCTGCTCCTCCGTTTGACTGGTCTCATCCTGCGCCTTCAGCCCGCAGAACTCTTCGTAATCAATCAATGCTTTGATCGTCGGGTGTTCGCCGCAGATGGGACACTGCGGGTCTTTCCGCAGCTTCAGCTCGCGAAAGCGCATCTCCCATGCGTTGAACAGCAGCAGGCGATTGATGAGCGGGCGACTGTCGCCGCCGAGGATGAGCTTGATGGTCTCGCTGGCCTGAATCGCGCCGACTATGCCGGGCAGCACGCCGAGCACGCCGCCCTCGGCGCAGGAGGGCACGAGGCCGGGCGGAGGCGGCTCTGGATAGAGGCAGCGATAGCACGCGCCGCGCTCGGCCCAGAAGACGCTCGCCTGTCCCTCGAAACGAAAGATCGAGCCGTAGACGTTCGGCTTTCCCGCGAGCACGCACGCGTCGTTGACCAGATAGCGCGTCGGGAAATTGTCCGTGCCGTCAACGATGATGTCGTAATCACGAAACAAGCGAAGCGCGTTCTCGCTCGTCAGGCGCGTCTCGTAAGTTTCGATGTGAACGTGCGGATTGATATCGGCCAGACGGTCGCGCGCCGAAGCGATCTTCGGACGCCCGACATCACGTGTACCGTGAATGATCTGTCGCTGCAAGTTGGATTCGTCAACCACGTCGAAGTCGACTATCCCCATGCGACCGATGCCAGCCGCCGCAAGATACATCCCCGTCGGCGCACCCAATCCGCCCGTGCCGATCATCAACACGCTCGCGGCCTTCAGACGACGCTGGCCCTCCATGCCGACCTCCGGCATGATCAGGTGGCGGCTGTAGCGCGCAATCTCTTCGTTTGAAAGCGAGGGCAGCCCGACCGCGACCTCATCTTCGGTCGTCGCCGTCCCGCCCGCAATCGAGGGCACGATCATAATCGTATCGCCGTCTTTGACCGGCGTTCGCGGCCCGTCGGCGTGGCGTATGTCCTCGTCGTTGACGTAGACGTTGACGAAGTTTCTGAGCGCGTTCTGGTCGTTGTAAAGATGCTTGCGAAGCTCTGCGTGCGTCTCTGTCAGGCGCTCAAGCGCTTCGCCGGCGGTCGCGGCTTCGACCTTTAGCTCCGAATTGCCGCCGGCATACTGGCGCAGCGCGGTCGGTATGGAAATCGTCACTGGCATGATCAAAACTCCTTCGGCATTCCCTCTTCAGCGGCGAACAACGTATCGCCTTCACTCGTCTCATCCGTAGCTTCCATCTCAGGCTTAGGGCTCGGGTCGGGCAGCGCCGCGCCGGACGGAACAATCCATGTTTCGATAACGCCGTTGCTCCACTCGTCCGCTTGGCCCGTCATCACCACGAGGCGATGCTCGGAAATTGCGTAGTCCCTGACCAAATCGGCTTTCCATTTTTCAACGAGCGCCAGCAGGTCGACTTTCGGCACTTCCGACGGCTTCGCCGCCTCGTCCGGCGCGTCGTTGGTTGTGGGCGCTTCGTCACCGGCGACCTTCTTTTCAGCCTTGTTCGGCAGACGAACGATCAGGCACGCGTTGAGCTTCTCATCGCTTCTGAGCACGTCGGCGAAGCCCTCGAAGACGCGGCGTGCTTCCGCCTCATCCCTCATCTGAAAAGCATCATTGGCGCTTAACTGCACCGCTTCGGCTGGCCTTTCCTCGGCCTCTTTGACTTCGGCGGCGGGCGGCGGCGCATCTTTCGGAAGAATCCAGAGCTGCACGAACGCGGACGATTCCCTTGCTCCTTCAACTTCATCTTCTTTCTTCCGCTGCCGTTCCCTGTAGCCGGCGTAAATAATCTTTATCCGCTCCGCCTCTATTTTGTAGCCGTCCCGCAAGTCGCTGACGAGCTGTTTAGTAATCCTGCGCCACGCGCCGGGGACGGCTCCCTTCATGTTATAGGCGACGACCCAGACGCTCGCGTCCGCTTGCCGATGGACGATGGAGGCGAAGCTGGCGCGATGCACATCGCCGTGCGTCGGCCCTGTGCCTCCCTCTGCGTAAGAGCCGATGTCGTCCCAAGCCTCAAATTCTTCAAACTTCCCTGTAAAAGTTTCAGGCCGCGTATCGTATCTGACGGGCTCGGGCGGAGGCGCGCCGCGCGGGGCTATCCAAAGCTGCGTCGCCGCATCATTCCATTCTTTATATGGCCCGGCGTAAATCGTCTTGATGCGTCCTTCGTCGAGGCCGCGCGTGTTGACCATGTAATCCTTCGCCACGCTGAGCGCGCTGTTCCCCGTCCCGGAGCCCTCGCCTTCCGGGCCGTAGCAGACGATGTAGCCGTCGGCGGTCGGCTCGTTTTGCAGGTGGATGGCAAAATTGTCCAGCCGCGCACCATAGTCGCAGCCGCCGATCCGGCCAAACTCATCGAACTTGCGCGCCCCGTCGCCCGCCCCTTCATTCAACTCCTGCGCCGCGCCGCGCGATGCGCCGAGCGCACAGAGCGCGAGGCACGCCAGCAAGATCAACCTGTGATTCACCTCCGTGCGGCGTATCATGGCCGGTCGCTCCCCGTCGTCAACTCTTCTTCGTTAAAGCGCGAGCGGTCAGTCTCCATCTCCCAGGAGCGAAGATCGGTTGCGCGGCCCTCGCGCACGGAGACGATGATGTAAGACCATGTGGGCCAGGCGTGCTCCAGATCGAACCGCGAAGGCACAGCCGGGTGATCCGGGTGCGAATGGTAATTGCCGACGATATCCAGACCGAGCGAGCGCGCATAACGCTCGCCGCGCATGTATTCGTCGGGCGTGATCAGCGAGCGGTTATGCCTTGCATCCTCTTCGCGCGCATTCGAGATCGGATAAACTTCGACGACGCCTTTGTGCCCGTCCTCAGCAAAACTCCCTATGAGCAGCCCGCAGCACTCGTGCGGGTACTCCGCTTCGCCGTGACGACGAATTTCATCCCCCCGCTTTGCATCGAGCGTAATCATCACTGCTGCTCTTTCCAGAAGCTTTCGCTCAAATACTTCTCGCCGCCGTCACACAGGATTGTGACGACGACAGCCCCCGGCGCTAAGGAGCGCCCGAGCCTCAGGGCGGCGAAGACGTTCGCGCCCGAGCTTGTGCCGACCAGCAATCCCTCTTCGCGCGCGAGGCGGCGCGTCATCTCCTGTGCGTCCTCGGTCGCGACCTCTACGCTCAGGTCTGCCAGCGACGGGTCGTAGATGCCGGGGACGAGCGCCGTCGCCATGTGTTTCATGCCTTCGAGCCCGTGCAGGGGTGAGTTCGGCTGCATCGATACGACGCGAACGTTTTGATCGTACTCTTTCAAACGCCGCGCCGTGCCCACGAACGTGCCCGAAGTCCCAAGCCCGGCCAGAAAATGTGTGATCGATGCGCCGGTCTGCTCCCATATTTCCGGCGCTGTGCCTTCGTAATGCGCGCGCCAGTTGGCATCGTTGTTGTACTGGTCTGGATAGAAATACTTTTCCGGCTCGGCCAGAGCCATCGCGCGTGCGCGAAGCTGCGCGCCGTCGGTCGCCGCGCCTGGGTCTGTCTCAATCAGCTCTGCGCCGTAGATACGAAGCATGTGCTTGCGCTCCACACTCGCATTCTTCGGCAGGCAGAGCGTGACCGGATAGCCCCTCGCAGCGCCGATCATGGCGTAGGCGATCCCGGTATTGCCGCTCGTCGCATCGAGGATGGTTTTGCCGGGAAAGAGTTTTCCCTCTCTCTCGCCCGCGAGAATCATCGCGAGCGCGGCGCGATCTTTGACCGAACCGCCCGGGTTCAGATGCTCCGCCTTGGCATAGACTTCGACTCCCCCCGGCAGTTCGCTCGCCACGCGCCGCAGGCGAATCAAAGGCGTGCCTCCGATGCTCGATAAGAGATCATCTGCGGAGGTGCTCCGGTGCGGCTCGACGAGGGAACGACTCATCATGGATATCACGCCGTCATCAATCTCCAAAGCAAGACGACTCGGCCATCGCTCTATTAGTTTCCGGGCTGGCAGAATCTTACCCCGCCCTTTGCCGACAAGCAAAGCTGTTCGGCGCTCTCGCGTCGCTCGCGGAGAGCGCAGATCATTGAAGGTCTTCGACAGCGTCGCTGCGAGATGCTTGTTGCCGGGGCTTAATGGCACTGGGCTCTCAGACTCCTGAAATCAGACGTTCGCTTCTGAGAGAGGATTATAGCATTGACGCGCGGGCGGAAAATTTATCTGCGGAATTTTCCGGCCAATGATTCTATACTGAGGGATATGCGTGATGGTTTGAATTGCTGTGAACGAAAGAGCGCGGGCAACCCATTAGGTTGAAGCGTACATCTTTTAAGGGGAACGAAAAAAGTTCTTGACAGAGTAAACGGTCTTGCCTTATACATGCGCGGTTGCTTTCGCGCACGATAGATGAAAGCAAGAGAGAGATAAACTTCGATGCTAACGAACCTGACAAACATACATGGCAAAGCGGCGCGGGCCGCGTGGCAGCCCACCATGGGCCTGCCCACTACGGCCATGTCCGCCACGTGTCAGCGTTCGTTACCGACCTACATAATCGTCGGCGGTCGCGTGCAAAGACGCGGACAAAATCTCGAAAACCTCAAGTTTTCGGATAGCCGTCAGAATCAGTTTTAGCAAAGCGGGAGCGGCATCCCGCTCCCAATCTCAAACAAAAAGTTTAAGAGAATTGCTTGGAGCGGGCTGGACTTCCCTGTTGAAGTGGCCCGCTCTCGTCTGTTGTTTGACAATCGAAGTACCTTTTTGTGTGAAAGATGAAGGCAGGGAGTCTGGCCTTCTTCAGGACGATTGACCCCGTTGCTTTGCGAGAGTCCCAGGGTCGAAAGTCCTCCGGTAGAAGTGTGCGCCGAAGTGTGTCTTGGGCACGCGCCTCTCTTTCTGCCTTCATCTATTTTTTAACATAACGAATTCAGTTTTGCATGTGTGGCTGAGCAGCAAAAGCACCTGATTGTAGATCAGGCGTCCGGCGGACTACGTAGGTGCGAGTCCTACCACATGCATTTGCCTGGGAGCATGGTGTAAATGGAAACACGGCGGTCTCCAGAATCGTTGATCTCAGTTCGACTCTGAGTGCTTCTGCCAAACTCTTTCCGATTCAACTTACGGAGGGTTCGCCTAATCTGGTATGGCAGCGGTCTCGAAAACCGCCGGGCCAACAACTGGCCCATGCGAGTTCAACTCCCGCACCCTCCGCCAGAAAAGAAAGGATGAAGGATGAAGGCGGAAGGATGAAAAGTCAGGCAATGTTAATTGAATCATTCGGCTAGCATTGCTTTTACTTCATCCTTCATCCTTCCGCCTTCATCCTTGCCTTTGAACCTGTAGCTCAGCGGAACAAGAGCGCAACCGTGCGAAGGTTGAGGCCGCACGTTCAAATCGTGCCAGGTTCATTCAATACTTTTTTGCAATGTCGTCCAACAGGGCAGGACGCCGGCCTCTGAAACCGGAAATTGGGGTTCGAATCCCTGCGTTGCAGCCAACTTTAGTGTCCCCGTGGCCGAGCGGATGAGGCACTGGTCTCCTAAGCCAGCACACGCAAGTTCAATTCTTGCCGGGGACATCAAGATTTTCAAGGGGGCAAAAGTTTTCCTGAGCCGACGTAGCCCAACGGTAGGAGGCGCTAGTCTTAGAAACTAGACAGTGACGGGTTCGAATCCCTCCGTCGGTATTCGCTTGAGCTGGAGTGGCGTAACTGGTAAACGCGCAGCGCTGAGGTCGCTGTGAGACGAAAATCTCAGTGAGGGTTCAACTCCCTTCTCCAGCATTGCCTTCGGGCACGGAAGTAATGCAACCGGGCAGACATGCAAAGCTTAAACCTTTGCTCCTGAGAGGCGCGAGTCTCTCCTTCCGCACTACAATTCAGGCTTGCGCGTGTAACCCAACTGGCAGAGGTCGCGGCTTCAAAACCCGTGAGAGTGAAAGTTCGACTCTTTCCACGCGCATTCAACTTTTCACGCGGGGCGTTAGGCAAGCAGAGTCAAGCCGCTTGATTTTCAATCAAGAGATCGTGGGTTCAAGTCCCACACGCCCTATCAGAACACTCTATGTTGATCGTAGCTCAATTGAGGCAGAGCGCTGCACTGTGAATGCAGTCGGTGCGGGTTCAAGTCCCGCCGATCAACCCAAACCGTTGCGGCGCGTTGGGCAAGTCAGGTTAAAGCCGCTTGATTTTCAATCAAGAGTTCATCGGTTCAAATCCGATACGCGCTGCCAGCATCCAGCCGTGGGACTGTGGCCGAGAGGTGAGGCACTTGGTCGTCAACCAAGCCGATGACGGTTCGAGTCCGTCCAGTTCCGCTTTTTCGCTCCCGTAGCTTAGCGCAGAGCGGTGGACTCTTAATCCATCAGGCGTGAGTTCAAATCTCACCGGGGGCATCCATTTTTACGGAGTGTAGCCTAGTGGCTTCAGGCACTTGTCCTGGGAACAAGTTCACGGAGGTTCGATTCCTCCCACTCCGACCATTCTTCCGCATCGTTGGTCCAGCTCGGTCGAAGACACGGCGTTGCCAATGCCGGGACATCGGTTCGAATCCGATACGATGCTTCAAAAACTTTCAGGCCCCCGTAGCTTAACGGAAGAGCGGTTCGCTTCGAACGAATCAGGTATGGGTTCAAGTCCTGTCGGGGGTTCTCTTCTGCGGGAGTGGTGTAGATGGCAACACCCGAGACTTCCAATCTCGTGTCGAGGGTTCGAAGCCCTTCTCCCGTTCCAATCCCACGCGCCTGCGTAGCTTAGATTTCGGCCAGAGCCGAAGCCCCTGTACGGCTGAGACACGAGTTCGATTCTCGTCGCGGGCTTTAACTTTTCCGAGCGGGCATCGCCAAGCTGGTCCAAGGCACTGGATTGCAAATCCAGCATCGCCGGTTCAAATCCGGCTGCTCGCTTCAACTCCTGACGGCTGAGGGCCTCGGAAGCCTATCGCCACATACACGAAGAAAGGAGGTGCCGGGTCATGGCACTTAATGGTCGAGTCTTACTGCTCAACCAGACATACGAGCCGCTCGGTACAGTCAGCGTGGCGCGCGCGGTCATCATGGTCTGGAAACAAACGGTTACGGTCGAGGAATTCGACGGCACACGCGTGCTTCGCACACCACACGCCGAGTTTCCGGTTCCTTCGGTCATCAGGCGTCGCACCTATATCAACGTGCGCCGTCGCAGAGAAGCCGCCGTCATGAAGCGTCTGCGGATTTACATGCGCGACAAGTTTCGCTGCCAGTATTGCGGCCTGAAGAAGAGCCCGGCAGAGTTGACGCTCGATCACATTCATCCGCGCTCGCGCGGCGGCGAGAACACGCCCGTCAACATCGTCGCGGCGTGTCTCGCATGCAACAACCGCAAGGGCAATCGCACGCCGGAAGAGGCGCGTATGCCTCTGCTGACCACACAGTCGGCATTGCGCGTGCGCCTCGAAAGAGTAGTGCTCTGCCACTATGCCGAGGCGCGCGTTGAATGGAGAAAGTACCTGTTTCTGGATGAGCCGCGAGAGGTTTCATCCGGCGAGAGGGAGCGTACGGCGTAAAGGAAGAGGGCAGGTCTCCGAGGGGCTCGCCCTCTGCCGCGCGCGAGCGGGCTTTTGCGGGGGGCGGATAGCTGAGATGGATTAGCGCGAGATTGAAGACCTCGACAGGTTGGTTCGATTCCAACTCCGCCCACCAATTTTCAAACGCAGGCCGGTTAGCTCAGTCGGCCAGAGCGCCTGTCCTACAAACAGGATGTCGAAGGTTCAAATCCTTCACCGGCCACCAAAAATCTTCTCGGGGCGTGGCTCATCCCGGCAGAACGCGACTGTCGTGCGACTGTGGAGCAAGAGTACGTGCTGGTCACTCACGCCCCGGCCAACTTTTTCACCTGCGGCGATGTAGCTCCAACTGGCAGAGCAGTTCTCTCGTAAAGAACCACCGTGTGAGTTCGAATCTCACCATCGCCTTCACAAGTTTTTCGGCTCGCGTTCCCGGCGGCGGTCTTCTAAACCGCACCACAAAGAGCCGGGCGGAAGGCAAGAGGTTCAATTCCTCCGCGAGCCTCCAAGGTCATGGCTGTGTAGCTCAGATGGTCTAGAGCATCCGCCTCATAAGCGGGAGGTCGGCGGTTCAATCCCGCCCACAGCTACCAACTTCTCTTTCAACGGAGACACACGCATGGGCCGGTGATGTAATTGACAGCATAGAAGTCCTGCAAACTTCTTGTGAGGGTTTGAATCCCTCCCGGTCTACCAAAATCTTTCTTTGCGGTGTAGCTCAAATGGCATGAGAGCGCTCGTCTTGTAAACGAGATGATGTGAGTTCAAATCTCATCACCGCAGCCAACATCGCGCGGGGATAGAGCAAGGGCGGCTCGCCGGCCTCATAAGCCGAAACCGGCAGGTTCAACTCCTGCTCCCGCAACCAGTCCGAAAAAGTCCTCACCCGAACTCACCACCAAGACGGACACGAGAGGAAGGATGAAGGCGGAAGGATGAAGGATGAAGTAAAAGCTATTAAGACGTGAAAGTCATTAAAGCATTTCTTTCATCCTTCATCCTTCATCCTTCCGCCTTCCTCTTGTGTCTCCCGCCTTCCGTGGTGCTCGAGGTGTTGCTGATGTGGCGTAGCCAAGCGGTAAGGCACCGCACTGTTAATGCGGGCATCGAAGGTTCGAATCCTTCCGCCACAGTTGATCTCTCTTAGAGGCCGGTAGCTAAGTGGCCGAAAGCATCCGCCTTTTAAGCGGAGGATCGTCGGTTCAAATCCGACCCGGCCTAAAAATTTCGCGGTGTAGCTCAAGCAGCCAGAGCACTCGACCGATAATCGAGCGATGCAGGTGCAAGTCCTGACTCCGCGACCATTCCTCTTTCGGAACGTAGCTCAAACGGTTAGAGCGTCTGCGCGACATGCAGAAGGTTGTAGATTCGAGTTCTACCGTTCCGACCAACTTCAGGGCCATCCGGCGGGGCGTAGCTCAATCGGTAGAGCAGCAGGCTTATACCCTGTATTAGCGGCAGATAACCGCAAGGCTCCGGGTTCGAGTCCCGGCGCCCCGATTCTTTCGACCGTTGCGGGATGGTGTAACGGGTAACATGCCGGACTTTGAATTCGGAGATTGAAGGTTTGAATCCTTCTCCCGCAGCCAGACTCTCTCACACACAAAAGGTGCTTCGATTTTCGCAGGAAAGTTTGGAGAGTGAATTCTGCTCGGACGTTTAGAGGGAATGACGTTCGACGGGAGGTTTTTAAAATGGCTAACAAGAACCTGTTCAAGTCGCTGGTCGGCAGGCTTCTGCCTGCGACGGATGCTGTCAACGAGGAGCGCGCACCGGCTTACGCTTTCACGCCGAAGCATGCTCTGGCGCAGTACGCCGTGACGGGATGCCTGAACGCGACCTTCTACGCGAGCGCCGAACAGCAGCTTACGCGTGTGCTTGAGATGTGCGAGCCCGTCGAGGCCGAGTTCATCGCACGCACGGCCATCTATGCGCGCGAGCGCGGCTGGATGAAGGACATGCCCGCGCTCCTGTGCGCCGTGCTGGCGGTCAAAGACCGCGAGCTGCTCGGGGCAATCTTTCACCGCGTCATCGACAACGGAAAGATGCTGCGTAACTTCGTGCAGATCATGCGTTCGGGCGCGGTGGGCCGCAAGTCGCTCGGCACGGCTCCGAAGCGGCTGGTGCGCGAGTGGCTTGAGGCGCGCGACGCCGAGGCCCTGCTCGGCGCGAGCGTCGGCCAGAGCCCTTCGCTCGCGGACATCATCAAGATGGTTCACCCGAAGCCTTCGGATGAGGGGCGCGCGGCGCTCTACGGCTACTTCATTGGCCGCGCGCATGACCGCGAGGCGCTGCCGGAGATCGTCCGCGCTTTGGAGGCTTTCAAGGCGGGCGAGACGCTGGCTTTGCCGCGAGTTTCGTTCCAGATGCTGACGGCGCTGGAGCTGAGCAGGAAGGACTGGGCGGAGATCGCGCGCCACGCCCCCTGGCAGATGACGCGCATGAACCTGAACACGTTTGCGCGCCACGGCGTCTTTGACGAGCCGGGGATGACGGAGCTGATCGCGGCCCGCCTTCGCGACGAAGGCGCAATCGCCAGAGCGCGCGTCTTCCCTTACCAGTTGATGGCGGCTTACATGATGACGGACGAGGCGGTTCCGGCGGTCGTTCGTGATGCGCTACAGGATGCGATGGAGGTCGCCATCCGAAACGTGCCGGAGATAGAGGGCAAGGTCTACGTCTGCCCTGATGTCTCGGGCTCGATGACGCATACCGCCGTGACGGGCCAGCGCAAGGGCGCGACGAGCCGTATGAGATGCATCGATGTCGCGGCGCTGGTCGCGGCTGCCGTGCTGCGCCGTAACCCCGACGCAGAGGTCATTCCTTTCGAGCAGGATGTCGTGGACGTGCGCTTGAACCCGCGCGACAGCGTGATGACGAATGCCGCAAGGCTGGCGATGATCGGCGGAGGCGGAACCAATTGCAGCGCACCGCTGGCCCTGCTCAACCGTCGCCGGGCAAAGGGCGATCTGGTCATCTTCGTCTCGGACTACGAGTCGTGGGTCGATGCCCCGTACGGTCGTGGAACGGCGACGATGCAGGAGTGGAATATCTTCAGGCAGCGTAACCCTTCGGCGCGCATGGTCTGTCTGGACGTGCAGCCCTACGCGACGACGCAGGCCAGGGAGCGTGAAGACATCCTCAACATCGGCGGATTCTCGGATCAGGTCTTTGACGTGATCGCCGAATTCGCTCGCGGTCGCCTGAACGGAGCACACTGGCTCGGCGTTATCGAGTCGGTAAGCCTTGAAAGAAAGGGATGAAGGATGAAGGCGACAACGATGAAAGGAATGCTCCGATGCATCTACTTCATCCTTCATCCTGCGAGGCCGAATGCTTATCGGGACTACATCATTGGGAATGGTGCTCGAAGTCTCGTTGATTTTCTCGTCGGCCTCGATTGCAGATTGATGGTCGCATTTGATTTGGCGAATGCTGGTGCGGAGTACATGGTAAAGCGGGTTCGATTCCCGCCTCGCCCTTCGCTTTTTATGGGCGAGAGACCACGGCAACGTGGTCGCAACTCTCACCGATCCTTGTCGCCATTTAACAATCAGTTATCAGTTCTCTCCCCGTTACTGGGAACTGACTGCTGAATACTCATTAACAGCGACGAATGCCGTGGGAACTACATCAAATCCGAGGGACGCCGGGTGCAAATCCCGGCCCGGCTGCGCCAGCGCCGGTAGCTCAGGAGCAGAGCACCGGAACGTTGTTTCCACAAAACCTTGTCGTCGCTACACTATTTTGAAGGGAGCAGAGATGAGCGTTTCAGTTCTCGAACATAAAGCAACACACTATCGCAGCACGGCGGAGATCGAGTGCCTTGTGCGTAACTTCGAGTCGTGCCTGTTGCCGCGCGAGCGCTGGACGCATCAGGCTCATTTGACGGTCGCGCTCTGGTACACCCTGCGTCATCCATGGCCGGAGGCGGTGCGGCTGGTGCGCGCCCTGATCAAGCGTTACAACGAGGCCAATGGGATTATCACGACGCGCACGAGCGGTTATCACGAAACCATGACCCTTTTCTGGATGCACATGGTCAGTCTTTACCTTGAGACCGCCTCGCGCGAGTCCTCGCTCGTTCTCCTCGCCAACGGATTGATCGAGCGTTGCGGCGATAGCCGCCTGCCTCTGGAGTACTACACGCGCGAGCGTTTGATGTCCCGGGAAGCACGCGCCGAATGGGTAGAGCCGGATTTGAAATCCTTTGACTAAAATCACTGCGAAGAATTAACAGGGACGGACGGAGGTGGTCAGGATAAAGAAAAAGCTGTGAACAATTGATGCAGTAATGCCTTTAGTTTTTATGCTGCTTTCAGTTTTCACCCTGACAATCTCTATCAATCCCTGTTCGTTCCTTCTTTGGGGAGGCTGGTTTCGGTGAGACGCAGAAAGACATGCTCAAGAGTTTCGCGCTGTGGCGAGAGCTCGCTGACGCGAAAGCCGCTCTCGACGAGCAGGGCGTTGACGAGTGGGATATGCTCGTCGGCCACTTCGACGTAGAGAGACTCAGAGCCGTTGCGACGGACGGAGAGGGACGGGTCGGCGGAGAGTAGTTGATAGGCTTCCTCAGGGCGGTCTACGGTCAGCTTGATCGTCTTGTTCGCCGTCAGGAGCTTTTCGATTGTGCCCTGATAGAGCAGCCGCCCCTGATCTATGATGGCGACGCGATTGCAGATTTGCTCCACCTCGTTGAGCAGGTGGCTGGACAAGAGCACGGTCAGGTTAAGCTCATCGCGCAGGCGACGGATGAGCAGCCGGACTTCGCGTATGCCCTGCGGGTCGAGGCCGTCCGTCGGCTCGTCGAGGATAACGAACTCGGGCGCGGGCAGTAGCGCCTGCGCGATGCCTAAGCGCTGGCGCATGCCGTGCGAGTAGACGCGCACCGGCTCGTGCGCGCGCTCCCTTAAGCCAACGATATCTAAAATCTCCTCGATGCGCCGCGGGGTCGTGCCGCCGGACATGGCCGCAAACAGCCGCAGGTTTTGCCAGCCGGTGAAGTGCTCATAGAAGGCGGGCGATTCAATGATCGCGCCGACGCGACGAAGAGCGCGCAGCGGATGACGGCGCACGTCCTGACCGAGCAGGCGCACCTGTCCGCGCGTAGGCCGCACGAGCCCGAGCGCCATGCGAATGGTCGTGGATTTGCCCGCGCCGTTCTGGCCCAGAAAGCCGAAGATGTCGCCGCGCTCGACTTCCAGCGAGAGGTTGTCCACGGCGTAGCGGCGTCCGTACCTCTTCGTCAGCAGCTCCGTGCGCAGCACCGCGAAAGGCTTATCGTTCATCCCTGCGTTTTGCCAGTTCCCTTTCAAAACTTTTCTCTCGGCGCGTCCCTATGGCAGCGCGACTTCGACCAGCAGCGGAAAGTGATCCATGCGGCCCACGGCTGCGCCTTTGTGGACTTCGGCGCGGCGCAGCACGAGCGCATCCTCATTCGGCCCGAAGATGTAATCGATGCGCCGCTCGTTTAAGGCTGTCTCGCCTGCGCTCCGGCCAAGGTCACGGAAATACCGGAGCACGTAGCTATAGGATTCGCTATCGTTTTTCAGGTTGTCCGTAAAAAAGTTTGACTGGTTTCCGCTCCGCAGCTCGAAATTGAAATCGCCCGCGATGAAGACGAGGCTATTAGCGGGACGCTGATGAGCCCAGTCAACGACCTCGCCCGTGAAGGTGCGTCGCCGGGCCGCGCTGAAGGCATCGGCGTGCGCGCTGAGGAGTGTGATCTCGGTCGCGTCGCCTTTGAGGCGAAAGGTCGCGGCGAGCACGCATTTCTCACCGGCGGCGACCGTCGCAAACTGCGCCGGCTGGTCTTTGACGAGCACGGCCTCGACGCGATCACTTTTGTCCGAAGGGCAGACCGCGCCGCGATAGCGACGCTTGAGATGTGTGAGCAGGATTTCAAGCTGCTCCGGCCCGGTCAACTCCTGCAAGGCGACGGCTTCGGGGTCGTGCGTCATGATCGCTTCGGCCACGTCTTTCAGGTCTTTGTTGTGCGCGCGCGAATCAGCTTCCAAGTCGCCGTAGCCTATGTTCCACGTCATCAGTCGCAGGCGCGCTCCGTCCGCAGGCTTCGTGCCGAGCAATGAGCGCTCGCGCACAGGCTCGAAATGAAGCGCGCCGCCGATCATCAGAAGCGCAAGCGCCGTCAATGTAATCCTGGCCCACATCTCTCAGGTCGTGATGTCCTTTCGATCAAAGATGGTGACGGCGGCCAGCAGCAGCCCGAAGATGTAAGCGCCGCAGATGCTCCCGTAGTGATAGAAGCTGCGCCAGGGAATCTCCGGCTTAAAGACATCGCGCCAGAAATCCATGTCGGTCGTGAAGAAGTAGGGCCGCAGGTGCTCGAAGAACTCTATCCGACCGATGATATAGAGCATGACGTAGATACTGAGGGTTGCGACGACGGCCATCACGGGCGTGTCGAAGATGACGGAGAAGAACATGGCGATGGCGGCGACCACCAGCAGCGCCCACGTCCCCGTAAAGCTCGCGTAAAGGAAGCGCCACAGCGCTTCGTCGCGCACTATCCTGCCCGGCTCGTCAACCAGATTGAGCGGCCCCGGATACAACTCTATGTCGCCCCACCCGATGAACAGGAGACCGACCAGCAGGTTCAAGGCGATGAAGAAAGCCAGCAGCAGGTAGACGTGCAGGGCCACCATCAGGAATTTCGAGAGGAAGATGGAGACGCGCGAGACCGGACGCACACAGATCATTCTGAGTGTGCCGGTGCGCGCCTCGCCCGCGATCTGCCCCCCGGCGGTCATCGCGACGAAGATGGGAATCAACAGGCTGAACGAGAACATCAGAGAGTAGAGCGCAAAGGTCATCCCGTTGAAGTAGCTCTTCGATTCATACGTGTACTTGAACTGCTCGGCGGCCTGCCCGCCCGTCTTGCGCTCGGCGTAGGAATAGAATCCCCAGAGCATCAGGGCGACGAACCCCACCAGCGCGATGAAGGAGAGGTAAAAGCTTTTCGAGCGAATGAGCTTGTAGAATTCGATTCTTAGCTGGGTGAACATCTGTGTGAGCTTCCATTGCGATTGAGCGCGAGACAGGTCAGTACCGCCTGCGGTAGCAGGCGGGTCTCAAGCATCGCCAGCACCCGCCCGCTACCGCAGGCGGTACTGACCTGTCTAATGGGCCAACCATTCATACCCTCGCTGGGGCTAAGCGTCAGGGGAGAATGCCACACCGGCTTAATGTGGCTCTCAACACCCGGGCTGTCATGTTTATTTACGTCGCTGAGGGGGATTGCGTTCCTTGCAGATTAATCCGTGCCTTACTGCTTATATTCGATTGAGATATCGTCGTCGCGCTCGTCGATCAGGACACGCGTGCCCGAAGGCGCTTCGCCGAAGAGGAGTTGTTCGGCGAGGGGCTGCTTGATCTTGGTTTGAATCAGGCGCGACATGGGCCTTGCGCCGAACTGGCGGTCGAAGCCGCGCCGGGCGAGCCAAGCGCGCGCACCTTCCGTCAACTCGATGGTGATCTTTTTGTCCGTGAGCTGCGCGCGAAGCTCATTTATGAATTTGTCAACGACGCGCTCGATGACCTCGAACGGCAACTGCTCGAAGGCTATCCACGCGTCGAGGCGGTTGCGGAACTCAGGGCTGAAGGTGCGCTCTATCGCTCCGCGTCCCTTGCCCTTGCCGCCTCCGTCGGTCTGAAACCCTATGCCCTTTTCGCTTAATTCGCGCGCGCCCGCGTTGGTCGTCATAATCAGGATGACGTTGTGAAAGTCTGCCTTCTTGCCGTTGTTGTCCGTCAGCGTCGCGTGATCCATCACTTGCAGAAGGATGTTGAAGAGATTCGGGTGCGCCTTCTCTATCTCATCAAGGACAAGCACGGCGTACGGCGTTTTATTGATCGCGTCCGTCAGGAGTCCCCCCTGATCGAATCCGACGTAGCCGGGCGGCGCGCCGATCAAGCGCGAGACGGTGTGCGCCTCCATGTATTCGCTCATGTCAAAGCGCAGGAATTCGACGCCGAGCGCGTGGGCCAACTGTTTGGCAAGCTCCGTCTTGCCCACACCCGTCGGGCCTGAGAAGAGGAAAGAGCCGATGGGCTTTTCCGGATGCCCGAGGCCGGAGCGCGAAAGCTTGATGGCGTTGACGACCCCGTCAATCGCCTGATCCTGCCCGAAGATGACAGACTGCAACTCACGCTTGAGATTTTGCAGGCGCTCTTTTTCAGAGACGGCGACCGAGCGCGGTGGAATTTTCGCCATGCGCGAGACGACCGTTTCGATCTCTTTCGGGCGAATCGTCTTGGGCCGCTTGTCCGGCGGCAAAAGCTTGACGGCGGCCCCTGCTTCGTCCAGCACGTCAATCGCCTTGTCGGGCAGAAAGCGGTCGTGTATGTGCTTGGCCGCGAGCTCGGCGGCGGTGCGGAGCGCTTCCACCGTGTAGCGCACCCCGTGATGCTCTTCATAGTAGCTCTTGAGCCCGGCGAGGATTTGCACCGTCTCTTCAATGGTCGGCTCGCCCACCTCTATCTTCTGAAAGCGACGAGCCAGCGCCCGGTCGCGCTCAAAGGCCGCCTTGTATTCGGGATAGGTCGTCGAGCCGATGCAGCGTATCTCGCCGGAAGCGAGCGCGGGCTTGATGATGTTCGAGGCGTCCATTGAGCCGCCGCTGGTCGCGCCCGCGCCGACGATGGTGTGTATCTCGTCGATGAAGAGGATTGAGCCGGGCCGCTTCCTTAAAGCATTGATGACGCCCTTCAAACGCTGCTCGAACTCGCCACGATACTTCGTCCCGGCCAGCAGCGCTCCCATGTCGAGCGCGTAGACCTCCGCATTGAGCAGCACTTCGGGGACTTCGCCGCGTTGAATTTTTAAGGCGAGCCCTTCGGCGATGGCCGTCTTGCCGACGCCGGGGTCGCCGACGTAGAGCGGGTTGTTCTTGCGCCGACGACAGAGTATCTGTATGGTGCGCTGGACTTCCGCTGTGCGGCCAATGAGCGGGTCGATGTGGCCCGAGGCTGCGCGCGCGACGAGGTCTGTGGTGAAGGCTTCGAGCGGGTCGCGCACCGCCTGCGCGCCGTCTTCGTCAAGGCCCAGCTCGCCGCCTTCGCCCGCGGAGCTTCCGGTTTCTTCCGCAATCTTGGAGATGCCGTGCGCGATGTAGTTCAGGACATCCAGGCGCGTGATTCCCTGCTTCTTCAAAAAGTAGACGGCGTGCGATTGCTCCGCCTGATAGAGGGCCGCGAGGATGTTCCCGCCGTTGACCTCTCTCTGGCCCGAGCCCTCGGCCTGCAACATCGCATACTCAAGCACGTAGCGAAACTGCGAGGTCTGTTCCGGCAACACTTCGAGATTCTCGGGCAGGCGCTCCAACTGGTCGCTGAGGAATGCGCTCAGATCACGACGCAGAGTTTCGAGGTCGCCCCCGCAATGGCGCAGGACGTTGCTGGCCGTTGCCTCCTGCAGCAAGGCAAAGAGCAGGTGTTCGAGCGTGATGTACTCGTGCCGCCGCTTAATCGCTTCATTGACGGCCACACTGAGCGTCGCCTGTAATTCTCTGGTTATCATCAAAATATTGCCTGCAAGTATTGACGGACGTTGATGCCCGGAGAAAACTTAGCACCGTTGTGGCCTTTGAGGCAAAGCACCAGCAGACGCTTTCGCGCCGACAGCATCGCTCTCATCATTTAGCGCTTATGATAAGAGCGATGCTGTCGGCGGCGCGGGGTTTGTGCGGGGCGTTGAGTTGCGCCGGCAAAGAGGGGGCACACGTCAACTCTTCTGTTTTTTCCTGAACTTCATCGCGACGCCGTTCATGCAGTAGCGCAGGCCGGTCGGTTTCGGGCCGTCGTTGAAGACATGGCCGAGGTGTGCGTCACAGCGGTTACACAAAACTTCGGTTCGCGTCTCGGGCAAGCTCCTATCAACTTCCTCGCGCACGTTTACTTTCGAGATCGGAGCCCAGAAGCTCGGCCAGCCCGTCTGCGAATCGAACTTCGTGCTTGAGCTAAAGAGAGGCAGCGAGCAGGACACACACTCGAACGTGCCCTTCTCATGAACGTCGTTGAGCGGGCTTGAGTAGGGGGCCTCAGTCCCCTTTTGACGGGTTACGTAGTACTGCTCCGGCGTCAGAAGCTGTTTCCATTCGGCATCGGTCTTGATGACTTTCGCGAACGGCAGGGCGTCCGTCCTGCTCACGGCGGGTGTTCCCTGAGCCAGAGCGCTCAGGAGCGGCATTCCGGAGAGTCCGGCCAGAGCGCCGAGCGTGATCGTGGATTTGAGAAAGAAACGTCTGTCCATGGTCGTAGCCTCCTGTGAGTCTTCAGAAATAATATACGCGCCGCGCCGGAGGCTCGGATTCTTTTTGAGGCCAGATTGTGTTCGTTGCATCTCTGCGACGGGAATGCGGCGCGGCGTCCTCAACTTTCCTCCGTCGTAAAGAGCAGAGGGTACTCGTGCGCCTGCGCCAGCTCGGTAGCCTTGGCGGCCTTCATCTCTGCGACCTCGTAGGTATAAATCCCGGCCACGCCGATGCCCTGCGTGTGTACCTGTAGCATGACGCGGACGGCCTCGGCCTCCGTCCGCTGAAACACGGTCTGCAGGACGAAGACGACGAAGTCCATCGTCGTGAAGTCGTCATTGTGTATCAGGACCTTGTAGAGCGGAGGCGGCTTGAGCTTCTCCTTGCTCTTGCTTTCTGTGACGACCGCATCGTCTGGCTCGGCGTTTAGTCTCGGCATATATTTAAGAGTGCGGCCCGGCACTCATCAATAAGATACCAGCAGTCCGAAGAGATTGCAGCACCGCACGTGCTACGGTCGCTCCTTCGGCTTGCCGCTCTGTGAAGCGCCAGTTTAAGCTAGGCGGCGATGGCTCTCATACGCTTTCCAGACCCCAGACACGCCACACCCGAGGGCATTGTGGCTATCGGCGGAGACCTTCAGCCCGAAAATGTCATGGAGGCTTACCGCCGTGGAATTTTCCCCTGGCCGATAGAGGGGCTGCCGCTCGTCTGGTTCTCTCCGCGCGAGCGCGCCATACTGGAATTCACAGACCTGCACATTCCGCGCAGCCTCCGCCGAGAGATGGGGCGCGCGGGCCTGCGTTTCACCATTGACGCGGATTTCGGCGCGGTCATACGGGCCTGCGCCTCCACGCCGCGCGCGGGCGAGACAGGCACTTGGATCACGCAGGACATTATTCGCTCTTACACGGAGCTGCACAGGAGAGGCCACGTCCATAGCGTCGAAGCGTGGGCGGGTGACACGCTGGTCGGAGGGCTCTACGGCGTGGAGGCTGACGGCGCGTTCGCGGGCGAAAGCATGTTCTACCTGCGCCCGAACGCGTCGAAGCTGGCGCTCCTCTTTTTGATAGAACATCTCCGAAGTCGCGGGCTCGACTGGATGGACATACAGATGCTGACACCTCACATGGAGCTGCTCGGCGCAAAGCTCATCACGCGCGACCGCTTTCTTCAGCTGCTGGCACGCACACGCTCGCGCGGGCTGAGGCTCTTCGGGAATCCACAGGCCTGATTAACCAATTAAGAAAAGATATGGCACAGAAAAGATTACTGCTGCTCAGCAACTCAAGCAATTATGGTGAGGGCTATCTGGAATACCCTGCGGGCGCGATCAGGGATTTTCTGGGCGGCGCGATCAAGACCGTTCTCTTCGTGCCCTTCGCCGGCGTGCGATACTCTTACGCCGATTATGCCGCGAGGGTTCGCGAGCGGTTCGAGGCCATGGGCTACGGGCTGGAATCGGTTCACGATGCGGGCGACCCGCAACTGGCCGTCAGACGCGCCGAAGCCATAGCGGTCGGCGGCGGCAATACCTTTCATCTGCTGCACGGCCTCTACAGCACAGGATTGTTGGAAGCTATGCGCGAGCGCATTCTGGACGGAGCGCCCTACATTGGCTGGAGCGCCGGGGCGAACGTCGCCTGCCCGACTATTAAGACCACCAACGACATGCCCGTCATCGAGCCGCCGAGCTTTCGCGCGCTTGAGCTCGTCCCCTTCCAGATCAACCCGCACTACACGGATGAGCAGCCCACCGGACACGCGGGCGAAACGCGCGACGACCGGCTGGCCGAGTTCATAGAGCTTAACGAGGGCATCCACGTCGTCGGCTTAAGGGAAGGCACTATGCTGCGTATAGAGGATGCTTCGATCAGGCTGCTCGGCGAAAGAAGCGCGCGCCTCTTTTTCAAAGGCGCTGAGCCCAAAGACTACGCGCCGCACGAGTCCTTACAGTTTCTCCTGCAACAACCGGGTCACTGAGTCGCAGGCCTCCTGGTCGTGCCCAGAGGCGTGATTAAAAGATTGACGGGAGCGACGCTCGGCGTAGCGCGGCGGACAACCGGCAGCTCTATGAATGAAGCGTGGCCCTTGTTTCTCTCGACCGTGATGACCGGCGTTCCTTCTGCCGGGATGCGCGCAAAGACGCTCTTGTCATGCCCGGCGACGGCAATGCGGATTCGATGCCCCTTCTTAACGAGCACGGAGATCGGCAACAGCCCGAATTGCAACTGCGTCACACGACCCGGCACAAGCGGCGCGCCGTCTTTCCTTCTGAATGAATGATAGGGCACGCCTGACCAGAGTGGCGGGCGCGCGTCCGAAACTTTGCGATGAATGGCGCGCAGTTCTCCTTCCGTCAGGTACGTGACCTTGCCGCTCTCGTCCACATCCTCAAGATAGACGAAGAAAGCGCCGTCCGTGCTCGTTGAAGCGACGTATAGATTGATGACCGGGTAGCCCGTGATCTCCGTATCTTCCGAGAGCGGCGCGCTCGTGTAGACAAGCAGGCGACGATCTTCGGCGGCGCGGTCCGGATAGCTGACCGGGCCACCCAACTGCGTGCGCCAGCGATTGCGCTCGCCGGTCGTGGCCTCGAAATCGACCGTGTAGGTGTCTGTGCCCGAAGGCGCTACGGGAGACTGCGGCGAGAGCGCGTTGCCCTCGGTCATATAAAAGCGCACGGGTGCGCTTCCGGCGACGGGCCAGGTCTTCGTCTGCTTCCACTTCTCTTCGCCAATCGTGTAGTAAAGAAGTGTCCGCCCCTGCGGCATCACGCCCGTATCAACGCCCTTCAGGTAGTAGTCGAAGAAGCGCAGCCATTCAAACGCCTGCCTGACGGCCTCCGAGGTCGGCGATGAATAAGGGCTCGCAAGCTGTGAGCCGCCATGATTCCATGCCCCTATGATCGCGCGCTGCGGATTCTTCAGGGTCATAAAGCTCTTAATCACTGCATCCGCCGTGCCCGCATCGAACCAGCCGCCCCAGCTATTGATGGCAGCGCCTGAGCGCCCTATCTCCTGTGCGTGGCTGTGCGGGCTGAAATCGTCAATCGAGATACTGTTAAAGGGCCTGTCGTCGCGATACACGACCTGCTGCGCCGCCTTGTAAAGCTCTATATTAGCGGCGTGCGATTTCACGGCCTCAGCGAGCATGCTCCCATCAGCGTCGACATCAACCGGCTTCACACCAGCGCCCGTGTCCAGTTTGTGGTTATACTCGTCCCATGTCTTCACGAGCCACTCGTTGACGATGCCGCCCGGGAATGGAACATCCATATACTCGTCAAACTCGAAATGGCGGGGGATGACGGCCTTCAATGCCGGGTGATTGGGGACATTGATAAAGAGAGCGGCGTTGCCAGCGTAGGAGTTACCCATCGCGCCGACCTTACCGTTTGACCATGGCTGGCGGATTATCCAATCGATGATCTCGCCGCCGTCCTTGATCTCGTCTCGCGACCACGGCGTGGGCCAACTGCCGAATGACGCGCCCGTGCCCCGCACGTCCACAGAGACCACAGCATAACCGTGAGACGTGAAGAAGCGCTGCTGGCTATTAGGCCCTTGCCCTTTGGGCGCGCGCCAGTATCTAGTCTGCTCTATGATGGCCGGGACACGTGCGCCGGATGGCAGCTCTTTCGGCAGTATTACGTCTACGGCGAGCTTGACGCCGTCGCGCATCTGTACGTAGAGCGACTGCACGACCGTCTCTTTATACTGCGGCGCGGTGAACCCTTTGTATGGCGGAGCGGCTGAAGTATCGTTCTGCTGGGTGTTGGTCGTGCCGGAAGGGGTTTGCGCGCGGGCGGACTGGCCCACGCCCATGACCGACGCTAAAATCAGAAAGAGCGACGAGGCGATTATTAGAGTTCTGCGAAACATAATCTCTCCACGGTTGATGAGCAATAGAATCGGCAAGGCCTTTGAGCGGCCACGCTATGCGGTTGACTCTACCCGACCGCCGTGGAAAACGTAATGACCCCGGACGCCATGAAATAGACCAACGGCGACAAAGCGCGCTCGTTCACAGGCGAGCAGCGCGCGCCTTGTCTGGCTCGCCGCCGTTAAGATAAAGTTTCCATGGGTTTTAAGTTATTTGTCCTATGCCTCGTATCCATACCATCACAGTCAAGGCGGTCGGCAAAGTCATAGATGCGGCGGGCGAGCGCGGCGTCCGTCCCGCAGAGCTTTACCGCGCCGTCAATCTGGACCCGGCGCTGCTCGATGACGCGGACAATCGTATTCCATACGCGCAGCTCATAGCGCTCTACGAAGAGGCGGCACGCCTGACGGGCGACGATGCGTTCGGGCTTCACCTGAGCGAGCAGGCGAGCGAGAAGGTCTTCGACCTGCTCGGCTATGTGATGATGAGCAGCCCGACGCTCGGCGAAGCCCTCAACAGAATCGTCCGCTATCATCCGATCTGGAATGACGGGGCCGAGTACGTTCTGGCGACGGAAGACGAGGAGGTGCGGCTCATCTATCGGTACATCAGTCCGAGTGTGGAGCGGCGGCGGCATGATTGCGAGATGACGCTGGCGATCAGCTTAAGGTTCGGACGCCTCGCGACCGGAGTGGACTGGACGCCGCGGGAGGTCAGCTTCGAGCACGCGCAGCCGGCGGACTTGTCCGAACACCGGCGAATCTTTCGCAGCCCGCTACGTTTTTCCAGACCCGTTAACGCAATCGTCTTCGACCGCTCGTTGTTGAGCCTTCCGCTGGTGGAGGCAGACCCGGCCTTGTGCGCCGTGCTTGATCGCCACGCGGCGGAACTGCTGGCGAAATCGCCCAGCCGTGGCGGCTTCGTGGACGAGGTTCGCGCCCTTCTCTTCGAGGCCATGCAGGGCGGCGACGCGACCCTCGAAGCGGTCTCGCGGGCTTTGGGCACAAGCCCGCGCACGCTTCAGAGAAAGCTCAAGGAGGCGGGCGCTTCGCATCAGGATTTACTCGACGAGATACGGCGCGACCTCTCCAAAAGATACCTGCGCGAGCCCCAGATGGCTATCTGCGAAGTGGCATACCTGCTGGGCTTTTCCGAGCCAAGCGCCTTTCACCGCGCCTTTCGCCGCTGGACGGGCATTACACCCAAAGCCTACCGCCGCACCGCCCAACCTTAGAATCCCACAGGGATGGACAGAGATGGTCAGGATAAGCGAGGCCAGTATGGCCTCAGGTCCGGGGCGTGTGATGCAGCGGCTTGAAACCCGCCCGAGACCTTTGACGGTTATGACCTCTCTTCATGTCTTAATGCTTTTAGTTCTTATCCTGTTCATCCCGTCTATCCCTGTTGATTCCTTTCCCGCGGGCCGTTCACTTGACGGCGGAGAGCATTTCAAGGCGCTTGCGCGCCTCCGCGGCTTCGGGGCTGCGAGGGTAGCGGCGCACTATTTCGCGCCAGCCTTCGCCGTCGTAATGAAACTGCTTCAGGGCTCGGTTGAAGGTGAAGGTGATGCCCTGCCGCCTGTAGCGGTCGAGCCCGTTGTAGCTTAGAAAGTAGCTGAAGACGGGCGCACCATTGGCCGCCATCTCACGCTCGTCCAGACGCCTCGCGGCATCCCGCGAGAGCCTGTTGGCCGCGGCCTCAGCCGCCTCCGCATAGATCATCAAGACCGCGGGACGCGCGGGCGAGCGCTGGAACAGATCAAGGAAAATTCGCGCGCGCGCGATGCGATCAAAGTCCTCCGATGCGCGAATGAGCCGCAGCAGTCGTTCGTCATCTTCGGCCCGCGCGGGCGCGGCGACAGCCTCGCTTTGCAGCCACCCGCCCGTTCGTCTGGTCACGGCAACGCGATAGAACGTCAGGCCGTCGGCGCTGCGTTTCGCTCCCGTGACAAGCACCGCACGACCACGGCTCAGCCTGTGCAGCAGTTGGGCCGAAAGGTCTGGCCCATCGCGCAGCGCCGCCAGCCTTTCGTCAACGACGACGGCGCTGCGATTGCCAATCGTAGTCCGCCGTCGCTGCGCGGACACAACGGACACAGCGGCGAGCGCGCAGGCGCTTGCGAGCAGTGAAACGATAATTCTCTTGATGTATGAGGAATGAAGAAACACGGGTACAGCCTCCTTTCACAAGGTGAGGTTGAGTTGAGGCGACATGCTCGCCCATGTGCGGCGCGCGCGCTCTCGGTGAAGTTTAGCGCGAAGCGCGGCGGCGAGTCGCAGGCAACCGTATTGCTGAATTCAGGCGGGCGTCGGCACTGATCAGGCGCTCGTGCGACCCCGCGTGATGGAAATGGCAGATGGCGATGGCGAGCGCATCCGACGCATCATGCGGCTCTGGAACAGCGCTGAGCGAGAGGAGCACGCGCACCATCTCCTGAACCTGATGCTTTTCGGCGTTGCCGTAACCGACGACCGTCTGCTTGACGAGTCGCGGGCTGTACTCATGAATCTCAAGGCCGGCACGCTCGGCTATGAGCAGAGCGACGCCGCGCACCTGGCCGAGCTTGAGCGCGACCTTAACGTTCGTCGCATAGAAGGCTTCCTCAATCGAGCATACGTCCGGCTCAAGGCGTGCTATGACGGCTTCCAGCCCGTCGCTGATTTTCAACAGCCGCAGCGAAAATCTCTCGCGCGCCGGGGCCTTGATCGTGCCGTATTCGATGAGACGGTAGCGGCGGCCATCGCCTTCGACCACCCCCCAGCCCGTCGTCTCGCTCCCCGGATCAATCCCTAATACGCGCACAGGCTCTTCTCTTACTCTTCAAACGTTTGATGACGAACAGTAAAGTCTGCTTCCCACACAGCAGGCTCATTACCGGTAAGCGCGGCCCATCATGACCTTGTTCAATTAAAGATGCCAGATTTTATCTTAATCCATCGGAACTGGAAAGAGATTTTCATCCCGGCAAGAGATCCATACTCGCGTGCGGAGTAATTGAAGCCATGAACGCTTACATAAAGGGCGTCCTCTTGAGCATGTGCGGAGACCGCTGCCGTGGACTTGTGCGGAAGAAGCCTGCCGTTAGAGCGATCCCGCTTCAAGAGCGGATTCGCCCCCGTCGCCTGTCGGGAGCGTGACGCGGACGCGGCTCCCACGATTGCCGGCGGAGTCTTCAATCCAGATGTGCCCGCCGTGCGCTTCCACGATCCCCCTGGCGATGGCAAGGCCCATCCCCGAGCCTGACGGTTGATGTCGGCTAGAGTCACCATCTCTCATCGCCCGAAAGAACTTGTCGAAGACGCGCTCACGTAGTTCTGCGGGGATGCCCGGGCCTTCGTCTTCGACGCTCAACTGAACCTGATGGCCGTCCGTGCTTTTCGCCTCGACGTTGATGTTCGTACCCTTCGGCGAATACTTGGCGGCGTTATCCACCAGCGTGTAGATGACCTCGGCGACGGCTCTGTCGTCAACGCGCACGGTGGGCAGCCCGTCGTCCAGACGCAGCTGAATTCTATGATCTCTGGTGAGGGGCGCGGCCCTTTCCAGCGCCGTCGTGACGATCTCCTCGATTGACCCCCAGCGGCGACGCAGGTGCATCTCCCCGGCCTCTATGCGGGCCAGTTCCATCAGTCCTTCGATAAAGCGGTTGAGGCGGTCAGTCTCTTCGTTAATGACTTCCAGCATCTCGTGCCGACCTTCAGCGTCGAGCGAGCCCGTCTCATCTTCGTCGGTCTGTGAAGGCGGATCATCGAGCAATGTGGTGACGGACGCCTTGATGGAGGTGAGGGGGGTGCGTAGGTCATGCGTGACGGCATCGAGCAGCGCGGACTTCAGCCGCTCGCTCTGCTCAAGAGCCTTGGCCTGAGCCGCGCGCTCGAACGCGTCCTGAAGTTCCGTGTACAGTCGCTCGATCTCGCGCCGACCCGCATCGGCTTCTTCGGCCTGCCGCTTCGCGCGTGCCCAGAGCTGTCCAGCCGTGACGGCTGTGACCAGAAAGGCGAACAGCGCGACCAGATTGTCCGGGTCTTCGATGCTCAGCCTTCCGACCGGGGGCAGATAGAAGAGGTTGAAGCAGACGAGGCCCAGAAGGGACGCCAGCACGGCGGGGCGTGCCCCCCATCCGGCGGCGACCAGAAGCACGACGAGGAGTAAAACGAGCGCGACGGTCGTCGAGTTGATGTGCTCACCGAACAGCTTGAGCGCGCCCGTCGCGGTGGCAGTGCCGATCACCGCCAGGATGTAGCCCGTTCGCCTCTGCTCATACATTTCCTTCCACACGCCGGCTATTGTATGCCGGAAGCCCCCCACTTAACAGACCCCTCAATCGTTCGCATAGAAGTGGCAGTTAGTTTTGGTGTGGACGTTGTGGTCTGAGGCGATAAGGGCTCTCGAAACCGGCGGGCCGAGAGTTGGCCTTTAAAGGAAGGATGGGAGGTCTCTTCTCTAAAAGATCCAGGCAACATGCGCCCAGTAGGAGCAGCGGAAGGGGCAGGACGAAGAACAGGGTCTCAGAGAGATTCAGAAATGACCTGAAGTTACCCCGCGCCAGAAGCGGGACGATGGCCCACAGGAGCGCCCCGAGGAAAATTGAAAGCATCCCACCGGCGAGTCCGAATGCAGCGCCGCGCGTGGCCCAGACCCCCCGGTTCTTTTTGATGAGAAGGTGGATTCTTCGATACAGCACTTCTCCCAACTCATCCTTCGGCAAGATATACATCCTGTTCATTGGCGTCCCTTATTTACGCGCACGCGACATCGGCAAACAGATTGTCAAAGCCCGAGCATTTCGTGCCGGGCGAATTTGATCTTACGTTCCGGCGTATAAAGATGGCGTAAAGGGTTTATAAAAAGTTTGTAAAGATGAATGACAGGGAAAGAAGGAAGGCTCTTTATGACTCAGGATTGAAGCGATAGCCGACCCACGGCTCCGTGAGAATATAGCGCGGGGACGAAGGGTTGGGCTCGATCTTCTTACGCAGCTGCCCGACGAAGACGCGCAGGTATTCGCCCTGCTCCGTATAGTTGCCGCCCCACACCGCCCCGAGCAATGTATGGTGCGTGAGAACCTTGCCCGCGTGACGCACGAAATGCAGAAGCAGGTCGTACTCCTTGGGCGTCAGGTGAACTTCCGCTTCGCGCACGAAGACGCTGCGTGATTCAAGGTCAACGCGGAAATCGCCCACCTCCAGGACCGTCGAAGAGACTTCGTTCAGAGGAGGCATCATCGCCCGCCGCAGCTGAGCCCGGACGCGCGCCAGCAGTTCGTCCATCCCGAAAGGCTTGGTCACGTAGTCGTCAGCGCCCGCGTCCAGAGCCTCGACCTTTGTCTTCTCTTCGCCGCGAACCGAGAGGACGATTATCGGGAGCGGCGAGACTGCCCGCAGGCGGCGGCAGAGCTCCAACCCGTCAAGGTTCGGCATGGCGAGATCGGTGACGACGAGGTCCGGTCGCCAGTCGTTGAAGGTTTCCAGTGCCGAGACGCCGTCGGCTGCGACGCGCACGTCATAGCCGTGATGCTTGAGCCCCGTGCGCAGGACGCGCGCGATCTGCGGTTCATCATCGACGACGAGGATACGCGGCTGCTGAGACATGATCGTTCGTCCGCCGTTACGTTTCCGGCCTCTCTGCCCGGTCACCCGCTGCGCTTCGGAGGCCTTAAATCTCGACCTGCGACCCGAGCTCGACCACCCTGTTCGGCGGCAGGCAGAAGTAGGCGGTAGCAGACGACGCATTGCGCGACATCAGAGCGAACAACTTTTCGCGCCACAACATCATGCCCGGGCTCTTGCTCGCCATCACCGTCTCGCGACCGAGAAAGTAGGTCGTGTCCATAGAGTTGAAGGTAGGCCCCGGCGGCTCCAGCCCTTCCAGAACTTTGGGGATGTCCGGGTCTTCCATGAAACCGTAGTTGATGATCATCCGATAAAACTCGTGGCCGAGCGGCTCGACCTGCACGCGGTCTTCCGGCTCGACGTACGGCGCTTGCTTGGTCTTGACGGTCAACAGCACGACGCGCTCGTGCAGAACCTTGTTGTGTTCCAGATTGTGCATCAGTGCCGGGGGCGTCCCCGTCGCCGTGCCGTTCATGAAGATGGCCGTGCCGGGCACGCGCGTCGGCGGCTCTTTAGTGATCCCGCGCAGGAAGTCTTCAATCGGGTGAGCGCGAGACAACAGCCGCGCGGCGAGAATGCGGCGGCCCTTCTTCCAGGTCGTCATCACGAGGAAGATCAGAGCCCCGACGACGAGCGGGAACCATCCGCCGTGCGGGATTTTAATGATGTTCGCGCCGAAGAACGATAGATCAATGATGAGGAAAAAGCCCGAGAGGGCGAGCGTCAAGGGCAGACTCCACCGCCACTTATTACGCTCGACCACGCCGAGCAGAATGGTCGTGATAACCATCGTGGCCGTCACCGCCACGCCGTAAGCGGCGGCCAGATTGCTCGACGACCCGAAGCCGACGATAATCGCAATGCAGCCGATCATCAATGCCCAGTTGAGCGCCGGAATATAAATCTGCCCCATCTCGGTCGAAGAGGTGTGCTCGATCTTCAGGCGCGGCATGAACCCTAGCTGGATGGCCTGCATCGTGAGCGAGTAGGCCCCGGAGATGAGAGCCTGCGAGGCGATGATCGCGGCGCAAGTCGCCAGCACGATCAGCGGGTACAAGGCCCATTCGGGGGCGAGCCGGTAGAAAGGATTCTCTGTCGCCGCAGGGTTCTCGATCAGCAGCGCGCCCTGCCCGAGATAATTGAGCAGGAGCGCAGGCAGGACTATCGTGTACCAGACGATGCGGATGGGGCGCTTCCCGAAATGGCCCATGTCCGCGTAGAGGGCTTCGCCGCCCGTGACGACCAGAAAGACCGTGCCGAGCACCAGAAAACCATCCCAGCCGTTTCGCGCGAAAAAACTGATTCCATAAACCGGGCTGAAAGCATTGATGACCGACGGGTGACGCACGATCTGCATGATGCCGAGCCCCGCGATCACGACGAACCAGACGAGCATGACGGGGCCGAACAAGCGCCCGACTTTCGCCGTGCCCCGACTCTGAATCATGAACAGCCCGACGATAATCACGATCGTCACGGGGACGACGTAGGAGGCGAAAAGCGGCGTCGCCACGTTCAAGCCTTCGATTGCGCCCAGCACGGAGATGGCGGGCGTGATGATGCCGTCGCCGTAAAGTAGCGCCGCTCCGAAAATGCCAAGCAGGATGAGCAGTCGGTTCTCCGTTTTGCTGACGATCTTAATCGGGGTCGCCAGCGCGGTTAAAGCCAGAATGCCGCCTTCGCCACGATTGTCTGCGCGCAGCACGAAGATGCAATACTTGATCGAGATGATGATGATGAGCGCCCAGAAGATGAGCGACAGCACGCCGAAGATGTTGTCGGGGGTGGCCCTGATCGCGTGCGGGCCGTGAAAGCACTCGCGCATCGCGTAAAGAGGGCTCGTCCCGATGTCGCCGTAGACGATGCCGAGCGCGGTGAGCGAAAGAATAGCAAGATAGCGTCCGCGCGGCTTCGCGGTGTGTGGATGCCCGTACTCGTCCGTGATGGTGGCATGGATGTCTGCCGTAGGTGGTGGTGCTGCTGCTGTCATAGTTATCCTGAGAGAATAAAATTAATCCCCGCCTTCAACAATCATCGTCCGCGTCAGGTAAAAAACTAAAACGCTGTACGCCCACGCAGAGAGCGGCGTACAGGGTGAACGGACGAATCGCTGATATCAGGGAAATCTAACGAGTGCAGGATGGCATAAAAGTTATAAAGATTTTGTAAAGAAGACGCCGAAGCGCAGGAAAAAGCAGAAGGTAAAAGGGGAAATCGAAGTGATTCCCGCGGACTGTTTTTACCTTTTGCCCCTGGCGTTCCTAAGCTCCGGCCATGTCGGCCTCGCTGATGTCGAAGTTGGCGGAGACTTTCTGAACGTCGTCGTGGTCTTCGAGCGCTTCCATCAGCTTAAGCATCTGGCGTGCATCCTGACCTTCGAGCTTGATGTAGTTTTGTGGAACCATCTCTATTTCGGCGACCTGCGGCTCTATGCCTGCCTCTTTGACGGCTGTAAGTACGGAGTCGAAGTTGTCGGGAGAAGTGATGATCTCGAAGTTGTCCTCGTCGTCGCGCAGGTCGTCGGCCCCGGCTTCTATAACAAGCTCGAACAACTCTTCCTCAGACTTCGCAGACTTCTCGACGACGATGTAGCCCTTCTTCTCAAAGAGGTAGCTGACTGCGCCGGACGTGCCTAAGTTGCCGCCGTTCTTTGAAAAGATATGGCGTATCTCTGCGACGGTGCGGTTGCGGTTGTCCGTCATCGAGTCGACCATGATGGCGACCCCGCCCGGCCCGTAGCCTTCGTAAGTTATCTCGTCGTAAGTGACGCCCTCTTCTGCGCCCGTGCCGCGTCTGATCGCACGGTCGATGGTGTCGTTCGGCATGTTCGCGCCCTTGGCGTCGGAGACTGCTTTGCGCAGGCGCGCGTTGGCGTTCACGTCGCCGCCGCCCGTGCGCGCCGAGACCTGAATCTCCTTAATCAACTTCGTGAAGAGCTTGCCGCGCTTGGCATCCAAAGCGCCCTTCTTGTGCTTGATAGTGTGCCACTTCGAGTGTCCTGACATGGTGAAAACGTTCCCTGAATAAAATTTTCGGATTGGAGCGGAGGGAAAATATACCACAACGGCACGCCTACCGGCACACCGCCCGGCTGAAGGCGCAGCATGTAATGCCGGTTTGCACACGGATGAGCGCTCTGGATGCGCTGATTGACGTGATCAGGCAAGGGCGTGAGAGAGATGGAAATTGGGAGCCGGAGAGCGCCTCAAACTATCTTTGCCGGCAAAGATAGTTTGAGGCGCTATTTCTGCTCAAGCTTCCTGAGCGCGTCGCGGGCGTTCGTGTTCTGCGGATTCAGCTCCAGCGACTTGCGATAGTTGCGTATGGCAAGCTCGCGGTCGCCGCTCGCCAGATAGGCTTCGCCGAGGCTGTCGTAGGTGTTGAAGGCTTGCGGATAGACGGCGACGTTGAGCTTGAAAATCTCTACGGCTTCACGGGTTTGTCCCTGCCCGAGAAGGATATAGCCCAGCTGGTTCAACTCCCGCTCGCTGAAATCGTATCTCTCGGGCTGCGTTTTCTTCAGGTCGTAGTATTGACGCACGGCGGCTTCGACGCCCTGCTCGACGAGTACCTTCTGGACGGGCTGCGCGATGGACATCGCCCTCACGTTTTTGAACCAGTCAATCGTGCGGCGTAGCCTGTCCTCCGCGTTCAGTGATACCGGATGATCGTCCTTGGCATAGATAATCAACTCGTAGAGCTTGCCCGCTTCGTCCAGCTTTTGAGCCAGCGCGAGCGCCTGTGTCGGTCTGACGCCGGGGTCTGCGCCGCCCTGAATGATGAGCAGCGGAACGTCCAGCTTATTGGCCCAAAAGACTGCCGACCTGTTCCGGAGGTGCTCTTCTTTGCGCGCGTCGAAATCCGGATAGACGCTGCGAGCGAACTGTAGAAAGCCGGGGTCGTTGACACGTCCGGTGGTGTCCGTGGGCGCGCCGACCACCGCCGCGGCCCTCAGGGGAGCGCCCCGACGTATGGCTTGAAGCGTCATGATCGCGCCCCTCGAATAACCCCACATGAAGAGCCTGTCCATGTCAACGTAGCCGAGGGAGCGTGCCGTCTGGATCAGGCTTATGACATCGTTCGTGTCAGCGCCGCCGGCCTCGTCTTTGCCCTCGCTGCCGTCCGTGCCGCGATACTGCGACGCCAGCACGACGAAGCCTTCGGATGCGTAACGGTGCATCTCCCAGAGATAATTGAAATTCACAGGCCCGATCACACCGTCGTCCAGCCCGCCACGGTTAAAGATAATCGCCGGGAGTTTCCTGTTCGTTGCTTTCGGCTTATAGATGAAGCCGGCGATCTTGAGCCCGTCGCTCATGTACTTGATTTTCAGAATCTCAAGCTCCGTGGAGGCTCGCATCTTCTCCACGGCTTCCTTCGGATAGGCTCTTTTGAAACGGTCGCTCAGCTCTTCATAGGCGGGCAAAGCGTAAGTGGCCTGTTCGATAATCCTGCCGTCTGTGCTTGACGAGGCGCTCGATTGCTGCGCGGACGCCGACGCGCAAGCGCAGAGGCACAGGACGATTGCCGAGAGCAGAGAGCCGGACGTTTTCATGTGAAAGCCTCCTGCGATTGTTTGAGCCGGGAATTATTTTCTGCCTTTTCGCGGCGACTGTTTCTTCCCCATGCCGGAAAGCCCATGCCTGCCCGTATAGTAAACGGTCGCCGCCAGTAAGAAGAACATGAGGAGCGAAGTCAGCCTGTTCTCTTCGAGCCATGCGGGCAGGTAGTGAACGAGGCTGAACATTTCACCGCGCCCGACGCTCTGCGGGATAGTGAGCAAAAGCCCCGTGATGGTTCCGCCTGCGATCAATCCTGAGCTGTAGAGGACGCCGGGGCCGCTCTCTTCTTCCGCGAGGCTGCGCTTCCCTCTAGTCGCCCGCTCGACGAGCGCGCGCACCGCCCCGCCGGCGAAGACCGTCGCAGAAGTGGCGATAGACAGGTACATCCCGACGGCGAACGGCAGCGCCGAGATGCCCACGATCTCTAACATGACAGAGATGAAGACGCCGATCAGGATAAGCGACCACGGAAGCTTTCGCGTCAGCACGCCGTCAACGAGTATCGCCATCAACTGGCCCTTCGGCGCGTCAAACTTCGAGGACGCGTCGGTCGTCACCTCCTCGTAAAGGGCGCGCCCGGCATCGTCCACGTAGAAGGTGCGCGGCGTCTCACCGCCGGGCACGGTGGCAACAGTGTAGATTTGATCGTCCAGACCTCGCGCGCGTCCCTTAAGCTCGACGCCGGCAATGGTGTTGAGCGGCTGCGGCGGCAGATTCTGCGTAGAGACCGCCGTGCGTGTGCCGCCCACGCCGGGATTGATGCGGAAATGAATCTCGCCGCTTGAGTCAACGAGGTACTTGCCCGAAGGGATGATTGTGCCGTCGCTCGCCGCCTCGTTGACCGGCAGGCGATGCACGTAGTATGGCCCGCCGGCCAGTTGACCGCCGTGCATGTCGCCGTTGGCCCATGGTGACAGGCCCGTGCCCGGCTGCGCGTGATAGGCCGGATAGTAAGCGGGCAGCAGGTTGGTGTAAGCGTTGTTCAGATAAGAGAGCGTCCACGCGATGACGAGCGCGGAGGTCGTCACCCCGACCATCAAGCCCCATTGCATACGCGCCGGAGTGCCGCCGACCAGAAAACCTGTCTTCAAGTCCTGCGACGTTGTGCCGGCGTTCGAGAGCGCGATGCAGACGACCGCGCCGACCGATAGGGCCAGCACGCGTGAATCCGCGCCGCCCATCCCCAGCAGCAGGAAGATCAGCGACGTGAGCAGAATGGCCGCTATCGTCATGCCCGAGATTGGATTCGACGACGAGCCCAGCTCTCCCGTAATCCTCGATGAAACGGTCGCAAAGAAGAGGCCGAAGACCAGCACCAGTATCACACACAGGATGTTGACAGCGATGCTGCCGGAAGGAACGCCCGACGCGCTGCCTGCAAGCGTCAGCCAGATGAAGATCGCAAAGGCCAGTATCACTATCCCGCCCAGCACGAACGTCATAGGCATGTCGCGTTCCGTGCGCGGCACGCTCGCGCCACGTCCCGTGCCCCTTTTCCCTTCTCCGAACCCTCCGATGGTTGAGACAAACGCGCCGACGATCATCGGCAGGCTGCGAACGAGGCTGATGATACCGCCGGCGGCGACCGCACCGGCGGCGATGTAGCGAATGTACAGGTCTTGCACCTGCCCGGCGGACATGGAACTGATGAGCGGGCCGCCGCCGGTCACGGGGAAAAGCGGCTCCGTGTAGCCAGCGCCGAAGAACTTGATAATGGGAACCAGCACGAGCGCCGAGAGAAAGCCGCCGCCGACCATCATCGACGCCACGCGTGGGCCGATGATATAACCGACGCCCAGCAGGTCTGGCGTGATGTTGGCCGCGACGGTCGCGCCCTGATAGCCCCTCATGACAAAAGCGGGCGTCTCATTCCACAACCGCGCGCCACTCATCAGGAATCTGTAGAGGGCCGCGACGCCGAATCCGCCGAAGACCAGCTTCGCGTCTGTGCCTCCCTTTTCGCCTACGACCAGAACTTCGGCGCACGCCGTCCCTTCGGGGTAGAGCAAGCGCCCATGTTCCTTGACGATCAGGGCGCGCCTGAGCGGTATCATCAACAACACTCCGAGCCAGCCGCCGAGGAGCGCCACCATCGTCGTGCGCGAAATCTCAAGATCGTAGCCGAGCACGAGCAGCGCCGGAATGGTGAAGGCGATTCCGGCGGCGATTGATTCGCCCGCCGACCCGGTCGTCTGCGCGATATTGTTTTCCAGAATCGAGGCGCGCCCCAAAGCGCGAAAGATCGAGATGGACATCACCGCGATGGGGATCGAAGCGGAGACGGTCAGGCCCACCCTGAGCGCCAGATAGACGCTCGAAGCCCCGAAGATGATTCCCAGCAGCGAGCCGAGGATGATCGCTCGCGGCGTCCATTCCGGCAAACTCTCGGAGGCCGCCACGAAAGGCTTATGCACCGCATGGCTTGCCATTAACGGCACGTGAGCCTCATCCGTGATGACCGGCACATCCGCTACCCTTGCAATGGTCGCTTCTCTCATGGATTTAAGAGCAAGGATGAAGAGAGGTCAGTACAGCCTTCATCCTTCGTCCTTTCTTTTGATACACTTCGCATCAGACAGAAGGGGTCAGACCCTTGGCTCCGGCTCTGCGAGAGGATGATGCGCGCGCTCCGGGCTGAAAGTCCTTAATCACGCGCTGAAATTTTCTGAAAACTTCTGAAAGCGGCGATGAGCAAGAAAGTCGCGCACTTTTACGATTTCGGCCCCTACCGCGTGGACGCTTTAAAGCGACTCCTGCTGCGCGAGGGCGAGCCCGTGCCTCTCACCTCGAAAGTCTTCGACACTCTCTATATGCTCGTCAGCCGTAGCGGCGAAGTGCTGGAAAAGAACGAGCTGATGACGACGCTCTGGCCCGACCGCTTCGTCGAGGAGAACAACCTCACACAGAACATCTCCGTGCTGCGCAAGGCGCTCGGCGAGCACCGCAGCGAGCACCGCTACATCGTCACGATTCCGGGGCGCGGCTATAGCTTCGTCGCCCCCGTCAAAGAGGTCTGCGCCGCGGAGGCCGGCGACGAGGCGCTGTCTTCGGTGACTGAAGGGACAGGCGTCCTCGCCCTCGAACATACGCTGGATACGGTAGAGCCCGCGAACGCCCCGGACGAGCGATATGCTTTCAGGCGTAACGGCGAGCGGGAAGCTGACAAAGCGCTGCAATCGAACGGGAGAACGCCGCCCGTCGCCACAACCGCGCCACCGCGCCAGAATCGGTCTTATCGTCGCGGCCTGCTGGCTCTATCCGTCCTGCTCCTGATCACAATCGGCGCATTCTCTTACTTTTGGTTTCTAAACAGGACGAAGCCGATGGTGCAGCCAGCCGTGCCCGGCTCAATCGCCGTGCTTCCCTTCAAGCTGCTCGGCAGCGAAGCGAGCGACGAATATCTGGGCTCCGGCATGGCCGACGCGCTCATTACCAAGCTGAGCAATATTCGCCAGATCAGCGTGCGCCCGACGAGCGCGGTCATGAAATACGCCGCCCGGCAGAACACAGACCCGCTCGCCGCCGGTCGAGAGCTGGGCGTTGACTCAGTGCTCGAAGGAACGATTCAGCGCTCGGGAGACCGCGTGCGCGTGACCGTGCAACTGACGAGCGTGCGCGAGAGCAGGCCACTCTGGGCACACAGCTTCGACGAGCGTTTCACGGACATCTTTACCGTGCAGGATTCCATCTCGGCACAGGTAGCCGAGGCCCTCACGCTGAAGCTCACGGGCGAGGAGCAGAGGCTTCTAGCCAAACGCTACACGGACAACGTCGAGGCGTATCAGTCTTATCTGAGGGGCCGTTATTTCCTAAGCAAGCGGAGCGAGGAGGGCAGCCGTCGCGCGATAGCATATTTTACGGAGGCGATTGAAAAAGAGCCTGACTACGCGCTGGCCTACGCCGGGCTGGCCGACGCCTACAGCGTGCTCGGCTTCTACGAGTTCGGCGCGCTCGCCCCCGAAGAGAATTATCAGCGGGCGAAGACGGCTGCCATGCGTGCGCTTGAGCTGGACGAGACGCTCGCCGAAGCTCACACTTCGCTGGCGCTGGCGAAGGTCGACGTGGAGCATGATGCGGCGGGAGCGGAGCGCGAATACCGCCGCGCCATAGAGCTTAACCCCAACTACGCGACGGCACATCACTGGTACTCGGATTTTCTGGCGGCGATGGACAGGCCGGAAGAGGCGATGGCGGAGATCAAGCGCGCCATAGAGCTTGACCCTCTATCGCTCGTCATCAACGTCACGCTCGGCGAGCGACTGTTCTACACTCGACGCTACGACGAGGCGCTCGTACAGCTTCACAAGACGCTTGAGCTGGACGAGAGCTTCGGTTTGACGCATTACCTGCTCGGGCTCACCCTTGAGCAGAAGGGGATGTACGAGGAAGCCATCGCCGCCTTCAATCGCGCGCGCGAGCTTTCCGGCGATAGCCCGTTCATCACAGCCGCGCTCGGTCACACCTTCGCCATCTCGGGGAAAAGGAACGAGGCCGAGAAACTACTGGTCGAGCTCAAAGAGTTATCAAAACACAGGAAGGTTTCGCCCTACGACATCGCGACCATCTACACAGGGCTCGGCGAGAGGACACAGGCTTTTGAGTGGCTGCAAAAATTATACAAGACCCAGACCCGTCACATGCTCAGGAGCGACCCGCGCATGGATAGCCTGCGCCCAGACCCCAGATATCAGGAATTACTGTCGTCCTAAAAAATAAGGTCAGTACCGCCTGCTTAAGCCGGGCGGGTACTCAACATTGATACCCGCCCGCTACCGCAGGCGGTACTGACCTGTATTATCCTGTTCTACTTTGGCAAGATTTTCCAGCGCGCTTCGGCTCGCGCCGCTGACGCGTATCTGTTTGAGCCTTGAAGCATGGCCGCTTGTGATCTCTACGTCGCGCGCGTGTACTTTCAATTCTTTGGCGAGCATACGCACAAGCTCCTCGTTAGCCGCTCCTTCGACGGGCGGGGCGGCAAGGCGCACGCGCAGCACGCCCTCGTGCTCTCCGGCAATTCGGCTGCACGAGGCGCGCGGCACGACGCGCACCGTGAACCTCAAATCGCCGTCAGCCTCTGTGTAGCGAAGCACCCGGCTCTTCCTTTCTCAACCGATTATCCTGATGGGCCAACCCATCAGAAGCGTTCCGGCCACCGCCTGCTGGAACAGCCAGATGAGGATAAAGGCCACGATGGCGGAGAGGTCGAGCATGCCGAGCGGCGGAACCATGCGGCGCAGCGGCACGAGCAGCGGGTCGGTGGCGTTCACCAGAAAGCGCATCAACGGATTGGCGTAGCTCACCATGCCCCATGAGAAGATGATGCGAATAAAGATGAGCAGCGAATAGAGGGCCAGTAGCCCGTAGAGCAGGTAACCGATGACGGCCACCACGGAACCGCGCGAGAGGGCCAGCATGACGCCCGCCACCATGTTCAGCACGTTCGCCGCGAGCTGCACGGCAAACCACCCGACCAGTATGACCAGCAGGATGGTGATGAGCGGCGCGATCTTCGGCTCGACGCCAAAGCTTGCCAGAGAGCGTCGCACAGGGTTGACCAGCGGGTCGCTCAACCGGCGCACCATCATCGCCGAGCGGTTAAATGGATTCACATCCATGTAGTTCATTAAGAGGCGCAGGAGCATCAGCACGATGGTCGCGACGATCAGCGCCGTGATGCCGTAGGTGATGAAAAGATAGATGGACAGGATGACAAGCATATAAACTCGATCAGGATTGAAATCCGAAGGTCAGTCAGGTTAATGCGCGGCGTCCCTCTCTCCGAAGATGGCCGTGCCGACGCGCACCATAGTCGTGCCCTCTTCAATCGCCACTTCGTAATCATTACTCATGCCCATCGAGAGCTCTCCGTGCCCCTCGCCGAAATCGCCCAGGTCTTGATGCCTGTCGCGCAACGCGCGCAGGCGACGGAAAAATGGCCGCGCCATCTCCGCATCCTCAAAGAAGGGCGGGAGCGTCATCAATCCCACGAGGCGCAGGCGCTCGCAAGCTTTGACGGCCTGAACCAGCTCCGGCAGTGACGCTTCGCTGATGCCGGACTTTGTCGCCTCGCCCGCCAGATCAACCTGCACGAGAATCGGCAGCGACTCGCGCCCCACTTCCTCACACATGCGATTCAGACGGCGGGCGAGCGAGACGGAATCGACCGAATGAATCAGGTCAAAGAGCGAGACTGCGCGCCGGGCCTTATTGGCTTGCAGGTGGCCGATCAGATGCCAGCGTGCGCCGCCCTCTCGCCCAATCTCTGTGATCTTCTCGTCCGCCTCCTGCACGCGATTCTCGCCCAGCTCACGAGCGCCCGCCTCGATGGCGCGCCGCACGACGCTCGCCGGATGCGTCTTGCTGACGGCGATGAGCGTCACGTCTTCGGGTGCGCGCCCGTTGCGAAGCGCAGCCGCCTCTATACGGCGGCGCACCTCGGCCAGACGCTCCGTTATCTCATCGCGGCCCTGTGATGTTTCCGGCATCTTTCTCGCGAGCGCGTCGGCCTACTCCTTAAGCCGTGGGCTTTTCATCCACATGGACGCCGGCCATCTCATACTCGGATCGGACGAAGGTATTGGCCGCGCTCGCCAGATCGAGCAGCCTTACCAGCGCAGGCGCGTGCAACAGCCCGCAGGCGTGACAGACCAGAGCGGGCTTGTCCGCCAGATAGAGGTCGATGCCTGTCGGGTCTGTCGGCTCATTGCATAACGCGCAAGGGTCGTTGGTCAAAACGCTGTTCACACGCACGACCAGATCGGTCGGCTGAATCACCTTTTCTTCCCCGGCCTTTTCGCTCACTTCTTTTCAACCCTCCCTTTCGCTCTCCCGCCCTTATTGGACGATTGCCTGCTCGCGCCTACTTCCCTGTCTTCCAGTCGGCGAGCCGCTTTTCCATTCGGCTGGTGTCGGCCTTGTCGGTCTTGCCCTGTTGAATCGCGCGCTCGGCCAGCGCGATGGCCTCATCCTTTCGCCCGGCAGCGAAGAGTATCTGCGCCTTGGTGGCGAGGTTCTGGTAGGTCTCCTTGACCTTGATGGACTGGTCGGCCCAGCGCAGCGCCTCGTCAAACTTCTCGTCATTGGCGTACTTGTTGGCGACCTGCAATGGAATGCTCCACTCGGTCGGGTTGGCGGCCACGGCGGCGTCAATCTTGGCGCGCATGAGCGCTTCGACGTTCGGCACTTCGACCGTGAAGGGCACGACTATCCGCTCCCAGCGGATATTGACTCGCGCAGAGGTCGGCGTCACTTCGGGGATGCTGTATTGCAGCCACTCCTGATTTTCGGCGACCATCTGCGGCTTGGCCTTGACGCGCAGAACGTCCTTCTTCTCGTCGTAAGTGAAGCTGCCCCACTGGCCCGCGTCCGAGTTGAAGATGATCGTCCACTCGTCTCTGCCAGGGATGGTGTGCAGGCTGTAGGTTCCGGCTGCGAGTTTCTGGCCGTTGATCAGAACGTCGTCGGTCACGGCGAAGGTGGTCGCCTCGTTAGCGCCCGTGCGCCACACATGGCCGTAAGGCACGATGGGGGCGTCCTTGAGGCGAGTTCTGGAATCGTCCAGCGTCGCCGTGCCGGTCGCAGCGGCGGCGGGCGCGTCGCCCCAGATTTTTCGCCCCTTCACGCCGGGGCGGCTGTAGGTGATCGTAATGTCGGTGACGCCGACGGTCTGCATCACGCTGGCCTTCTGGCTGGGGCGCGGCAGGCGTACGGTCGCAGGATTCTGCGCCGAGGCCGGCCCGGCGGCGCAGATGACAAGCAGCATCAGCGCGCAGGCGTAAGTGTAGAAGCTCTTCAGGGAAATCATTTGTGTCTCTCCTCGCAATTCTTCAGATATTCGAGCCCTGTCGGCCCGGCAGGCAATGGAATCTAATCCGCAAGATATATGAGCAACTATAACAATCGCTTATGCTGGCCCGCAACCGCGCTCAGGGCGGCCACGGCGCGTAGAAGTCATATAGACCGTAACGATATTGCATACTATACGGTTCCACACTGTTACGTTTTCGTATGGTGATGGTTCAGTCTTTAAGCTTTTCGTACGTACCCCTAAAGACTTAACGGCCTTCGAGCCTGTGGCACAGGGATTGTTACCCTATTGCTGCCCCGGAAACTATTTTCCACTCGACAACTATTTGATAAAGCGCACGCCGGAGTGCGTTTCTGTAAACTACGGGAGGATGAATCATGACTGGACAAAACGGCAGGCACACGGCGCTATGGGTGGCTTTCTTCGCGCTCATGATAGCTATGGCACTGCCTTCTATGGCGCAGGGTCAGGGACGCGGGCGTGGCCGAGGCAGGGGCGATAAGTGCGACAAATTTATCAACTGCCACGACGCGCGCGATGGGCGTGTCGACGGGCGCGGGCCTCGCACCGACCGCGATGATCGCTACGATGACGATGACCGCTACGACGATGACGATTACCGTCGGGGCAGGGGCAGGCGCAACCGCGACGACGATGACTATAATCGCAATCGCAATGGCCGGTATGACAGCAACGACATTCAGCAGCTGGCCGTGGAGAACGGCTACCGTCAGGGCTATCAGGCAGGTCGCTCCGACAGCCGCAGCAACAGGGGCTACGATTACGACGATCACAACAGTTATCGCAACGCGACCGCCGGTTATCGCAGTGGCTACGGCGACCGAGAGTTATATCGTCGCTACTTTCAGGAAGGGTTTCGTCGCGGCTATGAGGAAGGCTACCGGAATCGCAGCGTGAACGGTGGCACGGGCCGCAGTCGCGCCCGCGATATCCTGAGCGATATTTTAGGCCGCCCGTAACAGTTTGCCGATCCGAGAGGCGGACGCCCCCGTATGGCTTTCCGCCTTCTTGACACCTTAAAGCCTGCGCTCGTATAGTCAAAACAGCCTCAGCGGATGTGGCGAAACTGGCAGACGCGCAGGTCTCAGAAGCCTGTGGTAGCGATACCGTGGTGGTTCAAATCCACTCATCCGCATCAGGAAAGCAAAAAGGTAAAAGGCAAAAGTGAAGAGGGCACAGCCTCCCTGGAAACTTTTGCCTTTTACCTTTTTTACTGTTGCCTTACTTCAGTTGATGGCCTCGGAGGCGGGCTCTGCGTTCTGCGTCGAGCGCGCGTCGGCGACCGTCAGGGGTTGTTCGTTGAAGAGGGTCGAGTCGATCAGGGTCTGCACCCAGTAGTCGCCCGGGGCTGTGAACGATACGTTGACGAAGAAGCTGATGTTGTCGGCAAAGCCGCCGGGCGCGATCTCAAAGCGCGTCGGCTGCGAGACGACAACGGGTTGCTTGCGGTCGGGTGTGAGAATCCTCACCTCAGAAAGATAAGTGCCCTCGCCGCGCCAGTGATTGACGACGGCAAACTTGATGAGAGAGATGGGCAACTGCTGCACGAGGATGTTTTGAAAGACACCCATAAATGAAAGCTTATTTCCGGCCTCCAGCCGCACGTCGTCGCAAAGCAGCGTATACATGAGTTCGAGTTTATCCGTCTGTTCAGTCATCACCATTTTTGTCTCCGGGATGCTCGGTGTTAGTAAAAGAAAGAAGCGGTCTGACTAACATCGGGCATCTTATCATTTGAGCATTTCTTTGAGCGTGGCCTCGTCGATCACGCGCAGACCGAGGGCGGTCGCTTTATCGAGCTTCGATCCGGCGTCGTCGCCCGCGACGACATAATCGGTCTTCTTGCTGACGGTGGAGGTGACGCGCCCGCCGCGCGCTTCGATGAGGGCACGCACCTCGTCGCGCGCGAGGCTTTCAAGCTTTCCCGTCAGGACGAACTGCTTGCCCGCGAAGGCCTCCGAACGGGTCAGGCCAGCATCCCTCTCAAGCTCCGTCCGTACTCCGGCCTGACGGAGGCGCTCACACAGCGCCAGATTGCCCGCGTCGTCAAACCAGTCGCGCACGCTCTGTGCGACCGTCATGCCGATCTCATGAACGTCATCCAGCTCCTCTATGCTCGCCCGGCTGAGACCATCGAGCGAGCCGAAACGGCGGGCTAGAATCCCCGCCGTGCGTTCTCCGACGTGACGTATGCCGAGGCCGTAAACGAGCTGTGGAAGGTCGCGCGACTTGCTGGCCTCTATCTGCGCCATCAGGTTGGCAGCCGATTTCTCGGCCATACGCTCAAGCCCGGCGATTGTCTCCGAGCTGAGGTCGTAAAGGTCGCCAACGTCGCGCACCATCCTTTTTTCGACGAGCTGATCGACGAGGGCTTCGCCCAGACCCTCTATACGCATGGCTCGACGCGAGGCGTAATGAAGAAGGCGCGCCTTGAGCTGCGCCGGGCAGTCCGCCGCCACGCAGCGCGAGACAGCCTCGCCTTCGGGCCGCGAGATAATCCCGCCGCAGACGGGACACTTCTCCGGCATGCGGAAACGCTCCTCTTCACCCGTGCGGAGCGACTCGACCACCTTGATCACTTTCGGAATGACCTCGCCGCTCTTTTCGATCAAGACCCAATCGCCGATGCGAACGTCAAGGCGCTTAATCTCGTCCTCGTTGTGAAGGGTCGCGCGGGCGACGGTTGAGCCCGCGAGCAGCACCGGCTGAAGATTGGCGACGGGCGTGAGCGCCCCGGTGCGTCCGACCTGAACGACGATTCCCTGCACCTGCGTCGTCGCCTGCCGCGCCGGATACTTATAAGCGATGGCCCAGCGCGGCGCTTTGGCAGTCGCGCCGAACTCCTCCTGCAAAGCCGTGGAGTTGACTTTGACGACGACGCCGTCAATCTCGTAGTCGAGGTCATCGCGCTTCAATTCCATCTGGTTGCAGAAGGCGATCACCTCTTCGATGGAGGCGCACAGCGCGCGATGAGGATTGACGTGAAAGCCCGCGCGCTCAAGCCACGCGAATGATTCCCAGTGTGTCTGGAAGGGCTTGCGCTCGCCCGCCAGACAATCGTAGGGGAACATGTCAAGGCGGCGGGCGGCGACGATTCTCGAATCAAGCTGGCGAATGGTTCCGGCAGCGGCATTGCGCGGATTGGCGAAGCGCGGCGCGCCCTCCTCTTCGCGCTCCGAGTTGATGCGCTCGAAGACCTGTCGCGAAAGATAGGCTTCGCCGCGCACTTCTACATCGTCGCTCAACTGCCCGGCATCGTTTCTCAATTTGAGCGGGACGCTGCGGATCGTGCGTACGTTCTGCGTCACATCTTCGCCGCGTCGCCCGTCGCCGCGCGTCACGCCGCGCGTGAGCATCCCGCGCTCGTAATGCAGCGAGATTGAGAGCCCGTCTATTTTCAGCTCGGCGACATATTCGAGCGGGCGACCGTCGGCGAGACGACGGCAACGCTCGTCGAAGGCGCGCAGGTCTTCTATGTTGTAGCTGTTATCGAGCGAGAGCATCGGGCGGCGATGCGTGTACTCGTCAAAGCCTTCGGCGGGCCTACCGCCCACGCGCCGCGTCGGGCTGTCGGGCGTCTGTAGGTGCGGGTTCTCTTCCTCCAACTGCTTGAGGCGAGCGAACAGCACGTCGTACTCGCGGTCGGAGATTTCAGGATTGTCATGGACGTGATAAAGCTCGTCGTGGCGACGTATCTCCTCTCGCAGGCTCTCGATCTCGCGCTCAATGGTTTGATTACTGGCTGGCAACTTGGCCTTAATCCCTCCCTGACGGGCCGGCAAATCCGGGTTGAATGTTATCGCTTATCATAACTGAACGGGCGCGCCGGACGGGCTCACACCTTGTCGAGCGCGAGCGTGTTCGCCGAGCGGATGCCGCTTTTATGTTGCTTGCCCTGTTGGCCCAGGTGGTTTATGACGCGACCGAAGAACCTGATGTTTTGTAGAAAGTCTTCGACGCGCAGGTTCTCGTCCGGCCCGTGCGGGTTCGAGCCCTCGTAAGAAGTGCCGAAGGAAGCGACCGGCGTCGGCGGGTCGTTCGCGCCGCAGACCGCACCGACCGGGCCGCTGGAAGGGTCCAGCGGGTAGACGATGGGCGATGCGCCGTAAACTTCCGGCGCGCTTTCGATGGCCGCGCGGGCCACAGACGATTGCGCGGATGATTTGGCTAAAGGAGAGCTGCCAAGCTCTATGATCTCTATGTCATTAAAGCCGCGCACGTCCAGATGCTCACGGAGCAGGCGGATGACTATCTGCGGCGTCAGGTCCGGCACGAGACGAAAATCAAGGCGCGCCATCGCCGTGCTCGGCAGCACGGTCTTTGGGCCAGCCTCGGTATGGCCGGTCTGAATCCCGCAGATCGTGCAGGTCGGCCCGAAGACATGCTCTTTGATCAGGGTGTGGCCGCGCATGCCGCGCAGCCAGTGCGTGATACGAAACTCGCGTTTAAGCTCAGACTCGTCCAGCTCAATCCGTTTGAGCGCTTCGGAATCCTCCGCCGAGATGGGCGCGATGTGCGAAGAGAAGCCGTCAATCGTAATGACGCCCTTCGGCGAGGTGAGGGTCGCCAGCGCCTGCACCAGCCGCCACGCAGGGTTGGGCACAATCGCCCCCCACTTGGAATGCAGATCAAGGCGCGGGCCGTGGACGCGAAGCTCTATGAAAGTGATGCCCTTGAAGCCGAGGCTGATGACGAGCCGCTCCTGCGAGTCCTTGTAGCCGTCGTCCCAGATACAACCTTCGGCGCGCAGCAGGTCCGACTGCTCCGTGGCGAAGCGAAAGATGCTGGGGCTGCCGATGCTGTCTTCGCCGCTGACGATAAAGCGCAGACAGACGGGCAGCTTGCCGAAGCTCTTCTGGTAAGCCTCGACGGCGGCCAGCCGCGCGACCAGATCGCCCTTACTGTTGGCCGCGCCGCGCGCATAAACTTTGTCGTCAATGATGGCGGCGGCGAACGGCCCCGAAGACCAGCTGGTCAACTGCCCGACCGGCTGCACGTCGTAGTGGCCGTAGACGAGAAAACAACGCGGGCCTGAGCCGCATTCGCCGAAGATGATCGGAAAGCCGCTGCCGGTCTTGAACGTGCGCGTGCCCGCGCCCGCTCTCTGCATCAACTGCTCGACCGCCTCCGCCGTCGCACGCATCCCCGTGCCGCGCGCCGCCACGGACGGCATCCGGCACATCGCCTGCAAACGCTCCGTAAAGGTGCGGGCATGGCGTTCGACGTAACGGTCAAAGCGTGCGAAAGTCATTTGCTCAACCGACCTGCGACCGTGTAAAAAGCTTTTCTCTCATCCAAAGCTTAATCTATCACCTATCCTCACGTTTGGCTCTCATAAAGTAGGTAGCGCGGACGGGCGGCGTCGCGCCTGAAGGCGGCGCAGACCAGCCCGGCGTCAAAGGCGCTCAAGAATTCCTCGCGGACGCGCAACTGCTCGCGCCGCGCTGCCTCCCCGTCGCTCTGAAGGAGCGCGCGCCAGTCGGGCGGTATCTCTATAGTCCTCGCGGGAGCGGCGACCTCGACACTTGAGCGCCCCATCGCAAGCTCCCTCACTCGCGCCGAGTTCAGATCCCACTCCGCAAATAAACGATCACTGTCGATGCCCGGGCCTCGTGCCGCTTGCTCCGGCGGGATGCCGTAGTTCGTCCCGTAAAAGTTGACGCCGTAGGAGCGCACCGTCGCACCCAGCAGGTTGAGATTGAAATGAGCATTACGCGCGCCCATGGGCTCCCAGGTCCATGTGATATAGCTTTTCCCCTCAAGCAGAGCGCGCTCGCGCTGAGCCCATTTGAGACGCGCTCCCAAGCCCCTGTTCTGGTAGGCGGGCGTGACGGCCATCTTGTGCGAATAGCCGATCAGCTCGCGGCCATTGCGCGCAGCGACCATCAAGATAACGAAGCCGACCAGACGGCTTCCGTCAAACGCGCCGAGCGTCCAACCGCCCGCGCGACGCAGCACGACCAGATAAGGGCGCGGCGCAATGTCTACGTCAGGCAGGCCGAACACCTCGCGCTGCATCCGGACACACGCCTCGAACTCGTCGATAGTCGTGCATTCGCGCACTTCTATCTCGTTGGGCTCTGCGTGTTCGTTCGGCATTAGATTTTCGTCCCGGCTTACTAACTCTAAGGCGGCAACAATGGAGGATGAAAGGAATGCTTCAATGGCTTGGAAGCTTTTACTTCATCCTTCACTATTGCCGCCTTCACCCCTGTGCAGGTCTGGCGGGCAGCTCTATCTTCACGATGAGGCCGGCGCGCTCGCCGCTCTCAAGCTCGACGGTTCCGCCGATGGCGTCCGTCAAACGACGCGCGATGACGAGGCCCAGCTCGTTCATGGTCGTGGCCTGCTCGGTCGGAGCGTCTATGTCCACGGGCTCGAAGACGCGCGACATGTCGAGCAGCTTTTCGCCCTCGTCCTCGATGATGATCTGATAGCGCAGAGGCGAAAGGCTTTCGACATGCACGGCGATGGTCGAGCCCGCCGGGCTGCGACCGATGGCGTGGGCCAGAAAGTTATAGAGCACCTGCCGCAGCTTGCCTTCGTCGGAAACGATTGTGCCGATGTTCTGCCCGTACTGGCAGTCAACCTTAACGTCCTGCTTCTGGGCAAGGCGCGCCACCGCCGAGCAGGATTCACGCAGGGCTTGCCGGAGCGAGAACTCGTGCAGGAACAGCTCCGTCTGTCCCGCTTCGAGCCGCGAGAGGTCGACCAGTTGATTGAGGCTCGATTGCAGCTGTCGCCCGGAGGACTGAATCTTGTCGCAGTAGCGGCGCTGTGTGTCGCTCAGGTCTTCGTGATCGAGAAGAATCTCTGTAAAGCCCAGTATGGAGGTCAGCGGCGTACGCAGCTCGTGCGTCATCCGCGCGAGGAAGAGCGAGCGGTAGCGCGCGACGCGCTGCAACTCTCGATTGGCCTCCTCAAGCTCATCCTTGCGCTGCTGAAGCTCCTCGACCAGATGCTCTATCCGATCATGCTGCTCGTGCAGCGCCGCCGCGCGCCGCGCGTTGCCGACGGCGATGACAATCGGCGCGGCGATAAAGCGTATGCCGTTAAGGGCGGCGCGCAAGCGCTCCGGATAGGCCGTCGCGGCGACGAGCGCGCCGACGAGCGTGCCGCGCGCATAGATGGGCATCGCGACGCAGGCATTGAGCCCAGCCCTTTCCAGAGTCCGCCGGTATTCCGCCTCGCCGTCTTCGGCCCTCTCTTCGTCGAGCCAGACTTCCAGCTCGCGGCCCGCGACCTCGACCCTTGAGGCAAGCTCAGCCCCGACTTCATGTGCGCTCTGCTGGTCGAAATGTTCGTGTGTGTGGATGGCGCTCTGAGCGAGGCGTCCGGTTTCATCACGCAGATAGATGATGATGCAGCATAAGTCCCAGTGGCGCAGCAGCATCTCCGAGAATGCCGCGCAGACATCCGACGGAGTGTTCATCGTCGGCGAAAAAGTCTGCGCGTAGAAGAGGTCAACGACCTCCGCGCTCAGGGATTGCAACTCCCTACGCCGCGCTTCACTATTGTTTCGCGTTTCCCCGACCGGCAAAGCGGCTTCGTCTGTTACTTGCTTGCTCATTACAACGCATGGCGCGGCGCGTTCGCCTCCGGCGAATCTTTAACTGTGGCCGCTGAACTACACAAAAAGAATTTTGGTAAGGGGAAATATAGAGCGCCGTACACGCAAGTGTCAAAGAGTTAGAGCCGCCGGACGCGCCAGCACCGTAATTCCCTGCCGCAGGCCCATCCCTCGGCTCACAATCCCGAGGCTTTCGCACACCTCTCGGACGGCCAGCCATCTTTCTGTATTCTCAAATGACACGGGCGTGCGCTATGATGTTTGAGGAGGGTACTCCTTCCCCCCACGAGGGAAGCGCCGCCGCATGACGGGCGACGACGCGGCGCGCACACAAGCTCTCTCTTCCGGTTCCAGGTCCCTTTCACATGAATGGTCAACTGTACGAGCACCCGCTCGCCGAACTCATACGTGAAATAACTGTCGCGGGTTTGTCCGGCTCCCTGCGCCTGTCGCGCGAGCGTGTTAAGGTCGCCATCTACTTCGAGGAGGGCCGCATCGTCTACGCGACCTCGAACCTGCGCGCGCACAGGCTGTCGGAATGCATGCGACGATGGAATATCACGGCGGTGCAGAAGCTGACGGGCACGAGCGATAAGATGTCGGATATGGAGCTGGGCATCGAGCTGGTCGCCAGTGGGGGCTTGAGCCGCGAGGGGTTTGAAGAACTGCTCGCCCAGCAGGCCGTCGAGGTGATGCGTCCGGCCCTGCTGTGGGTGGACGGGAGTTGGGAGTTCGACCCGCGCGTACGCCTGACCGTCGAGGTCAAGGCCAGAGTCGAAGTCGGAGAGCTTTTGATGGAGTGCGCGCGCCGTATTCCGCAGGAATTCATCAACGCCAGATTCAGGAGCGAAGAGGAAAAGCTCGTGCCCGCTTCTCTGGAAGCGAACCTGCCGAACCTCCTGCCGGCTGAGGGATTTATCCTTTCGCGCGTGGACGGGCCAATCGCTTTATCCGATCTGACGATCATCAGCGGCATGCCGGAAGCGGACACCATGAGGGCACTCTATGCGCTCGTGCTTGGCGGGCTTATCACGCGCGGCCATGCTGCTCCGAGAGCGTTCACGCCTGAGCAGTTGGCGCGCGCTCTGGCCGTCAAGGCGGCGACGGCGAGAATTGTCCCCGCGCCGTTGGCTGCCGGACCTGACAGTGCAGCGCCCCCCGACAAACCGCAGGAGACCGTTGCGCCGCGCATCACCGGCTATCAGCCGAGCGAGGTTGAGGTGCTGTTCGCGCGTCTGGATGATGCTGAGAACCACTACCACGTGCTTGATCTGAGTCGCGACGCGGAAGCGAGCGAGATTAAGCGCGCCTACCATTCGCTCGCCAAGCGTTTTCACCCCGATCGTTTTCACAAGGATGCCGACCCGAAGGTGTACGGGCGAATCGAGGACGCTTTCGCGCGTATCTCGCAGGCTTATGAGACGCTCAAGGATCAGCGTATGCGTGCGGCCTATGATCGCTCTCTGCCACAGAGCGCGACCACCGCGCCGCCCAAAGCCACCCAGCCCAAGACGCCCGCCACAAAGCCGGAAGGACAGGATAAACAGGCCGCTCAGGCTGCGACCAGAACGGGCACAGAGAAGCCCTCTATGCCATGGGCACGGACGGCCCCGAAGTCCGTTGAGCCTGAAGAGTTGTACCAGCAGGGTCTGGCCGCTCTGCAACAGGGCAACCAGACGCTGGCGCTCAACTACTTGGGAGAAGCCGCGAGGGTCGCCCCCAAGCAGGCGCGTTATCGCGCTCAGTACGGTCGCGCTCTCGCCGCCGGCTCACAGACCCGCCATCAGGCAGAGGCCGAATTCCACGCCGCCATCGCTTTAGACAAGGGCAACGTCTATTACCGCGTCATGCTCGCGCGGCTTTACAGTGAGACGGGGATGATGCGGCGCGCTGTGGGCGAGCTCGAACGCGCGCTGGCGATTGACCCGAAGAGCGAAGCGGCCCGCCTGCTGCTCGACAAACTGAAGGCCAAAGGTTAAAAAAGAGGGATGCAGGTGGATTATGGCGACGAAGGAGAGCTTGGGCTTCAAATCAACGGTTTGAAATTTCAGATCGTCCGTGTCCGTCAAACGAGCCTTCGTATCTTTCACAATATTCGATCATGGCAACACCGCAAATAGATTTCGCCGAAAACGAGCGTGCCCTCGGAGAGGTCTTCGTAGAGCTGGCTTCGGTATCGGACAATTTCGAGGCTTACGCCAACCCGCACGCGCTGCGCGTCGCGAAACTGGCCGACGAGGTGGCGAAGCTTTTCAAGCTCGCGCAACAGGACAGAGCCTCGCTACGCATCGCTGCGCTCGCGCATGATATGGGCGAGGTCGCCATGGAGCGCGAGTATATCAAGCGGCCCGGCGCGCTCTCGGCTGAGGAGCGCCTTGATCTGGCGCGTCATCCACTGATCGGCGAGCGCGAAGCGTCACGCTCGGGCGCAGACCGCGGCGCGCAGCTTCTGGTTCGCTGGCATCAGGAGTGGTGGAATGGGATGGGCTACCCGGACGCTTTGCAGCGCGAGCAGATTCCGCTGGCGGCGCGCATACTCCGCGTCGCCGATGCCTATGCGAGTCTGACGGACATGCGCCCGTTTCGTCCCGCGCGAACCGAAGACGAGGCGCGCAGGCATTTGATGGAGTGGGCCGCTCTGGAATTCGACCCGCGAGTCGTGCAGGCTTTCCTCTCGCTGGAATCAATCGAGGAGCTTCGCTCCTACGCCGGGACGGAAACGCGGGGCACAGGCCCTGTAAACGGAAACGCGGGAGCGGTGAAAGGCACAGGTTTTCAGACGTTCGACTCCGGGCTGTCCGACTGACCATGTACAAATCTTCAAGCACGGTTCCTAACGGGTGGCTGGCTTTTGAATTGAGCGTGCTGCGCCGTCTGAAATTTCGCTCCGTCGCGCTCCCTTTCGGCGGCGAGCCTCACCTCGGCGTCTACCTCAAACACTGGGGCGTGCGCGTGGCCGCCAACGATCTGGCCCACTGGTCATGGCTCAAGGCCGTCGCCTACATCGAGAACAATACGGAGCGTCTCTCTGAAGAAGAGGTCGCCGCACTTCTGGAAGACACGTACATGCCGCGCTACGAGCAGCGGGGCAACGGCGCTCTGCTGCGCTGGTTCAACGAGACGGACGCCCTCTGGTTCGATAACCTGCGAGAGAATACGGAGAATCTAATCTCTCCGGCAAAGCGCGCGCTGGCGCTTTCGACAGGGATGCTGGTCGGCGATTACGTGCTCTCTTTTGACGACGAGACGCGCCGTCTGCGCCAGCCCCTCTCGCTGCCCGATGTCTTCGAGCGTCTCTGGCGCGCGGAAGCTCCGCCCGTCAACAACTCGCAGCACAACACGAGCGCCAACATGGAAGCGCGCGAATTCCTGGCCCAACAGCACACGGAGCTTCTCTTCCTACGGTTGCCGCGCGCGAGCAACAAGCATGAACGACGCCGCAACGCCCTCTCGGCATGGCGCGAGGAATGGGTGCGCGGCGACGACCTGTTCTGGGATGAGATGGAAAGACGCTGCGCTGGCCGCCTCGGCTCTTACGCCGAGACCAAGCAGCAATACCTGAGCTTCGTCGAAGACCTTCTGCAAACCGCCGCCCATCTTCCGGCATGGGCCATAGCCTATACGGAGAACGGCTTTGTCTCCACCAGCGATCTGGTCGAATGCATCAACCGCGTGCGAAAAGTCGAGGCCGTCTACACCAAGGACTTTTCCGAGCTGATGGGCACACGCGCCTCGATCATTACAGCCTAGAAGTAATCACCAGTCAGCGATCAGCCAGAAGCTTTTACTGATTACTTTTGACGATGACGAGTGTTTGATCGTCGTTTCTCTCGCGCGTGCCTGACCAGTTCTCTATCTCATCGAAGATCGCGCGTTGCAGCTCATCTGCCTCCATCCTCCTGTGCTTGATGGCAAACTGCATGAGTCTCTCTTCACCGTACTCCTCCGCCTCAGCGCTTTCAGCCTCGGTGATACCGTCGGAGAAGATGAGCAGCAGATCGCCCTTCTCCAGCTTGACGGAGGCTTCCTCGTAGCTGGCCCAATCGAACGCGCCGACCATGATGCCGCCGGCGACGAGTCGCTCGACCCTGCCGTCGGCGCGCACCAGAAACGGAGAATTGTGCCCGGCGTTGGTGTAGCGCAGGGCACGCGTGCTCTCTTCGTAGATGGCTAGGAACAGCGTCGCGAAACGGTTGGAGTCCGTGCTCTGTATGAGTTGCCCGTTGACGTTGGCGGTCATGCGCGAGACGGCTCCGTCCATATCCGCGTCGGCGACGACGTGCGCGAGCAGCGTGCCGCCGCCGCTCGCAGCCGAGACGGCCACGGCGCGTTCCGCTATGCTCAGGCGCTCGGCCATAATGGTCGTCTGCGCGCGCAAGCTCGCCTGCAAGTTCGACATCACGAGCGACGCGGACACGCCCTTGCCGGAAACGTCGCCGAGCGCCAGTGTGACCAGCCCCGGCGCAATCTCTATGTAGTCGTAGTAATCGCCAGCGACACCGCGAGCCGCGCGGCAATCGGCAGAGATACTGACGGTGCGAAGGTCTGGCACGCGTCGCGGGAAGAGCTGGGCCTGCACTTCGGCGGCGATCTCGACTTCGCGCTCAAGGCGCTCACGCTCGACCCTCTCGTGCAGTAGAGATTCGATGTTGGCCGCCATGTCGTTGAAAGAGCCGGCCAGCTCGCCCAGCTGATCGTGCGAGGGGACGCGGACACGGTGCGAGAAATCGCCGCGCTTGATAAACTGCGTCGCCTGATAAAGCTTGTGGACAGTGCCTGTCACGGCGCGCGTCATCCATGCGGCGGCGAAGAGCGCCAGCAGCTCAAAGACCAGAAAGGTGATGCCTACCACCGTGAGCCCTCTTCGCCATGCCACGCCGGGCGAGCTGCTCCCCAAAAACTGCTTGCCCGCCAGCGACCATGACCAGTCGTAGATAAAGCTCAGGCTCTCGCTGGTCTTGCCCGTCTGCCAGTTGGTGAGCGGCAGGACGACAGGGTAAACGGTTCCGCCCGGCTTCTCTCCGAACTGATCACGGCGAAACATCTCTTCGGCGCGCCGCTCAACATCTTCCTCTTCACTGGCGGGCTGGCCCGGCCTCGGCCCACCCCTGCCGTCCCTATCGGCGACCCTCACGGCGGTCTGCGAAGTCCTTCTGCCGAGCACAGGGTTAACGAAGTATGGCCGGATATAGATGCCCGTGGCGTCGCGCTGTTGCTCCACGAGCGCGCGGCTCACGGGTATCACCAACAGCACAGCAAAGGCGCGATTTTCCGCCGTCGCTCCGCGCGCCAGAGCGCGCACAGAGGCTGAGGCGAACACCTCCTTCTCATCGTCGGCAGGAGCAAAGGTAAGCCCGGTCCACTGGTCGTGCCCGCGCAGCCATTCCGGCAAAGCGTCGCCGAGCCGCGTCGTATCCTTGCCGATGGCGCGCGTCGCCTCGTCAATCCTTTCGCTCGTATACTGCGCCGAGCCGTTATGTCCGGTCGCAGATGCTTCGTCCGCGCCGGCCTGAGGGGCGCGCCACACAGCCACGCGCGCCCCCGGCAGCGATGCCGCCAGCAACGCCGTGCGCTCGTCGAGCCACGTTTGAACGGCCTGATCTGTAGCACCCGGCGGCAAACGTGCGAACGAGTCGGCGAGGGCTCGCGCATTCACCTGCGCCTGTCTCTGCGTCACGTTGAACTGCGCCGTGATGATGCGCGCAATGGCCTGCCCTGAGCCGCCGAAAGCCGAGAGCATGCCGAGTACTACGAGCAGGACAATCGGCGTCAGCCCGACGAAGAGATAAGTGATAACCAGTCTGCGGCGTACTCTCCACAGGAGTCGGCGCTTGAGCCACCTCAGGGCTTTGAATCCGTAGTAAGCGAGCGTGAACGAGACCAGTATGAAAACAGCCACGCCGAACGCTCGCCCGACGACCAGCGCCGTGTAGAAGCGGTTCTCGCGCACGAGCAGCCAGAACGCAAACGCGAGCGCAGCCGCCATCGCCACGCGCGGCATCACGGCGCGCAAGGCTACGCGCACGCGCTCAAATATGCGCTTCATTCCACTTCTCGCTTCGCGAATGCGCTCCCGCATTCAAAACCTCCCCATTTTGGATTTTAGATTTTGGATTAACGCTGCCGGCAACCTCGAATGTTGGAAGCGGGTTATCAAGCGCCGCAGGCGCGCCAATCCAAAATCTAAAACCGTATTACGTCGTGCCTCGCATCTCGGGTTTCAACTCGCAGATACTAGCACGGCTTTCTCCGCTTCCGCTTTCTCCGGCGCTGCTTCGGTCGAAGGCGGCAGCCGCAGTTTGCCCAACGCGAAAAGCGTGAGCCACATCACGCCGGGGCTTGCGGAGAGCAGCCCCGAGATGATCGTCACCGTGCGCGGCGAGAGGCTACGCAGCGACCACCCGGCGGCTATCATAGAGACGCTCATCACGAGCACCTCCGCCGCGCGATCAGTCGTAAACACCCGCCCGCGCAACCCGTCAGGCAGCATACGCATCATCAGCGTTTCCTGCACGGCGAACTCGACGGCGACGACCAGCCGCGACATGAAGATCATCACGCCCGACAGTAAAAGCGTCGGCATCAATCCGGCAAGCGCGAAGAAAAGCCCGTGCGCGATCAGCATCCATCCCATGAAGGGGGCGGTCGCTTTGTGCAACTCGACGTGCGCGCCGACGCGACGCGCCAGCATCATGCCGATGAACAGTCCCGTGCCGACCACCGTGTAGATCGCAGCGACGTTAGCGTCCGCCTGCGCCTCTCCCGGTCTGGCGAAGACCACAGCGCCGAGGCGCTCGTAGATCAGGTTGCACGCGCCGCCGCCGGTCGCCCACAGTATGTTGACGCCTATGATTGCGAACACCAGCCTGTGCCCGACGATGTAGGCCCAACCCTCGCGCATGTCCGCAAACACGCGCAGGCCTCTCTTCGTCTCCTTCAAGCCCTCGCTCGCCTCGCCCCCGCTTTGCTGCTGTCGCATCTCTTGCGACGGTATCAGCCAGACGTAATAGGCCGAGACGAGGAAAGAGATCGAATCAACGACGAAAGCCGTCGTGTAGCCGAAGCGTGCCGCCGTCGCGCCGCCGAGCGCCGCGCCGACCGCCATCAGCAGAAAGCGCGATGAGAACATCAGGGCGTTAGCCGCCAGTAGTCCTTCGTCTCCCGCCAGATTGGGCACGGAGGCGTTCTTGGCCGCCTCGAACAATGCTCCGAGGAGCGACGAGATGATCGTGCAGGCGTAAACTATCCAGAGGTCTTCCGGCCCTCTGACCAGCAGGAAACCGAGTATGACGAGGGCTCGCGCCAGGTCCGCCGCGATCATCACAGTCCGGCGCGACCAGCGATCAACCAGCGCTCCGGCGACGGGCGCGAACACCGCAAACGGCGCGAGCCGCATGAACACCAGCATGGCTGTCGCTTCGGGCGCGCCCGCCGACACGGCGCGCACAAGGCCCAGCACGGCGATGAAGTCGAACCAACTGCCAAGCTCGGAAACAACCTGCCCGACCAACAAGCGCCTGAACGAGCGCCTGCTGCTCAATAGTTGCCTGTAAGTTAAGGAAGCCATAATACACCTCTAAGTGGGACAACAAGGCGGCAGGCGGCTATGTGAAGCAAGAACGAAATGCTGTTCGCGCTTAATCGCTTTTACTTTATCCTTCCGCCTTCATCCTTGCTTTTCTTCCCAATGAAAAGAGCCGCCGGATTCAACTCCCGGCGGCTCGCAGCCTTTCTAACAATAATTTGGTGAAACGCGTTTATCCTCCCTTAAAGCCGGGTGGCCGTTTCTCCAAAAAGGCTGCGACGCCTTCTGTGAAATCCCCTGTTTGTCCTGACTGAATCTGCGCTTTGTGTTCCGCGTCGAGCTGCGCGTTGTAATCGTTCGTCGCGCTTTGCTCCAACAGCTCCTTGATACGGCCAATCGCTGCCGTCGGCCCGGCGGCGAGTCTTGTGGCGAGTCCGAGCGCCTCCGGCATCAACTCTTCGTCGGCTACGACCCGGTTAATCATCCCCATCTCGGCGGCGCGCCGCGCATCCACCATCTCGCCCGTCATCAACAACTCGGTCGCGCGTTTAAGGCCGACCAGACGCGGCAGCATGTACGTGCCGCCGCAATCCGGCGTCAGGCCGATGGCGACGAAGGCCTGATTGAACCGGGCGCTCTCCGCGGCCAGGACGAGGTCACAGGCGAGAGCCAGATTGCAGCCGCCTCCGGAAGCGACGCCGTTGACGGCGGCGATAAAGGGCAGGGGCGTCTGCCTGATAAGCCTTATGCAATCGTGCAGGAGCCTGAGCGGCTCGTCGAAGAAAGCGTCGGCGCGCCCTTCCGTTTCGGCCATCCGTCGCATCTCGCGCAGGTCGCCGCCGGCAGAGAATGCGCGCCCGGCTCCTGTCAGGACGACGGCTCGCGCTCCGCGCTCGCGCGCCTCCCCGACCGCGCGGCTGAACTCATCGCCCACTTCGACCGTCAGCGCGTTGAGCGCCGAAGGGCGATTCAGGGTGATGAGCGCAACCGCTTCGCGCATCTCTAATTGGATCGTTTCGTAGGCCATCTCATACTTCTATCCAAGCTGAAGGTCTAACAGGAACGTGCTGCAATCGTACATCCCCACCCGGGACACGACATCCGATAAAAAAGTTTGCTGCTGCTGCGACGACGAGTCTTTTCAGGTTCTCTTTGCAGGAGAACTGAAGCGAGAGACCGACTCGTCTTTTAAGGACAAACGTGGCCGCCTCTGGCTATACGGAAGAGGCGCTGAGTTTGTTCGCCATAAATCTTACTGGGCGCGACTGGCGCTGAAGCATTCGCCGCATAGAACCGGCCTGCCGCTGGAGGGTTTAAAAGGGACAGAGTCCGTTTTGCCGCACTGGTCGCAGGTGATCTCGAAGCGCTGGCGCTCACCGCCGCCACCGCCGCCGCCGCGCGATGCCCCGCCAAAGTTGGCGCGCCGCGCATCACGACATGCCTTGCATCGTTTCGGCTGACTCAGGTTTCGCTCGTTGTAATACTCTTGCTCGCGTTCGGTAAAAGGGAATGCCGTACCGCATTCGGCACAGGTGATCTCGACATCTGGCATCGCTGTTTTCTCCCGGCGAAAAACAAGGCTTGAAGGAGCTTGCTCTCCGCATCTGCAATTGGAGCGCCCGGCGCTCCTGATTTTAACGGCTCTGCTGCTGCTGCCCTCACCAAAAAAAAGCGCGCGGGCCAGAGCCCCGGCATGCTCAAATGTTTCAAAACGATGCCTTCCGCGTCCCAAAACTTTTGAGTGCCCGCGAGTTTACCGCACACCTGCCGCCGCTGTACAGACTTTATATTTAAAAGGGCAGGCAGCAAACAGCGGGCGCGAAAGTTGTGAAGAGCCTTTTTTACAGATTACGGTTGACCTTCTGCGGCCTGCTCTTACTGCCCTGCGAGCGCGCGAACATGAGAGCGCACGGTCTGGCCCAGCGTCTCAAGGTTATAGCCGCCTTCCATGCAGGAGACGATGCGGCCCGCACAAGCCTCTCCGGCCCATTGTTTGACAGCGTCGGTCATCGAAGCGAAGTCCTCATCTTCGAGCTTGAGCTGGCCGAGCGGGTCGCCCGCGTGCGCGTCAAATCCAGCCGAGATGAGAATGAGATCGGGTTTGAACTTCGCGCCTATCTCGGAGAGCGCCGCGTCGAACATCCTTCGCTGCTCTGTGCGCGGAGTCAGCGCGCGCACGGGAGCGTTCAGGGTGTAGCCGCGACCGCGACCTATCCCAGTCTCGCCGCGTGCCCCTGTGCCCGGATACCATGGGTACTGATGCATGGAGAAGAAGAAGACCGAAGGGTCATCGTAGAAGATTCCCTGTGTGCCGTTGCCGTGATGCACGTCCCAGTCGACGACGGCGACGCGCTCTATCTCGCGATAATGCGTCTGCGCGTAGCGCGCGGCGACGGCCACGTTGTTGAAGAGACAGAAACCCATCGCGCGCTCCTGTGTCGCGTGGTGTCCGGGAGGACGCACGGGAACAAAAGCGTTCTGCGCTTCTCCACGCATCACCGCGTCGATGCCCTGACAGGCCGCGCCCGCCCCGCGCAAAGCCGCATCGAGCGAGCGCATAGAGACAATAGTATCGGCGTCAAGAAACCCGCGGCCTTCGCTCACGGCGCGCTCCACAGCCTTGTAGTGTTGCGTCGTATGGCAAGCCTGCACGTCGCCGCGCGGGGCTGGCGTCGCTTCCAGCTCCTTGAGCCTCGTCCAAAGCTCCTGATCGCCGCGCAGGGCGTCCATCACGACCGTGTAGCGCGCCGGTTGCTCCGGATGATGCTCGCCCGTGTCGTGCTCTTTGAAAACCTGATGATGAATAATCGCAGTCGTCATACGCCGGATTATGCGAGAGCCCGCGCCGCGAGGTCAAACCTGAGGCCAGACACGCCGCTCGAAAGCTGTCTTATAACCTCACGCTGCTGGGACGCAAGGGGCTCGGCGCGAGCATCAAATGCATACGCCGGAGAGGCTCTACGGGCCGCAATCTTTTCATCATAATCGAGGCAAAACCCGCGAATTTCAAAGGAAACAGCGATGATCGAGCCGCAGGCGCGCTCGCTCGCGGGTACGGAATACGATTTGCTGAAAGGGTAAGGGTGTTTTTGAAAAAAGAGGGCTCTCCCGTAGCCATGAAGTCCCGCCCGCGGGTGTGGGAGTTTATAAGGAGAATAGCTTTATGAAGAGAATCGTTCTGTTGCTTTTATGTTTCGTGGTCTTTGCCGCGACGATTGTTCCTCTGGCCTCTGGTCAGGACAGGCGCAGGCGCTCGCGTTTCGGGCGCAAGGCGCGCACGGCGGCCATCATCGCCGGTGGCGCTGGCGTCGGTGCGCTGGTGGGCGGCAAGAAGGGCGCGGCCATAGGCGCGGGCGGCGCGGGCCTCTATGCTTTTAACAGGCGCGCGGCACGTCGTAATTTCAGAGGAAGAACGCGCACGATTGGCACGGTCGCCAGCGGCACGGCCTTAGGTGCGGGCGTGGGCGGCGCGGTCGGCGGCAAACGCGCTGCCGTAGTGGGCGCTCTGGCGGGTGCTGGTGGCTCGGCTCTCTATCGCAGGAGCCAGCGTCGCACGCGCCGTTACTAAAGGGAATGTTGATAGGCTCGGCGAAGAGGGTGGCGACGGGCTTGAGAGCCGGTCACCCTCTCGCACAGTCTCTCTTTTCGGATAACTTTTGATACAACGTAAATCCTCGCGCCCATTCAAGATTAAAGGGAAAGGTTCAGGAGAAAAATCTCATGTCATATGATGAGCAGCAACAACGTCGGAGTCGCGTCGTAGTCGAGACGCCTGCGGCGCGGCGAGAGGTAGTCGAGACGCACGTGGCGCGCGTGCCAGAGCGGCGAGGGATGTCTGGCGGCGCGGTCGCCGCGCTCGTCATCGGCGCGGTCGCAGTCGTCACCATCCTCTTTCTATTTTTGATGAACAGGCAGAATGAAGAGAACGCCAACATACGCACGGCGACGACGACCACGACCACCACAGTGCCGCCGCCCGCCCAACAGCCTGTGATCGTGCAGCAGCCCGCGCCGGTCGCCCCACAACAGCCCGTCATCATTCAGCAACCGGCGACCACTACTACTGCACCGCAGCCCATCGTCGTCACGCCGCCGCCCACGACGACCACGGCCCCTGCCCCGAGCGGCACGGACGACCTGACTGTTCAATCAAGTGTCGATAAGAAACTAACGGACGACACGACGCTGGGCTCTCTGGGCATCATCGCCACGGTCGTCGAAGGCAAGGTCACGTTGACGGGGACGGTCAATTCAGAAGACCTTAAGTCGCGCGCCGAGAGGCTCGTCAAAGCCGTCAAAGGCGTCAAGCGGGTAGATAATCAGATCATCGTGTCAACCACGTAAAAGCATCTCACCCCAGAATACGGAGGCCAGAACCTCTCATCCGTAAAACCAGCAACGCGCCGCGATCACAAAATCACGGCGCGTTGTTTTTGTGCGTCGGCCCGAAGATCAACCGAAGACGGACGGGGCTCAAAGCCTGTAGCCGGCTTGATTATCAGTATCCTTCCGTATGCTGGCGCAGCCATTCGTCCAGCTCACTTTGCGTCGGCTCGCGCCCGAGTTCTTCAGAGAGGCGCTGGCGCACGTATTCACGCTCGTCGCGCGCGGCATCCTCAAGCTCTTGGTCTTCCGTGCCCTCAGGTTGCTGCGTTTCTTCACCGGACTCCTCGGTCGAGTCCGAAGCCATCGTGCGAGCGACCTTCCACAGTGCGCCGCCGTCCTCTCCTGCCGTGCCGTTAAGATTAATCATCGCGCCTCAATCCTCAAAAGTTTTCGGGCCATAAAAGAGCAAGTCTTACTTATAAAGAGAGGGCACGAACACTCGTCTCGCCGGTCGCGAGCGAGGTCTCAAGGAGGATGCTCGCATGCTCGCCCCTGATCAATATCCTGTGCCCTTCATGGCTCGCCTCAAGGCTCACCTCCACGATCAGACAATCAGCGGGAGAGGCTTTGAACTCCCGTAGCCCGTCCGCCGCGCCTCCCTGTTCCAGCAACCTCTCAGCCTCATCTCGCAGTCGCGCACGCACGCCCTCGCTCATCTCAAGCTCGCTAATAGCGACCGGCTGCGGGAGCAATCCCATTTCGCCGTCAACGTAGATCGTCCAGATGAAACCGATGTCGAGCAGTAGATGTATGGCCTGCTCCGTGTTGAAATAGCCGAGCACGGTTGCGCCTATGACGTGCGCGATGACGTGATCCTGATGCGTGCTGGTTTCCTGCGGCGACCAATCAAACGTCATAGCAGCGACCGGGAGCGAACCGGGACGAAGCAGGGAGCGAGAGCGTGCCTGCTCTCTTCAAAAAACAAAACAGAGATCGTATTTTTCACCCGGCAAATCTATGTAGAGCTTGTGCTCGTCGGCGTCTATCTTGATGATGTCCTGACAGATCAGCACGAAGACGCGCTTGCAGCCGCGCAGCGCTTCGCCCTCGGAGAACTTCAGGGTTAAAGAGGTCTCCGTAGTGATGTAATCCCCGGAGAGCGTCTGCGGGATGACGATGGTCAATCCCTCTTCGGTCGGCAATTCCTGCTTCGCCGCGCTATTCCTGAAAACTCCCTGCGACGCGGACTGCGGCGTAAAGCGCACCTCGCCGCGCTGGCGCAGCTTGGCCCATTCGTTTGCTCCGAGCGAGAGGCCGAAGGAGGCGAACATGTCGGAGAGCGCGAGCGTGAACTCGCCGCCCGTGTGCGCCTTGTGAATGCTGGCGATCATTTCGAGGACGGGCGCTCTCAGTTCAGGACGCGGAATGCATTCGACAAGCATCTAAAAAGCCCCTCTGCTTCAGCGAGATTTGTAAGAATTTTTTCTGGCCTGCATAGTACATGCCGCGGCTGACAGGGCGCAAGAGAGAAAGCCTTCCGCGCGGGCGAAGACGAGCGCGCAGCTCCCCTTGAGCCGGGCGCTCGCTCTTTATTCCGGGCTCACGCTCTCCTTCATCGCGTTCCCTTCGTAGCTCAGAAGGCTTTTCGCCATCCATGCCGTCAGCGCCACGGCGAGCAGGCAGCCCAGCCCGCCCGTCACCACTGAGATCATCGCGCTGCCAGTCCAATAGGCGACCGCGCCCGCCTCCAACTCGCCCAACTGCGGCCCGCCCATGAAAAATATCATGTTGACGGAGGTCATGCGCCCGCGCAGATGGTTGGGCGTCGAGAGTTGCCGGATGGTCTGCCTGAGCACTGTGCTTACAGTATCGGCCATGCCCGTCACGGCCAGCATCAGGAGCGAGAACCAGAAGACGCGCGAGAGGCCGAACGCCACGGTCGCCGCGCCGTAGACGGCGACAGAGCCGAGCATGATCGCACCCTGCCGGCGCAGTTGGCCCAGACGCGCCAGCACAAGCGCCGTCAGCACTGAGCCCACCGCCGGGGCTGCCGCGAGTATGCCGAGCCCGCGTGCGCCGACCCGCAGAATCTCGGTCGCGAAGATCGGCAGCAGCGCCGTCGCCGAAGCGAAGAACGTGGCGATGAAATCCAGCGTCATCGTCTGCACGATGATCGGCGTCCGCCAGACGAAGCGCAGGCCCTCGCCGAGCGCGCTCATGCTCACGCCCTTAGATGCTTCTTCGGCATCCCTCGTCGCGCGGCCACTGGCGCGGATCAGCAAGACCGCCACGATGACGGCCAGAAACGAGGCCGCGTTGATGGCATAGATCAGCGCGGGATTGTAAGAGTTAAGGAGCAGCCCGGCGAGCGCAGGCCCTGCGATCATCGAGACGTGAAAGACAATCATGTAGAGGCTGACGGCGTTCTGAAAATCTTCTTCTGGGACGAGCGCCGGTAAGAGGGCCTGACGCGCGGGCGCTTCAAAGGCGACGGCTACCGAAGAGAGCACCGTCAGCAGGTAGATCGGCCACACGCTTTTCAACCCGCCAGCCGTGACGAGCGACAGCGCCCCGGCGCTCGCCAGCATGACCACCTGCGTTGCCAGGATAAGACGCTTGCGGTCAACCGCGTCCGCCACGACGCCGCCCAGAAGCGAGCATAGGATGATCGGCACGACCCTCACCAGACCGACCGCGCCCAAAGCGAGCGCAGATTTCGTCAACAGGTAAACGTGCCAGTTAATCGCCACCAACTGCATCTGCGAGCCCGTCACGGAGACGAACTGGCCCATCCACATCAAACGAAAATCGCGATGGCCGAGCGCGTTGAAGGATGAGCGACGGTTACCGGAAAGAGCTTTCACCGTCGGCGCAGGCGAGAGTTTGGGAGCAACCATTATCCAATACGTTACAGCCTCGCACGGTCAAACTCAAACCCACCGATCAAAGACCGCTCAGTGATGAGAGCCCGAAAGAAGAGCGCCGCCCGCGTCCCGAATGATGGACGCGGGCGGCGCTATATATTCCCTGATCATGCGCTACAGGTTTTCTCTCTAGCGAAAACTTTCAAGCGCTATCCGCTCACTTGCACTTGGAGTAGCCGCAGTCGCGACAGGAATCGCAGCCCGATGCGTGCTCCAATTGACCGTGGCACTCGGGGCAGATGCTTATCATAGAGCTCATCTGACCCGCGTGCTGAGTCGCGGCAGTGGCGGCGGTCGCCGTCGTCGGACTTTTGCCGACGGCGCGCGCCGAATCCGGCAGCCCTTGCAGGCGACGGCTGGTCAGCAGAATGCATTCGGCGACGGCCTGCTCGGGCGAGGTCAGCAGGCGCTCGTTGAACCAGACGGCGTGCGTGCCGGTCACTTTGTTGAGACTGTGAGCGACTTCCGCCGCGTCGAATCCGCCGCGCAGCATCTTCGACGCCAGCAGGCCCACCCCGCCCGAGATCGGCCCTGTGGCGAACACTTCCTGAATGATCTTGCTGTCGTGGTTAACCGTCACGTAGAGGTTCTGCCCGTCGAAGGGTATCTGCCACGTCGCGCCGCGAAGCTCCCGCGGTCGCTCTACGCGCATCGCCGAGGGCGGTGGTGTCTGCACAACGCTCACGGGAGCAATGTGTGCGGCGTCATCATGGCTCGCCGGTGGCTCGTCAAGCACCTCGACCCCCGCCTCGGGGTTGCAGGCCAGCTCGCTCTTATCTTCCTGCTTCATCGAAGTCAGCACCTGGCCTTCGCGCGAGCCGTCGCGATAGTAGCTCACGGCCTTGCAGCCGAGCTGGCGCGCCAGACGATAGAGCGCGTCCACAGCCTCGACCGTATCGTCATAAGCGCCGTTGCAGGTCTTGGAAACGGAGTTGTCGACGTTGCGCTGCGCGGCAGCCAGCACATGCACGTGCTGCTCCGCGCTGATTGCCATCGCCGTGATGAAGTAGGGCGGAAGCTCCGCCTCATGCTCGACGACGTGGGCCGCCGCCGCGTCAATCGACGCCTGATCGGTCTGATCCACGTCGATGCCGAGCGCCTGCGCGGCGAGCGTGTGGACGTAAGTGCGCGTGCCCAGAGTATCCTGTCGCACGTAGGCCCAGGAGAAGTTCGGCTCAACCCCGGAAGAGGTTTCGGCGACGAGCGAGATGGTTCCCGTCGGCGCAATCGTCGTCACTTCATAGTTGCGCGGAGTGATACGACCGCCCAGCTCCTTATCAATAGCATCGCCGAGCAGTCCGCGCAGGAATTCGTCGTAAGCCTTTTTGTTCGGCTCGTACTCCGGAAAGACGCCCTTCTCGGCCCCCAGCCGCAGGCTCTCAACCCATGCTTCGCGGCGTACGAAACCCATCACCTCGTCCATCAGATCAATGGACTGCGGCGAGCCGTAAGCTATCTTGAGATTCAGGCAGAGGTCTGCGAAGCCCATGACGCCCAGCCCGACGGGCCGTGTGCGCTTGACCGTCTCTTCAATCTCCGGCAGCGGCCACGTGCAGGTATCTATCACGTTGTCCAGAAAACGCACGCACAGGTGCGTCACCTCTCGCAGGCGCGCCCAGTCGACACGCTTGCCGTCAACATAAAACTTGTTGAGATCAATTGAGCCGAGGTTGCAGGAGTTGGAGAAATGCAAAAACTGCTCGCCGCAGGGGTTGCAGGAGTAGATCGGCCCCATGGACTCCATCATGTGATTATGCCGGTTGACCTCGTCAATGAAGGCTATGCCCGGCTCGGCATACTTGTGCGCGCTCGCGACGATGCGATTCCAGATGTCCGGCGCATAGACCATGCCCGGGCGCGGCGGCTCTTCCTTCTTGATATTGGAGAGGTCTGTTTCCGCAAACGTCGCCTTGTCCCTGAAGGTGACGGTCGAGCCGTCCGCTCGCCTGTAAAGCGCATAGTCTTCGCCCGACACGGGATCGTAGATCGGATCAGTCCAGGGCTTGCCGTCGAATTCAAGCTGGAACCATTCGCTGCGATCAACTGCTTCCAAAAACCTGTCCGTGACGTTGACCGAGATGTTGAAGTTGGTCAGAGAATGCTGATCGTTCTTGGCGTGAATGAAACGCAGGATATCCGGATGAGTCACCCGCATCATGCCCATGTTCGCGCCGCGCCGCACGCCGCCCTGCTTCACCACGTCCGTCACCTGATTGACGATGTTCATGAAGGAGACCGGGCCGCTGGCTACGCCCCGCGTCGAGCTGACCATGGCCCCGGCTGGACGCAGGAACTCGTAGGTCATCCCTGTTCCGCCGCCCGTCTGGTGAATGGTGGCGGCGGCCTTCGCATGATCCATAATCCCGGAGATCGAATCCGGCACTTCCAGCACGAAGCAGGCGGCCAGCTGACCGTTCGATTTGCCCGCGTTGACAAGGCAGGGCGTGTTGGGCACGAACTCGCGATTGAGCATCACCTCCGACATCTCGGCATAAAACCGGTCGCGCTTCTGCGCGTCCGTTTCCGCCACCGAAACGTGCGCCACCACCCGCCTCACAATATCCGGCCATTCCTCGAGCGGATTTCCCTGCGCGTCCTTTAAAGAATAGCGCTTGCTGACGACGCGGCGGGCGTTGAGTCCGAGCGTCGGTTTCTGATCTGATGCAGGGGCTTGGATGGAAATCTGATTGGAGGTGTTAGGGTCAATAACGGTGCTCATTCTACTGTTCTGCCTTTCCCGCGCCAAAGGAGTCGCGCGAGGCCCTTTTCAAGGTTCAAAAAGATTCGGCGCGTCCCCTACTGCTTCTGAATCGCGCCGCTCGGAAAATGTGGTTCGGATACTGCGGTTGGCTTAATTTGAGGCGACGAAATCCCCGGCAGAGAGCGGTTCGGGAGAGCATCGCGTCTCTGCTTTTGCCAGCCTCGTCCCAAGCGGAGCGCACTATACATTTTTATTAACATGATGTCAATATATTGTGGCTATCTTTTTTTTCAGTGCAATAGAGTGTGTTAGTTAAGAATTTACATCAACATCTTTTGGCCCATTTCGCGCATCGAAGTAGTAACTTTGGGCAGAAGGGGCACGCACTTTTCAGGGGTCGCCAGAGCCTTTCCGGGGAGATTTCAAGCTCGGCAAAGAATTTTGTCTCCGTGGCGATGCGGAGGGCACAAATGCGTGCGTTAATTTTCCGAATTTCATATTCATAGTTTGCCACAGACGGGGCAGAAAGTAGAGCAGGCAGAGATTGAATAACAGAGAGAGTCTGGGGGGCGATACGCTCATACATGGAACGGCTGCGGACGGGACTGTGCGCTGTATGGCGGCGGTGACGACCGCGCTTGTGGCCGAAGCGGCGCGCCGTCATCAAACGTCGCCGACCGCGACAGCCGCGCTCGGTCGTACTTTGACGGGCACGTTGCTGCTCGGGTCGAGCCTCAAGGAATTAGACCGCTTGACAGTGCAGATCACAGGCGATGGGCCAATCGGCGGGATAACGGCGGAAGCCAACGCCAGCGGACAGGTGCGCGGCTATGTACGCAACCCGGAGGCGCATGTCGCGCTCAACGAGACGGGCAAGCTGGACGTGAAGGGCATTGTCGGCAGTGGCATGTTTTATGTGACGCGCGAGTCGGGTTACGACTTGGGCCTCTATCGCGATCCGTATCGCGGCTCCGTCCCGATTGTCTCGGGCGAGATCGCAGAGGATTTCGCCTTCTACCTGATGAAGTCCGAGCAGATTCCATCGGCAGTGATGCTGGGCGTGCTGTTGAAGGCAGATGAGACGGGCGATGCATTTGTCGCGGCGGCAGGCGGGCTCATGATTCAGATCATGCCGGGCGCAGATGAAAAGACGGTCGCGTCCATAGAGTCGTCCGTGAGCCGCACGCCGCAGACGACGACGATGATTCGTGAAGGTGCGAGCCCTGCGGACTTGCTGCGTGCAGCGCTCGGGCCAATAGATTTCGAGATACTCGACGAGCGGCCAGTGAGCTTCACCTGTTCCTGCTCTTACGAGCGCGCGGTGTCACTGATTTCCTCTATTGACCGCCGCGAGCTGGAAGCGATGTTGCGCGAAGACAGGGGCGCAGTTATGACCTGCCATTTTTGCAATGAGTCATACCGCATGGACGAGGCGGAACTGGAAAGTATTCTGAAGAGTAGCGACAAGTGACAAGCTGAAAACCTATTCTTGCCTGTCACTCATCACTTATTTAGTCGGAGGGTTCATGAGAAGCATGTCGTAGTTGCCATGGTCGCGATTATGACTGTCGAGCGCGCCGAAGGTGTCCGAGGTCTCTTCGAGCATCTGTTTGGTCATAGCGATGGAGTCGCTCAGTTGCTCGAAGTCGAGCGCGGAAACTCGTTCGGGTGTCGGCAGCGTGACGACCTGATCGTTGACCAGACCGAAGAAGTTTTCGATGGACTGCAACTGTCCCTCGACCAGCTTGACGGAGCGCTCAAGGTCATTGAAGGCCGCGACTCTGCGCTTGAGGATTTCCACGTTGGCCTGCTGCACGCGGCGAGCCCTGTCGTCGGGCGCGCTCTCGACGGAGCGCTCGGCCTGCGTCAACTGGTTCTGGACAGCCTGACGATTGATCGAGCGCAGGTGATTCTTCCGGCGACGATACACGTCGAGCAAATCCACGAAGTCTTCCCAGCGCTGATCGAGGCTCTGAATGTTTGACGGAATCTCCTTGGTCGCCGTGAATTTCCTGTAGTTCGAGTAAATCTGGTTCTTCATCCAGCGCAGGTATTCGACGGCTTCACGCTCGCGCGGGTCGAAGCCTTTGATCATCTCTTCGCGCTGGCGGTCGCGGAGCTGGCGCATGCGCGCCTTCTGCCGGCCATCAACAAGACGGCGGTAGAGCGTGCTGGCGGGCACTGCGGCGAGATACAACCCTTCGGCGGCGAGCGCCGCGCCGAGCGGAATGATGGACTGCGTATAGGCAGCGGCGACGGCAAAGCCAGCCATCCCCCAGAAGTTGACGGGTTCTTTGAGCGCCTCTTTCAAGTACTGAAAATTGATCTTGGAAAAATCTGTCATCGCCGTGAATCAAAGCAAGTAAAAAAAACCATTCAAAGGACGCAGCGTAAAGGCATCTTTTGCCACGCGCTCTTGGTTGCCGTGGCCCATCCGCTCGCGGGACGGGCCGAACACTTTTCAAAGGACGTGGACTTTATCCGCCAGCGCCGGTTTCACCCTTGGCCGGTAAGGCTTCGGGAGCCATACCGCCGGTCGAGCTTGGCAGCAGACCCATGTCGCGTTTGTACTCAAGCAGCTTGTCCTGCAACTGCATGTCCATCGCTTCGCGCTCGATCTCCTGCATCTGCGAATCAACCGAGGCAGAGCCGAGTTGCATCTTCGCTTCGGCGGCTGCGGCGCGGCGGTCTATCTTATCGCGCATCTCGTTGAAGGTCGAAGCATCGTCGCCGAGATTGAACGTCTCCATCGTCTGTGCAAGCTGCTCCTGTAGCTTCGCCTGCTTAGACTGATTGATGAGCTGCATGGCTTCAGCCGTGCGCTTCTGCATTTGCAGCACGTAGTTGTCGCGCGCCTTGAGTGCTTGTTTGGATGCAAGGTTCGCGTGTTCAAGTTGCTGCGAGGTCTTTTGCAGGTCAATCTGCGCCTGCTGAAGCTGGCCTATGTAGGCGGTGGCGATATCGTCGCGCCCCATCTTGACCGAAGCTTTGATCTTTGAATCCAGATCAACGACCTGCGATTCCAGACGCTCTTTGCTGCGCGCGAGCAGCTTTTCCGTAGCCATCACCTGCGCCACCGAGTTGTTCAATTCGGGCACGCGGTCGCGCATGTCCCGAATGGTCTGCTGTAGGATGAGCTCCGGGTCTTCTGTTCTCTCCACAATGCCGCCGAACAGCGCCCGCATAGAACGCTTTACTCTAGCCCAAACTCCCATCTCTTCTCATTCCTCCAGCCGAATAAAAATTTGTACTCTCTCAAGCTTGCCGCCGACTCGCTTCCCCTTGGGAAATAGCCTCTGGTTGTACGACAACGCGCGCGACGTTGTTGCAAAGTTAGCTGCCCGGCTGAGTATAGCAGGAGTCGCGCATTTGCCGCCAGAAAACAGGGCGGTTACGAGTTTCGATTTTATGGCCCGGCGGATTTGTCCCCCTCCGCACTGTTTTCCGTGAATCTTCCGATGTCGCGCCGGTAATGCATGCCCTCCCAATGAATGTCGCTGGCCGCGCCGTAGCAAAGAGCGAGCGCGTCATCAAGAGTCTGGGCGGCGGCTGTCAAGCCAAGCACACGCCCGCCCGCTACTATCCATGCGCCTTCGGCTGAGCGCGTCGTTCCGGCGTGGAAGATTCGGACGCCTTCGTGGCGGCTCGCCCTGTCCAAGCCCCCTATCGTCGCGCCCGTTTCGGCATGCGCCGGATAGCCGCGCGCGGCCAGCACTACACAGGCGGAGGATTCATTGGCCCACTGAATTGATAGCTCGGACAGTTGCCCGCGCGCCACGGCCTCGAAAACATCAACGAGGCTTGTCCGCAGACGGACGAGAATGGCCTGTGCTTCCGGGTCGCCGAAGCGCACGTTGTATTCGAGCACGCGCGGCCCGTCAGGTGTGAGCATGAGGCCTATGAAGAGAACTCCGCGAAAGGGAAAGCCTTCGCCGCGCGCGCCCGCGAGAGTCGGCTCGACGACTTCACGGACGACGCGTTCGAGCGTCAGTTCGTCGAGGACGGACGGGTCTGTGATCGCGCCCATGCCACCCGTGTTTGGGCCAGTGTCGTGTTCACCGACGCGCTTGTGATCGCGTGCGGCTGGCATCAAAGCGTAGTTGTGCCCATCGGCGAAGAGCAGCAGAGAGGCTTCGCGGCCCCGCATCGCCTCTTCGATTACGACGCGACGCGCGGCCAGAGCGCCGACCGCTCCGCCCGTCATCAAATCATTGATCGCGCGGCTGGCTTCAGCGCGCGAGCCGGCGACGACGACGCCCTTGCCAGCCGCCAGCCCGTCGGCCTTGACGACGACAGGCGAATCCTCCGCGCCAAACTCGCCGCTATCGAGAATCGCTCGCGCCTCGGATGGTGAAGCGGCCACGCGATAGCGCGCGGTGGGAATACTGTGGCGCGCCATGAAATCTTTGGCGAAGGCTTTGCTCGATTCCAGCCGCGCGGCGGCCCTGTTCGCGCCCGCCACCAGAAGCCCGTGTCGCTCGAACTCGTCCACCAGCCCCGCAGCGAGCGGCGCTTCTCCGCCTACGACCGTCAGGTCAATCTCCTTCTCTATGGCAAAGGGGGCCAGCCCTGCAACGTCCGTCGCCTCCAAACGCACGCACTCTGCCAGTTGAGCGATGCCGGCATTGCCGGGCGCGCAGTAGAGCTTGAGCGGGGGTCGCGCACTGCCGCTACCGCCGCGTTCGAGCGCCCACAGCAGCGCATGCTCGCGTCCGCCTGAGCCTATGACGAGGATTTTCATGTGACTGTTTTCTCTCTTTTCCTAACCGGAAATCGAACGATAAAGAGGTGGGCCGGATGCTGGCACGCCGCGCCCGCGCTGTCAAGAAACTTCGAACCTGTAGCCCGAGACCTTGACACATTTTCGTGATAGTTATACTTTGCCTGATACAGGCTTTGCCTTTCCCCCGGTGGGAGCTGATTTGAATGGTTTGGTAAAGATTCTAAGGGCCGACCGGGCACTCTCCGAAGCGCCCGGGCCGCTCAAATCCGCGTGAGGGTCTGGCCGGGTCGTTACGGGTCTTGCAGCCGACCAGCATACCGCCTGACCATAAACCTGCCATCGCGGGTAGGAGAAAAAGTGAGCCTCAACATCATGACCGGGCACAATCACGGAGGTGTTCGTTCCGGTCGGGTAGGATTCGCAAGCCCCCTCGCTAGCCTGCATTAACAATCAATGGTCGTGCCGCCGGGGCATCGCTCCCCTGCCTTGTCTGGCGTCACAAACGTACATCGGTGGGGATACCAATATGGCACAAACTCAAGTCACAAGCGAAGCGAACGGTAAGTGGAGCCAGACGGAGGCGGAGTTTCAGGATCGCAACATCAAGTGTGTTGATTGTGGGGAGGATTTCATCTGGACGGCGGGCGAGCAGGTCTTCTTTCACGACAAAGGTTTAAAGAACGAGCCGAAGCGTTGTAAGCCCTGCAAGCAGGCTAAGAATGAACGCCTCGCCGCCATCGCCGCGGCACAGGCGACGGGCGTTCGCCAGCGCATCGAAGTATCCGTGCAATGCGCGCAGTGCGGGCAACAAACGACCGTACCGTTTTACCCCTCACAGGGTCGACCCGTCTTTTGCCGCTCCTGTTTTCTGGCAGGCCGCGAGGCCGACGAAGCGAGCCTCTAAGCAACGCGCGCGCGCCTTCGCACGGCTGATACCTTAAGGCATACCCGGGCTCAGAACAATTTCCCGGCGCTGAGGCTCAAAAGAGCTTTCAGCGCCGGGATTCACTTTTTCGCCCGGAGCTTAGCGCGGGTTTTGAGGATTACGCTTCGCCTCAATCCAACGGGCCACATGCTCCGCGACATTGAACAGGTCTTGAGGCTTGATCAGGTAGTCCTGCGCTCCTGCCTTGAGCGCCGCTTCCTTCTCACGCGCCATGGCGCGGCCCGAGTAGAATATGATCGGCGTGTCGGCATCCAGATCGCGTAGCGCCTCGCAGATCGTCACACCCGAAGCATCCGGAAAAGTATGGTTGAGCAGATAGAGGTCGAAGTGCTGCCCGCTCTGGGCCAATGCGAGACAATCCCTGCCGTTGCTCGCAGGCGTCACCTCGAACCCGGCCCGCTCCAGCATGATGGTCATGAGGATGCGCGTGTCATCGTGGTCTTCGACGTAAAGAATGCGTCCCTTTGGCGGTTGCATGGTCGTCATAAAAACCCCCTGCACCAAAAGAGAATTATCTTGCTTTACCCGCCTGATTGCAAACTGCCGATCAGGAAGTAGGGGCTAAAAAAATAAGCGGGCGAGGGCCTCCCACAGCCCCCGCCCAAAGGCCACGAGTCCTCACCCCTCGCGACCACTTCGCTCACCGGGGAGGTGAACGCAGCGAGATTATGCACCAGAGAAGTTAAAGTTTCAACCTCTATGCATAGAGCGATTACACGCCGCTTCGAGCCTTTTCGGGCTCACACGGCGGCTTAATTGTTGTGGGTTAACGAGTCAAAACTTTAACCTGCGGGCATCGCCTGTTGCATCAAACTGATACGCCGCCCCAGTGCTCGCGCGGCGGTTAAAATATAAATAAAGGGAGTTAGCCAGTTGGCACGGGATTTGATTGTTTAGACGAGGCTCAGAAGCCAGGGCACGCATGCTGGCTGGCATTCAGCTCTCTCCTCTTAGACGGTTTCAAGACCGGGCGTGCCTCGGTCACAATTCATCGGAAGGAAGGGCTTAAATAACTAATGAGCAGTGAAGCCATGTCGCAGAGCGACATCATGCGAAAGAATATCGCCGCCGTGACGAAGGCGCAGCGACAGGTGACGGAGGCGCGCACGGCGCAGGGTCGCATCGCAGATTCGATCACAACCTTCGCCGGCTCGATGGCGTTCGTTTACATTCACGCGGTCTGGTTCGGCCTCTGGATATTGCTCAACATAGGGAAGCTGCATATTCCTCACGTCAGCGAGTTTGATCCGTTCCCGTTCGGACTGCTCACGCTCATCGTCTCGCTCGAAGCGATCTTTCTTTCGACCTTCGTGCTGATCTCGCAGAACAGGTTGGCCCAGGCGAGCGAGCGCCGCTCCGAGCTGGATTTACAGGTCAACCTGCTGGCCGAACAGAAGGCGACCAAAGTTTTAGAGATGCTCGACGAGATGACTAAGCAGTTGGACAAGATGAGCCATCGCTTCACCTTCAAGCCCGACCCGGAAGTCCAGGCCCTGAAGGTCTCGCCGGAGCCGCAGGAAGTGCTGGCGGTGATTGACGAGACGGTCAGCGAAGAGACCGAGGCGGTCAAGCAGGCGGTCAATGAAGCTGTGGGTGAAGCTGTCGAAGATATTACGGATGAGGTGGAGGCCGTACGCACGGACGTGCAGAAGACCAGCGGGAAATTGGAAGAGGTCGCCGAAGATGTCGGAGAGATTAAAGAGGAGCTTAAAGCGCAGGCACGCAACGAAGGACGCAAGCAGGTCTTGCAAACATAGCCTGCGCTACAGAAAGCTCAAGCGTCAGACGATCAAACGCCGCGCGGACTTGAGAATAGTCCGCGCGGCGTTCGCTTTTGAATGAGAGAGCCTGATGGCGCTGAAGCCCTATTTGCGCTTGCTCGCGCGCGGTACAGGGCGCGCTCTGGGAGCAGCGGCAGCCGCGGTTGCTGTGGAGCGCGGCATGCTGGAAGAGATGCCTGTTCCTATGGCCGCGGCATCATCGGCTGGAACGGGCTCGGACAAGCTGCGGCGCGCGCCGCTCAGGTCTGCCATAGCGACAATCACGAGCAGTATGGTCACGCCCACCGTAGCCAGCACGTAAAGCAGCGCGGCCTGTTCTAAGTACAGCAGTGTGATGACGACCATGACGAGGGCCGCGACCCAGAGCAATGTCGTCATTCGTCTGTTTCTGCGTCCCTGTGCCGTTGAGACTCTGCGGCTCATATCTGCCCCTCCGAATTATTTGCGTGTAAAAATCAATCTATCATAGCAGCAGGTCGCGCGGCCATCCACCCGAACCTAAAAAGAGGAGGTTGGCAAACGGGGAAGCCAACCTCCACTCTTATCATGTGGCGCGCATCCTCAGTAGATGACGCGATAGCCGAGCGAGCTGACGCCGTTTGTGACGATGCCAGTGCCGCCGCCGATCAGGGCCTGGAACAGGGTCGCGCCCAAACGCTTGGCCGAGAAAGGACTGGACTCTGCGACATCGATGATGTCGTAGGGCTCAAGCAAGATATCTTCGGCCTGCTTCTTCTTGATCGCGTTGAAATTCACCGTGAGCAGTTCCTGCTCGGACGTGCCGCGCTTCGTGCGATAGATTTTAATCTCTTCAGACTTGGCATCTTTTCTAATGCCACCGACCATGGCGATGGCGCGGCTGAGCGTCAGCCCGTTCTGCAAGTACAACCCTTGCGGAGAGACGACCGAGCCGGTGATGTAAATGGGCTTGGCCTCGGTGACGATGACGATGTCGCCCGGGCGGATGAGCGGATTGGAGGCGACTTTGCCCGCCACCAGATCGGCCATCTTATAAATCTTCATGTCGGCCATCACCGTGCCGTCCTTATCGAAGACCTGCTCGACTTCGTCGCCCGGCTCTGGGCACATAGCCGCTTCCGTATGCAGAATCTGGATGTCGCCGTTGGCCTGCTCGGTAATGCCGCCGGAAGCCGTGAGCAGCTCCTGTAGTCGGACGCGGCGCTGCATCTGGACGCGCGCGGGCATGCGGACGGCTCCGAACACGACTGCCGGAGGACGACTGTTGCGACCCGTGACGCGCACGCTCACCTGTGGGTTTTTGAGAAATTTCCCGTAGGCGGCGGCGATGTCCTTGGCGACTTCCTTTTCCGTCCGGCAGCGCGCCGGGATCGGCTTGTCGATGAAATGAAGCTCGCTGATATTGCCCTCATCGTCAACGTCAACGTCGCCGCTCAGATCGCTCTGCCCCCAGACCTTGACCGAGATGGTGTCGCCCGGGCCGAGCAGATACTTCTTGATGCCCTGAGTATCCAGAGACGAGACCTGCGTGCCGCCCATGCCTGAGCCTCCCGCCGACTGGCCCATATCCTGTGCCTGTAGCAGTGAGGTCGCTCCGAACATAGTGAAGACGGCGACTAAAAAGAGTGTGCTGATTTTCATGACTGAATCCTCTAAAAGGGTTAATGCGTCAGGGGGTATTGACGTTTCGAGTATATTGCCCGCAAAAGTAAGAATGCGTCCGTTAGAGCAACTAACCGAGATGAGGGGAAGCGGCGAAAGGCTGCCTGCCGAGGCTCATAAATCTTCAATTCCGAGGCCGCTCGCTCTCAAACCCTCGCGCTTGCTCTATTAGCTCTCAGCCTTGCGGTTTCTCTTTTTCCGGCTGCCATGTTTAGGGACTGTGCCGGGCACGGCGAATCCCGTGAAAAGCAGGTTACAATGATCGCACAAAAGGTTGTAGATGCCAAACAGCCGGAAGAGCAAAGGGGTCGGTTTATAACCGCGACGGATACGCGAGCTTTTACACTTCGGACAGCGTTGCGAAATCATCCCGCTTCCCTCTCCCGTCTGCGCTTTCGGGCGGATGAAGCGGCGGGCTCTGCCGCGACGTTCCTCGTATTAAGGCGCGCGCGCAGCAGGTCGATCTCGCGGCTGATGCGGTCTGCGGTCTCGGCACGCATCTGGTCTGTGACCGCTTCGCGCGAAAGATAAAAGAGCGCATCGCGATAGCGATTGATGGCTCGCACATGTTGTCCACGGAAGGCCGCGCGCTCGGCCAGCTCGACCCAGTGTGCGACCTTGATAGAGCCTATGAACTCCTGCACGGCGACGGCTGAGGCTCTCAACTGCGGCTCTTCCGGGTAAATCTTCAGCGCCGAATCTATCACGGAGAGGGCACGCATGGCCGTCTCTATTTTATGAGCGACCAGCACCTGTCGCTGCGCCGTGTCGGTCAACTGGCGCGAAGCCTCGCGCGCCCAACGCATCAGATGATGTTTTTGGAGCGCGCGTGCGCGCTCCTGTCCCGAGCGCATGGCCGCTCGTCTATCCGAACCGAGCCCCTTCGAGCGCAGTGTCTCGTCCATGCTCGCCACGTACTCTTTGCAAAGGTGGTAGGCTTCAAGGTGCGCTTCGGGCAGAGAGCCCGCCGCATCCGCCTCCGCAGACTTGCGCTGCAAGGTGCGCCATGAAGCCGAATGCAGATCGGCTGTCGTGCCGCCGTTGCTCGGGTTGATGCTGCCGCTGCCGCCACGTTTGACCGACTCTCTGGACGGGTGCTCGCGCCTGTCCTGTTCGAGAATGTAGCGCGTCCAGGCGCGGCGCATGACGACTTCGCGCGCCGCGACCGCCACCATCATTACGACGCTGGCGGCCAGCCCAGCCGGGACCCAGGCGGCATCCTCGCCGCTGCTGTGCAACATTCCGAGCAGCACGAAAAAGAGCGCCGCCGCCGTCAGACCCGCCGCCGCCATATAGCCCATCGTCGAGGGCATGCGCGCGCGCGCGGCACGCTTCTGCCCGGCCATTCCGGCGGGCTGCCGCTGGCGCGTCGTGCGATTCCAAACCTGATCGGCTGAATTGCTGCGCAAACGTTATCCTCGGCGCAAAAAGGACTGAGCCTTCCTTACTAATACGAAACGCTACATTGCTTGAGTTTGTTCAGAGCGGCCAATCAATTCCCTCGTCATGGCCGGTGCTACAGGATAGCCGGACAGTAATAGTCATTTTTTTTTACGCATCTGTCAATACGTCAAGGGCCTGCGCGCACCGCTCGACGGTTAAGCCTTTGGGCCAACTGGCCGGCTGGCCGCTACCATCTACGGGTCAAATGAACGTAAACTCTCCGCGCATCTGATCTCACCCGTAGAGTTTTGCTGACGGCCCTTGAGGCAATTTTGTTGATAAAGGAGACCCACAATGGGAGAGAGTGCGTTGACGGGCAAAGTGGCGCTTATAACCGGGGCGACCTCCGGAATCGGGCGTGCGACCGCCCTGCTTTTCGCCGAGGCCGGCGCAGGCGTGGCCGCCGCAGGTCGTAATGAACAGGCTCTGGCAGACCTCTCCGAAGAGATAGGGCAAAGGGGCGGCGAGGCGCTGTTGATTCGCGCGGACGTAACAGTTGAAGAGGAGGCGCGCCGCGCGCTGGCCGAGACCGTTGAGAGATTCGGGGGGCTGGACGTGCTGGTCAATGCCGCCGGTCATATCAGTAACGGCACGATTGAGACGACGACGCTCGCGGCGTGGGACGCGATGCTCGATGTCAATCTGCGCGCCGTCTTTTATCTGATGCAGCAGGCCGTGCCGCATCTGGCCGAGCGGCGCGGCAATATCGTCAACGTTTCCAGCGTGACGGGCCTGCGGGCCTTTCCGGGCGTGCTGGCCTATTGCGTCTCCAAGGCGGGCCTCGATCAGTTGACGCGCTGCGCCGCGCTTGAGCTTGCGGCACAGGGCATACGCGTCAACGCCGTCAACCCCGGCGTCGTCGTCACAGACATACACAAGCGCGGCGGGATGAGCGAGGCCGATTACGCAGCCTTTCTCGAACGCTCCAAACAGACGCACCCCCTTGGCCGGGTGGGACAGGCGAGCGAAGTGGCCGAGCTTATACTCTATCTGGCAAGCGAGCGCGCGGCGTGGATTACGGGCGCGACCTATTCGATTGACGGCGGGAGGGCGCAGACGTGCGCTCGATAAAGGAGGCGTCATAAAAAAGCTTCGGTAGAGCGTCCGTCCACTTTTCGCTAGAAGTTAGGGCGTGAATATAGCTATACTTGCCGGGTTCTCACATGGACTTCGTTGGGAGATCGTTTCACGCTTAAGAGAGAGCGCGCGCGTGCCAGCCATTCCAGAGTAATGTTCGACCGGTACACCGAGCATGATGAATCAACCCCAGATGATGAATAACCCGGGCGCTTACGCTCCGACGATGGTAATCCGCCCCTCCAAGAACAGGCGTGCCCTGAAATGGCTGTTCGCCATCATAGCCTTTCTCTTCTTCACCCTGGTCGGACTGCTCGTGCTGGGTTTGATTCGCGGTGAGCTGATGGAGCGGGGCGGCGAGGCAGGCCCGATAGCATTCATGGTGGGGATGGTCTTCGCCATGCTGCCCGTCCCCATCTACATCATGCTCATCCTGTGGATAGACCGTTATGAATCAGAACCGATGTGGATGCTGGCGACCGCCTTTATCTGGGGCGCGACCGTCGCAGTGCTTGCCTCCTACATTCTCAACACGATCAACCACATCATCGCCGCCTCCATGTGGGGGCACGAGGTGGGCGAGCTCTTCAGCTCCGTCATCAGCGCGCCCATCGTCGAGGAAAGCTCCAAGGCATTAATCCTCTTCATACTCTTCTTCTGGAAGAAGGACGAGTTTGACGGCATCATTGACGGCATCGTCTATGCGGGGATGGTCGGCCTCGGGTTCGCCATGACGGAGAACGTGCAGTACTACGGCAAAGCCGCGCTCTCCGGCGGGGTCGAAGGCTCGGTCGTGCTCTTTATCATCAGGGGAGGCATCGCACCTTTTTCGCACCCGCTTTTTACGAGCATGACGGGCATAGGGCTCGGCTGGGCTCGCCAGTCCAACAGCAAGGCGATTAAATTCATCATGCCGCTCATCGGTTTCGGGCTGGCGATGTTCCTCCACGCGTCATGGAATCTTTCGGCCTCGCTCGGCGGGCTGATCTTTTTCGTGATCTACGGGGGGCTGATGGTTCCGATCTTCATCTCGGCGCTGATCGCCATCATCTTCGCGCTCAGGCGCGAGGGGCACATCGTGCGCGAGCATCTGCTGTGCGATCTTCAACGCGGTATCTTTACACAGGAGGAGTATAATCGCCTGTGCAGCGTGCGCGGGCGCATGGGCGCTTCCTTCCGGGCGCTGGCGAGGGGCGGCATCGGCAAGTGGCGCGCGCGCATGGACTATAACCAGACGGCGAGCGAGCTGGCCTTTCACCGCAGCCGCGTGGCGCGCGGCATACGCTCCAGCCAGCAAGCGGCGCAGGAGCGCGAGGCGGCTTACCTACAGCTTTTGCAGGAGCTGCGCCAGCGACTCGGTTCTCACTGAAAATACCTGAACAAATATCGCACGTTACCAGCCGAATGTTTTATACTAAATCCGCCCTTGGGAACGAGAACGCCCTAACTGATCTGACTCGTGAAGATTCAACTCTTACCCAGCACCTTCGATGAGCAGGGCCGGGCCACCCCGGAACAACGCCTGACCTGCTTTCTCATTGATGATCGCGTGACCGTTGACGCCGGAAGCATTGGCATTGCGCTCTCGGACAATCAGCGCGGCACGGTGCGTGATGTCATCGTCACGCACCCGCACATGGATCACATCGCCAGCCTTCCGATCTTTATTGACGACCTCTTCGGCTTCCTCACAGAGCCGATTCGCGTTCACGCCACAGAGGATGTCATCGAAACTCTGGAGCGCGATATCTTCAACTGGGTCGTCTACCCGCGCTTCTCCGAGCTGAGCAACGAGCACGGCCCCGTGATGAAGTACGTTCCCTTTCGCACGGGCGAAGAGTTCAAGGTCGGTCACTTGCGTGTGACAGCCGTGCCCGTCAATCACATCGTCTCGACCGTCGGGCTCATTGTCTCGGACGAGAAAACGACCGTCGCCTTTAGCTCCGACACCTACGAGACGGAAGAGTTCTGGGAGCTCGTCAATCGCACCAAAAGCCTTGACGCCCTGCTCATAGAGGCGTCATTCCCCAACAACATGGCTAAGCTGGCGGAGGTCTCAAGGCATTTCACCCCCGCCCTGTTGAAGAAGGAGCTGCGTAAGCTCAATCACAACGGACTGGACATCCTCGCCGTTCACCTCAAGCCGGCCTACCGCGACACGGTGGTCAGCGAGCTTGAGGCGCTTGAGATTCCCCGCCTCAGCGTCATGGAGCCCGGACGCGTCTACGAATGGTAAAAGCCGTGAGGGCCGCTCTCGTTGATCGAGAGCGGCCCTCAGTCTGGTTTCGTTTCTCGCCCCGCTCAAAGGGCCAACTCTTATTCAGCGCAGAAGTCCGAACCCGCTTCATCCTTAACCCCGGCGAGCAAGCCTTCCAAGTGCTGCCGAGCCTTCCACGCCCCTGTGCGCTGGGCCGCTTCGACGCCGTCCGTCCAAGCGCGGCGGGCCTCTTCGCGCTCGCCCCGACTCATGAGAGCTGACCCAAGCATCTGGTAAGCCGCCGTATAGTCCGGGTTGATTCTCACGACGTTGCGTAGCGCCTCGACCGCTTCATTCCACTGTCCGAGCTTCACGTACTCGCTGCCGAGCCCGTACCAGATCATCGCATCCTCCGGTTGATCGTGCGCCATCTGGCGGAAAACATCTATTCTCGATTGCGACATATCCTTCTCTCAAAAGCCCCGCCGCGCTTTAGCGTAGAGCCTCGAACTCTCTTTCCATATGTTCGCCCGCGACGCCCTCAAGGGTTACGCGACCGCTCGGCAATACTTCGGCGACCTGATAGGTTCTCTTTGAGCTGTCGCGGCCCGGCATCAGTTCCGCGCGAAAGGTGACGCTCATGCCGGGGCGTGCCCACACGTCGCCGCCGCTCTTCCCCGTCCGACCCGAAAGCTTCTCTCCGCCTGACACTCTCTTTTTCAAGATGAAAGCTCCGGCTGTTCCCAGACCGCCGAGGGCCAGGCCCACGATGCCTAAGAGCAGGCGCTTGTTGCGTTTCTTCATGTGTTGTCAGGCGGTCTCTAAATAAATAAGGGGGGGGCTTAACTGTTCCGCTTCCGCACGCGTCCACTTTGCAGACAGGCGACGGGCGCGCGCATCCCGTTCTTGCGACTACTGGCTGGACGCGTGCGCCCGTGCGCTTCCAATAACATTTCCATCGAGAGAGAGAGCGCGCGCTCTTGAGGCTTCGCGTGCTGACTAGCAAAGCGGGTCGAGCTTTTCGCTGATCGTCGGCAGCCCGCCGTTCAAAGACAGGTCGGCGTTGATCTGCGTGTAGTGTGCCCACTCCTCCGGCACTTTATCTTCCGGGAAGATCGCTTCGACGGGGCACTCCGGCACGCACGCATCGCAATCTATGCAGGTCTCAGGGTTAATCACCAGCATCGTCGGGTCAAGGTGAAAAGCTTCGACGGGACAAACCAGCGCGCAATCCGTATAACGACAATTGACGCAAGGTTCCACAACCACATAAGTCATCTAAATTGGCCTCCTCGGGTAATATCCCTTCGCGGTCGAGCGGGCGACGACATTGGCAGAGGCTTCGGGAAGCGCTCCATTTTGTCGCGGTCGCGCCCTTTCAACCACAACGAATGTTTGATTACGCGCCTATATTAAGCATGAATCCGCGAGATTTGAAAGACAAAATTTGCATCGGGCCGATTTTTATGACCGCCCGCCGCCCGGCCCGCAAAAGTCTCTAATCCTGAGCCCGTGCCCTCTCCATCCTCTCCGACAGATTCGAGCCCTCCGACCTCTTTTTGTGCCAGTCCGCGACGGGCGCGCCGCTGGAAAAATCGTAGAACCTCAAATCTTTCTTCGTCAGCATCTTTGTCAGCAGGATGATCTGGCCCGTGTGCATTGAGAAGTGTTCGACGACATGGAAGATGGCCTCAAGGACAGTGACATCGTGCCCCTGTATCCTCCTGCGCTCCATGAGAAGCGAACCATCAAGGCGCGCCAGCACGTCGTCCACCTCAGCGAGGGTGCGCCTGAGCAGCGCCAGCAACTCCGAGCGCGGCATCATTTCGCGCTCGTCAAACTCTCTCTGGCGCACGCGCAAGTCCTTCGCGCCGCCGACGCCGCTCACAATCCACTGCCGCGCATTGCCCGCGAGATGAAGGATGAGATTGCCTATACTGTTAGACTCTTCGGCGGCACGCCACCACACGTCCGTGTCCGTCAACTCTTCCAGACAGCGCTCTATCTTGGGCAGGTAATCGCCTGCCAGAAACGAGCGCGCTCTGGCGACGAAGGCCGCCGGGACTTCGCCTGCGACTGATTCATCCGAGTGCTGTTGCGTGCTTAAAGGGCTGGGCAGGGGTTCGCTTCCTTCATTCATCTCTATTCTCAACGGCGCGCCGCTTATGTTTGGCTTTACGCATTGAAGGATGGACGCGCTCTTCCGGCTTGGCCTGGCTGAGCGGGTGGCCGGGCGGCGCGACAGGCTTTCGTATCGCGTCGAATACGGGGCGCTCCGCCTGTTTCTTCTTCTTGCCGCCGGTCTTATTCAAGAGCTTTAACCATCCGGAATTTTCTGTGCGAAGTGCCCAGATGCTATCTCTACGGCATGTTGGTGTCAATCATTTGATGAGACGCTCGGAGAAACAAACATGACGCGGCCTTTTGATGAGAGATGAGAAATAAGCTGAGACTCTATTACTGATCTGACGGGCGGGTGTCCGGGTTTTTAACTTTACATTAAATTACAAAGGGCGACCACAGGGGTCGCCCTCGCCTTGCATGTCTTGTTTGTTTTAGGCGGCGGCTCTCACCAAAAGGTGCAGCGCGCGCGCTCCAACTGTGCTGAAGCAATTATGCCTCGTGAGGGGCAATTACGCCTCGCTCGCGCGCGGTGTCTCCGGGAATAAGGTTTTGAGCGCCTGACTGGTTTCGGCGCGGCGCTTCTGCTGAAACTCATTCACCCAGTTGCTGACGGTGGCGACCATGTCGCGCGCCGTCTCCTGTGCGGTCTCGCGTGTGCTTTTGACCGGCTCGACGGGCTTTTCCTGTCTGTTCCGCTCGTTGCGCTTGATAATCTTTATCGGGGTCTTCTTGTTCATGGTAACTCTATTTCCTGTTCTGAATTATTGCCTGGTTGCTTTTCCTTTAACGAATTTGCCGCGCCGTTGTTCCCTATTTGTTTGTCCTGAACCCGGCCTTTGCTCTACGGCTGCGATCTCACTTGCAATCGAAGGGCCACAATCTGCAGACGAATCGTGCGGCGATGATTTGCTTATTAGGTTGACACAACTTAGACGCTTGAGGCTCTGTGATGGTTGGAAAAGTTTCCGGCGCGCATTAACAAGCGGTCAGCGCTCGGCGGGGAGGGTTAAAGGCGCGTCCTTGCGACCCGCCGAGAAACCTTTGAAGCGATGTGCTGTCAATCGTCTGGATAAAAACGTAAAAGTTTTGTTACAAGCTCGGCGGGCCGATGCTCAGGCGCTCTGACTTCATAGCATACATTACCGCCGCGGCTCGTATTGTTTCATGCATCGAAAGTGACTCGCTGCCCATCAACCCGCGCCGCTGGGCCAATCGTCGCGAGTCGTCCCGCAGGCAACCGGCGGCACACTCTCTCTACCCTGTATCTTGCGAACGAGCCTTCCGTTGAATTTCGTCCTTCGAGCCGCGACAGCCGCCTACGCCGAGTTGGCCCACGCGCAGAAAATGAGTCCGCCGCTTATCGCTCGTCGCGCGTGATCGTGCGCGGCGACTGTCATCCCGCAAGCGTCTCCTGATGACGGCCCGGAGCTTTGCAGAATGCCAAAGGGAGTCGGCGGCAACCGCGCTTTGCCAAGCGGGACATCGAGCGCGATATCAGGCGAAAGCCTCCTCGCGCGCCTCACGCATCAGCGCTAAGTTTCTTGTTATGAACAAAAGAGGCTCGCACAATGAAGCGCACGCGCGCGCTCGTCCGAGGCTGGCACATGCGTTGCCATTCTCACGGTCGAGATGAGAATGATTGAAGCCATCACGATCTATCTTGCTGTGGGCGCGCCCTTCGGCGTCAGCCATTATCTTCGGCGCGAGCAGGGCCGCCGCGCGCGCGCTTTGCTCAGGAGTAGCTGGGCGATGCTGCTATGGCCGGTCGCCGCGGTGGCGGCAGTCTTTCTTGCGCGCAAACGCAAAGGCGCTGAAGAGACGGAAAGAGAGAGGGCCGCGCTCGGGTTCGAAGAGAAGATAGAGCAAGCCACGCGGCGATTGCTGGCGATGCTCTTCAAGGTTGAGGAGCAGGCGCGGGCGCTTCCCGGGCGGCAAGGCCGCAGGAGCGAGCGGGTCGCAATAGTGGTTCGTGAAAGCGTCGAAAAATATGTCGGCCTTACGCTCGGCTCAAGGGAGGCGTCCGCCGATGCGCCGCCGAGCGAAAGCGAGATGGAGCTGAGCCGGCTGGCCGGACGCACGGGCGATGATCTTCTGCTCGCGGGGCGCTGTATTCACCGTCGTAACGTCACGCGCCTCCTGGCACACCGCGAGCGCGCCCGCGCCGATCTTTTACACGCCCTCGCTGAGCTGCGCGAGCTTTCCGCCGACTCGTCCGTGCCCGAGAGCAACATCATGGCCGCGCGCCATGCGAGCGTCGCCATCCTGAGATTATACGGGCATGCCGTCAATCTATTGTCGCTTCTGGAAGATGAGGACGCGGCGCGCAGGGTGGCTCGATTGCTCGACGCCGAATGTGCGCGGCTGCGTCGCCTGGAAGCCGCGAGCCCGGGTCGCTCACAGGACGCGTGCCGGGCCGAAGGAGAAGAACAATGCACACCACCTACACCCCGCTTGGCCTTCACTGGCCGCTGGCCGACCAGCCCGTTGACGCTCGACTGAGATGGCTGCTCCGCGTCAACGCAGCCGAGAGAGCGCGCCTCTCCCGCGCTGACCTCGATGAAGAGATTATGATGATGCGCCGACCTCTCCCTGTTGAGAGGGCCTACGGGCTGTTCGGTCTGCTGCTCGGCACGCTGCCGCCTGCCGCCATCTTCTACAGGATGTTCGGCGAGGAGGTGGCCCGTCAGGGATTTCCATCTGTGCTGTTCCTGCTTCTGCTGGCGATGAACGTCGTCTGTGCCCTCATGGGGAGGTTCTTAGGCTCAAGGTTCAACGGGATGGTAGCCAAGATAGACGAGGCGGAAGATCACTCTCGGCTCAGGATGATTTTCCTTCCGCCCCTGATCGGGATGCTCTGGGGAGCAATCACCGGCTGGGCAGGCGGCCTCATCTTCTTCGGCATCGGGGCGCTCTTCGGCGCATTGTTTGCGATCCCGGTCGGCGTCATGGCCTTCGCGCTCTTCATGCCGCTTCACCGCCAGATGGCGCACGGTGGTATGATTGAGGCGAGCCATCTCTGGCCGCTCGCCTGGGGCGTGGTGATGACCTTAACGGCCCTGATTCTCGGTCTCTGAAAAATAGTAGTCAGTCGTCAGTCATCGGCCAAATACGATCAGAGACCGACTACTGATTGACTGGCTGCCGACTACTTCTTTTATGCTTCTAGCCCTGCTGCTGCTTTCGCTTTTCCTGCTCGTGCTGCTGGGCTTTTATGTCTTCGTCGCCGCGCCGCGCAGCCGCACGCACCAGACCTTCGTGGCCTTCGTCGCATGTCTGGCCCTGTGGACGATCAAGGATATCGTCCTCTGGGGCTTTTCGGCGCGCGAGGGCTCGGCTGCATGGTGGGCGAGCGTCAGTTTTATCATCGCGCTTCTGTTGCAGTATTCGCTGGTCGTCTTCGCATGGGTCTTTCCGGAGAACGGCCCTGTGCCCATCAAGCGCGCGGCGGTGCTCTTTGCGCCGGGGGCTGTGCTGATTCCGGCGGCCATCGCCGGGTGGATGTGGAACGAGGTAGGGTTTGTCCGTGGCCGCTTCAGGATAGAGCTGACGCCGCTCGCTTACGCCTTCGGGCTCTATTCCTACGGCGTGTTCGCATACGGCTTCGGCATGCTCTACGTGAAATACCGTCGCTACCGCGGGCAGCTGTGGGGCAAACAGCTGGGCGCGATTCTCTGGGCGCTGGTCATCACCGTGACCTTAAATACGCTGGCGAACAACCTGCTGCCGCTCGCCGGCTTTTACGAGTTGCTGCCGCTCGGCTCAGTCTTCGTGCTCCTGGGCGTCGTCATCTACGCTTACGCCATCTCGAACTTCAAGCTCTTTTCGCTGCAATCGGCCCTGGATCAGTTTCGTCTCTTTCCCGTCGCCTACAAGGTCGCGCTCTCGATTGCGGCGGTCGCCGTCCTCAGTTTTCTGTTCTTGCAGATTCCCGTCGTCTGGTGGAGCTTCAGCGACGGGCCGAGCGTCGAGGCATGGCGGCGCTATCTGGTCTTCAGCGTGATCACCGCGCTCGTTCCCAACCTGATACTTGTGACGCTGATCATTCGTACAATCTCGCGGCCCGTCCGACGCCTGACGGAGGCCGCCGTGGAAGTCGCCGGCGGCGGATACGGCACGCAGGTTGACCTCAGCAGCAACGACGAGATGGGCCTCCTCGCCGAATCCTTCAACGAGATGAGCCGCAAGATGGCTTCGGACATAGAACGGCTGCGCGAGCTTAACGTGCAGTTGATCAGAACCGAAAAACTCGCCGCCGCCGGAACGCTCGCCGCAGGGGTCGCGCACGAAGTCAACAATCCTCTGGCCTCCATCTCGTCGCTCATACAGATGCTGCAGACGCGCGAGCAGGTGGACGCGGAGACGAGAGAGATGCTGCGCCTCATCTCGACGCAGATCGACCGCATCACGCAGGTCTTGCGCGACATGATGGATTTCGCGCGAGCGCGCCCGCCCGCGCGCGCACCTCTCGACATCAACCGCATCGTCGCGGCCAGCATCCGCCTCGCCAGCTTCGACAAGGCTTTCCAGCGTCTACGCTTACGCACAAACCGTGACGAGGATGTGCCGCAAGTCTTCGCCGACGCAGACCAGCTCCAACAGGTCTTTCTCAACCTGCTGCTCAACGCGCGCGACGCCATGCCCGAAGGCGGCGACCTTCTGGTCTCGACACGCTACGACGCACTCTCGGGCGAAGTGATAGTTGAGATCAGCGACAGCGGCACAGGGATAGCGCCCGAGCATCGCGCGCACGTCTTCGACCCGTTTTATACGACCAAGCCCGCCGGGACGGGCACTGGCCTCGGGCTCGCCGTCTGCTACGGCATCGTTACGGCTCACGGCGGCCACATAGAGATCGGGCCTCACAACGGACAGGGCACGACCGTGCGCGTGCGTGTGCCCATCGGCCCCGGCGCGGGCGAAAAACATTATGCCGACGATTCACCTTGAGACTTTTATCCGCGCGCCCGTAGAGTTGTGCTTCGATCTCTCGCGCAGCGTCGATGTACACATGGCCTCGACCGGTCACACGGGCGAGCGTGCGGTCGCGGGCGTCACCTCCGGCATGATGAACCTCTATGATGAAGTCACGTGGGAGGCGAAACATTTCGGCGTGCGCGGGCGGCTCACTTCGAGGATTACGGCCATGGAGCGCCCGCGCATCTTCGTCGACGAGATGCAGCGCGGGGCTTTCAAGCGCTGGCATCACGCGCACACGTTCGAGCCCCACGAGGACGGCACGCTGATGATAGACACGGCCTTCTACAGCTCGCCGCTCGGACTGCTGGGGCACATCGCCGACCGGCTCTTTCTCAAACGCTACATGACGCGCCTGCTTCTCGCGCGCAACGCTCACATCAAAAGGGTGGCCGAGGAGGAGGCAGGAAAGAAGGAATTAACAGGGATAGACAGGATGAAAATACATGAAGACAGGTCAGTACCGCCTGCGGTAGCGGGCGGGTCGTGATCGTCGCCAGCACCCGCCCGCTACCGCAGGCGGTACTGACCTGCTTTATCCTGACAATCTCTGTCCATCCCTGCTAGAATTTGCTTATGGTTCTCTTACCACCGATATGAAAACATCACCGCTCATACTGATCGCCGAAGATGAAGATTTGATGCGCGCGATACTCGTGCGCCTGCTTGAGGAGGCGGGCTATCGCGTCGCCGCCGCGCCGAACGCCGAGGAGGCGCTGGAACGCTTCGTCTCGGACGACGTGGCCGTGCTGCTCACGGACATACGCATGACGGGCATGGACGGCCTCACGCTGCTCGACCGCGTCAAGGACTTGGACGCCGAAGCTCTGGTGATAGTGATGACGGCCTACTCGTCCGTTGATTCGGCGGTCGCGGCGCTGCGCAAAGGCGCTTACGATTACATCACAAAGCCGTTCGTCAACGAAGACCTGCTGCAATCCGTTAAGAATGCCCTGCGCCAGCGCGAGCTGTTTCGCGAGAACCGTGCCCTGCGCCGCGAGCTTGATCGTCGCTACAGCTTTTCCGAGATCATCGGCACATCCCCGGCGCTGCAATCCGTCTTCCGGCTCGTGGAGAAAGTTGCCGGGACGAACACAAACATATTGATTGAGGGCGAGTCCGGCACGGGCAAGGAACTGATCGCCCGCGCCATTCACCACAACAGCCCGCGCTCCGAGCGCCCATTCGTCGCCATCAACTGCGGGGCGCTGCCTGAAACGCTCCTCGAATCCGAACTCTTCGGCCACACGAAGGGCGCTTTCACGGGCGCGATCAGTAACAAGCCGGGCCTCTTTCGTTCGGCTGAAGGCGGCACGGTTCTCTTAGACGAAGTCGGCGAGATAACGCCCGCGATGCAGGTCAGACTCCTGCGCGCGCTGCAAGAACACGAGGTCACGCCGCTGGGCGCAAGCACCCCCGTCCAGTTCGACGCGCGCATTATCTGCGCCACCAACCGCGACCTCGAAAAAGAGGTCACAGACGGGCGCTTCCGCGAAGACCTCTTCTACCGCCTCAACGTGATAGAGATTCACCTGCCGCCGCTGCGTGAAAGGCGCGAGGACATCCCGCTGCTTGTTCGCAGCTTTATCACACGCACGGCGCGCGAACAGGAACGCGACGAGAAACTGATCAAGCCCGAGGCCATGTCCGCGCTCATCAACTACAACTGGCCCGGCAACGTGCGCGAGCTACAGAACGCCATCGAGCGCGCCTTCACCCTGAGCGGCGATGAGATTGATCTGGACAGCCTGCCGCCGCGCGTGCGCGACGCCGCTGCCGCCACAGGACAAACGACCATGCGCGACCCCGATGGTCTGCGTCCCACCTTAGAAGAGATAGAGCGCCGCCACATCTTCGAGACCCTCTCGTCCGTCAATCAGGACAAAGCGCGCGCCGCCAACATCCTCGGCATTGATCTGTCTACTCTCTATCGCAAGCTCAAACGCTACGACGCCGTTTGAGCGCTCGCAGGCAAAGCAATGTCCTGCGCTCCGGGTCTTCCCCGCCAGAGAAGACCCGGAGCGCAGGACACGCGTGCTGCTTCCAGAGCTCTTTACGGCGCGAGCGCGCCGTTAATCTTTTTTGCCGCCGCCGAGCATACCGCCGAGGCCGCCGATCACATCGCCGGCCATGTCGGCCACGCCTCCGCCGACACTGCTCGTCACGTTCTCAAGCTGTCCGGCGATGGAGGCCGGCAGACGCTCCTGCAAAAATCCCATCACCGTTTTGACGGCTGCGCGGGCCTTGTCTTCGGGAATCCCCGCGCGCTCGGCGACCAGTTTGACCAATTCATCCATCGCTTCTGTCCTCCTTAGAGTTTGTGTGCGGCTGCCTCAACCGGCGAGTCGATCTTCGGGGCTTAAATGAAGACGACCGACTGCGAGTTGGGAATCTCGAAACGTCGGCGGCAGCTTTTGCACGCCAGCATATCATCAACCCGCACCATGTAGTTGCGTGACTTTGAAAAGCGCGCGCGATCCTGTTCGTTCGCGCCGCGCGGCAGAGCGTCCTTCTTGGTACGCGTCAGCCAGCGCACCTCATAGTCGTCGCGCTGGCGGCAATGCGGGCAACTGTAGGTCGCGCGCTTGGTTTCCTGTCGTTCGTTAAAGAAATCGCGTTCTTGCAACATAAGAGAGTAGTCTTTCCGAAAAAAAATTCCAGTCTGGTTATCTATCTCAGGCACGCTCGGCTTTGAGATCGCCCCCGCCCTTTGCACCTTCGCGCTGCTCGCGCCGGCGGTGGTGCATGACGATGAACAATCCTGCCAGACCGTTCAGGAGCATCAACGCATTGGTCACGACGAAGACCCAATTCTGCACGAGCCAGCTGTAGATCGTAAAGCCCGTCGAGGCCGCCATCTGTCCGATGAAAAGCCATTTCGAGACGCCCTCGCTTGTGCCTTCCTGCCATTGTTTGTAGACCTGCTTGGCGATGGTCAGCACCAGAATAAACGAGCTGGCCCAGCCGATCACTTCCGTCATGCGTTTCCCCCATGTTCCTGCGCGCCGAACGATGAATGGCGGGGCGTAGCCCTCAAATTCACCATCGCGGCCCTTCAGCGTTTCTCTATCAATCGCTCCACGGTCGCCAGAAAACTCTCCGGGTCAATCGGCTTCGGCTCGTAAGCCGTCGCGCCCTGGGTAAGCGAGAAGGTCGCGTGCCCGCTGCCGAACCCGGTCGTCACAAGGATGGGCGTCTGCGCGATCTCCGGCGTGTCGCGGACGCGGCGAACCAGATACACGCCGTCCGCCGAAGGCATGCTGATGTCCGTGATTATCAAATCCGCGTGCTCGGAAACGGCAGCCGTATAGCCTTTGACGCCGTCTTCAGCCGTGACGACACTGTAGCCCCTGCGCTCAAGCGTCATCCGCATCAGCTCGCGCGCCACGTCATCATCCTCTATGACCAGGATTTTTTTTAAACTCATCAGTCTGACCAAAGAACGAAGGACGAGGCCCGCGCCCTGTATGGTGAAACAAACGCCCGACCCGCTTATGGAATCAACCGATGACCCTTCGGAATCTCAACCCGTCTCTCCAACCGTCTGCTCGCACAGCTCCCGCAGTAGTCGAAAGCTATAGATGCCCGTCTCGTGTCCATCGCTCCAACGAAAGTTGAGCGCATAGCGACCGACAATCGAAATATCATTTATCGTCAACTCATCCGAAACGGCTTCGGGGGCGAGCACGCGCTGGCCCGTCCACTCATTGACACACTGCGCGCATGGACAGGCGCGGCGCAAAGAGGGCGCACCGTACAGGCAGACGCGACCGTCCGCCCAGGTGATACGCAGGCCCGAGTCGCCCTCCTGCATAATCTCGCGCGGCTCGATCTGAGGCCCGCGCCGCTGCATCGTTTCACTCATCATCAACCCGTCATCGAAGCACTGTCATCGACGCCGTTAGGCATACTGGCGAAAGGCTTCCTCGACCTCGCCGGCCTTGATGCTCCAGTGCGAAGCGTTCCAAACGGCCTCGCCGTTACGCAGGATGATGGCCTGCGGCGATTCGTGGCGCACGCCCGTGAGCGCTTCGATCTCGCGCGAGAGGTCGCGCGCGCGCTGGACGATGATCATGGACACGTCGTTGGAGACGCGCGACATCTCGGCGTAGGCGGCGGCGCTGATCGGGCACGTCGAGCTATGCTTAAAGACGATGACCGGCTCATCGTGCGAGCGCTCAAACAGCGCTTCGAGGTCTTTCGTATCAGCGATGGGTGCGAACTGTTTTGTCATCGAGGCCACCCTCGTCATCAGATTTTTTATTACCCGGAGCATGTTCAGATATTAGCCTACCTGCCTCCGTACCACAACGCGCCCTCCGGCGCTCGCCTCTGCCCGAATAAAAAAGATGCGCCGCCCGGTAAGGACGGCGCATCATGGGAAAGGATGAAGGATGAAGGATGAAGTAAAAGCTATTAAGCCGTTACAGCATTACTTTCATCCTTCCACCTTCCGCCTTCATCCTTGCTTTTAGTGTCCGCTGTGCGAATCGCTGTTCTCGGATGAATTCGCGTTATCGTCGGCAGCAGCGCCAGCGGGCGGGCCTGTGACCGTGAAGGTGGCCGTCTTCTGATCTATCTGCTTGCCCGCGTCGTCCGACATCGTGACTTCGACCTTATAGCGGCCCGCCATCCAGTTCTTTCCGGGGCCTGTGAAGTTGAGCGTGACGGGCACTGCGCCCGGCACGTCGAGCGACGTTTCCAGACCGGGAACGACCTTGCCGGAGTCCTGACCTCTCACGTCGTCATACATGACGCGTGCCTTGACCTTGTGTTTGTCGCTCGTGTTGGAAATCTGCGCGATGGCATAGACCACCTCGCTCGGCTTGAATTCGCTGGTCTCGGTCTTGCCGCCCTCGTCCTTAGTGATCTTGAGGCTACTGATGTTGGCGGTGGTCGCACTGAAATTACAGGCCAGAACGACGGAGAGCATCAGTCCGAGCGCCAGCACAAGATTCCATCTGTTTGTTCGCATTCTCGCTTCTCCTATTTCCTGCGCGGCAGGCCGGTGAAAAGGATGAAGGATGAAGGATGAAGGATGAAAGAGATGCTCCTCTTTCTTGAAAGCTTTTACTTCATCCTTCCGCCTTCATCCTTCATCCTTAAAAATTTAGCGCCATTCGCCGACGAGCACGAAGGGAGCCCAGTAAAAGGGGGCGCTGTATTTCTTGCCCTCGATCATGCTCTGTTGGGCGGCACGCTTGGCGGCCACCGCCGACATGCCTTGCCCTGTAAGCATGCGCTTATAGAGATCTGTCATCAAATCCGCCGTCGAGCGATCAGCGACAGACCAGAGGCTGACGCCGACGGTCGGCGCACCGGCATACATGAAGGCGCGCGTCAGACCTATGACGCCCTCGCCGCGCTTCTCTTTACCGAGGCCGGTCTCGCAGGCCGAAAGCATGACGAGCGGCGCGCCCAGCTTGAGATTGAAAATCTCATCCGTGCGTAAGAAGCCGTCGCCCATCTTATTGCCGACCAGCGAGAGCACCAGCCCCGTAAACTGCGGGCGCTCGGCATTCAAGAGCCCGTGCGTGGCGATGTGCAGGATGCGGTAGTTCTTCAGGTCTTTGGTCTGCACGCCGGCTTCGTTGGCCTGTAGGTCCAGCCACACGTCCGCCGTGCCGCCGCTCGCGCGCGTGAGCTTGGCTATCTCGTCGGCTTCGATGCGTGTGCCCGTCAGGCGCGCAAGCTGTAGGCCCGTCGCAGGGGTTTGATTCGACGGTGTGCCCGCCACATCTGTCAGGGCACTGGCAAGCCCGAGGCCGCGCGTATCGGCTGTGCCCGTCGCCGCCGCCGCAACGCCTTTGGCGCGCGGGTCGTTGGAGTTGAAGACGGGGTCGGCCACCAGCAGAACATTCTTGCCCGTGGGCTTAACGGCCTGCTTTCTAATCACAGAGACGACCGATGCCGACGGCGCGTAGACAATCTCGTTGGTCTTGACCAGATAAGGCAGGGCCGCATAGTCAGCGCCGCCCGCCGCGGTTACGAGCGCCTCGAACGGAACGTAGTTGAGCGCGCCGTCTGCGATGACGAGCAGGCGCTTGTCGGCGAGGAGGGACGAGGCGGGCTCGACCGCCGTTTTGTAGAGCGCGTTAGAGGCCGCACCGAATGCTGTGACGGCGCTCGCATCAGCTGCTCCGGCGGGCGCAACGCCCAGACCGCGCGTCTGGTTGCCCGCGACATCAATTCCCGCGATGCGCGTTCGCAGCCGGGTCGGCACAAGCTGATTGCGAAGCGCAATGGCCTGCTCGTCCACAGCCGTGCGCGCAGGCAGCTTGAAGAGCGACACGCCCCCTTGCGTCACCGCCCACAGGTAAGAGTTCTGCTTACCCAGACTGTATTCGAGCAGAGCCGTCTTATCATCCAATACCTGCTGCTGGACTTCGGAGAGCGAAAGCGGCTGCGGCAGTGTCAGCGAAGCGTAGCGCGGGCTCGCCGCCCTGATCTGGTTCTCGATGCTGTCGTATTCGGTCGAGAGCTGGTTGAGCTCGGCTTCGAGGTCTGCGTTAGACTTCTTTTCCGCATCCGGCGAAAGAGAGTTGCCGGTCATAATCTCGGCGATCTCCTGCTGGCGATCAAGGTTGTCCTGCTTGCGCTTCAAGAGGTCTGCCGGGACGCCTTCGGTGATGTTCGTGCCCGACTCTCCGAGCATGTCCAGGAGAGAGCGTGCGCGGCTCTGCTCTACGATCTGAAAGGCTTCGGCGGCATCCTGTAGGGCAGCGCCAGCGAGCGGAGCGCCCGGGGCGGCAGTCATCAGCGCGCGCTCTGCCAGTGCGCTCGCCGCTTCGTCGTACACATCCTTGGTTGTGCCAAGGAAGGTCGAGCGCGACTCGTCCGCGCCGAGGCTGCCCTGACGGATGGCTTCGATGGTCTTCAGAGCGTTGCGATAGGCGGCGATGGCATCTTCCCTGCCCTTGGTCGCCTTCTTCTGATCGCTTTGCGAGGCAGCCTGTGCCCAGAGGCTACGGCCCATGCCGCGCTGCGCGGGCCAGATCAGGTCCGGACGGTTATCTTTGCGCGCGCCGTCAGCCGCCGCCGTGTAGAGCTTGATCGCGTCGGCATAACGATTCTGGCCGAGCGCGACATCACCGAGGCTCGTGCGCGCGGCGACACGCCAGCGACGAGACTGGCCGAACTTTCCGTAGATAGGACTGTCGGCTGCCGCGAGCGCATTGTCGAAATGGGTCTTGGCCGTGTCGAGTTGGCCCGACAGGTAATCGGCGCGACCGATGCCCGTCTCATAGATCGCATAGAGGATAAACTGGCGATACTTCTCGCGCTCCTCCTTGACGGTGTTGGCGACATCCGCGCCGACTGAGGCGGCGTCCGTCGCCGTCGAGACGCTTGGCCCACCACTGGCGATGCTCTGTGCGCGACTGAAGAGGCCGCGCCCCTTGCTCGCCTTCTGTTGGACATCCTTGGCGGCGTTCAAGTCCGGCTTGGTCACGCTCATCTGCGAATAGGCAGAGCGCGCCTCGCTGACGTTGCCCGCGCGGTAATACATGTCGCCGGTCTTGGCGAGCATGAGATTGGCGTTGTAGTTGTCACTGGCCGAAGAGTAGGAAGTGCGCGCCGTCTGGTAATGCTTGAGCGCGACCTCGTACTGGCCCTGGCGGCTGTACAGGTCGCCGAGCGCGTCTGAGGCGATGGCCGTCCCCTTCGCGTCGTTGGCCTGCTGGTATAGCTTCAAAGCCTGTTCGAGCTGGCCGAGCGCCTGATCGGCCTGACCTCTCTTCAACAGGCGGCGTCCCTGTTCGAGAGCGGCTTTCGCCTGATCCGCCTGCGGAAACATCGTGAGCGCGGAGGAGGCGGCGGCGGCGCGCGGCGTGCTCGCTTGCGGAACCTGCGCGTTAAGAGAGGCTAGGTTGAAACTCGTGAGCACGACGGCGCACGAGAGCAGAAAGGCCGGGGGACTTGCTTTGAACTTCATAAGCTCCTCCAAATAGGAATGATGACAATGACCGAAGGCAGGGCGCTGAACTCTTCCGTAGGCCCTGCTTCAACGGGAAATCATCGGGGATTTTTTCGAGTCCGACAGTCGCTTATAGGGCCGGGGCGGCGCTGCCTCCGGCGAAGAAACATCGAGCGGCTGAAGGATTTACTCCGCTACAGATAGCGAGACCTCAAAGTGTGAGGGGTTGCAAGACCTCTAACCCCGCCCCCCTCACACGTTCGCTATTAAGAGCATGCGCCTTTGATTCTCTCTATAAAGAAACCGGGCATCACCTGTGAATCAGATCAAGCGCCGTGACGAGCACGCCCGTGTTCGATGAGACGTTGATGCGTATGACGGCTGGCGGCGGCTCGCTCTGCGAGAGGCTGAGGCCGCGCGTCGTGGCGTCGCGCTCGCCTCTGGTCTGCGCCTGCCCGTAGGTCTTCTTGCTCTTGACCATCTTGGCCTGTGCGTTCATGCCCGCCCCGACCTGTGCCCACATCGTCGAAGAAGGACGCCAGGGGCACTTGCCCTGATTCTGGCGGCAGTAGTTGACCAGATCGTCCTCGATGGGCACGCCCGGCAGTGGCTCGCGCGTGACGACGATGTAGAGACGCTCAGTGCCCGGCTTGGCGTCGAAGGTGAACCAGCGCAGCCGCTCTTCCGCTGCCGTGCTCGCCGGCACTTCATAGGGTACGTGCGCCTCGACGTAGTTGCCGCCCTCATCCAGTTGCGCGTCCGGGTAGATCATAACGGGATCGCCGTTATCCGTCGTGTTGAAGATGTACAGATAGCCGTCCGTGTTCGTCTCCATGGAGACGCGCACGCGGTCGCCCGTGCGAAACTCTCTGTCGGGGTCAACACGCACGGCGTCGCCGTTGGCGTCGCGCATGAAAAGCGTGTAGCCGAGACCGATGGGCGCGGAAGTTGAAACCGTGGCGGTCGTGTTGTTGCTTGAAGCGGTCGTCGTCGTGGTCACTGGCTTGACACGCGACGAAGAGGTTTGACTGGTCGTGGTTCTGTTCGTGCTGCTGGTTCTGACGGGCGGTCGCCTGCGGCGGCGCGGCGCGCCGCTGCCCGCCTTGCCCGTGTTGCCAGTGCTGACGCCGGCGCTGACCGCAGCCGTCGGCCTTGACGTAAGAAACGCGCCGCGCACGCCCTCTTCTTCGTCCTGCGCCTGCACGCATACCGCAGAGACGCCCACGACGAGCGCCGTCAGGATGGATAAACCGTGAATCTTGAAACGCATCTAATGACTCCTGTTATGAATCGAGTGTGGACGGAAAGCCGGGGCTTTCCATCCAATGTTTGTCAAATCGCAGAAAGATGGCCGGGCGTACTCGTGTGGCCTCTCGCGGAGAAAGTGAGAATAGCATCATCTTTATGGACGCGTCCGTGTCACTTATGCTCGATGCGTATATCAAAGACGACGGGCTCGTCCTTCGCTCTCGCCGCAGGCACTTTAACGGACACCGTCGGTTCCACGCCAGCACCACTGTTGACGTTGGTTGAGGGCACGTTTGCCTTGTGCTGCGCCTGAAATTCTTTGAACGCGGCCTGTTCTTCCTCTGAAAGCTCGCTTCCCGCCTCGGCATTAAGGAAAGCGGGCGCGCTGAGCGGCGTCGGCGAAAAGATGATGGTCCAATATTCCGTGCCTTCCGTCTTGTCCAACTGTATCCAGTTGCCCTCGCCATCGGGGAAGGCGAAATCCGTGCCCGCGCCGACCTCGTTGGTGTCCACGCCCGAGGCTTCGATGGGCTTCGCGGTCAAAAAGGTCGTCGGCACATTGCCTTCGCCCGGGCCGACGACGTACAGGTAGCCGTCCTCGCTCGGCGTGAAATGAAACCTGAACTTCTGACCGGAAGCGAGCGGGACGACGCCGGCGACGCGCGCCGAAGGAGTGCCCTTGGATGCTCCCGCCACCTCAAGAAAATAACTGAGCGTCTCCCTCATTTCCGCAGCCGTGGTCGGCGTGGTCGTCGTCTCCTTGCCTGCGTCCGTGGGCACATTGGTTTTCGTCTCTGCCGGCTTCTCCTCCTTCATACGGCTCCAAAGGAGCACGCCGCCTCCGACGCCTGCGAGCAGCAGAAGCCCCAGCACACCCGCGATGATAGGCACAACGGGCGAGCGCCCCTTTTGCGGCGGCGCGGCGGCGGGCGTGTATGAAGGCGTCTGAGCATAAGAGGGCGTCGGGGAATAAGCAGGCGGCGGCTGTTGCTGCTGCGGCGGCGCAGCCTGCGCGCTTGCCGAGAGGGCCGAGGGATTGGTCGCAATCGTCGGCATCGGCGGCGCGTTGTGATGCGTGCTCGAAGCGTTCGGAGGCGGCGGCGCTTGCACGGGAGGCGAAGGCTGGGCCGACGATGATGGCGCGCCTGCGTTCGGCCTCGGCGGCGCATCCAGAGTCATAATAGTCGGAGCATGAACGTCTGCGTTCGTGCTGCGCGCTTCCGGCAGCTCGCCCGAAAACTGTGCGGGCGTGCCGGCGGGGTTAGTGCCCAGAGAGGTTGCCGCTGGTGTGGTCGCCTGTCGCGCGCCTGAGCTTCCAAGCTCCTGCGCCAGACCGGCGTCGACGAGCGCCGTGTGAAGCTCGCTCGCCACTTCTCCGGCTGTCGATTGCCTCTGGCTTCGGTCTTTCGCCATCGCGCGCGCAATGGCGCGGCTGAATGCTTCCGGCACGTCCGGCATCAACTCATGCAAGGGCGGCGGCATGACCGAGACGTGCTCGCGCCTGAGCTCTTGCAGGGTGCGTCCCATGAAGGGCTTGCGGCCCGCGATCAACTCGTAGAAGACAGCGCCGAGGCTGTAGATGTCCGCGCGCCCGTCGACCTCCGTGCCGCCGTCGTCCGAGACCTCGCCCCATTGCTCCGGCGACATGTAGTAGGGCGTGCCGAGGACCTGACCCGCGACCGTCAGGGCCGTCGTGCCCGAAGCGTCCGAGCCCGCCACCTCGCTGATCTTGGCGATGCCGAGGTCAAGCAGCTTGACGAAGGACTGTCCGCCCTCTGAGGGCTTGCCCATCATGATGTTTTCCGGTTTGAGGTCGCGATGCACCACGCCCTGCGCGTGCGCGGCGTTGAGCACACTCATAACGGGCTCAAGGGCAGTGTAAGCTTCCGCCGGAGTGAAACGCCCGCGCGCCTTCAGCTCGGCGTCGAGCGTGTGGCCCTCGACGTATTCCATGACCATGTAGATGAGGCCGTCCGCCGTGGTGCGAAGATCGTAGACGGTGACGGCGTTCGGATGACGAAAGCGGCGCGCGGCCTGACCCTCGCGGCGAAAGCGGCGCAGCCATTCGGCGTTGCTGCGCATCTGCGGGGGCAGCACCTTGATCGCCACCCGGTCGCCCAGAAGGATATGTCTGGCGCGATAGACCGCGCCCATGCCGCCTTTGCCGAGCAACGCTTCGACGTGATACTGCCCGTCCAGAACCTGATCGACGATGCTGGTCGGGTCGTTTTCGAGCACTTCGCCGTCGAGCGCGCAAAAGCTCGTGCCATCTTCATATTTCGCGTTACAGACCGGACAATACTTCATGTAATTATTTGCTGGCTATGATTGCTAACCGAAGTGCCACCGAGACGCCTCGGCTTGATGAGATTCCACGAGTGGGCTTCAAATTCCTTCTCTTCAACTCGACACTCGCGTCGGGCAGCGCACGAGAGGTTGTTCGACAGAGCTACAGTTTAGCATAAAGCAAGGATGAAGGCAGAAGGATGAAGAAAAAGCCATCAAGCCGTCACAGCATCCCTTTCATCGTTGCCGCCTTCATCCCTTCCCTTCGTCCCGCGTGTAAATCTTCTGCGCGTACTCGTGAACCATACGGTCGCTGTTGAAGGCCGGCACGAGCGTTTCAATTGAGCGCTTCATCATCGCCACCCAGCGATGCGGGATGCGGTCTGCGCCGCGCTCGTAGTAGAGCGGCACGACCTCTCGTTCGAGCGCGTGATAGAGCGATTCGGCGTCGCGCGAGTCGGTCGCTTCCACCTCCGAATCTTCGCTCAGGTCGCCGATGGCAAAACCGTTCGTGCCGTCGTAGCCCTCGACCCACCACCCGTCTAGGATGGAGAGGTTGAGCCCGCCGTTCATCGCCACCTTCTCGCCGCTCGTCCCGGAAGCTTCCAGCGGGCGGCGCGGGACGTTGAGCCACACGTCGACGGACTGAACGAGCTGGCGCGCGATCTCCTGATCGTAATCTTGCAGGAAAACCGCCCGGTGACGAACCAGCGGGTCGTATTTCCAGAGCGCCAGCTGCTGTAGAATGAACTTCGCGCCCTGATCTTGCGGGTGCGCCTTACCGGCGAAGACGAACTGCACGGGGCGGTCCGCGTCGTTGATCAGGCGCAGCAGCCTGTGCGGGTCTGTCAGGAGCAGACTCCAGCGCTTGTAGGCGGCGACGCGCCGCGCGAAGCCTATGATCAGGGCTTCGGGGTCGAACATGGTGCGCGCCGACTCAGTGTACTCCATGCTCTCGTTGCGAGAGAGCCGCGCGTGAAAAGAGCGATGACGTATGAAGGCGACGAGCCGCTGTTTTTGCAGAAGGTGTGCCTGCCACAAGTCTTCGTCGGAAATCTTCTCGACGACTTCGCGCCAGCTATCCTGATCGCTGATGCGCTCCTGCCAGTCGCGGCCAATGTGTTTCTCATAGATGGCGCGCAGCAGCGGCGACACCCACGTCGGGGCGTGGACGCCGTTGGTGACGTGTGTGATCGGAATCTCGTCGAGCGAAGCGCTCTCGGGCCACATGTCCCGCCACAGTATGCGCGACACTTCGCCGTGCTTCCGACTGACGCCGTTGGTCGAGCGACACATCCTGATCGCCAGCGGGGTCAGCCCGTAAGCTTCCCGCTCGTTGCCTGGACGCACGCGCCCCATATTGATAAAGCCGTCGGGCGAGAGCTTGAGCGCCTGCTCGTAATGCGCGCCGAAACATTTGGCGACCAGCGCCGGGTCGAATTCGTCGTTACCGGCGGCGATGGGCGTATGCGTGGTGAAGACGCAGCGCTCGCGCACTATATTCGCCGCGTCGTTAAAGCTCAGCTCGGGTCGGGCGGCTAAAAGCTCGCGGGCCAATTCAAGCGTGAGGAATGCCGAGTGGCCCTCGTTCAAGTGATAGACGTGCGGCTCTACTTTGAGCGCGCGGAGCAGGCGCACGCCCCCTATGCCGAGCATCATCTCCTGCACGATTCTGGTCTCGCGGTCGCCGCCGTAGAGGTGGCCCGTCACCAGCCTGTCCGTCTCTTCATTCTCCGCGATGTCCGTGTCGAGCAGGTAGAGCGAGACGCGCCCGACGCTGGCGCGCCATGCTTGCGCGCGCACCGTGCGCCCGCGCATCTCGACCTCGATCACGAGCGGAGCGCCCGCTTCGTCCGTCACACGCCTGATCGGAAGCTGTGACGCGTGCGTCTCGCCGTAATGCTCTTCCTGCCAGCCGTCGCGCCTGAGTCGCTGCCGGAAATATCCGTAGCGGTAGAGCAGCCCGACGGCCACGAGCGGCAAGCGCAGGTCGCTGGCGCTCTTTAAGTGGTCGCCCGCGAGCATGCCTAATCCGCCTGAATAGAGCGGGAGCGAATTGTGTATGCCATACTCGGCGCAGAAATAGGCGACGGGCCGCTCAAGGGTAATCTTTGGCACGCCGTCGGGCGTCCAGGGGCGCTCGTCGGCCATGTACTCTTTGAAGTTTGCGGCCAGACGCTCGACGCGCTCGTTATAGACGGGATCGGTCGCCATCTGCATGATGCGATACTCGGCTGTCTCGGCCAGCAGTCGACGCGGGTTATGCTCACACTCTTCCCAGACGGCAGGGTCAAGGTCACGAAATACAGCCGCGCCGTCCGCGCCCCAGCTCCACCAGTAATTCCAGGCAAGGCGCTCAAGCGGACGCAGCGGCAAAGGCAGTGCCGGCCCGGACGTTTGAGCTTCCTCGATCTCTTCAGGCAATTGAACCATCAATCCTACCTTATGCGGTCAGCTATCACCGAACTTGTGATTATTCAAAAACACTCTCATATCGCCCGGCAAAAAAAAGACCAGGCGAATCTCCCGGACACTCGACTCATGATCGGCAAGAAAACGCTCTATGGCAGCGGACGCGACACGCGCGGCCTCTTCGCGCGGATAAGCGTATGCGCCGGTTGAAATGGCCGGGAAAGCGACTGAAGCAAGCCCATGGCGCGCGGCGAGCGCAAGCGAGTTCCCGTAGCAAGCGGCCAGCAGCTCGCCCTCAAGCCCGTTATGACGACCATAGATAGGGCCGACCGTGTGTATCACATAACGCGCCGGAAGGTCGCCGCCCGTGGTAATGACCGCTTCGCCCGTCGGCAAGCCTTTCGCGTAGCGCGTCCGGCGAATCTCCAGGCATTCTTCCAGAATACGCGCCCCGCCCGCCCTGTGTATCGCTCCGTCAACACCGCCGCCGCCCATCAGGCTGGAGTTCGCTGCATTGACAACGGCGTCCACCTCCTGCCGCGTAATATCACCGGCGAGAACAAGAACGCGACCGCTCAGAAAATCATGTGCTTCTTCTTCCACAACTAAAAAGCATTGACGAGGGACAAGTTAAAGAACTCGTCTTTCAGACAAGTCACACATCACTTGTCACTCGTCAATGCTCTCATCTTCCCCGCGCGGCTCGACAGTGATTTCATCAAACATGTCCTGAAGACGCAGGGCCTGAGCGATGCCCTTGGCTTTATGCTCTGTGAGCGGGTGTTCGGGGTCTGTGCTGGCAATCTCGAACAGTCGTTCGTCAAGCATACGGACGCCGAGCAGGCCGAGCGCGACGCCCGGCGCGACCTCTATCTCGCCCATGTTATGGATACGAAACCGCCCCGTCTGCTCGACCCAGTCTTCGATGAAGGGGTCGCGCAGCGCATGCTCGGCTTCTGATTCGGAGAGGTAAGCACCTTCCACGATAAGACAGTATTCGCGTCCGCTATTGGTCTTCATGGCGCAGGCCGGGTTTTGACGCTCCTCTTGTAGTCGAGAAAGCTTTTTTCCAGAGACACGAAGCTGTCACTTTACCACTGCCGGGCGGGGAGCGCCAAAGAGTATGGAGGGGTGAAAAGATTTCGGCCCGAAAACCGAAAACGCCGGCGGGGACTTATCCCCCGTCGGCGTTTGTCTTCACTGAGGTCGATTGAGAGCCTTTAGTAGGCCGTGCTGGTCTGCTCGTTGAGCGTGCGGCTCAAGCGCTCGAAGTAGGAGTCGAAAGTGACGAAGCTCGTGCCCTGAAAGAAGGCGCGACCACCCGTCTCGCTCGACAAGCGATTCAGAGCGCCCTGACCGTAGATGGCCGCCGTGCTGTTAAAGCTCGTCACGCCGACCGTCGGCGCAAAGAAAGAATAGACGGCGACGTTGCGGCGCTTGGCCTCACGAATCGCGCGCTGCATATCCATAGGATTGACGACCTCCGAGATATCATTGCCGCGCGAAAGGTCCAGCCCGTCCGAGACGAGCAAGATAGCATTGCGGTTCGTGCCGCTCGAATCGAAACGACGCAGCGCCTCTATGACGCCGACGTAAGGATTGTAAGGCGAGCCGCTCGCGCTTGCCCTAGGGATGCGAAGCGCATCGGACGCTTTCTGAAGATCATCCGTGAACGGCTGACGCACTTGCAGCGATCCGCTCGTGATGTATCCGACCATCACGCGCGAGCCCGCCGGCAAAGCGCGTATGAACTCGCGCGTGACCTTCAATTCCGAGCCGACGCGAGCGACCACATCGTCCTGAATAAGCACCGCCAGATTCAAAGGCGCGTCGACGTGGCTTTTCGACGCGGCCAGCTTCTCGTTCTTATCCGCTAAGGAGTTGGCCGCGATGACCGTCGTGCCGCCGAACGTGACCGCGGCCAGAATTAAAGCCGCGAAGATCGAGAACAATTTTCTTATATTTAACATCTCTTTTACCCTTTTCCCTTTGCCGATCAAGCCTCGGCAACTCTTTTCCACCCTCTTGCAAAAGAAAGGCGCGGCTGGCTCAAAATCTCCGTTCGCGCTCTCTCAGTGGCCCGTTTACAGGGCTGAATTTTCGTGCTGTTAAGATGCCCGTGCGCGCCTAAACGTGGCCTGCGAAAGCTGACGTATAAGGGCTCGGAAGGAAGGGCGCGAAAGCCTGAAAAGGGGAGGGCGGGCGGCTGACGAAGGTGGCTGAACCAGCGCCTTTCGCGCTCATTTATTTCGGCGCGTGGAGCGAGCAAACGCCCGTCGGGTCGCAGGGAGGCGGAACGCCGAAGAGCTTGTAGCGGCGGGCGGCGAGCCAGCGGTAAAAAAGCGCGCCGAAGGTTGTAAAAGGCCAGACGGAGAGTACGGGCGCGAGCAGACGCCAGCCCGGAAGCACACGCATCAGCGCCATCCAAGCCCCGTAACCGGCAGACCAGCGACCGTCAGGCGTGCGCGCATGCATCTCCTCGTTCAACTGCTGAAAGGTGTATGGCGCGGCGCTGCTCAACACTTCCGGGTCGCGATAATCCAGCCAGATGATTCTACGGTGGCGATCAAAGGGCTCGACCTTGCCCCGCATCCACTGGCACAGCGGACATTGCCCGTCCGTATAAACTTCTATCCGCTCGGTCTCGCTCAAAAAGGTTCTCTCTCCCGCGTAATTCAACGCTACTGATCGCCAGCATCTATCTGACATGCCCATTTTAACACGAAACAGCACGGGAAGTGGCCGGGGCAGAACGCGCCATGGTGATGTAAAATAAGGTCAGTACCGCCTGCGGTAGCGGGCGGGTCTCCAACATTGAGCACCCGCCCGCTACCGCAGGCGGTACTGACCTGAATTTCTTTTTCGACCGCTGCGGGGTCTAATGTTTGTGTGGAGAACCGAATGAGCGCCCGCGCCCGTATTTAAGAGTACGAAGCCCGTGGGGCGAGATCAAAAGGTCTTCGACGGAAGTGAAGCGAGATGCTGATTAAGAGACCCTACGACATCAAATCGAGCGAGATTACGGATAAGAAGGTTTACCTCAACCGCCGTCTCTTTATGCGCGGGGCCGTGCTGGCCGCGACCACCGTGGCGACGGGCGCGCTCTATAAAAGGCTCAATCCGCCGCCGCCGGTGACGAAGCCGAGAGAAAAGCTCGCCGAGGTGCAGAAGAGCGCGGAGCTTGCGGGAGTGCCGCCCGCAGGCGAAAAGCTCACCTCCTTCGAGGACATCACCAACTATAACAACTTCTACGAATTTTCTACCGACAAGCGCTCGGTGGCCTCCGAGGCCGAAGGGTTCGTCACGCGTCCGTGGACAGTCTCGGTCGAAGGACTGGTCAATAAGCCGAAGAGATATGATCTGGACGATCTGCTGAAGATTGCGCCGCTGGAGGAGCGCGTCTATCGCTTCCGCTGCGTCGAGGGGTGGTCAATGGTGATTCCGTGGGTCGGCTTTCCGCTCAGCAAGCTTTTGGAGCAGGTCGAGCCAAACTCGCAGGCCCGCTACGTCGCCTTTGAAACTCTCTACGATCCGAAACGGATGCCGAATCAATCTCGCGGCGTGCTCGACTGGCCCTACGTTGAAGGGCTTCGCATGGACGAGGCCATGCACCCGCTGACTATCTTGGCGAGCGGTCTCTACGGCGAACAGCTTCCCCCGCAGGATGGCGCGCCTGTACGGCTGGTCGTGCCATGGAAATACGGTTTCAAGTCCATCAAGTCCGTCGTCAGGATAAAGCTCGTTGAGGCAGAGCCCCCGACCACATGGAACTTGCAGGCGTCGAACGAATACGGTTTCTACTCGAACGTCAACCCGCGTGTGAGCCATCCCCGTTGGAGTCAGGCCAGAGAGCGACGCATCGGCGAGTATGGGATGAGAGAGACGCTGATGTTCAACGGCTACGCCGATCAGGTCGCGCAGCTATACGCGGGCATGGACTTGAAGCGCTACTTCTAAGGGAGCGCAGTAACGATTAGAGATGAAAGATACATGGTTCGCTAAAATCGTGCTGTTCATCAACAGCCTTGTGCCGCTCGGGCTGCTCGGCAGGGACGGGTATCACCACAGGCTCGGCGCAAACCCGCTTGAGTTCGTGACGCGCACGACCGGGATGCTGACGCTCATCTTTCTACTGATCTCGCTGGCGGTCACGCCCGCGCGCAAGATCACCGGCTGGAACTGGCTCACACGCTTTCGCCGCATGCTCGGGCTCTACGCCTTCTTCTACGGCTTCCTGCATTTCGTCACTTACGTCTGGTTCGACCGCTTCTTCAATCTCAAGAGCACGGCTGAGGACATCCTCCAGCGCCCGTTCATAGCCGTCGGCATGCTCAGCTTTTTTCTGATGATTCCGCTGGCCGTCACTTCGACCAACAAGATGATCAAGCGTTTGGGCGGCAAGCGTTGGGCGAGCCTGCACCGCCTCGTCTACGTCGCAGCCGCGGGCGGCGTGCTTCACTACTACATGCTCGTCAAATCTGACACGCGGCTGCCCGTCCGTTTCGCTATCCTGCTCGGACTACTGCTCGGCTATCGCCTGTTCGTCAAATACCAATCCTCGCCGCCTCCGCCCGCGACCATTCGCTCCATCCCTCGCTGACGCACAATCCTCCACCGCGCGCATGCCCATTTAGCTATTGACTTCCGGTGGCTCATTGTCATAGAAGCATAGCGATTCTCGATCAGCCAGGCTCTCAGTCCTGAAGTTAAGACTAAAAGCGAAACGAAAATGGGGGACGGAAGATGACTTACGTAGTGACGGAATTGTGTGTGGACTGTAAATACACGGACTGCGCGGCGGTCTGTCCCGTCGAGGCGTTTCACGAGCTGCCCGACAGGCTTTATATCAACCCGGACACCTGCATAGATTGCGACGCCTGCGTGCCGGAATGCCCCGTGGAGGCCATCTTTTCCGACGCGGCGCTGCCAGAGCCCTATCAGGAATGGCTCGCTCTGAACGCCGAGGCCGCCAATTACCCGACCATCAGCGGCAAGATACCTGCGCTCTATGGGCCAAACTGCTCAGGCCCGCCCGAGGGGTGAGCCCGACCGGAAGAAATAAAGGATGAAGGCGGAAGGATGAAGTAAAGACAAACTGCTTCTTATTCATCCTTCATCCTTCCGCCTTCATCCTTTGAGAACAGGCATCCATCGCATTCTGTGCTCGCTTGCTTTTACCCTCGGCGCTCGGATAAATTAGCCTCCAAACGGAAGCGCATCCTGCCCAATCATTTCGGACGTTTTCAACCGACCAGAGGGATGCCCGTCGCCCTTCATTAAAACTCTTATGTCTGAAAGGAACTCTCTTCAAACGCCATGAAAGCTTATCCAACCGAACAGATCAGAAACCTCGCCGTCATCGGACACGGCGACGCGGGCAAAACGCAGCTCGTCAGTTCCCTTCTGTATGTTGCGGGAGCGACGCCGCGCTGGGGCAAGGTGGACGAAGGCACGACCACAACCGATTACGATGAGGATTCTATCGAACGCAAGATCACCCTCAACACAGCGCTCGCCCATCTGGAACATCGTGAGACGAAGATCAACCTGATCGACACGCCCGGCTATGCGGCCTTCATCGCGCACGCCAGGCCCGCCCTGCGCGTCGCCGATTGCGCGCTCGTCGTCGTGGACGGCGTCGGCGGCGTTCAGGTGCAGACGGAGAAGACCTGGGCCTACGCCAACGAGTTCATCCTCCCGCGCATGATGGTCATCACCAAGCTCGATAAGGAGCGCGCGGATTTCGGCGCGGCCCTCGACAGCGCGACCGGAACTTTCAGCCGCGCCATCGTTCCCTTCACCTTGCCCATCGGGCGCGAGAAAGATTTCAAGGGCGTCGTCGATGTCGTTCACATGAAGGCCTACGAGTTTGACGAGAACGGAAGGGCACGCGAGCGCGAGCTGCCGACCGAAGGGCGCGACGTGATCGATAAGACGCGCGAGCGCTTAATCGAAGTGGTCGCCGAATCCGACGACGCGCTCATGGAAAAGTATTTCGATCAGGGGACGCTTGACGACGCGGACTTGATACCGAACCTCGGCAAGGCCATCGCACAGAGCCGCCTCTGCCCCGTCTTCGCCGTCTCAAGCTCGACGCTCGTCGGTTTACAGACGCTGCTCGACGGCATAGTCGACTACGCCCCAGACCCGGCGCATCACGAGGCTGAGTTCGGTTACAGCAATGCCGACAAAGAGGGAGACAAGATCGCGCGCAAGTACTCGGACAGCGAGCCCTTCTCGGCTTACGTCTTCCGCACCGTTGCCGACCCCTTTGCCGGTCGCATCAACGTCATGCGTATCATCAGCGGCCACGTCCAGCATGATGCCAACGTCCTCAATACCAAGCGCGGCACGCAGGAGCGCCTCGGCGCGCTCCACACCATGCAGGGCAAGCAACTGGACAAGATTGACAACGCGCACGCGGGCGACATCATCGCCTGCGTCAAGCTCAAAGACACGCAGACGGGCGACACTCTCGCCGACAAGGCCGCGCCGATTGTCTATGACGGGGTCGAGTACCCGGAGGCCGCCATCGCCTTCGCCATCGAGCCCAAGTCCAGACAGGACGAAGAGAAGATCAGCGTCGCCCTGCACAAGATTCTGGAAGAAGACCCGGCGCTACATTTCGACCGCGACGCGCAGACCAAGGAGTTTCTCCTCGCCGGCTCGGGCCAGCTTCACGTCGAGACGGTGATCGACAAGCTCAGGAAACGCTACGGCGTCGAGGTCGCGCTCCATCCGCCGAAGGTTCCCTACAAAGAGACCATCACGCAGCGCGCCGAAGTTCAGGGACGCCATAAGAAACAGACCGGCGGGCGCGGCCAGTTCGGCGATTGCAAGGTCGTCTTCGAGCCCCTGCCGCGCGGCGGCGGCTTCCAGTTTGAAGACAAGATTTTCGGCGGCGCAGTCCCGCAGAATTTCCGCCCTGCCATTGAGAAGGGCATCGTTGAGGCGGCTTCGCATGGCGCAGTGGCTGGCTACCCTTTGATTGACTTCAAGGCCGTGCTGGTCGACGGCTCCTATCACACTGTTGACTCGGACGAGCATTCATTTCGCGCCGCCGGTCGCAAGGCTTTTCGCGCGGCCATAGAGAAGGTCAAGCCGACCTTGCTTGAGCCGGTCATGGACGTGGAGGTCAGCGCGCCGCAGGAATACAGCGGCGACATTATGGGCGACCTCAACTCGCGGCGCGGACGCGTGCAGGGCATGGAGACGCGCGGCAACCAGCAGGTCATCAAGGCGCAGGTTCCCATGGCCGAGATGCTCGATTATCAATCGAAGCTCAATTCGATCACGGCGGCGCGCGGCTCTTATCACATGCAGTTTTCGCACTACGATCAGGTTCCCGGCCAGATCGCGCAGAAGATCGTCGAGCAGGCCCGAGCCGAAGGCAGGATCAGAGCCGAAGAGGAAGAGTAAAGAGGAAGCCAGCGACAATGGTACAGCAGCTAGCCAAGCACTGGATTACGGTTGACGAGTATGAGCGCATGGGCGAGGCGGGAATCTTTCATCCAGATTCCCGCCTCGAACTGCTCGAAGGGGAGATATATGAGATGTCACCAATCGGAAGCTCTCACGCCGCTTGTGTCAAAGCCCTAAGCTTCTTACTCAATCAATTGTTCGGTGGAACTCTGCTGGTAAGCACGCAAGACCCTATTCGACTTAACGATTTCTCAGAGCCGCAGCCGGACATAGCCCTCCTGCGTTGGCGCGACGACTTTTACCGTCACGCGCATCCCGTTCCCACAGATGTGTTGCTCGTCATCGAAGTCGCCGACACGACCGTTGATAGTGATCGTCGCGTCAAGATTCCACTCTATGCGAGGGCGGCGATCAAAGAAGTGTGGCTTGTGAACCTGCCCGCAGAGCAGATTGAAATCTACGCCGAACCAGCGGGCGACGCATATCAAATCATTCAGCAGGTCAAGCGCGGCGAACAGGCACGGGCGCACAGCATCTCTGAGCTGGTCGTTAGCTGCGACGATGTGCTTAGGTAAAACTCCTAAAGGCGATTCACCCGCTGTATTTACCGAAAAACGTTGGATTGCCGCGCCTCCTGGTATAACATGGCGCGGTCGTGGCTCACACACGAATCCGCAAGGCTCTCGCCACGCAAAGCGAGAGATCATCCTTGCCCTCCCGGCAGGCGGCCTCTATCAAGCAGGGTGACAAAAAGAGCACGACGCGCCTGCTCTTCTTCGGATTGCCCGCTAGCGAGCAAAGAAAGGGGGATCATGCCCGACCCCACTCTCATCACTTTCCCGCCCAGCCTCGATAGTGAGTTCAGCCGCTTTCTGCTCAGCCACTACAGGCTTCCACACCGCGAGCAGCGCCACGTGATAATCTTCTCCTCCTTCGCCACGCTCTGGCACGGTTACACGCCGCGCTTTCCGCTCCTCTACAGCGACTCTTACCACCTCCCCACGGTGCGTCAGATGATCGACTACTTTGAGCCGCGCCTCCCCAAAGACCGCAGGCTCACGCAGGATAGCGACGACCCCGCGCAGGTCAAAGCCGATTGGGACTACTTCCGCGACGTGCTGGGGGTCGCCACCTCCGTGTTCGGTTACTACCACCTGCTGCCGCACAAGCAAATCATGGTCGGCGCACTGAGCGCCGGCGCGCCACAGTTTCAGGTCACGGCGGTACGCCACGCCTACCCCGTCTTCGCGGGTCTGTTGCGTATACTGCTCCGGCTCACAGCCGAGCGCGCGACTCAGGCGCTCGCCGACATACGCTCGGTCATGCAAAAGGTTGACGAGCGCATCGCTGATGGTCGCCCGTACCTGCTGGGCGATCACTTCTCGCTCTCCGACATGACGTTTGCCGTCAACGCCGCGCCCGCCGTCTGGCCCGACGAGTACGGAGGCTCGCTTCCGGCCCTCGCCGATACGCCGCCCGTAATGCAGGCCGCAATCAAAGAGATGCGCGAGCACCCATCCGGTCAAATGGCCCTGCGCATCTACCGCGCACACAGAAACCCATGAGAAGGAGATGGGCTGAGAAAGACCGCGTGCCCGCTGCCGGTGCGCGAGCGGTTTGGTATTGACTTCGTAACCGAACTGGAATAATTTCTACAGGCCACAGAGGCATCCGTTCAGGTCGGTCCCCCATAAGAGCCTGCGCCCGCACGCATTTCTTTCAGAGACCCGCCTACAATTCTTCCAGCGTTGCAACCCGGCATAGCAATGCCCAGCCAAAGGAGACAAGAGGAAAGTCATGAAACGGAAGTCCCCCCTTTTCGTAGCAGCCCTGTTCCTGTTCGTAGCCGTCATCTCATCAGACAACAATTCCGTATTGGCCCAGCAGCCCGGCGTCGGCGCGACGGCGGCGCAGATCGGCGGCGGCGTCTCCGCCAACATCACCATCCCAAAGCTTGAATACCTCTCGCCGCTTGAGAACGAGATCGTCGCCGAGATCAATCTCGCGCGCGCTCAGCCGCAGGTCTACGCCTCCTACCTTGAGGAGACAAAGAGATATTACAGCGGCAACCAGATACGCCGCCCCGGCAGAGCGGTCGAAGTGACCGTCGAAGGCTTGAGCGCGCTGGACGAGGCCATTCAATTCCTGCGCGCGTCGCAGCCCTTGCCGCCCCTGCAAGTCTACAAGGGCATGTCTCTGGCCGCGAAAGATCAGGCCACAGACCTCGGCACGAGCGGCAATACAGGGCACAGGGGCAGCGACGGCAGCACGCCCAACGTGCGGGCCAGCCGCTACGGAGACTGGACTAACAACATCGGCGAGAACATCGTCTATCAGGCGATGACTTCGGCCAGAGAATCTGTGATGGGACTCATCATAGACGACGGGATAGCCACTCGCGGCCACAGAAAGAATATCTTCGACCCGACCTATCGCGCCGCCGGCATCGCCATCGGCGCGCGCTCGAATCTGGGCACGCTCTGCGTCATCACCTTCGCCGGAGGGTTCACGGACAGAGCGGCGGCAGCGGCATCGACGCCGACCAGCAGACCTGCTGCGCGTAAATACTGATTGCCCTCCGGCTCTCGAAGGATTAAAGGCGGCAATGATGAAAGGAATAATGTAAAGGCTTGATGGCTTTTACTTCATCCTTACGCGTTGCCGCCTTCAGCCTTATCTCCTGCCTCACGTATCTTTATTCTCCGCTGCAAAGAGGTTGCGAAACTCGGCTGAGCGCTGGCGCAGGTCCAGCCAGTCCTGAAAGATTTCGGGCTGGCGGAGCCAGACGCTGAACCACTCGGCTATCTCTGCCTTCTCGGCGCGCTTTTTCGCATCCACGCTCTTATTGCCCGCGATCATCTGCGCTCTCTGGCGGCCCTTGAGCGCCGTCTCGCGCACACGCCGCAAGCCCTCCTGATCGTGCTTACGCTCGAACTGCCGGCGAAGATTCTCCAGATTCCTGATGGAGCTTGCGGCCTGCGAGAAGTCTGAAAACTTCAGCACGTTATGGAACATCGCTTTGTAGGGATCGCTGGCGCGCTGTTGCGCGTCCATCTCAAGCACTTCGGCGTGGCGCAGCTCCGCGCCCTCGTCCGCAAGGAGGCGCGCCACGCGCACGGGACTCTCGACCGCACCCGCCCCGAACCTTTCGCGCACCGCCTGCTCTATCTCTTCCAGCTCACGCGCGCCCACCGACTCGCAATCCAGATGCTCCCACACCTCGATCATCAAATCGCGTTTGGTGCGCGCCTTCCACTCCTGTTTCTTCATCTCAGGTGTCAGCTTACGATGAGGCGGAAGATGGTGACAAGTGACAAGATAATCATCGACAGGCTAAAATAAACGTATCGCTCATGCGTTCGGGTCAGGTATGCCAACCATCACGGATGCGCTCGCCGCGCTACATACATATTTCGGTTTTGAGGATTTTCGCGAGGGCCAGCGCGAGGTCGTCTCTGCCATTCTCGAAGGGCACGATACGGTCGTCGTGATGCCGACGGGCGGCGGCAAGTCGCTCTGCTACCAGTTGCCGGCCCTGATGTTGGAGGGCGCAACGGTCGTCGTCTCGCCGCTGATAGCGCTGATGAAAGATCAGGTGGATGCGCTGCACGCGCGCGGGCTTCCGGCCACCTTCATCAATAGCTCTATCACCTTTGAAGAGCAGAAGGCGCGCATACAGGCTCTGCGGCGCGGCGAATACAAGCTGGTTTACGTTGCGCCCGAGCGCTTTCGCAGCGCACACTTCGTCGAAACCCTTCGGACGGCGCAGATCGCTCTCTTCGCGGTGGACGAAGCGCACTGCATCTCTCAATGGGGACACGACTTTCGCCCCGATTTCCTGCGCCTGCGCGAAGCCGTCGAGCAGATCGGACGCCCGCAGATCGCGGCGCTGACGGCGACCGCCACCCCTCACGTGCGCGCGGACATCATAGAGCAACTGGCCTTGCGCGACCCGCGCGCGTTCGTCAGCGGCTTTGATCGCCCCAACCTCTCCATCAACGTCGTCCACACGCAGAAGGAACGCGAGAAGATTACCCAGATCAGGGCGCTTGCATCCACGCACGCGGGCGGCTCCGGCATCATCTACACTTCGACGCGCAAGGCCGTCGAACAGGTGACGACGAAGCTTCGCGCGGCGGGCTTGAGCCTCGTCGCCTATCACGCCGGGATGGAGGACAATGAGCGGACGCGCGCGCAGGAAGATTTTATGACCGGGCGCTCGCAGATGATCGTCGCGACCAATGCTTTCGGGATGGGCATAGATAAACCGGACATACGCTTTGTCGCCCACTACCAGATGCCCGGCTCAATCGAAGCTTACTATCAGGAGATCGGACGCGCCGGTCGCGACGGGCTGCCCTCGACCTGCACGCTCTTCTTCAACTATGCCGACAAACGCACGCAGGACTACTTCATCGAAGGCTCTTACCCGCCGCCGGACATCGTCGCACGCGTCTATCAGGCGCTGGTCGCCACGGGCCAAAAGCGCATCGAGCTATCCGTGAGCGAGATCGCCGCGCGCGCCGCCGTGCGTAACGAGATGGCTGTTCAATCGGCGCTCATCATCCTCGAAAAGGCCGGGCACATAGAGCGCGGCGGGGCGAACGAGAACCGCGCCGCTCTGCGCCTGCTGATGCCGCCGCACAAGGCGCGCGAGACGGTCGGCACGCGTGACACGCGCGCGCGGCAGGTTCTCTTCGGGCTTCTGGGCGGATACGACGTAACGGAGCGCGCCGAGACCGAGCTTGACACGTCTGAGCTGGCCGACGCCATAGGGCTGGATCACGGCGCTGTCAGGCGCTCTCTCTCTTCGCTTGCGACCTCCGGCGTCATCTCCTACACCCCTGCTCGACGAACGCGCGGCGTAATGATGCTCGATGAGCACGCGGTCACGAATTTGCGTATACGCCCCAACGAGATTGCGCGCCGCGCCGCGCTCGAACAGCGCAAGCTGCGCGAGATTATCAGCTTCTGCTATGCGGAGCGTTGTTACCGCGCTTTCATTCTGGACTACTTCGGCGACCGGCATCACGCCCCCAACTGCGGCACGTGCGGCAACTGTAACGCTGAGACGAAGGGGGCACGCGCCGCCAGCCCCGGCCCTGTCCCGGTCGCAGCGGCGACAGAGCTGGACGCCTTCATCATGGGACAAGCGCCCGTCGCGCTCGACCTCGAAGATGAGCTGGTCAGACAGACGCGCATGCGAGAGGCGCGCGAGCGTGCCGAGTCCTTTGATGAGAGCGCGGAAGCAGGTGGCGGCACGGTCGGCGTTATACAGGCGCGCGCTCTGACCGACGAAGAGCGGCTTCTCGTGCGTAAGATTCTGGCCTGCGCCGCGCGCATGCAGGGCCGTTTCGGCAAGGGATTGCTGGCCGCGACGCTTCGCGGCTCGCGCGCCAAAAACGTCACACAGTTTGGTCTCGACCAGCTTTCAACCTACGGCATTCTTGACGATATGACGCAGGATGAATTGATGCTTTACATCGATGCGCTGGTCGCCGCCGGGTGTCTGAGCGTAGCGGGCGGCACGTATCCGACCGTGTCGCTGTCCGCGCTCGGCAATGATGTCATGCGAGAGCGCGCCAGCGTCCAACTTGCTTTGCCGCAGACCGCTTTAAGCTCGATTGCGGCGACCGCCGTTGCGGGTGAGCCCAACTCATCGGCACGCAAACAGGGCAACACGGTCGAGGAGACCTACGCCCTCTACCGCGAAGGATTATCCATCGAGGAGATTAGCGAGCAGCGCGGGCTGACCGAGATAACTATCGAGAAGCATCTCGCGGATTGCATCGCTCGCGGACTGGATTTCGATCTCTCACGGCACGTCCCTGAGCGTGAGCGCGCTCTCATAGGGATAGCCATCGACCAGCTTGGCACACAGCTATTGAAGCCGCTGCGCGACGCGCTCCCCTCACACATCAACTATCGCATGATTCGCTTCGTCGTCGCAGACGTGCAGCGCGCCGAGCAGCAGGGCGTAGAGGAGAGCGCCTAGCCCTGCCATTAGAGCGGCGCGAGACCTTCCGGCGCTTGACCAATGCATCACGCGCGCCTCATCATCGCCCTTCAATCAACAAAGGAGATCAATTCGCATGAGCCGTAATACGAACACTGACCCGCCGCAACCGGGCGAGCCGCTGCCGCAGCCGGGTGAGCCGCCCGTCGCGCCGCACGACCCCATCGAGCCAGACCCTTCAAGGCCCGAGCCTTTGCCGCTTCCTCCCGACACAAACCCTTCACCCGCCGCGCCCGTCCGCGAGCCCGACACTCCGCAACCCGTCGGCGACCCCATGCCGCCGGAGCCGACCCGTCTGGCCTGGTTTTGAATCGGCTTTGATCTTCACCTCTTCGCTCCGAGAAGAGTAGAATAGAGCCGGCGCGGCGCTCCTCTTTCCGACCAAGCGAGCGCGTGCGCGTGTGTAGAATGAGCGAGACATTAGGGTATACAGGCCAGAACATCACGCAGGGGATCAGACAGCAGGGTTCACCCGATTATCTGGTTGAGATCGCGCGCCGTCTTGAGGCGAAGCCATTCAAGCCGCACCCCCTCTTCCCCAACGGGCACGCGCAGACGCTTGGCGCGTATGCGTGGCCGCGTCGTGCGCTGCTTTTGTCCGGGCTCGGTGATGAAGACCGTATGTTCGAGGTCGAGCCGGACGTGCGCCTGCTGGCCCACTGTCGCTGGCAAGCCGCCGAGCCGAAGGAGCAGCACCCGACCGTCGTGCTCATACACGGGCTCGAAGGCTCCAGCGCCTCGCGCTACATACTGGGTTCCGCAGAAAAGGCTTACAGGCTCGGCTTCAACGTCCTGCGTCTGAACCTGCGTAACTGCGGTGACACGGAGCATCTCACGCCGACGCTCTACAATAGCGGCATGAGCGGCGACATCCGCGCCGTCATACACGAGTTGATCGAGCGCGACCGTTTGCAGCGTATCTTTCTCGTCGGCTTTTCCATGAGCGGCAATATAGTGCTCAAGCTGGCGGGCGAGGACGCGGACAGAATCCCGCGAGAGGTGGCGGGTATTTGCGCCGTCTCGCCCTCGGTCGATTTAAGCTCCTGCGCCAAGGCCATCAACCTGCGGGCCAACTGGGTCTATAAGCAGAGCTTTCTACGCAGCCTGCGCCGCCGCATACGCAATAAGAAAAAGCTCTATCCCGATCTTTATGACACGAGCGATCTTCATTTGGTGCGGACGATTCGCGACTTCGACGAGCGCTACACAGCCGTCGACGGCGGCTACGAGGGTGCTGACGATTACTACCGGCGGGCCAGCGCTCTACGGCTCATCCCCTCAATCCGCGTGCCCTCTCTGATCATCCACGCGCAGGATGACCCCTTCATTCCTTTCCAGCCGCTACGGGATGCTTCCGTGACGAGCAATCCTTACGTTCTGCTCCTGGCTCCTTCGCGCGGCGGCCACGTCGGTTTCGTCGCGGCGGATACCGCGGGCGGCGAAGATCGCTTCTGGGCGGAGAATCGCGCCGTCGAGTTTTGCCGCCTTACAAGCGAGCGCCTTGGGCCATTGATGCCATAAGGGTTGTGCCCGCGCCCCGAAACCTTTAAGCTATAAGCCAAGCCTTCAGCTAGTGACAGCCCTTAGGCGAGAGTGTCGGGAATTTGAAATTCTGACACCTCCGCGCCGGGCTCTTTTAAGTCGCCCGAAGCTGATGGCCGCAGCACTGATAAATGATGCTTACTATCGCCGGTCTCTTAGCCGTTATCGTTCTTGTCCTAGCCAATGGGTTCTTCGTCGCTTCGGAGTTCGCCCTTGTGGGCGTGCGGCGCTCGCGCATAGCGACGCTGGCACAGGGCGGCGACCGCACAGCCGCCCGGCTCTTAGGGCTGGTTGACAACCTCAACGCCTACATCTCCGCCACGCAGCTTGGCATCACTCTGGCCTCGCTCGGACTGGGCTGGCTGGGCGAGCCCGCCATCGCGCACCTGCTCGAAAAAGTGCCCTACATAGACAGGCTTCCGCCCGCCCTGATGGAGACCATCGCTTTCGGCGTGGCCTTCACCATCATCACTTTTCTGCACATCGTTATCGGCGAGCTTGCGCCCAAGACGCTCGCGCTTGAGCGTGCGGAAAAGGTGGCGATGGCGATAGCATGGCCGATGGCTATGTTCTACAAGACGTTTCAGTGGCCGATACGTCTTCTGGACTGGGCGGGCACGCGCACCGTTCGCCTCTTCGGTCTGCATCCTTCATCCGATCACACGTCGATCTATACGTCCGAAGAGCTGCGGCAGCTTGTGGACATCTCGACGCAGAGCGGGCATCTGGAAGCGGACGAGCAGACGATGATTAATCGCGTCTTTGATTTCGCGGACGCCGAAGTCCGCGAGGCGATGATTCCGCGCACGAACGTCTTCGCGCTCCCCTCTTCCGCCACGTTTGAGGAGGCCGAAAAAGCCTTCTGCGATACGGGCTATTCGCGCCTCCCCGTCTATCAGGATCGTCTGGACGATATCGTCGGCGTGCTCTTTATGAAAGACCTCGTGAAGTGTCGGCGCGACGGGCCTGCGGGGTTCGAGCTTGAGAAGATGCTGCACCCGCCGATGTTTTTGCCCGCGACGGCGCGCCTCGGACAGGTTCTTGGGCAGATGCAGGCGGCGCGCACGCACCTCGCATTCGTCATTGACGAGCACGGCGGCATAGAGGGCTTGGTCACACTCGAAGATTTGCTCGAAGAGATTGTCGGCGAGATTAACGACGAGTACGACGAAGAGGTGCGCGCTCAGATCGTTGAAGACAACGGCACGTACCTTTTGGACGGGATGCTCGCCGTGCGCGATGCGAACCGTCGTTTCAACCTGCGGCTGCCGGAAGAGGCTGGCTATACGACTCTCGCGGGCTTCCTGCTTGCGAAAGCCGGTCGCCTGCTCCGGCAGGGCGAATCTGTCGAGCACGACGGCGCACACTTTGCGGTCGAGCGCATTGACCGCCGCCGCATACGCCGCATACGCCTCACACTCTCCACGGACGGCGCGCAAAGCTCGGTCGCGCTCTTGCTCCCGCTGGCTTGCGCGTCGCTCGCGACCGCTTTCTTATAGGGCTCTGCTTCTGGGATTATTTTACCGAGTCGGAGAGGCGCGGTTGCTTGCCGCCCCATCGGGTTAGAACATTGATCTCAGCAGATACCACGCGCCTATCCCGAGACCGACGATGAAGAGCAGTAGCAAAGCAAGGACGGCGAACACCGCGAGCTTGAATTTCCTGTATCTCTTCTCGTCTTTGCCCGCGAGCGCGCCCTGTGGAAAGTAGGGCGGCGGCGTGAATGTTGCCATTTAAAGTCTCCTCCTGATCGGCCTTTATGGCGACGACCCCTCTCGCTATTGCAACTTATTATACAGGGGATGGGAACGATTGCGGAGGGAGGAAGCGAAGACGGTCGATTACACAGAGCCGTCCTGATCGCTCTCTTTCGCTGGCTTGTCCTGTTCCTCGGAAGGCTGCTCGCCCGCCTCGTCCCGGCGCTGAAAGTCTTCGGCGGGAGCGTGATAGGCGAAGACTGTATCTTCATCGGATGAAGGCAGCACGCGCGAGGCCAAATCTTCCAGAAGGCGGCGGATGCGGCCCGGCTCTTCCTGCGCGGGCGCGTGTGTGGGCGTTTGAGCGATGCCGATCTCCGAATCCAGTCGCACGAGCTGAGAGGTAGCGTGCCGGCAGTAGTTGCAGGCGACCAGATGCTTGATGATCGGAGCTGATTCTCTTTCGTTGAGGCGTCCTTCGACGAAGGCGTTGAGCGCATCTTCGTCCAGGTGCGCCTCCATGAGCATGGGCGGAGCAGCAAGCGCGCGGCCTTGTAAATGCTGATGGATCATACGGCGCATGGCCTCTATTTCTCTGTTGCTCTTCGGTCGCGGCACTCTCGCTCCTCGACACCTCCACGTTAGATGGACGGCTCTTCAGTCTGGCCTTTGCTCAAGCTCTCGTTTTGTTCGGTCGTTAAGTGGCGGCGCACATCTTCGGGCGCGAGGTCTTCCGTCGCCAGTCCGATGCAAACCTCTATCTCTGCGGGGCTGAGTCCCCCCTTGCTCTCCAACTCAGTGCGAAAGTGGTCTAAGACTTTGCCGTACACCTTTTCCAGCCAGCGCATCACTGTCGACTCGTGTACGCGCGCGTCCGGCACGTTCGCCCTACGCTTGGACTGGCGCTGAAACCAGCGGCGCAAAGGTGAGGCCGGCTCTTCCACAAGGCGCGCGATCTCGCGCAGCTTCAGGCCCTCGACGTGATAGTAAAGCAGCAGCAGCTTCTCGTGGTCGTCCAGTGAGGCCATCGCCGAATCGAGCGCCGAAAGGGTCGCCGCCTGATAACGCTCGCGGGCGATCCTGTCAACCATCGCCCCCTCGCCCCCACGCGCCTCCGCGCGCCAGCCCGGACGATCCTGCGTCTCGCCGCCGCTCTCAGACCAATCGTCAACGGAAATCTCGTCGCGGCGCGCGCGGTGCAGGTCAATGACGGCGTGCCAGACGACCGTACGCAGCCAGCCCCGCAGTGTGCCGCGCCCGGTGTAGGTCGCAAACTTCGACTGGCGCACGCCCTCTACGACGCGCGTGCCGAAAAGCTCTACGTAAACCGAGTCGATAACTTCCTCGGCGTCCACCTCCGCGCTCGCAAGGTGTCGCGCGATGCGCTCGATGAACGGGCGGTAGCTTTGATCGAACTCCCACCAGGCGTGCTCGTTGCCCTGCGCGCAGGCCAGAGCCAGATAGAGGTCTTGCGCCTGAAGCTCGCCGAGGAATTGACGGACTTGATCTGAGCTGGGGGACTGCCCGTTGACGTGGTCAAACAGGTACTTGGCGACAGCGCCGGCCAGAGCCGCGGCGAAAGCTTCCGCCGAGACGCCATAATTGGGCGCAGCCTCGCGGCAACGCGCGTAGAGCGCATTGACATCCGGGGCACAGTCGCCGAGGGCGACCTCCAGTTTTGCGAGCGGCACAGTCGTCACTTTAGCGTGCGCGATTATAGATTATAGTGCGCGATTTCGCATAACCACTTTCGATTGACAAAGATCGTCTCCTGCCGGTGTGGAAGAAGCTGCTCATGGCTAAACCATCTTCAAGAACAAGAATTTAAAGACTTGCCGGGCCGAGGCGCACACGAAACGCTCCACAAAAGCGAGCCAAAAAAGTCACTAAGGGTGTGCTCGATTGAGCAAGGTCAAGAAGGAATGCGCCAGTCCCCGCTCATGCCGGGTGGACGGCACGCCGTAAAAAGTTTTGCACAAGACGGGCGATTATTTTAGTCCCGGCCCGGCGGCAGCGATGAAAAGCTTCTGCGAGAGAATGGCCTGTAGGGTATAGGTAAGGCTTGCCGATAGCTCCGATTAACACCCGTGTCCTGCCGTAAGCCGGGGAATCAAATGATTGACACCTTGGAATGAGCCTCACTATAATTCGCCTGCCGCAAGCACCGGCGGATAAGCCTCCCACTTTCGTCCACTTTCAACTCAGATTAAGAGGAGCGAAATGACCAAGCAAACTTCACCACATTCACGGCGGCTATCTTTGGCGATCTTTTGTTCCATCTGTTGTGTGGCCGCTGTTCTGGGTCAGGCCGGGCCTAAGAACATGGAAACAAAGCTGCCCCCCGGCAAGTGGACGCTGAACACTTACCCGGACTTGGCCGCTTACTCCAAACCCATACCTGTGGTCGTCTCAAGCGTTACCTCCGACTCACCCAGAGGCGGTGCGGTAACGCGTGTCGGGTTGCTCAACCGCTCTACCAAAACGGTTACAGCGATCAAGCTCTCATGGTCTTTATCAACAGAAGACGCGCCGGAGCGCATACTGTTGCAGGACGAGACAACACTTATCACTCTGCCGGAGGCTCTTCAGGGTCGTGGCAAACGCAAGCTGGACTTCACGACAATCCCGCTGGTCACGTTCGCCAAAATCCACAAGCCGTTTCTCAAAGCGGATGTGCTCAACGGAAAGTTTCGCATTGATGTCGTAGTGAGCGAGGCGGTATACGAAGACGGGTCTGTATGGAAGAGGAGCGAAATGCCGTAGCTATCACACCTGATGAGCATGGCTGTCTCCCTGATGGATGACGGCTACTGCCCCAAGCAGAGATGCGAGCTGGAAACCGTAGAGGGAGTCACGGGCTTCACCTGTAAAAACACGTTGTCGAAAATCGGCTGCAAAAACTCGGTCAACTCGTGCGAGATGAATCTCTGCGGCGGAGACGAGAGCCCGTCGCCATAGAGATTTCCGCCACCAATCCCTGGCTTCCGCAGAAGACCCGGCAATCATTGCCGGGTCTCGGCATATTCTGCGTCTCTATTTCTCAATCTTCTTTAAGATGCGCTGGGCATGATTGCGCGCGATGAGCGGCAGGCGCTCGTCCGTATAAACTTCGCGCAGCAGCGGCAGGAGTTGTTGCGGGTCGGAGAGGCCGTTTCTTTTGAGCAGGGCTTCAAGCTGATCCATCAGCTTCGGCGCGTTGAGCGGTTGGTTCTCGCGCGCCAGATTGATGTCGAAGATAAAGATCGCCTGATCAGCCGCACGCTTGTACTCGGTCGTGAGCGCAAGCGCGCTCGGGTCATGCGTCCAGTTGAACTCAGCCGTGCGCGTGCGCTCGCCGCGCTTCATACGCAGGAGCATAGTGCCCATGTGCGGAAACTGTTTGTCGGACTGGTAATCAGCCGTGGAGTCCAGAAAGTTGAGCGCCTCCCAAAGAGCCTTGATGCGCGCGCTCGCCGCCTCGGACAAAACCAGCGGCTCGACAATAGGCTCTTCAAGCCCTTTGCGCTCGAAGGAGACCGTGCCGCGCCCCGTCGCGTCATGCTCGACGACGATATGGTTGACGTAGAAGTCCGGCTGCTTGAACTCGTAAGCGTAGCGAGCGTCGTCAGTCGATTCATTGACTTTGACGGGCGCGGCATCGGGCGCTGCCGTAGGCTCGCGCGTGTTCTGCTTCGTCGCCGGAGAGGTTTGCGCCGCAGCGCAAATCGCCGCGCCCAAGGTCAGGAGCGCGGCAATCAACAGACGCGTAAACTTCTCTCTTCTTCTCACTCGAATTTCACAGAGACGAGACGGGACACGCCGACCTCTTCCATCGTTACGCCGTAGAGTGCGCGCGCCATCTCCATCGTCCTCTTATTATGCGTGATGACGATGAACTGCGTGTTCGCGGACATCTGCGCCACCTTATCCGTGAAGCGACCGACGTTGGCCTCGTCCAGAGGGGCGTCCACCTCGTCCAGCAGGCAGAAGGGTGACGGGCGATAATGGAATATGCCGAGCACGAGGGCGAGCGCCGCCATGGCCTTCTCGCCGCCCGAGAGCAGCAGCACATTCTGAAGGCGCTTGCCGGGCGGTTGGGCCACAATGTCAATGCCGGATTCCAGCACGTCGTCGGCGTCTATTAAACTCATCTCGCCGCGTCCGCCCCCGAACAGCTCCTGAAAGAACGCGCCGAAGTTGCGATTGACCTCTTCAAAGGCATGACGGAAACGCTCGCGCGAGCGCCGTTTGATCTCGCGCAGTGCTTCCTCTGTCGAGGCTATGCCGTCCGTGATGTCCTTGCGCTGGCCCGTCAAAAACAGCAGGCGCTCTTCGGCTTCGGAGAGTTCTTCGAGCGCCATCATGTTGACAGCACCGAAGCCTTCGACGCGGGCGCGCAACTCTTCGACGTGGGCGCGGCCCGCTTCGAGGTCAAGCTCCTCGTCGGGCGGGCGCTCCTGCGCCAATTCTTCGAGCGACTGGTTGAGCTCCGCCATGCAGGCTTCGCGCACGTAGTTGAGCCGCGCGGTTGCTTCCGCGCGCTGAACCTCAAGCGAGGCGCGGGCGTCGCGGGCGCTCATCAGGCGGCGATTAAGCTCTGCCAGCTCAGTTGAGAGAGCGTCCGCTCTCTGGCGCGCTTCCGCTAGCGCGGCGGTCGCCTCCGCGACTATCCTCTCTTCCTGCTCGCGCTCCTCGTCGACGGAGAGAGCGCTGCTGTCCATGTCCGCTATCGAGCGTCGCAGGTCTTCCAGCCTGCCTCTGGCTTCCTCCGCCTCTCGCTCATGCCGTTCGAGCCTGTTGGAAAGCTCGTCTCGTTCGGCCTCCATGCGGCGCAGCTCCGTGGCTGTGGCGCGGCGACGTTCGGCAGCAGCAGCCGCCGCCGCCCTTTGCTCGCCCAGGCCTTCGCTCTCGGTCTCGGCTGCGCGGCGCGCGACGGCCAAAAGCTGTGCGGCTTCCGCGACCATCTGCGAAGCACTGAGGCGCGCGGCTTCGGCGGCCTCGGCCTCGGCAAGCGCCGTCGCGCGACGTTCTTCAAGCTCAAGGCGCTCGGCGGAAAGGCGAGCCGCATCGTCGGCCACCACGCGCAGATGACGCTCGGCACGCTCTATCTCCTGCGCCAGACCAGCCGCGTTCAGCTCGCGCGCCATCCCGTCGCGCTCCTCGCGACCGATGACCTCGTTGAGCAGCACGACCGCGTCCTCAAGCTCGGTGAGACGTGCGCGAGCTTCCGTGACGGCGCGCTCGCGTGTAGCCATCTCCGTAGACAGCTCGCCCGCGCGCGTTTCCAGCTCGCGTAGCTCACGCTTGAAACCAAGGAGTCCCGCGCCCTCTTCAAAAGCGCGCTCGTCTCCGGCTGTGACCAGTTGCCCCCCGGCCACCCAGTCGCCCGCCGCCGTGACGTACATATCGCCCGTGGCAAGCGACTTGGCTATCGCGTCGTCGAGGCTTGAGGCCAGTATTGCTTCCATCTTCTGCGCGAGCGTGCGGCGCAGCACCGCGAGCAGTTCGGGCCGCGCGCCCAGAAGCTCGCCGATGCGTATGTCCTTGAGGTCTTCCGACGCTTCACGCAATTCGGCTGGCGTTTCCGGCTCGCTCCTGTGCCTTCCCGTTTCCGTATCAATCTCTTCGCTTGCGCCGTGAAGCCCTACGATGAGAAAGCTGGCGCGACCGGCATCGTGTTCTCTGAGCCAGTGCGCGGCGCGCGCGGCATCGTCAGGCGTCGGCACGATGATGGATTGCAGGGAAGAGCCGAAAGCACCCTCCACGGCGCGCTCCCATTGCGGTTCGACCTGAAGCATGTCGGCCAGCGTGCCCATGAAATGAAACTCTTCCGCCGCCGTCTCTGTCGAGAAGATGCGCTGCACGGCCTGCGAATAGTGCGCGCGGCGCGCGTCCAGCTCAAGCAGCGTTTCGAGGCGATGCCGCGTGCCCGAAAACTCATCACGCGCTCGCTCATACTCCGTGTCGGTTTCGGAAACGGCCTCGTGACCGAGCACGACCGCATGAACTGCCTGTTCGCGCTCGGCGACGAGGCGCGCAAGCCGCTCGCGCGCGACCACTATCTCGGCGTTCAGGGTCTCGGCTTCCGTCTGCCGCTCGGCGTGGATGGCGGCGGCGCGCAGCCCCTCGTGCGCCAACCCTTCGGCCTGCGAAGCGACTCTCTCAAGCGCCGTTTCAAGCTGGCGACCGATCTCCATCAGGCGCTCTGCGACTGCCGTGTGCGTGAGCAGTTCCGCGCGCGCTCGCTCTATCTCGGCCTCCGCCTCGGAGGCTTCTATGAGCCGACGGCTGTAGGCGGCCTCCGCCGATTGAAGCGAAAGGGCGCTCTCCTCGCTGGCGACGCGCAGGGAAGCATCCAGCTCGCGAAGGCCGGCGCACTCCCCTACGACCTCGGCCAGACGAGCGCGAACCATCTCCATCTCTCTCTCGACCGCTTCGTGACGCTTCAGTAGTCCGGCAACCTGCTCTTCCTGATAAGTGCGCTCGCGCGCGCGGCGGTCGCGCTGCAAAGCCGACTCGGCCACACGAGCGCGCGCCTGTGCAAGCTCGTCCTCAAGCGAGCGCGCCTGCTGCGTCGCTCCGCGCGCATCCTCTTCGCGCGCCGCAAGCTCTTCGGCCAGCGCGCGCTCCTCGCGGCCAGCTTCTTCCAGTTGGCCGCGCGTTTCTTCCAGCAGCGTCGAGAGCGTGCGCTCCTCTGCGACGTAGACGCGGCGCAACAGCTCGCGCAGCTCTTCGCGCAGGACGCGATAGCGGCGCGCCTTGGCCGCCTGCCGGCGCAGGCTGTTGACCTGCTTGTCTATCTCGGAAATGATGTCTGAGATGCGGTTGAGGTTTGAGCGCGCGTTTTCGAGCCGAGCCTCGGCGGCGCGCTGGCGGACGCGGAACTTGGTAATGCCGGCGGCCTCTTCGATCAGCGTGCGGCGATCCATCGGCTTGGCCGAGAGAATCTGGCCGATGCGCCCCTGCTCTATGATGGCGTAGTGCGCGCCCGAGAGTCCCGTCCCCGAAAAGAGGTCTTGAATGTCGCGCAGGCGACACATACGGTTATTGAGCAGGTATTCGCTCTCGCCCGAACGATAAAGACGGCGCGTGACGGAGACGGCCTCGCCGGGCGCGAACTCAAGCGCCAGACGACTCGGTCGCCAGTGACGCTTGCCGTGCGGAATCTTAGGGGCAGCAACGACTGTCGTATCGGCTGTTACGTTCGCCCCGACAGCCTCGGCGGAATCCCCTTGCGCGCCCTCGACAGCGACATCCCCGGCTGGCTCGTCCGCACCCGTCGCGGCTTCGTCAATAGCTGTATTCTCGTTCTGCTCTGCGCTGCCTGCGTCTGCGGGCAGTGGCGGTGCTGTCGCGGCATCCAGTGCCGGGGGCGGCGCGACGATTCCTTCAAGCTCGACGGCGTTGTCGTCTATCTCTTCGAGCGTCGAATCAATGTCTTCGATGTCCGGCTCGTGCTCGACCGTTTCGTCGCGCACCATGTGCAGCACGACTTCTGCCATGCCGCTCGGCGCGCGGTTGCGCGAGCCCTGAAAGATCACGTCCTTCATCTCCGCGCCGCGCAGGTGCTTGATACGCTGTTCGCCCAGAACCCAGGCGATGGCGTCTGCGACGTTGCTTTTGCCGCAGCCGTTCGGGCCGACGACCGCCGTGATGCCGTCGCCGGTGAAAACGAGTTCAGTATGATCCGCGAAGGATTTGAAGCCTGTGATTTCTAAGCGTTGAAGTTTGAACATGCGTGCGCCTCGCGCTTTTGGGCTCCGGGCGGCTGCGGGAAGTAAACATAAAGCGCAGTCCCTAGAGCGCCGTGCGGGAGAGGCACACTATATGTTGGACTTGGCCGGAATGTCAACCAAAGCTTCAGGCGAAGCGGTTTTACTGTTGCCAGCGGCGGATTTAGCGCCCCGTCCGATTAAGCCACGAGCTATTCAAGACAGATTCAAACATGGATAGACAGGACGGAGAGGATAAAGAATAAGCAGTAATGCCTTATCGCTTTTTCTTTATCCACTGCGTCCTGTCTATCCCTGTTGATACATTTTCCTCTAAGGCTTCCCGAACCTTGAGCGGTACTCGGCGGAGTTCACGAACCCGTTGACCATCTGTCGGTAGTCATTCGGTGCTCCGTTGACCACATCTATCCAGTGCTGGTACAGCGCATCAGGGTTGCGTCTGAGATAACCGAAGTATTCCATCACGACGAAGGCTTGATTGAAATACTTGACGCTCACCTCTGGGCTCTGCGCCACGGCTCTCAGGACATCCGCTCTGTTCTTCCTTCCCTGTTCCAGATCACTAATCAACTCTTCCCTGTTCGAGAGCGTGACGCCGGCGGCCTTCTCAAGCTCTTCCACGTAGGCGCGCGCCGTGGTCTTGCTGTCGTAACGGCTCTTGAATTCGGGCCGCGCCATAAAGTCCGCGATGAAGAGTTGCTTGTTCGCCTCCTCCTCCTGCTGGCTCTGGAAGCCGCTGACGCTGGACATGTCGGGCATGAACTCAGCGTACTGCGGGAAACGTCCGAGGCTCGCGACGTAGAAGCTGTAGACGAAGAAGCCGCGGCTCTGGAATTCCGGCGAGCGATAGAAGGCCGAGCTGACCTCTATACGGTCGCAGCTGGTGTTGCCCGGCGCGCAGTTGTTCAGGATATTGCGCCATCCCTGAAATCCGTTCGGGTCGGGCTCGCGATTGAGGAAGTCCAGATAGTGCTGGCGGATGAAGAAATCGGTCGTGTCTATCGGATTCGGCGCATTCGAGTTGGCGTCGTTATCCGTGATCGTCAGGGTCGCGGTGGTATTCGTCCCGAGACTAACGCCGCTCGGGCTGGAGAGCGTCAAGGTGAAGCTCTCGTTGCCTTCGGCATACACGTCGTCAATCACGGGTATGGTGATCGTGCGGCTCGTCTGCCCCGCGGCGAAACGCAGCGTGCCGACCGTTATTTCGTAGTCACATCGCTGTGATGCGACGTTGTTGAAGACATCGCAGTTGTTCAACCCGGCGGTGTCCGAAGTGCTGTACCGGACGGTCGCATCGACCGAAGCGTCCGTGCGCGTCACCGTGATGGTGAAGCGGCCAGCGTCTTCCGCAACAGTGTAGGTGGTGTTGTCAAACTGCACCTTTGTCGGGTCGTCGTTGTTGATGGTCCCGGTTCCCTGCCCGCGCGCAATCGTGGCGTTCACTTCGCCGGACAGATTGACGTAGAACGTCTCGTTGTTTTCTATCTGAAGGTCTCCGTTGACGAGAACCGTCACGGTCTTGCTGGTCTCGCCCGGGGCGAAGGTCAGCGTCCCAGACCGGGACTGGTAATCGACGCCAGCCGTCGCGTCTATGTCAGCGGTAGTAAAGTTGACGGAGACGGTCTGGCTGCTGACGGCGGAAAGAGTGACGGTGAAGATGGCATTGGTCGTGCCACTACTGCCCTCCTGAACCGTCACGTCGTTGATGGAGAGCGAGGGCTGGGTGTTGGCGGGCGGCTGATCATCGTTGGTGATCGTGCCCAGACCCTGCCCGTCACTGATGGTCGCGTTCGTCGGTTGCGACAGATTGACGGCGAAGGTTTCATTGGCCTCGGGAGCCGTGTCGCCCGTGACCGCGACGTTGATGGTCTGCGTGGTTTGACCCGGATTGAACGTCAACGTGCCTGTGGCCGCCTGGTAATCAGAGCCAGCCGTGGCCGTGCCGTTGGCGGTGTCGTATTTGACCGTCACGGCCTGTGTGCTTGCGGCTGAAAGCGTGACGGTGAAGGTCGCGTTGGTCGTGCCAGCGTTGCCTTCTGTGACCGTCGCGTCGTTGATGGAGAGCGAGGGCGTGGGCGGCGGAGTCACACTCTGGCAGCCCAGATTGCCGACGACCATGTAGGAAGCGCCCGTGTAAGGATTCACGGAGCCCATCGCGCCCGTCGTGTCCACGGCGGACTGAGATTTCACCGTCTCGTTGCCGTTACCGGAGAAGGTTCTGGCGACGAGTGCGCCGATGATGTCACCGGCCTTCGGATTGCCCACCTTGCTTGCGCCGACGGTGATGGTGATGATGCCGGTCGCCGGATCGAAGCTGCCGCTGTCGGCCTGTCCGAGCTTACTCGGTATGCCGGCGTTGGTCGGAACTGCTTCGACCGTGCTGACCGTGCCGTACTCGAAGGTCGCCACTCCGCCGTCGGAGTTCATCCCGACGTAGTAAGAGCCCGTGAACTGTGTGAGCCCCGGAGGCGGGCTGATCGGGTAATTCCAGATAATCCTCCACTGACGGTTCGGCACGAGCAGGCTCAGATCAGCCACCTTGAGCTTGAAGACCAGTTTATTCTCTGCCCCTTCGACGTGGTCGGCGAGCGCGATTGACAGCACGTCTAGGTCTGCGTTACCCGGCGCGCCCTTCTGATCGCCGGTCGGGTCAGTGACCTCCACTATCCCGTTGCAGGAGTCTCCCTGCGGCGGCGCTGCCGTCTCGTTATTGCCGCATGATTCGCCCAGAGAGTTAACGGCCACGACCTTGTAGTAATAGGTGGTGTTGGGACTGGCCGTCTTGTCGTCGTACTTGTTCGCCGTCCCGGCATTAGCCAGCAGCGTTTCGCCGCCGCTGGTTGTTCCGCGCAGGACTTTGTAGTTGGTGATGGCCGAGCCGCCGTCGTCGGATTCCGACCATGAGAGATGAACCGTCGTGCCGTCGCGCCCGACGCTCAGATAGGGAGTGCCCGGCACGGTCGCCGTGGTGGTGGCCGGCGTGTCAGGCCCGAAGAGTCGACGCCCGCCGGTCTGGCGAGCAATCGCGGCCAGCTGCGTGTATGAGTTGCCCGTCGCGCCGTATGGAGCCTGAACGCAGGCCGCACCCGTGCATCCGTCGGCATATGCAACTACCGCACGCCCCTGCTTGTCCACGTCTATGCCGATAAAGTCCAGCAGGTTGCGGTGCGGGGGCGAGCCGCCGCCGAGCCAGATGCCGCCGCGCTGGACGGGATCGTTCGGCGTCGCGTTGACGGTCGTCCACGTCACGCCGCCGTCATAGGTATGTGCGATAAACAGATACCAGACTCCGGGAAACGCCCTGTCCTGCAAGCTGCCCTTGGCAGTCGTACCGAGGAAGGCGACCGCCGCGCGGTCATCATCGCCCGCGATGACTACCGGAAAGACGCTATGGGTAATCCCCGCCACTGCTCCCACGTCAAACTGGTTCTTCCATGTTCCCGGCTTGCCGTGATCGTCCGAAACCGAAACGTACGTCGAGCCGTCGTTGCGCGCATAGGAGAAGTAGACGCGTCCGCCCGCGACCTTGTCTCCGCGACCGAGCGTGACCCAGGGGTCGCTCGCGGCAGTGCCGCTGTTCGGTATATTCCTCACCTGCCATGAGATGCCGTTGTTCTCCGAAGCGACGACGGCCTGATCAGACCCGCAGCTATTGTTCGGCACGTAGACAGTTCCGTCCGGCGAGACCTTGACGTGCCCGTGCAGATTGCCGCAGTCGGCGAGCGTGTAGATGGGGACGGACGGCCCGAAGGTGACACCGCCGTCATCGCTGCGCGAGCAAGACGCGGCGGCACTCTCCTGCGAGCAATAGTAGAAGGCGTGCGGGTATGAGCCGGGAGGCTTCGGGAAAGGAAGGCCGCCGGCTAAGGTATGGTATGGGCCAGCGCCGAGGCTCTGGTGATCTATGCCCGAGTGAAGGCTGCCGCCCTCGCTCGGAATCCATGTGTCGCCGTCATTGTCCGTGACGGAGGCGAGGCTCGTCGTCCCGGCCAGTTGCGAAACTATCGTGCGCCCCGTATCGGGGTTTGCAACATTGTAGCCGTGGTCTGTAAAGAGGATTGGGTCGAGACTATTCACAGAAGTGGGCGCGCTCTTATCCTCCCAGAGGGCGCTCGGCGACGACGGACACGAATCGTTGAATGTCAGACGAAATGTCGTCAGGTAAGACTGGTAAAGCACCCTGCCCGTTATCCAGTTGACGCCGATGGAGGGCTCGCCGGCATCCGTGCCGTTACCGGATGAGGGTACGGCGGGTTGGCCCTGAGCGGGTGAGCCAGCGGGTGTCGGCGCGGCAGCCGGGGCTGTTCTGGTCAGGACGCCCTGAGGCGGAGTGAAAATCTGATAGCGCGGCGTAGAGCCCGTCGCCTGCGGCAAAGGTATGGGCGTCGGCTGGACGACAGCATCCTCGGCCACCAGCTCGATTCTGCCCTGAAAAGGGACTGTCGGCGAGACATCATAGGGGACGACTTTGATTATGTAATCGCCGGGGAACGCCTGAAAGACGGCGACTTCCGGCTTGACCGTGCCGGGTCCCTGCCCGACCTTCGTGACGCCGTCCGATTTATATATGTAAAGATCATAGTCGGAATTGGGGGCTCCCTGCGTGGTCGTCCCGCTGTCCGTCCAGTCAATGGTCACGACGACGGAGTAATCCGTGGTGCTGCCCGCCGGGATGGTGACCTTCAGCGCAAACTCGTCGCAGGTTCCGGGCGCACACACTGGGGGGTTTTCGCCGATGGGGCTCGACGGGTTTGAGACGGGAAACGGCCCGCCCGTGTAGGTGATGAGCGGGTTGGCGGGCGAGAGCGTTCCGCTGGAGGGCGTACCGGCCAACACCATTCGCGTCAAGCCGACGCCGAGCCCGCCCAGACAAAGCACGGTGAGGGCAAATAACATCCAGCGCAGCCTGTTAAATTGCGTGCGTTTGCGAGTCTCTCTTCTCATAATGGGTTTTAATCCCCTCCTGGCAATGGCTGGGCTTGGAACCAGCGCGTTAAGCTCTCTCTCATGCTCCTGTTAAGGTCAGGAGATGAAATAAATGCTGTAGGCTGCTCTTCCGAAAGTGCGCCGCAAGTCACGGGCGGAGACTTTTTGCTGAAACCCCTGTTTCAGTAGTCGTCGCAAGACCGGCGAGTACACATCACTGGCTGAAGAGTCAGCGCAGACGATTCGATGGCGGTTATTAAAGCATCGGGTGTTACGCAGTTTGCTTCGGGATACGACGATTGAAGAGGGGCTTCAGCCGCCGCTATCAAACTGCTGTAGTCACGGGGGATTGACAGAGGGGAAGCTATCACTCCGGGCGTACGTTTGTCAAACACGCGACCGGGTCAGCGCTTGACGAGATCGTTGCGCGCGAAGAGCACAAGGGTCACGCCCGGACGCAGCTGATAGGAATCGATGCGCGTGTAACGGTCGCCGAGCGCGGCCTCTAGCTCAAGCTCCTGCGTGTCAGACCCGATCACGAGCGGCTCGTCGGCGACGGCGATTCGGCCCGCGTAACCTACGCGCGTGTAGTCGCGCAAGTACCATGGCAGCGGCCAGTACTCGGGCGAGGTGATGTTGATGGCCGTCTGCCTGCCCGTGCCCGCGGTAGCGGCAAAGCGATTGATGGCGTCAACGAGCGGCAGAATCTCGCGCACCGTATGGGCGTAAGGATAGATGTAGCCGTCGTCGTCGTAGTGCTTGAAATTCAGCTCGATCATCTGGTAGGCGCAGACAGAGAGCGCAGCCACGGCCAGCCCTATCGCTAAAACGCGCTGCGTGAGATCGTGCGTGCCCCACCTGTAGAGCAGGCCCAGACCGTACCCGCCGATGATCGCCAGCGGAACGATAAAATTGAGCGCCAGCCAGGGCGTCTTGTAAGGAATGAGCGAATAGGCGGCGATGATGCCGGTGGCCCACAGCGCGACGAAGACGGCGACACTGTTGCGCCCGCGCCAGAAGGCCAGCAGGATGCCCACGACCCCGAGCACAAGCAGCGGCGCTTCCTTCAGCCAGAGCCAGTGCAGATACGTGTACCACTCGTGGACGTGCTCCTTCTTGCCCGTCCTGGCCCAAATCTCGAAAGTCTTCAGCGAATCCCTGATGCCCTGCGCGTGCGTCAGGAAAGACGAATAGAAGAGAACATAGACCAGTACGAACAGAATCAGGGCGGAGAGCGTGAGCGTTGCGATGCCGAGCGGGCCGCCGAAGCGCGTGAGACTCTCGCTTAAAGCATCATGCTCAGCGCCGTGTGCCCGCCGCCGCTGCTTCTTCTTCTGCCGGCCCTGTTTGACGGGCTGGCTTTCATGGCGGGCAGTTCTCCTTATGCCCATGTAGAGGGCTGTCATGGCGAGCGCGATCAGGAGGACGCCGGCGGAGATCATCGCCGTCTCTTTCGTAGCAAAGAGCAGGGCCGCCGAAGCCGCCGCGAGCATAAGATAAAGGAAGCTCGCGCTCTCGTAGAATCTGAGCGCGGCGACGACGATGCCGAGCGTGAAGAAGACGAAGAGCGATTCGTGTATGAAGTAGCGCGACATGTAGACAGCGCCGGGCGAGAGGGCGACGAGCGACGCGCCCGCGAGCGCGCCCACCGCGCCGAGCCGACGCCTGAGTGTCAGGACGAGCCAGACGGTCGCGACGCCGAACGCTACGGGCACGACGCGGATGGCATAGATGCTTAAGCCTGTGCCCGCCAGCTTGAAGAGCTTCGCCGCGACGAGCGCGAAATAATAGAGCGTCGGCCCGTGATAATTTGCCGGGTCGTATTGATAGACGCCATGGTTGATGAGCTTGATGAGGAAGAAGCCGTTGACGCCCTCGTCGTGATGCAAAGGGTTCAGCTCAAGCGCGTACAGCCTGACGATGGCGGCCACCAGCAGGACGAAGCCGCTCGCAAGCTGCCATGTCCGCCCGTCCATCTCCGGGTCAGTAGCCTCCGGCACACCACGGCCCGCGCGCGTAGTTTTCGCACCCCAGAGCGCAGCAGCCCCGTCAGTGTGAGCCTCGTCACGGGAGCGCGTTTTTGTAGAGCCGGTACTCACCTACTTCCACCACCATGCTGTAGCGTTCAAAGAAAGCATCATTAACGTGCACAAAGGCGCGCTCCTGTGGGCCAACGACTATATATTGAACATCGTAGCGGGCGAGGAGCGCGCTCGCATCCGGCGCGCCCGCGTAGATGCGCCCGATCTCCAACTCGCGCTGCCGGTAATCGAGCCCGTGCGTCCAGATGTGGCCGGGATAACCCATCAGCGAGCGCCTGCCCGTCAGGAAAACCGGGTGATTATGAATCGGCGCGTGCAGCACCAGCGCACGCGGCGAGGTCTGTGCTTCGACCATCGCGGCGAAAGCAACGCCCTCCGCGCTAAACTCTTCGAGCGCCGTCTCGCGCGAGATGATTCTCCACACATCGAGCGCGCCGGAGAGCGTGAGCGCGACCACCATCACCGCAACGATGATGCGTCGCCAGATACCCCCCCGCCAGAGCCTCGCCAGCAGGAGCGCGACCAGCGGCACAGACGCGACATACCAGTAAAAGAGAACCTTTATATTGTCCCACACCCATGGCGCTAATTTGAACAGGTTCGGGACGATGAAACAGAGCGTGAAGGGCAGGTAAAAGAGGAGCAACCGCTTCGGCACAAGTGGACGCGCGCCGCGCCAGAGGAGTGCGGCGGCGAGCAGCGGGATAAAGAGCCCCGCGTTGACGAGCCAGAACCACAACACGTTGGTCTGGCCGCGATCCCAGCCGTACTGCCGGGCGAAAAACGTCCCGGCCTGCACGGAACTGCCGTGCGTCGCCCACCACATCTGCGGGCCGGCCAGCAAAAGCGCCGGGATAAAAAAGGCTGCCCACGCGCGCCAGCCCCGCCGCGCATCGATGAGCGCAAGACACGAGCCCACCATGACGACGACGATAAAAGTGTGCGCGTGCGCGAGCGGCAATAGACCGGCAACAATACCCGCGCCGATCATACGGCTCGCGCCGGGAAAGTTGAGAAAGGGAAAGAAAGCCGGCACGGGTATCGACTCTGCCCCTTTGGCCCGCTTAGCCTTTCCTCTCTTCGCCTTACTCTCCGCGCCCTTCGCGCCCTGAACGTCGCCGCCCGCGAAGACCTTCCACCACTCTATGAAGACGACGAGGGCCAGCCCCATGCCGAGCAGCATACTCCGCTGCGGCACTAAGAGCGTCGTCAGGGCATTACCCCAGCGATAGATCGTCTCTGGAATGATCGTGTAATCGTGCGGCGGCTTAATAAGCACAGACAGGATGCTCTGATCGCTCTTGCGCGCATCATCGAATAAGAGCCACCAGCCAAGCCCGCCGCTCAGGAACACCAGCACGGGCGAGAGGTGCGCCGCCGCGCGGTCACGCGTCAACAGTAGCGCCCAGCGATGAAGCAGACCCGTGAGCCCGAGCGCCATCAGTAGATTTTCCAGCAGCATCGCATCACGCAAAGTGGCTCCGGCCCGCACGAAACAGGCGGCGATGAAATCTGCCAGAAACGGATAGGTGAATCTAGCGCCCGCGTACGTCGGGTCTTCCGGCGGAAAGTTTGTGCCCTTAACGAAGCTCGTCACGACGCTCAGGTGAAACGGCAGGTCGCCGTAGTTGTTGGAGAGGCCCGTGTAGAGCGCGCCGTCCTGCTCGAACATCGCGCGATCATAGACGAGCCATAACAGGATGGAGACGAGCGCGTAGAGGGCTATCAGAGAGGCGGAGCGAAGCGTTGGGTGCAGCACGGCGCGCCGCGCGCTGCTCACGGCCACCTCCACGTCGGCTAAAACCCTGGCCCTGCGCTTCGGCTCACGGAGCGCAAGCGCGGGGAGCGCCACCGTGGCGGCGGAGAGGGAGAGCGCGAGCAACGTCAGGCCCAACCATGAGGCGTAGATAAAACCGAGCAGCCCGAACGCGCAGAGCCCCACGAACGTCCCCGCGCACACACGCAAAACGAGCGGCGCATCCTCATCGTAGAGATACGTGAAGAGCGTGCCGCCCGTCACCGCAATCAACGCAAGCACAAGAAACATAAGGATGAAGGATGAAGGATGAAGGCGGAAGGAAAGAAAGCATTTCTTTCATCCTTCCGCCTTCATCCTTTATCCTTGCTTTTAAACTGCGTCTGAGAGGCTCGTGAAGGCGAAGTCGCGCACTTTGAGCGCGGGCGCAAGCACGGGCAATTGCTCACCGACGCGCTCCGAGCCGGTGATACGCACCGAGGGCGACATCATCTCGATGTTGTTCAGCATCTTGACGGGCGTCTCGTTGAAACGGAAGTTTTTGATCGCGCTCTTGAGCCTTCCCTTCTCGATGAGGAACGTGCCGTCGCGCGTCAGTCCCGTCAGCAGCACGGTCTGCGGGTCGACGAGGCGTATGTACCAGAGGCGCGTGACGAGGATGCCGCGCTCCGTGCTTTTGATCATATCCTCGATGGAGCTTGTCCCGCCGTCCATGATTAAGTTCGCTGGGCCGGGCGTGGGCTGCTTGTCCTGCTTCCTGGCCCAGAAGCGAGAATAGTTCATCGTCTTGACGACGCCTGCGCGCACAAAGTCCAGACGCGTGTTCGGCAGACCCTCATTATCGAAAACGTCGCCCGGCCCGGCGGCATAATTCGGGTCTGTGTAGAGATTGACCTGATCGCCGAAGAACTTTTCGCCGACGCGATTTCCCCCGCCCTGCTTGGAGAGAAACGAGCGGCCCTCGTCGGCCTGCCGCGCGTCGAAGAAAAAGAGCATGAAGGAGACCAGATCGCCGACCGCGTTCGGCTCAAGGATGACAGTATAGTTGCCCGGCTCAATAGCGACCGGGTTCTTCGATAGCTCGGCCTTCTCGACGGCGCGCGCCCCGACCGCCTGCGCGTTGATGTCCGCGATGCGATGCGACATGGCCGAGCCCCAGCCTGAGCCAGTGCCGTCCGCCGTCCGCACGGTCGTCGTGAACGAGGCCAGAGAGCTGCGCGTGTAGCCGAAGTTGCCGCGCGTGTTGGCAATGGCGGTAAAGCCGCCGCGATTATCATAGAGACCGGCGGCGACCAGATTCTTCGCGCGCGCGGGCTCGATGGTCGCTGCGATCCCGCGGGCGCGCACGTCCGCGCCGGCCATGTGTGTCGCTTCGTCAAAGGCGTTGCCCGTCCCCTCGTACTTCTGCTTGCCGATAAAAGGCATCTGCTCGGGGTCTTCGGGCCTGAGGCGTGCGATCTCTTCGGCGGCGCGCACGACTCTCTCCATTCCCTGTGGGTCGAGCGTGTTCGTAGTCGCCACGCCGCTGCGCTGTCCGAAGTGTGAGTTGACGACGAGCGAGAGGTCTTCGGTATCGCCGCTGGTCGAGGCGGAGTTGACGCCAAAGCGCGTCCATGCGGTGCGTCCGCCTTGCAGCGTCGCTTCCAGCTCGTCCGACTTCGAGAGCGCGAGCACCTTCTGCAACAGTTCTTCAGCTTCCTTGGCAGAGATCAGCGCCATCTTAGATTTTCCTCCCCGTATTGATGACATTGATGCGGCGAAAGCGCGCGGGCGGGCAGCCGTGCGAGACGGCGTTGATCTGTCCGGGCTCTCCCTTGCCGTCAAAGTATGAGCCGCCGAGCATGTAGAACTCCCTTGAGCCGAGCCCGTCGCAGGCGTTCCAGAAATCAGGCGTGCGCGATTGATAAGCGACATCGCGCAGCAGTCCCACCTTCTTCCCGTTCTTTATCTCCCAGAAGACCTGCCCGCCGAACTGGAAATTGTAGCGCTGCTGGTCAATGGAGAAAGAGCCGTCGCCCTCTATATAAACGCCGTCCTTGACATCCGCAATGAGGTCGTCGGCGCTGATCTTTTGATTGCCTTTGGCGGGCTGCAAGCTCACGTTCGGCATCCTTTGAAACTGTACGGAGCGCCAGCTATCGGCATAGCTCGCGCCGTTCGAGCGCTCAAGGCCGATGACGGCGGCGTTGTCGCGCACGGTTTGATAACCGACCAGCACACCGTCCCTGATGATGTCCCACTCCGTAGTCTTCACGCCCTCGTCGTCCCAGCCGCAGGTCGCTAAGCCGTTCGCTTGCGTCTTGTCGGCCTTGATGTTGACGATCTTCGAGCCGTACTGGAATTTCCCCAGCTTCTCGCGCGTGGCAAACGACGTGCCCGCGTAGTTGGCCTCGAACCCGAGGACGCGATCAAGCTCGGTCGGGTGGCCGACCGATTCGTGAACCGTGAGCCACAGGTGCGTCGGGTGAAGCACGAGGTCTTTATAGCCGGGCTCGACCGGCTTGGCCGTGTGTTTTTGAATCGCCTGCTCGGCGGCGCGCGGCGCTTCACCGAGCAGGTCGTACTCGGCGACCACCTCGTAGCCCTTGCCGACGGGCGTGCCTAAACTATTGCGCTGCTCGAAGCGCCCCGTCTTGGTGTTGACGCTTGTGACCGTAAAGCTGGGCCATGAGCGAATCAACGTCTGCTCGATATAGGAGCCTTCGGTCGAGGCGAAATACTTCTCTTCCTTGGTAAAGAACATGATCGAATTGACGAACATCGGCCCGGGCGCTCCCTTGACCTTGGTGGCCGCGTCGTTGACCTTGAGCAGGTAATCGGCCTTCTCCGAGAGCGAGACGGTGAAGGGGTCTTGTTTGACGGGCGTGTTGTATTTCGCGTCTGGGTATCTCTCGACGGGGACGAGCGTGATCGGCGTTTTCTGAATCGTCTTGTTGGCGCGCGCCACACTCACGGCCCGCTCCGCGACGCGCGCGATCTCCTCCTTTTCCAGCCGGCTGGAGGCGGCAAACCCCCACGCCCCGTCAACCAGCACGCGGACGCCGAAGCCGAAGGTCTCCGTGTTGGTGACGTTTTGGACGCGCTGCTCGCGCGTCACAACGAACTGGTTGAGAAAGCGACTGATGCGTATGTCGGCGTAGGAAGCGCCCTTCGCCTTAGCGGCATTCAAAGCGACATCGGCCAAATCTTTCATCTTATGGTCTCCGAAATGAAATGCTTTGCGGTTTGATTATAACTGACTGTGACCGGACAGATTGATTATACGCGAAACCCATCGAATAGTTGCAAAAGGCGCGGCGGCCCGCGGCCCTCACCCCGCGCCGCCGGACTAGACAGGGCGCGCACGAAGAGTGTAAAAGTGTTGGTTTCGCTTTCGTGCGTTATTTCGTTCCATGTGAGGTGTCTTTATGCTTCGGGCAGGTATCGTCGGTCTTCCTAACGTCGGCAAGTCCACGCTCTTTAACGCGCTGACGGCGCAGTCGTCTGCGCTTGCGGCCAACTATCCTTTCGCCACCATAGAGCCCAACGTCGGCGTCGTCGCCGTGCCGGACGAGAGGCTGGAGCCGCTGGCGAAACTGGTCAAGACAACGGTGATCGTGCCCGCGACCGTGGAGTTTCTGGACATCGCGGGCCTCGTGCGCGGCGCGTCGAAGGGCGAGGGGCTGGGTAATCAGTTTCTCGCCAACATACGCGAGACGGACACGGTCGTGCAGGTCGTGCGCTGTTTTGAAGACGAGAATATAGTTCACGTCGAGGGCACTGTTGACCCGCGCCGCGACATAGAGACCATCCAGATAGAACTGGCGCTGGCCGACCTCTCGACGGTCGAGCGGCGGCGCGAGCGCGCGCAGAAGGTTGCCAAGAGCGGCGACAAGGCGGCGCGCGCAGAACTGGATGTGCTCGATAAGATTCAGCCCGCGCTCGAAGAGGGTCACTCCGCCCGCACCGTCACGCTCACGCCTGAAGAGCGCGCCGTCGCGCGCGGCTTCTTTCTACTGACGATGAAGCCGACCATCTATGCCGCCAACGTTGACGAGGCGACGCTCTCGGATAAGGAAGAGAATGCCCATGTGCGAGTGGTGCGCGAAACGGCGGAGAGCGAAGCGGCAGAGTGTGTGGTCATCTGCGCGCAGCTTGAAGCCGAGCTGGTCGCGCTGCCGCCGGACGAGCGGCGCGATTATCTTGAAGCGCTCGGCGTCGAGGGCAGCGGCGTAGACCGCCTGATCAAGGGCGCTTATCACCTGCTCGGCCTGATGTCGTTTTTGACGGCGGGCGAAAAGGAGGTGCGCGCATGGACGATTCCGCAGGGCACGCGCGCGCCGCAGGCCGCCGGCACGATTCACACGGACATCGAGCGCGGCTTTATCCGCGCCGAAATCGTCAGCTACGACCAACTGATGCGCGCGGGCTCTTATGCCGCCGCGCGCGAACAGGGCCTGCTCAGACTCGAAGGCAAAGACTACGTCATGCAGGAAGGCGACATAGTCAACTTTCGCTTCAATGTCTGAAGCGAACCATTTTCCGCAGTTCGCTTGCCTCCTCCCAATCCAGCAAGATGCGGCCCGTTTTGGGCTCGCCTCTCCTCTTTTATGCTGCCACCATCACCCGCCTGAAGGTCTGAAACGAAGCCACGCGCCAGCCAGGCGCACGCCCACTCGAAGTCTAACCGCCTTGTGGCCCAGGCGGCTTTGAGTTATAAGGTGCAATCCCATTGCTTTAAAATGAGGACTCCCGACAACCAATCTGTTAACTCCCAGGAGACTCCCAATGACCAGAATAACGTTCCGCCTCGCTATAGTACTTGCCTGTTTTACGTTCGGTAGCCTGTTCGCTCAGGCGCAGAATAGTCTACGCTCATGGGTTTCAACCCTCGGCAGCGATAATAACAATCCAAACTGCTCCCGTACGGCTCCATGCAGGACATTGGCATGGGCCATACTCCAGACCAAGCCCAACGGAGAGATAGATATCCTTGACCCGGGTGGCTATGGCCCTGTCACAATTGATCGGTCAATCACCATTGACGGCACTGGAACACTCGCCTCCATTTTAGCCGGCAATGGTCAGAACGGGATCACTATTAATCTCAATCCCGCTGACGCGCTTAAAACAGTGCGGCTGCGCGGACTGGCGATTACAGGCATGGGCGATGGTGCAAAGACAGGGCTCAAAGGGATACAGATCACCAATACTAACTTCGCCGTTCTGAAAGTCTTCCTTGAAGACATAGTCATTGATGGCTTCTCGCAGGAAGGCATTCGCTACGACCTGAACGGCGGAGAATTGGTCGTTAAAAACTCGACCATCAGAAACAATGACGGCGCTGGCATCAGGGTTGACAGCCCGAGCGGTCTCCTCGTGCACGTGACGGTCGAGAAGTCCTCTCTGGTTTACAATGGCGAAGGCATCCACTTTGAAGACAACGTGCGCGGGGGCGTGATTGAGAGCGTCATTTCCCACAACACGACGAATGGGGTAGCGGTCATCAATTCGACGGCAGCGTCCGAGGTGCAGTTGGAACACACGTTGATCTCGGAGAACAAGCAGGCGGGAGTGCTGACCGGTGGCGGCGTGACGTACGGGTCAGCGCATCTCTCCGACTGTACGATCATCCACAACAACGTGGGCTTGCAGATGAATGCGAATGGGTTGATCAAGTCGTGGGGAAATAATCGGCTCGCGCTCAATAACACAAACGGCGCATTCAGCCCTCCGGTAGTACCGCAACAGTAAGAGCTGTCTTAAATGTTTTCCAGCGTACGCTCCCGCCGGCTTCTGGAGAGGTTGGCGGGAGTTGATTTTGTTTCGGACAACAGCCTCTCTTTGTCTTTAGCCTGCGACGAATTGTTTGTAGTGCTCGAACCGCTTGAGGATGAAGTCGACGTAATTGACCGGCTCGATTCCGCGACAGAAGCCGAAGCGGACGACCGGGTCTGAGGAGTATTGCTGCGTTGAGGTTTGCAGCAGCCAGTATGATACATCCTCCCACGATTGCGGATTGCCTCCGTACTTGACGGTCAGCCGCTGCGCGTCATCCACATGCCCCGCGCCCGCATTGTAAGAGGCGAGGATGAACTTCAGTCGCTCTCGCTCGTCGGGGATGCGCTCAAGCCAGTACTGGTTCAGCCACTTCAGAAACCTGACCGCCCCCTGAACGTTATCCTCCGGGTCGAGCGGATTTTTTACTCCGTACTCCCTGCCGGTCGCCGGCATCATCTGCATCAACCCCTGAGCGCCCGCCCACGAGCGCGCGTCCCGCTTGAAGCGGGACTCCTGAAAAGCCTGCGCCGCCATCAGCCGCCAGTCCCAGTTAAGCTCAGCCGCGTTTCGCTTAAACAGGTCGTCGTATTCGCAGAGCTTGCCCGTCGAAGAGGTCAGGTATTCGCTCGTCACGCGTTCGAGATAGCTGCGGCGGTCAATGAAATACTTTTTATAAAGCCTGTCAAAGAGCGCCCCATTCTGTTTCTCCTCGATCCAGGCATTGAGCTGGCTGATCAGCTCCGGTGAATTCTTTCTGACGGCCCACGCGACACTCTGCGAGCGACCGATGACGGGGCGCACCTTCAGATTTTTGAACTCCGCCTCTTTCAGCAAAGCCAGATTGCTCGGCATCACCGTAAACTCGACTTCACCGCGCGCCACCTTCTGGGCCAAAGCCTCATCCTGTAGCTCCCCGTTTATCTCGACGACGCGGATGTCGCCCGAAATATCGTCTGCCAGCTCGACGAGCGTCCTGCGCTGTGGCGATTTCTCCGTCAAGGTGACGGTCTCGCCCGCCAACTGGGCCGGGTTTGTGATGAGCCGCGCCTGAATGTCCACCTCCGGCGTCTCATTCGCGGGGCCGGGTGCGAGCGCCTTGTCCGCCCCCTTATCCGTGGGGTTCGGCGCTCTCTCCTGCTGCACCAGCGCCGGTTCGCTGCGATACAGCGCGCGTGTGAAGGCGACGGTCGCTTCCGCCTCCGGCGTTTGTATCAGGCGACCGGCGGCGATGTCTCCCGCGCCGCTGTTGAGCAAAGGAAGAAGGCTCTTCGGGTCTGCCACGACCACCATCTTGAGCGCGACGTTATGCTCTTTGGCGAAGGATTGCAGTAGCTCGTATTCGTATCCGAAGGGCTCCCCGCGATAGATGAAGTAGGTGGTCGAGTTGTAAGGGGCGAGAACGGTGAGCGTGCCGCCCGACTTGATCTCGGATAAATCCCTGTGGATGGGCTCGCCTATCTTTAAGTTGGTGCGGCGGTCGATGTAGTCCAAAGCCTCAAGCGTCGCCTGTGCCCGCAGCCGCTTGCAACCGGGAAAGATCAGGCACAGAAGCGCTAAGAGAATGAGCAAAGATAATCTGATCTGAATTCTCATGGCGGAAGATTCCAGTCAAAAAGTTCTGATCTCTTAAAAGCTTTTGAGGGGAGGTAATGACGGACGGGGGAGTTTTAGAACAAGAGAGCTTTTATTCCAAAATAGATTGCAAGTCAACTATTTTGCAGGGCGTGCGAAAGCGCAAGGCGGAAGTGAAGCGCGCGTTGGCCTATCTTCACTTCCGCCCTTCGCCTTTGGGGGACTATTTACTATTCGGTCTTGCCCTGTTTTTTCGCCGCGATCCAGTTGTTGATGCGCGCTTCGAGCACGTCCATGGGGAGCGAGCCCGCGCCGAGGATTTCGTCGTGGAACTGGCGTATGTCGAACCTGTCGCCTAACTCCCGCTTCGAGCGCTCGCGCAGCTCAAGGATTTTCAGTTGACCGATCTTGTAGCCGAGCGCCTGCGCCGGCCATGAGATGTAGCGGTTGGTCTCGCTCTGCACTTCCACCTCGTCTGTCGCCGAATGATCGTGGAAGAATTGCACGACCTGATCGCGCGTCCAGCGCTTGTAGTGAAAGCCAGTGTCCACGACCAGACGAATGGCGCGCAGCATCTCGTCCTGCAAACGACCGTAATCGCTGTAGGGGTCTTTGTAGAAACCCACCTCCTTGCCGAGCCTTTCGGAGTAGAGCGCCCAGCCTTCGACAAACGCGGTGTTGCCTCCCTGCTGACGGAAGGGCGGCAGGGTCGGCAGCTCCTGTTGGATGGAGATTTGCAGGTGATGGCCGGGAATGCCTTCGTGATAGGCCGTGGACTCCATCGTGATCGTTTTACGCGAGGTCGGGTTGCTGGTGTTGACCATGATGTAGCCGGGACGCGAGCCGTCGGGCGTGCCCTGATTGTACTCGGCCCCGGAAGCGTCCGCCTCCCTGAAGGCTTCCGTCTGCTTGACCTCGACGTTCGCTTTCGGCAATCGCCCGAACAGCTTCGGCATCTCGCGCCGCATGCCGTCAACGTACTTGCGATAGATATCAAGGATTTGCTCGCGCGATTGTGGGTGCAGCTTGGGGTCTTTCTCAATCGACTCGTTCAGGCTCTTCAAGTCCTTGAAGCCCAGGCGGGTGGCAATCTCCATCATCTCCTTTTCGATGCGCGCGACTTCGCGCAGGCCGATTTGATGAATCTCTTCGGGCGTGAGATTGGTGGTCGTGGAGTTTTTGACTGCCGCCGCGTAGCGCGCCGCGCCGTCAGGCAAAGACCAGATGCCCGGCTCCATACGGCCCTTCGGCGCGTACTCGTCCTTAACGAACTTCGCAAACTTCAGGTAGGAGGGGTTGACCTGATCGCGTATGACGGCGAGCAGGCCGTCGCTCAAACGCTTTTGATCCGCCTCGGAGATTTCCTTCGGGAATTTCTTGAGCGCCTGCGCGAAGGGCGACTTGTCCGGCGCTTGATTCCCTATGCCTTCGGCCTGCGTCACGACCTTTTCGAGCAGGAATCTGGGCGGCATCAGCCCCTCGCTCATTCCCTTCCTCATCTGAATGATGTGCTGATCGATGAGGACGGGAAACTTCTTCATGCGCGTGATGTAATCTTCGTAATCCTTGACGCTCGTGAAGGGAAGATAGGCGGCGAGCTGCGGGGCTTGCAGGTGAATGCCCGAAATCTGGTTGACCGGCATCTGCCAGTTCTTGAAGTGCGCGTTGTCCAATTGCTGTTTGAGGTCGCGCACCATCAGGGTTTTATTAAGCGCTTCCTGCTCCGGGAAACCGCTCGTGTCAATGGCCTCGAAGCGCGTCAGAAACTCTCTGGTCTTCACGAGGTCGTCATCAATCGCCTTCTGAGAAAAGTCCGAGACCTGATCGTTATACCTTTTGTCGCCGAGCAGAGAGGCGAACTCCGGGCTGGTTTTGAGCACGTACTCCCACTGCTCTGCGAGCAGGTCGTTCAACTGCTTGCGCCGCGCTTCGAGGTCTGCCGAGGCCGCAGTGCCGGTCGCCGCAAATAAATTCGCCGCCATACAAAACATCATGGCGACGGCAAATAGACTGCTTAACAATCCGTTCTTCATTCTCCGTTGGCGCGGGCTGATCTGACGCTCCGCGCTGCCGAAAGATTTCAGCAGGAAACCCATTATTATCTCCTTATTGAATTTAAGTTAGTGCGCTCTCGACTGATTGTGCGGAGCTTGTGCGATTACCGATTGACTCTTTTTGAGGCCAGGGCGTGAAGGTGTATGGCCCTGACCCCTTTTCATGTGACTTTAAAAGCCCTGAGGCTTCATCTCAATAGAGCGCGAACGCCGACCAACACCAGATAGACGATAGCCACGACGACCGCCAGCTTAATGAGCGCCACGGCCAAACCGAAGACGAACCCGACCACGTGCAATGTGATACCGGCGGCGGCCAGAACAAGCGGAACGCCCACGACCAGAACAAACAGGCCGAGAAGAATAATCCCGGCGATCCTCAATACATCTTTTGCTTCTTTCATTTCCCACCTCAAATGTTTCAAAACTTCAACATCGCGGCGCGTTTGGCCCTCGCTTTCCCGGCCCACAGCCCACGCTTGCCTCAATATACGCAGAACCGCGCGCCCGCGTTCCCCTTAAGATTTGCGCCACTTTTTCAGCCCCGATAAGCGGATTCCTCGGAATGTGCCCGATTGTGTTAAGCTCGCGGACGTACAATTTTTCCGACTAATATTAATATGCCGCGCCGCACTACGAAACCTCTTTTTAACGAGCCGGAAGAGCCGGAGACCTCCGTGGGGATGCCTCCTGCTGCTGCTGCTGAGGCCGCCGCGAGACCGTTGGCCGAGCGCATGCGCCCGCGCCACCTCGACGAGTTCGTCGGGCAGACGCATCTGGTGGGCGAAGGGCGCGTGCTGCGTCGGCTCATCGAAGGCGCGGGCGCGTTGCCGTCGCTTATCCTGTGGGGCGCGCCCGGCACTGGCAAGACGACGCTCGCGCGCCTGCTGGCGGAGCGGAGCGGGGCACATTTCACTCCGCTCTCCGCAGTCTTCTCCGGCGTCAAGGACGCCCGCGCGGCCATCAGCGCGGCGCGCGAAGCGAGAGAGCAGGGCGAGCGCACCGTGCTTTTCATAGACGAGATTCATCGCTTCAACAAAGCGCAGCAGGACGCGCTCCTGCCCGCCGTCGAAGATGGCACAGTCACGCTCATCGGGGCGACGACCGAGAACCCTTCCTTTGAAGTGACGGGCGCGCTGCTCTCGCGCAGCCGCGTCCTCGTCCTCAATCCTTTGACGAGCGAGGACGTGGAAACCATCTTAAGACGCGCGCTCGCGGACGAAGAGCGCGGCTTGGCCCACCTGCACCCGAAAGTCCCGGATGAGATGATCAGCAGGCTGGCGCGTTCGGCTGCGGGCGATGCACGCGTAGCTCTGGCCGCTCTGGAAGCGGCTGTCGAATCGACAGCGCCTGACGACGAGGGCGTTCGTCGCGTCACGCCTGAGACGGTAGTTGAAGCCCTTGGCCGCGCCCATTACGCCTATGACAAGGGCGGCGAGGAGCATTACAACCTCGCCTCCGCGCTCATCAAATCGCTGCGTAATTCCGACACGGACGCGGCGCTCTACTGGCTGGCGCGCCTGATAGAGGGCGGCGCTGATCCGGTCTTCATCGCGCGCCGCCTGTGCATCCTTGCCTCCGAAGACATAGGCATGGCAGACCCGCAGGCGATGGTGCAGGCGGCGGCAGCCGCAGACATCACGCGCCTCATCGGTTTGCCGGAAGCGCTCTACCCGCTTTCGCAAGCCGTCATCTATCTGTCGCGCGCGCCGAAATCCAATGCCGTCAAGCGCGCCTATCACGCGGCGGCGGCGGACGCTTCCGAGACCGCGCGCGAGCCCGTCCCGCTGCACCTCAGAAACGCCATCACGCCGCTCATGAAACGCATAGGCTACGGCAGCGGCTATCGCTATGTGCATAGCGACCGGCGAGCGCGGGAGGAGATGTCATGCCTGCCTGACGCTCTCGGCGACAGAGTGTATTATACGGAAGAGCCGACAGACGGCGGCGGCGACGAGCAATCGGATGAGCATTGCTAGGAGCTTGCGGGTCTGGAAGCCTGATGCTCAAGGAGAATCTCTGAAGTGAGTGCGGAAAAATCGGAAAAAGAGTTGGCTTTCCTTCAAGAGTTGTATGTCGCGACTGACTGGGGCGAGCGCTTCGCGGCCCTCATGGACGAGCACGTCAAGCTGCCCAAGAAGGGGCGCGCTCTCTACGTCGCGGCGGGCACGGGCGGCCATGCGATAGCGATGCAGGAGCGCGCCGGCGACGATCTCTCTTTCGTCTGTATCGACGAGAGCGAGGAGTGTCTGGAATTGGCCCGCGTCAAGGTGATGGTGATCAGGGCCGACCCGGAATTCAGGCGCGCGCAACTGGAAGAGCTTGGCTTCGAGGATGATCAATTCAATCTGGTCGTCGGCGATGCTTCGCTGGTCGCGCCGGAGCGTCTGCCGGAAATAATCGCGGAGATGGTCAGGGTCGCGCTGCCCGGCGGCCTCGTCGCGCTCAGCGTGGCGACCGCGTCCAGCTTCGCAGAGTTCTATTCGATCTACTGGGAAGCGCTCAAGGTCGCGGGGCTTGAGGAGTTTTCCTCTGAAGTCGAGACCTTGATCATGGAGCGGCCCACGGTCGCCTTCGTGGAGGAGGTAGCCGCGCGCGCAGGACTGGAAAAGATCACCTCATGGACCAGCATAGAAGAGTTTGATTACGACTCGGGCGAGGAGTTTTTGAACGCTCCACTGATCGCGGATTTTCTGCTCAAGTCGTGGCTTGAGTCCCTGCCCGACGCTGAGATAAGGCAACGCGTAGTTCAGGAGCTGGCACGCATCATAGACGATGAGCGGCAGGATATGGATTTCGCCCTGACGGTCAAAGCGTCGCTCGTCCTCGGACACAAGATCAGATAAGCGAAGGCCGCAAGCACAAAAAGAGCAGGAGCGAAGATGAAGCCCACCGTTGCCTTCATCTTCGCTCCTGCTTTTATGAGCTTCTACCTCTTGCTCTCTTTCGCGTACTGGTCGGCGGGCAATTTGTCTTCTTCGATTGCGTCGGCGGCGCGCAAACGCTCACGCCGACGCTGCGCTTCCTCCAGACGCGCTTCCTCTTCGGCCTCTTCCTGCCCTTCGCGGAAGGCGCGTTTGCTCTTGCCCAGAGATTTCGCCAGTTGCGGCAGGCGGCTCGCCCCAAAGAGCAGAATCACGACGGCGAGAATGAGAAGCAGCTCCGGTGTGCCGAGACCGATTGCCAATAAGATTTTTTCCATAACGAAACCTCTACGGCCACACTCTGACCGCCGAATATACTGGGGAGGGTTTACCTTTCAATGTTAGATTCGTAGAAAAGATACTTGCGCCAGGTCTCGTCCGCGCGCCCGATGTAACGCATGATCTGGCGGTTGACGTGCAGGGAAAATCCGCGCGGGCGGCGCAGGAGATGCATCGCGGCCTCTTCCGGCGTCCGGTTGCCCTTGCGATGATTGCAGCGCTTGCAGCACGCCACCAGATTATCCCACGTCGAATCGCCGCCGCGCGAGCGCGGGTGAACGTGATCGAGCGTCAGCTCCGAAGGCGCATACTGCTTGCCGCAATACTGGCAGGTCGAATGATCGCGCAGCAAAATATTCTTACGCGAGAGCGAGCGCCGCTCGAACGGGATATGTATGTATTCGGTCAAGCGAATGACCGAAGGCGCATGGATAGAGAGCTTCGCCGAATGAAGCATGTGCCCGTTATGTTCTTCAACTCGTGCCACTCCCTTGAAGATCATGACGACGGCGCGCCGCTCGGTACACACGTTGATCGGCTCGAAGGATGCGTTCAGGACTAAGACACGTCCATTCATATTGCTCACTGATAATAGCGAAGCGCCTCTATGAGTGTCAAAACAATTAGAGTCCCCGGATTATTTGCCGAGCCCGACGCGATGCACCAGATCGACGAATCGCGGGTCTGCGCGCAGGTGGTCGAACATCGGCTCGACGTGCAGGAAGGCCATAAAGCCTGAGCGCTCCTCGAAGGCTCGCTCGAGCCACAGGAACGCCTGCTCCTGCACGTCCAGACCCACGTAGATCATCGCGAAGTAGTAGGCGGAGACGTACCTTGCGCGCGCCGCTTTCTCAAGCTCGTTAATCACCTGCTCGGCGTCCGAGAGCTTTCCGGCCATCGCGTAGGCATAGCCCAGATGCGATTTGTAGGTCGGGTCATTGCGCGACAGACGCACGGCGCGCTCAAGCGCCGCGATGGCCTCTTTGACTTCGCCCTGCTGAATCAGGGCGAGCCCGATATTGCGGTAGGCGAAGGCAAACTGCGGGTCCATCTCAAGGGCTTTGCGGCCCTGCTCGATGGCGCTCGCGTACTGGCGCGCGAAGTAGTAGGCCCAGCCGAGGCTGACGTGCGCGAAGAGGGAGAGCGGGTCGAGCTTGGCGGCGAGCTTGCATTCGGTGATCGCTTTGTCGTGGCGTCCAGCCGCCTTCAGGTAAAAGCCGTAGCCGTCGTGCGCGCCCGCATAGCCGGGATTAAGCTCGATGGCACGCTTGAACTCTCGGCGCGCGCCGCGTAAATCCCAATCGTAGAGGAGACGAAAGAACCCCAGAGACGTGCGCGCCTCGCAGAGCGTTCGGTCGATCTTCAAAGCCTTCAGCGCCGCTTCCTTCGCTTTCGGATAAGTCTCGACGGGCGGGCTTCCACCCGTCGAAGAGCCCAGAAAGGCGTAGGCGTCCGCCAGCCCCGCATAGGCGAGCGCGTATTTAGGGTCGAGCTTGATCGCCTGCTGGAAATATTCTATCCCCTTCTTGAGCCATTCACCGGTTCGCCGGTTGGCGTAGTAGCGCCCGCGCAGATAGAGGTGATAAGCCTCCGTGTTCTCCGTGTAGCGTTTGGCGAGCCGCAGCTTCTCTTCACGGTTCAGCTTTACCCTCAGCTTCTCGGAAATCTCCTTGGCGATCTCCTCCTGCACCTCGAAGATGTCCGACCGCTGGCGATTGTAGCTCTCGCCCCAGAGCTGCGAATGGTTGGCGACATCGATCAGCTCTATGCCGAAGATCAGACGGTCGCCGACCTGACGGACTCTGCCCGCGAGCACGGCGCGCACGCCGAGCAGTTGGCCCACCTCCTGCGGGTCTGCGTCCGCGCCCTTGTAGCGAAAGACTGTGCTGCGCGGCACGACGCGCAAGCCCGGAAGCTGCGCGAGGGCGTTGATGATATTTTCCGTGACCCCGTCGCTGAAGTATTCCATTTCAGGGTCGGCGCTGGCATTCACGAGCGGGAGGACGGCCAGTGAATCTATGCGCCGGCGCGTCGGGCGACGGCGCGGCAGAGGCAATGTCCGCGACGGGGTGCTGAGGCCGATGCGTCCCGAGGCTGTTGTGGCCTCAGCGCCGAAGATTCGCGTCGGCATAGAGCCCGTCTGGCCCGGAGTCACGCCGTTCAGGTTGGATTGCGAGTCATACTGATAAGCCTTCTCCCAGACGAGTGACGTGCCGTCATCACGACAGAAGTTGAGGGTTTCATCCGCGTATGTGCGCTGGCAGGACGGGCAGCGTTTCATAAGAACCAGAGGGCGGGAGCTGAAAACGGCCACCCGATTTGAATCAAGCTCAGACGGGAGCGCAGAGAAAAGAATGGCGTCAACCCGGTTGACCTCTCTCAAGAGACGTGCGCGACGAAACTCTCTCGACGGCTACTTCCAAAACTTCCGACGCGCTCATCGCTGAGGACGAAAACGGTCGGTGGCGTCAATGAGCGCGCTCGCAATTCCCGGCTCCGTGACAGAATGCCCGGCATCGGGGATGATGTGAAACTCCGCTTCGGGCCATGCGCGGTGCAGTTCCCATGCGCTCATCAAAGGGCACACCACATCATAGCGCCCCTGTACAATGACGGTCGGGATGTGGCGGATTTTATCCACATTCTCGATCAGGTAATTGTCAGTATCGAAGAAAGCGTTGTTCATGAAATAGTGGCATTCGATACGCGCGAAGGCGAGCGCAAACTCCGCCTCGCCGAAATGATTGATCATCTCCATATCGGGATAGAGCTTGGAGGTGCTGCCTTCCCAGATGCTCCACGCGCGCGCCGCTTCCAACCTGACGGCTTCATCCTCGCTCGTCAGCCGCCGGTAATAGGCGCTGATCATATCCTCTCGCTCGGACTCAGGGATGACGTTCACGTACTGCTCCCACACGTCCGCGTAGATGGCGCTCGCGCCCTCCTGATAAAACCAGCGAATCTCCTTCGGGCGGCACAGAAAGATGCCGCGCAGGAAAAGCGCCTGCGTCCTGTCGGCATGAGTCTGCGCGTAGGCCAGCGCGAGCGTGCTTCCCCACGAGCCGCCGAACACCATCCAGCCCTCTATGCCCAGATGCTCGCGCAAGCTTTCCATGTCGGAGATCAGATGCCAGGTCGTGTTGTCTTCAAGGCTCGCGTGCGGAGTGCTTTGCCCTGAGCCTCTCTGATCGAACAGCACAATGCGGTAAGCCTCCGGGTCGAAGAAGCGTCGATATTCGGGTATCAATCCCCCGCCCGGCCCGCCGTGCAGAAAGACCACCGGCTGGCCCTGAGGGTTGCCGCACTGCTCGTAATAGATGGTGTGGACGGGCGAGACCTTTAGCCGCCCGTGATCGTAAGGCTCAATCGGATCGTATAAAGTTTTCATGAGCCTATAATACAGAGGTTGGATGTGAGATGCCACACGCTGGTAAAGCGCCGAAACCCTCTCGCGGGCATCAGGCATCCGGCATCCGACCCCTGCCCTTATGAGCGGGCAAGGGTGAGCACGAAGACCGCCTGCGCGCCCGCAGCTTTAAGTGTGCCCGCGGCTGCCGAGACGGTCGCGCCCGTCGTGAATACGTCGTCCAGGATCAGTATGCTCTCATTCTCTATGAGGCGCGGGCGCTCGACGCGGAATGCTTTGTCGACGCTTTCGCGCCGGGCTCGCGCGTCCATCCCGGCGCGGTGTCGCTCCGTGCGAAGAGTTCTCGTGAGACTCCATTCGTCGCAGGGCAGCCCGGTTAAGCGTGCGAGCGAGTGTGCGAGGATGGACGACTGATTAAAGCCTCGCTCTTGCTCGCGCTCGGGGTGAAGCGGCACGGGTATGATGCGCGTGGCGCTGCGTAGAGGCTCGCGCCGCTGCGTTTCATAGAGCAGGCGCAGGAGACGCGCGGACGCGTGCGGCTCTCGTTTGAGCGCCAGCACAGAGGCGCGCAAAGCCCCCTCGTATATCCCACAGGCTCGCGCGGCGTCGTACGGCTCGTGCTCACAACGACGACAGCGAACCTCAACGAGCTTTTCCGTCTGCATCCTTGCCACTGAGTACGCGCCGCATTTCCAGCACAGCGCGTCCTGCTCTGTGAAGATGCGCGTCTCGCGCCAGCAGTGGGCACAGGCCACCCCATCCTCGCGCGCCTCGACGCTCGCGCCGCATACGGCGCACGCCTGCGGGTAAAGAAGCGCCAGCGCCGCATCGTAGAGCGAATCAATGAAAGGATACATGGGCCTCAACATAAAGCGAGTTTGAATCGGCGGCGGCGCAGCCGCACATCATAGCCTCAGGTCGCGCAACATACACGAACGGCCTCCCGATACGAATTGTATCAACCGGGAGGCCGTCATTTGCTTCGAGTCGGATATGTGCCGTCTAGTCTTCCTCTTCATTCAAGAGGCCGCGCTCCTGTAAATCCTGGCAGCGCAGGCAGTGGCGCGCCCAGGGCACGGCTTCCAGTCGTCTTTCCTGAACCAGCTCGCCGCAATGCACGCACTCGCCGTACTCCCCGGCTTCGATACGCACCAGCGCCTCGTCAATCAATTCGAGCAGCCGCCGGTCGTTGGCCGACATGGAAAATAATAGCTCTTTAGTATATGCATTAGCCGCCATGTCCGCAGGGTCCTGCGTCGCCTCGGAGTCGCGCTCGCGGCTGTAGAGTTCCGCTTCCTGAACCTGGCCGACCAATCCCTCGCGACGGCCCAAGAGGCGATCTCTGTATGTTTTAACTTTTCTTTTGTCCATCTTTATCCTTTACTCCTAATGTTCCACCGGTTAAGAAGCTGACCTTCATTTCTGATACGGCAACCCATGAATGATCGTGTAGGCCCTGTAAAGCTGTTCGAGCAGGACGACCCGCGCCATCTCATGAGTCAGGGTCAGACGCGACAGCGACCATCTGATGCTCGCACGCGCCGCCACCTCCGCCGACACCCCGTAAGGGCCACCAGTGATGAAGGCCACTTCCTTTGTCCCCGCGACCTGCCAGCGCTCGACCTCCGCCGCAAGCTCCGAGGAGCTCCACTGTCGGCCCTCCACGTCCAGCAATACCGGCAGGACATCCTGGCGGAGCGCGCTTATGATGCGCCGGCCCTCGTCTTCGATGCCTTCACCCGCCTGACGCGCCGCGCTCTCGCGCACTTCCGTAATCTCGCAACGCGTAAACCGCTCCAGCCTCTTCAAATACTCATCCGCGAGCGCACGCAAGCGCGCATCCCTCGTCTTCCCTACCCAGATCAGCCGCACACGCATCAGCGTAAGGATGAAGGATGAAGGATGAAGGATGAAGAATAAAAGTCACAGGAAACGGGCCGGGTCGCTTTTTTCATCCTTCCTCCTTCATCCTTCATCCTTGCTTTTATATCGCGCCAGCTTTTCGTAAAGGTTCTTGCGGCTGATGCCCAGCAGGCGCGCCGCCTCCGACTTGTTGCCCCCGGTGGCCCTGAGCGTCTCGCTGACATATTCGGCTTCCAGCTCGGCCAGAGTGGGCCGCTGCCGGCCCGGCCTTTTCTGGCGCGTGACCGATGCGCGGAGCGCCTCCGGCAGATCGGTCTCCTCAATCAACGCGCTGTTCGAGACAATGACGGCGCGCTCTAATACGTTGGCAAGCTCGCGAACGTTTCCGGGGAATTCATACTCTTCCAGCAAGCTCATCGCCGCCCGCGAGATTCCCTCGACGCTCCGCCCGTGCTTGGCGGCATAGGTCTTCAGGAATAGCCCCGCCAGCTCCCTCACGTCCTCGCGCCGATTGACCAGAGGCGGCACTTCTATATGCACGACGTTGAGGCGATAGAACAGGTCTTCGCGAAAGCTGCGACGCTTGACCGCCTCGTTCAGATCAACGTTGGTGAGCGCGATCAGGCGCGCATCAACCCTGATGGTGCGTCGCCCTCCAAGGCGCTCGAACTCACGCCGCTCGATGACGCGCAAGAGCTTTGCCTGCGCGTCCGTCGAGAGATGAGCTATCTCATCGAGCACGAGCGTGCCGTGATGGGCGGCCTCAAGTCGTCCGGGCTTGGCTTCCGAGGCTCCCGTAAACGCGCCGCGCTCGTAGCCGAACAGCTCAGCCTCAAGCAGCTCCGAGGGCAGCGCCGCGCAATCTATCTTGACGAACGCGGCAGCCGCGCGCCGCGAGCGTGCGTGAATGAAGAGCGCGAGCGCATCCTTGCCAGCGCCCGATTCGCCCGTCACGAGAACGTTGGCGTCCGTCACGGCGACGCGCTCTGCGAGGCGTACCACCCCGCGCATCGCTTCAGACAGCGCCACGATCTCGATCACGATTCTTTTCTCAAAGAGCTTTCCTGCTCATCGCCCGCGAGGTCGGCGGGCAGCCGCACGCGCGACGCATCGCGCCACAACCGTTCGAGATCATAAAAACGACGCGCCTTGTCTTCAAAGACGTGGACGACGAAATCGCCGTAATCAACCAGCACCCATTCGGCTGTGTTGTAGCCCTCGACGCGGGCCGCCCGCGTGCCCCGCTTTTTCAACTGCTCGACGATCTCGTCAGAGATGGCCTGCACCTGTCGCGTGTTCGTGGCGCTGATAATCAGAAAGTAATCCGTAAAGCTGGCGATGGCCCGCAGGTCCAGCACTACGAGGTCGAGCCCCTTCTTATCGCTCGCCGCGCGCAGGGCCGTACAGATTCGCTCGTCCAGCTCTCCGCCGCATTCTTCAGCGCCCGATGCTCCTTCGCGCATACTCACGGCGGCAGCGGCGGCATCCTTTTTCGCGACCTGTTCGGGGTGGAGCGCCTTCTCCTTGATTGAAGAGTTTTCTTTCATGCCTTAAGTCTCTGTGTAGAGCCTGTATTTTTTTATGTAATCCGCCACAGGCGGCGGGACAAGATTGTTTAGCTCAGCGGCGCGGCCTTCGCGCGCGGCCCGTCGTATCTCTGTCGCTGAAACGTCCATCGACACGGCGTCGGTGATATAGATTTTCGAGCCGGCATCATCGCCGACCTCTCGCGCTATCGTTTCCGCGCGTGCGCCTCGGAGGTCAACGATTCTTTCCCGCACGTCCGCAGTGACGTGCTCCGTGCTCAACTCGTAACCGGGCCTCGTGACGACGATGTGGTCGCTCAGCCCGAGCAGCTTCTCCCATTCGCGCCAGGTCGTAATGTCGGCCCACGAGTCCGCCCCCATCATGAAAAAGAGCCTGACGGACGCTCCCGCATCCTGTCGCAGACGCGCAAGAGTCTCGACCGTGTAGGGCTTTTCGGGCGCGTCCAGCTCTATGCTTGAGATACGCAGCCTCTCATCGCCCGCGGTAGCCAGCGCCAGCATCGCGTAACGATGAAGCCCCGGCGTCGGCGCGCGCCCTCGCTTGTGCGGCGCGACGTGAGCCGGAATAAAAAGAACCTCTGAAAGCTCAAACAACCGCAAGACGTTTTCGGCGAGCGCGACGTGCCCGACGTGAACCGGATCAAACGTCCCGCCATAAACAGCTATACGTTTCCGTCCGCTCATCCGAACTCTTTCGCGCCCGTAAAGCCTTCAACAAACGTTCCGGCTCAGGATACCGCGCGCACTTCATCCAGCTCGACGGCGGCGCTCGCGCTCAGTTCGTCAAGCGCACGAGCCACCGCGCTCGTCAACTCGCGTACGCCCTGCCCGGTCGCCGACGAGATGGCATAAAAGGGACGCCCGTCCGCTTCGACGCGCGCCTTCAATCTCTCCAAACGCTCGGGCTCGTCCAGAGCGTCCAGCTTCGTGGCGACGATGATCTGCGGGCGCTCGGCCAGAGCCGGGTCGTAAGCGGCCAGCTCGCGATTGATCGTCTCGTAGTCGGCGAGCGTATCGCGCCCCGAGACCGAAGACACGTCGACGAGGTGCAGCAGGAGCTTGGTTCTCTCGACATGACGCAGGAAGCGGTCGCCAAGGCCCGCCCCCTGATGCGCGCCTTCGATTAGGCCGGGAATGTCGGCGACGACGAACGTGCGGTACTCGCCCATGTCAACGACGCCCAGATGCGGCTCCAAAGTGGTGAAAGGATAATCGGCGATCTTCGGCTTAGCGGCGGAGATGGTCGAGATGAGCGTTGATTTCCCGGCGTTCGGAAAACCTATGAGGCCGACATCCGCGAGCAGCTTCAGCTCAAGCTGTAGCTCGCGCTCTTCGCCGGGGCTTCCCTCCTGATGATAGCGCGGCGCGCGATTGGTCGAGGTCGCGAAGTGCGAATTGCCGAAGCCACCGCGCCCGCCGCGTGCTGCCAGCCAGCGCTCGCCGCTACGCGTAAAGTCGTAGAGCAGATCGCCGCTCGCGGCGTCGAAGACCTGTGTGCCGACGGGCACGCGCACCAGCCTGTCTTCACCGTCCCGGCCAGAGCGATTCGAGCCCTCGCCATGCCGCCCGCGCTCGGCTATATGCTCGGGGTTATAACGCAGATGCAGCAGCGTGTTGAGAGACTCGTCGGCCTCCAGCCAGACATCGCCGCCGCGCCCGCCGTCGCCGCCCGATGGCCCACCGCGCGGCACGAATTTCTCGCGACGAAAGGCCGTCACGCCGTTGCCGCCGTGCCCTCCCTGTATGCGAATCTTTGTGCGATCTATGAACAATTATCGAGCTTTCAAGCCCCAGAGCCTGCCGATCCAAAATCCGGAATCTAAAATCCAAAATCGAAAGCGACGCCCATCGCTTCAAGGAGTGAAAGCACTCGGCGCAGGCGTCGCACGTGTTATGAGCTTTTCCGGTTGCCCTGTTCTTATGCGGCGGCAGCCGGAGGTGCCTGTTCCGTCGCGGCGGCGGCTGCTTCCGGGTAGACGCTGATGAATTTGCCCGAACGGCCCTTGTCCTCGAACTTCACTGTGCCGTCAATGAGTGCAAACAGCGTATCGTCCTTGCCGCGCCCGACGTTCTTGCCGGGCTTCCACTTCGTGCCGCGCTGCCGGGCCAATATATTTCCGCCGAGCACATGCTCGCCGCCAAACTTCTTGAGCCCCAAACGCTGCGAGTTTGAATCACGACCGTTACGCGATGAGCCGACCCCTTTTTTATGTGCCATTTTATAAACTCCCTAAAGCAGATGCCCGATATCAGACGTTAGACGCCGGGTAAGAACTGACATCCAGCATCCGGCATCTGACATCCATCTTTATCCGATTGAATCTATCTTCAGCGTCGTGTAGCCCTGGCGATGGCCCTGCTTGCGCTTGTACTGTTTACGACGCTTCTTCTTAAAGACGATGATCTTGTCATCGCGCCCGTGGTCGACGATGGTGGCGGCAACGCGCGCGCCCTCGACGAGCGGTGCGCCCATCTGCGGCTCATTGCCTTCGCCTCCGGCGACCATCAACACGTCCAGCTCGACCGATTCGCCGGCCTTCTTATCCAGCAGAGGAACGCGCACGCTCTGCCCTTCGGCGACGCGAAACTGTTTGCCGCCCGATCTGATTATTGCGTAAGACATCTCTCGAAACCCCCTTCGGCGAGCATCACTCGCTATAGAAAAGTCGTTTATTATAGAGGCACTCGCCGAGCCCCGTCAACGCGACGAAGGCGCTATTTTGACTTTCCCCCAGAGCCGTTATTTGACAGGAAATTCTCCATGAATTTGGTGGAAAACTGGCCCGCCTGGAAAGCCGGATCATTCATAATCTTGATGTGCAGGGGAATCGTCGTCCGTATACCCTCGACGACCATCGCCCCGAGAGCGCGCCGCATGCGCGCAATTGCCAGCTCGCGCGTGCGCGCGTGGACGATCAGCTTGGCGATCATCGAATCGTAGTAAGGCGGCACGGTGTAGCCCGGGTAAGCAGCCGTATCGACACGCACGCCGGGGCCGCCCGGAAGGTTGAAGGCCGTGATCAGACCGGGCGAGGGCACGAAAGTCTCAGGGTGCTCGGCGTTGATGCGACACTCGATTGCGTGCCCGACGATGGGCACGTCCGACTGCGTGTAGCCAAGCTCCTCGCCCTGCGCAATCCTGATCTGGTTACGCACGATGTCGAGCAGCGTGACCATCTCCGTGACCGGATGCTCGACCTGTATGCGCGTGTTCATCTCCATGAAGTAGAAGCGCTCGTCTTCGTCAAGGAGAAACTCGAAAGTGCCCGCGCTCGAATAGCCTATGCGCTTGCAGGCGGCGACCGCCGCATCACCCATCTTCGTCCGCAGCTCAGGAGATAGCACGGGCGACGGGGCTTCCTCTAAAAGCTTTTGATGACGGCGCTGGATGGTGCATTCGCGCTCGCCCAAGTGTATGCAGTTGCCGTGCTCGTCCGCGAGCACCTGAATCTCTATGTGGCGCGGTCGCTCAATGTAGCGCTCGATATAGACATCACCGTTCTTAAAGGCCGCGGCTGCTTCATTCGAGGCAGTCTCAAGGGCTGGGCCAAGCTCCTCTTCTGTGCGGACGATGCGCATGCCGCGCCCGCCGCCGCCCGCCGCCGCCTTGACGATCACGGGAAAGCCTATCTCGCGCGCCAGCGTGAGCGCTTCCTCCTCGTCTTCCAGCGGCTCGGGGCTGCCCGGCAGGATGGGCACGCCCGCCTCCTGCATGGCGCGGCGCGCTTGCACCTTATCGCCCATCAGGCGTATGACCGCAGGGTTTGGGCCAATGAACTTGATGTTGCAGGCTTCGCAGATTTCGGCGAAGTAGGCGGATTCGGCGAGGAAGCCGTAGCCCGGGTGGATGGCGTCCACGTTGGTTATCTCGGCGGCGCTGATGATGGCCGGGATGTTGAGGTAACTCTGGGCCGAAGGCGCTGGGCCAATGCAGTAGGCTTCGTCGGCGAAACGGACGTGAAGCGAGTCGCGGTCGGCCACGCTATGCACGGCGACGGTCTTAATACCCATCTCCTTGCACGTCCAGATAATCCGGCACGCGATCTCGCCGCGATTGGCGATCAGTATTTTACGAAATTGACGCGTACCAGTCATAACAACAGTGACCAGTGACGAGCGGCAAGTGATGAGTTAAAGACAAGAGTTTCTCAGCTTGTCACTCGTCACAGGTCACTGGTCACTGCTTTCTCATCTCTTGATGCCAAAGAGGGGCTGGCCGTACTCGACGGCCTGGCCGTTTTCAACGTAAATCTTGGCGACTTCGCCTTGTGTTTCCGCCTGAATTTCGTTCATCAGCTTCATCGCTTCGATAATGCAGACGACCATGTCGGGGTCGACGTGGCTGCCCAGCCGGACGAAAGGCTCGGCTGTCGGCGATGGCGAGCGATAAAACGTGCCCACAATCGGCGAAGTGATGATGTGAAGTCCCGCTTCTTCGGCGGCCTCCTGCGCGCTCCGTTCCGTCGCGGCGGCAGCCGCCTTCTCCGCTTCGGAGGATTGCGTCGCCTGCTCTGCCGTGGCGGCCTGAGCGGGCGAAGCGGCGATGGTCGGAGCAGCATGCTGGATTGCCTGTTCCGCCGGTGCTGCTGCTGCCAGGGCGGCGGCGACCGCCTGCGGCGCAAGCTCGCGGCGCAGGCGAACGCGTATGCCTTCGCGCTCCAACTCGAAATCGGTGAACCCGTGCTGTGCGATCAGCTCGACAAGCTCGCGCAGCTCATCGACGTTGAGCAGGGCTTCGGGCCGGCGCTGCTGCTGCTGCTGCGGCTGGTGGCGACGACGCCCGCGATCACGCGGGCCACGATCCGTGCGCTCTTCCCTGTTCGACTTAGGCGAACGTTCTTCATTAGGTTGCTGCGTCTCTTGGTCGCTCATTATTTTTCCGCTCCGAGCCGCCTCACTTGCCTAAAACCAGCGCCCGTTCCCGCTCCTTTCATCGAACAAAGCGAAGAGCCCCAATTATTCCCGTACATTTGCCGACGGTAAATCGGGGCTCGCGGTCGGCTCTTTTGCGCGTTCTCGCCTCTCTCAGGTTAGGGAGAGGCATGGCGCGCCACAGGGCTCGATTGATTCAACTCTGCGCTGAGGAACTAATCCGTCTCTTTCTCTGCGGCTGTCTGTTCCGTCTTCTTTGCGCGCCGACCGCCCTTCGGCTTTTGATCTTCCGTCTGCTCGTCCACGGGGGTCTTGCCGCTTCCGCGCGCCTGCGTAGTCTCTTCCTTCTCGAAGGTCTTGTCGGCCTTCTTGCCTGCACGACGCCCGCCCTCAGCCGCTTTCGTCTCGCTGGCTTTGGCGCTCTTCTTCTTACCGGAGGCGGCAGACTTGGCCCTCTTATTGGCGGACTCTATGGCTTCGCGCTCGCGCGGGTTATCCACCAACTCTATGATCGCAAGCTCGGCGTTGTCGCCGTCGCGGCGGCCCAGCTTGATGATGCGCGTGTAACCGCCCGGACGATCTTTGAAGCGCTCGCCCAGCTCGTCAAAGAGCCGCTTGAGGGCCAGCACGCCAGCCGTGCGCGGGGCACGCGCCTGACCGCGACGGCCCGCAGACGGAGCCTGCTGGCGATTGCCGGAATGGAAGAATGATGCCGCCTGACGACGAAGGTGAACGGCCTGCACGCCGGCATCGTCGCCCTCCAAAGTCTGAGCCCGGCGCGAGAGCGTGATGACGCGCTCGACGAACGGGCGCAACTCCTTGGCCTTCGGCAGCGTCGTGACGATGCGCTCGTCGTGCGCGTTGATCAGTGAAGTCGCGAGGTTACGCAGCATGGACATGCGGTGCGCGGTCGTGCGGCCAAGTTTGCGATGTGCCTTTAAGTGTCTCATATGCCGATTCCGGATTTTAGATTTTGGATTTTGGGTTAGCGAGCCGGATTGAGCGAGACTAAGAGCCTGTCTTTCAATCTAAAATCCAAAATCCAAAATGGTCTTATTCTTCTTCGTTGTCTTCGTAGTCGCTCAGGTCGCCGTCGCGCCCGCCCGTGCCCGGAATCGGATTGCCCTGCGCGTCAAACTCCATGCCGAAATCCAGACCCATTCCGTTGAGGATGTCTTTGATCTCGTTGAGGCTCTTCTTGCCGAAGTTCTTGGTCGCGAGCATCTCGCGCTCCGAGCGTTGAACCAGATCGCGTATGGTGCGAATGTCAGCGTTCTTCAGGCAGTTGTAAGAGCGAACCGATAGCTCCAGCTCGTCCACGGAGCGATCGAGCTGATCGTTGCGCGGCAGCGGCGGTCGCTCCATGTTGGCGTAGGCGAAGTCGTCCGTGTCCTCTTCAAAGTTGATGAAGATGGACATGTGATCCTTGATGAGCTTGGCGGCCAGGCCAATCGCGTCATCAGGCTTGACGGAGCCGTCCGTCCAGACTTCTATCGTCAGCTTGTCGAACTCCGTATTCTGTCCGAGACGCGCGGCCTCGACCGTGTAGTTGACCTTCTTGACAGGCGTATGAACCGAGTCAACCGGAATATACCCGAGCGAGAGGTCTTCGTCGAAGTTGCGCTCGGCGGAGACGTAGCCGCGCCCGCGCTTTAAGCGCATCTCGATGCGCAAGCTCCCGCCCTCGCTAACGGTGGCGATGTGGACGTTCGGGTCAAGGACTTCCACGTCGGCATCTGCCTCGATGTCGCCGGAGGTGACTTCGCCCGCGCTATCCTTCGTGATCGTTAGCGTCTTCGCCTCATTACCATGGAGCTTGAACGGAACCTGCTTCAGGTTCAGGATGACATCGGTGGCATCCTCGACCACGCCGTTGATCGAAGAGAACTCGTGCTCGACGCCCTCTATCTTGACGGCGGTGATGGCCGCGCCTTCAATCGAAGATAAGAGCGCACGGCGCAGAGAGTTGCCCACGGTCGTACCGAAGCCACGCTCGAACGGCTGAGCGGAAAAGCGCCCGTAGCGCTCGGTCATCGTGTCTGTGTCAGCCGCCAGACGGCGCGGCATTTGAAAGCCTGTCCAGAGATTATTTTGATCCATAGCCATAATATTTCGGTTCGGAAGTGAATCCTTTAAACATGCACGAGCGGCCTCGCTCGCTCGCGGCGTGCGCCAATCCTTCAGGGCGGATTGGCGCTTGCCCGGCGCGTGCGCGGCACGCTTTCCTTCGGTTACTTGCTATAAAGCTCTACGATCAACTGCTCATTGATCGAGCGGTCAACATCGGAGCGCGTCGGAAGACTGGCGATACGCACGCTCATGTCAGCGCCGTCCACGGGCGCAATCCATGAGGGACGACCGCGCCCGGCAGCCGTCTGCCAAGCGCCTTCGACGTGCGGATTCTTACGGCTCGCTTCCTTGATGGTGATGGTGTCGCCCTGCTTAACCTGGAAAGAAGGGATGTCGACCTTGCGCCCGTTGACTTCGACGTGACCGTGATTGACGAGCTGGCGCGCCTGACGACGCGAGGTCGAAAAGCCCGCGCGATAGACGGCATTGTCCAGACGGCGCTCAAGCAGGAACAGGAGGTTCTCGCCCGTGATGCCCTTCTGGCGCGCGGCCCTCTCGAAGTAGTTGCGGAACTGGCCTTCGAGGATAAAATAAATGCGTTTGACCTTCTGCTTTTCGCGCAGCTGCTGGCCGTAGCCGACCAGCGCTTTGCTGCGACGCAAAGAGTTGCCGTGCTGTCCGGGCGGCTGCGTGCCGCGCTTCTCAATCGGGCAGGAGGGCTTATAGCAACGGTCGCCCTTGAGGAAAAGTTTTGCACCTTCGCGGCGGCACAAACGGCACACCGCATCTCTATACCTAGCCACTTCGGTTTTTGCCTCCAGTCTATCTAACTACTAGACGGAAAAGTTTACAGGCTCGGCGCGCGCTATTTCCGAAGCGGCGGCTCAGCCCTTCATCCTTTAGGTTAAAAAAACAGTGACAAGTGACGAGCGGCAAGTGACGAGCATGGAACAAGCATTTATCTTGTCACTCGTCAGTTGTCACTCGTCACTGTCTTTTACACTCTGCGACGCTTGGGCGGGCGGCAGCCGTTGTGCGGAATGGGCGTCGTGTCGCGAATGGTCGTGACGCGAATGCCGGCATTATTGATCGCGCGAATGGCCGATTCACGACCACCGCCCGGCCCTTTAACGCGCACTTCGCACTGCTGCATGCCTGCCTCTTTAGCCTTGTTGGCGGCCTCGTAAGCCGCCTGCTGCGCGGCAAAGGGAGTGCCTTTGCGCGAGCCCCTGAAGCCGCGCGCGCCCGAAGAGGACTGCGCGATCAGGTTGCCTTCCAGATCGGTGATCGAGATCAGCGTGTTATTAAAAGACGCCGCGATGTAAGCGATCCCGTTCGGAATATTCTTCTTCTCTTTCTTGCGAAAGACCTTCTTTTTTCCGCCTGTTGCTTTTGCCATAATCTTAAATTCAGGTGTCGGGGGTTTCGGGGTTCAGTCAGAGCCTTTGCTCGGCCACTGATACCAGTCCCCTGTTTTTCTACTTCTTGCCCGGGGCTTTCTTCTTCGCGATGGTGGCGCGACGCGGCCCCTTGCGCGTACGGGCATTGGTATGAGTCCGCTGCCCGCGCACGGGTAAGCCGCGACGATGACGCAAGCCGCGATAAGCGCCGATGTCCATCAGGCGCTTGATGTCCATCTGGATACGCTTGCGCAAATCACCCTCGATCTCGCCCTGCCCATCGATGATGGAACGTATGCGACCAAGCTCGTCCTCGTTCAAATCCCTGACGCGCGTGTCCACATTCACCTGCGCCTCTTGCAGGATAGAGGTCGCGCGCGAGCGTCCGATGCCGTAAATATAAGTGAGGCCAATCTGTGCGCGTTTGTTCGGCGGAAGATCAACTCCAGCTACACGAGCCATGTTCTATTTCTCTCCAACTCTTTAAGAATTTGCGACCGTCAGACCCGACGCTCTCAAATTACAGTTATCCCTGTCGTTGTTTATGCTTCGGATTGGTGCAGATCACCCTGACCACGCCCTTGCGGTGAATGATCTTGCAGTTATCGCACATCTTTTTGACTGAAGCTCGTACTTTCATCTCGTTCGGCCCTAGCCCTTCGGTTTCCGGTCTCTATTTATAGCGGTAAGTGATCCGACCGCGATTGAGGTCATAAGGTGAAAGCTCGACAAGCACGCGGTCGCCGGGAAGAATACGGATGAAGTGCTTACGCATTTTGCCAGAGATGTGCGCGAGCACCTGGTGCTGATTATCCTCTAATTCAACGCGAAACATCGCGTTCGGCAAGGTCTCCAAGACCTTCGCCATGACTTCTATCGCTTCTTCCTTCGCCATACCTTCATAAATGTTAAATTTGCCTTCACCGACAAACTGTGAATAATAACATGCGAGGGGGTCTTTGCCAAGTCGGCGGGCCGCTCCCCTCAAACACTCGCCACCACGGACTCCTGCCTTTCGGCCATGGAAACGCGGGTCAGGACTTCCGGGCCGTTTTCCGTGATCGCGATGGTGTGCTCGCTGTGGGCGCTGGGCCGCCCGTCCAGTGTCACCACCGTCCACCCGTCCTTGAGCACCCGCGTAAGGTGCGTCCCCACATTTACCATCGGCTCGATGGCGAAAACGTACCCGTTTTTGATCTTCACGCCCTTGCCGGGCGTCCCGTAATTAGGGATTTGCGGGTCTTCGTGCATGCGGCGACCGATGCCATGCCCGACGTAATCGCGCACGACCGAGTAGCCATGTGCCTCTGCGTGGCCCTGCACGGCCCAGCCTATATCGCCCAGATGTTTCCCTTCATGGCACTGCGAGATGGCGCGCTCAAGGCACTCTTCGGTGACGCGAATCAGCTTGAGCAGGTCTTCGGAGACGCGTCCGACGGGGACGGTGATGGCCGTATCCCCGACAAACCCTTCGAGCGTCGCCCCACAGTCTATGGAGAAGATGTCGCCCTCTTTCAGCTTGTAGGCCGAAGGGAAGCCATGCACGACCTGTTCATTGACGGAAGCGCAGATCGAAAAGGGATAGCCGTGATAGCCCTTAAAGGTCGGCAGAGCCCCGGCATCGCGGATCATCTTTTCCGCCGCGCGATCTACTTCGAGGGTCGTCAACCCGGGCGCGACCATCTCTCGCAACGCCTGTAGGACGCGCCCGACCAGTTGACCGGCGGCGCGCATCTTCTCCAACTCTTTTCTGGACTTTCCGATAATCATAAGAAAACAGTGACAGGTGACGAGTGGCAAGTGACGAGCAGGAAGGTTTTTGACTGGTCACTGGTCACTGGTCACTATCTTTTCAATGTCCCTGTAAATCTCTTCCGGGTCGCGCGTGCCATCGACGCGGTGCAGCAGACCTTCCGTCTCGTAATACTCAAGCAGGGGGCGCGTCTGCTCCTCGTAGGTGCGTAGGCGGGCTTGCACCGTGTCGGGGTTGTCGTCGGCGCGATGCTTAAGCTGCGCCTCCGGGTGAAGGTCGCAAACGTTATCCGCTTTGGGCGGCTTGAAGTAGATATTGTAGATTTCACCGCAGACGGGGCAGGTGCGCCGTCCCGTCATACGTTTTTCAAGCAGCTCAAGCGGCACATCCACCACAATCGGCTGAATCGCTTTGCCCTGCTCGACGGCCAGCTTTTCGAGCATCGCGGCCTGCGCGGGCGTGCGCGGGAAGCCGTCCAGAATGTAGCCGTCCTTACAATCTTCAAGCCCTGTGCGCTCGCGCACGACCCTTATCGTCAATTCGTCGGGGACGAGCGAACCGGCCTCCATGATCGCCCGAACCTCTTCGGCAAGGGGCGTCCGCTGCTCCTTGAGCGCCCGGAACATGTCGCCCGTCGAAATCTGCGGCAGTCGCAGGCGCTCCTGAAGCAGACGCGCCTGCGTCCCCTTCCCCGCACCCGGAGCACCCATGACGACGATAATCCTATTCATAAGACAAGGGTCAGGGGGTCAAGGGGTCAGGGGGCGGTCAAAGCCGGTCTTTCAACGGCCCCCAACCCCTGACACCCGGCCCACGCTTTTTACGCGCGGCGTCCGCGCAGGCGTCCGCCAGAGCCCAGGAAGCCTTCGTAGTTACGCATGACGAGCTGGGCTTCGATCTGTGCGACCGTATCCATCGCCACGCCGACGAGAATCAGCAAGCTCGTGCCGCCGAAATAGAACTGGTAGCCCATCCCGGTCGGAATCCAGCCGAGCCCCGGAGTGGTGCTGACGAAAGCGTCCAGCCATGTGCCGACAAAGGGCAGGCGTCCGACCTTGAAGCCGCTGAGCATGAACTGCGGGATAAAGGCGATGACGGCCAGATAAATCGCGCCGACGAAGGTCAATCGCGTCAGAATCGTATTCAGGTATTCGGCGGTCGCTTTGCCGGGGCGTATGCCCGGCATAAACCCGCCGTGCTTACGCAGGTTGTCGGCCACCTCTTCGACGTTGAAAACGATGGAGACGTAGAAGAAGGTGAAAACGATGATGAGCGTGATGAAGATCAGCTCGTAGTACGGGTCGCCGCCGTGAAAGGCTCCGAAGAAGGTGTAAATCTTGCCCCACGTCGAGTTCGGATTGTTCGGGTCAGGCGGAAATGCCGAGAAGACCGTCTGCGGCAGCGCGAGCACAGATGAAGCGAAGATGACGGGGATGACGCCGCCCATATTGACCTTGAGCGGCATGGTCGTCTGTTGCCCGCCCACCATTTGCCGCCCGACGTGGCGCTTGGCGTAGCTGACGGCGATCTTGCGCCTGCCGGATTCGACGTAGACGATAAAGGCGATCAGCGCGACCAGCGCCAGCACGAGCGCGATCACACCGATAGTTTCCATCACGTCGCCGCCGCGCACGCGCTCGAAGACCTGTAAGACTCCGCGCGGCAGGCCGAGCACGATGCCGGCGAAGATCAGCAGCGAGATACCGTTGCCGACGCCGCGCTCCGTAATCTGCTCGCCGAGCCACATGACGAAGATCGTGCCCGTCGTCAGCGTCAGAACCGTCATCAGTAGAAAGCCCCAGCCCGGATTGCCGACGCCGTTGACCTGCAACCAGTGCGCGACGAAAGAGGTCTGAATGCTGGCGAGGCCCACCGTCAGGTAGCGCGTCCACTGGTTGATCTTCTGGCGGCCCATCTCGCCCTCTTCCTGCAACTTCTTCAATTGCGGGGACACGACCGTCATCAACTGCAAGATGATCGAGGCCGTGATGTAGGGCGTGACGCCGAGCGCGAAAACAGAGATGGTGCGGAAGTTTCCGCCCGAGAATAGGTCAAGCACGCTCAGGAGCGTGCCGCTCACGTCGTTCCAAACCTGCGCGAGTCGGTCGTGATTGACGCCGGGCACGGAGACGTGCGCGCCCAGGCGATAGACGGCCAGCAGCCCAAGCGTAAAGAAGATGCGCTTGCGCAGGTCTGGAACCTGAAACATGTTGCGAACGGCGGCAAGAAACTTATCCATAACGTTACCTCTGACGCGTGACTTATCAGCTCCGGCTGGTTCTGACCGAGACGACCCGCAAATTATCGCTTTTGGGCCAACCCCATTGCAACCCCTCGCGCGTGAAGCGAAACCACCGAAGCGCCGCCAGCCCGTTGAAAATCAGGTTAATGATTTTCGGGTGGCCCGTGCCCCAGTGGTTTTTAAGCAGGCAAAATCGCTTTTCAATCCCCTTGATTGACTATTGCGGCGGCGGCTGGTCGCCCGCCTCCTGCCCGGCGGCTGCTCCACGCGTAATCAGTGTCGCCGCTCCTCCGGCGCTCTCTATCTTCTCGCGCGCGCTCTTTGTAAAGCGATGGGCGGAGACGCGCAGAGCCTTGGAGATGTCGCCCGTGCCGAGCACGACCACATCACGCTTGGCCTTCTTGATCAGCCCGCGCTCGTGCAACAGCTCGGGCGTCACTTCTTCGCCCGCGTCGAAGTTCTGTTCGAGCGCCGCGAGGCTCACTTCGATCCACTCTTTCTTAAAGATATTGGTAAAGCCGCGCTTGGGCAGGCGACGATGAAGGGGCATCTGCCCGCCTTCAAAGCCGATCTTGGCCGAATAGCCGGAGCGCGATTTCTGTCCCTTTTCGCCGCGTCCCGAAGTCTTGCCCAGACCCGAGCCCGGCCCGCGCCCGACGCGCTTCTTCTTATGTGTCGAGCCTTCCGGCGCGTGTAAATTATTAAGACCGATAGCCATGATTTACTCCGTAAATCAGGGGTTCGGGTGTCGGGGGTCAGGGGCCGGTAATTGGCTTTCCTTTATCCGGCCCCTGACCCCCGACCCCTGACCCCCGTTCTCCTACTCGATGATTCGCAGCAGGTGCGGCACTTTTTCCACGAAGCCGCGCATCGCACGTGTGTCCGGGCGCTCGACGATCTGGTTGAGCTTCGTCAGGCCCAGGCTGCGGACGATCTGCTTATGAGTTTTCGGCGCGGCGATAAAGCTGCGGTAATACTGTATACGAATCGTGCCGCCGTCCTGCGCCTGTTCTTTATTCTCGTCTGCCATCTCTTCACCTCTCGACAGGAAACGAGCGAGCGTTGACAGGACAAAAGCATCTCTCTCGTCGCCTGCCACTCGTCGCTCGTCGCTGTTTCTACAGCTCTTCCACCTGCTTGCCGCGCAGGCGCGCCAATTCCATTGGGTCTTTCATCTTCAGGAGGCCGTCGAAGGTGGCGCGCACGACGTTGTGCGGGTTGGCCGAGCCGAGCACCTTGGTGCGCACGTCGCGCACGCCCACGGCCTGCATGACGGCGCGCACAGCGCCGCCGGCGATCACGCCCGTGCCTTCCGAGGCGGGCTTCATCAGGACGCGCCCCGCGCCGTACTTGCCGATCAACTGGTGCGGCAGCGTGTTATTGATGAGCGGCACGCGAATCAGATTCTTCTTCGCCGCCTCGATGCCCTTCTTAATCGCAAGGGGCACTTCGCGCGCCTTGCCGCTGCCGAAGCCGACGTGGCCCGCCTCGTCGCCGATGACGACCAGCGCCGCGAAAGAAAGATTCTTACCGCCCTTGACCACCTTGGTCACGCGATTGATGGAGATGACCTGATCTTTGAGGTCTAGCCCCTGTGCCGATATACGTTGCTTGGGTTGTCTCATTGCTCTTCCTGTGTCTCTTCCGCCCCGTTACCTTCCGCCACTTCGTCGCGGTTCAGCCCGGCTTCGCGCGCCGCATCCGTCAGAGCCTTGACGCGCCCATGATAGAGATAGCCGCCGCGGTCAAAGACTACGCTCTGGATGCCTGCGGCCTGCGCGCGCTCGGCGATGGTGCGCCCGACACGCTGAGCGGCCTCTATATTGCCGCCGGTCGTGCCCTTCAAATCCTTCTCGGTCGTTGAGGCGGAAGCGAGCGTGCGCCCGTTCTCGTCATCAATCACCTGAGCGTAGATATGATTGAGGCTCCTGTAGATCGCCAGTCGCGGTCTCGCTTGTGAGCCCTGCACCTTGCGCCGGATGCGCCTGTGCACGGCGCTGCGAACTGCTGCTCGATTTCTGCTTGCCATTTTCTACTCTTCTCCTGCCCCCGCATCTGCCGGGGATAGGTCGGACGCCTTTTGGGCCAAGCCCTCGGCGTCTTGTTCGACCGCTACAGGCGCTCAACTTTAGTTCAAGAACCCAGCGCCCAACTTTTGTGAAAAACTATTTGCCCGTCTTGCCGGGTTTCAATTTAATCGGCACATCAGCATAACGCACGCCCTTGCCCTTGTAGGCGTCCGGCTTACGCAGCTTGTGCATCTCTGCGGCCACCTGGCCCAGCTTCTGCTTGTCGATACCCGAGAGCGTCAGCGTCGTCTGGTACTGCTGAATGCTGGCCTTGGCGGGAACGCGCTCCGTTTTCACGTCGATGCCCTCGGGCAGCGGAAACTCAATCGGGTGCGAGTAGCCGAGCGAGAAGACTACTTTGCGTCCCTGCACGTCGGCCTTATAACCCACGCCGACGACATCTATCTGCCGCGAGAACCCTTCGGTGACGCCGACGATGGCGTTGTTAGCAAGGGCGCGCGCCAGACCATGCTGTGCCGCCAGCTCGTCGCCTGCGCGCTCGGCGATCAACTGATCGCCATCCTGCTTAAAGGTGATGCCCTCCGGCACAGGCGTCTTTAAAGTACCCTTCGAGCCCTTCACCTCAAGCTCGCGACCACCAATCGTAATGGTGACGCCCTTCGGAACAGTGATAGCTTTCTTTCCAATGCGAGACATAATTCTTAACCTTCGGTTAAGGGGTCAGGGGTCTGGGGCCGCGCGTTCAGTAAAACATTCACTGACCGGTGGCTCCTGACACTTAGCCCCTAGTAGATTTCCGCCAGCACTTCGCCGCCGATATTTTCGCGGCGCGCTGTCTTGCCGCTCATCAGGCCGCGCGAGGTCGAGACGATGTTGACGCCGTAGCCGCCGAGCACGCGAGGAATCTCGCCCGAGCCCATGTAGACGCGACGACCGGGCCGGGACACTCTCGCCAGATGCGTGATCGAGGAGGTTCCGCGCGCATCGTAACGCAGAAAGATGCGTATGTTGCGTTTCGTCCCCTCGCCCTTGATGACGAAGTTGTTGATATAGCCCTCTTCCTTGAGGATGCGGGCGATCTCCAGTTTCAATTTCGAGGCCGGAATATCCACGCGCGAGTGTTTCGCAGTGATTGCGTTACGAATGCGCGTCAGCATATCGGCGATAGGATCAGTCATTACTCAAACTCCAAATCAGGTGTCGGGGGTTCTGGGGCCAGCGGTCGGGTTTCGTCTGAACTCCGGCCCTGATCCCTGTCCCCTGCTTTTCTTACCAGCTCGATTTTACGACGCCGGGGATCTGCCCTTGCAGCGCCAACTCGCGGAAGCAGATGCGGCACAGGTTGAACTTACGCAGGTAGCCGCGCGGTCGCCCGCAACGCTTACAGCGCGTGTAGGCTCGCACTGAAAATTTCGGTTTCCGGTTCGCTTTCGCGATCAGTGATTTCTTTGCCATATAACCTCGGGTATCGGGGGTCGGAGGTTCGGGGGGCGGTCAATAGTCTTTCTTTTATCCTGACCCCCGCCACCTGTCCCCTGCTTTCTACTGTCTAAACGGCATCCCCAAAGCTTTGAGGAGCGCTCGCGCCTGTTCGTCGTCGCGCGCGGTGGTGACAATCGAGATGTTCATGCCGCGCGTCTTGTCCACTTTGTTGAAATCAATCTCGGGGAAGATCAGTTGCTCGCGGATGCCCAGGGTATAGTTGCCGCGCCCGTCAAACGCTTTGGGCGAGACGCCGCGAAAATCGCGCACGCGCGGCAGCGCTATGGAGACCAGACGATCTAAAAACTCGTACATCCTATCGCCGCGAAGCGTGACCATTGTGCCGATCGGCATGCCCTGACGGAGCTTGAACGAGGCGATCGATTTTTTCGCCTTGGTCACGACGGGCTTCTGGCCCGTGATGACGCGCAGCTCGTCCGCCGCCGTATCCAGAATCTTCGCGTTGGCGATGGCTTCGCCCATGCCCATATTGATGACGATCTTCTCAAGGCGCGGCACGGCCATCGGATTCTTAATCTCAAACTCTTTGGAGATGGCCGGGGCAATCTCTTTGTGATAACGCTCTTTTAATCTCGCTGCCATAATTTTATCGCTCCCGCTCTTTCGCCTGGGTCTCGCCCCGGTGAATTTTCAGCTTCACCCACCTGTAAGCGTTTCCAGGCCGCAGTCTTTTTACGTCTCTACTTCTCCACGCTCTGACCGCTGCCGACGGCCACACGCCGCTTCGTCCCGTCGCCTTCAGTCTCGTAACGCACGCGCGTCGGCTTGCCCGATTGCGGGTCGATCAGCTGCACGTTCGAGATGTCCAGATAAGCTTCTTTGTCAATGATGCCGCCGCCGCGATTGTTCGCCGGGTTCGCCTTCTGGTGTTTCTTCATTATGTTTGCGCCCTCGACCTTGACCTTGCCCTTGACCGGCAGGACTTCGAGCACGCGGCCACGCTTATTCTTATCGCGTCCGGCGATGACGACCACCTGATCGCCCTTTTTGATCTTGGCGCGCTTGGTTCCCTTATTCACTTTTATATCACCTCCGGCGCGAGCGAAACGATCTTCATATAGTTTCTGTCGCGCAACTCGCGCGCGACGGGGCCGAAGACGCGCGTGCCGATGGGCGTGCCGTCATCTTTGATCAGCACCGCCGCATTCTGGTCAAAGCGGATGTAGGTTCCGTCCTTGCGGCGCACCTCTTTGCGCGTCCGCACGATGACGGCGTTCTGCACCGTCCCCTTCTTGATCGTGCCGTCCGGCGCTGCTTCCTTGACCGTGACCTTGATGCGGTCGCCCAGGGAGGCGATCTTCCCCGTTGACCCGCCAATCGGCATGATCATCTCGACGCGCCGCGCTCCCGAATTGTCCGCTACGTCCAGAGACGTTTGCATCTGAATCATTGTTGCTCACTCCGTTCGGGTGTCTGGTGTCGAGGGCCGGTTATTGACTCTCTTTTATCCGGCCTCTGACCCCTGTCCCCTGCTTTACTTCTCTGCCTTCTGAACGATCTCGACGACGCGCCAGCGTTTTCTGGCCGAAAGCGGACGGGTCTCGACGATACGAACCTTGTCTCCGATGGCCGCGCCCGTCTCGTCATGCGCCATGAACTTGGAAGTGCGGCGCACGTAGCGGCGATACTTCGGATGCTTGATCAAGCGATCAACGCGCACCACGACCGTCTTCTCCATCTTGTCCGAAGCGACGACGCCCACCTTCTGCGCGCGGTTGCCGCGCTTGCCCGCCTCCGAGCCGGAAGCATTGCCCGGCTGCGAATCGACGTTGGGTGCGACCGCGTGCGCCAGTGTTTCGCCGGAGGTGGTGGCCTCCGCGACCTCCGCGTCCTCAGATGTCGGCCTCACGTCTTCCTGATTTTCTTCTGTCATCTCTACCTCGTTGCTGCTGCCTGCTGCTGCTGCGCTTCGCGCTCGCGGACGAGCGTCTGAATCCGTGCGAGCGACTTCTTCTCCTGTCGTATGCGCTTGACGGCGTCAACTTCGCCCAGAGCCAGTTTGAAGTTCAAGCGAAAGAGCGACTCTTTTAAGCGCGCCGCCTCCGCCTGTAAATCCTCGTTCGTCAGGTCGCGCAGGCGATCCAATTCTTCACGCCTTTTTACCATCGCTAAATCGCGCCTCCTTCTTGTTCCGCGCGGGTCACAAACTTTGTCTTAATGGGAAGCTTCTGCGCGGCCAGACGCATGGCCTCGCGCGCCGTCGCTTCGTCCACGCCTTCGATCTCGTAGAGGATTCTGCCGGGCTTGACGACCGCGACCCAGTATTCGGGCGCGCCCTTGCCCTTACCCATACGAGTTTCCGCAGGCTTCTTGGTGACGGGCTTATCGGGGAACATGCGTATCCAGATTTTACCGCCGCGCTTGATGTGGCGTGTCATCGCGATACGAGCGGCCTCGATCTGACGATCAGTAATCCAGGCGGGCTCTAGCGACTTCAGGCCGTACTCACCGAAGCTGATGGCAGAGCCGCGATTGGCTACGCCCGTCATGCGCCCGCGCATCTGCTTCCGGTGCTTCACTTTTTTCGGCATCAACATGATGAATAAACCCCTGAGAATCTCACATCCGAGATTTCAAATTTCAAATTACGCCCTGTCTCCGCTGCGCGGGCGCCCACGATCACCGCGCTCGCCGTCACGGCCACCACCCTCGCGCTCGCGGCGCGTGCGCGGTCGGCGCTCGCCGCCACGATCACCGCGCGGCTCGTTGATCGGGTCGGAACCCGTGCCGCGCGCCATCGCGGCCTTCGGGTCTAGAATCTCGCCCCTGTAAATCCAGACCTTGACGCCGATCACACCGAAGGTCGTGTGCGCTTCCGCCAGCCCGTAGTCAACGTCTGCGCGCAGCGTGTGCAGCGGCAACTGGCCCTGCAAGTGCCACTCGCTGCGAGCGATCTCGGCCCCGTTCAAACGGCCAGAGACTTTGACCTTGATGCCCTGCGCGCCGAAGCGCAGAGATTCCTCGACGGCCTTACGCATGGCGCGGCGGAAGGCTATGCGCTTCTCAAGCTGGGCAGCGATCTTTTCGGCCTGAAGCTGTGCGTTCAGCTCCGGCTTGTGAATCTCCTGAATAGAGACCAGCACTTCGCGGCCAGTCTTGGCCGAGAGGTCGCCCTTGAGCTTGTCGATCTCCGCGCCCTTGCGTCCGATGATGATGCCGGGCCGACTGGTGTAGATGATGATCTTCAGGCGGTTGGCCGCGCGCTCCACATCGACGTGCGAGACGCCCGCTCCGGCGAAGCGCCCTTTGAGGTCGCGCTTGAGCCGTAAATCTTCGAGGAGATACTCGCCGAACTGCTTCTTCGCGTACCAGTGCGAGTGCCAGTCCTTGTTATAGCCTAAGCGGAATCCGTATGGATGAACTTTCTGACCCACTCTTCTTCTCCGTTTCAGTCTAGTCCGAGATTGAAAATTCGAGATTTCAAATCTGAGAGGTTGAAATAAGAGTCTTTCAAAGTCTCAAATCAATCTACTGCGCGCTCGCCTCGTCTGTGCCCGTCGTCGCAGCACTCGTCGTCTCTGCGCTCGTCGTCTCGCTAGCGGCGGGTGCGTCCGCTACAGTCCGGCTCTTTTCGCCCCCGGCTTCTTTAGTTGCTGCGGTGCGCTTGGGGCGCGGTGCGGCGACTGCTCCGCCGCGCTTGCGGCTCTTGCTCTCGGAGAGCTTGGCCGGTTTGGCATCGCCCGCTTTGCCATTGCCCACAACCTTCTCGTCGTTCGAGAGCAGGATGGTGATGTGGCAGAAGTGCCGGCGCTCGCGATAGGCGCGGCCCTGCGGGGCTGGGCGCATGCGGCGGCGATTCTTCGTCGGCCCGCGGTCGACAAACGCGGCCTTGACCCAAAGCTCGTCCGGATCGACCGCGACGTTGGCCTTCTCTGCGGCTTCGGTCGCGTTGGCGATGGCCGAGCGCACGCAGGCTTCGACTCCGTCAGCCGCACGCTTGTTCGTGTATTGCAGAATCGCCAAAGCCTGATTGACGTTCTTGCCGCGAATCATGTCGACGACCAGCCGCGCCTTCTGCGCCGACCCCCGTAGATACTTTGCACTCGCTCTTGCTTCCATGATCTAACCTCGATGACAGGTGACAGGTGACGAGCCCCGAGACAAGTTCCTTCCTGTCACGCGTCACTTGTCACTTCCCACTATTTTTTAGCTACCTTTGATGACTTCTCAGCCTTCGTGCCCGAGTGGCCTTTGAACGTGCGCGTCGGCGCAAACTCGCCGAGCTTGTGGCCGACCATATTCTCCGTCACGTAAACGGGCAGATGGCGTTTGCCGTTATGCACGCCGAAGGTCAGGCCGACCATGTCGGGTGTAATCGTCGAACGCCGCGACCATGTCTTGATGGCAGGCGGACGCGCCGCGCCCGCGCGGATTCGCTCCACAGCCTTCTGAATACTCCCGTCAACGAACGCACCTTTTTTAACTGAACGCGCCATAACTTTTGTTCGCTCCGCTCCCGAATGAGGGCCGAGTCTAGGATGTCAGGGCCGGATCAAAGAAAGACTATTGACCGGCCTCCTGCCCCTGTCCCCTGACCCCTGTTTTATTTCACTCTTCTATCGCGCACGATCATCTTCTGCGTGCGTTTGTTGCTTCTGGTCTTGTAGCCGCGCGTCGGCTGTCCCCAAGGGGTGACAGGGTTACGACCGCCCGAGGTCTTGCCCTCGCCGCCGCCGTGCGGGTGATCCACGGGGTTCATCGCCACGCCGCGCACGTGCGGGCGTATGCCCTTCCAGCGCGAGCGTCCGGCCTTACCGTAAGAGACATTCTCATGCTCGACGTTGCCGACCTGACCCACGGTCGCCATGCACACCACGGGCACGCGCCGCACTTCGCCCGAAGGCATACGCAGCTGCGCGTAGTCGCCTTCCTTGGCGACCAGTTGCGCGAACGCACCGGCACTTCTTGCCATCTGCCCGCCCTTGCCCGGCCTGAGCTCGATGTTATGAATCTGCGTACCGAGCGGGATGTTGCGAATCGGCAGGGCATTACCCGGCAGGATATCCGCCTCGGCCCCGCTCATCACGGTCTTGCCCACTTCGAGGCCCGTCGGCGCGATGATGTAGCGCTTCTCGCCGTCCAGATACGTGATGAGCGCGATGTGTGCCGAGCGATTCGGGTCATATTCGATCTGCGTGACGCGACCGGGCACGCCCGCCTTATCGCGCTTGAAATCGATGATGCGATAAAAACGCTTGTGGCCGCCGCCCCGCCGCCTGACCGTAATGCGCCCGTCGTTGTTGCGACCCGAGATGCGCGTCTTCGGCTCAAGCAGAGACTTCTCCGGCTCAGCCCCAGCCGTTAATTCATCACGCGTCAAATAAGTCTGGTAACGACGCGCTGGCGATGTCGGTGTAAGTTTCTTTATGCCCATATCTTTATTGGGGGTCGGGTGTCCGGGGCTGATTCAGAGCCCAGCACTGGCCCCCTGCTTTTCTAGATTGCCTCGCCGTAATCGAGCGGCTGCTCGCCCTGTTTCAAGGTGACGTAAGCTTTCTTCCAGGATGGCTTGCGCCCCTCGAAGCGCCCGCGTCGCGCCATCTTGCCCATATAGTTGATGGTTCGCACCCTGTCCACCTTGACCTGAAAAATCGTCTCGACAGCCGATTTGATCTCGGGCTTGGTGGCGCGGCGGTCTACGCGAAAGGTCAGGAGCTGTCGCGCGTCCTGCGACTCCTCTTTGGCGACCAGAGCCTTCTCCGTAATCACCGGCGACTTAATGATGTCCCATACAGTTCTCATCTTTTCAGGCCGCCTCCTCTTCCGTGTTCGACTGCTCAACCGCGTCGCTGCTCTGCTCGTCCTCCGCACTACCGGCGTCCCGTTTCTTCGATTGCGTATCGAGAAGCTCCGTCAGCTCGTCGGCAGCCGCGCGCGAAAGCACTATTCGGTCGTGATAGAGCAGGTCATAGATATTGAGGCCGTAGCTGTTGACGACCTTCGTTCGCCGCACGTTCCGCGACGAGAGCAGCAGATTGTCGTTATCGAGCGAATCGACAATCAGCGTCTTGCTCTCCGCGAGGCCCAGCGCCGCGAGCGTATTCAGGAAATCCTTGGTCTTCGGCTGGTCGAGCGTAAAGCCGTCCAGAACGATCAGATTGCCTTCGCGCACGCGCTCCGACAGGGCCGAGCGCAAAGCGCCGCGCCGCATCTTCTTCGGCATGTTGTAAGACCAATCACGCGCGTGCGGCCCGTGCGTATTACCGCCGCCCTTCCACAGCGGGCTTCGGATCGACGCGATGCGAGCGCGCCCCGTGCCCTTCTGCTTCCAGAGCTTACGGCCCGAGCCCGACACGTCGCCGCGCGTCTTCGTCCCGACCGTGCCCGCCCGCGCATTAGCCATAAAGCTTCTGACGGCGGCATGAATCAAAGACTCGTTCAGCTCAGCGCCGAACACGGCGTCGGACAACTCAAGGTCGCCGACCTCTTCGTTCTTCAGATTGCGCACCTTAACGGTAGGCATAACATCAACTCCAAATCGGGTGTCGGGGATCAGCGGTCGGGTTCGTCTGAACTCCGTCCCCTGATCCCTGTCCCCTGCTTTTTCACTTCGTAGACTTCTTAATCACAACCACGCTGCCGTTAGCGCCGGGCACAGCGCCGCGCACCATCAACAGATTATTCTCGACATCAACACGCGCCACCGTCAGCCCCTTGATCGTCACACGCTCGTCGCCCATGTGGCCCGAAGAACGCGTGCCCTTGATGACACGCGAAGGGTAGGCCGACTGGCCGATTGAACCGGGCGCGCGCACGTTCATCGAGCCGTGTGATTCAGGCCCGCGATTAAAGTTGTGACGCTTGACCGTCCCGGCGAAGCCGCGCCCCTTGGAGCGCCCGATGACTTCGATGGCATCGCCGTCGGCGAACTGGTCAACCAGCACCTTATCTCCGACGTTGGTCGCGTCCTCCGAGTCCGCGAGTCGGAACTCTTTCAAGATGCGTGTCGGGGGAACGCCCCCGCCCGTCTTCTCGAAATGCCCGCGCATGGGCTTGTTGACGTTCTTCAACTTGACGGGGCGATCTTCGACGAGCCCCAGCTGCACGGCATTGTAGCCGTCGCGACCGGCGGCAGATTTTTTCTGCACGACGATACACGGCCCGGCCTTGATCACCGTCACCGGAGTGACCGTTCCGTCCGCCGCAAAAATCTGCGTCATGCCGACTTTCTTACCGATGATTCCATTAATCATCACAAAACCTCAGGTGTCGGGGGTTCGAGGGGTCAGGGGTCAGGAGAGGTCTTTTGCTTTACAGACCCGCAGCCCCCGGCCTTCGTCCCCTGTTTTTACTGTCTGCCAAACGCTTTGATCTCGACATCAACGCCTGCCGGAAGGTCCAGCTTCATGAGCGCGTCCACGGTCTGCGGAGTCGGGTCAAGGATGTCCATCAGACGCTTGTGCGTTCTGATCTCGAACTGCTCGCGCGATTTCTTATCCACGTGCGGCGAGCGCAGCACCGTCCACTTGTTCTTCAAAGTGGGGAGCGGGATAGGCCCGGCCACTCGCGCGCCGGTTCTCTTTGCCGTCTCGACGATCTCCGAGGTGGACTGATCCAGCACGCGATGATCGTAAGCCTTGAGTCTGATTCTGATCTTTTCGTTCAGCATAGTTTCCTTAACTCAAAAATAATGGAGGACTATTCGATGACTTCGGAGACAGTGCCCGCTCCGACCGTCCTCCCGCCTTCCCTGATCGCAAACCGCAGCCCCTTCTCCATCGCTATCGGCGCGATCAACTCGATCTCCATCGCCACATTGTCCCCGGGCATCACCATC
>DASVWI010000022.1:0-67109 GCA_036389675.1 Pyrinomonadaceae bacterium
TCACCTCCGTGGATCTGGACTTCGGGTCGCCATAAGGGATGGGACGCGTGTCGGTGGGAAACAGCAACGGGTCGGCATCGATGGTGGCGGCCACGGGCAGCGATGGATTCTTGATCCTGGGAGGATTCGGATCAGGAGCTAGGACCTGCGGGATGGTGAGGGAAGCCTGCGGGAGCTTGCCGAAAGAGGCAGGCTTCTGCTCTTCGCGGCCACCGCCGCCTCCGCCTCCGGGCTTATCCTGTTTGGGCTTTGAGCCTCCGCCAGTGCCTTTGTTCGTGCCCGCCGGCCCTTTGTCCACCTTCTCCTGCTCGGGTGGAATGTCCGTGATATCTCCAAGATATTCGAGGTCGTTTCTCTGCTTTTCGGCCACCTGCTGTGCGGCGTGCCTTGCCCTGTAATCGGCGAACATCAAGCCGCCGATGACGGCCAGGATGAACGCGAAAGAGACTATAGTGGCAATGGCGAAGCCCTGTGTGTCCGCCGATTCGGCCCCTCCGCCGTAGCCGCCCCCTTCACCCGAGAGAGCGCCGCCGGTCGAGACCGAGCGGTCACGCTTCATCCACCCGGCGAAGATAGCGACCAACACGCCCAGAGCGATCAGGGTAAAGACGATCACGGGGGCACGCGAAGCGCCCTGTGCCGATTGGGAATGATCCAGCCAGGCGACAGCGACGATAATGACTGCCATCGAAAGGACGGCGGCCCCCATCGCTATGGCGACGTTCGGGCGCGTGAAGAAACGCTTCAGCATCTGCCCGTAGGCGATGATGGAGCGTTTGACGAAGCCCATGGGGTCGCGCTTGAACTCGGGCCAGGTCAACTGGGAGCTGTGCGCGACCTCGCGCAACTCTCCGACGAGGCGGCTCGTAATGCCACGGTCTTCGATGATCGTCAGGTGATACTCGCCCGCGTGGCTGTCCTGCGAGGCGCTCGCCGCTCCGGCTGCCGCCGCCGCTCCCGACACCAACGTCGCCGTATCCTCGGTCTCGAACGCTTCGACGGGGGTCGCGGGAGGTGCAGGCTCAGACGGATGCTGAGATTCGGGCTTTGAAGGCTCGGCGCTTCTGGCGACGGAGCCTTTCAGGGGAGTACCGTCGACCGGGCAAAAGCTGAATTTATCGGCAAACTCTTCCTGGCATACTGGACACAGTTTCATGTCTACCCTCTAGTTCCGCTTCAAGGGGGAAAGCCCGTGCTTTATCACTCAAGCGGCGTTCTAAACTTTCTTTCAAGTGATTCGATCTTCGGTTGCAGGCTTGCTGGATACGGGGCGTCCGACCACCTTTTTTGACCCGAACCGCATTATACTCATCTTTGCTTGACGTGTGAAACAGGCACGCGCGGCCTGCAAACCCTGCTTGAACCGGAGTTTTGATGCAGCAAAGTGCCAAACGGTTGACGCGGGGTGCGGACTGTCTCTAAACTGTTTTCGTCTCTTCCACAACTTTTTTCCGCCGGGTCTGGATAAAATTTACGGTCACGCGAAGGGCGGGCCGCTCATCTACCGAAAGCTCTTTCAGGTCAGCTATGAACACCCGATTCCTAACATTTAGTGCGATAAAATCAGGCTTTTTAGTGGTTTTCCTCTCGCTCGCGCTCTTGCCGGGCGACGCCTTCGCGACCACGCAAAGCGTGCCTGAGCCCCACCGCGAGCAGCTCCTGAACGGCCTCAACGTCCTGATCTTTAAGCGCGCGGGCGACCCGAACGTCCTCGTCAAGCTACGCATACACAGCGGCGCGGCCTTTGATCTGGCAGGCAAGGCGGGCACGATGGCCCTGCTGAGCGACATGCTGTTTCCAGACCCGACGACGCGCGATTACTTTACGGAGGAGCTGGGCGGTCGCCTCGACGTGACCTCTGATTACGACTCGATCAACATCACTCTCACGGGCCGCGCCTCGGAGTTTGAGCGCATTGTCGAGTTGCTGAGCCCGGCGCTGGTCAATACTCCATTTGTCCCCGAGACGGTCTCAAGGCTGCGCGACGCCCGCATCAAGGTGGTCAGCGCGACGGGTAATGTTCCGGGCACGATTGCCGACAGGGCCGTCGCCGCCCGTCTCTACAGTGATTTCCCTTACGGACGCCCCAGCGCCGGAACGCCCGAGACACTGGCTCGCGTAGAGCGCGCCGACCTGCTCTATGCCCGCGACAGATTTCTCAACCCGAACAATGCCACGATGGTCGTCATCGGCGGCGTGGAAGAGCGCCGGGCCATGCGAGCCCTCAGACAGCTTCTGGGAATGTGGCGCAAGAGCGATTCGGTTGTGCCCTCGACTTTTCGTCAGCCGGAGCTGCCGGACACGCGGACGCTTCTGGTTGACCTGCCGGGCACGGAGACAGCCGAAATCAGGCTCGCGACGCGCTCCCTCGCGCGCTCGGACAGGGACGCTTCGGCGGCGGCAATGCTCGCGCTGCTTGCGCGAGACAGATGGCAGGCCGCGCTCCCGGAGCTTGGCAAGAGCGCCTTCTTCGTCCGAAACGAAGCGCACGTCCTGCCCGGCCTCTTTATCATGGGCGCGAGCGTGCGCGCCGGCGTCGCCGCGCAGACCCTTGCGGCGGCGCGCAACGTCCTTCGCACGCTCTCGACCTCGCCGCCCACCACAGTCGAGTTCGAGCGCGTCAGGAACGAGGCGCTGGCCCTCTTTAATAAACGGCTTGAGCAGCCTGAGACGTTTGCCGATCTCTGGCTGGATGTCGCGACCTACAAGCTCCCGCCGGTTGCCGATCAGGCGCGGGCCTTCAGTCAGGTCACGCAGGCGGACGTGCAGCGCGTGGCCGCAAAGCTTTTCCGTGATACGCCTGCGGTCGCGGTCGCAGTCGGCAGCGCCTCCCAGCTTAGCGCAGACCTTGAGCGCGAAGGTAAAGTGGAGGTCATCGGAGCGGCCACCAGCACGCCGCAGGCGATGCCCGCTCCTTCTGCGACCCCAGCCCCGTCCAAGACCCCTTTTTAATTTGCAAATGTATCGCAACTCTACTGCAACCATCCGCTAGACAGGATTAGATTAACTGTGTCCGATTGGAAAAATAGCGCCGAAGGCGATCATGCGCGTCGAGTACGCGAAATGTTTAGCAAAATCGCCGCTCGCTACGATCTTTTAAATCACCTCCTGTCGGGCAATACGGATCAGCGCTGGCGACGGCTTGTTGCGAAGAGATTGCAGGCATCGCTGGCACATGAAGGGGCTCGCGCCTTGGACGTAGCCTGCGGCACGGGAGACTTATCGCTGGCTATCGCGCGCGCGACGGGCGCTCGCGTCATCGGCACGGATTTCTGTCGCCCGATGCTTGAGATTGCGTCGCGCAAGAGCGCTGAGCAGGCGGCCACGATTCCGTTCATAGAGGGTGATGCCTTGCGGCTTCCCTTCGCTGACGGAGCGTTTGATGCCGTCAGCATCGCGTTCGGCCTGCGTAACCTCGCGAGCGTTGAGGGAGGGTTACAGGAGCTCTGGCGGGTCTTAAAGCCGGGCGGGCGCTGCGCCGTGCTGGAATTTTCCAGCCCCGTCGTGCCGGGCTTTCGCAGGCTCTTTCAGTTCTACTTTACGCGCGTGCTGCCGCGCATCGGCGGGCTCGTCAGCGGGTCGCGCGGCGCTTATGAGTATCTGCCGGATTCCGTTTCGCGCTTCCCGGATCAGAAACGCCTTGCCGGGTTGATGCGTGGGGTCGGCTTCGAGGAGGTCGAATACAGGAATTTGACGGGCGGAATCGCTGCCCTGCACATGGGCACTCGGCCACGTCAGACTTGAATCGAGTTTGGTTGCAGAGCGAACGACTCAAAAAGAGTGATGCAACCACTAACGTAGTCCGATAGGTTCGCTTTCATTCTTCTGTGCGCGGTTGTCGGGGCCGCTCACGGATATGAAGGGAGTGGACACTATCGGGCTACGTTTTAATTTTCGGGCCACGGGAGTTTTCCGCTTTCTTGCTGTCAAGACCTCTTAATTCTGCTATTATCCGGGATTGTTAATCCAGCATTCCAACTGAACGGGCGCGCGCCGCAGTCTTAGATGAAGCACACGATCCTTGGTCTCCTACGCCGCATTGGCCTTCTGCTTCTCGTCGTCTGGACTGTCGTGTCACTGGTGACGGTGCTCATAGAGCTTGTGCCGGGCGACCCGGCAATCGCCATCCTCGGCGAACAGGCGACGCCGGAGCTGATCGCACAGTTTCGCGAAAAGCACGGCCTCGACCGACCGCCCTTCTTCGTCTCCTTTCCGCAGGACGCGAGCGGGTCACGCCATCTTCGCTGGAACGGCATGAGCAATCGCTACGTGGAATACTGGCGAGACGTTCTGCACGGCGACATGGGCCGCTCTTTTCGCACCGACCGGCCCGTGCGCGACCTGATTCTCGAACGTTACCCGGCGACCATAGAGCTGGCGATTGCCGCGCTCATCATCGCCGTCGCCATAGCCATCCCTCTAGGCGTCGTGGCAGGGAAAAATCGCGGCACGCTGATCGACAATTTTTCGAGCGTCGTCGCGCTCATAGGCATCAGTCTGCCCGGCTTCGTCATTGGGCCAATGCTGGTCTATATCTTCTCCGTCAAGCTTCGCTGGCTCGCCGCCTCAGGCCGTTTCTATCCCGAAGACATCATCCTGCCAGCCGTCACGCTGGGCGCAGCGCTCTCCGCCATACTGACGCGCATGGTGCGCTCCTCGGTGATAGAAGAGCTGGGCGAGGATTACGTGCGAACGGCCCGCGCCAAGGGCCTGAGCGAAAACAAGGTCGTCTATAAGCACGTCCTGAAGAACGGCCTGATTCCCGTGGTCACTATTCTGGGCTTGCAGCTAGGCGTGCTTCTTGCCGGTGCGATTATCACGGAGAAGATTTTCAGTTGGCCCGGTATAGGGCTGCTGCTCGTTGAGGACGGAATCAATAAGCGCGATTATCGTCTGGTGCAGGGCTGTGTGCTGGTCATCAGCGTCACCTACATCTTCGCCAACGCGCTCACAGACATGGTCTACCGCTGGCTCGACCCGAGGATAAGAGTGCAGTGACGAGTGACAGGTGACGAGCGGCAAGCTAAAGACAGCATCGCTCTCGTCACTGTTCCTGCTTTTGGTTCTCTCACTCGTCACTTGTCGCTCATCACAGTTTTCTTATGAACCGTTTAGCTGTTTTTGGATTCGTCGTCGTCGTGATTCTGATCGTGGTCGCGGTCTTTGCGCCGTGGATTGCCACGCAGGAGGTGGGCCAGACCAATCTTCCGATGCGTTATCTGCCGCCCTCTGCCGCTCATTGGTTCGGGACGGATTCGACGGGCCGCGATATCTTCGCGCGTGTTGTCTTCGGCGCGCGTATCTCGCTGCGCGTGGGGCTCACGGTCGTCGCGGTCTCGGCCATCGTCGGGACAATCCTTGGCGCGCTCGCAGGCTACTACGGCGGCTGGCTTGATCGGCTGATGTCCGGCTATTTGTTCAACGTCTTTCTGGCGTTTCCGGGGCTGCTGCTGGCGATTGCGCTTGTGGCGTTTCTCGGCGCTGGCCTCAACAAGCTGATCTTCGCGCTGTGCATCATCGGCTGGGTCGGCTACGCGCGCCTGATTCGCGGGCAGGTCTTGAAGGTGCGCGAGTATGATTTCGTGCAGGCGGCGCGTGCCCTTGGCGCGGGCGATATGCGAATACTCTTTCTGCATATTCTGCCGAACGCCGTGCAACCGCTCATCGTGCAGGCGAGCTTAGGAATGGCAGGTGCGGTTCTGGCAGAGGCTTCGCTCTCTTTTCTTGGTCTGGGCGTGCCGCCTCCCGCGCCGTCCTGGGGAGTGATGATAGAGGAAGCCCGTGATCTTTCGACGCTTCAGTCCGCGCCGCACGCGCTCATCTTTCCCGGTCTGGCGATTGCGCTCACAGTGCTCGCTTTCAATTTCATAGGCGACGGCCTGCGCGAATACTTAGACCCGCGACAGCGCAAGCGCTGAGCTTAAAACCTGTTGACACCTTTGGCCGCTAAATGATAAATCGCTGGGGCTCAGAGCTTCTCTCCCTGCTCAAAACTTCCGGGCTACTGCGGCGAGGCGCTGGTCAGGTCTGCGCGCCTCGGTCGTCCTTGTCTGTAACCCGGCTCTATTCATTCAGTCTCTTAAACCTGTTACCCGGAGGTCAGTATGAAGAAAACCCTGATTAGCATCGTGCTTTCGACTTTTCTCCTGAGCATGCACGTGCCTGTTGAAGCGAGCGAGGTGAACTCGTCTGCCGAGGAGATGCAGGCGAATTCTCTGCCCGTCTCAGTCGCCGCAACGGCATCCTTGCAGTCCATTGGCATCGGTCGCAGGCGAACCGTGCGCCGTCGCCGCCGCGTCATGCGTCGGATGGTTCGCCGTCGCGTCAGACGCATCAATCGTGGCCGTCAACTGCGGCGCGGAACCTACATGAGGCGCTCGGTTCGTGGCCGCCGTCATCCACGCACCATGCGCGTCGGCATTGGCATCCCGCGTCGCGTCGGCGTCGGGGTCAGAAGCAGGCGCAGAGGTTTTTAAGAGTCCCTGCCGAAACCCGGATCGCCTTTATGGCGCGGGAGATTCAAACGGGGATGGACAGAGAGGGTCAGGATAAAGAAAAAGCTTTAAAGCATTCATGCCTTCATGCTCTCTCTTTATCCTGACGATCTTTGTCCATCCCTGTTAATTTTCAACTGCTTATGTCATCAGCAGCAATCAAAGAGGAGCAGGGCGCGGCCAATCAAAGGGAGGACGCGCCGTGTGCGGCGACGGGCCGCGCCGTTGCGGTCGCCATCAAGCAGCTCTCAAAGACGTATCCTGTTTCGCTTGAGCGCCTCAAAAAATTGTTCCGCCGCCCGATCAAGCCTCCCGTCGAGGCCCTGCGTGATGTCTCCTTCGAGGTGAAGGAAGGCGAAATCTTCGGCCTTATCGGACGCAACGGCGCGGGCAAAACCACGCTGACGAAGATCGTCGCAACGCTCGTGCAGCCGACAAGGGGCAGCGTCTCGGTCAAGGGCTACGACAGCGTGCGTGACGAAGAAGAGGTTCGCAACCGCATAGGTCTGGCGACCGCCGAAGAGAGAAGCTTTTACTGGCGGCTGACGGTCGAGCAGAATTTGATGTTCTTCGCGCGGCTCTACGGGCTGCGCGACACGGGCGCGCGCCGTCGCATAGATGAGCTGATCGAGCGTTTCGAGTTGGGAGAGCTGGCGCGCCGACGCTTCGGCGAGCTTTCGACGGGCAACAAACAGCGCATGGCCTTTGCGAGAGCGATGCTGGCGAATCCCCCCGTCCTGCTGCTGGACGAGCCCACGCGCTCGCTTGACCCTCTGGCCGCCGCGCGCATGCGTGCCCTCATTCAATCGCTGGCTACGGCGACGCCGCCCGTCTCGATTCTGCTGACCTCGCATAATCTCGTCGAAGTCGAAGAGCTTTGCGCGCGCGTAGCCATCATCAGTCGCGGGCACATTCGCGCGCTGGACACGCCCGCCCGCCTGCGTGCCCTGCACAAACAGACGGAGCGCATCCAGATAAAGGTGCGCGGCGCGAATGCGGACGGCGTCAAGCGCCTGCTCACGGACGTGCTGGATGATCTCGAAGTAAAAGACTCCGATGAGACCACTCTCATCACGTTCGCGCGAGAGACGGATGATGACCGGCTGGACGCGGCTGCCAGAGCCCTGCATGAAACGGGGGCGAGCATCATCTCCTTCGATACGGAACGGGCGACCTTGCTCGAAGTGATGGAGAGCTACGAGCAGGACGAGCAGGGGGGCGAAGAGAAAAGATGACGAGCATGCTGCTTTTACTGCGACGCGTGCGCGCCTTCGTCGTGCGTGATTTCCTGCTGGCCGTCAGCTATCGCATGGAGTTTTTCCTGCGTATGCTCTCGATCCTCATCGCCGTCACGACACTGTTCTTCATCTCGCGCATCTTCGAGGGCTTCGTCAATACCGAATACCCGCAGTGGCGCAATCCTCTGGCGGCGTGGATTACAGGGCTCGCCGTGCTCAACTATTTCATGACGGGGTTTTCCAGCCTGGCGACCGCAATCAGGCAGGAGCAGACGCAAGGCACGCTTGAGAGCGTGCTGCTGACTCCGATCAATATGCCGACGATGATCATCGCAAGCTCCGCGTGGGATTTCGTGCAGGCGACGTTCTACTCTTTCCTGTACTTTTTCTTCGGCTGGCTCTTCTTCGACGTGCATTATCAGGGCAACTACCTGCTCGCTTTCATGTTCCTCCTGCTGACGACGCTGGTGCTGGCCTGTCTCGGCATACTCTCCGCGAGTTTCGCCATGGTCTTTAAGCGCGGCGACCCGTTCGGGATTTTCCTCGGCACAGGCTCGGCGCTTTTCTCCGGCGTCTTTTTTCCGACGCAGCTTTTGCGAGAGTATGCGGGTCAGGGCTTCGCCAGCGTCTCGCGCATCCTTCCGCCAACCTACGGGCTCGACGGTATCAGGCGCGTCCTGATTGAAGGTCAGGGTCTGTCACAGGTGCGCGAGCCGCTTTTGACGCTACTCCTCTTTCTGGCCGTGCTGCTTCCCTTCTCCCTCTGGGTCTTCGGACGCGCCGTGCGCCGCGCCAAGCGTGAGGGCAGCCTCATTCAATACTGAGGGCCAGGAAAGCAATGAACAGGGACGGACAGAGAGGGTCAGGATAAAGAGAAAGAGCATGAAGCATTCATCTATTAATGCTTTCGTCTTTCATCCTGCATATCCCTGTTTGAATCCTCTTCCAGTCTCATCTATTTTAAGCGTTCGGCATTAAAGGTGACGCCGGGCGCGCCTTTTCGCTTCGGGTCGATTTGATACCTGAGCGCGTAGAAGTTAGTCTGTTTGTGGGATGCGACACTGGATCAAAGTTTGGAGCTGGGTGCTGGTCGGGGTCTTCATTGGCTGGCTCGGCTATGAGTTCATCACCTTTCCCTCGATCTCAAGGCTGCGGTCTGAGAATCCGGCGACGACTTCGCTGATCGAGACGCGAATCAAGGAGGCCCGAGCGCGTGGCGAAGAACCGAAGCGTTATCAAATCTGGGTTCCGCTCGAACAGATTTCCCCTCAACTGCAACGCGCAATCCTCGCCGGTGAAGACTCCAACTTCGCGACCCACCATGGCTTCGATTACGCGGCCATACAGCACGCGTGGGAAGAGGCCCAGCGAGAGGCCGAGAAGGAAGCCAAACAGGAGGGCGACGATCAATCGAGCTGGATTCCGGCCATGCCTGACTTCAAGCGCGGCGCGTCCACCATCACACAACAGCTCGCCAAGAACCTCTATCTCTCGTCGCAGAGGTCTTTCGTGCGAAAGGGGCGAGAGGCCGTCATCACCTATTTTCTCGAACGCCAATTGTCGAAGAAGCGTATCCTTGAGCTTTACCTCAATATCATAGAGTGGGGCGACGGCATCTTTGGCGCGGAGGCCGCATCGCAATACTACTTTCGCAAACCCGCCTCGCAGTTGACGGCGCGCGAGGCGGCTTACCTCTCGGCAATGGTTCCCGGCCCGCTGAAAGTCTTCAACCCGCGCCTTAACCCGCGCCGCGTCGCACGCCGCCAGCGCATCATCCTGCGCGGCATGCCGTCCGTACAGATGCCTCCCGGCACGGGCTAGGCATTCAAACCAACCGCGCTGCAAAATGGAAAGGGGCTGCTCTTGTATTAAGAGCAGCCCCTCTTTTGTTTTTGAGTTAGCTAGGGCGAAGCCTAGACTGCGAACTCGCGTGCGAGTTGCAGTTCGGCTTTGCGTAGCTCGAAGCGACCGCGACCTAGATTGCAGTCGGGTTTGAGGGCCAGCACGACGAAGTAGTCGCGATTGAAAAGCCTCATAATGACGGACGCGCTATCGTAGGAGATAACGAGTTCTTTCAAGCCTCCGAGTCCGACATCCGTGCCCGTCCGCTGTGCGTTGCGGATGAGCGAGGTGAACTCTGCGGCGGCGATGTCCAGATTGGCCTCATCGCCTTCCCCGACCAGGACTTTCTCGACGGCTATGCCGTCAATGCCCATGATCAGAGCCCCAAGGCTTCCGTCCGTGCGATCAAGGATTGCTTCAAGTGGTTCTTTGAACATCTCTCTTCAAGCCTCCAAAGGTTTAGGGGCGCGAGGCCGGGCCGTTGGGCGTGCCAGTCGGAGCGTTGAACTGTGCTCCGGGGGCTGCGGGGCCAGTGGGCGTTCCCGGCTGCTGTTGCTGCAACTGCGTCGGGGTCGGCGTATTGCTCGGAGGATTGCCGAGCGGCACAGGCTGAATGATTGTGGTCGAGCGCGTCCCGGCTCCGACAGTACCGGAGGTCGGACGGCCATGGAAGTCCGGGCGATAGATGCGAGGCGTGATGAAGAACAGAATCTCGTTGGTCTGGCGCGTAACGGCCTTGCGCTTGAAGAGATTGCCCAGCACAGGAATCGAGGCGAGGCCCGGCGTGCGATTCTGTATCTCGCTCTCGTTGTCCGCCAGCACACCGCCCACCACGGTCGTGCCTCCGTCCGGCACTAATACTTCCGTCTCCATCTTCTGCGTGTCAATGCCGGGCGTGCCGTTGACTGCGATGGTCGTGTTGACGCTGTTGTTTTCCGCAACCACGCGCAGCACAACCGTGCCCGCGTCCGTGATCTGCGGCGTCACTTCGAGCCTCAGCGGAACGGAGACGAACGTGGTCGTAAAGACGAGGACGCCGCCCGTACCACCTGCGCCCGTCTGCGGAGTCACGACCGGGATTTGCTGGCCGCTGGAAATCTCCGCCTTGCGATTATTGAGTGCCGTGACGCGCGGAGTGGCGACGATCTTCGCCTGCCCCTTGTTCTCGGCAGCGGTAATGAGCGCGCTGATCTGCGCCGTGCCGATCACACCGGTCGTCAAGCCTATGACCGTGCTCGGCAGATTAGCGCCGAGAGCGCGTGTCGGCTCAACTCCGATGCCGACGGGCACGCCGCCGGGCCTGAGACCCGTCGTGTTGCCGCCCGTGCCGCCGCCCGTGCCGGTCGTGCTGCCGGGAACGGTCGCAAACGAGCCCGCGCGACCGTCAGAGCCGATGGCGAGGGCGGAAATCTGAACGCCCAGGTCGCGGCTGAAGCTGCGGTTGGCGATAACGATGCGCGTCTCAATCTCGACCTGCGGCTCTGGCTGATCGAGCAGCGTGACGAGCTGGCGAATGGCGTCTATGTTCTCTCTGACATCTGTAACGATCAGAGTATTGCTGCGGCCATCGACCTCTACGCTGCCGCGACGCGAGAGACGACGCGCGATGATCGGAAGGATTCCCTGCTCGCCGCTACTGCCCTGCGCGCCGCCACCGCCGCCGCCCGTTGACTCTCCCTGTGAAGTCGAGCCGCCGGTGAAGCCGCTGTTAGGGCCAGCCGCCTGCGCCAGCGTGCCGGAGGCGCGCGCGTAATTGAGGCGAATGAATTCCGTGAGCAACTGCGAATTGTCGAGCCGCGCTTCGCTGATCTTCTGCTGCGAGGCAGCCTCGGACGCGAGCACCTCCACGGTCGCGACGCGCAGGATGTTTCCGTTCACGTCAACGCCCAGACGGTTGGCCCGCAGGATTGCGTCGAGCGCGATATTCCAGGGCACGTCCGTGACGTTGACCGTGACGGGAATCGGGCCGACGGAAGAATCTATGACGAAATTAACGCCGTACTGTTCGGTGATGTAGTTGAGGATGTCGCGTATATCTGCGTTGACGACATTGAGGTTGATCGGCTCGCCGACGAAACCCGCTTGCCCGTAGCGCTGTCCCTGCTCGGACTGCGTAGTCCTGTTATCGGCGGGCGTGATCGTCACCGTCGGCTGCTGCGCTGCCGGGCCTGAAGCCCCCTGCTCCACAGCGAGGGCTCTCGCCTGACCGGCGCTTGCCGGCGCGGAAGCTGTCTGAACGTGTGACGGCTGAGCAGAATTACGCGCAGCGTCTAAAGCAGCGCCGGGCGAAAGCACCAGCACGAGATTATTGTCGTCCATCTGCGAGCGATCACGCGCGGGCGCGCGCAAGGCTATGCGGAAACGGGCCAGCGGTTTCATGTTCGGGCGATTCTCTCGCTCGACCATGACGCCGGAGACCAGAGGCGTGCCCATCGCATAGGACTGGGCCAGACGGGTCGCGTCAACGCCCGGCAGATCAACGAGGATCGTGCGCAGGTCTGGCCGCGAGACCGTATAAGCCATCGGGGCCGTACCGCTGATGGTGATGAAGGTCGAAGCGCCGGAGGTGGTGGCGCTTATGCCCGTCGCCACCGGCACTATGTTCGGGCGCGCCGAAGCGAGCGCGTAGAGCGAGCACATCACGAAGAGGACGAGCGCGCCTCTTTTGATGGCTGCAATCAGGTAAAGCTGATCAGACATGTTTCCCTCCTTAAGGGAAGCGTCGGTCCTGGCATCCACCACGCGCTGCGCTCGTCAGTCTCCCCTGAAGGGATTCCGCAAAAAGCGCGCGCCGCACAACGCGGACGCCTACCGGCATGGATTATCAAGAGAGTGCGCGAGCCCTTTGAATATTTCCCGGAAGAGTTCCGCAGAGAAAAGGTTCGCGCATAGGGCTTTTGGGTCTCAAAGCGTGGCGGGCTCAGGCTTCCCGACACACATTTTGAGACCCAAAGGGTTGGCTACTGCTTGTCGGGAGAGGCGCTGCGCGCCCCCTGGCTTCTGGCAGGTTCGGCGGCGGCAGGAGCCGCAGCTCCCCGGGCCGAGGTCATGGAGTCCGCCACGGCATTGGCCTGCCGCAGCGGCTTGATTTCGACCGCCATCTCGCGCCGGCCATCGCTCCAACGCGATTCGCGACGAAAGACCAGACGGTCTTCTTCAATGGCGACCAGTTGGCCGTCAAAAAAAGTTTCGCCCGGGTAGATCACATAGGAAAGCTTGATCGGCGAGGCTTCGACCATCGCCGCGTACCCTCTGGGCGTGCGGAATATCCCGGTGATCTGCACTTCGCCGAGCAGCAGCGCCGTCGTCGGCTTGGGCGCGGGCAGTTGCGCGTTCATCGCCGCCATCTTCTGAGCCTTGTAGCGCTGTATGCGCTCCTGTATGGACGGCGGAGGGATGGGCGTCGGGACAGCCCTCACTCTCTTGACCGGCGGCTTATATTTCTCGAACGGATCACGCTGGCCGGCCCTCTGTCCGTTGGAACTAGCCGCGCGGCTCGCGTCCTGCGCCTGCGTGCGCGAGAGCGCGCCCGAGGTCAGGAGGATTGCGCCGCCCATGGCGAGGCCGAAGATGATCTTGTGGACGTTTCCTTTGAATTGCTTCATTTGCTCTCTCTCCGTGATTGCCGCGGGAAGGGCAGCTCTCAGAGTCCTCTCGGTTCGACTAGGGGATTGGCGACGGGGCGGGCGCTGCCGCCGCTTGTGGCTTGGCTGCCGGGGCAGCGGGCTTTTCCGCAGACACGTAGTAAGCGGACATCAAAAACTGTGCATCGAGCGTTCGCCCGGGCTGTTGCTCTCGCTCTTTATCCTCAAGCTGCTTGAGCTTGAAATCCGTGATCGAGACGATGCGTTGATACTTCGCCATCTGCTCAAAGAACTCGCGCAGGTTGGCGAAGCTGCTCGTCACTTCGACCTCAATCGGTTTGCCGCTGTAGAAGTCCTGCTGAAAATCATCCTTCGGCGTAAAGCGGCGCAGGGTCAGGCGGCTCAGGCGTGCCCTGTCCTGAACGCTTTGCAGCACGCTCGTCAGCTCACGCTGTTCCGGCAACAGCGCTCTCAGGTCATCAAACTCCGCCTGACGACTTTTGAAGGCTGCGCGGAACTCGTTGAGACGCTGCGAGGCGATGCGCGCCTGCTCGTTTTTCGGAAGCAGTTCGGCGATCTGGGCGTTCAGCTCTGCGGTCTCGGCGCGCGTGCCGCCGGTTACGAAATACCAGAAGCCCGCGTAGATGGCGAAAGCCAGAGTGCTGAAGATGACCATCCTCAGATACCAGGGCAGTGTTAGTAAGCTGTCGAGTCTCATGACGAATCAATTCCCTTCGCGTGCAGCCTGCGTCCGCTATTTCTGAGCGATCTGGTTGGAAGGCGCTCCCGGGGCGGTCGCCGCCGGGGCCGGCGTCGTCGGGTTGGGTGTCGGCCCGCCGGGCGTGTACTTGCACTTGATCGTGAAGCTGACCACCTCAGGCTTGGGCTCACTCGGGTCTTCCGAGAGCGCGACCTTGTCGAGAGTCTTGCGTTCGGTCTCAATGCTCAGGTTGGAGAAGAGGCCGGAGGAGAACTCAAGGCTTTGACCGAAGCGTGTCACAGAGGCTTCGTTCGGAGAGCCACCCTTAATCGTCAGCTCGCCGTTCTTGTGCTCGATGCCTTCCAGATAGAGCCCCGGCACGCTGTCTATGCGCTCCTTAATCGCTCTCAAGACCGAACCCGGCCCTTGCTGCGACGCGCGCAGTTTCTGTATGGCGTCGATCCTGAGCTGTATGTCCTTGGTCTTCTTCTCTATCTCGGCCTGCTCTTTATTGATGGCGTCCATCTGGCTGGCTATCTGCTGCTGGCGTTCCAGCTCTTTGACCGCCGCCGCATGCTCGGCGCTCGTGCTCACATAGTTATAGCCCATGGCGAGCACCAGCATCGCGGCCACGACCAGCGCGAGCACCATCGTCTGGGCACGCGGGTTAGCGACCCTTTCCTCGACGACAGCGACCCCGCCGCTTGCGCGATCTGTGACCGACTCTAAAAGATTTATTTTGATCATCCCGCGTCCACTCCTCTCAAAGCGAGCCCGACAGCGACGGCCATCTCCGGCACGACCTCGCGCATGTAATCTGGATCGAAACGCTTTGTGTCCACCTTGATGCGGCGGAACGGGTCGAAGACCTCGACGGGCATCTCGAAACGATTGGCAAGGTATTCGATGAAGCCCGGAAGTTTTGACCCACCACCTGAAATCAGTATCTTCTGCACCGCGGCCTCGCCGTCCTCGGCAGTCGCTCGGTAAAAATCCATGGTCTTCTGCACTTCCATCGCCAGGATGTCCGAGACCGTTTCCAGTATCGGCTCAATCGCGTGCCCCTCAGCGCCCTCGGGCGGAGGCATCCCGCGCTTGACGGCTTCGGCCTGATCGAAGGTGAGCGACAGCTCCTTCTGCAAGAGCCCGGTGTATTGATTGCCGCCGACCGAAACGTCGCGCGTAAACACAGACCGTGTGCCGTTCAGGATGTTGATGTTCATCGTCGATGCGCCGATGTTAAGGAGCGCGATGACCTGACCGGCGGCGGGCTGGTAGTTGACTTCGTAGCAGTTCTGCAAAGCGAAGGCATCAATATCAATGATGGCGGGCTGCTTGCCCGCGAGCTGTATGGCCTGTTTGACGTTGGCGATCTTGTCGCGCTTACAGGCCGCCAAGAGTACCTGAAGCGCATCCGGCTGAGAGCCAGTGACCTGATAGTCAAGGCTCACGTCGGAAATCTCAAACGGGATGTGCTCCTCCGCGTGCCACTCTATGGATTCCATCAACTCGTCTTCGGTCATCTGCGGCACGACGATGTTCTTGACGATCACGGAATGGCCGCTGACGCCGGCCACGACCCGCTCGGTCTTGATCTGCTGGTCGCGGAAGATGTTAGAGATGACGTTGGAGACGTTGTTAAGCTCCATGATCTGGCCGTCAACGACAGAGTCGGCCTGAAGGTTCTCGTAACCGAGGCTGACGAGTTGAAGACTGTCGCGCTTGCCCTGTAGCTCGACCGCTTTGACAGAGCTTGAGCCGATGTCCAGACCAACCAGATTCTTTTTGCCGAGACCACGTTTCAACATGACTTGCTGGTTCCTCGCGACCCTACAGATCGCTTGCGATTGCGCTCGCGAAGACGCTGGCGGGCTTTGCGTGCCCTCGATGCGTTGACGCGCGCGCGTTTGGTCGAAGTTGTATGGATTGGGGGATTCAAGGGGGTGATTGAAGAGCGCACCGACAAACGCTCGATTAGCTCGGTTGCAGAGGGCTTCTTTTGATGGGGTTGACCGTGATTGAACACAGCGTGGAAAGTTCGTGCCGTGAAAAGAGGAAAGCTAAGAAGAGGGGTGGGAGGGATCGTTCGCGCAGCGTGAAATGGCCCGGGCTACGCTTGACCGTCTCACTTCGGCAACCCGGCCAGCTCAAACGCTTAACGCACGCTTGACCCCCGTTAGCTTTGCGACCCCCGCTCACGCGAGGTGTGCCTTTATCGGCTGACTATCAAAGAAGGCGACGCGCTCTATCGTCCGTGTTTATTCGAGCCGGACTGTGGCGTCGCGCTTTCAATCGAGTAATTAAAGGCCATGGCCTCTAAACAGGGTGAACCGGGCCGTCCACCTTCAAAACCGAGATTACAACAGTGCGGACAACCTTGTCAATTGTTATTTTTCCATGTTTAATTATTGAAGAGGAAAGAGTAAGAGGACGAAAGGGGCTGTTCGCGCCGGGTTTTAGGCTTATATTCTGGAAAAGCCGACAGGCGCTTCCAGAATTTCATCCGGCAAATGCTTCGTAGATTTCAAGGGTCGGGCGCTCCTCGGCCATGCCCGGAGACTGTTTGCGGTGCGCCGAGACGAAGGCTTCCGATTCAGTCCATTCCTGAAAGGCTTCGCGTGATTTCCAGCGTGTGAGAACGACGTAAATGTTGCCTTCGGTGGGCCGCAGCACCTGCAAGTCTATGAAGCCGGGCATACAGTCCACGGCCCTGTCGCGCTCCATAAAGGTCTGCTCGAAATCCTGCTCGCGCCCACTGGCGACGGGGATACGATTCATGACGATTATCATTTGGAGACCTCCCGAGCCGCTGCCGGAAATTTGCTCAACGTAGCAAGCAATGTAAGATAAGAAGTGGGCATCAAAGTATCACAGTCTAAATCAGAGCGGCAATGTTCATCCGTCCACACCAACATCACATCGCTTGGTCTATCACCACAGCCTCCGGGCATGAGCCCGGCCCAACTGCGCGCTCCCTTGAAGGAGAAAGGCCGGGAGAATGAAGATCGCTCGTAGATTGCTGCTCGCAGCGGTCGTGCTCATTCTACTGGCAGGCATCTGGCTCTGGTGGAACCGTTTCCAGAAGGTGGACATGGCGACCTATGTCCCAGCCGATACGCTCGTCTACATGGAAGCCAACAGCCTGCCGCAGATCACGAGCGCCATCACTTCCACGGATGCCTGGACAGCGCTGGCCGGGCCAGCCGGTATCAGGACCGATCTGGGCCGGATTGGCTGGTTGAGCCGTCTGGCCCTGTGGACGGGGATTGGCCCGGCTGAGGCGGTGGTGTTTTCGCGCGCGCAGGTAGCCGTTGCCGTGATGGGTTTCGACGCGGCTGATGCTGGCGAAACCTTGAAGGTCAAGCCGCGTTATGCGGTCGTCGTTGAGACTCATACGAGCGCAGGGCGGGCGCGCTCTGCCGTCGAGAGCAGAATCGGGGATTTCGCGCGGCGCGCTTACAAAGAGCCGCGCTTTGAGCGCAGGCAGGTGGATGGAACAGATTTTTTGACGTGGAGCTCGCCGACGGATAAGAGACGCATCATCCTGGCCGTGTTAGAAAGCGTCGCAGTCATAGGCAATGATGAAGCTGCTGTGCGCGCTTGTCTGGCTGTCCGGCGCGGCGAGCGGCAAAATCTGGCGGGCGACGCACAGCTGGAAGAGATGCGCGAGCGCGTGGCCGGTAACGGGGCGCTCGCCTTCGGTTTTGTTTCGTCGAAGGGCGCGGCTCCGTTGCTGGAAGTCGCGGCGGCGATCTATGTTGCACAGCTTTCGGAAGATCCGCGTATGCAGGGTGCGGCGGCGGTCGTCCTGCCGCAACTCGCGAGCAAGATACTGGGTGGCGCGGGGTGGAGCGCTCGCATGACGGGCGGCATAGTTGAAGACCGCTATTTTCTCTCGCTTCAAAACGGGGCGGCGGCACGCCTGCGTGCCCCTCTCGCATTCACTGATAAGGGGACGAACGTCGCCGGCGATCTATTGCCAGCCGATACCTATTCGATGTCACGCTACGAATCGGGCGACGCGGTGGCGGCATGGCGCGGCTTGAAGGGCGCGGTCATCTCGCAGCTGGACACGGTCGGCGCGTTCGTGGTTACGCGGCTTTCCGATACCCTGTTCAAGCCTTACGGGATTGACGAGCCGGAGACTTTTCTGCGCGCCGCCGGGCCTGAGTTCGTCACGGCGAGGTTGGACGATACGGGCACAAGCACGGTCATTATCGTAGAGGTGCGCGATGAAAAGGCGCTCAGAGAGTTGGTCTCCAGGAGGCTCGGCGCAGGGGCTGGAACGGAGCAGGTGGGCGATGCTTTAATGATGGTCTCGAAGGAAGAGGAGCGCGGCGCAGCCAGCTTCGTCGACGGGCGACTGGTTATGGGTGCGACACCTAATGTGCGCCGTTGTCTTGAAGCGCGCGCGAAGGGTCAGACGCTGAGCCGGGCCGATGCTTTCAAAGGGGCCGCCCGTCTTGCTTCGATGAACAGTGCGGCCAATGCTGTGACCTACACGGATGACAGGTTGTCGGCTCGCAACTTTATCACGGCGATTGCCATCCAGCGCGGGGCGAGCGTGAAGTCCTTCAACGAAACGGAAGTGGAGCGCTCGCTTGGTCAAATGCCTTACGCCGTCAGCGCAACGCGATTGTCCGAAGGAGGCTTCGAGAAGACTACGCGCTCATCCTTCGGGCAGTTCGGCGCGCTCGCCTCAGAGTTCGCGCCTGAGACTCAGTCCGGGCCGACGCGTTGACACCGCTGAGATCAGCGTCGCACAGCGCGCTAACCCTTCATCTTATATTTCATGAAGGTCAACTCGATGAGTCTTCCAGCGCAGGATAGTCGAAGGCGGAGTTGGCGAGCACCGAGCGCAGGTTGACCTGATTGAATAAAGTCTCAAGATATGCGCCGAAGCGATGGAGCACGGGCGTCAATTCGATTGCTCCTCGCGCGGCGGAAACCTCTTCCATAAAACGCTCGCAGGCATCCCAATCCTTGTACATCAGGTAGCGCATGCTTCCATTGCGGAACGCATTGAGCCTCGCGATAAGCTGTGAAACAGGATGCTGGTCGCGTTCCTTCTCCGCGCGCTTGACGAGTTGGAGCAGAAGCCAGAGGTCGCGCCGCAGCGCCGTCGATTGTTCGAGCTTGATGTGAAAAGTATCGAAGAGCCTCGCGCCGTCAAGCGCGGGGTCGAAGACCTGCGCCAGCCCGGTCGTGGATTGCTGGAAGCAGTTATTGAGCAGGCCGTATGCTGTTTCAATTCTGGCGTAGATCGTCGGCGCTTGCCGCATCGAGATTACGTCCAGCAGCTCCTGCGTGTACACCCGGCGCAGTTCCATCAGCATGGCATAGTTGGTGACATCAAGCTCGTCAATGATCTTTTGATCGAGGCCCTCGGCGCGCGCCAGACAGGCTTCGATAAACTCCATCAGCCATCGCGCTCCTTCATGGATGAGGGCAAAGATGGGCAGCGTCTGCTTGAGCGGCTGATCGCGCTTGAGCAGGCTTTCGATAAATTCCAGTCGCCTGAGCAGCCGCGCCAGCTCTGTGAAAATTATGAGCAGGTCAGGGCCAAAGGAGGCTGGAACATCCGCGCGGCGCGTGAGGGCGACCAGCGAATCCTGCAAATTCTCCACCGAGTAATGCTGCTCGGTTCGCATCACGGACTTCGCGCCCTCAAGCTGGTCCAGCTGGCGCGCCACAATTTTCCCCAGGCTGACCCACGTATGCAGGTTAACGGTCGGCTTTTCAAGCAGCGATTCGCAGAGACCGAGCGTATCCTTTAAGGCTTCCGCCAGCGTCATGTATGATCGTGCGGCGGCATTAGCCAGTGCTTCGGCATGGAAAGTCGCAGGCGGCGATATGCCCTGTGCCCCGTCCTCTTCGACCTCGTAGAGAGCGTCGGCCTGAGTCGTGTACGGGCTCAGCAGGCTGTAGGAGAGTTGAGTGGCGCGCAACAGCACTCTGCGCGTGATGCGGGTCTCGACCGTCCAGTCGCGTGACGTGACTTCGGGTTGGTCGGGGCTCGACGCCGGGTGATTACGCACTTCAAAAAAACCGCCGAGAGCGCGCAGCCACAGGCCAAGCTCATGCGCCGGCCCGTTATTGCGAAAGATGTCCTGGCTCCCGTTCGTCGGCTTGAACTCTGAAGACTTTGCTGGTTCCATCCCTTTGCTTTCCGAAGACTCGCCGGTTGCTCGTGTCAGAATAAATTGAAAGATGGCGCTCATCCAACAGATGCCCAGTTTGATTGTAAGCGTTAAATCGCTTCTCTTGCAAAAATTCTTGTGAAATCATCGGAGGCGGGCCAATATCAGCCCTCTATTCTGGCCGCAGGGCTTTGTAAAGGTGACAGAAGATGCCGAAGGAACTACTGATCGCTACCCGTAATCGTGGCAAAGTGCTGGAGGTTGAATCGCTGCTCGGGGCGTTTCACTTGCGGCTGCGAAGCCTTGCGGATTTCCCGGCGGTTGAGGATGTCGAAGAAACCGGCTCGACCTTTGAGGAAAATAGCGCGCTCAAAGCTCGGAGCTACGCCGCGCAGACGGGTTGCTGGACGCTCGCCGACGATTCAGGTCTGGAAGTCGAAGCTCTGGGCGGCGCGCCCGGAGTCTTCTCCGCTCGCTACGGCGGCCCCGAAGCGACCGACGCCGAGCGCGTTGAACGTCTCCTCGCCGCCCTCTCGCGCTCAGGCAACGCCAACCGGCGCGCACGCTTCGTCTGCGTCATTGCCATCGCCGATAGCAAATCGAACCTCGTCGAACTATTTAGTGGGACGTGCGAAGGCCGCATCGCGCACGCGTCACAGGGCACGGGCGGGTTCGGCTACGACCCGGTCTTCGTGCCTGACGGCTATGAGCAAACCTTCGGAGAGCTACCCGCCGAAATCAAACAGCAGATCAGCCATCGCGCTCGCGCACTCAAGGCCGCGCTCCCTTTCCTACTCGACCATTTCGGGACGCAAGCTTGACCCTTGAGGAAACGGCCCGCTAGAATGGCTGACACAAAACGGTTTGGCTTTAGTCAATGCTGAACTTAATTAGCGGGGCGTAGCTCAGCCTGGTGGAGCGCTCGGTTTGGGACCGAGAGGTCGGAGGTTCGAATCCTCTCGCCCCGATTCAGGATAAGTGGAGGCCGCTTTTGACAGTGGCCTTTACTACTTTTCCGCGTAAGATCATAGGATTGTCCAAGGTTGACTGAAAGCGCCTTCAGTCAACTTTTGAGTGCGGCGTTACAGTTCTGCTCTTTTGATTGAATTTGACGAGATGGACGCGGGGACAAGAGAACTCTACATCGTACTGGCTTTGATGGTGGTGATCTTTATTTTCGCTGTCGTTGCGGTCATCATTTTCTTTCGTCAATGGCGCAAGGAGCGTAAGTAAAGCCGCTCGCTATCGGACGTTCCCGCCGTCGAAAAGCGTCGGCGATAAAAGGCATTCGGGTATTTGCTCCGCCCGCGTTTTAGCTTCTCGCATAAGATTTATGAAATCACCCTCGGCCAGCCGTACCTTCAGAACAGCATATCTGCTCGTCGTGTCGTGCCTGTTAATAGGCGTCTCGTCGGAAACGAACAGGGCCACGGAGGTCACTCTCGCGCGAAACGGTCAGCCCACGGCGACCATCATCATCTCGCCCACGCCTTCCGCGCACGAGCAGACTGCGGCCACGGAGCTTCAAACATATTTGCGCAAGATTTCCGGGGCGGCGCTTTCGATCTCTAACACGCCGCCGGGCGACGATCAGACCGTGGTGCGAATTGGGGTTTACGGCGCGGCTCCTGTCGCTGATTGGCGCGGAGAGCGCCCCTCCCCAGATGGATTCGCCGTCGAGACGCGCGGCAACTCACTCTGGATTGTCGGGGGCGACGAGCGCGGGGCGCTCTACGGCGTCTACGATTTTCTGGAAAGCCTCGGCGTAAGATGGTTCATGCCGGGCGAAATGGGAGAGGACATACGGGAGCGCCCGACCGTTTCGCTCTCCGAGTTGAAAAGGGCCGGCGCGCCGGCCTTTCGCGCCGTCTCGGGTCTGATCTGGGCCGGTGGCCCCGGCGCTTATGACTGGGAGCGGCGCATACGCGCTTCCGTCGGCCCACAGACGGCTTTTTTCGGTCACAACTGGTCGAACATCATTCCGCCGACCGCAGAGACAAAGGCAGCGCATCCGGAATGGTTCGCATTGCACAACGGCAAGCGGATTGACCAGCTCTGCTCGACCAACCCGGACGTGATTCGCATCACTGTTGAGAAGGCGCGCGAGTACTTCGATCAGAACCCGGACGCTCTGACCTTCTCCGTTAGCCCGAACGATGGCGAAGAGTTTTGCGAATGTGATCGCTGCCGTGCGCTTGATCGTCAGTACGGAGTGACGGACGGCACGCTGACTGATCGGTTCGTCCATTACGCCAATCTGGTGCTGACGGAGCTTGCCAAGACGCACCCGACAAAGCAGGTCGGTCTGCTGGCATACGTGCAGCACACGCGCCCACCAGTCTCTGCGCGCCCGCATCCGAATCTGGCAACGATCATCTGCCACACGCCATGGGAATTCTGCCACGTTCACGCGCTGGACGACCCCAGCTGCCAGCTCAATCGTCGCTTTATGGAGTACGTCACGGGTTGGGCCAAGGTCTGCCGCCACGTCGGCGTCTACGACTACTACGGCCACTTCTACGCCTTTACGCCGTGGCCCATCCTTCACGACATCAGGCGCGACATCCCTCTGCTTGAGCGCATAGGCGTCGAGCGCTTCATGAGCGAGACGCAACAACACTGGGCCAATCAGGGTTTGAACTTTTACCTCGCCGCCCGGCTGCTCTGGAATCCGAAGCAGGACGTTGACCTTCTGCTCGCGGAATACTACGAGCGTTTTTACGGGCGGGCCGCCGCTCCGATGCGTCGCTACTGGGAACGGTGGGAGCGGGCTATGATCGAGACGGCGAAGAACGGCCACGGAGGCTATAAGTGGTTTGAGATGTTCACGCCCGAGCTGGTCAGAGAGTGCAACGGCTATCTGACGGAAGCCGAGCGGCTCGCGACAAGCGACCGCGAAGTGGTGCGGCGTCGCCTTGCATTTATTCGCAAAGGGTTTCGCTTTACGGAAGCATGGACGAGCCTGCGTTATCATGGCGAGCGGGGTGAATATAAGGAGGCGGTCGCTGCCGGCGAGGAAGCCCTCAAGCGTATAGACGAGACGACCGATTCGGAGCCGCAGGTCTTCTTTATCTGGCTCGCCAAATCCCAAACGGAGAAGATCATAGAACCGTATCGCCAGGCCCTCGCCAGGCAAGAGGCGCAAGGCACAAGTGGAGGTCAAACGAAGCCTTGACTAATGGGCCTGATACCAGCATCGCTCTCAAGCTCTTCATCAATACAATGAGGATTAAGAGAGCCCTGTGCCTCATCACTATACTGATAGTTTGCGCGGCCCCCGCCACGGCGCAGCAATCCGGCATGACGCTCGAATCGTCCTTCAGGCAGGAGGTTCCGAGCGCGGCCAGCGGCGTGTTCGGGCGGGCGATGGCGATGTCGAAAGCCGGCAAGGGAGAGTTGGCCCAGACGCTCCTCAAAGAAGCGCTCAAGATATATCCAGACTATTTCGATGCTCATCTGGCGCTCGGCAATGAGTTGTTCAGGGCGGGTCGGCTACAGGAAGCGATGACGGAGTTTGAGCGCGCGCGCAGTATTAATCCGAAGGACGATCAGGTCTATCTCTCGGTCGGGCTGGTGATGATGCAGCAGAAGCGTTACGACGTGGCAGCGGCCATCTTCGCAGACGCTGCGCTTCTCAATACGAGCGAGCCGCTTCATCCTCTCATGCGCGGCATTGCGCTCGTGCGTCAGGCCACGGCCATCCAGCAGCCCGACTCAAAAAGCTCTGAAGCCGAACGTGACGCTCTCTTTAAGAAGGCGGAGGCGGCTCTGGCTAGAGCATCCGATTTAAGCGGCGGCAAACTGCCCGAAGTCTACCTCTACAGGGCGCTGATCTACGAGCGCCGGGGCGAGCGCGAGCGCGCAGCCCTTGAGCTTGAACAATACTTGCAGCTTAATCCGCTCGTGGAGAATGCCGGGGCCATTCGTGAGGCGATCAGAAAATTGCGCGCCCCTGCTAACACAGCCGCGCCGTCTCCAACGCCTCAGTAGAACTCAAAAGAGGGAAAGCAGATTGTCCCGATGAGTATTCAAGAACTCACAAGCATCACCCCACAGGGCTCTTGCGAGCCTGCAAAGTGCGAGGCGTGCGGCAACGCTTTCAGCTGCGGGGCGTCCCTCGCGGGATGCTGGTGTACAGAGGTCACGCTCAGCGAGCATCTACGAACGCGACTGCGCGAGCGCTATCAACAATGCCTCTGCCGTAAATGTTTAGAGGCGTTCGCCGAGGCCGACCGTGAAGCGACGGGCCGCGAGCAGACACTGCGCGTTGATTGACGAGAAAGTTTCAAGATCGAATCTCTCAAAAGCATTGACTCCCCGCTCAATTTAGCTTAGAAGACACCTGTTTTAACTATTTCCCCCGAGGTAGTTCCCCCATGAAACAGATTATGGTTGTTGACGACGCCGCAGTATGGCGACGGCTTTCTTTCAATCTTCTTTCGGAGGCCGGCTACCGCGTCATCGAAGCCGACTCGGGCGAGAAGGCGATTGAGCTGGCAAACTCCCTTTCGCCGCTCGATCTGGTCATCATGGACTTTGGGATGCCCAGGCTCAACGGCATAGACACGGCCCAGCGCTTGCGCTCGATTTCGGGTTATGAATCCGTGCCCATCATCCTGCTTACGGCTGAGGAGTTTCCCGGCGACTGCGATCATCCGCCGGCCCCTTTCGTCGATGGCTATGTGGATAAGAAGCACGTCAGCGGCCAGCTCCTGAATTGCGTCAAGCTGCATCTGCGAGAGGCGCGCAGCCAGAGTTAGCCGACCAAAGAGCCTTCAGTTCGAGCTTTCCTCTCACCGCACCGGTAAACGGAAGGGCGAGGGGCCGGGTCGGACGAGAAATTTTCTTGAAAAACGGCCAAAAAAGGCGATTTTTTGCAGACTTTAAGCCGTTGTGTGTGATATATGTTGGGTATAAGTTTTTCCACATCGCTCGATTCATTGGAGGTAGGGACACCACGCTATGGCAACTGCGGCATCAGGCAAGAAACGCATGACCCAATCGGAAGTAGTTAATCACTTCGCCGAGAAATTCGGCTTGAAACGCGCTCAGGCCAAAGAGATTTTCGATGAGCTGGCTAACCTGGCGAGCAGCGAAGTTAAAGACAACGGTGAGTTCGTGCTCCCCGGCTTCGGCAAGCTCGTGCGCTCGGAGCGCAAAGCACGTGAAGGCCGCAACCCGGCCACAGGCGAGACTATTCAGATCCCGGCCAAGACCACGCTTAAGTTCCGTGTTGGCAAGGGGATGAAGGACACCGTCTTGCCGAAAAAGAAGTAGTTCGTTTTTCCGCATCGCACGCTTTATATACTAGCAGCGCCGCCTACGTATCCGCCTGCAAAGAGCATGGCCGGGTCGGCAGGCGGCGCTCTCATTATTTCACCCCTCTTCTTCGGCGGCGTGAATTGAGGCGATGTCTCAGACCACACGGCTTCTTCAGCTTACGACCAATCAAAGATCAACCGCCGCAAAACTCCGCGGCCACCTTAAGCCCTTACGCTCCAACAGTTTCCCCTGTGCCATGAGTGCCGGGAAACGAACGAAAAATTTATCTGGCTTTTTCGGAAAGTTTCCTCTACAATCTCCTGTTTTGACGGAGACACATAAATGCACGTATCAGTGGGAAGTAATCTGTAAGTGTGTTCTTCTGTACAAAATGTATTGGGAAATGCAACACTTTTGCATCCCAATTCGCTAGAATGGCATCTAAAATTCTCAGTTAAATCACGGCTCGGAAGTTCTGTGAGGGGAGAATCGAAACGGACTTTATCGAGCACTCGAAGGAGCTAGAAAAGTGACTTTTGACAGGCATCTGCCGCTTGAAGAGCGGCTTCAGCGAATTGACCATATTCAGGCGCGCCGTTACTCGAAATTAGGCGGGACGGCGCTGACCATCGCGACTGAGGGGATTATGCGTCACCTGCGGGCGTGTGACCGAATGGATGTCAATCCAGACACTTCCGCTGTCCGTGAAATTATTGACGACGCTTTGAATGGCCGCCGCGTTTTCGCTGAAACCAGCGATGACCGTCGCGCTGCCTGAAATACCTTGCGTTTTGCGACATATAGAGGCCGTCATCCCTCGGATGGCGGTCTCTTTCCATGCCGAAAATCGAGATTTCCCACAAAAAGCGGGCTTCCCTTCCTCCAACATACAAATTTCAGCGGCTCAGGCGCTTGAGCTGGTAATGCATGATTGCCAGCAGGCTCATGGCGTCCATAATTTCCCCAGAGAGGGCCATTTTCAGTGCGTCTTCAAAAGCCACGCGCCGGATATTAATTTGTTCTGTGCCTTCCGGGTGATGCTGGCCCTGTGTCAGCTCTGTGGCTAGAAACAGGACGGCCAGCTCGTCTGAGACCGAATTAGAGAGGTGTGCCCGCACCATCAGTTCCCATTTGGCGGCGCGCAAGCCCGTCTCCTCCTCAAGCTCACGCTGTGCCCCGAGCAGTATGTCTTCCCCTTCAGGACATCCGCCCTCCGGTATTTCCCATGAATACTGGTCAAGCACGTAGCGATATTGCCCGACCAGATAGACCGACTCATCTTCTATGGGGAGGACGCCGACGGCGATGTTCTTGTAATGGACGGCCCCGTAGATTCCAGGCTCGCCGTCCGGACGTATGACTTTATCCTCGCGCACACTAATCCAGTTATTATCATAGACTTCCCGCGTCGAGACCGTACGCCAGGGATTCTTCGTTTCGTCGAACATAATCGGATTTTCTTATGAGCAGGGATTGAAATGACCGACAAAGAGTGTCTCTGCCCCGGACGGATTATTTGCCGGGTTCGTGGGCTTGAGCGGCTGCGCTCTCCGCGCCCGTATTGAGCGTTGCCGCCTGCTCGATTAGAGATGGCTCCGGCCACGTCGCTTCGGACGAGCGATCAGCCTTTCTAAAGACATCCAGCAGGGCCAGTGTGATAGCGACAACCACAGGCCCGAGCACGATTCCCAGCACCCCGAAGACCTGCAACCCACCTAACACAGAGAAAAAGATCAAAAGCTCGTGCAGCTTTGTTCTTTCGCCGACTAGCTTCGGGCGTAGGAAATTATCTATCGTCCCGATCACCAGCAAGCCCCAGGCGACCAGTATCAGAGCCTTAACCCAATGTCCCGTGATTGCCAGATAGATCGCCGCCGGAACCCAGACGATGAAAGCGCCCGCCATCGGAATCATCGAGAGGAAAGTCATGATCACAGCCCAGACGATAGCCGAAGGCAGGCCGAGCACCCAGAAGGCCAGACCGCCGAGCGCGCCCTGTATCATGGCTATGACCAGCACGCCGTAAAGGCTCGCGCTGATCACGTCACGCGTGCGTGTAAAAATATCTTCGCTCTCAGCTCGTTCCAGCGGCAGCATCTCAGGCAAAGCGCGTACGATCTTATCGCCGTCGCGAAAGAAGTAGTACATCGTAAAGATCACAAAAAAGACCTGCACGACGACGCCGACCAGACCGCCGACAAAGCCCAGCGTGCGCCCCGCAATTGTTCCGCCCAGCCCCTTCAAGCGATCAACCAGAAACTCCTGCGAATACAACTGCTCGACATTAACGTACTGGCCCAGCCACGCTATGAAGCGTCCGGTCGTGGGAGAGTTGGGATTAAGCAGGGTGGCGGCGCTCGCTTGCAGGTTCTGCAACACTCCTGTCATCTGATTGATGACGGCAAGCGTAATAAGCGCCAGAGGAATCAGTATCACTACGATCACGAAGAGGCTCGACAGCAGTGCGCTCGTCGCTGGCCGACCCGTGCGCGCCACCAGCCGACGATGAACTGGATAAAAAGAGATGACCAGCACGGCGGCCCACGCCAGCACGTTCACAAACGGCTGTAGCATCAGCCAGCATAGATAGAGCGCGACCGCGGTTGCGAACAACAAAGCGAGTAATCGTGCCTGAAATTTTCGCTCTCTCATACTTTATCCCTGAAGGCAGCCACTTTAGCATACCCTCCAGCTTTCACCGCAATCCTTCACAGCTTTCTCCACCGAACAGCCCATCAGGCCATCGGTTGACGCCCAAGGCGGGGCGCGTGTTAACATCAAAACGCTTCCAGCATTGCGCTCCCGTAGCTCAGTGGATAGAGCATCTGCCTTCTAAGCAGAGGGTCGCACGTTCGAGTCGTGCCGGGGGCATTATTCATCAGCCGTTTATTTTCGGGGCGCACTTGTCAGTCAAGAGCATCCTTCGGTATGATGTTGAAGGTTTGTGGCGGCTATAGTTCAGTTGGTTAGAACGCTTGATTGTGGTTCAAGAGGTCGTCGGTTCGACCCCGACTAGCCGCCCCATTACATCTGAAAAAGAGAGAGAGCGACCGCGATGGTCGCTCTCTCTCTTTACGCAGATGGAAAGGCTGCGGGCGTCGTCTCTTCGTTTCTACTTGTTAATGGCGGCGCTCAGCTTGCGGGCGAGGTCGAGGTCGAAGTCTTTGAGGATGTTGTATTGCTCTAAGGCCGCTGCCTTGTCGCCGAGGCTGATGTAGGCCAGGCCGAGGCTGTAGTAGGCATCTGCGAAGTCGGGCTTGAGACGAATCGCCTGCCTGTAGGAGCCGACCGACTGTTGAAAGAGATCGAGGTTGCGATATGCTTCGCCCAGTCCATAATGGGCCTCCGCGTAGGTAGACCTGAGCGCGAGCGCGCGCCTGAGCGGGGCCAGCGATTCGCCGTAGCGCCCCATGAGAAGATAGGCGTTGCCCAGACCGAAGTGGGCTTCGGGCGTGTTGGGCCTGAGTAGCGTCGCTCCCTTGTAGGCGTCCAGCGCATTCTCATAATTGCCGCCGTAGAGATATGAGTCGGCCAGTCCGAGCATAGCATCTATGTTATTCGGGTTGGAGCGCAAAGACTGCCTGTAAGCCTCGACGGCCTCTTTGTACTGTCCGTTATCGAAATACTTGTTGCCCTGTTCGGTATTCTCGTCCGTGGCGACGGGCTCGCTTTCCTCCGCCTCGGTTTCGGCTGGCTGCGCTCGCCTCCGCACCATACCGTTATTGCCCGAACTCTTCCTCGCAGCGCGTTTGACTGTCGCCGTGCCCGCACCCCTGCTTGCGCTCTGCGTTTGCGTACCGCCGCCGCTACTGCTACTGCTGCCGCCGCCAGACCGACTTCCGCTGCTGGTATTACCGGAGCCGCCAGTGCCGACCGGACGCCTCTGGGCTTTTACCGCGACCATACTCCACAGCAGCACCAGAAAGGCGGCAACAATAAATGAGAGCAGACGTGTGGGGGATTTACTTTTCATATTGACCTCCAGAGAAGCCGGTCGTGAACTGTGACGGGCAGACCTTCAGAGTTAGGTTCCCTGATGAAGCGCGAAGGATGCGATAACAGACCCGCGCAGAATACAACGAGGCGGACGCCACAGTAAAGACCCGTCCCGAAAAGTCTTGGCCGCGCGCTCGGCGGTTGGGGTAAACTATCGCCAGAATCTCTTCGGAAGGGTGTGCGATACGGGTTAAAGGTTCTGTTATAATCGCGCCCAGCTCAAAGCCGTGCCGCTACCTTTCGATCTTCCAGATAGATCACGGGCGGAATTGATTCCCGATCAATCATTTGACTCTTAAGGCGCATGCTCTTGATTACCAAGCATCATTGAAGAGACGAGAAACGGAAACCCCCATGAAACACTGCCCCAACTGTTATGCCACCTACGAGGACGACTCGCAGACCTATTGCACGAACGAGGGCACGCGCCTGATAGTAGGCTCAGCGCCGAGGTCGCAGCCGCAGCCGACGATTCTCTCGCCGACACAGGGGAGCGGCGACCTCACCAGATCATCGGAGTTCTTTCAATCCGGCGGCGCGTCTTCGTCGTGGAGCGGGTCGTCGCCCTCGCTCGGCAGTCAAAAGCCCTGGTCCATATCGGCGGCGGACGCAGCCTCTACACCGCGCAGATCAAATATGCTCCTGATGATACTGGGCAGCGTCGCCCTGATGGTCGTCGGCCTGATCGTCGGAATCATGCTCGCCAATCGCAATGCGACGACCAGTCAGGCCGCGCCCGAGCAGCGACCAGCGGAGACCAGGCCCGAGACCGTGCTGGCGGAATTGAAGGATGTGGAAGGAAAGATCACGGAGGCTAATATCAAGGGGGACAAAACGACGCTTGATCGAATGCTGGCTGACGAATATATAGCCATCGCCGCCGACGGCAAATCCTATAACAAGGCGCAGACGCTGGCGACGACGGAGACCGCAGACTCCGTCACCTCATGGAGCATTGACGGCGCGAAACTGCTCAGCTACGGCAAAGATTCAGCCACGCTCACCGGCATTATCACCTTCAAGACCAGCAACATGGTCGAGCGCCAGCAATTCACAGACTCCTTTATCAAGCGAGACGGACGCTGGCAAGCCTTCGCCTCACAAAGCACGGTCTTAAAGAATTAACAGGGAGGAAAGGCAAGGATGAAGGATGAAGGCGGAAGGATGAAAAGAATGCTTCTCTTTCTTGAGAGCTTTTACTTCATCCTTCATCCTTCATCCTTCATCCTTTATCTTCTCTATTCCCCGCCGTACCTGATCTCCATCCGGCGAATCTGTAGACTGGCGAAAGCAAGCAGCAGCCCGGTCATGATTAAGAGGGTCGGGACGGCAACCCATGCCGGGGTCGGCTCGGCGACGATGGCGAATGGGCCTTCGGCGAGAGGAAGCGGCGAGAGCGATTGCAGGTAATGAATCACGCTCAGCTTTTTAAGGAGCGGCGGAAGCAGGAAGTTGATGAACTCCCAACCATAGACGGCGAGCGCAGGGATAATGGGATTGCGAAAGAGCAAGCCTATCAGAAGAAAGACCGCGCCGTAGCCGGCGCACGCCAGAGCCGTGATCGCCAGATAGATGAGCGCGTACCTTAAGCCGTGCCCCTCGACAAGAAGTTTCATGCTGGCGCTGTAGCCTAGCGGCAGGTAGAGCAGTAGTAGCGAGACGGCTGTGGCCGAGACGAAAAGGATGAGCGAGGTCAGCAGGCCCGAAAGATATTTCCCGACGACCAGCACTTCCCTCCTGAGCGGCGAGAGAAAGTAATAGTGCAGGCTTCTGTCCACCACTTCGCCGCGAAAGAGATTCATAAATATCCAGGCGCAGCCGAAGAAGACGACCGTCCTCAGAATCAGTATCTCGTAGATGCCTGCGAACATCATGTTCAGGAAAGCCGGCTCGGCACGGCCTCCCACGTCCGGCGGAATCAGCGCTATCGCCGAGAACAGCAGGACGGGCAGCAGCGCGAGCAGGTAGATCAGTATGGCACGCCTGCCCCAGAAATTTTTCTTCACCTCAAGCCTGAGGATGGCAAGCACCTGCCGCATCCATAGAGTCCAGGGCAGCCCTTCCGCGGGCTTTGTGACGACGCTCGTGTCGGCCCGGCTGCTCATGACGGGTTGCCTCCTTCCGAACTGATCAGATATTGGTAGACGGCATTGAGATCATCATCTACAGGCGCGACCGATTCGACGTTCAGGTTGTTTTCAAGCACGACGCGATTCAACAACAGGTAGAACTGGTCTGCGTCGCGTGTCTTGACAAAGAGGCCCTGGGCGTCGGTGTGCAGCCGCGCCTCGACCACAGCGTTGTGCTCGAAGACGCGTGCGGCCAGCACTCCCGGGCGGTCGCAACGGATGAGAATCTGTATCGGGTGCTCGTCCATCTCGTCGCGCACGCCGTGAATATCACCCTCGGCGACGACATAACCGTTATTCAAGAGCACCACCTGATCCGACATCATATCAACTTCGTGCAGGATATGGCTCGAAATAACCAGATGTAGACCTTCCGAGGCGAGCTGACGAAAGAGGTTGATGGTTTCGGCGCGCGCCATCGGGTCAAGGCCGTTCAGAGGCTCGTCAAGAATCAGGACGGTCGGCCCGTGCGCGATAGACTGGGCCAAGCGTATGCGCTGGCGCATTCCCTTGCTATAGCCCGCCACTTTTCTATTGGCAGCATCGGTCAGACCGACGCGCTCAAGCGCTTTGGCGCTCATCTCTTCGGACTCCCCGCGCGTGTAGCCCTGCACGCCCAGAAAAGAGGAGATGAACTGGCGACCCGTCAGCCCACCGGGGAAAGAATCGAACTGCGAGCAGTAGCCGACCTTGCGAAAAAGCTGTTCGGGCCGGTCGGGCTCTATGCCCAGAACACTGATGCGACCGCGCGTCGGGCGCAGCAGCCCCGTCATCAGATTCATGAGCGTAGTCTTGCCGGAGCCGTTTGGGCCAACGAGGCTCGTGATGCCCGGCGCAATCGACAGATTGACGCGATTGACGCCGAGTATCTCGCCGTAGAATTTCGAGACATCGTCAAAGACGATCATCTGTGCAGAGGTTTCGTTCATCCGCGCACCACCTCGTAGGCTCGTACCCGGCGCGCGATCACTATCAGGCAGACCGCCGCGATCAGGAAGAGGACGAACCATGCCGTCCAGAGCGGCGGCTCCATCAGCACGATGTTCACGTCGCGCCCGTTGATCGTTCCCTGTATGTGGCCCGTCTGCCGCACGAAGATTCCGAACAACTGCGCCCACACGGCCCTCACGACGGCGCGCAGCGAGAGCAGATTCCCCCACCGCGTCATAAAGATGTTATTGATGATCTCCCCGAAGACCGAAGGGATGAAGAAGATGCCGAGCAGCGCGGCGCTCGCCGCCAGCCGCCACTTGACCAGCGCCGAGATGGCCTGCGACAGCAGCGCCAGCACAATGATCCACACCCAGCTTCCGAGAAAGATAGCGCCCGCCAGCTTGAGGTTCGCGGTAAACCACCCCAAGCCTCCCAGATAAGACTGGAACAGGAAGAGTAGAAGGCCCGGTATCCATGTGATCACCGACAGCAGTATAAAGACGACGGACATCTTGCCCAGCACATACTCGGCGCGCGTAAATGGCCTGCACAGGTAGAGCGGGAGCGCGTTGTTGGACAGGTCGCGCGAGATGAGGGGCGGGCCGACCAGCAGGTTGAGAAAGAAACCGAAGAAGCCCTGAGTGGCGACGAACGTGTAAAAGAAGTCTGCGTCAATCGGTATCAGGTCGCCAATCGTCATCTTCATAATCGCCTTCGCGCTCTCGTTGTGCGGAAGGTAGATGACGATGGCCGCGATCAGCGGGTAGATCAGGCAGGCGACGAAGAAGGCGATGAAGAACTTGGATTGAAAGACGCCCTGCAAGGCATGGCGCGGCAGTATCAGGAAGCGCGACCACAGCGGCGTCACTTCGCCCGCGTAGGGCCTGTAAGTGTGCTCATAAACTGCCATTGCCGTCCTCCATCGCCTTGAGGAAGATGTCTTCCAGAGAATCCCGCTTGAAGTTGAGCCGCCTGATCTGCACCTTGCGCTCCGCAGCCATGCGATAGAGGTCTGTAATCTCGACGCCGTTCTGCAGGACGAGCTTGACGCGGTGGTTGCCCGAGAGCGCGTACTCGCAGCCCGTGCGCGCGATGGCCTCGACGAAAGAGACGCCGTCGCCGCGAATCTCCATCTCTAAGAATTTACGGTTGGCGCGGCGCTCCGCTTCGAGATTACAGTTGGCGACGATGCGCCCGTCTTTCAGAATCAGAATCTCTTCGCAGCATTCCTCGACATCCCTCAGAAGGTGCGAGGAGAGCAGTATGTTGGCCTCGCCGCTGTCTCGTATCTCGCGTATGAGGCGAATCATGCGCAGGCGCGTCGGCGGGTCGAGCCCGTTGGTCGGCTCGTCAAGGATGATCAGCTTTGGCCCGTGGACGATGGCCTGCGCCAGCTTGGCAAGTTGCTTCATCCCGAGCGAGTAGGTGTCCAGAGTGCGGTAGCGCGCCTCTCCCAATCCGACGTAAAAGAGCGCTTCGTGTGCCCTCTCAAGCGCGGCCTCGCCGGGCAGGCCCGAAAGCTCCGCCATCATGCTGACGAAATGCACACAGGTCATGCGCGCGATGAAGGAATCGCGCTCGGGCATAAAGCCTATGAGGGCACGAATACGCTTGGCGTCTCGCTTGATGTCTTCGCCGAAGATGTGCGCCGTGCCGGTCGAGGGCGGGTGAAATCCGAGCAGGGTGTGAATGAGCGTAGTCTTGCCAGCGCCGTTTGGCCCAAGCAGGCCGATGGAGCGCCCGGCCAGCGTGCCGCGCAGGTCTTTGAGGATGGGGCGACCGCCGAACTGCACTCCCAATCCATCGAGGGTGATAACCGGATTCATCAGAAGTTGATTCTCTGTCTCTCTCGCCACAAAGGTCAAGCACAGCCAGCGAGCCAGCCGGGGATGGCGAACGCTAAGCTCGCTTCCCCCGGCTGGCGCACATGACTGACTTTAAGGCTTCGCCGTCTTCCCTTCCATCGCCTCGTGCATGATGTGCTGAAGGGCGAAGGCGTTCGGCAACCCGAGAAGACTGGTCGGGCTCAGACCGAAGGGGCCGCCCTCCGTGTTTGAAGCAAGCACGATCCGGTCGCCGGAAGCGTAGGCATAGGCGAGGGTCGGCGGCGCGTTAGCGCCCATCGCGCGGATGGCCTGCTGCTGATCCGCGGGCAGGCTCTGGGATTTAGCCATGCGCTCGGCCAGCGGCTCGATCAGGGGCGCGAGGTCATGATAAAGGAGCGCCGAGAAATTAGCATTGCCGTCGGTGGGCAACTGTGCCTTGAAGCGCGGTGAGCTCAGCAGCGTATAGCCCGACTCACGATAGCTCAAGGCGCGATCAACCAGCGCGCGGCTCGGCGCGGCCACGAGGTAGCCGTCTGCGTAAGCGTAGTGAACCTCCAGCCCGAAGTCCACCGATTTGAGCGCGTAGAAGGTGCGCCCGCCCGATTCCGTGCGTTCCCAACGCAGACCGCCCTTGCCTTCTTTCGCGGCCCACTGGTTCAACTGCTCCACCACGCGCTCGAAGGTCTGCTGCAAGCGCGCCTGATCGTAGACCTCGAAAACCATCTTCCATGAAGGCGCGGGAAGGATAGGCCCGTCAATGGCGAAGGCGAACTCGCCGCCGAGCGGAGCGGCGAAATCGTTGCGTATATTCAAGCCCTGTTTCGCCTCCATCTCCTGCAAGGTTTTCCGCAGGTCGGGCGAAGTCGTCTCGACGAATCCGAGCAGGTCGTCCACGAGCGCCGTCGGTTCCTTGACGACGAAGGCCGAGACCACGTTGGCGTTGGGCGAGACGTATTGCAGCGCCCCCATGGGGCCGGGCGCGGCGAGCCATGAGGCTATGCCGTGTTGCTGCCCTTCGGTGAAGGTCAGGCTGGCGCGACTCTGCGTCCTGCCGTCCTTCTCCCTTTGCTCGACGATGAAGTGCCTGAGGTCGAGCAGGCCCAGCTTGCGATAGCCCTCGATGCGCGCGGCCTCTTCCTGCGATTTCGCGCCATCGCTGACGGCGCGGGCGATGATCTTTTCAAGGTCGGCGGCGACGATCAGACCAGCCCCTTCCTGATACAGCTCGTTGATGCGGGTATAGAAGGGCGTGCCGACGAAACCGTTCGTGCCCGCAGACCCGCCGGTCGCCTGAAGTCTTTGCAGTTGCTCAAGGCTCGGAGCAGCGGCGAAGAAATCGTTCTGAATCCAGATCAGTAATTCGGCGGGCGGCCCTTTAGCCTCCGTCGTCGCGGGAGCCGGAGCGGCTGTCGTGTTGGCCGGGTCGTCAATGAGACGAACCTTCGGCCCGTTTTTGGATAAGAGGTTGATCGCCTTGATCTGCTGCTCGATGTAGGGGCGGAAGCCCGCGGAGTTTTTCAGCGCGCCGAGCACAAGGATGTTGTCGGGCTCGCCCTTCTCGTTCATCTGTGCGGAGACGACGATCTCGTCGCCCAGGTATTCGCCGAACTCGCGAATCTGTCCGATCATCTGATCGAGTCTCGGCCCGCCGCGCTCTTTCGCGTGCTCGCTCTCCCACCACTGGCGGAGCGCCGGATTCTGGTTGATGCGCTCCTGCATAATCTTGTGCGACTCGCTGAGGGTCACGCTCAGGTTCGGCAGCGCGGCATAGAGCACAGTGCCTTCGGGCAGGAGGCCGAGAAAGCGCGTGGAGAAACGCAGCTCCGGCTGTGAGACCTTGCGGTCTACTTCCTGATGAAGCTGTGCCAGCTCCGATAAGAGCTTGACGTACTTCGTGGACTGGCGACTCCAGGCTATCTCGTCCTTGATGGGCACGAGCTCAAGGCTCGCCTGCGTCGTCGTCTGATCGCCCGGATGCAGCACGCGCTCCGTCCCGGCGTGATTGACATGAACCTCGCCCTCGACGACCGAGACGCGCGAGCCCTTCGTCCCGCTGTTGACGGAGAAGATGGTTCCCGTCACGGAGACCAGAGAGTCAGGCGTGGAGACATAGAGATGACGCTCGCGCTGCTTGGCGGCCTGCACGATCACGTTCCCGCGATCAAGGTGGACGGTCACGCCGTCAGAGTTTTCAGAGACGTAGAACTCCGAGCGCTCTTTGGTCTCGATGAGCGAGCCGTCCTCAAGTCGCAGCACGGCGTAAGCGTCTTTGGCCGTGCGTATCTTCTCGCCGCGCGCCAGTTCTTCGCCGACCTTGAGAGCGCGGCTCTGCGTGTCCGAGACTCTAAAGACATCGCCGTTCACCTCTAAGAGGGTGACGCGCGCCGCGCCCGTATTGGAGTAACGCTGGAAGATTGTGAAAGCACCGAGGGCGAACCCGACCACCAGGACGGCGGCCACGGCCCAGCGCCACGTGCCTTGCGACGAGATCACAGCGGGGGTGTCTTGACCGCTCGCGGCGAACGTGTCCGGCGCGGGGCGCTTCGTGCGCGCCTGCTTTAAGGCTTTGCGGCAGGGGATGCACTCGTGCGTGTGGTCTTCCAGCAGTAAAGAGCGCGCCGGTGACAACTGGCCGCGCAGGTAAGCCGGGATGAGCGTCTGGAAATCGGCGCATCCTTCGATCAGTTCGGCCTGCGCGTCTTCGACCTGACCGGCAAGCGCGACACTCGTGCGCTCCGCCGAAAGGCGCGACCAGACACGCTCCGCCGCTTGATCGACGATGGCCGAATCGATCTCCTCGTTTCGTATCGCTTCGGTCACTCTATCCAGAACAGTGTCAGTCTCATTATGCTTCATGATGTTTCTCCAAATACTGGCCGATCTCTTTGCGCAGGCGTGCGCGCGAGCGATGCAGGATCACGGCGACGACCATCTGCGACGTGCCGAGCATCTCGGCTATCTCGCGATTGTCGTAGCCCTCGAAATAACGTAGCGCGAAGAATTCCGCCGCCTTTGGCCCGAGCCGTGTGACCGCCTGCCGTATCAGGAGGCGCAGCTCTCTATCGGCATGCCTTGCTTCCGGGCCTGAATCACTGCTGGCGAGCATCTCCGGCTCAATCTCTTCGAGAGTGAGCGAGGTGCGACGGCTGCGCAGGAGGTCTAACGAGGCGTTGACGGCAGCGCGCACAAGATAGGCCGCAGGGCTCGGCGCGAAATCGTATCCCTGCTTGCGCCGCATGAGGCGAAGAAAGACGGTTTGCAGCACGTCCTCTGCGTCCGAGGCGCTACCCGTCACCCTGTATGCGGTGCGGTAAATTTGTTCGTTATGCTGGCGAAACAGGCTCTCCAACTCGTCCGGCGGATTGGGGAGCGGTCGCAAATGCGCGGCTGTGGCTGGCACGTTATCCTCCTTCACGGCGGTCTCTACCTTTATTAACGTTCGCCACGGGAAATTATTAACACCTGCGGGAAATTATTTTTTTTCAGCTCAAATATTTTCGCCCGTTCCGGCGCTCATCTGTCTTTCGGCCAACCAAATATATCAGGTTAGCCGCGGGTCGTCCGAGGCGGCCTCAAAACAGCGGCGCGCAGCGTCGTTTTGACCCTCGAAGATTCTTCACGACGAGCCGATATATTTCATTGACCTTAACTGTTTAGGCGCATAGAATACGCGCCCAAAGGAGGGACACTTCCGTGAGCAAACTCAAAGTCCGCGTCAACAGGAAGGGGCCTGAGTCATTGACCAGGCAGATCACCAATCAACTCACAGGATTGATCAATACAGGGGTGCTCGCCGCCGGTGAGATGCTGCCGAGCGAACGCACGCTGGCGGAGTCACTCGGGGTCGCGCGCAACGTCGTACGCCGCAGTTATGATTACCTGATGTCAGGCGAGCTGGTCGAGGGACAGGGTCGTCGCGGTCGGCGCGTGCGCGGTAGCAGTGCGGGCGGCAAGGGGTCTAAGAAAAGCTCTTCCGCCAAAGGCAGCAGGAAATCAGGGAAAGGCGCTTCCAAAGGCAAGGCCACAAAGGGCAGATAAAACAGACTGCCGCTCATACGCTCGTCTGATCTTCACACGCGAACATTCGACGAGCACCTCGCGCGAAAACAAGCATCCCGTATCCGAATGCCGAAGGACGCCTGAACAGGCTTCTCATCATCCAGGAGAACACTGTTCAGGCGTCCTGTGGCCTCCCCCCGGTTGTCAACCATCTCACGCGGCTGTATGCTTCTGTGTTTCTATCCGGGCACGAGATTCCGCCGATTATCATCCGAGGAGGCTTTAGTTCAAAAACGAATGAGCACTGTTCCTAATAAAATCATCTATTCAATGGTCGGGGTGGGCAAATACTACGACAAGAAGGCCGTCCTCAAAGACATCTATCTCTCCTACTTCTACGGGGCGAAGATAGGCGTCATCGGCCTCAACGGCTCTGGCAAAAGCTCTCTGCTACGCATACTGGCCGGAACTGATAAGGAGTTTGTCGGGCAGACGGTTCTCTCTCCCGGCCACACGGTCGGATTTCTTGAGCAGGAGCCGCAGCTTGACGAGACGAAGACCGTCCGCGAGATCGTCGAGGAAGGCGTGCAGGAGGTCGTCAATCTGCTCAAAGAGTATGACTTGATTAACGAGAAGTTCGCAGAAGAGATGACGGACGACGAGATGGCGGCGCTGCTTGAAAGACAGGGGGCGGTGCAGGAGAAGCTGGATGCCGCGGACGCGTGGGCACTGGATTCCCGGCTTGAGATGGCTATGGACGCGCTGCGCTGTCCGCCCGGTGAGACTCCCGTCAGGGTTCTCTCAGGCGGCGAGCGCCGCCGCGTCGCGCTCTGCCGACTGCTCCTGCAAAAGCCAGACATACTCCTTCTGGACGAGCCGACCAATCACCTGGACGCGGAGTCGGTCGCATGGCTTGAGCAGCACCTGCAGCAGTATGCCGGGACGGTCATAGCCGTCACACACGACCGCTATTTTCTGGATAACGTCGCGGGCTGGATACTTGAGCTTGATCGCGGGCAGGGCATTCCGTGGCAGGGCAACTATTCCTCATGGCTTGAGCAAAAGCGCATGCGCTTGCAGCAGGAGGAAAAGGTCGAGACCGAGCGACAGAAGACTCTTGAGCGCGAACTGGAATGGATCAGGATGTCGCCCAAAGGGCGTCAGGCCAAGAGCAAGGCGCGCATTAATTCCTACGAAGCTTTGCTCAGCCAGCAGAGCGAGCGGGGCGCGCAGGATTTGGAGATTTACATTCCGCCCGGCCCTCGTCTGGGTCAGGTCGTGATCGAAGCCGAAGGGGTGACGAAAGCCTACGGCGAGCGGCTGCTGGTCGACTCGATGACCTTCTCTTTGCCGCCCGGCGGTATCGTCGGCGTCATTGGCCCAAACGGCGCGGGCAAGACGACGCTCTTCAGGATGATTACTGGACAGGAGCAGCCGGACTCGGGCTCGATTCGCAGGGGCGAGACCGTCCGCCTCGCCTACGTTGACCAGAGCCGCGATACGCTTCACTCGGACAAGTCAGTCTGGGAAGAGATTTCCGACGGGCTCGACACTATCGCCCTCGGCCCGCGTCAGGTCAATTCGCGCGCCTACGTGGCGCGTTTCAACTTCGGCGGCGCAGACCAGCAGAAGAAGGTCGGCATGCTCTCTGGCGGCGAGCGCAACCGCGTTCATCTGGCGAAGGTGCTCAAAGAGGGCGCTAACGTTCTGCTGCTCGACGAGCCAACCAACGATCTGGACGTGAATACGATGCGCGCGCTTGAGGAAGCGCTCGATAATTTCGCGGGCTGCGCCGTGGTGATCAGCCACGACCGCTGGTTTCTGGATCGCATCGCGACGCACATTCTGGCTTTTGAGGGCGAGAGCCGCGTCGTCTGGTTCGAGGGCAACTATTCCGCCTACGAGGCTGACCGACGGGCACGCATGGGCGCGGCGGCAGACCAGCCGCATCGCATCAAGTATCGCCAGTTAACGCGCGGCTGAAGTTTTGTGATAGGGTTCATCTATTCGATTGAAGCGCGCAGCCTCATCGGCAAGCCTTCTATCGCGACTCAGCCTCGGCCACACACTTTTGCCCTCTCTTCTTCGACGAGAGAAAGATTCACGGAGATATATTTCAGACATGAGCGAGAAGAACGATTTTTTCGATGACATTATCGGCGACGAGCCGGACGCGGGCGAATTTGAACTGATGTCCGACGAGATGGAAATGGACGAAGAAGAAGAAGACGACGACGAGCCTTTGGATATGCGAACCGTCGTGATGGCGAAAGAAGAGATGATCGCGCTTCTGGGTTTGAAGACCTCGCCAAAGGGCGGGCTCATCGTCCGCGTTGACCCGCGCGAGAATCGACCGGCGGCGCAGACCTACGACGATCCGGCGGCGGCCAGCCTCTGGTTCAACCGCAGCCTCTCGTCCAGCCGTCGCAACGGCTGGGAAGTGATCTACGACGGCGAGCCCCTCTTCGGCTGACCACGTATTATCATCCTCTCGTGCCCGAGCATGGCTCATACGGCCTCCGTCCCGTTCGAGCCCGCCAACCCTTACACTTCATCAGGTAGACCGTTTGTACGACGCGTGCAGCCGGTCTACTTTTTGTTGGAGTAGGTTCGGTATAACATCTGTGCTGAAAGTGGATTCCGACATCGCTGGTCTGTAATGACAGAATCTAAACAGGTAGAGACGACCGGTCTGCTTGCCGCATGGCGTTGGTGGCTTCCAGTCGCCTTGCTGACGCTGGTGCTGGCCCTTCTGTTTATAGACCCGTTCGCGGGCGATTGGGACGCGCTCGACTACACTGTGCTCGCCATCCGTGGCGAGCCGTCTTCGATGATCTTAGGGCGCATGCTGTTCATCTTCGCCAACCACGCGATGTGGCGTGTGGCGCACGGCCTCTTCGGCTTACAGCCCGAGCATGCTTACCTTTTGTTCCAGTACGCGGTCATCATTCAGAGCCCGCTCGCGACCGTCGCATGGTGGACGCTTGCGCGTGACGTGACGGCTTCCGTCCGGGCCGCAACCGTCGCGGCGCTGCTGCTGGCGCTCTCACCTTTCTATATCATTTACAGCGGGCAGGCGATGACGGAGATTCCGTCGCTACTGTTGCTGGCGCTGTCGCTCATCATACACCTGCGCGGCTTGCGCTCGCGCAATACGCTGATGGTGCTGGCGGGCGCGGCGCTTCTGGGTCTGGGGGTGAACGTGCGCGAAGGCGTTGCGCTCTACGGGCCTTGGCTGGTCTTCGCGCCGCTCGCCTGCGGGTGGAGATTCGGAAGGCGCGAGATTGCGACGACCTTCAGCGCCTGTCTGATCTTTACGCTCTGCGCCTTTGGCCCGTTCGCGCTCTGGTGGTTGATGGACATAGACAATTACCGCAAGTCATGGCACGGCTGGGTCGAGCTGACGCGGCAGGAGTCGGCGCGTCATCCCGTCACGATCTCCAACATGAGACGCCTGCTTCACTACTTCTTCATCGCCGCGCCCCTCGCCCTCATCAGCTTTCCCGTCGCGGCTTTCAAAGAGTGGCGCGAGCGCGGGTTGACGCCTCTCTTCCTGCTCGCCCTTATTGGGCTGCTCGCGAACCTCTCGCTGATTATTCACTACAGCGTCGTGCTCAATGGCCGTTATCTGCTGACGGGAGCGCCCGCGATAGCCCCTCTCGCCGCCGACTATTTCATGCGTGCGGAGGCTTTGAAGTATAAGAGCGTGCGGCGCGCTTTTGTGATCGTGCTGCTGGGCGTCCTTTTCACGGCGACCATATTTGCGCTTTACTCATGGCCCGCCGGCAGCGGTTATATACGGCAACGCGCGATGGCGAAAGATTACGGCGCGCAACTCTCGCTTGTGCCGACGGACGCCGTGATGATCTCCGGCAGCCAGACCGTCGCCGTCACCTACTGGCGCGGGCTCGGGGCGGGGCGCTGGGATGTGATCGGCAGCGGCGGAACGTGGCCCGGCGAACAACTCCCGCAGGTGATTGAGAACTACCTGCGAGAAGGCCGCAGAGTTTTCCTGGACGCAGACCCGCGCTGGTGGGCAGACACAGGCTGGCAACTTTCGGAGACGCGCATGCTCGTCCAAATCGAGCCGCGCTTCCGCTTCCGCCGCATCTCCGACACCATCTACGAGATCAGACCACTCAACGACCAGACAGCCAACGATCACCCCGACCTGCAAAGACTGCTCCCGATAAAATAAGGGATGAGGGATGAAAGGAATGGTGCTGGAAGATTTTCCGCTCCGTAGCAGCGCGCATGTCTATAGCTTCAGAACAGTATTTGATGAAGAAGCTCCGTCAGACGCGGCATGTGAAGATGTCTCTCCTGACTGAGCTTTCAACCAGTATGGATAGCCCGCATAACTATCGACATCGAGTCCTTGCGGAGCTTCAATCAGCTTCCGACACGCTTGAATGCTTCTCCTTCATCCTTGCTTTTCCAGCGCAACGCGTGTGAGGGTGGCGAGGATTCTCGTACCGGCGCGGAGTGTGCCGCTCAGTGTGCCGGAAACTTTGGATTCGCCGCCCGCGCGACAGCGATGGTCAACGGGTAGCTCAAGGATACGCAACCGCGCGCGCGCGGCGCGCATCTGCATCTCAAGATTCCAGCCATAGGTCTCCTCGCGCATGCCAAGGCTCTCTAAGGAGTCGCGGCGAATGGCGCGAAAGGGGCACATGTCGGTGTAGCTGACCCCGTAGATCATTCTCAGCAGGAATCCGGCGATGCGCCCGGCAAAGACCTGTTGAAAATTCATGCTGCCGGGCTCGCGCTTCCCGCGCGTGCGCGAGCCGATGACGAAGTCCTGTTCTCCGGCGAGGATGGGCTCGACCAGTCTTGCCATCAGCTCGGGGCAATCGCTGCCGTCGCCGTCAAGGAATACGACCACTTCGCAACCGGGCGCGACCGCCCGCGCGCCCGCGCGGCACGCGCGACCGTACCCCCGGCGCGGCTCAGAGACGACACGCGCTCCCGCGGAGAGAGCGCGCGCCGCCGTCTCGTCGTCGCTGCCGTTGTCAACCACTATCACCTCGCCAGCTATCTCGCTCGGGATGGAGCGGACGACTTCGGCGATGCACGCTTCTTCGTTGAGGGCAGGGATCACGACCGAGACGCTGCCGCGAACCGACGCCCTGTCTTCGCTCGATTGAGCTTTCATATCAGACCTTCAATACTCCGGCATGAATGGCACGCGTGCCCGTTTGGCTCTTCCCTGCCCCGGCGTGTTTACGCCACAGCGAGAGCGCAGAGAGGAGCGCGAAAGGCGTATACAGAAAAGCGTTGACGACGAGGGTTTGATTCGGCGTCTCTCCGAACCAGAACAGGTAAAGCACAAAGGCGCTCGCGGTCAAAGCGAAGACGGGGGCATAGGGCACAAAGCATAGAAAGGGGATGAGCCATGCGAAGTACCACTCGTAGCGCGGCGAGAGCAGAAGGGTAAAGGCCGAAGCCAAAACGAACGCGCTCGTTATGTAGACGCTCTCGGAGTCCTCCCGCCTGAATAAAACCCACCAACTGATGCCCGCCAGAACCAACGCCGCGAAGGTCATGTAGGCAGCGCTCGGCACATACGATTCTCCAAGGAGGCGTCGCAACACGTTCAGTATAAAAAACCTGCTGCCGCTATGCAGGCCCTCCTCCTCCGTATATCCCGGCAGGTATCCGAAGACCTCGCCCAGTCCCACGCTCAAATAAGGCAGGTACGCCAACACGATGGTGAGAGCGAAGGCCGCGGGCATGCGCCAGCCCCAGCGCTTATAGAGCGCCGGGAAAAGAGCCAGCGGAATCAGCTTGATGAGAACGGCGCAGGCGAGCGCGACCCCGACCGCCGTTTCCCACTTGCGACGGTGCGCCAGCAAGGCCAAACACACGAAAGCGATGGCGATGGCGTCCAAGTGTCCGCTGCCCGCTATCTCCCAGACGATCAGCGGATGCCAGGCGTAGATGAGCACGCGTTGCAGCGGCAGCTTGAACGAGTGGAGCAGGCCCAACAGCGCCAGAAGCGTCAACACCTCGAAGCCGACCATCGTGGCCTTCATCCACGTCACGGATTCGCTCACGCGCGTCGTCCCAAAGTAAATCGCCTGAGCCAACGGCGGGTAGATCGTCCGCGCAAAATCACGACGATTAATCTTCGGATAGATAGTCTCGTCGCGCAGTCCCTTCAAATGCTCGTCCGCCGGGATATACCTGTAAGGATTAATGCCGGCGGCCTGCACGCGCCCGTCCCAGATGTAGCGGTAGAGGTCGTCGGAAAGAAAAGGCGGCGTGTAGATAATGCTGAGACGGAAGAGTGCGGCGAAGACTATGACGATGATTAATGTCGGTCGCGAGGTCGAGCGCGAGCGCGTGACGGCCCACGCGGCGACGAGGTAAATCGCGGATTGGGCCAACGCCAGTCGAATGAACCAGAAAATATCATAAGAGGTTTTCCCGGTCAGACCGCGCTCGTACATCAGGCGGAGCGCGAACCCTGCGAGCAGGAGCAACAGGTTCGTCCAGCTCAGAATCCCGCTCTTGACGAGAGCCTGCCACAATCTATTCATGACGCGGCCTCTGTGCGCGCTTGCCCCGCAGGCCAGACGCGCCCGCGCCCCTCCGCGTCAATGATTCGCGTAAGATACCGCCGCGTATGCGCCGCCTCGTATCCGGCGAGACCGTTTTGACGGGCATCCACGCCGCGTGATCGAAACAGCTCATCGCAGAGACGATTGAGCGACGAGCCATCGTCCACGTCGTACCATGACTGAAGCATCTTGACTTCAAGACCTATCTCGGCGGCCCGCTCGACGGTCTGGCCCAACACGCGCTCTGTGCTCCAATCGATATCTTCAAACAATCGCCTGTGTGCAGCTTTAAGACCGATAAGGTAGTAGCCGCCGTCGTCCGATGGGCCAATGACGACGCGATCACCCGCTTGGGCCAACGCCCGCACAGCTTCCGTAAGGAGAGAGCGCGGCAATGTCGGGCTGTCGGAATCAATCAGGCACAATGATTGGTAGCCGAGCGCCAGTAAATCTTCAGCCGCGTAATAGAGCCTCTCGCCGAAACCATCGCCGCGTTGAGCCAGCAGGCTGAATCCCTCATGGAGCAGATCGTCGAAACGGCTCTCCGCGCCGACGGGCGTGTAGACGGCGACGCCTTCAGCAGCTTCGCTCGCGGCGACTGCGGCGATATTCGCCGCCGTGTCACGCAGAAAGCAGACGCTCAAACTGGCGGCCTCTTCATGTGTGAGCGGCGGCACGAGCCGCGTCTTGACCGAGCCCGCGCGCGGAGCTTTCGTCATAATACCGAGCGCGCAAGCCCCTCTGAGCCGAAGATTGGCTGAGGATGAAAGATTGAGAACAGGGTAGGCAGTTTCCATCCCTTGTTAATCGTGTCCGGCTTCGCGCGCCTTCTGAGCCGTCTTGTGGACGATGCCCTTGGCGCGCAGGGTAGTCTCGGCGGCTGCGAAGTAGTCGCGCACATCCGTTTGGGCACGAATCCAGTCCAGATAACGGTTGATGCCCGTCTCCAAATCCACCCGTGGCTCGTAGCCAGCGGCGCGTATGCGCGTCGTATCAGAAGTCAGGTGGCGCATCTCGCCCGGACGAAACTCGCCCTGCGCGACCGGCGCTATGTGTATGCCGAGCGCGTCCGAGATCAGCTGGGCCACGCGGCGTATGGTGACGGCCTGTCCGCTTCCGACGTTGACGGGCAGGCCGTCGAGCGCGCTGGTCGTGGCAGCGAGCAGGTTGGCGCGGGCTATGTCTTCGACGAACGAGAAATCGCGCGTCTGCTCGCCGTCTTCATAAAGCACGGGCGGCTGGTCGTTGAGCAACCGCGTGCAGAAGATGGCGATCACGCCCGTGTAAGGGTTAAAGATGGACTGGCGCGGGCCATACGTGCAGGAGTAGCGCAGCGCGACGGTCGGGATGCCCGTCTGCCTTCCCCACGTCAGGACGAGGCGCTCCTGATCGACCTTCGTGATGGCGTAAACGGTCTCGCCGCCGATGGGAGCATGCTCAGGCGTCGGCGCTTCGGCGGTTTCCGCGCCGCAGTGCGGACAATGAACTCGAAAGTCTCCGGCGCTCAATTGCTCCACGGGTCTGACCGTCGGAAAGACCAGCCCGTGCTGAGAGCAGCGGGCCGCGCCCTCGCTGTAGACCGCCTGTGAAGAGGCGACGATGACTTTCCTGACGGGCAGATTCTCGTCGCGAATAATCTCTAGCATCTGTGCCGTGCCGAAGCTGTTGACGGCGACGTACTTTCCCATCTCCGGCATGTAGCCGCCGTAGGCCGCCTCGTGAAAGACAACGTCTATATCCTGCAAGGCCGCCGCCATGGTCGCGCGCTCTCTGACATCGCCTTCGACAAACTCCGCGTCCGCTGCTACCCATGCGGGCTTGCCGCGCCTGTGCGTCTGCGGCTCAAGATTATCGAGTATACGCACAGACCAGCCTTCACTGAGCAGCAAGTCCGCTATGTGCGAGCCGATCAACCCCGCCCCCCCGGTTACGAGCGCGCGCCTTTTTTCATTCGCCTGACCTGACAAAACAGAATCTCCCTTAGCATTTTTCAGATGGCTACCAGAGTATCTGATTGCCACGATAATCTTCAAGCACACACAGAGCGGATGAAAGAAGGCCCGAAGGGGATTGTTTCCACTTCCGCTGCGCGTGCGCTGGGCTCGCCGTCTTGGTATATTGATGACGCCATGGCCCGGATGACTGAGGACAGAAGCGTCAGCGCTCGGCCCATCGGCCCTTGAACTCTCCCGTCTCTTACATTTGCTTTAAGCTCAAAAAATTTCCTGCTGATGGGAAAGCGGAAACGCTTGCCCGCTTTCAAGGGGGATTTCGGATGTATAAGAACCTCGTCGAGATGCTGATCGACGGCAGCGTTGACGGCATTATCGCTTTCGATCAAGAGTGCCGCTATACGCTCTGGAACCCGGCGATGGAGCGGCTTTCGGGCGTCAGCCGTGAGGACGCTCTGGGCAAGTGCGCCTTCGATGTCTTCCCCTTCCTGAAAGAGACGGGAGAAGATCAATACTTCTACGACGCGCTGGCGGGAAAGAACGTGATCGCCACGGATAGGGCCTTGACCGTTACGCAGACCGGGCACAGAGTTTTTTTCGAGGGCCGCTATTCTCCGCTGCAAGATGAGAGCGGAGAGATCGTCGGCGGCCTGTGCATCATCCGCGACATCACCGAGCGCAAGGAAGCCGAGGAAGAGCGCTCGCTGCTGATCGAGGAGCAGGCCGCCCGCCGCGAAGCCGAAGCCGCCGAGCGCCGCTTTCTGGAGGAGTTGCAGGAATCCGAGAAGCGCTTTCGTCAGCTTGCGGAAAATATTGACGAGGTCTTCTGGCTCACAGACCCCAACACGTCCGAGCTTATCTACGTCAGTCCCGCTTACGAGAGGATTTGGGGGCGCTCGCGCGAAAGCCTGTACAGTAATCCGTCCTCTTTCATCGAAGCCGTTCACCCGGACGACCGCGAGCGCGTCATCGCCGCCCGCCCACGCGCACGCCTGGGCTCATATAATCAGGAGTATAGAATCAAGCGCCCGGACGGGACGATTCGCTGGGTGTGGGCGCGCGCCTTTCCCATCCGCGATGAACGGGGCGAGGTGACGCGCATCGCCGGTATCGTAGACGACATCACAGAGCGCAAGACAATCGAGCGCGATATCAGCGAGCAGCGCGAGGTGGTCGAGACCGTCAACCACATAGGCCAGATTCTCTCCGCCGAGCTCGACCTGCAAAGACTGGTGCAGGCGGTGACGGATGCGGCCACGGAGTTGACGGGCGCGCATTTCGGCTCATTCTTCTATAACGTTTTGGATAAGCGCGGCGCTTCCTACATGCTCTACACGCTCTCGGGCGTGCCGCGCGAGGCCTTCGAGCATTTCCCCATGCCGCGCGCCACAGACCTCTTTGGGCCAACCTTCCGGGGCGAAGGGATTCTACGCATTGACGATGTCAGGCAAGACCCGCGCTACGGCAAGAACTCTCCTTATTACGGCATGCCTCCCGGCCACCTGCCTGTGACGAGTTATCTGGCCGTGCCGGTCATCTCGCGCTCCGGTGAAGTACTGGGCGGGCTCTTCTTCGGCCATCCCGAACCGGGCAGGTTCACGCAGTACACAGAGCGTATCGTGACGGGGCTCGCCGCGCAGGCCGCCGTCGCCATGGACAACGCTCGCCTGTATGAAGCCGCACAGCGCGAGCGCGCCCTGCTCGAAGCGAGCGAGGAGCGTTATCGCTCTCTGGCAGACGCCATGCCGCAGATCGTCTGGACGGCGCGCGCCGACGGCTACACAGACTATTACAACCGGCGCTGGTTTGAGTACACGGGCTTCACCGAAGAGGAGAGCCTTGCCGAAGAGGGATGGAAGAATGCACTTCACCCGGATGATGTCACGCCGAGCCGCGAGCGCTGGTATAGATGCGTTGACACGGGCACGGAGTACAAGATCGAGTATCGCTTCAGGCGCGCCTCCGATGGGACGTATCGCTGGCATCTCGGGCGCGCCCTCCCCATGCGCGACCAGGACGGTCAGATCGTCAGGTGGTTCGGAACGTCCACGGATATTGACGATCAGAAGCGGGCCGAAGAATCTCTCAGATTCATAGTTGAGGCGAGCGAGATACTGTCGGAGTCGCTCGATTACGAGTCCACGCTGGCGAGCGTCGCACGGCTGGCCGTGCCTCGACTGGCCGACTGGTGCGCCGTCGATATGCTGGAACAGGGCCAGACCTTACGCCGGCTGGCCGTGGCCCATACCGATCAGGCGAAAATAGAGCTGGCGTTGGAACTTGAGCGCCTGTACCCGACGGACATGAACGCGCCCCACGGCCTGCCCGTAGTCCTGCGCACGGGTAAACCGGAATGCGTCTCTGAGATATCGGATTCAATGCTGGCGGAGGCGGCGCGGGATGCAGAGCATCTGGGCTTTATCCGAGAGCTGGGCCTGAAGTCTTACATGATCGTGCCATTGATCGCGCGCGGGCGTACCCTTGGCGCAATCACCTTCGTCACGGATGAGTCCGGGCGGCAATACACGGAGGCAGACCTCTCGTATGCCGAAGACCTTGCGCGCCGCGCCGCTCTGGCCGTTGATAACGCGCGCCTCTACCGCGAAGCGCAGGAAGCAAACCGCACGAAGGACGAGTTTCTTGCGACCGTTTCGCATGAGCTACGCACGCCGCTGACGGCTGTGCTCGGTTGGGCGCGCATCCTGCGCTCGGGCGGTATTGACCAGGCAACTGCGCTGCGCGCTCTTGAGACCATCGAGCGCAATGCCAGATCGCAGGCACAGCTCGTCGAAGACCTGCTGGATGTCTCGCGCATCATTACGGGCAAGCTGCGACTGGATGTCAGGCCCGTAGAGTTGAAGTCCGTGATCGATCTCTCCATCGAAGCGATTCGCCCAGCCGCCGAAGCCAAGGGCGTCCGCCTACAGGTCGTGCTCGATCCGATGGCCGGGCCAATCTCCGGCGACCCTGATCGCTTGCAGCAGATCATCTGGAATCTGCTCTCGAACGCGGTCAAGTTCACCCCCAGAGACGGGCGCGTGCAGGTGCGCCTCGAACGCGTGCGCTCGCACGTCGAGGTCACCGTCAGCGACACCGGAATGGGAATCGAGCCGAAGTTTCTGCCTTTCGTCTTTGAGCGCTTTAGACAGGCAGACGGCACGAGCACGCGTCAGTATGGCGGGCTCGGTCTGGGCTTAGCGATTGTGCGTCATCTGGTCGAGCTGCACGGCGGACAGGTTCGCGCCGCGAGCCCCGGCGAGAATCAGGGCTCGACCTTCACTGTCGAATTACCGCTCATGGCCGTTCAATCCGAGAGTAGCGAGCAGGAACACGCCGCGATTCCGACCGGCGAGAATTTTGCCGGGCTTGATATCACCGGAATCCTTGACGGCTTGAGAGTGCTGGTCGTTGACGATGAGGAGGATGCTCGCGTCTTGATCGCAACCATCCTCGAACAGCGCGGGGCAAAGGTTCTGAGCGTGCCTTCGGCCACGGAGGCACTCGAAACGCTGCCCGTGCTTCAACCCGATGTCATCATCAGCGATATAGAGATGCCTTACGAGGACGGCTATGCGTTGATTAAAAAGATACGCGAGCTTGACCCGAAAGAGGGTGGCCGCACGCCCGCCGCCGCGCTCACCGCCTACGCCCGCACGGAAGATCGCATGCGAGCCTTGCTGGCAGGCTTTCAGATTCATCTGCCCAAGCCCGTCGATCCCGCGGAGCTGATCGCCGTCGTCGCCAACCTCTCAGGACGCACAGGCCCGGGCATCTCGGAACACGACACATATTCCTACGGCGATCAATAAGTCTCGCGGGCGCGGGCGCGAAGGCTCATTCCCGTTCTCCGTATTTTAAGACTAGGCTTCGGATGAGCCCGCCATTTTTCCTGAAATTTTCTGTTTCACCGATGAAATATTGTTCCATTCCCGCCCGAATCGTGATATAGTGCCCGCGTCTTGAGCCAGTGTAGCTCCCGCTAGCGGAGCCGCAACCTTCGGATTTTTGAGCAATCCCCCGAGGCGAGTGAACGCCGTAACCGGCAAAAAAGGAAAGGAACTATGACAAATACAACGAGACCGAAAGTGAATCCGCTCAGCCGCCGCCCGCGTCAGCAGCGGCTGGTGATGGCGGTGCGCGGTGGTGCCGGAACAGGCAAGAGCCACTTCATACGCAGCATGTCCGAGGCCGGAATCGGTCGCCTGTGCATCTTCGACGTGGAGCGCAAGGCGCGACTCCTGAAGGGCGTCGGCACACAGTTTGACGCCCTGGAGATTCATCACCCGGACGAGTTGCCGGAGTTCATCGACTGGGCGTTGTCCGGCGAGGGTCAGGATCAGAACTACGACTGCTTCGCTCTGGATTCCTGGGCCGCATATTTCAGCGCCAAGCATAGCGAAGTCGTCGCGGCGGTGCGCGAGAGGACTGGCGACCCGTTGGCCCAGCCGAGCGCCGAAGAGTTGGCTGCCGACCAGATGATCTTGCAGGGAGTCTTGAGGCGTCTCTGCATGGAGAGCGGCAAATCCGTCGTCATCGTGGATCAGATTCCGGCCAAAGGCAAAGAGTCCAAGGAGGATAACGAGATCGGGCGAGTGTTGCCGATGACGGCCAGCGGTCTCGAATACTTCGTCGACATCATGGTCGAGGTCTCCCTGCAGGAGCGCGAAGGCGAGGTCGTGCGTGTCTTCCAGATCGTCAAGAGCAACAGTCAGGCATTCGAGGTCGGCTATGAGATGGTCGGCGACGTGACGTTCAAGGATTTTCTTAATCACATGCAGCGCGAGGCCGGGACTGAGCTGCCGATGGAAGCGCCCAAGCCTTCGCCTGTTCCCGAGGTGCTCGAAGAGAAGCCTTCGCCGCTCAGCCTCGTTCCGCCCCCGATGACTATTCAGGAATTGATCGCCAAGGCAGAGCAGAACGGGTTCAAGGTCGCGGACATCGTCACGGGCGCTAAGCTCTATCACAGCCAGCCTAACATCTATCGTCTGACGCCCGAGCAGATCGCAGACCTCGACCGCCGCATGACAGCGCGCATCGAGAAACTTCAGGCGACCGCCCCGGCAAAGCGCGAAAGCGCCTCGGGCGAAACCGGAACCAAAGCCCAGGCCACCCGCTCCCTCAAGCGAGCCTGAAAGCAAGGATGAAGGATGAAGGCGGAAGGATGAAGTAAAAGCATTCAATGCAGTTGAAGCTTACCTTTCATCCTTCATCCTTCGGCCTTCATCCTTTCCCTTCTTACCATCCGCGGTGAATTTCCCAGCGGTCTGCTATACGGTTGCCTTCAAGGACGTTGTAGTGTGCGTGTTGGGCGGCGGTGAGGCAGGAGTGGTTGGCGAGCACGCGCAGGCGCGTTCCCGTCTTCAGGCGATCAAGCGTGCCCTCTTCTGCGACGCTGATCTCGCCGTGTTCCTGTGATAGTCCGCAGACCTTCAGGCCGAGGCTGTGCCCTTCCTCGTCCAGAACATGCCCGTAGCCGCAGGTCTCATCCAGCTCAACTGCGCCGCGATCTTTCGAGAGCGCAATCGCGCCGGCGTCTATGACGACCTTGCGGCGCGTGCGGTCGCGGTGTACGACTGCGGCCAGCACCGTCAGCGCGCAGTCGTCCAGACTACAGCTCCCGATGGCTGCCTGAAACGCGTCGAAGAAGATATAGTTGCCGGGCCGCGCTTCATCGATACCACGTAAGTGATCAATCGTCGTGATGGTCGGCGTCGAGCCGATGCTGACGGTCGGCACGGCGATGCCTTCGGCGCGCAGCCTTGCGGCGAAATCCGTCATCAGGTCGCGCTCGTGCCGCGCCACCGCGAGAACCTCTTCTCTCGTGCGGCAGTGATAGGAATGGCCCGCGTGTGTCAGGATGCCTGCGAATCTGAGATTTGATGAATCGTTGATGCGTCGCGGGATTTCAAACGCTTCGGGCACGGAGGGCTCGACGCCGCAGCGATGATAGCCGCAGTCGACTTTCAGAAAGAGGTCTAACCTGACCCCGGCAAGACGTGCCGCGTCGTTAAGCAGGGGAGGAATACTGGCGTCGTCTGTGATGAGAGACAGTCGCTCGCAGTCTCCGGCCAGTTGAATCGCTTCTTTGAACTTGCCGGGCTCTATCGGCACGGCGTACGTGATGTCATTAAAGCCGTGGGCCATGAAGGCGCGCGCTTCCGCCAGAGTGGAAACCGTCAGCGCACCCTTATGGCCTGCCGTCTGTATGCGCGCCACTTCGACGCACTTATGCGTCTTGACGTGCGGTCTGAGTACGGCTCCCCTCTCGCGCACGTGGTTTCCGACTCTCGATGCGTTGCGCCTGACGCGCTCGACATCGAGCAGCAGGCAGGGAGTTTTCAATTCGTGAAGGCTCATCATAATCGTCAAAGGTTTGATCGGTATCGCACTCGCTCAGCAATCTTTATCACCGTATATTGCCTGAATCAAGATTATAACGATAGAGTCTGGCCGGGGGCGATGGAAATGTCCGGCTTGACAGTGCCCGCCAGCGCCGCATAGAGTCCGGAGTGTGTTTGATCTTGGCCGCCCTGAAACCGGCAGCCCCGTCCGAAGGGGTAAGATGTGTGGCCGCTCCATCCGTAGCTGCCAGAATAACCATTGATTCTTCACTGTGCGGGAGTAAAGACTGATGCCTGACGAGCAAAAAACAGCGAGTAATTCGCAGACCTATGTGGCCGATGCGGACAATTTTGCCTTCGAGACCGTAGAGCAGGAGAACGGGCAGGCGACCGTGATTCGCTTTCGATTGGAAGACCCGCGTTATCAGGCTGGCGATGTCATAGTCGTCCTCTCCGGCAGCGACATACATTTTCACGGCATGATCGGTAGTCTGGCCGACGGCTGGGCGACCGCGGCTGATCGTCGCGGCTCATTGCTGCCAGCGACAGTTCAATAGCGCGGCGGCGGAAACTACCTCTTGCCAGAAACAGCAGGCCGAGATGGCTTACGTGCTCGCCGCTTAGCTTTTCGCCGCGAGGGCGCTTCCCTTCCATATCCGTAACCGAGCGGAGACCGGCACATGTCGGAGAATTTGCGAGGCAAAGCATCCGTACCTTTCAGACTGTCGCTGCCCGGCTCGTCCGGTGACGCGGCGACGCTCATGGGGCACACGCGCGACATGCGCGCGACGGGGCTGTCGCTCATCGTGCCAGACATACGCCTCGGTGAAGAGGAGATTACGGTTGAAGACCGCGCGCTAAGCGTCGTGCTTGAGCTTCCGAGTGGCACGGTCGAGATGGAAGTCACGCCCGTCAGGCATGAGCGGCTCGACGCCGAAGCGGCGGAACAGGGCTTTCTCATCGGCGTGCGTATCACGGAGATCAGCGATAGCGATTGCGTGCGCTTCGTCAAATACCTGCGCGCGCTTCGTTAACGAGAGCCCTGCGCCTTAAGCGTTCAAAGCGCCTTGGCCCGGCCCAACCTTTGACGATTACTGTTCGCCTTACGGCCTCAAATTTTTCAGATTGATCGTGCGCCACCCGCCCGAAAATGTTATCCTCTCGGCCTGTAGCGACGAAGCAGGGGCAGGGCGTTTCAGCCGACGCGTTAAAAGGCCCGCCCCGCTGATTGATCGGCTTGCGAACAGAACCTTCCCCGGTTGCTCCCTTAAATTTGTGGAGGCTCACATGCGACGCGCTTTCTGTCTGGTATTTCCCATTCTTCTCCTTCTCGCCGCGACCATTGAGGGGCAGGAGCTTCGCTCTGCCAAAGACTATCTGAAGCGCGGCATCTCGCGCTTCAGCAAGGGCGACATCGAAGGCGCTATTGCCGACCACAACAAGGCGCTTGAGCTTAACCCGCGCTTCGCTGAAGCTCATTTCAATCGCGGCAAGGCGCTGCGGGCGAAGGGCGATCTGGACGCCGCGATTGACGATTACGAGAAGGCCATCGAGATCGACCCGCGCACGGCCAACAACAATCGCGACATCTCACAGGCTTACATCAACCGCGGCTACATCAGGTCTAACCAGTTGGATGTGGATGCGGCCATTGGCGACTACAATAAGGCCATCAAGTTCAACGCCAAGGACTCGGACGCCTACTTTAAGCGCGGGCGCGCGCTTTTAATCAAGGGCGATCTGGAAAGCGCGCTCATGGACTTCAATCGCAGCATCACGATTGATCCGCACAATCCCCTCTATTTTGCCGAGCGCGGGCTCACATGGATTCATCGCGGCAATGACGAAGAGGCCGAGAAGGATTTCGACAGGAGCATACGCCTGAACGGCGACACGAAGCTTTTTCTGGAATGGCACATCATAGAGCTGGAGCTTCAGATCAAGGAGATGAAGCGACGCCAGGCAGCCATCCAACAAAGAATCGCCTGAAAGCAAGGATGAAGGCGGAAGGATGAAGTAAAAGCGATGTTGGATGACTCAATTAACGTAGCCACACTTTCATCCTTCATCCTTTCTCTTAATGCCCGCCGTTTCGTCCCGCCAGAGTGGCGATCAGTTTTGAGAGCCGGGCTAATTCGACCGGCTTCGTCAGATGCTCCTGATAGCCAGCCGAGATGGCGCGCCGCCGGTCTTCTTCCCTGACATAAGCCGTTAGCGCCACGGCTGGCAAGCTGCCCCCGTTCTGCTTCTGCTCCAAAGCCCGCACAGCGCGAATCAGATCATAGCCGTCTTCGCCGGGCATGCCGATGTCCGACACCAGCACGTCCGGTCTTGCCTGTTCAAGGGCGGCCAGAGCCTCGGCTGCTGACGAAGCGGTCGTAACACACGCCCCACACTGTTCCAGCGATTTACGCAGCAGGTCGCGCGCGTCCTCATCGTTATCAACGACGAGGACTCTCACGTCCTGAAGCTGCGGCTCGCGGGCCGTGCCCGCAAGGTCTTCTTCTGATTGGTAGGCGAAGACCTCATCGCCTGTCTCCTGTCGCACGGCCCTCACAGGCAGGTCTAAAATGAAAGTCGCGCCGCGCCCCTCTCCTTCGCTTTCTGCGCGGACGCTGCCGCCATGCATCTCGACCAGATGACGCACAATCGCGAGGCCCAGACCGAGCCCGCTGTGTGCCCTCGTGCTGGTGCTGTCGGCCTGCCGAAAGCGGTCGAACACGTAGGGCAGAAACTCCGCGTTGATGCCTTGGCCCGTATCGCTCACCACAATCTGCGTGTGCGAGTTAACGCGTTCGAGGCGCACGGTGATGAGCCCCTCCTTCGGCGTGAACTTGACGGCATTCGAGAGCAGATTCCAGATGACTTGCTGCAAGCGATTGGCGTCGCCCCAGATCAGGCTGGCTTTGGGGTTTATAATCTTCTCTATACGAATCTGCTTGGCTTCGGCTGCCGGGTGGACGGAGGCTATGGCCGCATCGATCACTTCCTTGAGATCAAAGGGGCGAACCGTCAGGCTGGATTTTCCTGTGATGATGCGCGAGACATCCAGTATGTCTTCGATAAGCTGCGCCTGCGCGTTGGCGTTGCGCTCGATGGTGGCGAGGGCCTGAGCGCGGGTCGCCTCGTCCAGCTTGCCTGACTGAAGCAGGCTGAGCCATCCGAGCACAGCCGTCAAGGGCGTGCGTAGCTCGTGCGAGAGAGTCGCCAGGAATTCGTCCTTGAGACGGTTGGAGGATTCGGCGGTGGCGCGAGCGCTGCTCTCAAGCTCGAAGAGCCGCACGTTTTCGATTGCCACCGCCGCCAGATTCGCCGCCATGCGAATCGCCGCGACGTGCTCTTTCGTATATGCCCCCAGCTCGTAGCTCTGCACCTCTATAGTTCCGACGATGCGGCCCATGACGGCCATCGGCGCGGCCATGGAAGACTGCGGCAACAGTCCGTTATCCACGCCGACCTTCACGCTCGGATGCCCGCGCGTCGCGGCCAGATAATCGTCCGTGATGATGATCTCGCCCGTCCTGACGGCGCGGCTGTTCGGGCCGTCCGTGGTGATGGGCATCGGCGGCAGATTGGATACGTCGACCTCCGCGCCGTCGCCCCACGCGTAGGCGGCCCGACGCACATTTTGTTTCGGGTCGTAGAGGGCGATGAAGATTCCTATGCATGGCATGGAGGCGCATGTGAAATCCTGTAGGGCACGAAAGATCGTCCGAAGATCGCGCGCCGTCCCGAGCGCCTGTGCGAGCGGCGTCAGACGTTCGAGCAACCCTTCATATTCCGTGAGCGCGCGGCGCTCTGCTGCGCGCAAGGCTTCTTCCGCGCGCTGGCGCTCCGTCAGATCGGCGGAGACGCCGACGATGCCGACCATCTTTCCTTCATCATAGATCGGCGTGTCCGTGACCATCGCCGGAAAGGTCTCGCCGTCGCGACGCCGAACCAGCATCTCGCCCGACCAGCTCTTGCCGGACTTCAGGCTCGACATAATCTCCGCGGCCTGTCCCTGTGCCGTCTCCGTGGGGGTGATTTCGATGATGTTACGACCGAGCGCTTCGGCAGCGGGCCAGCCGTAGAGCCTTTCCGCGAACCTGTTCCAATAGGTGATGATTCCGTCCAAATCCGTGGCGATCACGGCTTGCTCGACCGTATCCAACAGGTGGGCCTGAAAACGTATCGTCTCTTCGACCTTCTGCCGCTCCGCGATCTGCTGCTCCAGCTCGGCCTGCCGCTGCCGTGCCGTTCGGGCATTGGCCTCCGCTCGCCGCCGCGCCCTGTGCATCTCATGGCTGAGCGATGAGCCGATGATGCCGACGCTAAGATAGAGGGCGAGGCCGATGACGTGTGACGGGTCTTCGAGCGCCATTGCGTTAAGAGGTGGAAGGATAAAATAGACGGCTAAGACAGCACCGAGCAGGAGGGCCAGTATGGCCGGGCCAAGCCCGCAGGCCCATGCGACGAATAGCACCGCGAGATAGTATGTGACGTAAGGAGCTGTGTCGCCTATCACCGGATTGAGCGACAGACGCAGGAGCGTCGCCAGAAGGACGCTCGCCACGGCGAGAGAATAGCGCAGACCGGGGGAACGGTTAATCACCTGCATCCGTCAAACTCCTTGATCGAAGGTACAGCGGAGAGCGGCGCGCCGCGGATGACTCCGAGCTTAAAGCTCTTTATCGTCGGCGAATCAGAGCAGAAGCGCGGAAACCCTTATGTTGCCGGGCACATTACGAAAGCGCCGGGGCTCGCGGGCCGTGCTCCTCCCGATTCAACGTGTGTATCCGGCTGGATGATCTATCTCTATGTTCGGCATTTCCGACTTCACCTGTATGCGGTGGTATCCCTTCTTCGGGTGCGTCGAAAGATATGTGATCGCCATCTGACGGGCGAAAGAGACGCCGAGCTCGCGCAGGAAGGGGTCGAAGCTGACGGGCGCTCCCGTCCCCTGAAAGAAGGCCCGCCCGCCCGTCTCTTCCGAAAGCTTTTGCAGCGAGCCCAGAGCATTGCTGGTGAGGAGTTGATTGCGTGATGCTTCCAGCGTCACGGTCGGCACATAAAAAGAGTAGATGGCGACGCTGTTTCGCTGCGCCTCTTTGACGGCGCGCTCAAGGTCTATGCTCTGGCCCGGCGGCGAGCTATCGACCCCGCGCGAAACGTCCAGACCGTCCGTGACGACGAGCATCGCACGCCGACCGGCAGGCAGCGACTCGAAACGCTTGAGCCCCTCGCGTATCTCGACGTAAGGGTTGAAGGGGGCGGCGCTCGCCGAGCCGATGGGGATGCGCAGCGCGTTCGCGGCCCGCTCAAGATCGGTCGTGAACTTCTGGCGCACCTGTAGCGAACCGCTTCTGATGTAACCGATCATCACGCGCGAGCCTCGCGGCAGACGACCGATGAACTCTTTCATCGCCTTGATCTCGTTGCCAATGGTCGGGACGACATCATCCTGTATCAGTATGGCGACAGAGAGGGGCGCATTGCTGATCGAGCGCACAGAGAGGACTCTCTGGACATCGCCGTCCTCGCGCACGATGAAATCTCCGACCGGCGTAAGCTCCTGCTCCGGCCTTTTGCCGCGCTCGCGAATCGTAATCGGGATGGTCACCGTCTTGACACCGCCGCGAGTCCCCTGCCCGCCGGCAGGGTCTTCATCCTCGACATTGCCTAAGCGTCTCTGCCCGCTCGCGGTCAATCCCGACGCCATGCAAATGAGCACGACGATAAACATGCTGCTTAAGAATCTTCTGTATTTTGTAGGCATTGATTTCCGGCCCTCTCCATTATGGCGGTGACAGACGGAATTATACATCCTGCCATGCATAAAGCGGATAGCCCGCGGACATATCTGCCGCGATTGGCTAAGGGCTGCCCGTCAGAGTATGATTTTGACTCGGACTTTGGCAGCCGGAGTGGAAATTCTCGTCAGTTGAGACGGGCGGCGCTTGACGGGCCTTGAAATGATTTTAAGAGGGCTTCGATTCTGAAAGAGATAGGAACTGCAATGAGTGGAACTGGCTCGGGCTATGAAATCACAAAGGGAGACCGCCTCGTCGCTTCTCTGCTAAAGATTGCGCCGTGGCTCTCCTTCTTCATAGTCGCGCTGCCCGCCCCTCTCTTCTTTCTGCTGCGCTACTTCACGACGACCGGAGAGGCGGCCATCTATATCCTGCTCGCCCTCTCCTCGCTGGCCGTAGGCTCCATCGCGGGGCTGATCGTGATGATCTCTCTTTTGATGTATCGCAGGTACTGGGCCAAGCAGATGCGCAATAAGCTGGCGGCTGATGGCGTCACTGCGGACGAACTGTCCTGGTTCATGCCGGAGTTGACGACGGCTGAGCGGCGCGCTCTCAGGGAGATGGAGGCGCAGAACCCGCTGCTGGCAGACGCCTATCGCGAGACGTTGGCCCAAAGAGTGACGGCGGCTCGGGTCGTCGCCACGGCCAAGCGTGATCTGCTCAGCGTCGAGCGCCGCCTGAACCGCGTCTCTTATCTCAAAGGCACGGACACGACAACCTTGCAGGGAGAGTTGCGCGCCGACCGCGCGCGTCTTGAACGCGCGCACCTTGAGGGACAGGAGCGGCGCGCCGAGGCAGAGGCCCGACTGCACACGATTGAAGCGGCGGCGACACGCGGCGCAAGCTGGACGGAGATGACTTTCGCCTTGCAGCGTTTGAGCACGGCGCGCGAGCATATTCCTCTGGGGCTGGAAGCCGCGCGGCTTGAGCAGCAGTCGCGTGAGGCAGTCGACAGGGAGATACAGGAGATGGACAAGCGCACCGCGCTCAGCGACGGAGGAACAGCAGGACATGAATGAGGAACAGCCGCACACGACCGGTATCAGCCTGATACGCATGGACGAAGGCCGCTGGCGCGTCTTTATAGACGGCGCTGACATGGGCACATCGTTTCAATTTCCATGGGATGCGCTGCAATGTGCCTTCAACGGCTCTCTGACCGGCAAACCTCTGAATAACCTGCAAACCATAGAGATACAGGCGACCAACACCACAGACCATCACCGCCTCGCGCGTATCCGCGCCGCGCAGGCAGAACAACGTGCCCTCCTCGCCGCCCTCCGCGGCATAGACGGCGATGGAATCTAAGAGCAAGGATGAAGGATGAAGGATGAAAGTGTGGCTACGTTAATTGAGTCATCCAACATCGCTTTTACTTCATCGTTGCCGCCTTCATCCTTGCTTTCTATAAACGCCGAGCTCAAGTCGTTCGGCGTAGCCTTCGGCGACGAGGGCCTGATTGCCGAGACCGGCATCGGGTCTTGAGAGTCCTGTCACCTTTGCCAGCTCGCCGCGCAGGGTCATACCCGCTCCATGCAGGAAGGCGCGCGCCACTTCGCGCAGGGCCACTTCGCGTTTGACCTTCGCGGCCAGCTCCTGCGGGAACCTGCCCTCGGCCAGCGTCCAGATATAGGTGAACCACGGCTCGTAGACGACTTCGCCCGGCACGACCTTCATCGCTCGTTGCAGCTCGTCCAGCGCGCGCGTAAAGCGTGCGCGGTCTGCAATCCCTGACGCCTGACGAAGATCGGCGGTCGCCATCTCCCACTCGCGCCGCAGCACTTTCAGAACGGCCCGCGCTTCCGTTGATAACACTTCGCTCTCATGTCTGCGCGCTACTCCCCAGAGCGCATTGAAATGTGGAACGAGTCTGGGCGCGATGAAGGTGGCGCGCCCCTTGGCGAGCTTTGCGTAGTAGACGCGACCGCGCCGCATCACTTCATCTTTGATGCGCCATGTCAGGCTGCTCTCCGGGTCTTTCTGCACGTTGCGCGGCATGTGCGCGTCGCGCCGCCCGCACACGGCTATGTAGAGAGAAGGGCCGGGCCGCCGCACATCCGTCATCGCCGCACAAAAGCCGACGCTCTCAACCAGCTTCTCGGCCTCTATCTCATTCTCCACGCGCAGCTCCTCCTCACGCCGCCACATACGGTCGCGATAGGCTTCGATCTCTTCCGGCAACGACTCGATCATGACCCTCTCTTTTGAAGAGACGCCGCACCCTCGAAGGCGGCACATCAACGCTGGTTTCTGTCTGCTTCAATCATCTTCTCCGAGCCCCCTCGATCAGGTCAAGAAGAAGCGCGGCCTGTCATCAAATTGACAGATCAGACCTTTGCAGACTGACCGGCTCGGTCACATTGCTCATCCCACCACGACCCGCCCCGACGGCGAAAACCTCAGAAAACCGGCCTTTTTCGCTTTCAAAGCGCGCGGCACATCGGTTGCTCCTCTGTTGGCGCGTGCGGAGTGCAATTCATCTGTGCGGACACCGAAAACTTTTCAAGTCTGACCGATTAAGAGATGAGATCCATGAGAAACATCAGAATCACGACGAGCTTCCTGCTAACGGCCATTTTTCTACTGTGGTCTGTCGCGGGGTTTACGCCTGTGACGCAACTGGACACCGAAGTCAGGGCTGCCGGCGGTGCGAAGGTATCCACAGACCTTCGCGACAAAGTCAATAACAATACTCCCGGCCAGATTCCGGTCGTATTCGTCACGCCGAGCACCCCGACCGCCAGCCTGCAAACCGCCATCACAAGCGGCGGCGGCGTCGTCAAGAGGAGCTTGAAGAACGTGCGCGAGCTGACGGCGACTCTCCCCGCCGCTCAGGTTGACAAGCTTTCCGCCCGCACGGATGTGTCCTACGTTGCTCTGGACAGGCCGGTTAAAAAAGAGGGCCATCTTGAGATCACGACCGGCGCTGATCAGGCGAGAAGCTACGGCAATTCCACGACGGGCACGATAAACGGCTCCGGCATCGGCATAGCCATTCTCGATTCGGGAATCGCCGCGAGCCATCACGCTTTCCGCGTGGACGGCGGCTCGACGAGCAGAATCGTCGCCAACGTCAGCTTCGTGCCCAACGATACGAGCACCGCAGACCCTTACGGCCACGGCACGCATGTGGCGGCGATGGCGGCTGCCAATGAGCACGTCGCTAACGGCGCATACACAGGCATCGCCCCGAAAGCCAATATCATCAACGTCAGGGTACTGGACGCTCAGGGCGCTGGCACATCTTCGGACGTAATCAGCGCCATCGACTGGTGCATCGCAAATAAGACGACCTACAACATCCGCGTCATGAACATGAGTCTGGGCACGACCGCCGTCGACTCATATCAGAATGATCCGCTCTGTCTGGCCGTCCGCAGGGCCGTCGACGCCGGCATAGTAGTGGTTGTCGCCGCCGGCAACGCCGGAAAAGATGCTAACGGCCAGAAGGTCTTCGGCTCGATCCATTCGCCCGGCATAGAGCCCTCGGCGATCACTGTCGGCGCGGCCAACACCTTCGGCACGGACGACCAATCGGACGATCAGGTGACGACCTACAGCTCGCGCGGGCCGACCCGCGGCTTTTACGTGGACGCGCTGGGCCAGAAGCACTACGACAATCTGATTAAGCCCGACCTGATCGCTCCCGGCAATAAGATGATCGAGGCGGAAGCACCCAACAATGCCATTCTCGCCAGCGATCCTTCGCTCGATGCAGACATCTCCAACCCCGATCATAAAATGATGTACATGAGCGGGACTTCGATGGCGTCGCCCGCTGTGGCAGGGGCTGCCGCCCTGCTCCTTCAGCGCAATCCCGGCCTGACTCCGAATATGGTCAAGGCGATTCTGGAATACACGGCGAACCCCGTCAACAATTTCAACACTTTGGAGCAGGGCGCGGGGCTTTTGAATGTCGAGGGCGCAGTTCGGCTGGCTGGCCTGATCCGGGCGAATCTCTCGACGACTCCCCCCGCGCTGGGCTCTCCGCTTCTGACCGCTTCTGCTCCCGCACAGACCACCACCATCGCCGGTCAGTCTTTTCAATGGGGCGGCGGAATTATAGAGAGATGGACTTTCCTGACGGGCTCGAATCTGATCTTGAAGTACCAGAAGATTTACGGCAACAGCAGCGTCAGCAGCTCAGGCGTTCTACTCTCCGACGGCGTGCTCGTCTCCGACGGCGTGCTCGTCTGTGACGGCGTACTTGTCTCGGACGGCGTGCTCGTCTCCGACGGCGTGTTGCTTTCCGACGGCACGACTCTAGCCAACGGCACGCTTCAGGTGCTGGGGATAACGATGTCCGAAGGCGTGCTCCTCTCGGATGGAGTGCTTATCTCCGACGGCGTGCTCATCTCCGATAGCGTTACGAGTTCATCCGTAGCGAATACTTCACTGGCCCAATCTGTTATCAAGAGCGGCGACAGCTCCGGCTCCAGCATGAATAAGGTGGCGGACTTCACTGTTGATACGACCACGTCAACCTCCACCTCGGGCTCGACCAAAAGGAAGTAGAAGGTAACAAGGGAAGATGAACATGAAGCACACAACCCCGGCAAACTCTCCCTCGGCTTCGCGGCTTTTCAGGTCGAACCGTTACATGAAACAGATGATGAATACCGTCAACCACACCGCTACACGCCTGACGGCTCTCCTGCTGCTGGTCGCCTTCACGTTCTCGCTCGTGGGCGGCATCAACACCGGCGCGCAAACGAGAAAGGGCTCACAGAAGGGCGGCAGGACGAGCGCACCCAGAACGGACAACGTATCTTCCGACCTGCGCGAGCGCCTGCGCAACGCAAGATCGGGCGAAGAGACGGCGAGCGTAATCTTGCAGCTCGACGGCGCGGAGAGCGGCCCGCTCAATGCCCTGCTCAATCGCAACGGCGTTCACAGCAAGGGCCAATTTCGCAATCTTAACGCGCGCGCTGTCCAGCTCCCCTTAAGCGTCATAGAGGAATTGGCTTCGCACCCGGAAGTCGGCTACGTCTCTTTGGACAGGCAGATTCAACCGAGCGGCACGGGCCACATCGAGACGACCACAGGCGCGACGGTCCAGCGCACAGAGTCAGCTACGACAACGACCGCATCCTCAACCCTGCTCGGACTGGTCTCGACGACGACCACCACAACGACCACGACCACCTATGACGGCAAAGGCATCAACATCGCCATTCTTGATTCGGGTTTGGACCTTACCCATAAGGAATTCAACGGCGGCAATCGCATCGCCTACAGCAAGGACTTCACGGGCGAAGGCCGCACGGATGATCCGTACGGGCACGGCACGCACGTCGCTTCAGCCGCTATCGGCGCTACCGACCCTTACGGCGGCATCGCCCCCGGCGCTAAAGTTATCAACCTGCGCGTGCTGAATTCCAGAGGCATGGGCACAGTCTCCGGCGTGTTGAGCGCGCTCGACTGGGTCATGACCAACAAAGGAACTTACAGCATCCGCATCGTCAACATGAGCCTCGGCGCGCCCGCCGTCGATTCCTACAGGAATGACCCGATCTGCCGAGCCGTGCGCCGCCTCGTCGACGCTGGCGTCGTCGTGACGGTCGCCGCCGGAAACAACGGCAAAAACGCTGCCGGTCAAAAAGTCTACGGGCAGATTCATTCGCCCGGCAACGAGCCTTCGGCCCTGACCGTCGGCGCAACCAACACCTTCGGCACGGACGCGCGCAATGACGACGGCATCACAAGCTTTAGCTCTCGTGGGCCGACACGCAGCCACTGGACGGACGAGTCGGGCGTCGTTCACTACGACAACCTGATTAAGCCCGACATGGTTGCGCCCGGCAATAGAATCATCTACGGCGAATCCGACTATAACTATCTCGTCACACAGAATCCGTCGCTCGACGCAGGCGTCAGCGATAGGGACGACCGAAGAATGATGTACCTGAGCGGTACGTCCATGTCTGCCCCGATAGTCGCGGGCGCGGCGGCCATGTTGCTTCAGGTCAACCCGAACCTGACGCCGAATCTGGTCAAAGCGATACTGATGTACACGGCGCAGCAGCTGAGCGGCTTCAACACTCTGGAACAGGGCGCGGGCCAGCTCAACATCGAAGGCGCGATGCGTCTGGCAAAGGTAGTCCGCACTGATCTCTCCAACAATACGCCGCTCGGCGACCCGCTGTTAAAGAGCGGTGCCAGCGCCCCAGTTCCGCAAACCACCATCGCCGGGTACAGCTTTCCCTGGTCTCAGGGGCTGATCATGGGCCACACCTTCGCCACCGGCACGGCCCTGATGACCAAGTACCAGAAGATTTACGGCACTGGCATACTGGTCGGCGACGGCATCCTCGTCGGTGACGGCATCCTTGTCGGCGACCGCACTATGATCAGCGACGGCATCCTCGTCGGTGATAACATCCTGACCAGCAACGGCATTCTCCTGAGCGACGGCTCGCCCTTTCTCTCGTGTGGAATACTGGTCGGCGACGGCATACTGGTCGGCGATGGCATCCTCGTCGGCGACGGCATACTTGTTGGCGACGGCATCCTCGTCGGTGATGGCATACTGGTCGGCGACTCTTTTGTGCTGGCCCTGAGCGCGATGATTAACGGCGACGATACCAACTACATGAGATCGGAGAAGGCCCGCTAGGACGGGCCTGACCTTGTAGTCCTTCAGGTTACGCTGTAAGGAAACCAGCCCTTCACAGAAGCAATCGGACTCTTCCGACACCACACGGCGGCCAGCGGCTGTTAAGTCAGATTGAGAGATTCACCCTCTCAATCTGACTTAACACTTCCTTTTGCCCTTCGGCCTCATCTTCCGAAAGCGTCAAAACCCCAGCAAATCTTTATCATCCCTGCTCGGCGATCTGCGGCACAACGCTTGCCATAGTTATCGCTGAGGGCCGCGCCGTGACAGCCCCGACTTCGTCCAAAAGGACAAACCTTATCCTCGCCTTGATGAGTTTCAAGCAATGAACAGACAGTATCTCACCAAAATTTACATCTGGTTTTTCGTGACCCTCGGAATGGCGGTCTGCCTCTACTCATCCCTTCACCTCCCGAAACAGACGCTCGATCCGCGCTTCATCCTGCTGGCTCTCGTCACCATCACCCTCAGCTCACATATCTTCGTACAGATTCCCGGCATCACTTCAAAAATCTCCGTCTCCGACACCTTCATCTTCCTCACGCTGCTACTCTATGACGGAGAGTCGGCCATCCTGCTGAGCGCCGCCGAAGCTCTTTTCACCACCGTCCGCTTCAGCAGGAAACCCCGCACCCTTCTCTTCAACGCGGCCAACATGGCCTGCTCCACCTTTTTCACAGTCCAGGTGATTCGCTACTTCTTCGGGAGCATCACAGGTCTTGTTAATGGCGAGTATTCGTCGACCTTCATCACGGCGCTGGGCGTCATGGCCTTCGTCCAGTACATCTCGAATTCCGGTTGCGTGGCCGTCGCGGCCTCGCTTCAAAACAATCGCCCTATCTGGCAGACGTGGATGAAGAACTACCTCTGGACTTCGATCACCTACTTTGCCGGGGCATCCGCCGCAGGGCTCATCGCCAAGCTCTCTGGAACCGTCGGGCTCTACGCGCTGATCGTCACAACCCCGATTGTCGCCATAGTATTTTTCACTTATCGCACCTACCTGAAGAACGTCGAATCGGCGGCGGCACAGGCGGCACAGGCCGAGCGCCACGTCGCAGAGCTCAGCCTCTACATAGAGGAAAAAGATCGGCTGCGCGAGCAGTTCTCTCAACTCGAAAAGCTCTCCGCTCTGGGCGAGCTGGCCTCCGGCGTGGCGCACGATTTCAACAATACTCTCGCCGGCATTCTGGGTCGCGCCCAATTGATGATGCGTACCAACGACCCTGAGAAGATCAAGCGCGGGCTGGAAATCATCATCAGGTCAGCCGAAGACGGAGCGAAGACCGTCAAGCGTATTCAGGACTTCGCACGCCAGCGCCGCGATCACGACTTCGCGCTCGTCAACATAGACCAGTTGTTGCAGGATGTCAGCGAGATCACCCGCCCCCGCTGGAAAGACCGCGCCGAAGCCTCCAACGTCCACATCTCCCTTGAGCTTCAGATTCGCTCTAACGCCCTCGTCATGGGCGACGATTCGGAATTAAGAGAAGTGCTGGTCAACATGGTCTTCAACGCCGTCGATGCCATGCCGCGTGGCGGCACGCTCACGCTCTCCGCTGAAGAGATCGAGGGAGCTATTGAGATCGCCGTCTCTGACACGGGCATGGGGATGAGCGAAGAGGTGCGCTCCAGAATATTCGACCCGTTCTTTACGACGAAGGGGAAGGCCGGGCTGGGGTTGGGATTGGCTGTGAGCTAC
>DASVWI010000023.1:0-156086 GCA_036389675.1 Pyrinomonadaceae bacterium
CGAACTCTACCAAACCATGAAGCTGATAGGTCTTTCGGCGGAGGCGATCCGCCAACGACCATAATGCTGGCCTTTCGCTCTAAACTCTGTTGAAGGCTCTCTATATTCATAGGTGGTCTAACGCCCGAATTAACCCGCCGGAAGACAACTGCGGCACGGACAAGTTCTCGATTAGATCAACGCTGATTCGCCGTCGGGTGCATGCCGTTGTTAGGTGGCGGCGCATTTTCATCACTCAACGTGAATAGAGGATAATAATGCCTTCAAACTTTTCAATGATGGCTGGAAAGATTCCTCCGACAATCCCTCAAGCTCCCTCTCCGCCTTCCTCAAGTAGCGGTATTGCTTATCTCTTTCAATGCCGTCTGTGAAATCAATGCCTCTAGGTAAGGACGGATGAGTAATCGCCAACCTAGCGGCAATATAATACCTCCCGTCTTTCGTTACTCCCTGAAAATTCAAAGTGAGTTCTTCATTATTGACCGGATTAGGCTCCATCTCCTGTGAATACTGCGTGAGAAACAATATGCCTGAGCCTGAGCGGAAGTCCAGATATTGAAATCTACTGAGAATGGAAGGGCTGGCATTATTGTACGGTATATCGGGAACATCTTCCCGATTTTTGAATTTGCCAGGACGCTCACGGAGTATTTTCTGAAGATTCAACGCAGCACTATTCAGATCAGGATAGGCGCTGCTGAAATCTTTGACTGATGAATCTTTGAGAGGAATGGCGCATACGAAGCTGTAGGCGGGATAGAAATATCTAGCACCTTGCTCAAGGGCAGGAAGAGGGCGTTTATCTTTTAGGTTGAAACAGGAGTGTTCCGGCGCGATCCCGACGGGCACGCCATCGCCAACGTCTTGAGCGGTTTGTTTCTGTTCCTTCTCAATCTCTACTTCAGCAAAATCATTGGTACTGTAAACAAGAGAAACTCCTGCATTCTTCACCTCTTTAAATTCGGAGGCTTGCTCCTGTGCTTTGGGGTTCGGAGGCACAGAGCAACTAAGGATGCAGATCGCTGCTGTAAGGATTGAGATTTTTAGCATTGTCATAAGATAGCCACCTAACGCCCGAATTAACCGGGCGGCGCGAATCCACGCAACTAACATCGCAGAAAGCACCATGAAAGCCACGCAAGCGCCGCTCCGGTTGAATGAGTTGTTAGGCGCGGCATGATTGTCATCATTCAGGTTTGCTTACCGACCACTCATAATACAGATACCAATTATCATTCAACTTCTCAAAGAAAATTGCCGGACGATTGATTTCAATGCCGTCTAACGTACCTGTCAGGGAATAGTATATTCCTTTAGGACTGTAAACATATCCCTTTTCAGTTACAGCCGCTTCAGCCTCATCCATTTCAGAAAAATCCATCGATGCGGTGAAGAATATTGCATCGGGCATATCATGCTTACGCTTCATTCCACTTTCAAGATTGAGTTTCTGGAACAAGCTGCGGTATTTATCCCATTGCTGTTTTGTGAATCCAAGTTCTGCCTCAGAGCGAGGCCATGCTTCATTTTCATGCAAGTATATAGAGGGCGGCCAACCATCTTTATTATCCAAGCCGACAAAGGAAGACTCAATTATGCGCACCCTTGAATCTTCATTAGCCATTTTTACCAAGATATTGAAATCAGCCTGATGGTCAGAGAAGTTTTTAGTTAATGCGGAATCAGTAGCGTGAGGGGGAGAATAGGATTTACGCAACCTGACAGTCGCCACGCCTGCGATAAACATCAGCAAAGCAACAATGAGCCAAATGATTTTACGCTTCATTTCACGTTTGCCTTTATGAGCTAAACTACCGAATCGAACAACCCTATCAGCTATCTACAAAGATTTTATCAGTAACTGCCGCATAACATTCCTGTGGTTTTCACCACATAGGCAAGAGCCTAACGCCAATTAGACCGCCAGAAGCGGTAATTTACCTCTCTATGACTGATTAGACCACAGTTGCCCTAAATGAAAAGTACCGCTCCTAGCGGTCTAATTCTCCCCAGACCGACTTCTACCGCTCTGGGAAATGAGGCTAACGAGAGAGGTTCTCATTAGCATGATGCACGACTTTGCCCGACAATTCAAACCAGCTACAAGATATTGTCCGGCTTGATTCATTCAATTTCAAAATGTGGTTGGCCCACAGGAATTGTCGGGCAAAGCCTAGCGTAACTCCATTTTGCATCTCGCCCGCAGCCGTGATGTTGTTTGGAGTCTCGCCTGTAACTCTGACATCGTTTGGAATGTTGCCTGCAAAAGCAGGAATGGCTAAGGCCATAATCAGCACGGAGGCTCTGATAGCTTTTCGCATTGTTCTTTTCCTTCTATGAAGTTAGTGATTGGATTGACCGCTTCATTCATTTAGGATGAGGCGGTTTTCAGTTTGATGCAAAGATTTTTGCAGGCCCAAGCAGAAAGGCAGCCCTCACATGAATTTAGCAGATGCTACCCTACAACAGATATGCAGCAAAACGTCAGATTTGATTTACTCAGGACAGTACGAAGCGGCAAGGGATGAATTAGGTGAGCTGTGGGTAGGAGTAGGTAAACGTCCCGCGCTTAACTTCGTCCCACAGCTAAACGCGGAAATTCTCTTGCAGTGTGGAACTCTTTCGGCTCGGCTGGGCAGCGTCAAACAACTTGACGTGCAGGAGAAAGCTCAAGACCTTCTGACAGAAGCACTACATATCTTTCAAGCACTCGACATTAAAAGCAAAGTCTCTGAAACACAATGCGAGTTGGCGATGTGTTACTTCAGGCGGGGCTCATACGATGAGGCGCGAATAGTTTTAGATGAGGCCATACAGTGGCTTGATGATGAAGAGTTGCAAGCGAAAATCTTAATCAGACAAACCATTATCGAAATTTGGGTTGGTAAGTATTACGAAGCTTGGCAGATGCTTGATAAAGCGCGGCCAGTTTTTGAAAGTGCTGACGATGCGCTCAAAGGCAGATGGCACGGTCAGATGGCCTTGATCTTACAGCGACTAGCTGTTGGAGAAGGGCGCACGGACTACGCAGATAGAGCCATCATAGAATTCACAGCAGCTATTTATCATTATGAGCAGGCAAAGCATGAGAGATATTGTGCTATCAACTTAAATAACCTTGCTATGCTTCTATATGTGATGCAACGGTATGAAGAAGCGCATGAACATCTTGACCATGCCCATACGTTTTTAGAAAAAACTGAAAGATGTTGGATTGTTGGCGCAGGTCGAAGAGACAAGAGCGCGTGTTCTAGTAGCAGAGGAACGGTATCAAGAGGCAAGACAGGTCATCATCGGTGTTGTACGTATCTTTGAGAAGGGCGGAGAGCAAGCACTATTAGCTGACGCGCTGACAATCAAAGCTACTGTGCAGGCAAGGCTCGGAGAGTATATCGCTTCACTTGATACCTTTCATCGCGCTCTTAATACTGCGGATAACGCAGGCGCACTTTCCAATGCTGGACGCGCCGCACTATCAATGATTGAGGAACATGAAGAGCGTTTGTCAGATAGGAAGCTTTACCATTTATACCGTCGCGCTGACAGGCTCCTCTCAACCACACAAGATGCCGAAGATATAGCACGGCTGCGCGGTTGTGCCCGCATCGTCACCAAAAAGCTGTACGGGCCTGATCTGGATAAATACTTCACCTTACCTGAAACCATCTTGAAGTATGAGGCTCGTTTTATTGAGCAAGCGCTAGAAGAGGAACGGGGCAGCGTCTCACGGGCCGCCAATCGGCTCGGACTCTCACATCAAACGCTTAGTGCTATCCTCAAAACACGCCATCAAAATCTACGCAATAAAAGGACACCCGAAATAAGTCGGAGAAGAAGCATCATTCTCAAAGACAAGCGCTAGTTTTTATGCAAGATCAATAGTTGGCTGCCCGTTGTCAGACTAAACGACTACGGGCAGCCGATTGACTGCCCGTAAACGTTTGAATCTATGGAGGCGGCGATCGGAATCGAACCGATGAATAAAGGTTTTGCAGACCTCTGCCTTACCACTTGGCTACGCCGCCCCTGCTTTGGTGCGTGGGCATTATACAGGACGCTTGTGGGGGCATCAATGTGCCTTAGCAGGCCGGGCCGTGGTTGTAAGGCTTGCGATGTGACCGTTGCGCCTTGAATTCGGGCTTATGAGTTGAAGCGGCGCGGGGAAACTCCTGGGTTTCCGTGCGCGCCGCTTCGGGCTTGCTGCGCCTGAAATTTTTGGAGCGGGAGACGAGATTTGAACTCGCGACTTCGACCTTGGCAAGGTCGCACTCTACCACTGAGTTACTCCCGCTTCGTGTGATTAGAGATTCTACAGATTCAGTTTTTCTTGTCAAGCGCCCCTGCCGGAATTGAAGAAGATCGGTCTACTTTAAAAGTCGTATGGGGCGTCTGACCAGCGACGCTTGCGAAACTTATCATCCGTCCAGAAGGCCTTGAATAGCTCAAGGCGTGGTCGTCGCTCGGGTTCGTTCGTGTCCGCGTGCGGCAGCAGGACGCTGACCACATCGTAGCGATATGGCGCGCTGGTTTGTCCGAGCAGGCGGCGGTAAGAGCGTGCGGCGCGGGCGACCTGTCTTTGTTTGCGCAGATCAACGTTGGCTTCGGGCGTTGCGAACCAATCGGAAGCGCGGGTTTTGACCTCGACGAAACAGAGGACGGGGCCGTCGTAGGCGATGAGGTCTATCTCCGCTTGAACGAGTGCGCCGCGCCTGTTGCGCCCGACCGGCAGGGTGAAGTTGGAAGCGACAAGACGATAACCGGCGCATTCGAGATGCAAGGCTGCGAGGGATTCTCCGCGCCTGCCGAGCGCCATGTGCGGCGCTAATTCCACGGCCTTATCATCAGCGGCGCGCTGGCTCTTCGTAAGGGCCGCGGCGCGCGTCCAAATCTTCCATTTGCGTAGATCAAATTTTTGCCAGCGCATCGTTTTCAGCTTTAAGGGGTGGAAGCGGAATTCGCTTTGTCGGATTCGCAATACTTCTGAACTTCACCGAAAAGATTGCCGCAATAGCTGTCGGACAAGCCGGCGTCCGTGCATCTCTTGAGCCGCCAGCTCACGCTCGCCGTCATCTCCGATGTCTTCGGGACACCGTCGCAGAAACCGCTCGTCGGGCGGCTGGCCGAAAGGCAGCCGCCGATGAAGAGGTTGTTCAAGATAGCGTCGCTGAATCCGTGGTGCTCTTTATGACGCCGTAAGACTTCGTTTAAGCAGCCCTGGTTATCCGTCCCTCGACCGAATGCAGCCCCTTCGGCGCGGGCATTTTCCGCGCTCTTCATCAATTCGTCTTTGTGTGCGGAGAACCAGTAAGCGCCGAAGCCCAGGACGCCGACGATGAGCAGGACGAAACAGATGCTGATAATAAGGAGAGCTTTAATCCAGGTGGACATGGCGACAGTAGTCTCCGTTGAGTTGTATAGAGCTTGCGCCGCGGATGGAACTCGGCGCAGTACGGTCTGACAGCGTTGAAAGATAAGCCATTTGCGCGCCCGGCACAATAATCTTTTGAGCGGATTTATTGGAATGACGGGCTGGCGGAAGGACGGACGCACAGCCCTGTGCCCGTCCTTCCACCAGCCGCGAGCGATTGATTGCAGGCTTTGAGCGGGTTCATCCTTGCGGGCAGTTCGCGTCGCGCGCTACACTCAACAGGCAAAGAGCATGGGGGTATCCTTGCCGGCCCGCGCCTTGTCTTGCTCACAAAAATACCAGCTCGCAGCGAGAGGATGACTGATGCCAGAGGGCTTGAATCAAACGGAACCGGTACTGGACGCTGAGCGGAGCGAAGCCGACGGGCGAAGCCGCGTGGACGAGGTGCGGCGCGCCTTGCCGCTGGTGGCTGTCGTGGGTCGGCCAAACGTCGGGAAGTCCACTCTCTTTAATCGCCTGACGGGAGAGCGGCGCTCGATTGTCGGAGACGAGCCGGGCATCACGCGCGACCGCATCTACGGAGAAGCAGAGTGGAACGGTCGCCGCTTCGCGCTCGTTGACACTGGCGGCATAGTGCCTGACGACGATGCCGTGATACCGGCCAATATACTGAAACAGGCGGCGGCGGCCATTGAGGACGCGGCGGCGCTCATCTGGGTCGTCGATGTGCGAAAGGGGGTGACGCCGCTCGATGAAGAGTTGGCCCAACTGTTGCGCTCGACGGGAAAGCGTGTGCTGGTCGCTGCCAACAAGGCCGATGCCGAGCGGCTCGAAACAGAGGCCGGAGAGTTCTATCGCTTCGGTTTCGACGAGGTCTTTGCCGTTTCGGCGGAACACGGCAACGGGCTGGGCGACCTGCTGGATTCTTTGACTGAGCAACTGGAAGTCTCTCCCGCAGTTGAAGAGACAGAAGATACGCCGCGAGAGATAAAGCTTTCGATCATCGGTCGTCCGAACGTGGGCAAGTCCTCGCTCCTGAACCGACTGCTCGGCGAAGAGCGCGTCATCGTCTCGCCTCTGGCCGGAACGACGCGCGACGCCGTTGATACCGTGCTCGAAGTCAATGGTCAATCGTTTCGCCTGATTGATACGGCGGGAATCAGACGCAAGGGTAAGACCGAGGAGATGGCAGAAAAGATGTCTGTCCTGATGGCGCGCCGCAGCCTTGAGCGCGCGGATGTCGCCATCGTCGTCATCGATGCCGCCGACGGGGTCGCGGCGCTGGATGCCAACATCGCCGGCTACGCGCACGAGGCAGGTTGCTCCATCATCCTCGCCGTCAACAAGTGGGACGCGGTCGAGAATAAAGAGACCGGAACGGCTGCGGCCTTCGAGCGCGGTTTGCGCGACAAGATGAAGTTTCTGGAATGGGCTCCGGTGGTCACGATGTCTGCGCTGACGGGCCAACGCGTGGAGAGGATTCTGCCGCTCGTCTTAAGAGCTAATGAAGCGCGCAATCGCCGCGTGCCCACTTCGCAGCTGAACGCTTTCTTTGAGCGTGCGGTGTCGCAGCCGCGCGGAGGCGGCGCGCCCGCTCCGGTCAGGGGCGGCGTCTCGCGCCTGCACGTTCAGTACATGACGCAGGTCGGCATACGCCCGCCCACCTTCGTCCTCTTTACTGCCGGAGGCCGTCCGGGTCTGCATTTCTCCTATGAGCGCTATCTACAAAACCGCCTGCGCGAGGAGTTCGATTTCTTCGCCACGCCACTGCGTATCGTTGAGCGCCATCGCCGTAAAGGCAGAGCAAAGCATTAACAGGGATGGACAGAGATTGTCAGGATAAAAGAGAACCTATGAAACCATCATGCCGTCATGATCTTAGTTTTCATCCCGCTTTTAGTCTTTATCCTGTTCATCCCATCCATCCTGTTTGAATCTGCTTTCAATAGATTATGAGTCAGCAGGGGACAGAGTTCGCGGAGTTGTTCGAGCATATGAGCGATGCGGCCATCGTCGTTGACGAGGCGCAAAAGCAGGTGCTCGCCTGTAACCCTGCCTTCGTCGCGCTCGTCAAGCGCTCCTTTCCCTCGATCATCGAGCGCGAGTTTCCTCAGTCTCTCAGCTTTGAAAGACACAGCAGCGACGCGGCAACCTACACGCGGGCCACAGTCTGCGCCGGCGGCGAGTACTCTTTGCACGCGGAGGTGGAATGTCTGGCCTGTCACTGGGAAGAGAGGGCCGCGTCGCTCTGCCTGATTAAGCGCGTAGATCTAGAGCGGGAGGCGCAGAATGATGAGGTGACGAGCGACGAGGCGAGCGCGCTCTTCGAGTATCTGCGCGATGCGACCGAGCAGTTGGAGGTCGTCAACCGCATCATCGCCGCCGTCAATTCCAGCCGGACGATAGAGCAGGTTTTCACGCTGGCGAGCGCACAGATGCGCGCTCTGATACCTTTCGACCGCGCCTCCATCGCGCTCATCGATGCGGACGGAGCGCACCTGAGCGTCTTCGCGCTCTCGGGTGAATACGCCGAGCCACTCGCGGTGGGCGCGCGCGCGCGTATGCGCGGCTCGGTGACGGAGCTTGCGCTCAGGCAACGCGAGATGATCGTCATTCCTGAGTTGAGCGCCGAAAAGCGTTTCAATGTTTATGAAGACCTACGCAGCGAAAGCTTTCGCTCAGCCGTCTGCGTGCCGCTCTACTCGGACAAAGGGCCAATCGGCAGCCTCAACCTGACGAGCCGTACTCCGCACGCCTACGAGCGAAAACACCTGCTCGCGCTCGAACGCCTCGCCCCGCCGCTCGCCGTCGCCATTGAGAAAGTGCTGCTGCTCGAACAGGCCGAGCGCCGCTCCAGAGAGATGGAGGCAAGCGCGCGGCGCGAGGAACTGGCCGGACGCATCGGCAGGCAACTCTCAAGCTCGCTCGATGCCTCCTCCGTCTTGCAGGAGACGGTTGACGTGTTGGGCCAATCGCTCGGAGCAGACCGCTGCCACGTCACGCTCTTTGACGAGCGAGCCGAATATGCGCTCGTCGGCTACGAATATCTGGCGCGCCCGCGCGTCGCTTCCATGCGCGGGCATCGCATCCCTCTGCGCGCAAGCAAGTATGCGCTCAGGGTGCTGGCCTCGGATGCGCCCGTCCGCGTCAGGGATATCAAGGAGTTGGCGCAGGATGAGCTGGTCAGTTTGTACGAGCGGCTGGGCGTGCGCGCCGTGCTCTCTGCGCCCATCATCATGAGCGGAGCGCACGAGGGCCTGATTGAGCTGCACGACTGTGAGGGGGCACGCCAGTGGACGGAGGACGACGCCAAATTGCTCGGCATGGTCGCAAGGGAAGTCTCGCTGGCGCTGACGAACGCGCGGCTCTATGAGGCGAGCCGCAGGCGCAGCCTTGAGCTTGAGGGGCTGTACAAGATTTCCCGCGCCTTCTCGACCTTGACGGACATTTCGGAAATCTACGGGCGGCTGACGCGCGCCATCGCGCAGCTTGTCGGCGGAGAGCGCTGTTTGATCGCCACCTATGATCGCCGCCGCAACATGGTGCGCGCTCAAGCGCCGGGCTACAACACGCTGCCCGAGCTGATCGAAGAGTTTCGCTTCAAGCTCGATCAGGATGGGCCTATCTCTTACATACATCAAACGGGCGAAGCCTTCTACTCGAACGACCCGGCTGCCGATGCGCGCTTTAACCAGAGCATCATCGAGCGCTACGGCGTCCGCTCAGTGCTGGCCGTGCCGATGCGTATCAAGCGCGAGCTGATAGGCTTTATCTATGTCGCCAACCGTCCCGGCGGATTCCGCGAGCGCGACGTGCAGCTTCTGGAAATCTTCGCCGCGCAGGCCGCCGAAACCATCGCCAACGCGCGGCTCTTCGCCACCATACAGGCACAGGCCGAACGCGAGGCTGTCGTTAATCGTCTCGTGCTCTCTTTGCAGCAGACGAGCGAAGCGCGCAGGGGCGTCGAGGTGGTGGTCGAGCGCGTCGGAGAGCTGCTTGAGCTTGATCGCTGCATAGTGATGCTGTTCGCCGAAGACGAGCGCGCTGATTTTCTCGGCGAGTGGTGCGCCGAGGGGGTGCTGCCGATCAGCGAGGACGTGGAGATACTGGAACGCTCGCGCGCCGAGCATTGGATAAGGACGAATCGCCAGCCGCTCGTCATCCCCGATGTCCATACGCACAGACTCTCGCAGGGCATGGAAGATTTGAACGAGCGTATGAGCCTCAGAAGCCTTGCCGTCGTGCCCATCACGCATCAGGGCCGCGTCATCGGCTCGCTCAGCGCGCACCAGACACGCGCGCAGCGTATGTGGGCACAGGACGATATAGAGCTGCTGATGGCCGTCGCCACACAGGTCGGCTCGACGCTTGAGAATGCGCGTTTGATCTCGGAGCTGCGCGAGGCCAATCGGCTGAAGGATGAGTTTCTCGCCACGCTCTCGCACGAGCTTAGAACGCCGCTGACGGCCATCAAGGGATGGGTGGAGCTGTTGAGTGAGAGCGAGGCGCTCGCGCTCGATGAAGAGTTGGCCGAAGGGCTCGGCGTAATCAGGACTTCGACCGCCGCGCTCTCACAACTGATCTCCGACCTGCTCGACCTGTCGCGCATCCAGCGCAAGGGGCTGCAACTGGAACGCCAGCCCTCCGACATCAACAAGGCCATACACGAAGCCGTCGGGGCAGTGCGTCAGGCCGCCCTTGCGCGCAAGCAGGAGCTGCGTCTTGAGCTGTGCGAGAATCTGCCGAACGCCTATCTGGATGCTCATCGCGTGCAGCAAATCCTCTGGAATATTTTAACCAACGCCATCAAGTTCACTCCCGAAGGCGGACGCATCATCGTGCGCTCAAGGCTCGTCGCGCCCGACGGCGTTCTGATTGAAGATGATGAGGACGAAGCGCCCTCGCGCTGGGTAGTGATCGAGGTGGAAGACACGGGCGAGGGGATTACGCCGGAGTTTCTTCCTTTCGTCTGGGATCGCTTTCGACAGGCCGACGGCTCTTCCACACGCAGGCACGGCGGCCTGGGCATCGGCCTCGCGCTCGTCAAGGAGCTGGTCGAAGCGCACGGCGGCCACGTCGAAGCCAAAAGCGACGGCAACGGAACGATTTTCACCGTCCGCCTGCCGCTGGAAAACTTCCCGACCAGTCAGATGCAAACAGGCGATGGGCAGAGATTGTCAGGATAGAAAAGAGTCAGGATGAGCGAGCGGGCCATCGAGTGGCAGGAGATTGCGCGCGACGGGTGCGCGCGCACCGGCCTTATCAGGACGCGCCGGAGTGTGATCGAAACGCCGGTCTTTATGCCGGTCGGCACGCTCGGCACGGTCAAGGGCACGCGTTTCGAGGCGCTCGAATCCCCGGAGCTTGATGCGCGCATTATCCTGGGCAACACCTATCACCTGTGGCTGCGCCCGGGCGCTGAGGTGATCAGGGCCTGCGGAGGTCTACATAAATTCACAGGCTGGCGTCGCGCTCTGCTGACTGATTCGGGCGGGTTTCAGGTCTGGAGCCTCGGCGCGTTGCGTAAGATCAGCGAGGAGGGAACGGAGTTTCGCTCGCACGTTGACGGGAGCCTGCGTTTTCTCTCTCCCGAAGTTTCAATGCAGGTGCAGGCCGCACTCGGCTCAGACATCGTGATGGCCTTTGACGAGTGCGCGCCGGGCAAGGCCACGCACGAAGAGGCGCGTCGAAGTCTCGAGCTGACGGCGCGCTGGGCCGAGCGCTCGCGCCGCAGCTTTGACGGGCTGCAAAAGGAGGGCATGGATACCGGCAGGCTCTCGCCTTCGGGCGCTCTGAGCGGCGGGCAGGCACTGTTCGGCATAGTTCAGGGCGCGAGCTATCTGGACTTGCGGCGCGAGAGCCTGCGGCGCACCGTCGAGATAGGCTTTGACGGCTACGCCATAGGGGGGCTGAGCGTCGGCGAGGAAAAGAGCCTGATGTATGAGGTCATCGCAGACCTTGCACCCGCCATGCCCGAAGACCGCCCGCGTTACCTGATGGGCGTCGGCACGCCGGAGGATTTGCTGGAAGCCGTGGCGCGAGGTGTGGATATGTTCGATTGCGTGCTGCCCACGCGTAACGGTCGCACGGGGCAGGCATTCACCTCGCGCGGAAAGCTCAACGTCAAGAACGCGCGCTGGGCGACCGACGAGCGAGCGTTGGATGAAGAGTGTCCCTGCTCTGTCTGCCAGCGCCACTCGCGCGCCTACCTGCGCCATCTTTACGTAACGGGAGAGATGCTGGCGAGCATCTTGTTGACTCATCACAACCTCGCCTTCTTCCTTGACACCATGCGGCGCGTGAGGCAAGCTATCCGGTCTGGCGATTTCACGCGATTTCGGCGAGAGTTCATAGAGCGTGTCGGCTCGGGCGTGGAGTGAGCGTGCGCTTCTCTGAAGCCTTGCGCGGGGCCGAAAAGGCGCGGCGGGCCGCGAAAGGCGAAGCGCCTCCGCTCGCTTGCGCTCTTCAAACCGTATCGCTACCATCAAAAACAGGTTTCGCAACTAAAACTGATGACTATTCTGGCTATCTTTTTTCAATCCGGGGCGGGCGGTTTTATCGTTCAGTTCCTTCCGATCTTTTTGATCTTCGGCGTCTTCTATTTCCTGCTGATCGTGCCGCAGCGCAAGCGGCAGAAGGAGCTGCAAGAGACCATCGCCAATTTGAAGGCGGGCGACCGCGTGGTCACGACCGGCGGCATTATCGGCACTATCACGGCTGTGCGCGAGACCAGCCTGCTCTTGCGTAGCGCCGACAAATCGATCATCGAAGTCGCGCGCTCAGCCGTCGCCGGTCTGGAAGCTTTAGAGAAGAAATAATTCAAGCGAACTCATGCGGGCTCGCGCGCACACGCGCAAGCGTGAGACGCGGGCCGCCATATCCGTTTTCTTATGAAGAAAAAGAATCTGCTCCAACGCTTTATCATTATCGCCGTCGTCACGCTCATCGGGCTCTATATGGTGATCGGCCCGCACAGGCGTCCGCACCTCAGCGATTTTACGCTGGCCGGAATCAAGAATAACCTGAGGGACAACATCCGTCTCGGCCTCGATCTGAAGGGCGGGTCGCATCTCGTCATGCGCGTTCAGACGGACAAGTTCCTTCAGACCTTGACGGACAGCAACCGCGCCGCCGTCGAGCAGTCGGCCAAGGATGCCAACTTTCCCGTGAAGGAAGCGCGCTCGAACACCACCGGCGGCAATTACAGCTTCACTATTGAGCTCAACGACGCCGCAAGAATAAATGAGGTCGTCGAGGAGGTCAGGAAGAAAGTTGACCTCACCGAATGGTCTTCGTCCGTCAGCGGCAATACGGTGACGTGGACTTTGACCAACGCGGCGCAGCGCACACTGGCCGAGCAGGCGACGGATCAGGCGGAGAGGATTATCAACAGCCGCCTCGATGCGGTCGGCGTCGCAGAGCCTCTCGTGCAGCGCCACGGCGGCCAGAACTCGCACCAGATACTCGTGCAGATGCCCGGCATCCAGGACCCGGAGCGCATCAAGGAACTGCTCAAGGGCGAAGCGCGGCTGGAGCTCGTCCATGTCGTCAGCCCGCCGAGCCCATCGCCCACGCAAAGCTTTGCGACGCCCGAGGAAGCCATTGCCTCACTTGGCGGGACAGTCCCTTCTAACCGCAGAGTCCTGCCCTACGCCGAGCGGACGGAGCCGACAGCTGCCGGCGCGCAGGAGACGGACGCCAACGCGCAGAAGCCCAAGCGTTATGTGATTGTAGAAAATCCGTCGGTCGTCAGCGGCAGCGAGCTCAGAAACGCCTCGGCGGTTCAGGGGCGCGGCGGCGCTGACGATTATCAGATAGCATTTTCCTTAAAACCTTCGGGCGCGGATAAGTTCGGTCGCTGGACGGGCGCGAACATCAACGAGTATATGGGCGTCGTGCTCAACGACGAGGTCAAATCCATCGCCTACATTAAGTCGCAGATCACGGATTCCGGCGAGATTTCGGGCCGCTTCACCAAGCAGTCGGCGGAAGACCTCGCGCTGACGCTTCGCTCAGGCGCGCTGCCCGCGCCCATCGAGTATCAGGAAGAACGCACGGTCGGCCCGAGCCTCGGTCAGGATTCGATCAAGTCGGGCGTGACGGCCTCGCTTGTCGGGCTCGGTCTGGTCGTCTTCTTCATGCTCTTTTACTATCGCGGCTCGGGCGTCAACGCGGTCATCGCGCTAATCCTGAACATGATTCTGATGATGGCCGCGCTCATTCTCTTCAAGGCGACGCTGACGCTGCCCGGCATCGCCGGAATCATTCTGACCATCGGCATGGCCGTCGACTCCAACGTGCTCATCTTCGAGCGCATACGTGAGGAGCTGCGGACGGGCAAGACCGTTCCTTCGGCGGTCGAGCAGGGGTTCGGGCGCGCTTTCATGACGATCATTGACACGCACGTGACGACGATCATCTCGTCGCTGTTTCTCTTCGTCTTCGGCACTGGCCCGATTCGCGGCTTCGCCGTGACGCTGGTGCTCGGCCTGCTCGTCAACCTTTTCTCCGCCGTCTATGTGTCGCGCACGATCTTTATCTGGCTCCTCGGTCGCAAGGGGCGGCGCGCGGAGTCGCTCAGCATTTAACCGCAGTGACAAGGCGGCGAGCGAGAGGTTTTACAAAGCCTTCGCTCGCCACTTGCCACTCGTCACTTATCACTGAATTTATATGATTCAATTTTTCAAAGACGTACGCATTGACTGGCTGTCCGACCGCCGAATCTTCATCGCCATCTCCACCATCCTGATGCTGGCCGGATTGGTCTCGGCGGTGGTCAGGCAGGCCGTTCCCGGCGGAACTGATGCCTTTAACCTCGGCGTGGATTTCAAGGGCGGGACGGTCGTGACCGTGAAATTCAAACAGCGCCCGTCAGCCGAAGAGATTCGTGCGGCGGTCAACAAGCAGGGGCTCAACGACGCCGTCATCCAGCTTGCGACCGATAAGCAGGACGAGGCGCTCATCAAATTGCCGCAAATGGGGCAGGCCGCCACCAACGAGGCCGAATCTCAGGCGCAGGTAGATGTCGGTCGGGCCAAGGTGAGGGATGCTCTGAACGGCTTCGGGCCGGAAGCCCAGAGAGACCTCAGGGAAGAACCGCAGGCGGCTTATAAGATCGTCGGCACGGACGCGGTCGGCCCGGTCGCTGGCCGGCAGCTACGCAATCAGGCCATCGCCGTCACCCTCGCCGCGCTCGTCGGCATCCTCCTCTACATAGCCTTCCGCTTCGAGTGGTCTTACGGCGCGGCGGCTGTCATCGCCGTCTTTCACGACGTGCTGGTCACGCTCGGCTTCTTCTCTATCTTTCAGTGGGAGATCAGCCTGACGGTCATCGCCGCGCTGCTCACGCTCGTCGGCTTCTCCGTCAACGACACCATCGTCGTCTTCGACCGCATACGCGAGAACCTGCGCCTGCACCGCCGCGACTCTCTGTATAAAGTGACGAACGATTCGATCAACCAAACGCTCTCGCGCACGATCATCACTTCCGGGCTCGTCTTTTTATCCGTGCTGGCGATGGTCCTGTTCGGCGGCGACGTTTTGCGCGGCTTCTCTCTGGCGCTCTTGATCGGTATTGTTTTCGGCACTTACTCTTCAATCGCCATCGCCAGCCCGATCATGGTCTGGTGGCAGCAGCGCCTGGATGCCGCACGCGTCAACACGCCTCCGGCCAAAAGCGGAGCGGCCACAGGCGGAGCGACGCCCCGCAGCACAGGCAAGGCTAAAGCCGCCGCGCTGTGAGGAAGTCGCCGCCCGGACAAGGGCTAATGTGCGGCACAGCACACCTCACTGAAAATTTATTTTGCGCTTGACTTTCCTAGTCGTTGCGGCATAGACTGCCCGCGTTGCTGGCCAATTAAATAGCCTCGGAAATCGTGCCCGTGTTTCAGTCTCTGAAACGGACAGGGGGCGCGGTGGTCTATGTTGAGCGGCCAGTCGTGTTTTGTGTCATTCCCGCACAGCGGTTGGTTCAATGTAGCTTGACGGCGTGAACAAAAGCGCCGATCACCGCTGTCTCCCCCTCCATATCATGTAATGCTCAAGCGGGCGCGCGCTGGGCCGTAACGTTTGAGAAGCTATACTGAGTTTTAAAATTTCGCACCCCTGATCCATTTGGCACCGGAATAGGGAGGACAAACAAAATGTTCGAGCACCTGGTCGAGTCCACTTCGCACAAGGATGACTTAGCGCGGAAGGGCTCGTTTATTCTAGGGACGATTGCGGTCTACTTCGTGCTGGGCGTGGCCTTACTGGTGTTCAGCATCTGGCAGTACGACGCATACCTGGAGAATCAGAATCTGGAGTTGACGACTCTGGTTGCGCCCGTGCCCGTGACGCCGCAACAGGCTGAGCCCGAAGCCCAGAAGGCCAAGCCTGCCGAGCAGGTTAAGGAGCAGCAGGTCGCGACACGTACGGAACTGGTCGCCAGAGTTGACCAGCCGATAGCTCCCAGAGAGGTCTCGGCTGTCGCCAGCAAAGTCCCGCCGATTCCGAAGGGCGTGCCCGTCGCTATCGGCTCGTCCAACACGGAAGCGACCGTCTCCGGCCCAATCGGATCAGGAACGGGAGGCATCCCGGGAGGCACGGGCGGCGCGACTACGCCGACCGTCGTAGTCAACGACGAGCCGCCCCCGCCGCCACCCAAGCCGTCGCCGCCCAAACCGACAGCGCCCATCTCCGGCGGTGTGCTCAACGGCAAAGCCGTCAGTTTGCCGAAACCACAATATCCGGCCATCGCCAGGACGGCGCGCGCCTCCGGCACAGTGACCGTGCAAGTGACCATCGATGAGAACGGTAGCGTGATCTCGGCCCGCGCGGTCGGCGGCCATCCGCTGTTGCAGGCGGCGGCTGTCGCGGCGGCTCGTCAGGCGCGCTTCTCACCGACGAAGCTGTCCGGTCAGCCCGTGAAGGTCACAGGCGTGATCACGTACAATTTTCTTCCGCAATAGTAATGTGCCCGGCGCGTCCGCGGGCAGCCCGGCGACCGCAGGAGGTTCGCAAGGGGCTTGCCGCCGGGGATTCGCTATCGGCTCTTGACGAGAGTAATAAAACCTTTTGGAGGGGTTCACCGTGACTATTCTAACAAGCATTCTCGGAATGAAAGCCCTGAGCTTTCTAATCTTTTTGTGGCAGGAAGCAGCGGCCAGCCCGGCAGCAGCCCCTGCCGCCGAAGAGCAGTTCACGATTACGGAGATGATTAAGAACCTGGGCGGCGTCGCCATGGGCGTGGTTATCATCCTCTTGATCATGTCCGTCTACGCTGTAGCCATCATGGTCGAGCGCTACCTGACCTACAGGGCGGCCAAACAGCAGTCGCGCGAATTCGCGCCGCGCGTGGCCCAGGCCCTCAAGAATGACCGCATCGAAGAGGCCATCAACATCAGCGACAAGCACAAGAGGTCGCACCTGGCGATGGTCGTCAACAGCGGCCTGCAGGAGTTCCGCGCGCATGAGGGAACCTCGGACATTTCCGGCGACGAGATCGAAGCCAGCAAGCGCGCTCTGCAACGCGCCATCGCCATCAAGACGGCTGAGTTCCGGCGCGGTCTCTCGGGGCTGGCGACCATCGGCTCAACCGCACCGTTCGTCGGCCTCTTCGGGACTGTGTTCGGCATCATCAACGCCTTCCGCGGCATGAAGAACGCCGAGTCGGCTGGTATCTCGGCGGTCGCCGGTGGTATCTCCGAGGCGCTCTTTACGACCGCTCTGGGGCTGGCCGTGGCCGTGCCCGCCGTGTGGCTCTTCAACTATTTCACGGGCAAAGTTGACGGCTTCATCGTCGAGATGGACAACTCGGCTTCGGAGCTGATCGACTATTTCCTGAAGAATCGCACGCGGTCTTTGAATCCGTCGGCGACGATGCCCAGCTCTAAATTGAATCCGTAAAAGGGGAGATCGGGTGAGCGGAGGGCCAAGAGAGTCGTCCTCCGCTCAGGAATGCGGCGCACCCGAGGGCACTGACCCCCGGCGCGCCGTCCGTCCCCGTTAAAGTTTTTCGCCCGCAGGAGATTTGTTATGGGAATGTCATCTGGTGGAGGCGGTAGCCTTCAATCCGAGATTAACGTCACGCCGATGGTGGACATCATGCTCGTGCTGCTGATTATCTTTATGGTGGTCACGCCTTTCCTGCAGCAGGGCGTAACGGTCGCCATCCCGCGTGATATGAATAGTCCAGATGTCGATCCGGCGATCATCAAAGAGTCTTCGGTCGTGGTCTCGATTCCGAACGACGGCGAGTTTTATGTCGCCAAGGATCAGGTCACGAAAGAAGAGATGGCGACGCGCATCGACAAGATGTTGAAGAACAAGTCCGAGGCCGACAAGATCGTCTATATCAAGAGCGGCGTCGGCGTCAAATACGGCACGGTCGTGGAAGTCATCAACATCATTCGTAAGAACGGTGTGGACAAAATAGGGCTCGTCGCCGACAAAAAGAAGAAGGGCGCAGCCGCGCCCGCAGCTCCGGCCTAGAAGCTTGAAAGTAGTCAAGGGCCGGAGAGCGCGCCTGCGTCGGCGCGCTCTCCGTGCTCTAACAGTGTAGAGGAGTCCAGTTATGGGGATGAGTAGTGGGGGCGGCGGGGCGACCGCCGTACCGTATATCAACGTCACGCCTTTGATTGATGTGCTGCTCGTGCTGCTGATCATCTTTATGGTGGTCACACCGCTGAAGCCGAGCCGCTTTGAGGCCAAAGTTCCGTCCGAGCCCGACCCGCAGCAGGACTTGAGCCAGATCAAACCGAATCCGCTCACGCTCGTCGTGACGGTGGCTAGCGATCTCAAGCTCAAGCTGAATCAGGACGAGATGGGCTCGGTCAACGATACAGGCCCGATGAGCCAGCGGCTCACGGCCCTCTTCGCGCAGCGCAAGGAACAGCGCGCCTACAAACCCGGCACAGAAGAGGTCGAAAAGACTGTCTTTATTAAAGCGCCGCGTTCATTGCCCTACGGTGATGTCGTCAAAGTCATAGACGCCATCAAGGGCGCAGGCGCGAACCCGGTTGGTCTACAGGTAGATGATCTGGCGCAGTAGTGACAAGCAGTCGTGAGCGATGAGTGAAGCGGGCGCGCGCGTCAGGCGCGTCTCATCACTCATCGCTCAATACTTTAAATTGGGGGCCATTAACCGATGAAACTCTCTCAAGCCAGGGTCTTGCTCCTGATCTTGGTGGTGCTGGCAAGCACACCCGGCTGCACTGTCGTTAACCGCATCCGCGCTAAGAACGAGCTGAACGAAGCCGCACGCGCCTACAAGGCAGGTCATTTCGACGAAGCCGAACAACGCTCGCGTCGGGCGCTGGAGCTTGATCCCAATAACAAGAACGCGCCCTCTTTCATCGCGCGCTCAATCCACGCACAGTACAAGCCGGGCGTTGACACGCCGGAAAACATCGCCCTCGCGCGCAAGGCAATCGACGCCTACCAGCAATTGCTGGCCGGAAACGCCAACAACGAAGAGGCATACAAAGCCATCGCCTATCTCTACGGCGCGCTCAAGGATGACCAGAAGCAGCGCGAGTGGATTATGCAGCGCGCCGGCAATAACTCCGTCGACGCCGCCAAGCGCGCTGAGGCTTACGTCGTGCTCGCCAGCCAGGATTGGAACTGCTCCTACACCATTACAGAGCAGCCCGGGGTGAAGACAACGGAAGGCGTCAAGATCGTCTACAAGAAACCGAAAGAGCAGAAGGACTACGATTCGGCGGTCGCCTGCGTGACGCGCGGGATGGAGGAGGCCAATCAGGCCATCAGCCTCGACCCCAACAACGAGTCGGCCTGGTCTTTCAAGACCAACCTGCTGCTTGAAAAAGTTAAGTTCGCAGAGATGGACGGTAAGCCCGAAGATAAGGAACGTTTTCAGAAAGAGGCCGAGGCGGCCCAGCAGCAGACCACACGGCTGAGTGAGGAGAACGAGCGGAAGAAAGAGGCGAAAGAAGCCGAAGACGCCAAGAAGGGTCAGAAGGCTCCGACCAGTTAGAGCCACTTAGAAAGCCATTTCGCACGACCGCACTGCGCCGAGGCCATACCTTACAGGTGATGCCCGACTTTCGAGTCGGGCATCACCTCTTGTTATAATAGAGAAGTCAGGAGCACAGAACTCAGGACTCAGAATGAGCCGCTTCTATTCTGAATCCTGAGTTCTGTGTTCTGAGTTCTGATTTTATGATTCGCATCGAAGACATAGTCGAAAAGGTCAGGCGCAATCACCCGCAGGCCGACCTTGACCTCCTGCGCAGCGCCTACTTCTTTTCGGCGCGCGAGCACAAGGGGCAAACGCGCGCCTCCGGCGAGCCGTATCTGGTGCATCCGCTCGAAGTCGCCAACATCCTGGCCGACATGCGGCTCGACGCCGTCTCGGTCTCGACGGGCCTGCTCCACGATGTCGTGGAGGACACGCTGGTCGATCTGGACACGATCAGAAAATACTTCGGCGACGAAGTCACGCATCTGGTCGACGGCCTGACCAAGATCGCGCAGATCAGCAACGTCTCGCGCGAAGATCAGCAGGCGGAAAATGTTCGCAAGATGCTCCTCGCGATGATCGACGACGTGAGGGTCGTGCTGGTTAAGCTCGCCGACCGCCTTCACAACATGCGTACGCTTCAGTATTTGAAGCCGGAGAAGCGCAAGCGCATCGCGCAGGAGACGATGGACATCTTCGCGCCCATCGCGCACCGTCTCGGCATGGGCAAACTGCGCGGCGAGCTGGAAGACCTCGCCTTTCAACACCTGTACCCGGAAGACTATCGCGACCTGGCCGCGCAGCTTGAAAAACGGCGGCCCGAAAACGAAGCCTTCCTCGAAGACGTGACCGCCCGCATCGAGGAGAAGATGCACGAAGCGGAAGTCCCTTACGCGCGCATAGAGGGACGCGTCAAGCGGCTCTATTCCATCTGGAAAAAGCTGCGGGCACAAAAGATCGAGCTTGATCAGGTCTACGATCTGGTGGCCGCGCGCGTCATCACTTCAAACGAGATACGCCACTGCTACGCCGCGCTCGGCGTCATCCACAACAACTGGAAGCCCGTGCCGGGCCGCATTAAGGACTGGATAGCCACGCCCCGCGACAACCTCTACCAGTCGCTACACACTTCCGTGATTGGCGCTAAGGGCCAATCCTTCGAAGTGCAAATCCGCACCGAAGAGATGCACCGCATCGCCGAGGAGGGCGTCGCCGCACACTGGAAATACAAGGAAGGCAAGCGCGGCGCTGACTCCGACGACGAGGCGCTCAAGGCCCTGCGCTCGCTGGTCGAATGGACGCAGGAGGTCAAGGACTCCAAAGACTTCCTCGACTCATTAAAGCTCGACCTGTATCCGAAGGATGTCTATGCGTTTACGCCCATGGGCAAGGTGATACAGCTGCCGCGCGGCGCGACGCCCGTTGACTTCGCCTATATGATTCACTCCGAGGTCGGCAATACCTGCACGGGCGCGCGCATCAATAATCGTATCGTCCCACTGCGCCAGCAGATTCAAAACGGCGATGTCGTCGAGATACTTACGACGCCGAACTCGCACCCCTCGCGCGACTGGCTGAACTTCATCGTCACCTCGCGTGCCCGCAACCGTGTCCGTCACTGGGTCTCCGAGCAGCAGCGCGCCCAGTCAATCGAGATCGGAAGGAAACTTTTCGAGAAGGAAGCGACACGCTTTCAACTCTCCGCCAAGAAGTTAATGAGCGACGCGGACGGGGCGTTCAAGCGTGTAGCCAGCGAATACGGCTACGGGCGCATAGACGATCTGCTGGCGGCGATTGGCTACGGGAAGGTCGTGCCACGCAACGTGATCGCGAAATATCTGGGGCCGGAGAAGTTCGAGGAGCTTGACCAGAAGAAGGAATCGCGGCTCTCAAGCGGCGTGCGCGCCGTCAAACGTCTCATCCGTCTGGGCGACGATTCAATCGTGGTGCGCGGCGTGGACGACCTGATGGTGACGCGCGCGCGATGCTGCAACCCGCTGCGCGGCGAGGAGATCATCGGCTACATCACGCTCGGCAAAGGAGTGGCCGTCCACACAAGGCGTTGTAAGAACGTCATGCAGTTGATGGTCAACCCGGAGCGCGTCGTCGAAGTCGAGTGGGCGGGCAAATCCGACAAGGAGGCTTACGCGGTCAAACTGCTCGCCATCACGGAGAATCGCACGGGCATGATCGCCGGGATCACGGGCGCAATCTCGGACATGAAGACCGGCATACGCGATGCCCGTGCGTCCGTGTCCGATGACGACCGTGGCCGCATCGAAGTGACCGTCGAGGTCTTCGATGTCAAACACCTGGAGAAGGTAATCAATTCGATCAAGAGCGTGCCCGGTGTGCTGGATGTGGAACGCCAGCAGGGCGCGGCTTAAAGCCTCTCTTGACGGGGCGAGAAGGGCCGAAAAGGCTTTGGGGGCGTGATGGTGGAGAGCCGATCAAGGGCGCTCTTTCGCCTGAAACCCTCCGGGCCTTTTCACCTTTTCGCCCTTTTTCTGTTAGAATGCATCTTTTGTTTTCGCAGATCAAAAAGAGGTCATACGTGACAGTGAGGGAGATCATCAGGACAGAGCGAGCGCCGGAGGCCATAGGGCCTTATTCGCAGGCCGTCAAGGCCGGCGGGCTTGTCTTCGCCTCGGGGCAGATTCCGATCGATCCTACGACGGGCCAGTTTGTCGCCGGGGGAATCAAGGAGCAGACCGAGCAGGTTTTACGCAATCTTTCGGCTGTACTCGAAGCCGCCGGGTCGGGTCTCGACAGGGTAGTGAAAACCACTGTCTTTCTCGCCGACATGAATGAGTTTGCGGCTATGAACGAGGTTTACGGGCGCTATTTCGTGCGCGACATGCCTGCCCGTGCGACCGTCGAGGCCGCTCGCCTTCCGCGCGACGCGCGCGTCGAGATAGAAGTCATCGCTCTGGCGGGAAAAGAATAGCTACCGGCCCAACGTCCACGCGGAATCAATCATCCTAGTGGGCACAGAAAGTCCGGTAGCTTTGATTTTGAAAACCGAATGTGAGGGCTGTCAGGCCGCCTTTGCGACTTTGCCGGCCTTGATACAACTGGTGCAAACCTTCAGCCGCTCAGCTCCCCCGGCGGGCTTCTGAACCCTGATGGATTGAAGGTTTGGATTGAAGCGGCGGCGCGTCCTGTTGTTCGCGTGCGAGACGTTATTGCCAAATTGCGGGCCTTTGCCGCAGACTTCGCATCGTTTAGCCATGATTATTAGATACCTCCGAACTTGAGAAAAAAGCGTCTACCGCTTATCAGTCAGTAAAGCTTGAAAAAGCGAAACGAATTCAAAACGAGAATTTATAGCAAACAGGTTTCCCTAAGTCAAACCGAGGGTGCTTCGATGAGAGCCCCCGCATAAACAGCAGTTATCGTCTAGTCTGAAGGAGCGAGAGCCAAAGTGCAAAGAGTTGTCAAACAGTTTCTTATTTTAACCCTCGTCGCGATCGCCGCGTTTTCCATTGTCGCCTGCGACCGGGCCGGCGGGGGTGACGCACAGGGCAGCAATAGCGCTGCCGTGGCGGCCACCGTCAACGGCAAGAATATTATGCTCAGCGAAGTGGACAAGCTGATCAGCGAGCAGGTGCAGGGCCAGCAGGCGCAGATGTCGCCGCTTGAGCTGGCGCAGGCGCGCTTGCAGGTTCTCAACACGCTGATTCAGAAAGAGGTGCTCTTCCAGCGCGCGGAGAAAGAGAAGCTCCTGCCCACGGAAGAGGAGATCACGCAGTTCATCACGACGATGAAGCAGCAGGCCGGCATGACCGATGATCAGTTTCAAAAGCGGTTGAAGGAACAGGGACAGACCATCGAGTCGCTGCGCGAAGAGGCGCGCAAGTCGCAGGCCATACAGAAGCTACAGGATAAGACCTACGGCAAGATTACGATCAGCGATAAAGAGGTCGAGGACTACTACAACAACAACCGTCAGGTGTTCGTCAACGCGCGCGGCGTGGAGTTGGCCGACATAGTGGTTGACCCGGCCAATAACGGCGCGCAGGATGACGCCAAGAGCGAGGCCGAAGCCAAGCAGAAGATCGACCTCGTCTACCAGCAGTTGAAGAGCGGGGCGGACTTTGCGGATGTCGCGCGCGCGCGCAGCGAAGACCCGAGCAACGTGCGCGGCGGCGATGTCGGTTTCGCCACCGAAGAAGACCTTAAGCAGAACGGCTTCCCGCCGGAATTGATCAGCCAGCTCTTCGGCTCTGAGATGCAGGCCGGCAGCTATACCGCCCCCGTGCGTTTCAGCACCGGGAAGTGGTATATCTTCAAGCTGAAGAGAAAGCAGCTCCAGACGGAAAATCTAACGCTCGAAAGCCCCGGCGTGCGCGAGCAGATCACGAACGCACTGCTCAACCAGCGCAAGCAGATTCTCAACGCCGCGCTGCTTGAGGTGTCGATGAACGACGCGAAGATCATCAACAATCTGGCGAACAACATGCTCAATAGTCCGAGCAATCTGAGCGGCCCGCGCCCGGCTGGCGCGACTGCGCCCGGCGTCAATCCGAGCCCGACCGCTGCGTCGTCGCCGCAGGCGGCAGCAACTCCCGCCGTGAGCGCATCTCCGGCGGCGACGACGAGCCCCAGCCCCGCGCCGCGACAGTCGCCGACGGCATCGCCGAAAGCTTCGCCCACGGCCAGACCTTAAGACGGGCACAGGCGGGCTACGCTCCCATTCAGAGCGGGTGCAGGCTGACCCACGCGGTCAGCCCCGCGCCCGCTTCGCGCGTTCATCTCAATCAAGACTAGATAGCCCATGCTATTCCGACTCTCAGACGTTCATAAATCCTACGGCTCGCAGGAAGTGCTGCGCGGCGCGTCGTTGCAGATCAATCCGGGCGAGCATGTCGGGCTGGTCGGACGCAACGGCGCGGGCAAGACTACGATTTTCCGTCTGGTCAGCGGCGAAGAGACGCCCGATCGCGGCGATGTGGTTCGCGCGCGCGGGGTGCGGCTGGGCCTGCTCGCGCAGCACGTTCATTTCGAGCCCGGCTCTACCGTCCATGAATCCGCGCTCTCGGCCTTCGGTCATCTGCAACAGATCGAGCACGAGATGCACGAGCTTGAGCATCGCATGGCCGACGCTTCCGACGACCTTGAAACTATTCTGGCTCGCTACAGCGACCTTCAACAGGCGTTTGAGCGCGAGGGCGGGTTCGAGTATGCCGCCAGAGCCGAAGCCATCTTGCAGGGGCTCGGGTTTGACCGTGAGATGTGGGGGCTTGAGACGGAAAAACTTTCGGGCGGTCAACAGAACCGGCTGGGTCTGGCGCGCCTGCTCCTGGCCGAGCCGGACATTCTATTGCTGGACGAGCCGACGAATCATCTCGATGTCGCCTCCGTCGAATGGCTCGAAGAATTCCTCTCAACCTACGCGCAGAGTTTCGTCATCATCAGCCACGACCGCTACTTTCTTGATCGCTCCTGCAAACGCATCATCGAGATCGAGAACGGTCGCGCGGCCAGCTACACAGGCAACTACTCGGCGTTTCTGGTTGAGCGCGAGGAGCGCCGCGAAGCGCAGCAGCGCGCCTTCGAGAACCAGCAGCACCTGATCGCCAAGACCGAAGAGTTCATACGGCGCAACATCGCCGGGCAGAAGACCAAGCAGGCCAAGTCTCGCCGCAAGATGCTCGAAAAACTTGAGCGGGTCGAGGGCGTGCGCGCAGATCAATCCTCCGGCGACTTTCGCCTCCAAGCCATTGAGCGCGCGGGCACACACGTCCTGACCGTGCAGGAGGCAAGCATAGGCTATCCCGGCAAGCTTCTCGCGCGCGACATCAACTTCACCCTGCGGCGCGGCGAATGCCTCGGCATCATTGGCCCAAACGGCTCTGGCAAGACGACCTTCGTGAAGACTGTGCTCTCGAAATTGCCGCCTCTGACGGGTGACATACGCTGGGGCACAAAGGTGCAGGTCGGCTACTACGCGCAGCAGTTGGACGATCTGGACGATAGGAATGAGATCATCATGGAGTTGCGGCGCGTCGCTCCCTCGACGGCCACGGCGGGAGAGCTGCGATCATTCCTCGCCAAGTTTCTCTTCACGGGCGACGATGTTTACAAGCACGTGCGTGATCTTTCCGGCGGCGAAAAGGGGCGTCTTGCTCTCGCCAAGCTGATCTACTCGCGCGTCAACGTTCTGGTGCTCGACGAGCCGACGAACCACTTAGACATCCCCTCGCGCGAAGCTCTGGAAGAAGCGCTCGACGCCTATCAGGGCACGATCATCACCATCAGCCACGACCGCTATTTCCTTGACCGCGTCGCCACACAGATTCTGGCGCTCGACGGCGCGGGCAATGCCGAGCATTACGACGGCGATTATACGGAGTATCACGACTGGAAAGCCGCCGGGCGCAAAGCCGTAGAGCCGGAGATAAAGGGCGCGCCGTCGAAAGAGACGACGGAGGCCGCGGGGAAATCCCCCGCGCCTGCGACGCCGGAAAAGGGCGGCGCGAAAGCTAAAACGGGACAGGGCAAAAGCGCCAGGAAGAAGCAGCCCGCACGCGACTCCGGCTCGATAGAGGCTGAGATTGCCGAAGCCGAAAAAAAGCTGGCGGCCCTCTCCGAACAACTCTCTCTGCCGGAAGTCGCGCGCGACCACAATCGCCTGCTGGCTCTCAATGAGGATTATCAACAGACGGACACGCGCCTCCGCCTGCTCTACGAAGAGTGGGATCGAGTCGCCGCCGAGGCAACAAATACCTGAAACTCCGAGCCCAACGGCGACTTCAATGGACGTGCTTGACACTGCCTCGCACCGTTTGTTACCTTACCGCTTCGCTTTTTCAGGTGATTGAAGCGAGTTTTTTGTTAGTTGTAGGCGCGTAGCTCAGGGGTAGAGCACTACCTTGACACGGTAGGGGTCCGCGGTTCAAATCCGCGCGCGCCTACCATTTTTATGCCCAAAATTGGCCCGTCCCAAACCAGGGCCGCAGTTGGCTCTGCTCCCAATGACGAGACATCCTCAAAGGGGAGTGAGTTTGACAGCGCCGAAGTCGAGCGACATCTTTTCCTTCCTGCCGTTTTAGGGGAAATCAAAATCAGACGGCGCTAAATGCCCTCTCCGGCCTTTTCTCATCTGTCATTATGTTCTCGAATGAACGAAAATCTCGGCTTTCAAGCAAAGGCAACTGGATGATGAAAGCTGCCCCCTGTCCTTCACCTCGGCTCATAGAGACCGATCCTCCGTCGAATCCCTCCACCGGGAAGCTGACACGCTCGCCTTCTCTCTGTTGCGCGATTACGTAGAGAAGAGGCAAATAATGATCGGGCGTTGGAACTGACAAAGCGGCGTCACGCCCTAAAGTCTCGTAGGCGATGAGCGGGGCGTGGTCGCCCGAGAGCAACAGCTCACGCGCCCGCTCCTCGAAGCGCACGGCCCAGTCGAAGGGCTTGATCTGACGACGACCCCAACCGTAGGCGTGCAGGTTATGCACCACGTTGCCGCTGCCCAAGATGAGCACCCCTTCGTCACGCAAGCCCGTGAGCCGCTTCGCGGTTTCGTAGTGGAACTCCGCTGCTTGCGTCTCGTCAATGCTGAGCTGGATAACAGGCACGTCCGCTTCAGGGAAGACGTGACAGAGCACCGACCATGTGCCATGGTCCAAGCCCCACCGTTTATTTAGGCCGACCGGAACGGGCGCGAGCAAGCTCTGGACGCGACGCGCCAGCTCAGGGTCGCCGGGCGCAGGGTACTTGATCTCATACAGCTTTCGCGGGAAGCCGCCGAAGTCGTGTATGGTGCGCGGCGCAGGGCTGACAGTCACCAGAGTGGCCGGAAGATACCAGTGAGCGGAGACGCAAAGCACGGCACGGGGGCGCGGGATCTCTTTTCCGAGCGTGGTCCATCCATCCGTCCACGCATTAATCGCCAGTGCATTCAGCGGGTTGCCGTGCCCGAAGAAAATAGCAGGCATCCGATCAGCCATGTTTATACTCCTCGCTCAATATGAATGCGTGGTGTTTCCTTCACATCATGCCGATCAGTGCGACTTTCATTGTTTTTGCGTCCCTTGGGGTTACCCGATTCGCCGCGCCCACTCCACCAGATTCTGTAGGAGTTGGCGGATGAACTCTTTCGTCGCGTCATCCGTCAGATTCCCCTCGGCGTCAAACCGCTCTGCGGCGTTGCCAATCATCACCTCCGGCTGGTTGATAGGGAACATGTTGAGGAAGACCATCATCTGACGCAGGTGATACTGAGCGCGCGCCGTGGCGATTGCGCCAACCGAAGCGCCCATGATCGCCGCCGGTTTGCCATTCCACGCGCTGTCGCCGTAGGGACGCGATGCCCAGTCAATCGCATTCTTCAACACGCCCGGAACGGAGTAGTTGTATTCCGGCGTGACGAAAAGGATGGCGTCCGCCTCGCGTATGCGCCGCTTCAGTTCCACAACTTTGGCGTGTGGGTTCTGCTCCTCGTCCTGATTGAAGCCGGGGATGCCGTCAAGCTCGAAGATTTCGATTGAAGCGCCCTCGGGGACAAGCTCGGTCGCGGCGCGCAGAGCGGCGCGGTTGTAGGATTCGCGGCGAAGGCTGCCGGCGATGCCGAGAATGCGAACGGGTTTGCTCATGTTGTGCTCTCCTTGTGGTCGAAAAGAATTTGAATACCCAATCGTTAGCGATGCGCCGTTCCGAATAAATGACGCTCTCGGCCTGCCTGTGATCTTCGCTCCACAAATGGAGGGCGACGAGCACAGGCTTATGCTTCACGAGGGCGAGTAAATTTTTGGCGAGACGCTTCTCACTGGTCGTTATCGGCGTTTCCACTTCACTTCGATTTCCACTTCCTCTTCCTCGCCCTCGCGCTGGTACTCGAATTCTACCGTTGCGTAGGGAGGGACATAGATGCGCTCGCCGGCGATCTGTATCTCAAACGTCTTCTCCTCTTCTAGCGCGTCCGCCAGACGCCGCAGCTTTGCGACCACCTCTTTGGTCGAGTACGATTTCTCCACATCCTTTTCAGTTGCCATCACCTTGCCTCCTGTGAATGAAAAGCCACTTGTATTAACAAGCCTTAAGTTTTTTCACCTTTCCTCGCTGCTCGCGCGTCGGCGTTTCGCCCCGCGTAACTTAATCCTCCGCTTCAATCGGTGCGACGGCATCCTCAGCGGTGGGCACAAGCGGGTCATGCTCCACTGGCGAATGCGCCTCCGCGCTCTTGGGAAAGATGAGCGACGCGACGATAGAGAGCAGTAGAACGAGCGCAATGATGCCGAGCGATAATCCTATGGGAACTTTGTACACATCTGTCAAGAGCATCTTCGCGCCGACGAAGATGAGCACGACCGAGAGACCGAGTTTGAGATAGTGAAATTTATGAATCACCCCGGCGAGCAGGAAGTAGAGCGAGCGCAGGCCGAGGATGGCGAAGACGTTCGAAGTGTAAACGAGAAAAGGGTCTCCGGTGACGGCGAAGATCGCCGGGATCGAGTCCACGGCGAATATCAGGTCGGTCGTCTCAACGAGAACGAGCACGACGAAGAGGGGGGTGGCGACGCGGCGCAATGGGCCGCCCGGCTTTGCGGCTTCGCGCACGAAGAAGTTCTGCCCGTGATAGCGACTCGTCACGGGTATGAAGCGGCGCACGAGCCGTATCACCGGATTCGACTCCGGCTCTATCGCGTGTTCCGTCTGCGTCGCCATCCTGATGCCCGTGATGACAAGAAAACCTCCGAAGATGTAGATGATCCAGTGGAACTGCTTGATGAGGTAAGCGCCCGCGCCGATCATCGCGCCGCGCATCAGCAAAGCGCCGATGATGCCCCAGAAGAGTACGCGGTGCTGGTAACGGGACGGCACATTGAAGAAGGCGAAGACGAGGACGAAGACGAAGATGTTATCGACCGACAGCGCCTTCTCGATCAGGTAGCCGGTCAGAAACTCCATTCCCGCCTGCCGACCCATGAAATGATAAACGCCGTAGTTGAAGAGAAGCGCGAGCGTAACCCACACGACGCTCCACCCGGCGGCTTCCTTGACAGAGACCTCGTGCGCCTTGCGGTGAAAGATGCCCAGATCGACCGCCAGCATCAGCAACACGAAGACATTGAACCCTATCCACAACCAAATTTGATCCATGACTGTTCGATCTCTTTAACTTCACTTCCTAACTGCTTTTATTGACTTTAGCCCAACCGACGAGCATCTGTGCTCAACTCGCCGTGCGTGGCGCACAGTCGCTCTGCACGAGCGTCTCCTCTCACTATCAGTGCCACCTCCGCGCCGGACTGTATGCCGGCGAGGGGCAGAGCCGTTGAAAGCTGTGGTTAGGAGGGGTTCATTCTCGTCCTTGCTATCCACTAGGGATAACGCACGACGGCAGGCCCAGAAACGGGTAGCGGGACGAACTCGGTCTCTTCGGGAACGGGCGCGAACCGTCCAGTCCTCCAGTCCTCCTTAGCCTGCTCGATGCGCTCACTAGAGCTGGAGACGAAGTTCCACCAGATGTGGCGCGCTCCGTCCATAGGCTCCCCTCCCAGGAGCATCATCCGTGCGGTGGATGTCTCAGGCGCTCGAAGTATGATCTCCTCTCCCGGCTTGAAGACGAGGAGTTGACCGGCGCTGTAAGTCCCATTGTCGGGTAGAAGCTCGACCGACCCTTCGACGATATATGCGGCGCGTTCTTCGTGCTCGGCGGGCACGGGGAGGCGCGTGCCCTCCACAAGCGCGACGTCCGCGTAGAACATCTCTGAGAGCGTCTGAACGGGGGATTGAGCGCCATAGAGTGATCCGGTGATGAGGCGCACGCGCTTGCCCTCGCCTTCCACAATCGGCAACTCGTCCGCCCCGTGATGAGCGAAAGATGGATTGGTCTCTTCGTATCTTTTCGGCATGGCAACCCATGACTGAATGCCGAATAGCTCTGATCCCGACAGCCTCATCTCCTGCGGCGTTCGTTCGGAGTGTGCTATGCCGCTCCCGGCTGTCATCCAGTTAACTTCGCCGGGGCGGATGGGCTGCACTGTGCCGAGCGAGTCGCGGTGCATGAGTTCGCCCCCGAAGAGATAGGTGACGGTGGCGAGTCCGATGTGCGGGTGCGGCGCTACGTCCAGGCCACTACCTGCCAGCAGCAGTTCCGGCCCCATCTGATCTAAGAAGATGAAAGGGCCGACCATGCGCCGCTTGGCAGAAGGGAGGGCACGGCGGACTTTGAAGCCGTCAACGATTTCCCGCACGCGCGTGGTGATAGCGATTTCGAGTCCGTTGGGCATTTCATCCCGTTCCTTTGGCGGAGCATTCGTGTTCATCAGGCACTCCAATTTTTAATTGTTTCCATATCGCACCCTTTGTCCGTCTACGATGGATTGAGCAGCGCCCCGGTTCAGGCAGCGTATTTCCTCACTGAAAACGAAAAGGATGAAGCCTTCTTCTGATGCAGGCTTCATCCTTTACGCAGGAGCACTTAACGAGCCGTGTCTAAACTTTCTGACGCATGACCCGTCGATCTCTGATAGTAGCAAGTCGCACGCGGGCTACTCCGACCATTCATTGTTCGCCTCCGACCTCACAGTTGTGCCCGATTGACGGAAAGTGTGACCGGGCGTCCTGACAGTCAGAGAAAATCAACCCGACTGTTGGAAACTTTCCTCCTGTGGAAAGCCCTTATCTCTGAGCCCGTCACTATTGAACCTTTAGTGCGAGCTGCTCATTGTCTCTTGGAATTTGGCAAGCTATCATATAAAAACTAAGTATTCAATAGCTCGCCCTTTGTCGCCTTCAGGTATCGTAGGAGGCGATTGTAAGCAGCGCTTTCCATACGGTGGATCGCGGCTGCATTGATAGTCCTCTACCCAATGAAAGCGGTACTGATGGTCGTATGCCGAACGGAGGTTCTAAGATGGATAGCCAGTCTAAGCAGAAGAAGCAAAGGGAAGAGCTGCCGGTTGGCGTGGGAAATGAAGACAGGGGCGGAAGCGATGAAGTATTAAACAGACGGGTCGGAATTTTCTGTAATTAACATTCCCGAACAATTGCTTCAGAAATTTTTACCAAAGGAAGGCGAGTCTCATCATGTCCACTATCAGTGAGGTGTTTCTTCCCGGCGTCGGGCGCAAGTTTCAAGTCGAGACCATCACGGGCGACAGGCTCGTGATCGTCATTCACGACGACGGCACGCGCGAGCTTTATCACTTCACGCGACGGAACTTGGAGCGCCCGGCCTCGGTCTTAAGGCTCTCCGACGGCGAGGCCCGGCAGATCGCAGGGATCGTCGGCGGTCTGACCTACGTGCCACGTAATCTTCCGATGGCGGAGGTCATCTTAGGCGACCTCGTGCTGGAGTGGTTCACGATTGAAGAAGGAGCGGCGTGCATCGGTAGAACTATCCGCGACTTGGAGGTTCGCACACGCGCGGGCGCGTCCATCGTCTCGATACTTGAAGCAGACCAAACCAAGCGCATCAACCCGGAAGCCGACACCGTCCTGAACGAAGGCGCGACGCTCATCCTCGCGGGCGACCGGCGCACGATCAATGCCGTCAAGCGCCTGCTGGTTGAAGGAAGGGCGGGGTGAGCCGGTGGATAACATCATCTTAGAGATCGGTCTGGCGCTGGCGCTGATCGCGTTCGCCGTCGCGCTCGCCCATAAACTCGGCCTGTCCAACATCCCATTCCTGATCATCATCGGCATGGCGGTCGGGCCTCATGCCCCGCAACTCGGCGTCTTCGACTTTCGCTTCATAGAGACGGGCTCGCTCATCACATTCATGGGACGCATCGGCGTCCTCTTCCTGCTATTTTATCTAGGTCTGGAAGCCAACGTCACACGCTTGATCGAAGCGGGGCGCTCAATCCTCCTGGGCGGCTCGATCTACGTCGGCATCAATTTCACCGTCGGATTCACCTTCGGTTATCTATCGGGTTTTCCTTTGCGCGAAGCGCTGATTATCGCCGGGTTGACGACCGTCTCGTCGAGCGCCATCGTCGCCAAAATTCTCTTCGACTACCGGCGCATGGCGAATCCCGAAACCCAACTGGTACTCGGCATCACGATGTTCGAGGACGTTTTTCTCGCCGTCTATCTGTCGCTCATCTCCGGCATCGTGCTGAGCGGCGCGACCTCGGTCGGCGGCGTGCTCTCGTCTGGCGGCATCGCGCTCGGCTTCATCATCGGATTGATGGTCGTAGGGCGCTGGGCGACGCCGCTCCTGAACCGGCTGCTTCGCATCTCCTCGAACGAGGTCTTCATAGTAGTGGTTTTCGCCTGCCTGTTTTTGTTAGCCGGACTCGGCGAGACCATCCACGTCGCTGAATCTATCGGCGCGCTGCTTCTGGGGTTGATACTCGGCGAGACCGAACACAGCGAGCGCATGGAGCGACTGGTCGTGCCGTTCCGCGATTTCTTCGGCGCGATCTTCTTTTTCAGCTTCGGTCTGTCGATTGACCCGTTTACTTTAGGCGGCGCGGTGTGGCTGGCTGTAGGGGCGGCACTTCTTTCGCTCGTCGGCGTCATCATCGCCGGATTGATTGTCGGACGGCGCGCCAAACTGTCAACTGTCGGCTCGCTCAACACCGGGTTCACCTTGCTCGCCCGCGGCGAGTTTTCCATCATCATCGTCAACCTTGCTCTAGCTGGCGGCTTGACGGCGGTCTTGCAGCCGTTTGCCGCTCTCTATGTGTTGATTCTGGCGAGCGCTTCTCCGCTGCTGGCGAAAGAGTCCGAGCGCATTTACGCTCTGTTTGCGAAGCTATTCAGACGACGCAGAAAGGCGAAGGTGGCAGAAGAAGATTTGGAGGCTGCAGATGAATCGTAAGCTGGGGCGAGGTCTAAAGAGCCGGAAAGCATTTACAACCTGTCGGAGAAGTTCTTCAAGAGGGGTCAATGGAAGGACGAAGCAGCAATCGAGAAGATTGGCGGACTTCATAATATGAGACGAATTTCCCTACTAATCAAAATTTCTGTGCGCCACTCGGTAAAGCTGCAAAGAGGGCTGGGTGTGCTTTAAGGTTAAGGACTATTACAAACTCATTCCGAACCGCTCAACTCGAAGCAACACTTCGGTGACTCCCCACGGTCGCAATGCTCACGAACAGGAACGCCGATGATTTCAGTCACGAGAGCTTCGGCTAGTTCGCAAACCTCCGGATGTTCAATGACCGCTGCGGAGAGCGGGCAGCCGCCGCTGCGGATGAGTAGCTTGCCCTCTGCTCTTTCAACCCTTGGCGATCCGCCCATCGCTTTTAATACCTCTAGCGCCCTTTGCACGCGGCCCTCTAAATCGACAGACCCTTTGGCCGAAACCTGGCTGGCGGCCAGAGAACGACCCACCTCGCGCAGGACATCTTCGAGCGCGTCAGGCGCGAGTCGGCCCTTCAATGCGGTGATGAGTTGGTTGAGCAGAGCGTCATAAGCTTTAGGGAAAAGATGCTCGGCATCCGGCGTCAACTCATATGAGAAATGAGGCTTGCGCGACCCCTTCTGCACTCCGCTCTGCCTGATTAAGCCGTCCCGCTCAAGGCTGAGCAGGTGAGCCCGCACTGCATTGTCCGTGAGTTCCAGCTTTTCCGCCAGTTCGTTGACTGTGCCGGATCCCTCCCGCAGCAAGCTCACGATCTGCCCACGCGTGCTGTCGAAAAATCGCTCGTCCAGTTTCGTCTTCATTGATCCTCATCAATCTTCTCAATGCCCCAACTATATACTTTTTATCTAAAAAACACAATAAGTCAAAATAGTCATTGACTTATTCTAGAATAGGTGTATTTTAAAAGAGAAAAGGACTTCGCAGCAAAGCTAATTTTTCAGCCATAGGAGGGTACAAGAAGATGGAACACATTTTTAACGGCGCTTCGGAAGCCGCTTTCTCTTCCGACACGGAAGCTCGCACGTCCAGTCCCAGCCGCCAAGCCTATCAAATCCTGCATCTGGGGTTCACAGTGGCCCCAATCGTGGCCGGGTTGGACAAGTTTTTCAATCTCTTGGTGAACTGGGATCAGTACCTGCCCCCATTCGTCAACAACCTGACGAATGGGCACGGCCACGAATTAATGCTCGCCGTCGGCATCATCGAGATCGTCGCCGGCCTCGGAGTTTGGTTCAAGCCGAAGATTTTCGCTTACGTCGTTTCGGCGTGGCTCTTACTGATCATCGCCAACCTGCTGATGATTCCGGGCTACTTCGATGTCGCCCTACGCGATTTCGGACTCTCGCTCGGAGCGCTCGCGCTCGCGCGCCTGAGCCACGAATTTGATCGTTAAGGGGTCACAGAGAAAAGTTAGCTGAGAGAGTTTGTGTAAAGAGACGACACGAACAACGAACTGATGTTCGTCAAATACCTGTTCTGAATAGAGGGAGCGAGTGCATGCTTAGCGCACAGGAAGCGACATCAACCGCCATGCGGTCGAGAGATCGGCGGTCATCTTACAAACCGGAGTCGGGAAGGGCGTCCAGCCTGAAAGATTCACCGCACAGTCTTCAGCGGCACAGCAGTCCGAGAACCGTCGAGCGCGTGGCCGAAGCGTGCCTGCCGACGGAGTTCGGAGAGTTCCGCATCATCGGCTACCGCTCGCTCAACTCCACGGAAGAGTTCGTCGCGCTCACCCGAGGCGAGTTGCGCGGAGATTACCCGACTCTTGTCCGTATCCACTCACAGTGCATGACGGGCGACGTGTTCGGCTCTGTCAAGTGTGATTGCGGTCGGCAACTGCGCGCCGCGATGGAACTGATCGCCTCGGAGGGGCGCGGCGCAATCGTCTACCAGCAGCAGGAGGGACGCGGCATCGGCATCATCAACAAGATTCGCGCTTACGCCCTGCAAGACGAAGGCGCTGACACCATTGAAGCCAACGAGCTACTGGGGCTGGACGTTGACATGCGCCGTTACGACCAGTGTGCAGAGATACTCCTTGATCTAGGCCTATGCCGCGTGCGCGTGATGTCAAACAACCCTGCGAAGATTCGGGCACTTGACCAATCCGGCCTCAGCGTGGTCGCGCGGGTGAAGTTAGAAGTACCGCCGACGGACGCGGCGTCACATTATCTCCGCACTAAAAAAGAGAGGATGGGGCATCTGCTGGAAATGGTGTGACGAGGGGATTGCCTCGTAAACATTTGTTGCCCGGACGAGGCATCAGTTGAGAGGCTTCGGTGAAGGGGAGTTTGCAGTAGGGAAGGGGGCGACATGAAATTCTTTCTTGACTCGGCGAATCTGGATGAAATCCGCGAGGCCGCCGATCTAGGCTTGATAGATGGGGTGACGACGAACCCGTCGCTCATCTCCAAAGAAGGCGGCCTCGATTTCAAGCGGCACATTGCCGCCATCTGCGAACTCGTCAAGGGCGATGTCTCGGCAGAAGTAACGAGCCTCGACACGGAGGGCATGCTGCGCGAAGGGCACGAGTACGCACGCATCGCTCCGAACGTCATCATCAAATGCCCGCTCACGCGCGACGGCTTGAAGGCTACGCGTCAATTGTCGTCGGAAAACATCAGGGTTAACGTCACGCTCTGCTTTTCCGCGGCGCAGGCGATGCTGGCGGCGAAGGCGGGCGCATCCTACATCAGTCCGTTTATGGGCCGCCTCGATGATGTCGGGCAGAACGGCCTCACGGTTCTCACCGAGATAGTGGAAATCTACCGCAACTACGATTGGAAAACGGAAGTGCTGGATTCGGGCGAACGCATCGAAGTGGATTTAGTGGTTGTCGGCGTCGGGGTATGCCCCGCGACCGGTTTTCTCGAAGGAATCCAACTGCACGAGGACGGCGGTGTGTACGTGGATAAACACTTACTTGCCGCTGACGGCGTGTACGCCGCCGGAGACATCGCATACTTTCCTTCATTGCTTACGAATGAGCGCCAGCGCATCGAGCACTGGCGCACGGCGCAGCAACAGGGAAGGGTAGCGGCGCACAACATGGCGGGGAAAGCGGTCGAATTTGACGGCGTGCCCTTCTTCTGGACACGGCAGTTCGATGCAGGACTCCTGTACGTAGGCCACGCCGCGAGCTGGGACGAGATTATCTTTAAGGGCGACGTGGCCTCAGAGAACTTCCTCGCCTTCTACGTGAAAGATGATCGCGTGCTGGCGGTCGCTGGCATGAATCGCGACCGCGAGATGGCCGCCATCGAAGAACTGATGCGGCTTGATCGGATGCCGTCACCCGCCCCACTCAGGGAAGGGACAGTGGATTTTCTTGAGCTACTTGGTGATGACGATACAGGTGACAGGCTGAGGCGAAGCGCTACCGCTCACCATGTGCTGTCAAATCCATGAGGACGTGTAGATGAGCGACCATCAAGGCAAATATGTCGTTGAGACAAACGCCTGAAAAGATGATCCCGAGTAGCTCCCCCCTTACAGCCTGACACACGATCAGGTGTTAACACTCGCAGCCGTCAGGTGTTAATACGCTTTCCGCACCCACGCTTCGGAGCTAAAAGTGAGACACCCGCTACTGGGATTAGAGTCGACGACCCTCGCGCATAGCATTGCCCCCGCGCAGAAGCGACAGACGGCCCCCCTTCCGCCTGCCAATTACAAACAACTGGAGATATAGAAAGATGAACAACCAAACGAAGCAGGACACCCCGACAGGTCAGGGGATCACGCGCCGCAAAATTTTAACCGCCGGTGGGACTGCTCTAGTCGGGGCAACTCTGCTGGGGCCGCTCTTAGAGACCGCGCTCGGGCAGGCGATGAATGGTCAGGATATGCGTGGCCGTGGGAGCACGTCTAAAGAGGGCGGCATCAAACCGACCTTCCTGCCGGAAGCAGGCTCAACCGACCCCGTAGCACACTCGGTCGCCGAGAATCTTTTCTGGAACGAGCAGATGATGGAGCACGCCAAGTTCTTCGTCATGCTCATGCCGTGGCCTGAGTTGGCCGCGCCGCGCGGTCAGGCCGAGCAGTTCCAGCAAACCTTCGCCGGACAGCTTGAGAAGGCTCGCGCCGCAAGCCTTGACCGCGGCAACTACGCGGCCTTCAATCGCTCGACCGTCGAGCTCGTCAAGCCTTACGCCGACTTCAAGCACAAGATGCGTGACGAGCAGGCTGCGGGCCGCCTGCAAAGCCTCGTGTGGCCGAGCTTCTTCGAGCACACGGAGCGCGAGGCCGAGCACTTTATCAAAAGGCTAGACCAGTTTTCGCGCGGCGATACGTCAATCGACATGAGAGAGGCGGCGGAGTTCTGGACGATAATCATGGGCGAGCACGCCGACTTCATAGCACACCTGCTCGATCCAGAGGAAAGTGCGCTCATCCAGAAGGCGATGCAGACGAGCAGCGCTTTCCGGCAGATGCACAAGAACGTGCCATCGTCGAAGGGGCCGGTCGAGAAGGCCGTGGACGACATCATCGATTTCAAGACCGCCGCCGAGAAGGGAATCCAGACCGGAAAGATCAGGAGCATCATTCATCCGACACTGGCAGACCACGTCAGGCGCGAGGCGCTGAAGGCCGCGGATGAGCTGAAGCGTGCCGCTTGATCTTCATTGATTTTCATTTGGGAGGGAGGCCGCTCATCAGTCTTGTGGCCCTCTCCCAAATAAGCAACTCTGCCTGCACCGGGTCGAAACATGGAAGCCTTAGGCTGGACGGGGACAGCGCTGGTCATCGTCGCTCGACTTCCCGCAAATACATCACCTGTACGCTGAAAGGTGCGCGTGGGGCATCAGCCGCTTAACGTGGCTGATCTGGCTCGCCGCCAGTGCGCTGCTCCTGATCTACTGCGTGCTCCGCCGCGAAGTTATGTTGGCGGTCGTGCAGGCCGTCAACATCGCGGCCATCGTGACCACCCTTCTACTTGTGCAGAGGAGCAACAAGGTCTGCCCACACCACCTGAACGTGACGGAGAATAAGGCACGGCAGTAATGAGTGCTGACGCTCGTTTTGTCCTTGCGCTCTCATCACCCGGCCTTCCTTTTGACTCTCCCGGCTCTCCTTTCTTCCGCCTGCTTTGTCCTCTTTCTTTCAGGAGTTGATAGTTCTCACGACGCAGACCTCTCAAGGGCCGGGGTGTCATAGCCGAGAAGATGATTTTGCATTGTAGGGAAATTCAAGTCGGGTTAGTATGAGAGGCGCAGACTCTTGGAGAGCAGTACCTACGGCAAGCGGCCCAGGCATGGAGCCTCAGTCGCTTGCCCTCACTACACTAATTCCTGACTAGATTCGGTGTCCTTCTGTTCTCTGCGAAGTTTTCTTGGTCCCACTGCCACAGGAGAGCCAGCCATGTCCCAAGCACAGAGCACCCCGGGCTCGCCTCAGCTATCAGCCCGTCATGTCCCGCACGTTTTGGTTGTTCTTCTCCTTTCCTCTTGTTTGCAGGGAACAGTTGCGGCGCGCTCGTGCAAGCTCTGTAAAGGCGCAGCCGTTTATCACACCTACGTTAATGCGGGCCAGAACGAACAGGCGGTAAGCACGTTGAAGCAGGGTGAGCCGGTTGAGCGAGAGCTTGCCGGGGGCCAGACACACTCTTATCAACTCCTGCCGACTTCAGGCCAATTCCTTCACGTCGTCGTAGATCAAAGAGGGATCGATGTCCTCGTTGTGCTGTTCGGGCCGGACGGGAAGCAACTGGCTGAGGTTGATAGTCCCGGTGGGACGAGTGGAATCGAGCCGGTTTTTTGGGTGGCGAAGATTCCGGGAAGCTACCGCGTTGAGGTGCAGTCGCTGGATAAAGAGGCGCTATCGGGACGTTATGAGATCCGTGTCGAAGAACTGCGCGCTGCTACGCCACAGGACGAGAAAGTGATAGCCGCTCAGGACGCATATGCCGAGGGGCTGAGACAGCACGCCGAAGGTACAGCCGAGTCGTTACGAAAGGCACTGGAAAAGTATCAGCAGGCGTTGCTGCTCTGGCGAGAGGGGGGCAACCGTGAGAGAGAGGCCACGACGTTATATAACATGGGCTCTGTCACGGATAATTTAGATGATAAGCAGAAAGCGCTGGAATATTTCGGGCAGTCCGCCTCCTTGATGCACGCTCTGGGAATTCGCATAGAAGAGGGCGCGTTGCTGTCGAACATCGGTAAGGTCTATAGCGACCTCGGCGAGAACCAGAAGGCCATTGATTTCTACAGACGAGCGCTCACCATTCATCAAAGCACGGGTGATGTGATCGGGGAGGACATCACGCTCAACAACATCGCTCTCGTCTTTCAGGATTGGGGCGAGCCCCGGAAGGCGCTTGAGTATTTCGGAAAATCACTTCAAATCAGGCTCAGCCTCGGTAATCGTCTCAATGTCAGCCTCACACACAATAATATTGGCACAGCCTACGAGGAACTGGCCGAATACCAGAAGGCGCTCGATTCTTACGAACAGGCTCTACAAGTCCTGCGACAGGTCGGTAACATAAGGGCCGAAGCCCGCACGCTCAATAACATCGGCAAGGTCTATAGCGATCTGGGCGATTATCAGAAGGCGCTCGAATACTATAACCAATCGCTGCCGCTCAGGCGTACTGCCGGCGACCGTCGCGGAGAGGCTTATACGCTCAGCAACATGGGCAGGGTCTTGGAGGAGGCGGGCGAGCTACAGAAGGCGCTCGAATCCTATACTCAAGCCTTCACCATCTGGCGCGAAGTCGGCGACCGCGCAGGCGAAGCCATTACGCTCAATAACCTTGGAAAACTCTATGACCATCTGGGCGAGAAGCAGAAGGCGTTTGACTTCTACGATCAGGCGCTCAAGCTCATGAGGTTTGTCGGTAATCGTCAGGCAGAAGCCGTCACGCTCAACAATATAGGAAAGCTTTTCGATAATACTGGCGAGAAACAGAAGGCGCTCGTCCATTACACGGAAGCGCTGCGGATAGAGAGAGCCGTTGGTGATCGTCAGGGCGAGGCGACCACGCTCTACAATCTGGCTCGCTATGAGCGCGACCGGGGCGATCTGGACTCCTCGCGCAGACAAATAGAAACGGCGATTGACATCGTAGAGTCTCTGCGCCGCAATGTCTCGATTCAGGAATTGCGTAGCGTGGTTTTTGCCTCCTACAAGGACTATTACGAATTTTACATAGAGTTGCTGATGCGCTTGCACCGCGCGCGTCCCGCCGAAGGGCACGACGCAGAGGCGCTTCAGGCGAGCGAGCGCGCCCGTGCCCGCGGCTTGCTCGAACTCCTCGCGGAATCCAACGCCGATATTCGTCAGGGTGCTGACCCGCTGCTGCTTGAGCGCGAGCGTAATTTGCAGAGCCAGCTCAACCTCAAGGCAGAGCGCCAGATGCGTCTGCTCAGTGCCCCGCACACGGAGGAGCAGGCCGTCAACGTCGCCAAAGAGATCATGGCTTTGACGACCAGCCTGCAACAGGTAGAGGCGCAGATTAAAATAAAAAGCCCGAAGTACGCCGCGCTGACGCAGCCGCAACCGCTCCTCCTTAGAGACATTCAGACAAGGGTGCTCGATTCAAACACGCTTTTGCTTGAGTATGAGCTGGGCAACGAGCGAAGCTACCTGTGGGCAGTTACACAGACCTCTCTTGATAGCTATGAGCTGCCGGGCCGGGCCGCGATAGATGAGGCGGCGCGACGTGTCTACAAAGCGCTGACTGCTCGCAATCAAAATGTTAAAGGCGAAACTTCTGAACAGAAGCGGAATCGAATCGCGCTGGCGGACGCTGAATACACACAGGTCGCGGCTTCCCTCAGCAAGATGCTGTTAGAGCCTGTGGCCGCGAAATTGGGCCTGAAGCGCCTTCTCATCGTCTCCGACGACGCTCTACAGTATCTGCCCTTTGCGGCGTTGCCAGACCCTGCGACGGCTCTCACTAATTCCAAAACCGAAAAACAACCGCCGTTGATTGTCTCGCACGAGATAGTAAATCTCCCGTCGGCCTCCGCGCTTGCCGTCCTGCGCCGTGAGGTCAAAGGGCGTAAGGCTGCCGTCAGGACTGTCGCTGTCCTGGCCGACCCCGTCTTCAGCAAGGATGACGAGCGTGTGATTTCCAACGCCGCGCGGAAGGGAACAGCGCCCGCTCCCGTCTCAAGAGCGCGTGAGAAGGAGGCCGCGCTTCGTGATGTCATGCGCGCATTGCAGGATGTTGCGTCTTCGGATTCGGGCGAAACACTCCCGCGTCTGGCCGCGACGCGGCAGGAGGCTCAGGCCATCACTTCACTGCTGCCCGGTCAGGAGTCCATGCAGGCGCTCGACTTCGCGGCAAGCCGCAGCACTGCCACCAGTGCTGCGCTCAGCCAGTTTCGCATAGTGCATTTCGCTACTCATGCCGTGATTGATAACACTCATCCCGAATTGTCAGGAGTCGTGCTCTCGCTCGTCGATGAACAGGGCCAGCCGCAAGACGGATTCCTGCGCGTGCACGAAATATTTAATCTCAAGCTCCCGGCAGAGCTTGTCGTGCTCAGCGCTTGCCGCAGCGGTTTAGGCAAAGAGATCAGGGGGGAGGGGCTGGTCGGACTGACGCGCGGCTTTATGTATTCGGGGGCGCGGCGCTTGGTCGTCAGTTTGTGGTCTGTGAGCGACAGGGCGACGGCGGAGTTGATGGCGCGCTTCTACAGAAAGATGTTTGAAAAGCGTGGGGCGGGAAATGTCGCCGCCGCCCTGCGCTCGGCCCAGGTCGAGATGTGGCGAGAGGGACGCTGGCCCTCGCCTTACTACTGGGGAGCTTTTATCTTACAGGGTGAGTGGCAATAAGACCGTGGCCCGTTGCGCTGCTCTTAAGCGGGTCGCGCACGGGCGGGCATCGAGGGTTCTCTGTCCGGGAACGCAATCGCCACGCTCTGTCTGAAAAGATTCGACGGAGCGTGGCGATTGCACGGCATTGACCGCAATGAAGAAGAGGCTGGTCAGAAGATCAAGTCCGCGATCACCGGGTAGTGGTCTGAGAGCGGGTGATTGTCCACGGTTTTCCCGGTCAGCAGGACTTGCGCGTACTTAACCGTCTCAATGCCGCTGCCCCGGCCAAGGAAGATGTAGTCGAATCGCTGCGTCGGAGGGACACGGGTGGGCACTGTGTTGCCGGGTTCCTTCGCCGCATTCGGATATGCTTCGCGCCATGCGTCCCTGTAGCCGAAATTTTTCATCGTGTTGTAGAGCGTGGGGCTACGAAGCGGGTCGAAATTGAAATCTCCCATCAGGATGCGTGGCATCCTCCCGACGGAGGTATCATCCTGAAAGACGGCCTTGTTGATTGCCCGTAGCTGTTTTAAAGCGAACTCCTCCTGCGGGGACGAACTATTGCCCGGCCCGCTCACGGCCTGAGCCCTCGGCGCGGTTGCCGTCGGGTCGCCAGCCGAATGATTGGTATAGATGCGTACCCATGTGACACCCGGAATCAGCACGCTCGCTGCGCCGAGCCTTGTGTATTCGGTCAAATCGCAGCCGGCAATCGAAGTCTCGGACTGGCGTGGAAGATCGAACTCCTTACGGTTCGACATCTTTAAGCTGCTGATAATAGCATTGCCATAATCATGCTCGCCCTTTGTGTCGCTGCAAAGACACCTCTTGGTCTTGAAAAAGTACGCACGGTAAGGAAGATGGCGCGAGCCCTCTCTCAAACGTCGCGCCAGGTTATAGGCCTGGTTTCGGTGAATCTCCTGAACGGCTATGATCTGTATTTCGCGGCCTCTGTGTCTGGCGTTATAGCGCAGGATCTCTTCACTGAATCTAAACATTCTCCAAAGCGGCGCGATCTCCTTACAATTGTTCGGGTGGATGTCGCCGGGATTGCCGCCGTGAACATTCCAGGTCATGACGGTCACGCGGCGCTGAGCGAATGTCGTCAGGTTTGACAGCGAGAACAGCAGAAGCATCAATATTGCTGTGCCCACGAGATTTTTCTTTGACATCTTTGCTTGACCTCCTTCACAGGTTGTTGATTTCGAGAGTTCTGTTACGAGGAGGGAATGGGAAGGTATAAACGCACCCGTCAGTCTGGAAATTTTCCAACGCCTCACCATGGCCGCAAGAAGACCTTCGGGAAACAATTGTGAATGTGCCGTGTGGCCGGTGGGCCAGGAGTGAGCAGGCATGATTTGGCCGCCGCTGCAAAGCAGCTATACAGATGAATTTGGGCCAATGGCTCCCGAAGTCTACAGGGTGGCGGGCGAAATATGGGCCGGTTGGGGCGAGGCCTTCGCGCTCAGGACGCTGAGGGATGAGCATGCCGGGATGCCGCTGATGCTGAAGAGTGTGGCGGAGGTCTCAAGAGTCCGCGCGGCTAACATCGACCACATCGGCAATCTCAAGGGTTATCTATCCACCACTTATAAACGGCTCGTGCTTGAGCGGTTGGAGAAAGAGAACGGGCACAGGCATCGTGACCGGCAGCTGCTGGACCTCTCATCACCCACAAGCGACGAGGCCGATCTCGACCGAAAGATTCTGATTCAACAACTCATTCGACGTTTTGACCCGTGGACGCGCAGGGTTTTTGAATTGCTCGCGCTCGGCTACACCTACGAGGAGATCGCCCCCTCCATAGGAATGCAGGCTAACGCGGTACGCAGCCGGTATCACAAAAGCATCGTTAAATTGAAGAAGCAGCTTGATGGGGAAAGCGACGGGTAGCTATAGAGAAGGCAGGAGGTGTCAGGAGACCGTTAGAGTGATGACAGCAACGCTGCCCCGGATTTCGCTGGCTTGAACGCCGGCTTTTTTTCTGATGCGGGGTGCGTTTTTCTCTTTCCGTTCCCTCCTGATTACAGAGAGGAGATATTCCAGAGATACGGAATAAATGCTCTGCCGGGCGTCGTGGGCGTCTGTCATTTCGTTGCCGGTCAGCCCCACGACTCTAAACTCTGTAGGTGAACATCAGGAGAAAGACAATGAGATTCAAAGCCACCATACTGATACTCGCTACTATCATGCTGTGCCTGATCTCGCAAACGGCATCTGCCCAGACGGCCTCACAGGCTGCCGTCGCCGGTATTTCCAGCCGCATAAGAGAGCAAACCTATGTTCGCTATCGGCCACGCGGCGGCGCGATTGATCGTTTCATGAAGGATGACCGCGTCCGACTCCACTACAAAAGCCCGAGTGGAGGCTGGATTTGTGTCTCCGGGACGACTCGCTTCGGGCAAAGTTATTCGGGGTGGGTCATCAGCAGCTCCATTCCGGTGAGCGACAGGAGACGCGTGCCTGTGAGCAATGGCTCACAGTCGCCCTGCCAGACCAAGCCGACTCATACGCAGATCAAGTATCCCTGCGTCGGAGTCATTGGCACAAAGGTTCCATTCTTGTTCGGCCCCAGCGCCGGTGCGCCTGGATTTAAGAACTTTTACTTCAATCCAAAGGATCGCGTCGGTGTCGCAACTGATGACCGTGGGCGTCGGCGTCCGGTCGTCAATGGTTTCGTCTGGGTTTCCAGCATTAGCAGTGCCGCCCAGTGCAATCATGAGGTGCATCGGGTTGCCCCGGGTAAAACGGGTTGGGTGCAACTAAAGGCCCTAGACCCGAAAGACCCCGATTATCCGAAATAGTCTGAGCGGGAGTTGGCCTGAACTCTCTAGCCATCTGCTAAAAAGGTCTCTGCTTTCCGGCGCTACCCGGCGCGCCGGAAAGCAGAGACGTTGGTATGGCTCAGCAAATCACTCCCATCAGCCACTGCGAAGCATGGCTGACAAAGATCAGTTCTGCTCTTGTAATCTTCAATAGTAGTTTTCTGCAAAGGGGGGCGATATGAAACTGCAAAGATCAGCCATGGCCCTGATGATCGGGCTTCTGATTTACCCTCTCGCTTTTGCACAATCAGCATCTCCTTCAGACAAGCCACCCGACGCGGAGCAGCGGCGTGAGGCGTCGAAAGAGGTGGTGAACAAGGCGCTGGCGTTGCTTGAGGAAATCACTACGGAAGTTTCCACGCTTCGACTAGCCGAAAACCGTGTGCTGATCGAGGCCCGCGTTGCAGATACGCTCTGGGCGCATAACGAACGGCGCTCTCGTGCCCTCATTCAAGAAGCGATAGGTAACTTGAACGAGCTGATGAGCGGCGACGCGCAGGATGAAGGCCAGACGGAAGCCTATGCCGAGCTACGCCGGGAAATATTGAACATCCTGGCGCGTCACGATCCTCTGCTCGCGCGTGAATTCCTGCGCGCCACCAGCCAGCCTTTGAATCTTGAGGAAGAGGTTCAGTTGAATCTCCGGCTGGCAACGGAGATCGCTGCCAACGACCCACAGCAGGCGCTCAAGATTGCCCAACAGGTCTTAGCAAAGGGCGTCTCTTATCAACTCATAGAACTGCTCTCTCAACTGAAGCAAAAGGAGCCGGACGCTGCCGCGAGGCTCGCCGGTGAGATACTGAACGTGCTTCGCACGGAGAACCTCGCCGCCAATTCGGAGGCGGCGAGCGTAGCTTATGAGCTACTACTCATCGGTCGCGGCTCGTCATCCGCCGCCGCCGTTGCCCCTGACGCTCATGTGCCCGCTATGCTGACTCTATCCGCTTCGCGCGAGCTGGTCACGATGCTCGCTTCGGCTGCGCTGCGTGCTCCCGCAAGCAATCAGGAAATGCTACTGGTCTCTCAGCAAATACTGCCGGAGGTTGACAAGTATGCTCCGTCACTTGCGCCTCGCTTGCGCCGTAAAGTTACAGAGCAGATCAAGACCTCGAACGAGGAGGAGAGCCGGGAAGACGCACCGGCAGAGCCGTCCGGCCCGTTGCCGGCAGAGACAAATCCCCGCCGCTCAAATGAAGAACGAGTTGCGGAGCTTGTTCAGCAGGCGAGGGAGCGAGAAGAAAAAGGGGAGCGTGGGGTCGCCCTTAAGCTTCTTGAGGAAGCGCAGGGGCTGCTATACAGCCGTGCAAAAAATATGGGGCAGCTTAGCGCGCAGTTGCAGGTCGCGCAGAGCTACGCCGCGCTGAGGCCGGCGCGCAGCTTCGCGATTCTTGAGCCGCTGATGGATCAACTCAACTATCTGGCGGACGCCGCCGTCACAGTGGATGGCTTCCTTACCGAAGAGGCATTGGCGCGTGATGACGAGTTGCTGCTCAAGCCTATGCTTGAGTCCGTTAGTGATACTTTGAACGAAAACAACGAGGGGCTTAGAGCCCTGACTCGCGCCAATTTTGATCGCACCAAAGCTGCTGCCGACAGGCTCCAACGCAATGAGCTAAGGATTATGGCCCGGCTTTTGGTCGCACAAAGCGTGTTGAGCGAGGTGTCCGCCGAAGCCGGGCAGTGACCAAGCGAAGGCAGGGGTCAGGCACAGAGTTGAACTTTTAGCCTTTCTAAAATCAAACCTTAATCCAACTGGAATAGACCACTGCATTCTCTGGCAGGTCAGTATGATTAGCTTGCGGATTGAGTCGGGAGGTATATAATTCAAGGCCGGTGTGAGAATGTGATGGAATCCTCAACAGAATCCGAGAACCTCTTTGATGAGTCGGGCAGCTCATCCGGTGCTGCCGGCTTTACCTCCGTAGATGAGCTAAACAGATTTGCACAGGACTATTTTGCTCAGGACTTCCCGAACCCGAAGCGGCACGACTGCCCTGCGGCTGGGACACTAAGCTCCTTCATTCATTCGGGCAAGCTTCCCCCGGACGAATTGCGGGCACACCTCTTCGGTTGTTCGGAATGTTTAGGCGAGTACCAGCAAGCGCTGGCCGCTCACAGGAACGAGATTGCGGCTGCCCGTGCACAGACGTGGTGGAATAGATTGACTGCGGGGCTTCCGCGTGCGCCTCTGCCAATTTTCGCGAGCGCTTTTTCTCTGCTCCTTTTAATGCTCGTTGGTGCTTACATCTGGCGTGCGCGTGATACCGGGCCTAATCAAGCTATAGTCAGTCATCAGGACTCGGCTCCGGCGGTTGATGCAACACAAAACTCCGGGCAGCAGAACAACGCTGTGCAGAAGAACAACGCTGTGCAGACTCCGTCGCCGCCACCCCTGATGCCCGCCCCGTCCGTTAAGCAGCCCGCAATCGCCCAACCCCCCGATTCAGTCAGTCCGCCAAAGCCACCGACTGCCCCTTCGCGCACGCGCGAGCAGAGACAGGGTGCGTTGCTGGCGCAAGCTGTTCCGGCAACATTCAAGGTTGATTTGGATGAATATGCCGTCACACGTGGCGGCAGCAGCACCAGCACCAGACCGCTCATGCTTCCCCGGTCGCGCACGCGCCTTTTGCTCACACTACCTGAAGGCAGCCGCGCGGGTCTCTACACGGTCAGTATTGTCGGGGCGTCGGAAAGGGCGCTGGTCTCTGCCAACGGTCAAAGCAAAGACGGCAAAACCCTGTCGGTTATCCTGAACATGCAAGACCTCTCGTCGCAAAGGTATCGACTGCGCGTCGCACACGCGGGCGAGCCTCCAGACGATTATCCAATCTCCATCAGTGACGAGCGACCCCCTCCTGCGCCGGTTAAAACCCCCTGACATTTCAAGTTCACGCGACTGCCGCTCGACTTTGATCGAAGGTCTTTTTATGTGTACGGCCTTGCCTGACAGCTTCTGTTGGACACTCCGCGCTTAAAACTCTTGACAAGGCGCGCGACTGAAGACTAAAGTCTCAGCCGATTCTAACAGGTGATGGATTTATTTGAGCGTCTGAGAACCCACTCTGCCGAAGCAAACTCTGGTACTTCAACCAGACAATTTGCTCTCCATTGAGAAGCCCCGCTCTCCTTCATCACTCTTTTGCCTTCACGAAGGAAGAAGGGCGACCATGTAAGCTTCCTCGCTGATCCTCTGGCTGATCCCAAGGCGCGTCCCGCTTAGATGAAGATTCCAGCCCTTGATCGGGCCTGCCTATTGAATATTCTCAAGCGCAGCGTTTCCTCAGTTCGAAACTTTCTCTGGGAGTATCCTCATGATTCGTGGACATTCCAGAACCCATTCGAAATCATTGGCTGAAGCCTCCTCGCGTGACGAGGCCGGGAGTGATTGGAAAGTCCTGGTCTGGGACGAGCAGCGCTCTCGCCTTCAGAGCATCAATCGCATCATCGAGGAGTGCGGCGCGCGCGCCTGCATAATCGAAGACCTCAATGCTTTAGAGAAAGTAAAACTCTCCGCCGCCTGCAACATCGCGCTGGTGGCTCTGGGCCATGTGCCGTCGCCGGAGATCACGAGCCTGCGAGTCATCCGGTCGTTGAAGCAAAAAGGGTTCAGCGTCATCTCTCATGAAGAAGAGGCCGAAAGCTGGCCGCTCAGCCTGCGTTGCAGACCTTTGCTGGCCGGTTCTGCGTGGCTGCTCGATAGCGCGCGGCCCGATTTCGCCGAGAAGATGAGCGAGCAGCTCTCGCAGGTGCTGCACGCCGCAGCCGCCAAGCGTAGCGACGAAGAGAAAACCAGAATCCTAATGGAACAGTCGGGCATCGTCGGCGAAAGTCAGGCGATGATTGAGCTGTTTCGCTGGGTCATTCGTCTGAGCGCCCTGAGCGACCTTTCAATCCTGATCACGGGCGAAACAGGAACCGGCAAAGAACTGCTCGCGCGGGCCGTTCACCAACTTGATCCGAAACGCCGCGAAGGGCCTATGGTCGTCCTCAACTGTGGGGCTATCAGCCCATGGTTGGCCGAAAGCGAATTCTTCGGCCACCGTCGCGGGGCTTTCACAGGAGCCGGGCGTGACCGCAAAGGCTTGATTCGCGCAGCCGAGGGAGGCGTGCTCTTTCTGGATGAGATAGGGGAGCTTGACCTCTCGCTGCAAACAAAATTCCTGCGCGTGCTTCAGGAAGACCGCGTGCTCGGCGTCGGCGAAGACCGCGAAGTCGCCGTCAACGTCCGCATCATCGCAGCGACGAATCGAAACCTCGCGGAGATGGTCAGGCAGGGAACATTTCGCGCAGACCTTTTCCACCGCCTCAACGCCTTGTCGGCACACATCCCGCCGCTCAGAGAAAGACTCGCCGATCTACGCCCCCTCATCCATCACTTCGCGAAAAAGTATCGGCCCGGTCAAGCCGGAGAGACTTGTGCTGTCGGGCTCGATTTCCTGGAAGCGCTGGCTCGAATCAAACTGCCCGGTAACGCTCGCCAGTTGGAGAACATCGTGCGTAACTCGCTCGTCAATAAAGCGGACGACTCTCCGCTCGTTCTGAGCGACTTGCCGCCGGAGGTCTGGCAGGAGCTCTCGGAACAGGACGGCGAGGACACGACGGAGAGCCCGAGCGCCAAAGCCAACGCGCACAAGCCAGCCATCTCGCAGCTTGATGTTCATTCCTATCTCTCCAAACTTTTGGACATCAACGGCTGGAACCTCTCGCGCTCGCTGGAGCATTACGAGCGACTGTTGATCGAGTCGGCGCTGCGCTTAACCCATGGCAACCAGTCAAAGACCGCCCGCCTGTTAGGCATCACTCCGCGCAGCGTCTATAACAAAGTGCGTAAGCATCAGTTGCACTATGAATAGGGAAGTTTGAGCGCGAAGTAACTTCCCGGAAGCGCCTCGCGGACGTTTCTCATCAGCTCAATGGCGGAAAAGAGTTTCCGGCGGTGTGCGGGAAAGACGGAAACTCTTTTCCGCTCGTTTGTGGAAAGAGTCTTCTGCCCTGAGCCCGCCCACGCGCTCGTGCCCGCAACTTTATTCCGCTTTCCCTCACTATCAGTGATTCCTGCGCCGAGCGGCACACGCGTTGCACAAACACTCTGAGCAGTCGTCATGAAACTGTTTGAGGTGAAGAAGCGGAGAGCTTTGTGGATTTACGAAACCAGCATGTGCAATTCAGAATCTCTGACATCTACATTCCGAACCCGCATCTCCTGATCTGGCAACTCCACTGCGACGATCTCCTTCGGGGAAAAGTTATTGACCTGTCCGATAGCGGGTCTCAGCAGGCGGCCTACGCCGTCATCGAAGTGGAGGGCATGGAGCAGCCCATGATCGTGCCGGTGGATTGTCTTCTGGGCGTCCCCGAATGAGCCGGGAAAGGCTTTTCCGTCAACGCACGAGCGGGCGTTTTCTATGGCTAACCTCTTAGCGATTCATTCCGTGGGAGCCTCTGTCATCACGTACCTGCGCAACTCCTACCCGGAGATGTTGCGCCGTCAACACTCCTGCGAGTTTCGTCTGCTCTCAAGCGGCGAGCTGGATGAGAAGGGGGTGGACGATACGACCGTGACGCTCTTTCTCTACCAGATCACAATGAACGAGCACCTGCGTAACACCGGTCGTGGGCCTGATCTTGCGGTGACACGCTCTCCGCTGGCGCTCGACCTTCATTACCTGCTGACCGTCTGGGCGGGGAGCGCACTGGCCGAGCAGTCAATCTTCGCATGGGCCATGCGCCAGCTCTATCACCACCCGGTTCTTGACATCTCGTCGCTCTCGGCGGAAGCCGACTGGAAGTCCGGTGACATTGTGCAGTTAGTCCCGACCGATTTGACGACCGACGACATGATGCGTATCTGGGATGCGCTGAAAGCCTCTTACCGCCTGAGCGTCCCGTATGTCGCGCGCGTCGTCTTGATTGACGCCGACCCCGGCACTGAGAGCCGCCGCGTGGTGGCGACGCGCCTCTCCCTGAAGAATAAGGATGAGGAGGTGATCGACTCTTGAACTACGAGCAGATGGATCGCCGCATCCTCGGCGCAATCAGCTTTCGAGATGCGACGACGAATTTACGCATCCGTCGTCCGCTGAAGGTTAAAGCCGCAGCAGGCGTCAGGCTCGTGCGTAATCGCAGCGGCTTTTACGTCATCTTCGCCGCGCCGGGCTTCGACGATTACGAGAGCTCTTTCAATGAGCAGCCGGTCGAGCCCGACCCGCGAGCGATCAAGGCCGAAACGATGGCTCTTGAGCTGAAGGTCTCCGACCCGAGCAACGAATACCTGCCGCGACGCAGCACCGTTAATCTGCCGCTCAATCCCGCCACCTCGCGGCCCGCTCAGGGCCAGTGGCTCTTTGAGCCCATAGAGGTCAGGGTGTACCCCGCGCCGACGGCCAGCATCGTGCCGGGTTGGGCCATCATTCGCGCCACCGTCAGAGAAGCGGGCACGCAAGACCGCCTGCCATGGGCCTTGATCACCGTCAGGCGCGACGGTCAAACGGAAGCGCTGGCGACGGGGTTGGCCGATCACAGGGGCGAAGCTTTCGTGGCCGTGCCCGGTCTGCCCGTCACGTCCGCCGACGAAGGTCAGGGGACTGTGATGACCTCCGAGATTCCCGTCTCGCTGGAAGTCGTCTTCGACTCTTCTTTGCAGAAGGTGCGAGACACTGAAGACCTCGCGACAACAACACCCGGCGATTTCGTCCCTGACCCGTCAGTGCTGGAAGCGGGAGGATCGCCCGGGCTGCGGTCTAGCCAAAAGGCCGACACGCTGGCTTCGGGCAGAGAATATCGCATGGAATTAACCGTCAATTTGTCATGACCACACAGGGACGAAGCGCGCAGCGCTCCGGCTGCTGCCTCGTCCTGCAAACGAAGGAGGTATCGCAGTGCCTGAATATTTAGCACCGGGCGTTTACGTCGAAGAGACGAGTTTCCGCGCCAAGTCCATCGAAGGGGTTGGCACCAGCACCACAGGCTTTGTCGGGCTGACCCGGAAAGGCCCCATCGGTGGAACTCCCGAACTCATCACCAGCTTCGGTGATTTCGAGCGCATCTATGGCGGGCTGACCAACCTGGCCCTTGGAACTCTCGACGCGACCGACCCGAAGAATCTCAACTATCTGGCGCACGCCGTGCAAGCCTACTTCGATAACGGCGGCTCGCGCCTCTACGTCTCGCGCGTTTACTCGCCGCTCCCTAACGGCGATGACGCGAACAATGCTGATGCGAAGAAGAAAGTGGGCTGCGCCGTCTCCACCTTCGTCGTCGACAACACAGACCCGAAGGAGCGAGCCCGCTTTATCGCGCGCACGCCGGGGCGCGCCGGAAATGGCCGCATCGGCATTCGGCTGGTCGAGTCACCGGCGACCATTCGGAGCATGAATAGCGCGCCGCGCGGCAGCATGCTGCGTTTCCTCGTTAACCCCGGCAGCGTCCCGCCAGCCAGCCAGCTCCCGGCAGCCCCCGCGCAGCTCACCGGAGGCATCCCGCCCTTCTCTCTGCCGGCGCAGAGCGAACTGGAGCTAACTGTTTCAGAGACGCTAAAGAGCATTCCGAAAACTTCCGCAGAGGTTACCGGCAAAACCCCGCTCAATGCGGCAACAAAGCTCGCCGCCAAAGATGCGACGCTGCGCGTCACCATCGACGACGGCCCCGAAACAGTCATCAGCTTGACGCCCGAGGTCGATTTAACTCCGCAGGAGATAGCTGACACCATCAAGGCGGCGTTAACGGCTTCGGGCGGCACTGCGAGTCTCACCGTCGCGGCCAACCCGGGTGATGTTGCAGACCTTCTCGTCATCAGCAGCGCTAAAACGGGAGAAGGGTCGAAGGTCACAGTCAAGGCCAACCCGGCGCTGGGGTTCAGCAAAGACGCGAGCGCTGACGTGGCCCTTGATGAGAAGCAGAAGACCGTGCTGCTGGTCGCTCAGGCAGAAGTCACGAGCGAAGACACGCTCAACGCCGCGATGGACTTGCCCGACACCAACTCTGCCGCCGACGCCCTGCTTAACACTTTGAGCATCACCATCGACGGAGGCGTGGAACAGATCATCCACTTGCCGACCAGCGGTGGTGCGACTCCGCAGGACATGGTTGGCAAAATCAACCTGGATTTGAAAGGCGGCTCTGCGCGACTGACTACGGCAGCCGACGGGGGCAAAGTAGATCGGCTGGCGATCAGCAGCAATAAGAAGGGGCTCGGCGGCTCGGTCAAGGTCAAGGCCAACACGGCGCTGAAGTTCAACACGGATGCTACCTCCGAGGTCAACATCAACGACCCGTCGAACGTCACCGCCGACGACATCAACGCCGCTCTGCGTAAAGCAGGGGTGAACGCGACCGCCGCGCTGTCGACTGAGAACAACCGGCTCGTCATCACCACCGGCGAATCGAGCGGGAGGGCCGCCTTGCGTGTCGAAGGTGGCTCCGGCGCGGCATACCTCGGACTTCCCGTCGGCGGTAGTCTCGTCAAAGGCACGGCGGGGCTCAAAGCCAGATACTTCAGGAAGGACGGGGCTAACTGGAAAGAGAACGATAAAACGGGAACGCCCCTCAACCTCGGCGGGAAAAAAGAGACAGACTCGCCGGGCATCAATGCCAGTTTCCTGACCATGCTCATCGTCACCGAAGACGGCGACGGCAACCAGATCATGTACGAGGATGTCGGCTTTGACGCCGATCACCCGCGCTACATCGGCAACGTGCTCGCGTGGAAGCCAACGCGCCGCACGGAAGCTCTGGAAAATATGTTTGCGATAGAGGTCGGCGAGAACGTTGACGCCTTCGAGCTTCTGAACGGAATTTTCTCGGGCGGCACTCAACGCATAGTCACCCTGAGCGGCGGCAGCGATGGCGGCGAGCCGATCCCGGATGATTACACAGAGCCTCTAGCGGAGCTGTCGAAAGTCGAAGACATAGCGATTGTCGCCGCGCCGGGGCATTCCGTCTTCGCCGAGGACGCCTATCAGGGAATTCAGAACGCCTTGATTACGCACGCGGAGAAGCGTCGCTCCTATCGCATCGCCGTGCTCGACACGCCCCCCAACAATTCAACCTCCGAGGCGCGCGACGTACGCAGCCGCATTGACTCCAAGTACGCGGCGCTCTATTACCCGTGGGTCGTCATCCCGAACCCGCTCGCGCGTCCCGGCCTCGAACACATTCCGCGCGAGATAAGCGTTCCGCCTTCGGGCTTTGTCTGCGGCATCTACGCGCGCAACGACACTCAGCGCGGCGTCTTCAAAGCGCCCGCCAACGAAGTCGTCCTCGGCGCACTCCGTTTCGAGAGCGACATCAACTTTGCCCAGCAGGAGATGCTCAACCCGCTCGGCATCAACTGCCTGCGCTTCTTCTCCGGTCGCGGCTACAGGGTGTGGGGCGCGCGCACCGCGAGCAGCGACCCCGAGTGGAAGTACGTCAACATCCGCCGCTACTTCAACTATCTGGAGAGGTCGATTGACGTGAGCACGCAATGGGCCGTCTTCGAGCCCAACGGCGAGCGGCTCTGGGCCAACATCCGCGAGACGGTCTCGGACTTTCTCTATAACGAGTGGGTCTCGGGCGCGCTTCTGGGCGGCAGCACGAAGGAAGCCTTCTTCGTGCGCTGTGACCGCAGCACGATGACGCAGAACGACCTGGACAATGGCCGCCTGATCTGCCTGATCGGCGTGGCCGCCATTAAGCCGGCAGAGTTCGTTATCTTCCGCATCGGCCAGAAGACCGCCGACGCGCGCAGCTAATCAGGAAGGAGGAACCCCAGATGCCAGATCGCGTCACCCCCTACGGGGCATTCAATTTTCTAGTCAACATCGGCGGCGACCTCGGCCCGGAAGAGCCGCTCGGCGGCTTCTCGGACGTTTCGGGCATAGGCACGGAAATAAAAGTTGCGGAGTACCGGAACGGGAACGACCCCGAAAACCATCCCCGCAAAGTGCCGGGCACACACACGGTCAGCGACGTGACATTGAAACGCGGCCTCGTCAATTCGCAAGACCTCTGGGCATGGATTGACGATGTCCGCCTCAACGGTATCGGCGCGCAGCGTCAGGTAGTGATTACGCTGCGCGACGAAGCGGGGCAGGACGTACAGTCCTGGACGCTGCGCGGCGTGATCCCTTTGAAGTGGACGGGGCCGACGCTGGCGGCCAAGGGCGGCGGCGATGTAGCCATGGAAGAGCTGGTTCTATCAGCCGAAGGTCTCAATCTGGGCTCGGGCTGAGGCTCACGCCGTACTCTCTTCATTCGAGCGGACGTTAAGTAAATGAACGGCCTATTTTTCGAAGACCAGTCGCCGGTCATCGCCAGTCCTCCCAACCGCGCCGACATAGCTTGTTTTGTCGGGCTGGTCGGCAGACGAAACACGGCGCTGCCCGCCACGCTCCGGCGCTGGCTCTATGAACAGGGATGGACTGCTCCCCCTTACGGGCGGAGCAGCCCGACGCGTTTCCGCGTCGGCGGCCTCGCCAACCCGGCGGGCCTCGCCCTCAAGCTGCGCGCTGCCAGAGACCCTGTGTCTGAGTTCATCAGCTCGCAGCTCGACGCTCAAACGCTCCTGCTGCTTCGTGAGTACGGCGGGCTCGGGCCGCCCGTCCCCGCGCTCGAAACGGCTCTGGTATTAGCGTTGAACGGGCTGCTGGAGAGCGAAGAATTCTACGACGAGAAGATTTTCCGCAACGTCATGCTCTCGGCTGAAACCGAGTCGCTCGTCGAGCGGACGTTGCGATTCGATCAACTGCGACAGCTCAACTACCTGCTGCTCACGCAGGCTTACCCGCGCGAGCTAGGCGGAAGCATCGTGACTGCTATCGATGAGCTGCTCGATCTGCCCGTCCCCATAGACACGTGGGAAATCTTCGACTGGCTCTTCGCGTGGGACAAGCGCCCCGTAGACGAGGGCGGGCACAAGACCTGCACCACCTATATGGGCGCAGCCGTGCGCTCATTCTTCGCGCAGGGCGGGCGCAAGTGTTACGTGGTCAGAGTCGGTGACCCGCTTCCTCTGATGGTCAATCGCGCGGCGCGTCTGGCGTTGGTTGAAAGAATCATCCCGGGCCATCCGAACCGCTTCAGGCCGTCGCCCGCTGATCGCCATAGCTGGCAGGGCATCGGTCATCTCTTCGGTCTGCCCGACACCTCTTTCCTCTGCATGCCTGATCTCGCAGACCTCTGCGGCGCGGAGCACGAGCAATTGGACACGGAGGTCAAGATGCCTGCGCCGCCGCCCGAGCAGTTCGTCGAATGTTCGGTCAGGAAGCAGCAGCAGTTTGAAGACACGGCGGCGCGTCGTTTTCCCGCTCCGCGCTGCGACGAGGACGCTTATCAGGATTGGGCACACGCGCTCTGGCTCGTCGCCAACATGATTATCCGCCAGCAAAGAGAAGTGCAGCTTGTGGCCGCGCTGCCAATTCCGCAGCGTGGAATCAAGGCCGAAGAAGAGCTGCTCGATTTCCTGCTGGAAAGCCCGGAAGGCAAGCCGACGATGGCCGGCCCGCTCGCTGCTGCTCCCTCCGTGCAGCTCGGCGGCATTGCCAGCGCTTTCGTTCAACTCGCTTACCCGTGGGTGCGTACGCAGGGCTCGGGCAATCTGCCGGAAGGAATTGAGAGCCCTGACGCCGTTCTGGTCGGAATACTGGCGCGCAATGCGCTCACGCGCGGCAGCTTTCATAGCGCGGCCAGTCTACCCCTCGGAGATGTTTATGAGACTTATCCCGCTTTGCGGCGACACCAGATGACGGGGTTGCCGCGCACGCGCGCCACCGGGAAAGCGATAGCCGGTCGCAATCTTCTCGAAAGGGTTTCGCTCTTCGGTCAGACGGCGCGCGGGCTGCGCCTGTTGTCAGACGTGACGACAAGCGTGAACGAGAGCTATCGCCCGGCGAGCGTCAATCGCCTGATCTCGGCAATCGTGCGCGCCGCGCGCCGCCTCGGCGAGGATTCCGTCTTTGAAGCTTCGGGCGAACGGTTGTGGTTGCAGGTCAGGCAGCAGATGAGCGGCCTGTTGGAGGGGTTGCTGGCGGCGGGCGCTCTGCGCGGCAACAGTCCGGCGGAAGCCTTTCAGGTGCTTTGCGACCGCAGCACCATGAGCCAGAACGATCTGGATCAGGGGCGCGTCATCGCCTACGTGCGGTTCGATGCGGCTGTTCCGATTGAGCGCATCACGGTCGCGCTGGCGATGGACGAAGGCGGGCAGGTCTCGCTGGTCTCGACGGGCGAATCAAGCATGGAGGCAGCATGAGCGCAAAAGAAAACTCCTTAGCCCCACTTCAAGTCTTCAATTTTCAGGTGGACTTCTATGAAGACCCGCTCAATTCCGACAACGCTTCGACGAAGAACCTTTATCTGTGCGGCGGGGCTTTCTCGGAGTGCACGGGATTGGAGGCGACCATGGAGCCGAAGGTCATCAAGGAGGGTGGGCGCAACTACGGGGCGGCGCAGCGCGCAGGCCCGGTCACCTTCGCCACCGTCGTCCTCAAGCGAGGGCTGACGACGAACAAAGATTTGTGGACATGGTTTGAGCTGATTAACCGCGAGGGCAAGTATGCCTATCGTTTGGCGGCTCACCTCACGGTGAAGAACGCTGCGCGCAGGACGGTGATGGTATGGAAGCTGATCAACGCCATGCCCCTCAAATTCAAAGCGGCAGACCTGAATGCGAAGGGAACAGATGTCGGCATTGAGGAGCTGCATCTGGCCCATGAAGGTCTCGAACGGATTCAAGGTTAAGGAGGTGAACGGATGAGCAAGATTAACATTGACCGCGCTCAGTTCTCGACCGTGCCGTCGAGCGGCGACCCCATCCGCGTGCATTTCAACCCGTCCTCCTTACAACTCTCCGTCACGAACGAGATGGAGCCGAATAACCAACAGTTCGTCAAGAAGAACACGACGAAGCTGACGCTCGACTTGATCTTGGACACGACGGACACGGGGGAGGATGTTCGCAACACCACGAAGAAGGTCGTGGGCTTGATGCAGCCGAAGGAGGAGAAAAAGAAGAAAGTGCCGCCCGTGGTGCTCTTTGAATGGGGCAACTTTAAGTTTCAGGGTCTGATAGAAAGCTGCAAGGAGACGATCGATTTCTTCTCGCACGACGGAGTGCCGTTGCGCGCCTCCGTCAACCTGAGTCTGTCGCAGCAGGAGAAGGTCTTCGGAGATGACAAAAGAGCGGATGTCACCGGCGGCTCGCTGGTTGGAGGAGGCGGAAACCAGCCGCCACCCGGCCCCGACGCGGTTGACGTGCGACGAGGCGACGGTCAGAGCGCGACCGACATGGCGACGACGGGCGGCGACCCGGATGCCGGACGCGACATCGCCGCCGCCAACGATGAGGAGAGCATTCGTTTTCCCAGCGGCCAGATGACGCTAGACCCCTCCGTACAGTTGGGCTCGCCCGTCGCTTTCGCCAGCGGCGCAAGTCCGGGCATCGGCGGCGGTGTCAGCGCGGGAGCCGCATTCAGTGCCGGCACTCGGGGCAGCATCGGTGTCGGCGCGGGCACAGGCATCACAGCGCGCGGCGGAATCGGATTCTCCGGCGGCGCGGCGGCAGGATTCTCCGCGAGCGCAGGGGCACGGGCGGGCGTTGGCGCGAGCTTCGGCGCAAGCGCTGGCTTCTCAGCCGGATTCAAAATCGGCGCAAGTGCCGGGTTCGGCGCGAGCGCTTCTGCCGGCGCGGGTGGGGGAATGGGGGCGCGCGCGAGCTTCACAGCGAGCGCCTCGGCGGGCGCTCTTTTCGGCGGCAGTGCGTCGGCGGGCGTCACCGCCAGCCAGGGAGCTTTCAGCGGGTTGAGAGTCCAGACGCGCACGCGTCGTTTTAATCTTGACACCAGCCGCTTCATACAACGCAGCGAATCCGCCACCGTCACGACCGATAGCGGCGCGCGCTTTAGCGTCGGCGGGCGGGCGACCTTCGAAGCATCGACCAGTCTCAGCACGGACGTAGGAGCCAGCGCCAGCCTGCGCACGCGCATTACGTTTGAGGAGGGCTAAAAGATGGCTGTCATCATCGACGAGATGGAAGGCACGATTGACCCCGAGCCGTCGCTGCCGACCGAGCAGGAAGGCGACGCTCAACCGATCTCGAAGGAGCTGAGTCTGGATAAGATTCGCTCAGAGATCAGCCGCCTCGCCCAGAGAGAGATGAGATTGAAAGCCGATTAAACGGCACGCCCCGACACCTCCGAGTTGTCAAAGTTCAAGACGAGCAACTCCGCGGAGCAACAGATGTCCGAAACACCACAAAGCGATAGAGCAGTTTATCGCGCGCGCCCGACGGTTCGCATCGAGTCGCAAGAGTATCCGAAGCTGACGCAGCTCATTCTCTCCATGACGATGACGGAGCAGGAGGGCGGCATGAGTTCGCTTGAGCTGCGTCTGATCAATTTCGCGTCCGACACGGAGGGCGATGCTGATCTCGCTTTTGAAGACGAGGCAATACTGCAACTCGGCGCACGGATTCAGGTCTACTGCGGCGACGAAGACGCGCCCGTGGAGATTTTCCACGGCGCGATCACGGGCCTCGAAGGCGATTTCCGTTTGGACGGCGCGCCGGAGCTGGTCGTGCTGGCCGAAGACAAGTTTCAGCAAGCACGCATGAAGCGCCGCACGCAGATTCACGAGGACGCAACCCTTTCGGGTCTCGCCAATGATTTAGCCGGCCAGTTGGGGCTCACTCCCGTCGTCACCGGCCTCTCGGAAAACATCGGCACTCAAGTGCAGCTGAACGAGAGCGACCTTGCCTTTCTTCGTCGCCTGCTCGCACATCACGACGGAGATTTGCAGGTGGTCGGCACAGAGATGCACGTCTCGAAGAGAAGCGACGTGCAGCGCGGAACCATTGAGCTTGAGATGGCGAGCCAACTGCATCGCGCGCGCGTGCTCGCAGACCTTTCCCAACAGGTGACGCAGATAACCCTGACGGGCTGGGACGCAAGCCAGGGGCAGCGCGTCTCCGTCACCAGCACGGGGGCAAACCCCGGCCCCGGCTCCGGGCGCACGGGAAAAGAACTGCTGAGCGACAAGATCGGAGACCGTTCCGAACATATCGGCCACTTCGCCATCTCGAACAGGGAAGAAGCTCGTGCGCTGGCTGCCGCCGCCTTTGACATGAGAGCGCGACGCTTCGTCTGCGTCGATGCGACAGCCGAAGGCAACCCCGGCCTGCGCGTTGGCACGCACGTTACCTTGACGGGCATGGGCAATCGCTTCAACAACACCTACTACGTGGTCAATGCGCGTCATCGCTACGACCTGACGCGCGGTTATGAAACCGACTTTGCGGCTGAGAGCAGCTACTGGGGGCAACCTTGACTCAAGTGTTTAGAGACTTCGCCGTCCCTGCCGGAGCGACGGGCACAAGCTATCTGGCCGAAGTGGTGGATGTCAAAGACCCTGACAATCTGGCGCGCGTGCAAGTCAAGCTCTACAACTTCGACGGCGTTGACGATCAGGACGGGCCTCTGTGGGCTCGCGTGGCCGTGCCGTTTGCCGGGAGCGAGCGCGGAGCCTTCATGCTGCCGGACGTGGGTGATGAAGTGCTGGTCAGTTTCATCAACGGCGATTGGCGCTTCCCGGTCGTCGTCGGCGGTCTCTGGAACGGAAATGATCGCGCGCCGGAAACGCTCGGCGGAGACGGCAGCCGCATTGATCGCTGGTCAATCGTCGGCAAGGCCGGAACGCGCATACTTATCCTTGAAGAGCGCGACGGCGAAGCGACTATCTCTTTGACCACGCCGGGCGGAGTCAGTCTCAAGATGACGGACGCTCAGGGCGGCAAGGTCGAGTTTAAGGTGGCGGGGAACACCATCACTTTCGACAAGCAGGGCGTCTCCGTGCAGACCAGCGCGAAGGTGAAAACACAATCCAGTCAGGTCGAGATCACTTCAGGACAGGTCAAGGTCGATGCGGCGATGGCAAACTTTACAGGCATCGTCAAAAGCAACGTCCTGCAATCCACCACGGTCATCGGCAGCACCTACACGCCCGGAGCCGGAAACGTATGGTAGAGCACAACACCATCTTCGGCGGCCTCAGCCGGACGGGAATTATGCCGCCGTCGCCGCCGACCATCCTGCAGCTCATCGAGCAGGACTTCATCGCAGAGCTGCTGGACGAGCTGGCCGGTGAAGACGGCGTGCGTGTCGTGACCGAAGCGAGCAGGAAGAAGCTCGCGCAGAGCAGGGACAAGAACAGAGTGCTGCGGCTCTACCAGCCCGTTCACAGAACATTTCAGGTGGCGCTGCTGGAAATCGCCTGCGATTATCAGGGACAGTACCCGCGCCTCGATCCCGAGAAGATTGATAGCGCGGGGCTGGTCGTCAGGCGCTCTGTCGTCAGATGGGGGCGTGAGATCGAACAGGCCTGGATGTCTTACGGGCGCACGCTTCGCGGGTGGGTGGATTTAGAGACGCCTGCACAGAGGGATCAAGACCCTGACCCGCAGCGCCGTCCTCTCGCTTTGAGCGCAGGCCATGCCGAGATAGATCGCCGGCTTCAGTTGAGCTACAAATCCGCGCTCGCCGTCAGGCCGAACGCGAATCAATTTTCGGAATCGGCCTCGGCGCTTTTCGTCGCGCCGCCGGACGTGAGCGCGGCAACCGGGAAGACGATTCTCTACGGGATGATTCCGGTGACGAGCACGGAGAGGAGCGAGGCTCCGGTCGCGCCCGTCCCCTTCAACATCTATGCGGATGAGCGTTTGCGCGAGCACCTGTCAGGTTATTTGAAGTCAGCCGTCAACACGCCCTTCTTCATCCTTGCCGAAAGGCAGATCACATACTCGCAGGTCTCGTCCAATCCAAAGCCCGACCCGAAAAGCCAGCTCGGTGAGTTCATGCTCTTGCTGCAACAGCTGGCGGTGGAGTTCAACGCCTTCGGCAACACGGCTGCGGCCCGGCTGCTCTTCACGGAGCTTAATCAGATAGAGCTTTCCTTCGCCTCTGCGGGCAAGCGCGGGGCGGGAGATTTTTTGAAAGAGGCGAAGGCCGTGCTGATCGACGGCGAGGGCGCTGGCAGCTCAAGGTCGGTCTTGATGCCTGACTCGTGGCCGAGCATTAGCGCCGCGCAGGAAAGAAAGCTGTGGGATGCCATCAATCGCGCGTTGAGCGTGCGCTTCGCGGAGATCAGCCCGCAGGAGGGGCGCTTCGACAATCTGACGAGCAAATACAGGCTGCGGGCTTTCGTGCGTGTGAAGCGCGAGGACGGCTGCCCGCCCGCGCTCATCTGGAGCCGGGCGAGCGAGGCTTTCAAGATCGTTCCCTGGTACGAGAGCGGCCTGCTGCCGCCCGTGCAGGTGGCGCTGCCTTCGCTCGGCGGCGACTTCCTCAATAACGTGAAACCGAACGTCTCGTTCGTCGTGCCGAGCGATCTCTCCAATATCTTGCAGGGCAACGACCCGAAGAAGATGGTGGACGGCGAGGGCGGTAAGCCCTCCGGCGGCCTTGATCTCGACTGGATTTGCGGCTTCAACATACCGATCATCACGATCTGCGCCTTCATCGTCCTGAACATTTTCCTGTCGCTCTTCGAGATCATCTTCAGGTGGATGTCTCTCATCAAGATTTGCATTCCGTTCCCGGCGGGGAGAAGCCCTCTTCCCAAGGAGTGAAGCGAAAATGGCGAAACGAGTGATGCCGCAACTGATCAACTGGCCTCTGTTGCCCTACCCGGACGCGACGGGGCAACTGAGTTACCCGACGCTTGAAGAGAGCGTGCGGCAATCCATTCGGATCATCTTGCAGACGCGTCCGAGCGAGCAATTGATGCGCCCGCTCTTTGGCGCGGGGCTGGAAAATTACGTGCACGAGCAGAACACGCTTCTCACACGTCGCCGCATTACCGATTTGATTAAAGAGTCTCTGAATCGCTGGGAGCGCAGAATTATCCTGAACCGCGTCGATGTCAACGAAGTGCCGGGCCAGCCGACGCGTTTGCGGGTCGAGATCGGTTATCAACTGAAGCGCACGGGCGTGGTGCAGCGGCTCGGTTTGGTGATGGAGTTGGAGGCCTGAGCGAGATGCCCATTCGTCCACCTGCCCTTGATGATAGAAGTTTCGGAGACCTCGTCGACGAGATGCTGGCGCGCATCCCGGCGCACACGCCCGAGTGGACTAATCCACGGGCGGGCGATCCCGGTCGCACGATGATAGAGCTGTTCGCCTGGCTGGCGGACACAATGCTCTATCGCGCCAACCTCATCCCGGAGCGGCAGCGTCTCGCCTTTCTTAACCTGATCGGCGCGCGGATGCGCCCGGCAGAGCCAGCGCGCGGGCTGGTCAGCGTCCTGTTCGACGACGACAAAGTGAGCGAGGCCCTGACCATCAAGGCCTACGCCACCATCAGCGGCTCGGTCAATTTCGAGACGCGCTCGGAAGTGACCATCCTGCCCGTCGTCGCTGAAGCCTACTGTAAACGCCCGCTCAGCCGTGAAGAGAATAAGAACATGAAGCAGGAAGTCTTGCAGGGCTTGCAGACGATCTACGGCTTAAACGATGCGTCAGGCTCGGCAAGCCGTGGTCGCCCTCGGCCCTACGTGACCACGCCCGTCTTCACAGGCGGCGCAGCCGAAGAGCACGGCTTCGACATCATAGAGAAGACTCTGGACAAGCGTTTGTGGATTGCCCTGCTGCTGGCGCAAAAGAAGCCGACTGCGGCCCAACGGGCGGGCGCGGCCAAGGCGCTGGCGATGAACCCGCAGGGAGGCCGGCAATTAATCAGCATCGGCTTCATCCCTTCGGTTGAGCTGCCACGTCTGTTTGAAGACGTGCGCCCGGCGGCTGCGATTCAGCACAGCTGGGAGATCAGCACCGGCAAGTTTATCAACAACGAGCCGGAGTATCTGGCGCTCGATGTCATCGCGGACTCGACGAAGGGCCTGACGCGGCGCGGGGTCGTGCGTCTGGCCTTACCCGCTTCGAGCTTCATCGGCGCACCGAGCAATAACGTCCGCGAAGATTTCAGGGCGGGGGTCGGCAACCGCCCTCCGCGAATTGACGACCCGGAAAAGGCCGCGCGTCTCATCGCGTGGCTCTGCCTGCGCCCGACGGAGAAGCTGACGAGTCTGGGTATAAGCTGGGTCGGCATCAACGCTGTCGAGATAGATCAGCGCCAAACGAGCGTGAATCGTGTCATCGGCGCAAGCAACGGCACGGCCAATCAGGAGTTTCAACTGCCGGGCCTCGCCGTCGAGTCAGAGACGCTGGCCGTGCAGGTCGAAGAAGCCGAGAGCGGCTATCAACTCTGGCAACAGATTGACGAGCTGGCGGTGGCGGGTCGCACGGACGCCTTCTACAGTCTGGACAGCGAGGCGGGCACGATTCGCTTCGGCGACGGAGTGCGAGGACGCATCCCCGAGGCGGGCAGGCGCATTCGCGTCCAGATGATGCGCGCGGGCGGCGGCAGCGCGGGCAACCTGCCCGCAGGGTCTCTGACCAAAATCACCGCCAAAAATCTGGACGAAGCAATCGTCACGCAGAAGCTGAAGGTGCAGCAGAGTGTGGCGACCGATGGCGGCTCCGAGGCGGAGACGCTGCCCGAAGCCGAGACGCGCATTCCCGCCCTGTTTCGTCATCAAGACCGCGCCGTCACACGCGAAGATTATCGCCAGCTGGCGGCAACCACGCCCGGTTTGATGATCGGGCGCGTTGAGGTCTTGCCGCGCTTCCAGCCGCAGCAGCGGCGCGAGAATGTGCCGGGCGTAGTCTCCGTGATGGCGCTGCCCTACAAAGACCCCGCGCTGCCGCCCAACCCGCGCGCTGATCGTCCCTTCATTCAGAAAGTTTTCGACCATCTGGACGCGCGCCGCCCGTTGACCACCGAGCTGCACGTCATCGGCTGCGAGTACGTGCCGCTCAGCTTGAGCGTCGCCATCCGTCTGCGCGACGGCTTTGCTCCGAATCAGGTCGTCAACGACGTGCGCGACGCTTTGCGCTTCTTCCTCTGGCCTCTATCGCCCGGAGGCACGGACGCGAAGGGCTGGCAGTTGGGGAAGGCCGTTCGCAGGCGCGAGCTGGATGTCATCGTCGCGCAAGTGCCGGGCGTGGACGAAGTCGGCGGGCTCAATCTCTTCGAGAGAATAAATCAGAAGTGGCGGATCATCGGACAGTCGAATACCAACGCGCCCGTCCGCCTTCATCTTGAGCGCTGGCAGTTGCCGGAGCTTATGACCGTGATGGTCGTCGTCGGAGACACTCCGCCGTCGGACTTGACAGCCGCGCCAGACCCGTTCGGACACGAGGACGGCTCCGGGTCGATGACGATGGCCGTGCCGGTCGTGCCGGAGGTCTGCTGAAAGAGATGGATGCCAACGGCCTCAAATTCTGGATGCTCGCGGAGCAAAGTCAGTGGTTGATCCCGCCGGACTCGGAGGTGAGCTACGACGTTGAGCGGAAAAGCCTGCGGCTCGCAAGTCGTGGTCAGTCTCCGGCCTGGCCCACGAACTTTCATGATGCGACGCTGCGGCTCGAACACGTGCCGCAGACGCGCGATGAGTTTGGCACGACGGCTCGCTGGGACAGGGTTTCAGGGAAGGTGATGGCGACGGGCGCGCTGCCGGGCGAGGTGGAAATCTTTCCGCAGACGACCCTCCTGACCGATTTGGCAATCGGCTACGACGGCGTGCTCTATCTAGCCCTCGGAGGCGAGGTCGCTCTGCAAGATTTGCGCGGGCGTTGGGAGACGGTCGCGCTCAGCGAGAAAGGTTTCACGGCATGGCGGCTGGCCGCCGTGCCGTCTGGCGGAGTCTGGGTGCTAGACCGCGGCGGCGGCGGAAAGAGACCGAAAGATAAAGCGAAGCTGGCGCGCGTCGAGGGGCTGCCTTTCCCGAACAGGCCATACGACCCCTACGCGACTGACGTTTTTCGTCCCTGTCCCGAAAACCCGCATGAGCCTCGACTCAGAGTCTTGAAGACAAAGGTGGCCGAGAGCGATGAAACAATCGTCGGCCTCGCCGCCGGCCCACAGGGCGAGGTGCTGGTGCTCTCCTGGTTCACCAAGGGCGGCGACGCGCAGATTCGTCTCTTGCAGCAGGACGAAACCTTCACGCCGGCAGTGAGACTCTCAGGCGTGAAGTACCCTTACAGCATTGCCTGGGTCTCCGAAGATCGTGTCGCCGTCATGTTCGGGGGAGACGAGCAGCCAGACTCTCAGGCGGTCAAAGAGGCAGCCGTTTATAAGCTGAAGCGGGGCGCGGCGCAGCTTGAGCCCGTCGGCGAAATCTATCCGCTCAGGGATTACGAGGGCGGGCCGTTTCTGCATGGGACGAGTTTGCCGCCTCGCTACCCGACCTCGACCGCAGAGGCGAGCGCCCCCCTGTACCATCTCTCGCTGCCTTCGTTCGCAAGCTCCGGTCAGGCCTTCTCTGCTTCGGCCTTCGATAGCGGCAGCACGCAAACCGTCTGGCATCGTCTCTACCTCGAAGCCTCCATCCCGCCCAACTGCGGCCTGAGAGTCTTCCTCGCCGCCGGCAACGAGAGTCAGCAAACGATTGCCGATAATGATTGGGAAGAGCATCAGTTCGGAGAGTTGTTCGCGCGCGAGCAGAGTTTCGGGATCGCGCGCGGAGCCTGGGTCTCTTACCCCTCGGAGATCCCTTTTCATCCGGGCCTGCTCGGTTGCGAGCGCGAGCGCAATCGCAAAGGTCTCTTTACGGTCTTGATTCAGCGGCCCAATCGCCGTGTCCGCACGCTGCGTGGGCGTTACCTTCATGTCAGGGTCGAGCTACTGAGCGACGGGCGCGCCACGCCAGAGGTGGCGGCGCTGCGTGCTTACGCTTCACGCTTCTCTTATCTGAATCGCTACTTGCCGGAGTTCTACGGCGAGACGGAGTTCGGGCCGGAAGCGGACGCGCCCGGCCTCAGCACGCCGCCGGATTTCCTCGAACGCTTTCTGGACAATTTCGAGGGCGTGCTGACGACGCTCGAAGATCGAATCAGCAACTCTTATCTTTTAACGCACCCGCGCACGACCACCGATGATGCTCTCGAATGGCTGGGCAGCTGGGTCGGCGTCACTTTCGAGCCGATGTTTCCCGTCGCGCGCCGCCGCGAGTTTATCGCTCAAGCGCCGCAGATTTATCGCCGTCACGGAACGCTCAGCGGCCTCAAGCTCGCGCTCGACGTGGCGACCGGGGGCGCTGTCGGCGGCGGAGAGATTGTCGTGCTCGAAGATTTTCGCTTGCGACGTGTCTTCGCCACGATTCTCGGAGCAGACCTCTCGGACGAAGCCGACCCGCTGTTGCCCGGCGGCGTCAACAGCGGCAACTCTTATGTCGGCGACACGCTCTTTCTGGGCGACGAGCAGCGCAAAGAATTCCTCGCCCTCTTCAACGCCGACTTGCGAGACGCGACGGCGAGCGAGAAGCGCGCGATTGCGGAGTTCTTCGAGCGGCTGGCCCACCGCGCCACCGTGCTGGTTCATCAGGAAGTGGAACCGCAGGATTTGGGTTTGATCAGGCGCGTGGTCGAGTTGTCGATTCCGGCGCACGTGCAGGCGCGCGTGATGACGGCCACCAAGCCATTCATGGTCGGCATGGCCTCGCTCGTCGGCGTCGATACTTACCTGAGCAAGCCGCAACCGCCCAGACCCTTCCGCATCGGCGACGGGCTGCGCGGTGGTCAGAGCAGAATCGGCGGGCTGCTCGGTGGCAGCCAGATCGGCATGGGCGATTTTCTGCTACACCCGCCGAGCCTCGACCCACGACTTGAATCCGGCAGCTACGACCAGCAACCGTTAGAGCCGCAGAAGCCCGTCGCCGTCATCGAGGCGCACGGGAAGATCAAATTCAACGACGCTTTCCAACTCGACGCCCACAAATCACATGCGAGCAGTCCCGGGCGCAAGATCAAGCGCTACATCTGGACGCTCATTGATTAAGACGCGCTCTCTTCCTCGCGGAATACTGTTTCCGCTTGGATGAGTAGCAGAAGATGGACAACCAACAAACGAGCTTTCAAGCGAAAGGAGCATGAAATGGCAGAATTCGTTCCCAATAAACCCATCCCGCACGATGAGCCGCTCATTGATGTCACATTCGGCACAGCAGCCCCGGCGCTGACGCCCGGCGTACACACCTTCCAACTAGTGGTCGTTGACGATCTGGGCGTTAGCTCTGACCCGGTGATCGAACAGGTGACAATTCAAGGGAAACCCGTCGCCGTATTGTCCGGGCCGGGTAGAGTCGCCCTCGGGCAGACCTTCAAACTCGACGGCTCGAAGTCGAACGTCCCCGGCGGCAAGATTGTTAAATGGATCTTCACGAGAATCGTCAGGCAGCAGCCGCCGCAGTAGTGGCGAACGTTTTTTGAAGGAGAAGCAGTGAGATGGCCGAATTCGCGCCCAACAAGCCGGTAGTCATGAGAGAGCCGACAGTCGATGTGGATAAAGGACTGCCTGCGGGACAGCATGTCTTTCAACTACAGGTCGAGGACAACCTCGGACAGTTGAGCGCGGCGACTCAGGTGACGGTCATCATCTTCAGGCAGATCGGGATAGGGGGGATTTTTCTGCGGTTCAAGCCGCCCGGTTAGAGGACTGAAGGCGCTCCGTTCGGCTGGCCGCGCGAGGAGAAATTCGATGAGTATGATTGAAGAAGATGTCCAACGGGAGAGAGGCAAGACAGAGCCTCTCGACCCGCTCAAGGAGAAACCGGAGCCGCCCGACAGGGTCTACTACGCGACCGGTGTCCTGCTCGATGCGGCAGATTTCAGCGCCGAGCAAATCTATCATCGCGGCAGGCTCGCCCGCGCTCTGAACTACCTGCACGGCAGCGGCACGGTCGCCGGGCTCAGGGTGACTTACCAGCCGCCTCAAGCCCCAAACTCCGCCGAAGACCTCAATGAAGAGCTTATGGTTGAGCCGGGCGTGGCGATTGATCGCTTTGGCCGGATGATCGAAGTCCCGCGCACGGCCTGCATTCGCCTCAACCCCTGGTTCAAAGGCGAAGATGCGGGCGGACTCCGACAGTCTTTTTACGAAAACGTCACTGTCCCGGCCCACACAGAGAAGGACGAGGACAATCAGGATGTCTTGACGCCCGCGCATCAGGTGAGCGGCGTCGTCGCCGATGTCTTCATCCGCTTCGCCGCATGCGAGCGCGGCAAGACCCCTGCCTTCGCCTGCGGGCCTTTCGACGCCCTCGACAACGCGAAGCCCTCGCGCATTCGTGACGGCTACAAGCTCAAACTCTTTCCGCGCAAAAAGAGCGACGCGAAGGACGTGACCAACCCTCTGCCCCTGCCGGAAACCTTCTGGCCCGGTGATAAGGCTGAGCTTCATCAATCAATCTTCAATCTCTGGAAGAGGATGACGGCGCGTGATGAGACGAACGACAATCTTGAGCAGCTCGCCGAACATCTGGCGGGACAGGATACGAGCTACGTTTTTCTGGCGCGCGTCATCTTCCCGACCGAAGACTTGAGCATATTGGAGAATGACCAGCGACCGAAGCGCAGGCGCGGGCAAAAGGTGGAAATCATCAACGACATTCGCCCGTTCGTCTATAGCACGGGCGCACTGGCCCGCCTCGCTGGTCTCTAAAAAAAATCGCCGCCGCTTTTTGAAGTCGTGTGTTTCGGGAAGTGAGAAGGAGAAGGAAAGATGGAAGTCACAAAAGGCCCGGCGCGAAAGCTCATGCCGGCCCGCGACTGGATTGACAAGGATGAGATTCGGACTCTCCTCGATGCCGGAGTCATCATCACGGATGAGCGCCGCCGCCGCCCGCTCTATTTTGACGGACGCTTTTTGACGGCGCGCGACCTGACAGGAGATCAAAACTATTTCCTGACACGTCAGGCCGATCTGGGCCAGGCGGGCGGCGTCGGCGTTGTGCATGGGCTGATGGTGCGAATGGTCGAAGGCTCTGCCATCCGCATCGAGGCGGGCCACGGCGTGACGACCTCCGGAGAGCTGGTCGTCATCCCCGAGACAATCCAGCAGCTTGATCTGACGAACATTCCTGAGATGCAGCGTCTGAATGCCGCCTTCGGACTGTCGGCGATTCCCAGTGAGCCGCAGCGCACGCGCTCGGGCCTCTTCGTGCTTGCGCTGCGCCCGGTCGAATACACGGCCAACCCGATTGCGTCCTACCCGACTTCCATCAACGGCCCGCGCACGGTCGAGGACGGAGACGTGATCGAGGCCGTCGCCATCACGCTCATCCCGTACCCGGACGAAGGCTCAAGCTCGGAAATCAATATGCGGCGCGCTCGCATCGCGCAGAAGATTTTCATTGAAGGCGGGACGGAGGGAGTGCCCGCAGGCGTGCTGCCGCTGGCGATGATTGCGCTCGACCGCGGAGTCGTGCGATGGGTTGACAGCTTCATGGTGCGGCGCGAGGTCGGAGCGGAACACGGCAACATCGTCGGTCTGGGGTTTGCGCCGCGCGCTTTAAGAGAAGCGCACCTGTTGCAGTATGAGTATCACCTGCGCGAAGTCGTCCGCGAGCGTGCTGTGCGCGGCCTGCGCTTCGCCGCCACAGAGCACTTCCGGTCGCTGCCCGCCGCCGGTCAGATGCCGTCCGCCGCGATTGACCCGGACAACTTCACACAAATCTTCTTTCCCCCTTCCGTGCAGGTTGACCTCTCCATCATCCCGCAGGACGAGCTGCCGGCTTTGATCGAAGAGAGCCTGCTGCTGCCGCCCATTGATTTGACGCTCGACGACGAGCAGTTGGCCTCGACGGAAGTGCTGGTGCTCATCCCCGTTTCACGCCGCGACTTTCAGAGCTTTCAGGGCAAGCTCATCAACCTCCCGCGCCGTCTTGCACCGGCTGCGCCGGGCATGATCGCCAAGCGCCCGCCCGTCGAGGCGCTGCGGATGTTGAAGATTCCGTTTGCCGCCGAAGTAATCGAGAGAGACCTCGGCGACGACGCATGGCGCACGGCGCTGAGCAAAACTTCGCTGGTCTGGTACGCGCGGCGGCGCAACCTCAACTACAAGGCCGAGCTGTCCGGGCGCTTCGCCCAGCTTCTGGACAGGGATGAGCAGGAGATCGAAAACGAGTTGATTAAGACCCTTGAAACAAGAGGTCTGTTGACTTCCTTCAAACGCTTGCAGGCTTCCGCCACCGCCCATGGCAACGCAACGCTGGTCTCTTTTCTCTCTTCCCCGAAATTCGCGCTGTCCCCGATCTTAATGCGCTCTGCGCTGGATGATTTGGAGAAGGTGAGCGCAGGCGGGCTTGATCGCAATGCCGTGACCAGAGTGGCGTCGGGCTTCGCCGACCCGCGATTGGGCGAGGGACTCACGCGGCTGGAAAACACCAGCCCCGGAATTCTGGACAGGCCGAAAGTCGTCAAAGAGCTGATCGGCTCGGGCCAGCTTCAAGAGCTTGATCGCCATGCCCGCTTCGCAAGCGAGGAGGGATTGACTGAGCTCGCACGGGAAGTCATGGGCACAAAGCGCGATCAAAGGAAGGCCGAGATTACGGAAGAAACGGCTTTACCGAAAGAGACGGAGAGCGCGACGGGAGGCGTGTCCCCCATCGCCGTCAAGGACTCTTCAGCGCCATCCACGGCATCGCCGATCGACAAGCCGGTTTCGCCCGCTTCGGATGAGGCGGCAATCCCTGTCGCCACGCCCGCCAGGGTTAAGAAAGCGCCCAGGAAAAAGAGGGTCGCGGGGAAGCCTGCCCGGAGCCGTGGCACGAAGAAGGCAAAGGATGATAAGCAATGAGAGTCAAACACATCAGTCGTCCGCTCTCGGGCGAGCGCGTCATCGGCGTCGAGCCCCCTTTGAAACCATCCATTGACGCGGGCTGGCAAAGACGACTCAATCTCTACACGGGGCGCTCTCTGAGCGATGCGGCTCTCACGACTGAGCAATCGGGTCGCGCCGGTCGGCTCGCGACTCGCGGTCAGATGGTCTCGCCCGGCGTCGTCAACGGGTTGGTCGTCGGGCTCGAACCCCCGCCCGCCATCGATATCCAGCCCGGAGTGCGCTTGAGGCGAGACCCGGAGGCCCTGCGCCAGAGCTTTTTCTTTCACATCTCATCCGGCACAGGCATCATGCCGAGCGGCGAGGATGTCGTCCTGTCAAGAAACATTCGCGTGGCGGTCGGGAATGTGCCCGTCTATACCACGGTTGATAATTTGACGAAGACCAACCAGCCGCCATCGAGGAGGCGGCCCAATAAGCCGATTCCTATTCCCGCCGATAGAATTTTCGGCGGGGGCAACGACCCGGCGAAACCGAAGGAGGACGCCCCGCTCGTCCTGAAACCTCGCCGCATGGGGCCGTCACTTATAGAGTTGGCCCGTGCAGGAATCGCGCTGCCGCGCGCGAGCATCCTGCTCTTGCAGCCCATCATGCTCAAGCGCGTCGGAGAGTTTGACGAAGAAGACCCCTGCGAGCAAGACCCGCAAAATTACGCCTTCGAAGATTGGCAACTGGTGGACGGCTGCCAGCTCGTTCTCTACACATGGCCCACGGAGCTGACGGAGAGATTGCCACTTCCGGAAGATTCCGCGCAGTGGCGCAACAGCATGGCCTACGCCATCTTTGAAGCCGAGATGCACAACGCGGATCAGCGCGAGCTGCTGCCGTGGGAGGAGCTTGGCGTGCCCCTCGGGCTCGTCGGCTTTGACGGAGGCGGCATGCCGCTCTTTGTTGATCGCTTTTCGGTGGTGCGCGCCGGAGGAAAACCGAAGCGCCGTAGCGCGCTCGTGCCGGACATCAGCGACGTGAAGGAGGGGAGGGAATCGGAAGAGTTCGAGAAGATCAACCGTTACAGGGCGCTCGTTCCCGGCTCTGGTCATCCTTTCGTCTGGCAAGCGCGCCTGCAACAGTTCTCGGAGCAACTGGTCGAGGCCATGCGCGACAACAAATCAAACGCAACTGTCGCCAGCCAGATCGCAGCCCTCTCCCGCCAGTTTCGCTTTCTGCCTCCGGCAGGTCTCTTGCCGAAAGAAGCCCTGACGGTCGACGTGGTGCTGAACGAGAACAACGCGCCGCACGTGGGACAAATCCACAACAACTTCTTTCCCACGCGCTTCGATCTCGATGCCGTGCCCGTGCCCGTAGAGCAGCTCGACGTGGTCATCAATCAGAGCGCTTCGCTCAGCCGCTTTGATACCAACGAGCTCGAACGGCTGCGTGTGCTTGTTCCCGTGCCGCAAATCTACTACGAGCCGAACCTGCTTCAGGAGGAGAAGGAAGACCCGGAATTTCGCAACAACATCGCCGTCTCTTTAAGGAAGCTCGGAAAGTGGATGCGACGACGCTCGGACGTTTACCGGATCGGCGTAGTCATTAACAGGGAGATCAACGGCCCGGATGACACGTATCCAGAGCTTGAGTTGATGGGCGAGGAAGAAAAGAGCATTAACCAGACGCTCAGCCAGATTGATCCGCTCGATACGGCAGATGATCCGCAGGATAAAGAGCTGAGCACACCCGAAGAGACATACAGGACGAGCGGGAATCCTCTCATCTCTACAGCCCTCAAAGAACTGAAGGACAGGATCAATCAGGGCACGGACTTTCCGCGCAAGGTCTTGATGGGGGAAATCAAAGGCGTGGCGAAACAGGACATGATCGCCGAGCTGGGTCTGGAAGGCTTCATCGCTTACCTCGAAGAAAAAGTCAAAAGGGCCGACGACGTCATTGACTTCGGCTTCGTCCGCGTGCAGACAGACATCTATCGTTATCGCCAGTTGATGCTCGGCGGGACGGACGCGATGCGTCTGGCTACATCGCCCGCTCTGGCCTCGATTGCCAGGAGCGAGACGGCGATGGCGACCAGGGAGGAGATCATCAAATTCGTTCGGAAAGCGAGGACAACAGATGTACCGCTCGTTCCCCAGTCCATGATTTCGGATTCCGGCGATCCGGGCTCATCCATCGACGCGAAGCCAGTAGTAACGGGCCGCGATCTGTCGCAGGTCGTCTCCGGCATAGCCGCAGCGGCTGACGTGCATGCTCCCAATCCGACCACCTCGGCAGCGACACTGGAAAGCTCTATGGCGATAGAATCCATCGCCAACACTTCATCCACGACTATCAACCACACGTCTGCGACGGGCCTGACATTCACCGAATCCGACCCCGTCGCAATCTCTACGCAGACCATCGGAATCACCAGCAGCCCATTCATCCTGAAACAGGCAACCGCCTCCACTCTCTTCAAACCGACGGTCTCGCCGACGGCGGCCTTAGCCGGAGATATCATCAGACAGCAGACGGCCATCGTCGGACGACCGCTGGACTTTCGCACCGTCACCGTCGCCGAGAGAATCAAACAGCCCCCCGCTCCTGAGGCCAAAGACTTCACAGTGTCCAGCAAGTACGAAGTACTCAGGGCTCTTGAGGAGCTTGCCAAAATCATCGTCCTTGACGACCTGACGCTACCGGGCTTCTACGATTACCAACCCGTGGGTGACAGCCTGAGCCTTCAGACGACGCCCGTGGAGCTCTTTGATAGAACGGGAAAGAAGACGATAGTGCAAATGAAGATCGAAGTTCCGCGGACAATCAAATTCATCGTAGATAATAGACTGAGCGCGCAGGTTCTCAGCGGCCTTCACGATCCTGACCCGACGGACGGCGACGAACCGGCATTCTTCGCCTCCGCCGTGCGAGCCTCAGACTACACCGTCGCCTATTTACGCACCGTCGAGAGCAGGATTCAGGCATACCGTAACATCATCGCCGACTGCCGCAAGGTTTTAAGCCAGCTCATCGTGCTGGCGGGGAATGTGGCGAGCCGTCTGAACGTCATCGAAGATCATCTGGCAGAGATGCGTCACGATCTGGCGGTCGCGCGTGCCCTCAAGGCGGACGAGGACTTGCGCGTCGATAATATCAACAGGCGGCGCGTGGAGATTATCCGAGAGCACGTCGGCTTTTTAGCCTTCTGCCGCGAGCGCACGACCGACTTGCATGATGTGAGCGTGAAGGTGCGAGAGCTTGACCCGGCGGAGGTCGTCTCACCAGTTCCGGCTTGTCTGGCGCGCGAGGTTTCGCCGCCGCCGGAGCTGCACGCGATGGCCGACCTGCTGCGCGACGCACCCGTCAAGTGGTTCACGAGCGTTCATCCCCTGCTCGATAAATTCGACCGGCTGGACTATCTGCACAGGGCGGTCGTCAGCGCCAAAGCACGCGCCAACACACCGTCGCCCGTGGTGGAGCTTGCGACCCGCGTGAGCGCATCTTCCGGCTTCTTCGGCAAGGCGATTGAGCAGGCCGTGCGTGCCCAGCAAGTAGTAGTTTCTCAAATGCGTGTGCGTGTGGCGCAGCTTGACCTCTCAGCCTTCACCGCGCAGAGTTGGCAGGTGGCGCGCGATCAGGCTCGCGAAGTGGTCTCGTTCGGAGACCTGATCGACGGCGGTCATGGCCGTGGCGACATCTCACAGCAGGCCGCGCGCGAGTTTGCCGACATCACCCACGTCGCCGCTTGCCTCTACTCTGCTCTGAGCGTGGTGTTGCCGGTCATCCGGCTTAACTGGGCCGAGCGCATCAGCCAGTTCGATACGGCGGTCGATTTACGCAATCTGAGCAGCCTGCCGCGCTGGGGAGAGATTGCTTTCCTCGACCGGCGCGAGATGCAGACCTACACCGACTGGCTTTTCTCGCGCGTTAATCGCAAACAGCCCGAAGCCGTCTCGCTCATCAACGACATGGTGCGCGTCTGCATTCTGTTGGCTTCCCACGCGCCCGTCAATCAGATTACGTCCGCGCATGTTTCGCAGAAGACAGAGGTGACGAAGGGTGGGCAAGTCACGCTGACGGTTGAGCCTTCCAGCGTGAAAATCGGTATGGAAGTGTTGATGTACCGTGCGGGCCAGATCGCCGCGCGCGGCATCGTCGAAGACCTGACGGGCGGGCGGACGGCTGCGCGCGTCACACAGGTTTACGGCGCGAGCAAGACGACCTCTCTGGAAGAGAACGATCACGTGCAGATCGCAGAGGCTAACGCTTTTAATCGCAACCCGCTGACGCTCGTCAAAGGCATGGTCAAGGCGAAGTAGGGTTGTTCGCAGCGATAGCCGTCGAAAGCTTTTTATGGTCAACACGGAATTGCGCCGGGTGAAAACTTTGCGCCTGAGCGCGCCCACCGGTTCATCGCTCAGACGGGGTCGGGTTCTGACCGAAGACGCCCTGCGGACGGCCTCGCTGCCCGGCCCAATCGGAGGGCGCGTGCTCGTCGTGCGCTCCTTGAAACTCGGAAACATCCGCAGCGATCAGAGCGCCGCGAGCGTGGCTCTAGCCATCGAACGCTCGCTCTACAATCTGGGCTCGCAGCCGGTTCATGCCGAAGACCCGTCGGCGAGCCTGAGCCCCTTTGTCTATTTCAGAGATGAAGTCGAGCCTTACGTCTGTCTCGCTTTGAGACTGGCGCGCGGGCAGAGCGCGACAGAATGGTTCTGGCCGCTGGCCGTTTCGTTCTGGCGGCCTGCGATGGCGAGCGATGAGGCGCTGCGCTCTTTGCTCGGCGCAACCTTGCAGACTCAGGCGGGCGTCGCGGCGGCGGTCTCGCTGGTGCGCGAGCTTTTTGAGTGCGAGGCGAGCGCGCCGCTGCTCGCAGCTTTACGCCCGCAGGAAGGGCCTGCGCTCTTGAAAGCCTGCGGTTGGTCAAGCGCGAGCCTTTCGCATTCGCTCTTGGAAACCACTGTGGCCGAAAGTGTGAGACAAACGCTGCCTCGCTGGGGCTCGCGGCTTGCGAGTTGGATTAACCGCTGGGGCACGGACGATGCGCGCTCAAGCTGGCTGGCGGCCACGGCGCTCGCGGCAGATAAACCCGCGCGCCTTCAAGATCAAAGGCTCATGTCCTATGCCCTGCAAATCATCAAGCTGGTGACACAGAGCGTGCAACAGCGGCAGCACACCGCCGAACCGAACAGGCTTACCGGGAAGGAAATTACTCCTCAGGCGGAAACGCCGCCGCTACTCGCGGAAGATGAAGCCTTCAAGTTGAATTCATCGCAGACCTCAAAACCAACGGACTCTCTTCCTTTGGTCACAGGCGAAAGCCAAGGCTTCGCTCGGCCAGACTTTGAAGATCATCGCGCGATTGAAGATGAGAGCGACGCAATCCTTCAGGAGCGCCGCGTTCTTCAAGAGGTAAGCCGTGAGTCTCCTGACGAAGCAGCTTCTCTTCTCAAATCTTTCTCTACGGCTTCGACTGAAGGAGCGCGGCAAGCTACGTCTCCAGCCCTTGCACATTCGGAAGACCGGCAAAGTACGTTTGAGTCGGCGGAGCGTCCTGAAGAATTTCCGCAAGGATTTCCGCAACCGACCGCCTGCGCCGGTCTCTTCTTCTTAATTCCTGTTCTCACAAGGCTGGGCTTCAGTAGGATGCTGGACGCAAACCCGCACCTGATTGAATATAGTTTACCCGAGAGATTCCTCTCTTTCGCAGGGGAGCGCCTTGGAATTCCCGGCGACGACTCGGCGCTCTCACCTCTGACAGCCGCCGTGCGCCGTGCAGAGCCAGTGCCCTCGCAGTGTGAGTTCGCCGTGCCCTCCATCTGGCTCGAAGGCTTGTGCCGCCGAGGGCCGCTCGTTGTCTGTCGCACGCCGGATGAGCCGCACAGGCGCGCGTTGTGTGATAGCTCTGAAAATTTGACGCTGGCGCTCTGGCGTGGAGGCGCGCCGGAGAATGTGCGTGCGTTAATCGGCGATGCCCGGCTCAGGCGCTCTCTCTCGCCGGGAGTGAATGATTTACAGCTCTTGCTCGAATCATGGCTCATCGCCGCGCGGCGCTGGTGTCGTCGCTTTGCGCGCATCGGGTTGAGGGAGCTGGTCTGTCGCGCGGGGCACGTCTCTCACACGCGGACGCACATAGATGTATTCTTAGATCATCGCCAGTCGGACGTGCGCGTGCGCAGAGCCGGACTCGATATCAACCCGGGCTGGGTCGTATGGCTGGGCAGAGTCCTGACGTTTTATTACCTGTACGGAGAGCAAGGCGATGTCTGCTGATTTTCCAACTCCCGCCCCTGCACAGACGCCTGTGCCCGACGCGCCCCACGATCAGGCGGGCGAGGCCGAGGCTTCCGCCGCCGCTGCGACGCCGCGCGTGACGCTTCGCGCTTACGCTCTGGCGGCCCTCACTTCGCACGCGGACAACCATCACGCTCATGCTGCCGAAAGCTTCGAAATGAAATATCTGTCGGCGCACGCCGATGCGGTTGATCGCGAGCGTCAGGGTTGGATGAAAAGCTTGATCGAGTACCTGCGCCAGCCGGACGCGAGCGACCGTTTGCTGCTCGGACTGGCTCAGGAGCTTGAGCTGAACGTCCTCGAAATCCTGACGGTGGCGCTCGCGATGGCCGTTGAAGACGATGTGATGACGGGTCGTGCGCTGGCGTATGTGCAGTCTCCGCTCGGCGGCTCGCGCCCCATGCTCGGCCTGCTCTCAGCCGCCTTCGGCGGGAAGATCGCAAACGAAGTCAAGCCGCTCAACCTCTTGCTCAACGGGGCGGCGATACGCAGCGGGTTGCTCAGGCTGACGAGCGACGGGCCGCCGCTACCCGAGCGCGCCGTGAGCGTTCCCGTGCAGCTATGCCTCGCTTTGAATGGTTATGATGGAAGCTGGCCCGGAACGCAGATCGGCCTGGGCGAAGTGCCGGAAGTGCCTTTGCCCGGCTTGATTCTGGAAGAGGCGCACAGACAGGCACGCAGCCTGCTTTCGTCTGACCGGCAGGCGCTGGTAGTGCGTAGCGGCTCAACAGCCGAAGGAAGAACAGTCGTCGAAGCCATCGCGCGCGCCATGGGGCGACGCGCGCTCTTTATCGAAACGGATCAGACCAGCGGTTTGAGCCCACTGCTCAGCCTGCGCGGACTGCTTCCGGTCTTCTGTTTCGAGCTCGCGCCGGGAGAGAGAAAAATCCTGCCCGCGCTTCCGTGTTATCGTGGGCCTATGCTGGGACTCTGCGGGCCTGACGGCAGCGTCGAAGCGTTCGGCGGCGCTGTCTTGAGCTGGTCGCTCCCTGTGCCGCGCGTCACAGAGCGTGAAGAGTTATGGCAGGCGGCGCTGGGCGTGACCGAGTTGGCACGGGAGCTTGCGCGACAGCATCGTCACGGCAGCGGGCGCATCGCGCACATCGGACGCCTTGCCCGTCATCTGAGCGCAGCGCACAATCGCCCGCATCCCGTCAGGGAAGATGTGGTCGCCGCATCATGGGTCGGAGAGGGCACAGGGCTCGACGCTCTGGCTCAACCGATCACCAGCGTGATTCCGGATGAGGCGCTCGTCGCGTCTGAGAGTTTGCGCCGTGAGCTTAACATGCTCTTGTTGCGTTGCCGCGCGCGGGATAAGCTGGCGCTCAATCTGGGAGCCAGCGTCACGGCTCGCTATAGTCCGGGCGTGCGTGCCCTCTTCGTCGGCCCGTCGGGAACAGGCAAGACAATGGTTGCCGGATGGCTCGCGACCAAGCTGGGTATTCCACTCTACCGCGTTGATCTAGCGGCGGTGACGAGCAAGTACATAGGCGAGACGGAAAAGAATCTGGCGCAGCTTTTGGCCCGCGCAGAGCAGAGCGAGGTCGTGCTGCTCTTCGACGAAGCCGACTCTCTCTTCGGCAAGCGCACGGAGGTCAGGGAGGCCAACGACCGCTTCGCCAACGCGCAGACCAACTACCTGCTCCAACGCATAGAGTCCTTCGACGGCATCACGCTGCTAACGAGCAATAGCCGCGTGCGCTTCGACGCAGCCTTCTCGCGCCGCCTCGACATGATCATAGAGTTCTCCGCACCGGGGCCGGAAGAACGCCGCGCGTTGTGGAAATCCCACCTCGGAGAAGGCCACAATTTAGCCCAAAAGGAGTTGAACCAACTTTCAGCGATGGCAGATCTCAGCGGAGGCCACATTCGCAACGTCGTTTTGACGGCGGCGGTGCTGGCTCAGGATGAGACGCGCCCAATCGAATACAGGGATGTCCTGGCAGGCTTGGCCGGCGAGTACAGAAAGCTTGGGCGGCAGATGCCCATCGAGTTGAAACCCGACGAGTAGTGGAGAACTGGCATGGAAGCTGTCTACGCCTCCCGTAAAAAGAGACGGCAGCTCAATCAGGCGGAGTCTGACGCCTCTCCGGTTGAGACACAGTCCCGCGCCCGGGAACAGGGCGTGGTCGCCGGAATGCCGCTCTTTCTTCAAAGCTTTCAGGGAGACGAAAGAGCGCCCGTTCGGGCTAAGCTGGCGATCAGTCAGCCGGGAGATGTGGAAGAAGCTGAAGCAGATCGGATCAGCGCAGCCCTCGACACATCCGCTCCACCATTTCAGCGAAAGGCAGCTCATCGACATGAGGCAGCCGAAGCATCCGGCCCTGAACACTTTCATCACCAACGGAGTTCCAGCCAACCGCTCGATGAATCCACTCGCGCTTTGATGGAGTCACACTTCGGTCAGGACTTCAGCCATGTGCGTGTCCACAATGACGCCAGCGCAAATCACTCTGCGAGGTCGATCAATGCGCTGGCTTACACCACCGGCGCAGATATAGTGTTCAGGGCCGGGCACTACGCGCCGGACTCCGTTGAGGGCAAGCGGCTACTGGCTCATGAGCTGGCCCATGTCGTGCAGCAACGAAGCGGTCGTAGCGCAAGCGCAAAGGGCAGCTCGTCCGCTTCGCCCGCCAAAGCTGAAATGTACATTCAGCGACAACCCGCTGGCTCGTCCACCCAGCCAGCAGCGACAACTCAGCCTCCGGGCGTTGCCGGACAACAGCACAACCAGCCAGCCGCCCCGGACCAGCAGCATGGCCCGCCCGTGCTGTGGGGGCTGGATCTTTCCGTTCAGCCGCGGCGAACCTATATGTCTATCCGCCTGCCCGGATACACACTGGCCGAGGTCGCAACCTATCTTTACGGCAATCCGGCGGCGGCTGAGCAATTAAGAGCAGCCAACGGCGGTCTGCCAGACTTTCTGGGGCCGGGCACAGTGCTGCGACCCACAGAAGAGCCTTTGACGGAAGCCGCCGCCGCCAGCTTTAATCAGGCGCTGCGTGGAGGCTACGTTCTGCGCAGTCAGGGAATGCCGAGTTCCGAGAGCGGCGAACAGATGATGTACACCTTCACCGCCGCCGGACAAACCTTTCAGCTGACCGGCCAGCAGTTTGAAAGTATGCGACGCAGTCTGGGTATGTGGCTCGTCATTCGTGCCCGCATCTTCCACGAAAGCGCGGAATTCAGCCTTGAGCACATTTACCGTTCATATTTGGAGGAGACCAACTCCGCAGTGCGTGGCATCAGTAATTGGCTTGGCGACACGGAAGTGCCGTCGGAAGAAATCTGGACTCGGCCAAGAAACAGCGCGCAGACCATTATTGATCAACTCGGCGGCGGCGGTGTGCCGGAGGCTGAAGCCATTTCTCAAAATGCGGCTCGTCTGGCCCGCGTGGAAAGGGATTTAAATGAGGCGAGCCGAACCTGGATGCATTACATCAACGACACCGTGGAGGGCGCCGAGAACGCTGTGGGCAAACTCGAAGTCGTGCGCGACACGTCATTCGCCATCGCCGCCGGGATAGGCGGCGTGGTCGCCGCCCCGCTGGTCTTCGGGGCGGCAGCGGGCGTTTTGGGAACGGGCACGGTTGCCACTCTGGGCGCTGGCACACTTGCCATCGGCGGCGGCGCACTCGTCGGAGGAGCGATCCACGGCGGCCTGGACTTCACCGCGGCAGTCGGCCAGCAAGTCCAGATGTCCGGCCCGATGGATTGGGATTACGTTGGGCAGCGGACGAGCCACGGTTTCACTTCCGGGCTGGGCGAAGGCGCGATGGGGGCTGGCTCTTTCTTTATGGGCGCTGGCTTGGCGGCTCGCTTCGGGCCGCAGTTTGCTTCGACCCTCGCGGGACGCATGACCATCGGCGGAATGACCGGCTCTGCGATGGGCTTCGGTGCTTCGACCGCCGACGTGCTGATGCACCCGGAAGCTGGGCCAGCCGGGCGACGTATTTTTGGGGGGACACTGCTCGGAGGAGGGCTTGGCGCTGGCACGTCCGTGATTCCAATCAACGGTCTGTACCGGACGGGCGGCAGGCCGATGATCCCCTTCAGCGGCGAGCCGGCAACGCCGGGCTGGATGTACAGCTCCCCCTGGGGGATGATGCAGCCGGGCTCTAACACTGCCGCAGTCCTTAACGCGTTGCCGTCTGAGCAACTGCCGCCGCTGCCCAGAGGCTACAACTGGGCTCGCGTCAATGGCAATCAATGGGGCATCACTCGACCGCCCGGCGCACCGGACATAGAAATTCATACATACGGGCCTGACGCTGCCGGGCGCATCAACTTCAATCTGCGTATGGTAGACCCGGGCAATCCGAGTCGCATGATCTACACCAGCTCGCACTCGCGTGCCCCCGGTAACACCTTCCCGCAAAGTCAACGAAGCAGCCCCGGCATAACGACGAACGATTACACAGACTCCACGACTGGAATCACCTATCGCCGCGGGCACGGCGTTCCACATGCGGACACGATTGAGCCGCCGCCGGGTGGCGTCAACTCAACGTCCGACCCGCACAACTTTTCTCCGCAGGCGCGACAGTACAACGATACGTTCAGGCGCACGCTGGAGGTCAGATTCCGCGCCGCCGGGAACAACCTCCGCGAGGTGTCGCTGTACAGGCCAACTCCGGGACGGGTCAATAGCGGCGAAGCCATCCCCGACAGCTGGTGGATTATCGAAGTCAATCCAGCCGGAGCCCCGGTCAACGCCTGGGAGATACCTGCGACCGTCACGCGAAACACGAGCGTCAGCTTTGACGCGGACATTGCGCCGTTCGCCAGGAATGTGAGTCTGATTCCACGCGGCGTGCTGGACGCCGCCGGAATCAATATCACGCCGGGCAGCGCGGGGGCCGGGGCAACCGGCATCGATGAGTCGCAGCGCCGCCGCGAAGGGCTTAGATAGGAGCAAGCAGCATGACCCGAGCAGCGATAAATCCTGAGAATGTACTGCGACCGTTGCTTGACAAGGTTGGTCTCAAATATGCTTTGCATTCGACGGCGCAGGGCTTCCCTTACGCCGGCTTTCGCGTCGAGGTCGAGCCGGGCCGAGTGCTTAGTCTGACAGCAATGGTGCGCGGGCGTGCGCTGGATTTGCGGGCCAACGGCGTGATCTCCCTGCCGTGCAGTGAGGATGACCTACGGCGAATCAACGACGTTAATGTCGAATGGGGGCTCGGGAGGATTTACTATGATGAAGAGCAGAGCGCCTATCACCTCGCCACCGCTATCTACCTGAAGGACGGTTCGGCGGAGAGCTATGAAATCTCCAACACGCTGAAAAACCTTTACAGTGCCGCCTCTCACCTGCAACGCTACCCGGACTGTTTTACTCCGGCAGCTTCGTTCAGCGCCCTCGCTGAGGAAGAACAGCCTTCCTTCGAGACATTCTTTGCCGACCAGTATTACAGCTTCCCGCAGAGTCCTGACGCCGCCTCGTTGGAAGATGTGCAGGGCGCTCTGGACAAACTGGGGTATGCATTTACTTCGGCGCAGGATGGTCGAGTGCTGGTGCAAAGATTCTTTCGAGAGGGCACGCTCGAATTCTACGTTGAGCTATTCAAGTTAGACGACCGCTTCCTCTTCATGTGTGCGCGCTATAGCCATCAGGTGGTCGTCACAAACTCGGCGCAGACGTTACGCAAGGTGCAGGCGCTCAATGCCATGCTTTCCATCGGAAGCATCGCGCTAAGAGGCGAGCCGACGCGCCTCTTCTATCAGCTTTGTTTACCTCTGGCGTGGACGAAGGTGAATGCCTCTCTTTTAGAGTGGATGATTGATCGCGCCGCCGAGGTGATGGCCGCTGTCGAGCGCGAGTTCTGGCCGCCCGTCTGTTAAAAGCAAAGTCATATCATCACATGACGACTCATAAAATCTAACGAGGCGAGCTGATGTCAAAGGAAGTAATGAGAAGAGGGGCGAAGATCGAGTACAGAAAACAGGGACGACAGATGCCTGTCGAGTTGCAGCTCGGCAGTTAGGGGAATCCTCCATGGATGTAACCTTCGCTTCCAGAAAAAATAGAAAGGCGAGCGGTCAGGCGAAGTCTGACACGTCCGGGGTTGAGGCCACACCCCGCGCAGAGGAACAAGGGGGCGGCGCTGGCGTGCCGCTCTTTCTCCAACGGTCTGTCTCGCCTTCGCCTCTTCGCTTGCAGATGAAGCTCAGCGTCGGCGCTCCTGACAGCGTTTACGAGCGCGAGGCTGATCAGGTTGCCGAGCAGATAGTTGCCGGCGCGCCTTCGACCTCGTTGCAACGCAAGTGCGCTTGCGGTAGCTCGGACGACGGGTGCGAGACGTGTCGGCAAGCGGAAGCGACCGTCCAGCGCCGTGCGGCGGGCGGCATCGCGCCGACAGAAGTTCCGACCGTCGTACATGAGGCTTTACGCTCGCCGGGACAGCCGCTTGAGCCGGCGACGCGCGGCCTCATGGAATCACGCTTCGGGCATGACTTCGGCCACGTCCGTGTTCACACAGACGAAACGGCTGCGCGCTCCGCCGAGGCGCTCTCCGCCGAGGCATATACTGTCGGGAGCGACGTAGTGTTCGGAGCCGGGCGCTACGAGTCACAGTCAGGCTCGTCGCAGAAGCTGCTGGCGCACGAGCTCACGCACGTCGTCCAACAGTCAGACAGTCCCGCGCGCATAGACCGTCAGGCCAAGACCTCCGCCGCCACTACACAGGCGCGGAGGGAGATTGACCCCTGTGATGTTAACGTCCCCTCGCTCACTAACGGCGAGCTGGTCGCGCAGCTACACCGCGCGCGCACCTACCTCGCGCCACGCAGCCGCGGAGAGGACGATTATTACGCCTACGCCAACCTGATGCGGCGTCTGATGGATGAGCGCAGGCGGCGCGCGTTGATGGGCCATCTCTGGCTGGCCGAGGAACTCTCCGCCATGCCTCAGACGCTCTACGAGCTGCGGCAAGGTGCTGGGCTCGAAGTCCTCGTCTTGCCTGCCGATGTCGGTGCGGAGCAGGGGCCACCCACGGCCAGAGGCAACTCGCCCGTCCTCACGCCGGGCCAGTTCCAGCAATTTCTTGAGAGGCAAGGCATCCCGACGATGGACATTGAGAGCTGGTTCGCGCGGCAGAGTCCGATGCTCGCGCCCGACCCTCTGCGCCTGATGATGCCCGCGCCGCAACCCGTGACGCAACGCCCGCAGATGTTGCCGTTCTTTACCGCGCCGCGCGACGAGACGAGGGTCAGGCCGCCGGTTCAGCCTTTGAACTCCCCGTTTGGGCCGCCGAGCCCGGCTGACGACTACTACTCCTCAGCGAGCATGGTCACGTCCGGCGTTTTAGGCAGCGGGTTGTACACCTCGCCCTTCGCCCGCGCTGCCAGCCCCTTCTTCTCGGAGCCCGTCTACTCGTCCAAGGTCAAGATGGCGAACCAACGCTCGCGCACAGGGGCGGAGGGCAAATGGAAAGGTTGGCCGCCCGAAATGTCTTTCGGACGCGGCGGTCTGGGAAGCTCGCTGATATACACCGACCTGAACACGCTGATGCCGCCCAACCAGCGCAACTTCGAGGTGTGGGACTGGCGAAACAGATTCACCGGCGACCTCATCTCCGTCACACACACGCTGCCCAATCAGGCGGGCGATGTGGACTGGTCGCGTTACAAAACCAAGTTCAGGCTGGCTATAGGGGCACAGGAGCCCCACAAGATGACCACGGCGCTCGGGCGGCTCAACGCCGAGTTCGGAACATCGCTCACCATCATCGACGCCAACCAGCGCACCTACCTCGCCGTCAACGAAGACCACGTCGAACAGTATCGCACGCGGCTGCGGGACGACATCGTCCGCAAGCCCGGCGACTACACCCCCTTCTTCGACGGGCTGCTGCGCGCCGAGCCGGTGCGGGTCGGCACTGCCACCTTCAGCGATTGGAATTCCCTACAGGCGGCGCGCGCCAACGGCACGGTCTCGGCCACAGAGTTCAACGCGCATCTGACGGAACTAAGCCGCCGCGCCAGCCTGCGCGTCATCTCGAACGGCATGACGAGCCAGCAGATTTTGAATATGCTGATGTTCCGCACCGCTTACCAGCAAGTACCCGCAGCCCAGTTCGGTCGCCTGACAGCGCCCGAACTCATCGAGGCCCAACGCTTCGGCGGAGGTTCGTTTGGAATGAATGAGGCGGCGAAATGGAGCGGGCGGCGCGGCGCGGGGATGGGGATGGTTTTGACGGCGGGCTTCGACTTAGCTCACTACGTGCAGAACCCGGACGCCTCCACGCTTCCACAGATGGGCATTGATGTCGGACTCGCAGGCGTGAGCGGCTACGGCGGCTCGATGTTAGAAAGCCGACTCAACATGAGCGTCTCGCAGTGGATGCTCAACCAGGCGGCGTCCGACGTGGCCGCGGGCGGCTCCGGCGTAGCGATGACAAACTTGTACCCGTGGGCAAGGGGCGCGAGCGGGGCGGCGGTGGGTGGCCCCGTCGCCTCTCTGACAACCATTGCCGGGATGGGGATTGACGACCTCTTCTTCGGCGGCGACTACACATACATTGATTACACCGCGATGGGGTCGCGGGCTTTCGTCTCCGGCGCGGCTGCCGGCGCGGCGGTCGGGTGGATGGCCGCTGCGGGATCAGGGGCGGCTGCTGGCTCTGTCGTCCCGGGGCTTGGCACTGTTATCGGTTTCATTGTCGGGGCCGCCGTCTACCTTATCGTTGACGCGATAGTCGGTGAGGATATTGAAAGCGGGGTACGCACGGCCCTCGGCGAAGGCGGGTGTCCGCGCCAAGCGCCGAGCACGGGCGGCCATTATTCGAGACCTTACGAGATAGGCTCGTGCTTCACCGGGGAGACTTCGGTGCTCATGGCGGATGGGACTTCACGCGCCATTGCCGAGCTGTCGGAGGGCGACGAAGTCCTCGCCTTCGACGTTGACGAGAATGCGCTCCGCGCCGAGAAGGTCATCAGCCTGCACAGGGTCGCATCGAAGCCTTACCTCGAACTGAGCTTCACGCACGGCGGCCCTACGCTCAAGGTGACGGCGGAGCATCCCTTCTACTCCGACGGGAAGTGGCTCGCCGCCGCTTCGCTGAAGGTCGGCAGCCCTGTGGTTTGCGCGACGCCGGATGCTGGGGGCGTCGCGGCGGCAGAAGTCACCGGGGTCAAAGCGCCGGAGGACTTGGCGACCGTCTATAACCTGAGCGTCAGCGGCTGTCATACGTTCTTTGTCGAAGGCGTTCTCGTCCACAACAAGAATATTTGATCTTTAATCAGACTCTCTGCTCCTATGACGAAGAGGGGTATCAATAGAAGCTGGGAAGCGATGAGATACCTTTGCTCTATGTAAGACACGAAGCCCGTCGTCATCATGACGGCGAAGGGAATCACGAGCCGCCTCGCCCTCCTGCACCGCAGGAATCCAATAAGGGCCAGACCTAAAAAGACAGGCCCGTAAAGAATCATAACCAGCAATCGAAGCAGGGCGGGGGCGTACCTGCGCTCGTTCAGTAATCTTCCGAACGCCCAGCGATCTCCGCTCAGAAAACTATCCAGACTGTAGGCCGCCGCTTTCAGCATCCGCCGCAGCTTTAGTGCCAGCACACTCAGAGGATGCTCGCGCCACCTCTCGAAATAAGTCCTTATTACCAGCGACGTGTAAGCCTTGCGTTCCTCGTTAGTGCCGCCGTCTCTGAAACGATAGGCCGCTAAAAAAAGCGGGTCGTTCACGCCTTCCGGGGATGTGCCCACCGCCAGATTGAACACCGTATATGCCGGGTCTGTCAGCGTCACCCGCTCGTATATGGAATAATTACGCACGAGCCACGGCGTCAGTATCAGCACCAGAGGCAATGCGAATGCGAGCGAGTGTCTGAGGTTTCTCAGGAGGATAATTAAAACCAGAGCGATGACTACATTCTCAACTCTGCACAGCGCGGCGAGGCCGAAGAGTATCCCGGCGAACACATATCTCTCCTTTAGCAGCAGGAGAAAGGCCGCGCATACCAGAAAGGCATTAACGCTTTCCGTCAACAGCCATGCCGAGGAGGCGACGAGCGGGAGGCTCAGCAACAGAGTGGACAGGACAATCAGGTAAGGGCTCGTTTGCGGCGAGAGCCGCCGGGCTATCCTGTAAACGATCAGGAGCGTGCAGGTATTTATAATAGCCTGAAGGTAATAGATGGATTCATGCGAGCCGAATAATTTGATCAGTCCGGCAAGGATGAGAGGATAGACTGGCAATCTCCAGCCGGAGGGCGTCACGGCGTCTAATGAGTATACATTTACGGCTGCGAGGTTTCGCGCCAGCGTTACGTATTCAACGCTGTCCCAGGCGATATTGCAACATAGCAGTGCGACGACCAGTAGGTTAAGCGCGAGTCCGGCTATTAGAAGGACGAGAGGCGGGCGGGCATCTGACATGGCGGCGCGCATCCTAGCAGACGAAACAAAAAAGGCGCAAGGCGCGCATGAGGAGGCGCGGGCTTTCGCCTTCTAGCGGGCTGGTTTCTACGAGCCGTGAGCGTCAAATCCCGGATACACCTCTATTCAAGGGCACTTGCCTCATTCAGTATGTCTTGGTACAATCCGACTTCGTGATTTGACACGATGGGCGTTTGCGGGTTAAGTCCGCAAGCGTCCGGCATTTTCCAATTTTTGATAGGACGCTCCAGAAGACCTTTGCCCATGAATCGAACATTTACTCGATTCTGAATTTAAGAGCCGAACCCGCACGAACAGGTGACGGGCTCGCGGCGAAGGCGCTCCTATCGAATCCGATCATATAGTTGCCGTCCTCCATAAGTCGGCACAAACGTAAATTCGGTTGACGCTTTCAACGCGAGACCTGCCAGCGGGTGCTCCTTTGACCCTATGGATGGCCGAAGCGCATCTCTTCTTCGTGCCTTCAGGCTCGACGATTTTTGTTGAAAGCGAGAACCACGAGCGATGAGCGAGATTAACGTCAAAATCAGGGATGGCGCACCGCAGAGCGTCGCCGCGCCCGTCACGGTCGGCGAGGCTCTGAGAAAGCTCGACCGCGATGCCGCCAAACAGGCTCTTGCGGCCCGCGTCAACGGGCGCGAGGTAGATTTGGCGCACCAGTTGGACGCCTCAGAGAACGGCGACACCGTCCGTATCGAGCCCGTCATGCCGCAGACGCTTGAAGGGCTCGACGTGATCAGGCATTCGACGGCGCACCTTTTGGCCGCAGCCGTCCTGGACCTCTTTCCCGGAACGAAGCTCGGCATCGGCCCGGCGCTTTTAGAAGACCCGCGCTATGGTTTTTATTACGATGTCATCGCGCCGCGCCAGTTGACCGACGAAGACCTGCCGGTGATTGAGAAGCGCATGCGCGACATCGCCAAGCGCAATCTTGCATACAGGCGCGAGGAGATTCCGAAGGACGCCGCTCTGAAAATCTTCTCGGAGCGCGAAGAGCCTTTGAAGTGCGAGCTGATAGAGGAGAAGGCAGGCCCTGTGGTCAGCGTCTATTACATAGACGGCTCGCCCTTTCTGGACTTCTGCCTTGGCCCGCACGTGCCCAACACGAACAGGCTGCGCGCCTTTAAAGTGCTTACGCTCTCCGGCGCGTACTGGAAGGGCGACCCGGAGCAGCCGCAGATGCAGCGCATCTACGGCAACGCTTTCTTCACGCAGGAAGAGCTGGACGCCTGGGTCAAGCAGCGAGCCGAAGCCGAGCGCCGCGATCATCGCCGCCTTGGTCGTGAGCTTGATCTGTTCTCGATTCAGGAGCAGTACGGGCAGGGGTTCATCTTCTGGCATCCGAAGGGGGGACTCATTCGCAAGCAGATGGAGGATTATCTGCGCGAAGAGTTGATCGCGCGCGGGTACGGGCTGGTCTTTACGCCGCACATCGCCAAGCGCGAGCTCTGGCACATCAGCGGCCACGAGCAGAACTACTCCGAGAACATGTTTTCGCCGATGGAGTTCGAGGGGCAGGAGTTTCGCATCAAGCCCATGAACTGCCCCTTTCACATCGGCATCTACAAATCCACGCAGCGCTCTTATCGTGACCTGCCGCTGCGCTATGCCGAGCTGGGCACGGTTTATCGCGCTGAGCTGTCGGGAACGCTGCACGGGCTCACGCGTGTGCGCGGCTTTACGCAGGACGACGCTCATATCTTCTGCACGCCGGAAAACGTCAAGGGCGAGATTCTGGGCTGCGTTGATTTCGCCTATCACATGTTCGACGTGTTCGGGTTCAAAGACTTCAAGGTCGAGTTGTCTGTTCGCGGCCAGAGCGCCGACCAGCATTACCTCGGCTCGGACGAAGATTGGGAGAGCGCCGAATCCGCGCTGGTCGAGGCGCTCAACGAGCGCTCGATTCCGTATAAGCGTATAGAGGGCGAGGCCGTATTTTACGGGCCGAAGATTGACATACGGGTCGAAGACGCCATCGGTCGCAACTGGCAGTTGACGACCGTGCAGTTTGATTTCAACCTGCCGAAGCGTTTTGAGATGGAATATATCGGCGAGGACAATAAGCCGCATCAACCCGTCATGATTCACCGCGCGCTGTTCGGCTCGATGGAGCGTTTCTTCGGCGTGCTCATAGAGCATTACGCGGGAGCGTTTCCGATGTGGCTTGCGCCCGTGCACGTCGCCGTCCTGCCGATTACGGATCGTATTAACGAATACGCCGAACGGGTCGGGCGCGAGTTGCGCGCGCATGGCCTGCGCGTCGAAGTCAACCTGCGGAGCGAGAAGATCGGCGCGAAGATTCGCGACGCGCAGTTGCAGAAGATTCCGTTCATGCTCGTCCTCGGCGACCGCGAGCTGGAAGAAGGCAAGGTCGCCGTGCGCGAGCGAAGCAAGGGGGACTTGGGTACGATGACGGTTGAGGAGTTCGAGACGATGGCGCGCTCTCTTGTACAGTCGCGCGCATTAGTTAACGAAGTCCCCGAGACGGAGTCTCAAGCTTCAAGCCAGGAGCGGCCTTGAGATGTCCGGCTTTGGGACTACAACACTGGAGGTGCAGAAATAGCTACAGGCTTTAGAGGTCGCGGGCAGCGCCCGGATAATCGTCGCGCCCCCGCCGCGCGAATCAACGAAAGAATACGCGTGCCGGAAGTGCGCGTGATTGACGAGGACGGCGAGCAGCTCGGTGTGCTGGAAACGCGCGAAGCGATTCGTCGCGCGCGTGAGAAGGGGCTCGATCTGGTAGAGGTCGCGCCCAACGCCGAGCCGCCCGTTTGCCGCATCATCGATTACGGCAAGTTCCAGTACGAGGCCAAGAAGAAGGCCAACGAGGCCAAGAAGAAGCAGGTCGTCATCACCGTCAAAGAGGTCAAGTTCAGGCCCGGCACGGACGACCATGACTACGATTATCGTATGAAGCACGCCCGCGAGTGGCTGGGCGAAGGCGATAAGGTCAAGGCCACGATCTGGTTTCGCGGGCGCGAGATGACGCACAGAGAGCTGGGCGCGCGCATTCTGGAAAAGCTCGAACACGACCTTCAGGACATCGCCGAGGTCGAAGCGCGTCCGCGCATGGAGGGCAATCAGATGTTCATCATCCTCGCCCCCAAACGGCACAAGAGCGGGGGCGGCGGCGGCGGTGGTAGCAGCGCCAAGCCTGCCGAGCCGGCAGCTACGACAACAGCAACGGCAAACGCGCCCGGCTCAGCGCAGGGCGAGAAACAAGCAGTCTAAATTTTTTCACGGGAGTAGTTATGCCAAAACTTAAAACACACAAGGGCGCGGCCAAGCGTTTTCGCCTGACCGCGACCGGCAAGATCAAGCGCGGCCATTCGCACGCGCGACACATTCTGACCAAGAAGACTAATAAGCGTAAGCGCCACCTCGACATTGACACGCTCGTCTCGGAAGGCGATCAAAAGCGGGTCGAGGCAATGCTGCCGTATGGACGAAGTTAAAAGCAAGGATGAAGGCGCAAGGCGGCAACGATGAAAATGCGATAACGTGGGTTGAATAGCTTTGCTTTCATCCTTCCGCCTTCATCCTTAAGTATTGAAAGGAGACGAGTCATGCCTCGTGCAAAACGTGGTAATAAGCGCCTCGAACGGCGCAAGAAAATTCTGAAGTTAGCCAAAGGCTATCGCGGCACAAAGTCCAAGCTCTACCGCTCGGCCAAGGAGTCTGTCGAGCGCGGTCTGACCTTCGCTTACACCGGACGCAAGCTGAAGAAGCGCGACTTTCGCAGCCTCTGGATCGTGCGTATCGGAGCGGCGGCGCGCCTCAACGGCCTCAATTATTCGCAATTCATGCACGGATTGAAACTCGCCGGTATCGAGCTGGATAGAAAAGTGCTGGCCGATCTGGCCGTCAACGAGCCCGCAGGCTTTACGGCGCTCGCCGGACAGATTAAAACGGCGCTTGAGAATGAACAACAACAACAACAGCAGCAGGCGGCAGCCTAAAGCATAGAGTTAAGGATTCTGGTCATGCCGGAAGCCACTGAACAAGTAGAACCCAGACAACAGGTGGAAACTGCACGCGAAGCGTTCGAGCAGGAGTTCGAGCGCTTTGCGCGCTTTCGCCGCGACGACCTGCGGGCCGGCTCTCTGACTCTCAAAGATGCCGAGGCCGCTTTGCGCGAGCTTGAAGAGTTGCGACGCCAGCACACGGGCAAAAAGAGCAGGCTGGCTCAGGCCAAGAAGATGATCGGTCGCATCGGCCTCGATGAGCGACCCCTTTTCGGCCAGCACGTGCAGCAGCTTGAAGCGTTGATCGCCGAGGCTCTGGACGAGGCCGAGCAGGGGCTCAAGAGCTATCTCCTGAGCGCGCAGCAGGAGCGCGACCGTATCGACGTGACCCTGCCCGGCAGGCGTCCGCGCCAGGGGCATCTTCATCCGATCACAATACTGCGCCAGCGCATTGAAGACATCTTCGTCTCGCTCGGCTATTCCATCGAGGACGACCGTGAGATAGAGAACGATTTCTATAATTTCACGGCGCTCAACATCCCTGAGAATCATCCTGTGCGGAATCCGCAGGACACCTTCTACACGACGGAGGGCTACGCGCTTCGCCCGCAGACCTCGACCGTACAGATTCATGCCATGCAGCGGCGCGGCGTGCCCTTGCGCGTCATCGCGCCCGGTCGCGTCTTTCGCCGCGACACGCCTGACCCGACGCACAATCCGATGTTCTTTCAGGTCGAGGGCCTCTGCGTCGATCGCGGCATCACGATGGCCCACCTGAAGGGCACTTTGCAGGAGTTCGTCCATCGCCTGTTCGGCCCGGAGACGCGCACGCGCTTTCGCCCCTCCTACTTCCCGTTCACGGAGCCGAGCGCCGAGGTCGACTACAGCTGCTTCAAGTGCAACGGTCTCGGGTGTCGCATCTGTAAGAACTCCGGATGGATTGAGCTTGGCGGGTCTGGAATGGTTCACCCGAACGTGCTGAGCACCGTCGGCGTTGACCCGGAAACTTACACGGGGTTCGCCTTCGGCCTCGGCATCGACCGCATGTGCGCGCTCATGTACGGGCTCGACGACATTCGCCTGCTCTTCGAGAACGACGTGCGCTTCCTCGAACAATTTAAATAGCAGTGGCGAGTGACAGGTGACGACCGGCAAGTTAAATACTTGTCTCCTGCTCGTCGCCTGTCACTTGTCACTCGTCGCTGCCTTATGAATATTAGTTACAACTGGCTTCGTGAATTGACGGGAACGAAACGGTCGCCGCAGGAGTTGCGCGATCACTTAACGATGGTCGGCCTCGCGGTCGAGGGCATCCACGAGGCCGGCGATGATTTCGTTCTGGATTTCGATCTCACGTCGAATCGCCCGGACTGCCTGTCGCATCTGGGCGTGGCGCGCGAGCTGGCGGTGATGGAAGACACGGAGGTGCGTATGCCCGCGGCGACACTGGCGGGCGCGACCGGCATGGCCGAATCTTTCACCTCTGTTGAAATACTCGACCCTGACCTGTGCCCGCGTTACGCGGCGCGCGTCGTGCGCGGCGTCCAGATCGGGCCGTCGCCGGAGTGGCTCGTCAAGCGGCTTGAAGCCATCGGTCAACGTGCGATCAATAACGTCGCCGACATCACCAACTACGTCATGCACGAGCTGGGCCAACCGCTTCATGCCTTCGATCTGGCAAAGCTCAAGGAGCATCGCATCGTCGTCAGACGCGCGCTCGCAGGAGAGAAGCTCAAGACGCTGGACGGCGTTGAGCGCCAGCTTGAAAGTGAGATGCTGGTGATTGCGGACGCCGTGCGCGCCGTCGCCCTTGCCGGCGTGATGGGAGGCGAGGAGACGGAAATCTCCGACACCACCAGCGACGTGTTGATCGAGAGCGCCTATTTCGACCCGGCAAGCGTGCGTCGCACGGCCCGCAAGCTCGGCCTTCACACGGAAGCCTCGCACCGCTTCGAGCGCGGCGCGGATTATGGCGGCGTGTTGCAGGCGCAAAGTAGATGCGCGGCGCTCATCTGCGAGATTGCCGGCGGAACGGCTACCGAGAACGCCATAGATATTTACCCGAACTATATACAGGCCGTTGATGTAAACCTGCGGCCAGAGCGCGTGAGCGCCTTGACGGGGTTGACAGTCGCAACGCCAGAGATCAAGCGTATCCTTTCGGCGCTGGGGTTCGCGCAGCGTGCGCGCTTATCGGGCCTTGAAGAAGAATGGAGCTTTCGCGACGGCGTGCCGGAGGAAGTGACGGGCGATCTTAACCCGCGCCTGACTTACGTTGTTCCATCATGGCGCGTCGATGTCGAGCGCGAGGAGGATTTGGTCGAGGAGGTCGCCCGCCATGTCGGTTATGAAAGAATAGCGACGGAGCTTCCGGCCTCTAACATCGCGGGCGAATATCAGGTGGGCGAGCGCCGACGCAGAGCGATGCGGCAGGTCTTGACCGCATACGGCTTTGACGAGGCTATCAGCTTCGGCTTCATAGACGCTTCGCACGACGATCAGTTCGAGCTGTTGCCGGATCTCTTGCGCGAAGGCGAAGACCGCTTCGTCACGCTCAGCAACCCGATCATAGAGGGCGCGATGCGTATGCGTCCGAGCCTGCTGCCGGGGCTGCTCGACGCCGTCAAAAATAATTTCAATCACGGCACGCGCGACGTGCGGCTGTTCGAGACGGGGCGCGTCTTTGCTTCGAGCGCGGAAGGCGCTGGGTTGCCCGACGAGCGGGAGGCGTTCGCGCTCGTGATGACCGGCGGGGCGACCGAAGAGCAAAAGGCAGGGGCTTCGCGCGAGCTCGATTTTTATGATCTCAAAGGCGCTCTGGAGGCCGCCGCCGAGGCGATGCATGCTCCGGGCATGGAGTTTACGGCGACCAGCGCCAGACACCTGCGCGCGGGACAGGCCGCACAGGTTAGCATCGAAGGCCATACGATTGGCACAATCGGCAGGCTGAACGAGAGCGTCGCTGCGGCTTATAAATTTCGCCAGCCGGTCTACGTTGCAGAGGTTGATTACGCGGCGCTTCTAAGAGTCGGGGAGCGCTCCATCGTCTATACCCCTCTGGCGCGCTTTCCTTCGGTCGTGCGCGACATCTCTCTGCTGGTCGCCCGCGACGTGACGTTTGAGCAGTTGCGACAGACGGTCAGGCGGCAGCAGATCAGGGAATGCCGCGAGGCGAAGCTCGTCGACGTGTACGAGGGGGAGAGCTTGCCGGAAGGGAAACGCTCTGTGACACTGCGCCTCGAATACCGCTCGGACGAGCGCACACTTCGGGATGAAGAGGTCGATGAGCTGCACGCGCGCGTGGTCGGCGCGCTGGAAAAAAGTTTCGACGCGAAAATGAGAGCTTAAGCCAGGCGGGGATTTGCGCGGCGCGAAAGTTTTTGTTAGCCTCTCAAATCCCCTTAGCTGATCTCTCTGCTTAATAAGTCTTGCGCTCGCGCGCCCTCTGGTCGCATAATCGGTCGGCTCGTTTCCATGAACCCCCCGCCTGTATTGAGGAGAAAATGATGGTCGGATTATCAGGATTAGAAAAGTTCTCACATCTCGAAGATAAAATTTACCGCACCATCGAACTGACGAAAACGCTTCGTCAGGAGAAGGAAGGTCTGGAACGCGAGATCGCCAGCATACGGCGCGAGATCGGCAGTCTTCTCAACGAAAAAGAGCGGCTTGAAAATCAGGTTGAGCGGCTGCTCTCGGAACGCGATACGATTCGCATGAAGGTCGAAGCGATGCTTGACGCCATCGCCGCGCTCGATCCTGAAATGGCAGAGGCGGTGCGTAAATGAGAGAGGCTCAGAATCGCATCAGTTTAGGCAAGGGAAATATGGACGCAGCCAGCACGCCGACCATTCGTGTCGAAATCTATAACCAGACCTACAACATTCGCTCGGACGGCGACAGCGAGTACATCACGCAGCTCGCCGAGTTTGTCGACGCGCGTATGCGCGAGATCTCTTCGGGGACGCTCACGGTCGACTCTCTGAAGGTCGCCATCCTCGCCGCCCTGCACATCGCCGACGAGCTGCACCGCTTAAAACGCCTGCACGAGCAGGCCGACTCACAGCTCGCCTCGCGCAGCGCCGAGTGCGCCGAGATGTTAGACCGCCTCCTCAAAGTCCGCACCAACGTCGAACAGGCCCAGGCCAGCAATACCGGCAACATCGCCTTCACATAAAAACAGACATCAGATGAGGGGTGTCAGTAAATTTTTTCGCATATCTGACACCTGATATCTGACAACCGCTCTTCATCTGTGTTAGTATCAACACTGGCAGAGGGAAATGATTCTGCGGGGTTCGTCACCGAGTTACGATGATTGAGCCAACGCCGATAAAAAGGGAGACCAGGGCCGCTTTACAGGCCGGTGCATTCCTTCATCGTTAAGGAAATGCCATAGGCTGCGGCTTAAAAAGGGTCACCCACCTGTCTAGTGCAGGTTCAATTTCGGCTGCGGAACGGCCACTGTGGATGACCCTCTCGCCATTTATTTTCAGTGACGAGTGACGAGTGATAAGCGACGAGATAAGGCGTGCTCTTTCTTGTCCCCTTTCACTCGTCACTGCTTTTATACGATGAAAGTTTTAATGATCGGCGATGTGGTGGCGCGGCCCGGACGCGTGGCCGTGCTCGAACGCATACAGGATTTGCGCGAGCAGCACAGTATTGATCTGGCCGTGATGAACGCGGAAAACGTGGCGGGCGGATTCTCCATCACGCCCTCTCTGGCCGACCAGCTTTTCGACGCCGGAATAGATGTCATGACCTCCGGCAACCACATCTTCGACAAGCGCGAGGTCATCCCTTACATCGAACGCCAGCCCAGATTGCTGCGCCCGGCAAACTACCCGCCCGGCACGCCCGGCTCCGGGATGTGGGTGGGCGAGGTGCGCGGCACGCCCGTCGCCGTCGCCAATCTCATCGGGCGCGTCTTTATGGGGCCAGCCGATGACCCGTTCCGCAGCGCCGACGACCTGCTCTCTAAACTGACTCCTGATACAAAAGTGCGTTTGGTGGACATGCACGCCGAGGCTACTTCGGAGAAGAGCGCGATGGGCTGGTATCTGGACGGGCGCGTCTCGGCTGTCGTCGGTACTCATACGCATGTGCAGACGGCGGACGAGCGCCTGCTGCCCGGAGGCACGGCCTACCTCACGGACATAGGCATGACGGGCTCTTACGCGGGCGTCATAGGCATGAAGCGCGAGGATGTCATCGCGCGTTTCACGTCAGCCGTACACCGCCGCGCCGAGCACGCGGCGGGCGAAGTGCGTATCTGCGCCGCCGTGATAGACGTGGACGAGGCGACGGGACGCGCGCGCGAAATCTCCCGCCTCTCGCTGCCTCATGAGCAATAACGTGAAAGCGCCTTCTGGTTCAGTCATCGGGCGCTATCCCGGCGTTCGGCTGCGATAAATGTGACGAGAGCGGCTGCGAAGAGAGAAGCTCGTTGTAAACCTCCGGGAAGGAGCGGACGCGGCCCTGCCCGTCCGTCACGACGTGGCCCGTTTCGCCCTCGGCGATGACCTGCCCGTCCGCGACGCGTATGATCTCGTAACCGAAACGCAGAGCCCTCCGGCGCTTTTCTGTAATGTGCGTGCGGACGATCAGCTCGTCATCGTAATAGGCTGGTGATTTGTAGCGGCAGTAGCTTTCGGCGACGACGAGAAAGGCGTTCTCGTTCTCTTCCATCTCGCGGTAAGAGAAGCCGCGCGCGCGGCAAAACTCCGTGCGACCGATCTCGAACCAGACCAGATAGTTGGCGTGATAGACCACGCCCATCTTGTCCGTCTCCGAATAGCGCACGCGCACCAGCGTTTCGTGCCACTCCGGCTCCCTCAATGCATCTTCTATGCTCTGATTAGACATCTGATGGAAATCGCCTCCCACGTTCCTGGTCTTTCTGGCAGAGGGGTGTCTCTGGTAAATTAAGTTTTGACGCGCTTGGTTTGAGCGGACTATAAAAGCGAAAGGTTAGAGATGTCAAAGAAAATCAGACTTCTGGCGGCGTGCCTGCTGGCTTGCTTCTCGATTGCGGCTTTAATTCTGGTCGGCGGGCCTGTGCCCGCAACTCTGGCCCAGAGCGGGGCCGTTGCGCCCACCAACACCAAGAGCGCGGCGGTGGCAGCAGCCACCACGGACGTTTTGCAGGAGACGAGCACGCTCAGAAAGCTGTCAATCCTGCGCCCGGTCAAGAGCGGGGCACAATCGCGCGCCGAGATCGAGCGCATGATTATGAAGAATCTGGACGAGGACACCACCCCGCAGGAGATGCACGCTTCGGAGATTGCGCTCAAGAAGCTCGGCCTCGTGCCGCCGGACTTTCAGTATCGCCCTTTCATCGTCAGCCTGCTGACGGAGCAGGTCGCGGGCTACTACGACCCGAAGGAGCAGGAGTTCTTCCTCGCCGACTGGATAGATGTGGACGGCCAGAAGCCCGTTATGGCGCACGAGCTGACGCATGCTTTGCAGGATCAGCATTTCAACCTGCGCCGCTTTGAGAAGTGGCCGCAGGGCGATTCGGACGCCGAGCTGGCCGCGCACGCCCTGATCGAAGGCGACGCGACGCTCGCCATGAAGTTCTATATCGAGCGCAGCCCCGTGCGCGCCATCGCCATGCTGCGCTCAATTGAAGCGAGCGGCTCGTCCTCCGAGCAGATAGACAAAGCGCCGCGTGCCCTGCGCGAGTCCTTGCTTTTCCCCTACGAGAAAGGGCTCGTCTGGGTCAACAGCCTCTACAAGCGCGACGGCAGCTGGGATCGCGTCTCGCAGGCTTACACGGAGCTTCCGCAATCGACCGAACAGATTCTGCACGTCGAGAAGTATTACGCCCGTGAAGCGCCCGTCACGCTCACGCTGCCGGACTTCGCTTCGACTCTGGGCTCGGGTTGGAAGCGCGTCGATTACGATGTCAACGGCGAATGGAGCTACTACCTGATTCTGGACGAGTATCTAAAGTCCACCGCCGAATCGCGTCGCGCGGCGGAAGGCTGGGGCGGCGACCGCTACGCCGTCTACGAAAGTAAGAATAAGGGCGAGGTCATGATCGCGCAGCTCACAAGCTGGGACACGGAGAATGACGCCATAGAGTTTTTCGACGCCTACGCCAAACGCACTGCGCGTCGTTATGCGGGAGCGACCGAGACACCGAGCGCTCAGCCGTCCATGCTACGCACCTGGCAGGCGACGGGCGAGGGAACAATCATGCTTGAGCGGCGCGGGTCGCGCGTTCTGATTCTGGAAGGGCTGCCGGATAAGGCCAACACAAGGTCGCTGCTACAAACGATCTGGCAAAAGGTTTAGAGGCCGACTGCCATGTCAGGAAATATTCGCCGCGCAATTCCCGATGAGGCCGATATCCTCACGGAGCTGGCGCTGCGCTCGAAAGGACACTGGGGCTACGATGAAGAGTTCCTGCGGGATTGTCGTGCTGATTTGACGGTCACGCCGGAATTAATCTCCACTTCTCCCGTCTTCGTGCTCGAAGACGAGGGACGAGCCGCCGGCTTTTACAGCCTCAGCGGCGAGGGCACGGAGGTCGAGCTATCGCATCTTTTCGTCGAGCCGTGGGCCGTCGGGCGGGGTTACGGAACGCTTCTCTTTCAGCATGCTCTGAGGACGGCGCGGGCCTGCGACTTTGAGCTGCTCGTGATAGGCAGCGACCCTTTCGCCCTTGGGTTTTACGAAGCGATGGGCGCGCGGCGCATCGGCGATGTAGCGTCGACGGTGCGGCCCGGTCGGCTGCTTCCGCTGCTACATTATCCTCTGCTTTCATCCCCTTCCGAAACCGCCTCGCCATAGAGTAGCCGCACGTTGTTTTGCATCCGGTGTCTGTGCTATTTTGGGGTCAACTTAAAGTTTTAGGAACAGAACAGGTGTAGCGGCTTAACCGGAAGCGCGAGATGCGGAGTGAGCGCAAGCGCGGTCGGTCTATATCGAGATGAAGTCTGAGGCACGACCGGCTTCCAATGAATCACGCACGCGCCTGCGCGCTCTGGTCGCTGACCTTCAGCGGCTCGAAGCCAAGCTGCGTCGCGGCGGCGGCCCTGAAAAGATAGAGCGCCAGCACCAGCAGGGTAAGCTGACGGCGCGCGAGCGTATCGAACTGCTCCTTGACAGAGATTCTTACATGCAGGAGATCGGCCTGCTCGTCGCCTACGACGAGTATCAGGGCGGCGCTCCGGCGGCTGGCGTCGTCACCGTCATGGGGCGCATAAAGGGGCGCGAGGTGGTCGTCGTCGCCAACGATGCGACCGTCAAAGCGGGCTCGTGGTGGCCCGAGACGATCAAAAAGATTCTGCGGGCACAGGAGATCAGCATGCGCTCGCACGTGCCGATCATCTATCTGGTGGATTCGGCGGGCGTCAACCTGCCCTATCAGGGCGGAGTCTTTCCGGGCCAGTACGGCGCGTCGCGCATCTTCTACTACAACTCGATCATGCGGCGCTACCTGAAGATTCCGCAGATCTCAGCCGTCATGGGTCCATGCATCGCTGGCGGCGCGTACCTGCCGGCGCTCTCCGACATCATCGTCATGGTCGAGGGCACGTCGTTCATGGGATTGGGCGGCGCGAATCTGGTCAAGGGGGCGACCGGCCAGACCATCGATAACGAGACCTTAGGCGGGGCGCGCGCGCACAACGAGCTGTCTGGCGTCGCGCATTACCGCGTCGCGGACGACGAAACTTGCATAGCCAAGATCAGGGAGTTCGTTTCAGAGCTTCCGGTCAGACCGGCAAGCGCCGTCTCGATTACGGAAAGCGTGGAAGCGGCGCGCCCCGCGCCAGACCTCTATGACCTTATCCCTGAAGACCACCGCCAGCCTTACAACATGCGCGCCGTGCTCGAATGTTTGCTGGACGGCGGACTTCTGGACGAGTTTCAGGCCGACTACGCCAGGGAGATGATCACGGGCCACGCTCGTCTGCGAGGCATTCAGGTCGGCGTCATCAGCAATAGTCGCGGGATGATTCGCGCGCCCGGCGGCAGCGGCCCGCCGAAATTCGGCGGCATCATCTATGCGGATTCGGCGGAAAAGGTCGCCTACTTCATAGAGACCTGCAACCGTCATCAAACGCCGCTGCTGTTTGTGCAGGACGTTTCGGGTTTCATGGTCGGGGCCGAGGCGGAACACTCCGGCATCATTCGCGCCGGGGCACGCTTTGTCGAGGCGATGGCAACAGCCGTCGTGCCCAAAATCGTCCTGACGATCAACCATGCTTCGGGCGCTGGCTACTACGCCATGGCCGGGCAGGGTTTCGACCCGGATTTTATTTTCAGCTGGCCGACGGGCCGGATGGGTGTGATGGAGGGCGATTCGGCTGTGCAGGCGCTCTTCGGCACTCAATTGGAGAAGCTCAGGAGCGAGGGCGCGCAGCCCGACGATGCTTTGAAGGCCGAGATGGAGCGGGTGCGCGAAAGCTATGAGCAGCAACTGGACGCCAAGTATGCCGCAGCGCGTGGATTTGTGGACGCCTGCATCGTGCCGGAAGAGACCAGAGATGCCCTCGAACTGGCCCTCCGCGTCAGTCTCAATTACGGCGGCCCGCATCTGGGCCAGTTCGTGCTGCCGCCGGCGCTGGCCTGAAAAGCGCGGGTCTCAGGGCGTCGGGCGCAAAATTTTAGTACACAGAATCAATATCTTGTGCGAAACTGTGTAACCGATTCGGCTATTCAGTATCTAAGTCCGGCATTACCCGAAATCTTTGTCATGTCTTTTCACGCATGACGGATCAACAGCAATACCCGGTTTCGGGCACGTTTTTCCCGATGCCCCGGCTTTATCATCGCAAAGGAAACGGCGAGCCCGCTCGTAGTTTGAATTCTTCCATCCGCTTACTGTAGAAGCAGCAGAAGCAGTAACGCGGTTGCAGAAATGATTGACACTTACCGAGTACCGCGCTTCCAAGGGGGAAAGTGCGCGATACAACAGAGAAGGAGAAACTTCCGTGAGCAAGAACAGTATCACACGTTTTATCACACCTTTGTTTGTGCTCTTAGTCTCCGTGGCTCTCGTCGGCGCCGATCTAGTTGTATTGGCGCAGAACGCAAACTCCAGCCAGGAGGAGCCGACACGCGGTGGCATGATGACTTCGCAGAACGACAATACGTCGGGCGGCACAACGCAACGTAGCAGAAGAAGGGCACGCCGGCGTGCCAGAGCCAACGCCAATATGTCGGGTGACGCCACGATGTCCGGCGACGCTTCGGCCAATGCCAATGCGTCGGGCGACGCGAGCATGACGGGCGCTGCCGGTCAGGCCAACGCCAACATGGGCATGGGCACGGGCACGACCCGTCGCGGTCGTCGCAATCGTCGTCGCGCCACAACGGATATGTCCGGCGCGGCAACGACGGGTATGACCGCTAATGCCAACTCCGGCGGTGAGCAGACAGACCTGTCTGGTACTTACACCGGCACTGTCAACTATCCCGAGGGCGGTCTGAACGGCGCGGCCACACTGACCATCACCGGCAACAATTTCACCATCACGCCGGAAGGCGGAGGCTCAGCCGTCAATGGTCGCGTTACGGCAGTGACGACGCGCGGCTATACGGGTGTGACAATGATGTTCGGTGATCCGACGGCCCCGCCGCCGACACAGAACCCGCCGCCGCCGCCGCTGCCTGCCGTCTCCTTGCAGGCTCGTCGCACGGGCGACCGCGTCACGCTCAAGAGCGTTCCCGGCGAGAGGCGTCAGTTCTCGTTCTCGTCAGGCGGAGCCGCCGGCGGCACGGGCCGTCGCCGTGGACGCCGCGCTCGTGGCGGGATGTCCGGCATGGGTACGGATACAACCACCACGACCACTACGACGGGCGACATGTCAGGCACGACGACAACCGGTGATACCATGGGAGCAACCACCACCGGAACAGGTCGCCGTCGCCGTCGCGGTCGTCGCAACCGTACGGGCGGCATGAACTCCAACATGAACACGAACAGCACGGGCGGCAATACGAACGGCAACACCACGCCTCCGCAATAGTGTTGACTGCTTCGCGGCAGAGCCACTCGTGATCATACGGCCAGTGCGCTTTTCGTAGTGCTGAAAGCGTCGGCAACTTAACCTCTGGTCGAACGGGCGCGGGCGACGCCTCCCTTAAAACGGAGCGCCGCCCGCGCCGCTTGCTTTGTCGGCCCGTTCAAAGCTACTGTTTAGAGTTATAGACGCACGAAAAACTGTTCAGACGATAGAGCCGCGATGAGGGAAAAGATTCGTATTGCCAGCGGGCAGGGATTCTGGGGCGACCAGTTGGACGCGCCTGTCAGACAGGTCGAGGGTGGGCCGATAGACTATCTGATGCTCGACTATCTGGCCGAGGTCACGATGTCGATCATGCAGAAGCAGCGAGCGCGCGACCCTTCTGCCGGATACGCGCGCGACTTCATACCCCTGATGAAGCAGATTCTGCCGCGTTGCGTCGAGCGAAACATTCGCGTCACGGCAAACGCCGGGGGAGTCAACGTCGAAGGCTGCGCCGAGGCCGTGCGCGAGACGGCGCGCGAGCTCGGCCTCAAGGGCAAGCTTCGCATAGGCATCGTCACCGGCGACGACATGATGGGCCGCATAGACGAGCTGCTCGCGCGCGGGCATGAACTGCGGAACATGGACACGGGCGAGCCGCTCGCGACGGTGCGCGACAGGATTCAAAGCGCCAACGCTTACTTAGGCGCGTGGCCGATGGTGGAAGCCCTAAACGGCGGAGCGCAGGTCGTCATCACGGGGCGCGCGACAGATACGGGGCTCACGCTCGCACCGCTCATACACGAGTTCGGCTGGGCCGCTGATGATTGGGATCGCCTCTCTGCCGGGACAATCGCCGGGCACATCATAGAGTGCGGCGCGCAATCCTCCGGCGGCAACTGCCAGTACGACTGGCGCAACATACCTGACCTTGCCAACGTAGGCTTTCCCATCGTTGAGGCTTCGCCGGACGGCACTTTCATCGTCACCAAGCACGAGGGCACGGGCGGGCGCGTCAGCGTTCCCGGCGTTAAAGAACAACTGCTCTATGAGATGGGCGACCCGCACGAGTACATCACGCCGGATTGCGTCGCCGATTTCACGACTATCCGTCTGGAAGATGCAGGGTCTGAGCGCGTGCGCGTCTACGGCATCAAGGGGAAAGCGGCGACCGCGTTTTTGAAAGTCTCGATCAGTTATTCAGCCGGATACAAGGCCGTCGGCACGCTCGTCTATTCATGGCCGGACGCCTATGAGAAGGCGAGCGCGGCGGACAAAATCCTGCGCGCAAGGCTTGAGCGGCTGGGCCTCAGGTTCGATCAGGTGCTGACGGAATACGTCGGCGCAAACGCCACGCACGGCGCGCTCGCAGGCCCGCCCTCGCCCGACTTGCCAGAAGTGCAATTAAGGGTCGGCGTGCGCGGGCCGGACAAACAGGCCGTCGAGCGTTTTACCAAAGAGATAGCCCCGCTGATTCTGACAGGCCCGCCCGGGGTGACCGGATTCGCCGGAGGCCGTCCGAAGGTCGAGGAGATCGTCGCTTACTGGCCCGCGCTCATTCCGAAGACGGAGATAACGCCGCGCGTGGAGGTTAAGGAGGCTTGAGCGAGCGCGACGAAGAATCACGCGCGCACACCTTCGATCATGCGCGGTTTGGCTCTGAGACTCCCGGCTGGCGACGCGTTCGCTCCGAGCCTTTGGCTGACTGTCGCGTCTTCAAAGTCAGGCGCGATTGGTCTGTCCGCCCCGGCGATGACGGCGAACATGATTTCTATTGCATCGAAGCGCCGGATTGGATCAACATCATACCGCTGACGGCGCGCAATGAAGTTGTTATGATCGAGCAATACAGGCACGGCACGAACGAAGTCACGCTTGAGATACCGGGCGGCATGGTTGACGAAGGCGAGATGCCGCGCGAGACCGCCGCGCGCGAGATGCTGGAAGAGACCGGCTACGAATCGCGCGAAGTCGCTCTGCTCGGCAGGACGCGACCGAACCCGGCGATTCAAAATAACTGGATTCACACTTTTCTGGCGCGCAACGCACGGTTTAGCCGCACGCCGGTCTTTGAAAGCACGGAGCATACTGTCGTGCGGCTCGTGCCGCTCGCGACTGTGCCCGCGCTCATCTCCGACGGGACGATCAATCACGCGCTCGTCGTCGTAGGCTTCCACTGGTTATCGCTGCATCAGGCGGGATTACAGGATCGGATTCCCTGATGAAGCACAGAGGCTCAGAGTATTTATGACAGGCTCAAATTCCTTTGAGGTTAAGTATTACCGGCGAGTTCCATTGACAAGGCTCGCGCACGCACGCTCAGGCGATAAGGGAGACACGGCCAACGTCGGCCTCATCGCTTTGCGGGAAGAGTACTATCCGCTGCTGGTTCGCGAAGTCACAGCCGAGCGGGTCAAGCGACATTTCAATGGTATCTGCAAGGGTGAGGTCGAGCGATTCGAGCTGCCCAATCTGGGTGCGCTCAACTTTCTGTTGCACGAAAGCCTCGGCGGCGGCGGCACGCTCTCATTGATGACAGACGCGCAGGGCAAAACTTTCTCGACCGCCCTCTTACGCATGGAGCTTTCTATCCCCGAAGACGAAGCGCAAAGTCTGGAACTACAGTGACGAGCCACGAGCCTTGACTTAGCTTTTAACTTGTCACTCCAATCACTGCTTTCTTATGTCTGAAGAACTTTCAAGTCTGGACGATTCGATTCGCCATGGTTACGCGCAGGTGGGCGGCGTGCGCCTGCACTATGCCGAGCGCGGCGACGGAGACAGACTGGTGGTGCTGCTCCACGGCTTCCCTGAGTGCTGGTACTCATGGCGGCATCAGTTGAAGGCGCTCGGAGATCGTTACCATGTCGTCGCGCCCGACATGCGCGGTTACAACCTGAGCGACAAGCCGCCGCGCGTTGAGGATTACCGTATGGAGCATCTGGTCGACGACGTGCTTGGCCTCGTTCGTCATTTCGGCGCGCGCGAGGCTGCCATCGTCGGTCACGATTGGGGGGCTGGCATCGCCTGGGCCGTGGCCCAAAGACATCCGGAGTACGTCTGGAAGCTGGCCGCCCTGCAGGTTCCACCGATGGCCGCCTGGCGCGACAATCTCACTCTGAAGCAGGCGCTCCGAAGCTGGTACATGCTCTTCTTTCAAATCCCCGCCCTGCCCGAATGGCTGATCAGCGCAGGGGATTTCGCCGCCATCGAGCACGCGTTCAAGAATACGGTTGCGCGTCCGGGCAGTTTTACGGATTCGGATATAGCCGTTTACAAGAAGGCGCTGCGCGAGCCCTTCGCGCTGACTGCCGCCGTCAACTACTATCGCGCGAACTTCGCACGGCTGTTTCTGCGCGGACGCCACAAATCCGCGGAGGAGATGGCCGACGGTCGCACGCGCGTCCCGACGCTCTTCATCTATGGCGGGCAGGATCATGCCATCGTTCCCGAGACGGTGCGCAACGTGGGCGCTTATGTTGACGCTCCTTATCGCGAGGTGAGGATTGCAACCAGCGCTCACTGGGTACAGAACGAAGCGGTCGAGGAAGTCAACTTCGCGCTCAGCACTTTCCTTGACGCCTCTTAATCGCAGGGGCTGGCAGAATTATCCGATGAAAGATACGGGTCAGGAGATCATCTACGAAGTGGACGGCGCTGTGGCGCGCATCACGCTCAACCGTCCCGAAAAGCGCAACGCCCTGAACGACACGCTCATCAATGGTCTGAAGGAAGCTCTGCGAGAGATGGACGGTGATGACTCCGTTCGCGTGGCTGTCCTCGCGGGCGCGGGCGCGGACTTCTGTTCGGGCGCAGACCTCTCCGCATTACAGAAGATCTCTCAAAGCTCCGTTATTGAGAATCTAGAGGATGCCGAGTCTCTTATGGAGTTGTTCGTCCTGATACGCAGCGTGCGCGTCCCCGTCGTGGCCGCCGTGCGTGGACGCGCTCTGGCGGGCGGGTGCGGGCTGGCGACCGCGTGCGATCTCGTGCTCGCCAGTTCATCGGCGCGATTCGGCTACCCGGAAGTGAAGATCGGCTTCATCCCTGCGATGGTGATGGCGATACTGCGCCGTAATGTCTCGGAGAAACGCGCCTTTGAGTTGATCACGCGCGGCTCTGAGATCAGCGCGGAGGAGGCCGAGCGCATCGGCCTGATCAATCAAGTCTACGACGATGCCTCGTTCGATGAGGAAGTGGAAACCTACTTGCGAGGATTTGAGAAGCAAAGCCGCTCCGCCGTCATGCTCTCCAAACGCCTGCTCTATCACATGGACGGGATGAGCTTCCAGACGGCGCTGCAATCCGGCGTTGATCTGAACGCCCTCACACGCATGACGGAAGATTGCCGGCAGGGAATCGCGCGGTTTCTGAAGAAACCTTAGCGACTTTCGAATGATCAGGCCACCGCGAACGAACGAGCCTTCCTTGTCTCCTCCAAATCAAGCGCAAGCTCCGTCCGGCTGATCCCACTTCCAGTCTGAATCCAACCGCTTTCCTTTCGCAACACCCCGGATTTTATTTGATTTTCTACATTTTTTTGTATAACTCTCCAAAAATGCGGATTTCCCCCTGAGCCCGCCGGCCCGTTAATCGATCAAGGGTCGCCGGGGGAAGCTACCTTTGGCACTTATTTTACGGGGCTTTCGAGAGGTGTGATGAGCGGCTGGCCTGTTTGGGGGGCGCGTCCGGCTCGTCGGTATATCGTTTGCCTTCTCTAAAAGCACTTCATGGGTTTGTCGGCACTCGCAATCAAGACCTTTCTTCTGGCGTAAACAACGTAAACAGGCCATTCGGAACCAGACCCAGCGCGCCAGATGGTCAAAGCAATAAAGCGGATTTGCTTTTCCTTTGAACTGGTTTCTACCTTCCAACACATTTTAAGGAGAGTTGATGATGAATAAGGCAGCAAGGCTTCTGCTATTAATCGGGCTCTTAGTGTTGATGGTCTGGCCTGCGATGGCGCAGACGACCGGAACCATCACCGGAACGGTCACGGATGAAAAGGGGTCGGTCATTCCCAACGCAACCGTGACCGCTCGACAGATTGAAAGGAATCAGACGCGCACGGTGCAAACCGACGGCGGGGGTCGTTACAATCTGGTAAGTATGCCGGTCGGTGGTTACGAGGTAACAGTGGAGCAGCCGGGCTTTGCCAAGTATGTGCAATCCGGCATCACTCTGCTGCTCAACCAGACGGCTGTGGTGGATGTCGAGATGAAAGCTGCGGGCGTGCAGGAGGTCGTCAACGTTGTCGAGAACGCCGCTCTACTGAATACGTCCAACGCCGAGGTCAGCACTCGTTTCGATGAAAGACGACTCTCGGAGCTTCCGCTCTCCACCAATCGCAACGTCTTTAACGTGGCTCTCTCGGCTCCGGGCATCAGTCAACTGCAATCCAACCAGAGCCAGTTCGCGCAGGGCATAGGCTTTTCCGCAAACGGAGGTCGTCAGCGCTCAAATAATTTCATGATTGATGGTCAGGACAATAACGACACGGGCATCGCGGGCGCTTCAGTACAGCTCAATAACCCTGACCTTATTCAGGAAGTACGGCTCATCACCAATCAGTTCAGCGCCGAATACGGGCGAAACGGCAGCGCGATTTTCAACGCCGTCACAAAGAGCGGCACGAACGATTGGCACGGCTCTATCTTCTGGTTTCACAACGACAACGCCCTGAACGCCTGCAGCAATACCGACAAGGGCGCTGGATTCTGCAACCCGAATGCTGTGGCGCAATCCTCAAGGCACGCGCCCTTCCGCATTGAGAATCAGTTCGGCGGAACCTTCGGCGGGCCGCTGCATCTGCCGCGCTTTGGCGAAGGCGGACGCTCGATCATCAGCGGCAAGGATAGGACATTCTTCTTCGTCTCGCTGCAAAGGTGGTGGGATCGCCAGCTCGGCTCCGGCTTCACGCTGAACGGCGCGCCGACGGCAGCGGGCAGGGCAATCCTCCAACAGGCAGCCGGCAGTCGTCCGCAGGTGCAGGCGCTGTTACAGTTCGTCCCGGCGGCCACAACGGCTGGCAACTCGACCGCGCAGTTCTCAATCGGCGGGCAGGTCTTTACCGTCCCCATCGGAAGCATGACGGGCACGACCTCCTTTGGCTTTAATGACTGGCAGGGCTCCGTCCGCGTCGATCACCGCCTGAGCGAGAAGCACAATTTCTTCTTCCGTTATCTCTTCGACGACGCCGATACGACGGGCTCCGGGCAGGCGACCCCTCCCGGCAACTCGAACAAGAACGTCAACCGCAGCCAGGGCGCGACCTTCGTGCTCAGCAGTGTGCTCTCCTCCAATCTGGTAAATGATCTGCGTACGGCCTATACCAGACGCGCATCCGATAGCAACGCTCAAGACCCCTCTTCGGAGACGATACCCTCCATCGAGATTTCCGAGCTTGGCATGACCGGCTTCAACGCTGCGGCGAGCCGGACGGGCTTCGGTCTGGCCGTCAATCTCCCGCAATTCAGCTTCCAGCAGACCTATCAGGTTCAGGACAACATCTCTTACACGAGGGGCGATCACGGCCTGAAGTTTGGCATCGATATTCGCCGCAATCAGTTGAAGCAGTTCTTCTTCCCGACCATTCGCGGGAGGCTCTTCTATTCGACGCTTGATCGCTTCGTCAATGATGTCGCCGACGTGGCGACGATCAACAAGCCTCTGGCGGGCGGCGTCTCGGTCTTCTACTACGACTGGCACGACTTCTTCGCCTTCGCGCAGGACGAGTGGAAGATCAGGCCGAACTTCACCCTGACCTTAGGCGTGCGCTACGAGACGCCCGGACAGCCCATCACAGACCAAGCCAAGATAAACGAAGCGATTGTCGCGGCTGCGGGCAACGATGAGCGATTCAGATTTACGCCTGTGCCCAAGCGCGATACGAACAATTGGAGCCCGCGTATAGGCTTCAACTGGAACTTGCGGACGCGCGAAGATGGTGTCATAGGCTGGATTACTGGCGGCGACAAACTGGTTATTCGCGGCGGCTACGGTCGAACATACGATTACACGTTCACCAACATCGCTGCCAACATCGCCAGCTCCTTCCCCTTCGTGGCGGCGGTTACTCTGCCGACGACGGCACAGGCCCCGACGCCCGTGACTCCCGCTCCCGGCCCGGGCACAAGCAACGCCTTCGCCGTCCTGCCCACGATTCAGGGAGCCACCGGCCTTAACCCGAATACTCTGACGCGCACGGTGGTCGGCGCGGATTTCCGCTCGCCCTCCTACGATTCATTCAATTTCGAGTTGCAGCGCGAGCTGACGCAGAACTCCGTGCTTCGCATCGGCTACGTGGGCTCGAAAGGCACAAGCCTGTTCCAGACCATTGACGGCAACCCGCGGCTGCCTTTCTCCACGACCAGAGTTGACCCCGTGCGCGGAGTCATACGCCTGCGCGCCAACGCCGCCTCTTCCATCTATCATTCGCTGCAAGTCAGCTTTGATAAACGCCTGAGCCGTGGCTTTAGCGCGGGCCTGCACTACACCTGGAGTTCTTTCATCGACGACGCGTCGGAAATCTTCAACCCGTCGGGGGCCGAAGTCGCCGTCTCGCAAGACTCCTTCTGCCGCCGCTGCGACCGTGGACGCTCCACCTTTGACCGTCCGCACCGCATCACCGGCAACTTCGTTTACGAGTTCCCTTACTTTCAGGAACAGCGCGGATTCATCGGGCACGTGATCGGCGGCTGGCAGATCAACGCGCTGTTCACTCTACAGAGCGGCGCGCCCTTCACGCCGCTTCTGGGCTCTGACCCGACGGGCGCGCTGAGCGGCATAGATGGCCTGGTCGGCAACGCCATTCGCCCGAACGTGAATACGACGCTCGACCTGTCCAACATGACGGTCGAGGAAATGTTGCTGGCCGGCGGTCGTGCCCTGTTCAGCACCTTGAAGGCGGGGCAGCGCGTCGGTGATGCCGGAAGAAACATCCTGCGCGCCGACGGCATCAACAACATAGACTTTGGAATCGTCAAGAATACGCGTATCGGTGAGAACACCAGACTTCAACTCCGTGCTGATTTCTACAATCTCACCAACACGCGCGATTTCGGTATTCCGGAGGGACGCATCAACTCAACCAATTTCCTCAATCAATGGGGAACCAATGGTGGAAACCGCCGCATCATCGTCGGCATCAGGTACGTCTTCTAGCTTCAAACAGGTAATGACTTCGTCTGACTTATAGACTGTCCGAGCACGGCTGATAGGGCTGAGGGAATTTCCTTCAGCCCTATTTTCTACTAAGATGCAGGTGTCAACGACCGCCTTTAACCTTCTATACGTTGAGGAGGAAGTAGAGATGAGAGCCCTGACTCTGTTAGCGATGATCATCTGTCTATCAGTCGCCGGGAGGGCACAAGCCCCCGCCAACCCTCAAGCCCCCGCCGACGTGCAGGTCATCAAGTTCAGTTGGGATAAGGAGCGCATCGGGTGGTCAAAAGACCCCTTCAGCACAGCGGGCGGAGATTTCACGGCTATACGCCGACGCATCAGCGAGGAGAGACAACTCGAGCGTGCTAAGAATTCGAAAAACCTCGAGGAAGAGAACAGGCTCACGCGCGAGGTGAGGCTGCGCCGGGAAGATGAGGCGAGGGCTCGTCAGGCGATCCCCACACAGCGTTACGGGTTCAGGTATAAGCTATCGGTCAAAAACCTTGGCCCGAAGACGATCAAATCCATTGATTGGGATTACCTCTTCTTTGACGCGGTAACGGGCGAAAAGATAGGGCATCAGCAATTCACCAATGAGGAGAAGATAAATCCGGGCAAAGAGAAGAACCTCGAAATTCTCGTCCCCACGCCGCCGTCCCGCAGCATCAGCGTGCAGGCATTGAACCTCAAAGAGAATGAGCGCCTCTTCGGAAAAGTGATTCTGGTGCGAATCGTATACGCGGACGGCTCTGCCTGGGAGCAAACCGAAGCAGCCTTGAATAAATGAGCGGGGAAATCTCAGACCGGCGTTAACCGGAAAGCCTCCGCGCCACTTCACACGAGTAAGCGAGCACAGGGTCGCTGATCCGATTAACAAGACCTATCTCCAGCGCCTCGCTGCTGGTCACGCGCCGCGCCGTCAAAAGAATCTCCAACGCGCGACCCTCTCCGATCAGGCGCGGCAGGCGCTGCGTCCCTCCCCATCCTGTGATGATGCCCAGACGCGCGCCCGGATGCGCCAACGTCGCGCGCGATGATGCGTGGCGGAGCGCGCAGGCGAGCGCCAAATCTAACCCACCACCCATGCAGTAACCGTTGATGGCGGCGATGGTCAATGGCTTCGCGTCCGCGATCTTTTGAAAGAGCTGCTGCCCGCGCCGCGCCAGCTCCGCGGCCCCCTCAGGCGCAAGCTCTCGAAGCTCTCTGATGTTTGCGCCGGATGCAAAGACATCACCTGTGCCCGTGAAGATGATGGATTTAATATCAACGCGCTCTAAGAGCCAAGAGACTGCGGCGTCCAGTTGATCGAGCGTTGAGATGGACAGCTGGTTGCGTTCGGCTGGACGATTGAGGCGGATGATCGCTATCGGAGGATGCGCCTCGACAACGACGGGCGCAGCGGATTTGTATCTCTCATCTTCCGTCATTCGCGTGGACGGACGTGCTCGCGCAGAAACTTGATGATGTCTTCCGTAGACGTGCCCGGCAGAAAAATGGCCGAGACGCCCTGCTCTTTGAGTCGCGGTATATCTTCCTGCGGGACGATGCCGCCGACGACGACGAGACAATCGTCCATACCCTGTTCGCGCAAGAGCGAGACGATGCGCGGGCAGAGCGTGTTATGCGCGCCGCTCAGGATAGAGATGCCGACCGCATCAACGTCCTCCTGAAGCGCCGCCGCCGCGATCATCTCGGGCGTTTGCCTGAGCCCCGTATAGATCACTTCCATCCCCGCGTCCCTGAGCGCGCGCGCAATCACCTTGGCCCCTCTATCATGACCATCAAGACCGGGCTTGGCGACAAGAACGCGTATCTTCTGTTCAATCATAAGAAAACAGTGACAAGTGAAGAGTGACGATTGACGAGCCGCAGCGAGGTCTTTTCACCCTGCCTCTCGTCACTGATTTAAATTGCAGGCTCTTCGTATAAGCCGTAAACGTCGCGCAGCGCATCGCAGATTTCGCCGAGCGTGGCGTAGGCGCGGACGGCTTCGATGGTTGCCGGCATCGTGTTCTCGTTATCGCGCGCAGCCCTGCGGACTTTCTCCAGAGCAATAGCGACTGCGCCTTTGTCGCGGCGCGCTCGTGTCTCATTCAAACGCTCGTTCTGGTGATCGCGCACCCCTTCGTCAATCACCAGTGTCGTAATCTCCGACTGCTCGCCCTCCATCCTGTATTTGTTGACGCCGACGATTGTTTGATCGCCGCGCTCGACCGCCTTCTGGTAATGATAGGCGGAGTCCTGAATCTCTCGCTGCGGGAAACCCTTCTCGACCGCCTCCACCATCCCGCCCATCGCATCTATCTTCTCGAAGTAGGCGAGCGCACCCTGTTCCATTTTTTCTGTCAGGGCTTCGATGAAGTAAGAACCGCCGAGCGGGTCAATCGTGTTGGCTACACCCGTTTCCTCGGCGATGATCTGTTGTGTGCGCAGGGCTATCAGAGCGGCGCGGTCTGTCGGAAGCGCCAAGGCCTCGTCGTATGCATCGGTATGCAGGCTGTTCGTCCCGCCGAGCACGCCCGCGAGAGCCTGTATCGCGACGCGAACGATGTTATTAAGAGGTTGCTGCACTGTCAGAGAGACGCCAGCCGTCTGCGTGTGGAAGCGCAGTTGCAGCGTTCGCTCATTCCGAGCATTGAAGCGTTCGCGCATGACGCGCGACCAGATGCGGCGGGCGGCGCGATACTTCGCTATCTCCTCGAAGAAATCGTTATGCGCGTTGAAGAAGAAAGAGATACGCGGCACGAACTCGTCCACGTCAAGACCGGCTCGCACGCCCCACTCGACATACTCGATGCCGTCGCGCAGTGTGAAAGCCAATTCCTGCAACGCGGTCGCGCCGGCTTCTCGTATGTGATAACCGCTCACGGAAATCGGATTGTATTTGGGCACATGCTGTGTGCAGAACTCGAAGGTGTCCGTGACGAGCTTCATTGCCGGGCGGATCGGATAAATCCACTCCTTCTGCGCGATGTACTCCTTCAAAATATCATTTTGCAGCGTGCCGGAGATCTTCTTCCAATCCGCGCCCTGCTTTTCGGCGACCACCAGATACATGGCGAGCAAAATCGAGGCGGGCGCGTTGATCGTCTGCGAAACTGTCACCTGTTCGAGCGGAATGCCATCGAATAGCACTTCCATGTCCGAAAGCGACGAGACCGCCACGCCGCACTTGCCGACTTCACCCTCTGAGAGCGGCGAGTCGGAATCGTAGCCCATCAGCGTCGGCAAATCGTAAGCGACCGAAAGTCCCGTCTGGCCCTGGCCCATCAGGTATTTGAAACGCGCGTTCGTCTCTTCAGGCGTTCCGAACCCGGCGAACTGGCGCATCGTCCACAGCTTGCCGCGATAACCTGTCGGATGTATGCCGCGCGTGTAAGGGAACTCGCCCGGGTAAGAGATGTCCCGCTCGAAGTCAACGCCGGCGGTGTCGGCGGGCGTGTAGAGACGGTTGACCTCGTCGAGCGAAACGGTCTCAAACCGCTCTTTGCGCTCGGGCCTTTTCTTGAGGACAGGCAAGAGCGTTTCCTTCTCCCATCTCTCGACCGCTGCTTTTTCCGGCGAAACGTTTTCTTTGATCTCAGGCATAACTTTCTCTTGAGTCCCTGGCTTCGCATAGAGCATGCGAACATTAGTTTAGTAAGCTCTGCAAAGTTAATTGAGAGTTCGATATTAGTTGACCGTTATATAGAGTGTCAACCGAGTCTTAATCGCGATTGATGAGCGGTTTGAGAAAGAGAGGCGCGGCCCTGATTGGCAGATCAGAGCCGCGCATATTCCGGCAGGAGATGATGATTTGTAGAAGCTGAAGCGGAAAACTAACGGAAGGCGACAGGCGGAACTTTTATGATAGCTTCCTATGATAGCCTCCGATGCTCGAATGATTCTCCGCTCTCCTTTCTCCTTTCATTCGACCGGGACGACGACTTCATTGGCGCGCACCATGTTGAGTCGTGTGCGTGCAGCGGACTCTATGGCGCGCGGGTCAGTGTGCAGACGGCGGACTTCCTGCTCGAGCGCTGCATTGCTATTACGCAGCGTTTCAACTTCCGACCCAACCGACTGAAACTGCTCGGACGCTGCGCGAACCTCTGCCCGCGTGCGCATGGTGATCGTGACGCAGAGCGCGAAGGTCGCAAGGATAATTGTCGAGAAGACGACCCAAGACGGAATGATGCCGCCGCGACGGCGAACCTCCGTCCGCGTGCCTATAATCTCACGCGAGAGGTCTTGAACCGGCGCGAGCTGCGGCAGGGTGCGAGAAGCGACACGTTGAGAGCGAAGGCGACTATCAACCCAGTATTCGTTTGCGGCCATGTTAAAGAAGTTCCTCCAAAGTTTGATCAGATTCCGTTTCCGCCTGTATCCGTAACCGCTCCGTCAGCTCGCGCGCTCTCTCGCGCCGTCAAATGGTTCGCTTAAGCTCGCCTCGCGCGTCGCAAAAGCCTCCGTTGCGAGCAGACACGCAAAGATGCCATTTTTCTTCGCATCGTGACCTTTGAACGACATTCCCGCCGATTCTTCACTGCCGGGGACGTTTTTGTCTTCATTGATCAATTCTCCGATGGGACGCATCGCCAGTTTATTAACCCAAGGCGCTTGATATGCGGTTTTTCGTCTGAAACCCAAGATAATGTGCCGACGAAAGGCGTACACCCCAAGGTAATGCGCTAGGGAGAGCTTTCAATCCTTTGCCTATCAATCATTTAGCGGCAAAGTGGCGGGACTGTAGCATGCGGCGTGTAGGGTGTAAAGACTTTTCTTTACAACGAGTTGGGGCGCTAAGTTCAACATTTACTTGAAGTAAGGCGTGCTAAGCTATTATTGCGGCGAACAGTCGGCGAACGGAAATCCGCCAGTAGGGCATTCAGGTCAGATGGCTATGTATATGCTGGGGATAGCGCCCCGGAACTTTCATCACAGGTGTGGAAAAAAGCTGCCAGATAGCCAGCCCTGACTCCTTGCCGCAGTTAATTTCCTATCGTAAAGCACTACACTGTTAAATTATGTTGACAGCCTATCTTATTGTGCCTAGACTGTCGGTCAAGTGGTTGGATCAACCTGTAATGATCCAGCCCCTGCTGAAGCATTCCGACCGGATCCTCTTCAGTGACCTTGCCCCACGATGTTAGCAGCCAGAACTCTCTAGCCGCGCCTGAATTTTTCTGAAGGTATCCTCCTTAAGCCTGAAGAGATAATGCCCGTGGGGAACCTGAGGTCTATGTCAAATTTGCCGTCTTCGTTGGCTTCCGAAAATAAAATTAACTCCAATCCGCAGTATCATTTACCGCTCGCGGCGATGGTTCGGGCGCTGTGCCATGCGGCGACCACCGGCCCCGATCTGCTTTACGAGGTGATGCTCAAGCTGACTCTGATGATTGATGCGACGGCGCAGACCTACGGCTTGGCAACATGGACACAAACCCCTGGGGAGCGACCGCGCTTGAAGTGGGTCGAGGGGCTCAATCAGGACGAAATCGCTGAGGCCGAAATAACGGTAACGACCGCTCTGTCAGCGCCGGGCAGGGTAATAGAGCCGAAAAGTGGAGATCAGGCCATCTGTCTGGTGCTCAGTTCTGCGGCGACAAGTCGTGAGGGAGCAGCCATTTACGGGAGATGCGTACGTCCGCTCAACGAAAATCAGGCGAAAGAGATACGCATACTGTCCGATGTCGCGCAACTTGCTCACGCGCACGTTTCATTAAAGGGCTCTCAGCAACCGCTGATGAAAACAATGCCGTCCCCGGTCGTTGCCGCTTCGACTTTGCCGGGCATGGTTTTCAACAGTCGCGCGATGTCTGCTGTCTCGCGCGCGGTCGAGCGCATTAAGGATTCCGACTCGACCGTCTTGATCACGGGTGAATCAGGCACGGGTAAAGAGCTGGTGGCGCGTTCCATTCATCGGCTTAGTAAGAGGTGTCTGGCCGAGTTCATTCCGTTCAACTGCACGGCAGCGCCAGCCGATTTGATCGAAAGCATGCTCTTCGGCCATCGCAAGGGAGCCTTCACGGGCGCGCACACGGATTACGAGGGATTGATACGTGCTGCCGAGGGCGGCACGCTTTTTCTGGACGAGATTGGTGATCTGCCGCTGGCCTTACAACCCAAGCTGCTCAGGTTTCTTCAGGAGGGCGAAGTTCACACGCTCGGCGAGCGCGCTCCGCGAAAGGTTAAGGTGAGGGTGGTCGCCGCCACTCACAAAAACTTGGAGCGCGAAGTGCGTGAGGGCAGATTCCGCGAAGACCTCTATTATCGCGTCGCGTCGCTCTCGCTCTACGTGCCGCCACTCAGAGAGCGTCCCGAAGACACAGCCGCTTTGATCTCTCATTTCCTGACGCACTATGCCAGACGCAACGACCGTGCGATTGCGGGCATTACCAACGAAGCCATCAACGCCCTACAGAACTACGCATGGCCGGGCAATGTGCGCGAGTTGGCGGCTGAGATCGAGAGGCTGGTGCTGTATGCGGATGAAGGAACGTATATCACTCTCGAACACATCAACGAGCGCGTGTTGCCCGAAAGCGCGCGTCACGCGTTGCAGACTAAAGAATCCCCAGCCGACCTGGATCATCTCCTTGAGGATTTCGAGCGCCGTGTGATTACGGAAACGCTCAAGCGCCACGACTGCAACGTCGCGCGGACGAGCGAGGCGCTGGGCCTTGGCTCGCGTCAAACGCTCTACAAAAAACTGAAACGCCTGGCGATTGATGTCGGTGATTTCCTACAGGAGGACACCGAGCCCGGACTGCAATTGCGCGCCGAGCGACATTAGGATCATAGGAAACAGGCCGCAGCAGCCCTCTAACCCCTACATCTTTCAATTCTTCCTTTCCTCCATATGCTGATCTCTTACGCTCTCTATTTTCTTCTGGCGATATTCATTCACGAGTTGGGCCACTTGGGCGCGGCGCGTGTGTGTGCCGTTCCCGCGACGGAGTTCGGTCTGGGATGGGGACGGCGAGTTATCTCTTTCAGGTGGGGCGCGGTCGAGTACAAGCTGCACGCGCTGCCCATTGGGGCATACGTCCGCCTCGATATGACGGAGCTGCAAAGGCGACCGCTCAGCCAGCAGGTGCTGGTCATGCTGGCGGGCATCAATGTCAACCTTGTCGCCGCCGCGCTCTTCGCCGGGACGCGCTTCAGCGCTGTTAATCTGTTGCTGGCTGCGACGAATCTGCTTCCTCTTTACCAGCAGGACGGGTGGAAGTGCGGGATGCTGATGCTGCGCGGGCTGCTGCGACGCAGGAGCGCGCTCGTTGAATGGACGTTTACGATTGCCGGAAGTTTCATCAGCCTGATGCTCTTTGCGGTCGAGACGTTTCGCCACCTGTAACTGACGGACAGCTTTTATCAATTAACGAAAGCGATCGGTCTTATCCAGACCGGTCGCTTTTGTTTTGTCAGCGAGCGCGGCTGGCGCGAATTGTAAGAAAATTTTTTCGCAGTGCGCTTGCGTTAGCCTTCCGGCGTCATCTGCGGGTGAAAAACCTCCGCCCTGTGACAACGGGCGGCGACAAGGCCTTAAGTCCCTCACAGCAATTGATTTCATGCGGGTCGGAGCATACAGACCCTTCCATTGGCCCAACCGTTTCTGACAACTCTGGGCGACAAGTGGAATCCCTCTGTTTTCGATCAACTCCATATAAACAGGGCCTTTGAAGTGCCGTGTGGGCGTGCGGCACGGGTCTTGTAAAGAGAGTCGGCGTCAGTAGTAGCTGTGAAGCGCTCTGTCAAGCTGAAAGTTTCAGGGATAGCAAAGAGGAGGAAAAGGAATTGATGAAAGCAGTCACCGCCCGGATGTTCATATCGCTCGTCGGCGTCGCGCTGGTCGTCCCTTTCTTTGTCATTGCGCTGGTCGTCGGTGCGCGTGCTGTGGCTCTGGCGCAGGGGACGCAGGACGATCTGCTGCTTATCGCTCTCGCTTTCGGCGGCGCAGTGGCTAGCATCATCAACGGCTTCGGTCGTCGTGCAAATAAGGCTGGGCGCATGACGCGCTCAATCAGCAAGGTGAATGATCAGCCGAGCCCACGAAGCGCTTCAATGATCCACATGGGCTATTAAATTTTTCCGCCGCCTTCCGGTGACGGTTGCGAGGCAAGCGCAACGGTCGCCAACAAGAGGGCATAACCTTCAACCCTTCAACCACACACTCTAAAGGAGCAAGCACAATGATTAAGAATTTCCTTCGCGATGAAACAGGTCTGGAATTGTCCGAGTACGCGGTCGCCGCCGCGCTGGTCGCCATCGCCGTCGTCGGCGCTTTCTCGACCCTCGGCACGACCATCTCCACCAAGATCGGTGAGCTGTCTGGCCGCATCACCGCCGGTAAATAATCCATCAAGACACAATCAGGCGCGCTCTTGCTCCTGCATATGAACAGCGAGCAAGAGCGCACCGACCCTTGAACTTGACTCACCCCTACGAGGATTAACCGCGATGCTTAAAAACTTCCTGCATGATGAAACCGGGCTGGAATTGTCCGAATACGCTGTGGCAGCGGCGCTGGTCGCCATCGCCGTCGCGGGCGTCTTTACCACACTTGGAACCGCCATCACCGGCAAGATCACGGAGCTGACCGCCGGTATCAATAAATAGTCTTTGCCGGATTGAAAGAGAATATTCAAAGACGGAGCAAGCCGAAAACAGATGACCGCCCCGCTCGTTTACATAACACTGATACTCGCGCCCGTTGGCGCAATCATCGCTTACTACGATGTGCGCTATCGCCGCATTCCGAACGCTTTCGTGTTGGCGACGCTCATCTGTGGGTTCGCGGTCAATCTTATCTTCGCGGGCACAAGCGGCCTTCTGGCGAGCCTCGGCGGTTGCGCTCTCGCTTTCTTTCCGCTCTTTATCCTGCACGTTTTCGGAGCGATGGGCGCTGGCGATGTCAAGCTTTTCGCGGCGGTCGGCTCTGTCATCGGCGCGCAGCTTGTGCTGCCGACGCTTTTAATCGTTGCCATCACGGGCGGGGTCATCGCCGTCTATTCAATGATTCGCGCGCGGACGGTCAGAGCCACCATGCAGCGTGTCCTGATGATTCTGGTCGGCCTGTTGCCCGGCTGGCAAGTCCCGCGTTTCGCTGTCCCCGCAGATCGTCGTCACACGATCCCCTACGGGGTTGCCATCATGATCGGCAGCCTCATCTCAGTAGCCCTCTTCCGCGCTTAAAGCCTTTTGTAGCGACGAAAGAGTTCATTCTTGAACGGAGAAAAGAGCCATGCGGAACAAACGTTTCATGATCGTCCTCGGAGGCGCTCTGCTTTTCGGAACACTCGCGGCCATTTCCGTGAGCCGTTATCTTTCGAGCGCACAAGCCTACACCAAAAATCTCAACAACGTCGTGGTGGCGAAGGTCGCCATACCGCTTGGCACGAAGATCATCCCCGAGCAGCTGAGCGTCGTGCAGTTCCCGCGCGATTCCATGCCCGACGGCGTTTTCGACTCTGTTGAAAAGCTGGTCGGTCGCGTCGCCGTCACCAACATCGCCGCGCGCGAGCCCATCACGGACGCGAAGCTCGCCGCCGAAGGCACTGCCGGCGGGCTCTCCGCCGTCATCCCCGAAGGATACCGCGCCATCACCGTCAAGGTTGACGATGTCGTCGGCATCTCCGGCTTCATCCTGCCGGGCGCGATGGTTGACGTAGTGGTCGTCATAGACCCTGCCGAGAATAACATCCGTCAAGACCCCATCTCCAAGATCGTCTTGCAGAACATCAAGGTGCTGGCGAACGGCCAGAACATAGATCATCCGAAGGACGAGCGCGAGGCCAACAGCGTCAAGGCCGTCACTCTACAGGTGACGCCGGAGCAGGCCGAAAAGCTCGTGCTCGCCGCCAACGAAGGCAAGCTGCAACTCGTCATGCGTAACGGCATAGATCAGGAAGATTCGCAGACCACGGGCCAGAACAAGCGCTCGCTTCTGTCAGGCGAACACGCCATGCCTGTGCCCGACCCGGGCGCGCTCAAGAGCGAGCAGGCGAAGCCAGTCGCACAGACAGCAGCAGTCGCAGCGCCGCGCCGCGTGCGTCAGGTCATGGAAGCGCCCGCGCCCGTCGTGAGCGCACCGCAAGCGCCGCCTGCGCCGCGCTCCTCGGTCGAGATGATCGAGGCGGGCAAGAAACGCAGCGTCGATTTCCCTTAAATAGTAATCAGCAGCCGGTGATGAGTCGTCGGTCAAACGATGACGACTGATTACCGGCTACCGACTGCCAACGAAGTTTTCGCCACCAGAGGAGCCATAGCATCATGCAGACCCGTTCCCTTATCGCACGCATCGTCACCCTTCTTTGTGCGGCGATGATCGTCTCTACCCTCGTCGTCCCCGCCGCGCGCGCGCAGGAGACCTCCTACAGCGCGTCCTTCTCCACCAACAAGGAGGCCGTTCCCGTCAACGTGCTCGTGGGCCAATCGCGCGTCATCAACTTCGACCGCCCGATTGGTCGCTTCTCGGTCTCGAATCCTGAGATCGCAGAGGCCGTGCTGGTTGCGCCCGATCAGGTGCTGGTCAACGGCAAGGCGTTCGGTCAGGTCAACTTCATCGCCTGGGAACAGTCGGGCGGAAAGTTTCTGGTCTTCGACGTTTACGTGCGGGCCAATCTTTCGCTGATCGATTCGCAGATACGCGCGCTCTTTCCCAAAGACGACATACGCCTGAGTCAGGCCAACGGCTCTGTTGTGCTTTCGGGCAGCGTCAAAGACCCGACGACGGCCACGCAGGTGCAGAACGTGGTCGAGGCCGCCGGATTCAAGACCGTCAATATGCTGGCGACGCCCGTGAAGAACGCGGCGCAGGTGCAGTTGATGGTGAGAGTCGCGGAAGTGAGCCGCAATCGCATGAAAGACCTCGGCACGTCTTACGCCTATCAGGGCGGAAGCTCCGGCGTCTATGCCAACACGGGCGGTGGGCCAAGCTCCCTGGGCAGCGTCACGAACGGCATCCTGACGGGCACGTTCTCCAACGCGCTTAATCTTTTCGTGATGGGCGGAAACACCTTGGCGATGATCAGGGCGATGCAGCAGCAGGGCGCACTGCGCTCTCTGGCCGAGCCGAACCTGATCGCTATGGACGGACAGCAGGCGAGCTTTCTGGCCGGCGGAGAGTTTCCCGTGCCCATCGTGCAGAGCGGCGATAACCGCACGTCCGTCACCGTGGTCTTCAAAGAGTACGGCGTGCGCCTGAACTTCAAGCCGACGATCATCGACGAAGACCACATCCGCCTTGAGCTTGAGCCGGAAGTCTCGACGATAGATTTTTCGACCGGCGTTAAGTTCGATGGCTTCGTCATTCCGGCGCTTCGCACGCGACGTGCCAAGACCGGCATAGAACTCAGAGACGGCCAGAGCTTTGCGCTCGCGGGCCTCCTGGACAATAGCGAGCAGCGCTCTATGTCGAAAGTTCCGGTTATCGGCGACATCCCCGTCATCGGCGCTCTCTTCAAATCAAAGTCGTTTCAGAAGCAGGAGACGGAGCTGATCTTTATCGTCACGGCGCAGTTGGTCAAGCCCGTCAACCCGGACGACCTGCCGAACCTGCGTGGCGTGGACGGCCTCAAGAACGGCTCACCACTGGGCGTCGAGCCCAAGGGCGAAGGCATACAGGGCGAGAGCGGCTACTCGAACGGAAGCACATCGCAGCACGCCGTGCCCGCCGTCACCGCGCCGAAGCCCGCGGAGAAGACGGTCAAGCCTGCGATGAAGCCCGCGCTTCCGTCAACCAGCGGCTCGGTCTCGTTTTTGCCGCCGAGCAGAAACGACACATGGCCGCTATCGCTCGGCGCTTCGCCGGTCGCCATGAAGATGGATATCGGCGCGGCCCCGCAAAGGTAGCTTCCGTAGACCTGAATCAAAGACGTGGGAGAGGAGGACGAGATGAACAAACAGCAGATGCAGAGAACGGCACGAAAGGGCGAGCGCGGCTCGGTTCTGGCAACGGCTTCGCTGGGCATGCTCGCCCTCCTCTTCGCCGTCGGTCTGGGCGTCGATGTCAGTCACCTTTATGTGACGAAGGCCGAGTTACAGAATGCGGCGGATGCGGCGGCGCTCGCCGGAGCGTCCGCCCTGAACTCTTCCGCCGCCGGAATAACGGAAGCCACTGATCGCGCCGTCACGACCATCAAGAATAAGTACGAGTTCAACCACACGAACATAACCATCCCGCGCACCAACGTTCTTTTCTCAGCCCATCTTGATTACGGGTATATGAACGAAACGGCTGCTCAGGGAGTCGCCTCGACTATCCGCTACGTGCAGGTGACGACGCCGCAGTCTCCTGTCGGCATGAGCTTCGCCGCGATGATTCTGGGCGACAAGCTGAATCTTTCGGCGACGGCCACAGCCGGGGCTGCGCCGATCAACACTTTCATGGACTGGCTGCCGCTCTCCGTCATCGACTACGACGTGCCGATGATGCCGGGCAACACCTATACGATTCGCGCCGCGTCGAACAATAGCACCTCGCCCGGCAACTATCAGGCGCTGGCCGTCGCCAGTCGCGGCGGCAGCGACCTGCGCGTAGGCATCGCCAGCGGCGTGCATACGGAGGCCGGGCCGGGCGATGTCTACAGTGTTAATACAGAGCCGGGCGTTAACTCCGGCCCCGTGCGACAGGGTATTAATACGCGCTTCGATGACTACGCCAGCGGGATGGACCCGGCACAGTATCCGCCCGACACGAACATTAAAGAGAACATCACCTACGACGAATATCTGGCCGGTAAATCCGTCCAGTCGCCAAGCCACGCGGGCGTCGCTGGTCGACGCGTGGTGATTATCCCGATTATCAAAAAAGATCAGTACGATCAGGGACGCGATACGGTGAAGTTTGATCGCTTCGGCCTCTTCTTCCTACGCACCAAGGCCGGTAGCGGCAACGGCGGCGACATACAGGCAGAGTACATAGACGACACGACGGTGATCGGCAGCGGCGGCTATGACCCGCTCGGCGGCCCCGTCAGCTCAACGATGAACATCCCCGTCCTCTTCAAGTAAGGTCAAGGCCGAAAATGAAAGCCAGCTTCCCCTTCATGCGTCCTCTGCGCCGCTTCACCAAAAGTGAGCGCGGCACTCAACTGGTCGAGCTAGCCATCGTGCTGCCGGTCTTCATTCTGATGTTCGCGGCGGTCGCGGAATTCGGTCGCTTCTTCTACACCTACACGACCCTGGCGAAGGCCACGCGCGTCGGCGCGCGCTACCTGATGAGCCAGCCGGCGAAGGCCATGGATGACAACGCCCGTAGACTCGTTATGTGCGGCAACACGACCGCGTGCGCCGATACAGACATGGTTATCAGCGGGCTCACCATCGATCAGGTGAAGATTGACAGGGCGGGCGGCGTACCCGGCGTCCTGCCCGAGACGATCAACGTCCGCATCGAGGGCTTTTACTACGAGCCGGTATTCGATCTCGGCAAGCTGACGGGCAACCCGGCGTACTCGCTGAAAATACAGGTCGCTCCGAGCACCATGATGCAGGCACTGTCAACGACACCGGCAATTCTATAGGGGCTGAATGATGCGTTGCGGAAACTCAAGGAAAAGCGAGCGGGGCACGACGTTGATGGAGTTCGCTATCGGCGCGACCGTCTTCCTGACAGTAATGTTTGCCATCGTCGAGTTCGGGCGCATGCTCTACGTCCACAATGCGCTCTCGGATGCCGCGCGACGCGGCGCACGCTACGCAGTGGTTCACGCCGAGGCCAACGAAGGCGATGTCAAGAACATGGCCGTCTACGGAAGCACGGCGGGAGGCTCCTCGCCGCTTGTGGATAACCTCTCGACGACCAACGTGCTTGTCGAATACTCCAAGCCTCCGAACGCCTTCGGCGTCAACAAGGGGACGGTCTCCGTACAGATTCAGGATTACGACTTTAAATTCAGCGTCCCGCTCGTCGGCGGCACTATTCGCATGCCCAGGTATAAAACGACGCTGACCGCCGAGAACGCGGGCATCGTCATCTACCCGTAGTGAACCCCATCTTTGTCGTCAGGGAAGAAGAAGAGAGCCAGACACTTTTCGTTTAAGGACTAATGATGACTCAACCACTCAGCTTCGTAATCCTGAGCACCGGACTCGATACCTTCAAGGAGATTCGCGCCTCTCTACAGGAGATGGATGGCCGCCTTCTGGCCGGGGGCGACGACCCCGAGCAGGTCTACGAGCAGATCGTACACCTTCGCCCCAACGCTGCCGTCATTACGCTTGGGGCGAACACCGAGCAGGGCATCGCGCTCATCGAGCGCCTGACCAATGAAGGCGTGCCCACAGCCCTGATCTGCGCGGCGCGCGATGCTTCGGGCGAGGTGATTCTTCGCAGCATGCGCGCCGGAGCGCGGGAGTTTCTTCGCCTGCCGATTAACAGGGAAGAGTTCAGCACCGTGATGGCGCGCACCGCCGAGTTCTGCTCGACGCGCATCGAGACGCCGAAAAAGAAGGGACGCATGATCGCCGTCTTTTCCAGCAAGGGCGGCTGCGGCACGACCTTCATGGCGACCAATCTGGCCGCCGCGACCAACAGGCCCACGGTGCTGGTTGACCTGAACTTGCAGGCGGGCGACCTGCCGCTCTTTCTCGGAGTCGAAGCCAAATACTCAATCGCCGATCTGGTCGAGAATCGCGCCCGCATGGACGATTCTCTACTGACGAGCTACCTGACGCCATACTCTTCCAACCTTGCGCTTCTGGCCGCGCCGCGAGAGGCAGACTCGGCGGACGACATAGAGCCGGAGCATGTCTTCGAGGCACTTGAACGCCTGCGCGAGCGCTACGAATACGTCGTCCTCGACCCGCAGCATACCTTCGACGCCATCACGCTCGCCGCGCTCGATCAGGCCGACGACATCGTGCTCGTGCTGACGCTCGATATCCCGGCGATACGCAGCGCGCAGCGCTCTCTGGAAATCTTTGATCGCCTCGGCTACCCGCGCAAGAAGGTCAGAGTGGTCGTCAATCGCTGGAGCAAACAGATCGACCTTGACCTCAGACAGGTGGAGAAATTCCTCGGCGAGCCAGTGGTCGGTTTCGTCCCCAGCGATTATCAAACCGCCGTCACCTCAATCAATCTGGGCCAACCGCTCGTCCAGTCCGATTCCGCCTCGAAGATCGCCGTCGAGATCAAGCGCATTATGGGAACGCTCCTCGGCGATGCGGCGTCAGTCATCGCCGAGCAACCCGTGCGTCGCAGCCTTCTGGGCTCTTTATTCGGCGGGCAGCGTCGCGCCGCCTCCGCCGCTTCGTCGCGAAATATCGAAGTCACCGAAACCCTTCATCCGTCCGTCAGCCGGTAAACAATTATGGCCTTACGTGAAAGATTTGATCGAGAAGCAAGCTCAGTCGGCGTAGCCTCTGGCGGCAGCGCCGTCGAGATGACCAACGGCAACGGCCAGCACTCTTTTCAGGAGATGAAGTCGCGGCTGCATCGTGCCCTCATCAACCGCATGGACCTGACGAAGCTCGGCGCGATGGCCCCCGATCAGCTCAACGCCGAAGTCTCGCGCCTCGCCGAAGGCGTGCTCGCCGCCGAAGCGATGCCGCTCTCGACGGTCGAGCGCGAGCGTCTGGTGAGCGAAGTCCGCCACGAGCTTTTCGGGCTCGGCCCGCTTGAGCCGCTGCTGGCCGACCCGACGATCTCTGACATCCTCGTCAACACGCACAACAGAATCTATATCGAGCGGCGCGGCAAGCTCGAAGTCACCAACGTCGCCTTCAAGGACGACGAGCACCTGATGAGGGTCATCGAGCGCATTGTCTCTTCGGTGGGGCGACGCATAGACGAATCATCGCCGATGGTTGATGCACGTCTCGCCGACGGCTCGCGCGTCAACGCCATCATCCCGCCTCTTTCGATTGACGGGCCGGTGCTCTCCATCCGCCGCTTCGGCACAGAGCCCTTACGCATGAGCTCGCTGATCGAGAAGAACGCCGTCACAAGAGACATCGCCGAGATGCTTGAAATGTGCGTCAAGGCGCGGCTCAACGTCCTGATCTCCGGCGGTACGGGCGCGGGCAAGACCACGCTCTTAAACGCGCTTTCGGGCTACATCCCCGAAGACGAGCGCATCGTGACGATTGAGGATTCCGCCGAGTTGCAGTTGCAGCAGCCGCACGTCGTCCGCCTTGAGACGCGCCCGCCCAACATCGAGGGCCGTGGCGAAGTCACGCAGCGCGACCTCGTACGCAACGCCCTGCGTATGCGGCCCGACCGCATCGTGATCGGTGAGGTGCGCGGCGGCGAGAGCATAGACATGTTACAGGCGATGAACACGGGGCACGACGGAAGCTTAACGACGGTGCACGCCAACACGCCGCGCGATGCGCTGACGCGTCTTGAGACGATGATTCAGATGACCGGGATGCGACTCTCAGACCGTGCCATGCGACAGCAGATCGCGTCGGCCATCAACATGGTCGTGCAGGCCGCGCGTCTCTCGGACGGCACGCGCCGCGTGACTTCGATTTCGGAAGTGACGGGCATGGAAGGCGACACGATCACGATGCAGGAGATTTTCCAGTTCGAGCGCACGGGCGTTGATCGTGAGGGTCGAGTGATAGGGCGCTTTCGCGCGACGGGCATTCGCCCGCGCTTCGCCGAACGGCTCAAGGCTTGCGGCCTGCAAATGCCGCGCATCATGTTCGAGGAGATGTAAAAGAGATGTTGGCCGCCTTCCTTGTTTTTATCTTCTGCCTGTTTCTCGTGCTGGGTGCGTACCTGACGGCGACGCGCGGGTCTGACGCCAAGCGCGCGCGCCTGCAAAAGCGCCTCTCGGAAGCCCTGCTCCATTCGGCGCACACGGAGGATGTCGAAGTCATCCTCGCGCGCGAAGAGCTTTTGAGCGAGATTCCCTGGATCAATCGCTTCCTGATAGAGCTGCAGGTCGCCACACGCCTCAAGCGTGTGCTCGATCAGGCAGACCTGCATATCACTGTGACGCGCCTCGTGATGTTCTCAGTGATGGCGGGGATGCTGGCGGCGCTGGCGGCCTCGATGCTGACGATCTCCGTGCTGGTGATGGTTGCCGCCGGGGTGACAGCCGCCGCCCTGCCCTTCATACACGTCTTCTGGAAACGCAGGAAACGCTTCGAGCAATTCCTTGAGCACCTGCCGGACACGCTTGAGCTGATGAGCCGCGCGCTCTCCGCCGGGCACGCCTTCTCCGAAGCTCTCCACATGGTTTCGGCTGAAATGCCCGAGCCGATTGCGACCGAGTTTCGCAAGACCTACGAGGAACAGAACCTCGGCCTCTCCTTAAAGCTCGCGCTCGAAAACCTGACGCAGCGCATCCCGCTTTTAGACCTGCGGTTGTGCGTGACGGCGATACTGATTCAGCGCGAAACGGGCGGCAATCTGGCGGAGATTCTGGAAAAGGTCGCACACACGATCCGCGAGCGTTTCCGCATTCTCGGAGACTTGAAGACCCTGACGACCAGCTCGCGCATGTCCGCATGGCTGCTCTGCGGCCTGCCGATCTTTATCACCATCGTCATCACTGCGATGAACCCCGACTATATGAGCATCCTGTGGCGCGACCCGCGCGGACACAAGCTGATCGCCGTCGCTCTCTTTATGCAGGTCACGGGCATGCTCGTCGTGCGTAAGATACTGAGGATAAAAATCTGAAGAGTAGTCAGCAATCAGCGAACACTGACTGCCGGGGCTGACAACCGATCACCGACCACCGATTACTATTATGCTTCTCATCATCACCATCTCCACTTTCGTCTGCATCACGTTCGGCGTGATAGGTCTCTACTGGCTGATCTCGCGCCCGCAGAGCGCGGCGACCGAGCGCCTGCGAAAAATGAACGAGGGCGGAGCGTCCATGCAGGCCGCTTCGGTATCGATCATGCAGGAGGAGAGCGCGGCTTCGGATTTCGCTGAGCGGATCGCCACGCCGCTCAATCGTCTCGTGCCCGTCTCGGCTGTGGAGGCGCACAATCTGCAAAAGAAGCTGATGCAGGCAGGCTATCGTAACCGGAATGCACCGATCATTTATCGCGCCATTCAACTGGCCTCTATGATCGGATACCCATGTTTGGTGGCGCTCTCCTGTGCCTTGCTGGCCCGCCCCATCGGCAGCGCCTTCATATTTATCATGCTGGCGTTCGCCAAAGGCTTCATCATGCCGCGCTACCTGCTGGGTCGCATGATTCGCAACCGCCAGCAGCGTGTGCGCTGGGGACTGGCCGACGCGCTCGACCTGATGGTGGTGTCGATTGAGGCCGGACTCGGTCTGAACGCTTCGATGCTACGCATCAGCGCCGAGCTGAAGGATGTTCACCCGGACATCAGCGAAGAGTTTGAGATAGCGAACCTTGAGATTCGCGTCGGGCGCGAGCGCGAAGAGGCGCTCAGGAATCTGGCCGAGCGCACGGGCGTCGACGACCTGCGAAGCCTCGTCGCGATGCTTATTCAAGCCGACCGCTTCGGCACTTCCATCGCGCGCGCCGTGCGCGTCTACGCCGACAGTTTGCGTACCAAGCGACGCCAGCGTGCCGAACAGGCAGCGCAGAAGGCCGCCGTCAAGCTGCTGTTGCCGCTGGCCTGTTTTCTCTTCCCGACACTTTTCATAGCCATCCTCGGCCCGGCTGCCCTCCAACTGATGGACACACTCAAAAACATGTAGAGGAGTAAGTAAGAGCCATGCGTATCAGAACCATCATCGCCATCACTCTCGCCTTCACGATCTGCTTTGGCGCGACCGCGCTCTGGACGGCAGAGACTACGAGCCGCGACGGAGACGCCGAGACCAACATCATTGACTCGAACGGCTCGCCCGTCGGCCAGAACAAAGAAGGCAGGAAGGGCGGCAATAAGCTCGCCAGAATTATCAAAGCCCCCTTCAAAGCCTTCGGCAAATTGTTCGGCGGCAGCCGCGACGAGAATCGCCTGCGACGCCTGAACGAAAAGGATGTCGCGAAGTTCGAGAGCGCGCCCACGATGCGCGTTAGCGATAACGTGACGATGGAAGAGAGCAGGCCGAGCACTCAGGGGACGGCGCGCGAGCATTTGATGAACGGGCGCGCGCTGCTCAGCAGTGGTCGCGTCAACGAGGCGATCGGGGAACTCTCGCTGGCCTCCTCGCTCGACCCGCGTTTGAGCGGCGAAGCAAACAGTCTGCTGGGCCTGGCCTACGATCAGAAGGGAATGCGCGAGCGCGCCAGGGAGTCCTACGAGCGCGCCATGAAGGACTCGCCCGAAGATGCTCAGACCTTGAACAACCTCGGATTCTCGCTCTACCAGAACGGCAACTATCGCGCCGCCGTTGATCGCCTCAAGCGCGCCGCGCGTCTCGCGCCCGGAGACAAGCGCATCCTTAACAACCTTGCGCTCGCGCAGTGCCGCCTGGGTAAATACGACGACGCTTACAAGAATTTCGCGCGCGCCGGTGGCGAGCTGACCGGGCGACTCAACACCGCGGCCATGCTCGAACGTCTGGGCCGCGATGAAGAAGCGATCAGGCACTACGAGGCCGCGCGCCGTCTTGAGCCTAACTCTTCGATCACGCTGCGCCGACTGGTCGATCTCTATCGTCGCATGGGCCGCAGTGGCGAGGCGGACGATGCTCGTCGCGCACTGACAGCCCTCGCCGATCAGATGACTATTGCGAGGAGCGGGAAATAGCCGACCCCTGAAACCTGAGCGCTGCATCACGTAACGCGGCGCTCAAATGAGTTCTTTTGAGCCTGAACATTGACAAGGTTGAATCTTCCGATGACCCACACAGCCATATTGAATCGCGCGGAGATAGAGACGATGGGGCCACCGTCGCCTGACGAGTTGCAGGACACAGGCGTGCCCGAAGGATTCCTGTGCGATCTGGCACTCAAGCACGTCGCCATGCTGGCCGACCCCACGACCGAGCGCGTCGCCGAGCGGCTTCACTTGCCGCGCACCCTGACCGAAACGCTGCTTCAGCTTCTCTATCGCGAGAAGCTGATCGAAGTGCGCCTTCAGACGACGATGGGAGCGACCAGATACGCGATGCTCGATAAGGGTTGGGAGCGATTCCAGCGCGTGCAGATGATGTGCGGCTACACGGGAGCAGCGCCGGTCTCGCTGCGCGATTACGCGCACATGATGCGGCTTCAAGCCATCCCGGCGCATCCGGCGACGATGGAGAACGTGCGCGCGGCCTTTCGTGATCTGGTCTTGCCGGATTCACTAATGCAAACGCTCGGGTGCGTTATCAATTCGCGCCGCTCGCTTTTTCTGACCGGCTTGCCCGGCACTGGCAAGACCGCCGTGGCCGAGAGAATCAACTCCGCGCTCTCTGGCGGAATCTGGATACCATATGCCGTCGAGATTGACGGCCAGATAATACGCGTCTTCGACTCGCACAGCCACCGCAGGCTCTCCGACGAGCAGACGCCGGCGGAGCATGACCGCCGCTGGGTCTTGATCGAGCGCCCGCTGATCGTCGTCGGCGGCGAGCTGACGCTGGATAACACAGACCTGACATGGAGCGAGGCCGCGCGTTTCTACGAAGCGCCTTTCCAGATGAAATCGAACGGCGGCACGCTCGTCATAGACGACTTCGGACGCCAGCGCTGCGCGCCCGGAGATTTGCTCAACCGCTGGATCGTCCCGCTCGAACGCCGCGTGGATTTCCTGGCGCTCAACACGGGCAAAAAGATCGAAGTGCCTTTCGAGCAGCTCGTCATCTTTTCAACCAACCTGCAGGAGAAGGATTTGGCCGACGAAGCTTTCCTGCGCCGGATGGGTTATCGTGCCCGGGTCGAGCCGCCCACGCCGCTCGCCTACATAGAGATATTCAAGCGCGCCGCCTACACGCGCGGTCTCAAGTGCAGTCAGGCTTGCCTGGATCATCTCTTGAACAACTACATGATCGAGCACCGGCAGATGAAGGGCTGCGAGCCGCGCGACCTGCTCGACCGCGTCACAGACCTGTGCCTCTTCGAGGGACGCCCGCTTGAGCTGACGCCCAAGCTGATTGACGTGGCATGGCGCAACTACTTCGGCGCATCGCACGGCTTTGCGTCAACTCAGGAACAAGCTACGGCGCTGGAACAACGCCCCATGGAAGAGCCGCTGCAACTGTGAGGAATCTCTTATCTCACCCCTCAAACACACACTGCGCGCTGTAGAAAACGAGCCATGAAAGAAGCGAACCCGATGAAACAAACCCACGCGTGCTGGCGCGCAGTTCTGCTGTCATGTGCGACGCTGCTCCTTGGCAGCCACGTCGCTCCCCTGCATGCACAGCAGCGTGCGGGCGCGCCCGTGACTGTGCGTCCTGCGAAACTCCCCCGAGCGCAGCCATTCAGAGAACACGGTGCGCGCCCGCAATCGAGCGCTCAAAGGGTCGTGCTTGTTCGCGTGCGCGCGGGCGATACGCTGGCCGGCCTCGCGTCGCGTTTCAAGGTCACGCCCGAAGAGGTCGCCCGCCTGAACAATGTGAGCGTCGAGGCACGCTTGCGTCCCGGCTATGAAATCAAAGTCCCTTTCCCTTCGTCGGACGAGCCCGCCGGTGCTTCCCCGGAGGCGACGACCGCGCGCAAAGGGGGTAAAGCCTTAAGCTTCGTTGACGGAACGTCCGTAGAGGTCGACGACGCGTGGGAAGACGCGCAGGGCGTCTGGATTAGACGAGGCGGAATCACCAACCTGATCGAGCGCTCTCGCGTTCGCAGCATAGAGGGCGGCGACGACGCAGCCGGGTCGGAGGCGAATACCACGCCCGCGCCGAAAGTAAAGATCGTAGAGATCAGCGCCGCAGCGCAACCCGGCGCTCAAGCAGAACCTGTCTGGATTTATCTTGTCGGCGGAGCGCGCGTCGAAGCAGACGAAGTGACGGAGACCGCGAGCGGCGCATGGTACAGGCGCGGCATCCTCTCGATCTTTCTTGAGCGGGCCAGAATCGAGCGCATCGAACGCGAGCGCCCGCAACTCGCCACAGCCACGGGCGGCAAACGCTCATGGACGGAGCGCGGTTGGAGCACCGGCAACGCGCATATAGACGCGCTTATCAAGCAGAACGGAGCGCGTTACGGCGTCGACCCGTACCTGATCTTCTGCGTCATGGAGCAGGAGTCGCATTTCAACGCGCGCGTCGTTTCGCCCAAGGGGGCACGCGGCCTGATGCAGTTGATGCCGGGAACGGGCGCTCGCTTCGGCGTGCGTAAGCCGTTCGACCCGGCGGAAAATATCATGGGCGGCACGCGTTACCTGAAACTGCTGCTCGATAGTTTCGATGGCCGCGTCGATCTGGTGCTCGCCAGCTACAACGCCGGTGAGGGAGCCGTGATGAAGTACGGAGGCCGCGTGCCGCCCTACAGAGAGACGCGTGATTACGTCAAGCGCATCAGCGCGCGCTATGAAAAGAACAGGCCGGCGGCGGGTGCGGCGGCGCACACACAGGCGGGAACGGTCGCCAAAGCCGCCGGCTTGAAATAGCCGCCGTAAATGATCGAAAGAGTCAGGGCATTAGACATTTAAATCAATTGGAGATCAACCGAAGGAAGGCCGAAGAAGCAGCCCCATGACAATAGCTTTAAAGAAAATCGCGCGGGCTTTCGCCCTCTGTCTGTCTCTCAGCTTGTATGTCCCGGGCGCTCCCCTTCAGCAAGCGGACGAAGCGCCGCTCACAAACGCTTCCGTCATCAAGCTGGTGCGCGCCGGTTTCAAAGAAAAGACTCTGATCGCCATTATTCATTCGCGCCCGACACGCTTTGACCTCTCGCCCGACCGTTTGATCGAGCTCAAGAAGAGCGGCGTCAGCGAGCGCGTCATTCTAGCCATGCTCGCGCTCTCCGAAAACGATGGGGCGTCAGCCGACGATCTCGGCGACGACTCCTTTTTCGATGAATCGAACGGCTTATCACGCCCGGGGCGAAACGGCGCGAGCGGCGACGGCGGCGGCACAGGTATCTTCGGCTCAGGCAGCGGTTCTTCGAGCCGTACGCGAGGGCGCGGCATGAGCGGCTCCAATCAGGGCGATACGCAAACCAACGGAAGCGCCACCGTGCGTATCCTTCGTCCACCGGTGGAAGCCGGCGGTGCTGAGCCTCCCAAACTGGAAAGGACGCCGACGCTCACCAACGATAAAGTCGTCGAGCTGGTCGAAGCAGGATTCTCCGAAGGCACGATCATACGCCGCATCGAACAGTCGCCAGCCGAATTCGATCTCTCTCCGGCCCGGCTCGCAGAGCTGCGCCGCCGCCGCGTCAGCGAGCCCATCATCAACGCCATGCGCGCCGCCATGGGCGGTGATGCCACAAAAAATCAAGGATGAAGGCGGAAGGATGAAGGATGAAAGCGTTGCTGTTCAAGTTGAATCATTCAATCCGTCTTTTACTTCCGCCTTACGCCTTTATCCCTGCTTTACTCTTTATGCTGATTGTCTGGCCGCTCACGCTCTCTAAAACGGGAAGGGAAGCCAACGCTCAGCAGCAGCAACCCTCCGCCGCCGAAGAACAGGATGTTGACGAAGGCGACGTGATTTCCGTCAGCACCTCAGAGGTGCTTTTGCCTGTGACGGTGCGAGACGCGAGCGGTCGGCTGATGACGACGCTCACGCGCAAGGACTTTCGAGTCTTTGAAGAGGGACGCGAACAGCCCCTCAGCGATCTCGCGCTCAGACAGGTTCCGGTCGATGTCGTCCTGATGGTTGACGCCTCTTCAAGCGTGGCGCGAAACCTCGACGACTTTCGACGCGCCGTCGAAGGGTTCGCGCAGAGGCTCGCGCCGGATGATCGCATCAGCCTGATCAAGTTCGATGATCGCGTAGAATTATTGCAGGACTGGACGCAGAGCCGCGTGCAGTTGAGCCGCTCGCTCAGACGCATTGTGCCGGGCGTCTTCACGCGCTTTAACGATGCGCTGCTGCTGGCCGGGCGCGAGCAGTTTCGCAGCGCACGCGGACGCCACGCCATCATTGTCCTGACGGACGGCATTGACAGCGGGCGCGGCTATGCCACGCTCGAAGCCTCTCTGCGAGCGCTGCTGGAAGCGCAGGCCACCGTCTACGTCGTCAGCAATACGGAGATCGAACGGGCCAGCAAACGCGAGGAGCTGGACACACTGCTCTCCGGGCCTCCCTCGACGGTTCGCTTTAACGAGCTTCGCATAGGCGATCTGCGCGAAGGGCTGCGCGTGCTCGACGATAGCGAGCGCAACCTCGCACAACTGACCGCCGCCACAGGCGGACGGCTCTACAGGCCCACCACTTTCAACGCTCTGGATGCCACCTACGCGGAGGTCGCCGACGAGTTGCGCCACCAGTACGCGCTCTACTACACGCCGCTCGATAAGAAGCGCGATGGCCGTTTCCGCCGCGTCCGAGTGGAAACGGCAGACCCCTCCCTGAAAGTATCGGCCCGCATAGGCTACTACGCTCCGCGCCGTTAATCCGCTCTAAATCCAACCCGCCAAAAACTACCCAAGCCTACCCCTGAGTGTCATAATGCTACGCATTTGACAATACCGGGTCATCTGGGTTTATATGATACACCCAGCCGGGCCACAGTTTTTCCGAAAACTCCCCCGGCAGGGAATCAAGTCTAATTGTTTCAGCACTTAGGCTAAAGCAAAGATGAAGGCACGGGTGTTGCTATTGAAAGATTGCTGTTTTGCCAGATTCAGGTAAACGCGAGATTGACAGAGAAAAGCCTGTTGAGAGGCGGGGAATATTAAGAGATTTTGTATCCGAATGCCCCACTTCTCAGGAGCCTGCTTGCGTTGGGGCGGCAGTTGCGTGTACTCTTTCGGGTTTGATGGAAAGTCCTACCGCGCCGGTTCCGCTCCCATCAACTCGAACATACCCGGATTTACAATCCACAGTTTCGCTGTATCAGCAATAATAACGAGTAGAGAAGGAAAAATTAATGCGACCAATTAAACATGTTGAGAAGAGCTTGAGCCTCGTGGCGGGCGGCCTGTTCAACGCGATTCAGTCCGTCAATAAGTACAAGCCCGCGCCGTCCTTCACGCCCAAGTGGTCTGACAAGCCGCTCTTGAAGTCATGGCAGAAGAGCAAGCCCACGCTCGGCTGGCCCCGCACGACCGATTCGCTCTGCCCCAAGTGCGTCATAGAGGCGCGCGAAGATATCATCAGCGGCAAGAAGGATGTCAGCGTTCTGATCAACGAGAAGGTCGGAGAGATCAAGGCTCAGATCATCGAGCGCGACGGCCAAATCTGGATGGTCAAGGACTGCCCCGAGCACGGCCACTACGAAGACATGATGGCGATTGACTCGAAATTCCTCTCGCACATCGAGGCGATGTTTCCGGGCCGCGACATTCAGGCGCACAACGACGAGAAGCTTCACAACCACGGGTCGAGCACCATCAAGTATGGACGCGGCTCTGTGCTGACGGTTGACCTGACGAACCGCTGCAACATGATGTGCGACCCCTGCTTCATGGACGCCAATCAGGTCGGCTTCGTGCACGAGTTGAGCATGGAGGATATTAAGGAAATCCTCGACAACGCCATCTCCATCAAGCCGCGCCGCCAGATGTCCGTGCAGTTTTCGGGCGGCGAGCCGACGATTTCGCCCTACTTCATCGAATCCGTCAAGTATGCGCGCAAGGTCGGGTATAACAGCGTGCAGGCGGCGACCAATGGTATTGAGTTCGCCAAGAGCAAGGACTTCTGCCGCGAGGCCGCCGAAGCCGGTCTGCGCTACGTCTACTTACAGTTCGACGGTATCGGCAACGACGCCAACAGCCACCGTCAGGTCGGCAATCTCTTCGACGTGAAGCTGCGTGCGATCAATAATCTGCACGAGGCCGGCGTTGAGATCGTGCTCGTGACCACCTTGGTCAACGGCATCAATAACGATCAGGTCGGCTCGATCATTCGCTTCGCGCTTGAGAATCCGAAGAAGATCGCGTTTCTTTCCTTCCAACCCGTCTCCTTCACAGGCCGCGACGAAGAGATTACCGAGCAGCGTCGCCTTCAGCAGCGCTACACCTTGTCGCATCTGGCGCACGACGTGAAATCTCAGGTCGGCATCACTGAGCCGACGCGCGATTGGTTCCCGCTCTCCCTGATGGGCGCTTTCGCTGACTTCGCAGACCTGGCGCATGGGCCAGATGCTGAGTGGGGACAGGTCTCCTGCGGCTGCCACCCGAACTGCGGCGTCGGCACTGCCGTGATGATCGATAAAGAGACGAAAGAGATGAGCCCCGTGCCGGAGTTTCTGAATATTCCGGGCCTCGTCAGCGACATGCGTAAGATCACGGATGCCGGACGCGGCAAGTGGTTCTCGAACATGATGATGGGGCTGACGCTCCTGAAGCATTACAACCCGTACGCAGCCCCTTCGCAGTTTTCGCTCTACGAGTTGTTCAAGAAGTTCGACAAGTCGTTTGGCCTGACCGGCAAGGATTACGGCAAGGTCGACGGCAACCGCTCGAAGGAGGACATCGAGAAGCGACGCGCCGATCGTTGGAACTTCCTGTTCATCGCGGGCATGTGGTTCCAGGACCTCTTCAACTACGATTTTCGCCGCACGGAGATGTGCATCATCCCCTACGGCACGCAGGAAGGCGAAATCTCCTTCTGCGCCTACAACACAGGCATCGGTTGGAGGAACATCATCGAGAACATGCACCAGAACGCGACCGTCGCGAAGTGGTATCAGGAGCATGGCCGTCACGAAATCTTTGCCCGCGGCAAAGAGGTCAAGATGGATGACCCGTCGCATGGTCTCGTGCTGAACCCGATAGACCTGCAGCGTCCGAACAAGCCCCAGATGGAAGGGCCTAAGACGGCTGCTGAAGAAGCCGCGATGATGCGCCGCCTCTACAACGAGATGGTGCTCAACAAGGCCGATATCAAGGCCGAAAAGCCCGTCCAGATTCAGGGCTTGAGCCGCAGCAAGACCAGCACGGCAGCCAATGCCTGAGTCGAGCGGCCAGCGCGAGCCACTTAAAGGGTAGCTTCAGTAAGGCATGAACCCCGCGAAGCCAAAGCATAGGCTCGCGGGGTTCATGCACGCTCCGAGCCTTCCAGACGGTGGCCTTCGACCTGATAAAGTTTGGCGTCGCGCGATTGTAGGGCTCTCAGGCGCTTGACCATTAAGCTTTGCGGCGTGTTTAATAGAGTGTCGAGGCGCTCGTTTTCGAAGCGCCTCTAATTTTCCATACCTTTAGATAGAAGCTGGGAGACCTATTCTGCAATGGCGATAGTAACAGTCAATCAAGGTGAATCAATCGAGAGCGCTCTCAGGCGCTTCAAGCGACGCGTGATGACCGAGGAGATCATCAAGGACGCGAAAAAGCATGCGTTTTTCATGCCGCCCGGCCAGAAGGCCAAGCTCAAATCGGCGCTCGCACGTAAGCGCAATAAGAAGAAGGGACGCCCGCGCGTGACGCGCGACTAGGAAGGGCCAGCCGCGAGCGGCTGTGTCTTTCGGCGTCCGGCCCGTTGCCCTCAAAGCTTCCTCCTGGGGAAGCCTTGTCACTTACGGCCCGCAGGCGCTTACAGCCCGAATCTACAGCGTGCCCGGCCTGTGCCGATAAGAACCGAGACAAGCTCGGAGGAGAATTCTTATCCTATCGGCGCGAAAGGTCGGGTTCACTTGCGTCCACCCGAATTCGGTTATCTTTCATGACTCGTATTCTGCTGACCAACGATGATGGCATCTTCTCGGACGGCCTCGTCAAATTAGAGGAGGCGCTCGGCGAAGTGGGCGAAGTCTACACGGTCGCGCCCGCGTCCGAGATGAGCGGCGCATCCCATAGCCTGACCTTAGCGCGGCCCTTGCGAATTCGTCGTATTGACGAGCGACACTGGACGGTTGACGGAACGCCGACCGACTGCGTTACGCTCGCGCTCAACAAAATCCTAGGCCCGGACGAACAGCCGGACATCTGCGTCTCAGGCATCAACCACGGCGGCAATCTGGGCGACGACGCGACCTATTCGGGGACGGTCGCGGGCGCGCTCGAAGCGACGATACTGGGTGTGCCGGGGCTGGCTTTCAGCCTCGTCGCCCGCGAGAATTTCGATTTTACGGAGTCCGCCCGCTTCGCCGTCACAGCCGTTCGCAAGGCGCTGACCGAAAGGCTGCCGGAAGGAACGCTGCTCAACATCAATATCCCGCCCGGCCCGATCAAGGGCGTGCGTGTGACGAGGCAGGGACTGAAGAACGCGCGCCCGGTCATCAGCGAGCACATAGACCCGCGCGGCAAGCCTTATTTCTGGATCGGCGAAGAATATTTCAGCTCCGACAGCGAGGACGGCACGGACTATCGCGCCATAGAGCAGGGCTTCGTCTCCGTCACGCCGCTCCGAAGCGACATGACCGACCACCGCGCCCTGACGGCGATTGATACCTGGAACTACATCAGCGCCAGCGAGGTCTTGCAAAGCAGTTAAAGAGAGCGAAGCGTTAGAGCTAACGGCATCGGTAAATCGTAAATGACGCGCTCCTCAATCGTGAATGGACTCTGTGGCTTCTGAGCTGTTGACGATTGATGACCGGCGATTTACGATTTTTTTTTATTTGGAGAAAAGGCTTTGAGTTCCGCGCCGCTGCGGCCCAATTCATTGACGGACGCTTACCGCATTCCGCGCCAGCGTATGATCGAGCGCCTGCGCGATCATTACGGTATCAAAGACGCGCGTGTGCTTGAAGCCATGCGCGCCATCCCGCGCCACTTCTTCGTACCCGAAGCCCTGCAAGGCCGCGCCTATGGCGATCACGCGTTGCCGATTGCGGCCAATCAAACCATCTCGCAGCCCTTCATCGTCGCGCGCATGAGTGAGTTGCTGGAGCTGGATGACCGAAGCCGCGTGCTGGAAATCGGCGCGGGCTCGGGTTATCAAACGGCTGTGCTGGCGCGCCTTGTCGCGCAGGTCTTCGCCATCGAACGCATCGCCGAACTGGCGCGTGAGGCGCAGGCGCGCATACGCCAGCTCGGCATCTACAACGCGACCGTCAAATGTTTTGACGGCACGCTCGGTTGGAGCGCGCACGCGCCCTACGACGCGATACTGGTTGCGGCGGGCGGCCCGGAAGTGCCTGAGCCGCTGATGGCGCAGCTACAGCTAGGCGGGCGGCTGGTCATCCCCGTCGGCGACTCGCGCGAATCTCAAAGGCTCGTGCGCGTGATTAAAACTGAGAAGGGCTATGAGCATGAAGATCATGGCCCGTGCGCTTTTGTGCCGCTCATAGGGCATTATGGCTGGGCTCCGGAGAACAGAGGTTAGTTGTCAGATGTCGGAGACGGGCCTTTACTGACACCTGATATCCGGCATTCACTACATTATGGAATCTCTTTATCAACTTTATCATCAGGTCAAATACTACCTCGACCCCGAGACAATCGCCGCGGCGGGTTACGTTGTTATCCTCTTCGTGGTATTTGCCGAGACGGGGCTTGCGGCGGGCTTTTTTCTGCCCGGTGATTCATTACTGTTCGTCGCCGGCCTTTTCGCGGCGGATGGAAAACTGAGCCTCTTCGCGTTGCTCACAGGCGTCTTTCTGGCGGCTGTGATCGGCGATGCGGTTGGGTATTTTACTGGCTCGAAGCTCGGCTCACGTCTTTTCACGCGCCCCAAATCCTTACTGTTTCGGCCCAGCCACTTGCAGAAAGCGCAGGCGTTTTATGACAAGTACGGCGGGAAGACGATCATCATCGCTCGCTTTGTGCCCATCGTCCGCACGTTCGCTCCGATCGTCGCCGGAGCAGCGAAGATGCCTTACCGTCAATTCGTCGTCTTCAACATCATCGGCGGTTTCCTATGGGTCTTTAGCATGATTCTCAGCGGCTTCTTTCTGGGCCGCGCCTTTCCCGCACTGCGCGAGCACATAGAGATTGTCATGATCGTCATCGTCGCCCTTTCGCTCATGCCACCGGTCATCGAATATATCAAGTCGCGCCGCGAGAAGGCGCGCGCAGCCCAGACCGGCGACGCTAAGGTTTGACATGACACTTCCGCTGCCCTAATATCCTTTCTGTTGATTCACGGGGCGTGGCTCAGCCTGGTAGAGCGCTCGGTTCGGGACCGAGAGGTCGGAGGTTCAAATCCTCTCGCCCCGATTAAAAAAAAGAGTTTGCGGCGACGTTACGGCGTCGCCGTTTTTCTTTTGTGATGACTTGCGCGTAAACTCCACTTCATTCCTTGTGTTTCACCTCTTCGTGGCGAGGTCAAGATGCTAAGCAAAGTAGAGCGTTGTTTTTATCAACTGGCGTTGATCGCCTGTCTTACCGCGTCAACTCTCTTGACGACGAAAGCCGTGAACGCTTCGGGCATGAAGGATCAGGGCGGCTCGCCGTCGGATCGTGAGGTGGCGGCGCGCTTCGCCCCTGTATTCTATCAGGGGCTGGGCGAGCATGAGCGCAGCGATTACATTACCAATTTCGATTTTGACGGCGATTGGCGCGGCGATAACAACTGGGCTCATGCCGATGACAGCCGCTTTAGGCTTAAGGCCAACATCTATTACGCGGTCAGCGAAACGGCGACTCACTTCTTTATTCATTACGCCGTCTTTCACCCGCGCGATTATAAGGGCGGCGACAGGGGCACTCTCTTGAGCGAGATAATACGCGAAGGGGCACGGCGCGGGGGCAAGTACGACCCGACAGGCCAGTTGGGTGAGGCAGCGCTGGCGCACGAGAACGATATGGAGGGCTGTCTGGTTGTGGTTGTCAAAAACGGAAATGACCTACGGCAGGCCCGCGTGGTGTTTGTCGAGACCATGTCGCATAACAAATTCCTGAAGTATGCGACCGAAGGCGCGCAGGCTGACGGATTCAATACGGTCAGCCTCGAAGACGAGAGGCCGCGTTTGTATGTAGAACCGAAGGGACATGGCATCGAGGCTTATCGCACAGGTCAAAGACAGGGGCAGCGCAATGGCATCCTGATTTACAGCTTCAACGGGCGCGCCGATGATCCGGAGCAGGAGCGTCGCGAGCGTGTCGGCTATGATCTGATACCGCTCCTTACTACGCTCTGGCCGCGCTCGCAGCGGGGCGTCAATGAGACCTATGGCGAGGCGCATGATTACGGGAAAGTGGCGATCAGCGTCGTGCAAAAAGATGGCCGTCAACAGGACAGCCAGATAAGGCTGGGTCGCAGGGGCTCGGCCTTTCTCGGAGCGGTCGGCGCTTCCAACATGGCGCGTCCCCCCTGGGGGTGGTTCGATAGAGACGAGCGCGAGCGGCCTCAAGGCGAATGGTTCTTTGACCCGGCGCGAACGATCAAACGCCATTTCAATAGGGGAACGGAATTCTCCGTCTCCTACACCTATGCACCGTTTCTGGGTATTGAGAGGCGTAAGTGAATAACTGCGACCGCCCAAGTGGGGTGAAAGCAGAATGTCTCGCGCACTGCTTCTAACGCAGGCCAAGCATCAGGAGTGCCGAGCGATCCGACACAGGGCCGGGGCCTTCGTCCCGCCATGCTCTATAGCCTGTAAGCTCATCTTCAGTCACGGGACGGTTGCCTAGCTTTGCGGCGGGGGTGCGCTCGAAAGCCCTGTCGGTGAGCGCCATGTGACGTATGCGCGGGTGAAGCGTAAGCGGTTGGGCCAACGCTGCTTCGGCGGTCTCCACGTCGGGGAACAGCTCTTCGTAAGCGAGCAGATGCCAGACAGTATCGCCTTCGTGCTGCTCGACGGCCAGCACACGCAGCAGCCCGAACCCGCTCTCAAGCTGAAAGACCAGATCATCGCCCGCATCGAATGGCTGTGTCACGCTCACCTCAAAACAGAAGCCGGATTCATCAAGTGGATTTATTGATCGTAAGCTTAGCATAAAGGCGACACCGAGCGCCGCTCTCTCCGGCGTGCGGCCTCTTACGGGTCAGGCCGGTCTGGAAAGATTCGGCTGAGGCGAGTAGTATTAGCTCTCAAAAAAGTCGGAAAGAGTTTGCCCGGATGAACTCGTTTGATTCCAACAAGGATTACTATTCGATTCTGGGGGCGGAAGAGGACGCGCCCCGCAGCGAGATCGAGCGGCTTTACAAACGCAAGGCCGTGTTGCATCACCCTGACCGCGGCGGCGACGAGGAGGACATGAAAGCGCTCAACGAAGCCTTCGGAGTCCTGCGCGACGAGCAGAAGCGCGCCGCTTATGATGCACAGAGAGAGCGCGCGGAATCGTTTGACTCGTACGTGCCCGTGCCGCCCCATTCCTCGCCTTCGGCGCAGGCCGAAGCCGTCTCAGGACAATGGGTCACGGCCCTGATGTTTCTCGCCGTCGGTCTGGTGCTGCTCTTCGTAGTTCGTTTCCAGTACGTGCTGTTTCTCTGGCCGCTGGCGCTTCTGGCAGGGCTTTTGATCATCGCCGGTATCGTCCACGCGCATTCGGCTCTGGGGATGATGCGCGAAACCTTTGCGCTCTCGCACCCGCTGCGCCGCTTCCTGTTGGCCCAGGAGATGGCCTTCTGGGCCATCGTCGTCGGCGGAGGCTACGGCGTCTATTTCATTCTTCGATACCTCTAAAGGCTGAAGGCCGTACGCATGCTGGAATTTACGGGACTCGATCTTCTGTTTCTGGAGGTTAACAGCCTCGAAGAGTCCCTGACGTTTTATCAGGAGCAGCTCGGGCTGGAAGTGTTGACGCATGCGCCGGAGGGCGAGCCCCCGATGGCTACGCTGCGCGCCGGTCGCTTACGAATCACGCTGGTCGAACAACTGGAAACGATGCTCAGGCGCGGGCGCGGCAGCCATTTCTTTATAGGCGTCGCGGACGTTGACGATTATTACGAGCAACTCAAGCGGCGCGGCGCTGATGTCGCGCCGCCCGCAGACGAGGGATGGGGCGGACGCTTTATCACACTGCAAGACCCGGACAAGTACAGGTACTTTTTCGTCACCTGGTTCGAGAGGGACGATAAAAATTGATGCCTTTCGGTAGCTGACGAACTCGATTTGGAGGCAGCCCGCTATGGATTTTCAGCGCGTGGAAAATCTGTTCAGGCGTTATAAAGGACAGACCGTAAATATCAAGACTCTATCGGGCGGCATATATGAGGGGATAGTCTCTGACATCACGAGCGACTACGTGGCGCTCAACGTCAAAAGCGAGGATGAGGGAGAAGATCAGGTCTTCGTGTTGCTCCATAGCATAGAGTCCGTGTTGCCGCGCAGCCGCTCGTAAAATCTTTCGCGTCGTCGTTCTCTACAAGACAGGTACAGACAAGCAGGGCCGCCATTATTTATAATGGGCATACGCTCTACCGAGATTATTTGGAGGGTCGACAAGAGATGATGACGATCAGGGACGTGATACGCGACCGCGAGCCGTACTTCGTGCAGGACAAGACGACCGTGCTCGAAGCGGCTCAGTACATGGCCGAGCGTAAGATCGGTGGGGTTTGCGTGCTCAGCGAAGATGGCCGACTGGTCGGCATACTGACGGAGCGCGACCTGCTCAATCGCATCGTATTGCACCGGCGCGACCCCGAAGGCATCCCGATTAAAGAGGCCATGAGCGAGCTGCAAGCTGTGATCGAAACCAACGACACCCCGCACGAAGCCCTTGAGAGAATGGAGCGGACGGGACGCCGCCATCTGCCCGTGGTCGAGGGCGACCGCTGGGTCGGCATGCTCTCGATGCGCGATCTGCTGCGCGTCGAGCTGAGCGAGCAGGGCGATGAGCTTAAGCTTCTGCACGAGTACATCTCTCACTGAGATGAGACCGACTTTTTACGCATCACTCATACTGAACATTATCCTGCTCGCGCTGGTGTCGGGTTGCTCCGGGCGTAAGATCAATGAGCTGACGTATGCCGCCGGCGCTGGCGACGCCGCGACGGTCAAGGCCCTGCTCGATAGCGGCGTGAACCTCAACGCGCAGGACAAAGACGGCAGCACCCCTCTCATACAGGCCGCATGGCAGGGCCGCGAGGAGGTCGTCCGACTCCTTTTGACGAGGGGCGCTGATGTCAATCTCAAAAGCAAAGATGGCGGGACGGCGCTCCTCTGGGCCTCCTTCGAGGGACACACGGAGATCGTGCGTATGCTGCTCGCGAGCGGTGCTGACGCCAACGCGAAGGACAATAACGGCAACACGGCCCTGATGCACACGACCGTGATGGGCAAGACCGATACCGCGCGTGCGTTGCTGGATCAGGGTGCGGATGCCAACGCGCGCAATGAGGAAGGGAAGACGGCACTTATCCTCGCCGCCGAGAACGGTCGTCCTGATATCGCGCGGGCGTTGCTCAGTAAAGGCGCAGACGTAAGCGTGCGGGATAGCGGTGATGCTTCGGCCCTCGCGGCGGCTCTCGCGGGCGGGAAGAGCGATATAGTGCAGATGCTTCGCGAAGCGGGCGCGCGTTAATGGATGAGGGACGTACTCTGTCCTAAACCTTCTGGGCCAACACGGCGGACTTCGTCCACCCGATAGGCTCAAGGGGCGGAAAGCGATAGTGCTCGACGACCTGAAAATGTCGTTCAGTATTCTCCTCAACCTCGCGCGGCGGGTGCGTCTTGAAGCGGAAAAGGAGTTCCAGAAATCTACTGGCGAGGGCGGGCCGCACGGGCAGATGCAGCATATGACCACCACGCACGAGCACGCGCGCCAGCTCGCCGAATCCCTCCCTGAGCGGCACGTACTCAAGCGCACCGCTCGTCACCACCAGCTCAAATGATTCGTCCGCGAAGGGCAGCGCAAGGACGTTGGCCTGCGTGAAGCTGACTTTGTGTGAATGCCGGGCGCTCTCTGCGACGGCACGCTGGGCCTTCACGATAGAGGAGGCGGAAAGATCGAGGGCGGTAATGCGAACCGGAACTTGTGCCGCCTTGATGAGCGCCAGCGTGAGCAGCCCCGTGCCGCAACCTGCGTCCAGAACCCTCGCGCCCTGAGAGAGAGGCAGAGGATGGGCGCGCAGGTATTGATCTAATGATCGCCCGTAGCCGTTGAGCTTGAAGGTCATGTCGTAGAGCCCGGCAATTCGGTCGTAAAAAGACCCGGCCTCGTCCAATGGCTTGGTTATCGTCAGTCCGCTCTGTACCATCTCTCTTTCGCCACACCTCTCCTACTGGTATCACGATCTAGCTTTCAGGGGCAGAGCAAGCAGATGAAGAGCCCTGCGTCCACGGCCCGCAGACCTCAGAGAGAAAACCGCTCCGGCTGTCTTGAATTGCCCCGCCCGTATTTTATACTAAAAGGCCGGAAGGACAATGTGATAGTTCCTCAGTATATCCTGCCGCGGAAAAAAATACCGGGTAAAGGCCCGTAAACAGTACGGTTTTCGTCCGGAGTCCCTGCAAATCTTTTTGGGCCTTCCGCCCGCGCGTGCCCGGTAAAAGAGCGGAACGGCTGCAAGAAATCGCTATCGCGGGCGTTCACTATCCGGCTGGACGTGTATTTTTGGCAAAAGGAGAGATGCTGTATGCGAAAAGCGTTACTGGCGATTGCTTGCGCGGGTGCGTGCCTGTTGATTCTGAGCGTGGCCTTCACGCCGGGGGCGAGCACGGAGACTTACCTCTCGGCTGCTGCTGCCGCCGCTGCCAGAGATCAGGAGCCTGATCGCGCGATCATTGCGGACGAATGGTTCGACGTGGACGTGATAGTCGAGGGGCGTCCGCTCGAAGAGTATGCGGCGCGCGGCAGGCGATACGTCGAGGCGCTTGAGGGAGCGGAATATGAAGTGCGAATCCGAAATCCGCTGGGCGTGCGTGTCGCCGTCGCGCTCTCTGTGGACGGGCTGAACACGATTGACGCGCGCCGCACGAGTGCGACCAGTGCCAGCAAATGGGTGATCGAGCCTTACGGCACAATCACGGTTCGCGGCTGGCAGATGAGCAGCGAGCGGGCACGACGTTTCTATTTTACGACCGAGCGTGACTCTTACGGGGCAAAGCTCGGGCAGACAGCCAACCTCGGAGTCATTTCAGCCGTCTTCTTCCGCGAGCGCGAGCCCGTTGTGATCGCGCCTCCGCCCTACAGGCCATACCCCCTGCCTCGCGAAGATAGTATTCGCGGCGAAAGCAGGCGTGCGCCGGAGTCGCAGGCGCGCTCGTCGCGTGGCGGAGCGGCAGGCGCGACGAGTCCGAAGAGCGCTGAGGCTTACCCTGCGCCGGACGATGACTACGCCGCGACAGGCATAGGCCGCAACGTGCATAACGATGTGCGCTGGGTCAATATGGATTTGCAACCGCGCCCTGTCTCCGAAGTGATGATTCGTTACGAATACCGCGCGGCGCTCGTCCGTTTAGGGATTCTCCCGCGCCCGTATCCCAGACCGGACACGCTACGCCGCCGCGAGGATTCGACCGGGTTTGATAATCACCGCTACAGCCCGGAACCATAAGGCCGGCTAAAAGAGCCCGTAGAGGTGAAAGAATGTAGCCCACAGCTTAGAGCCGAGGGCTACATTCTTTTTACTTAGGGGCTTAGATTATTTGGGTCTGAGGTCTGCCGTGTAGAGTTGGCGGTAGGCTCTGTAGTTCGACATGACTTTGAAGACGTAATCCTTCGTCTCTGAAAAACCGACTTCGGAGGCGAAGACGCCCGCATCCTTCTGGCCCGCGCGCTTGAGCCAGCGCGCGACGTTGTCCTCGCCGCCGTTGTAGGAAGCAGCCACAGCTTCCGGTTGATCAGGAAAGAGACGCATCAGCGCCGCAAGGTATTCGCTGCCGACGAGAATGTTCGTCTCAGGACGATAAAGCTCCGCATCCTGCAAATGATTGAGACCCGCGCCGGGCGCATATTTCGACGCCGTATCAATCGTCAATTGCAGGAGGCCGCGTGCGGCGGCCTGTGATTTGGCGCGCGGGCGAAAGCCGCTTTCCTGTCGCATGATCGCCAGCACCAGTCGCGGGTCTACCCTGCGCGCGGTCGTGCTGCGAAGGATAGCTTCACGATACGGGGCTGGATAGTCGGCGGCGCTTGCCGCTATGTCTGCGTTGACGCGGTTGATTCGCGCCGTGACGGCCTCTCGCCTTGCGGCGCTCTTAATGGCGAGCAGTCGTTTGGTTGAAAGCTCTCCGTAATAGGAATTCATCCCGTCGGGAATCGCCATGTAAGCATTGACGGCCTCTTCTGTGCGGCCAGCGCGCTCAAGGCTGTAGGCGCGCAGGTAGGCCACTTCCGTGGAACTCGTCTGGACGGCGCTTGAGAACGGCGCGCTACCGCGTAACTGGTCTGCCGTTTCGATGGCGTGCAGCCAGTCGCCGCCCGCCACGTCCAGACGCAAGCGAGCAAAGAGCGCGTTCGTGTCCGTCGGAGTGCCGCGAAACCTGCCGCGCGTGCGCGCAATCCACTCTATGGCCTCAGCCGGGCGGCCAGCCTCGCGCAAGCCGTCTATGACGTTGAGGTAAGCCCCGTCGATGCGCTCGCCCTGCGGAAATCTCTCCGTGTATTCGCGGTAGCGATCAACGGCTTCGCCCGCGCGCCCTGCCCTGAGCAGCGCCGAGCCAAGCGAGTACAATCCTTCGCGTCCATCCTTCAACTGTGCATAGTCTCTGTAGAGACGCTCGAACCATGGCAGAGATTCCTCGTATTGTCTGGCCTGAAAATAGGAGCGACCGATGCCGTAGAGAGCGGCGGGCACATTAGTGTCGTTAGGGTAGCGCTCGATTAAAGCCTGCCAATGAGAGCGCGCCTCGGCGAAGGCGCGATTGGTCATATAAAGATTGGCCCGTCGCAGATGCTCCGCCGGGCTCAGTTGCGGGGGGAGCGCGCTGCCGGGCGTCCGCGCCGAGCGGTCAAGGCTGCGCACGTTCGCCAATGCATCGTCATCCTGCAAGGCGCGAGTCTGAGCCCAAAGCGAGACGGACAAGCTGAGCGCGCCCGTGATCGAGAAACAAATGAGAAGAAGGGCGCTTGATAGAGCCTGCGTCCTGTCCCTGAATTGAAAGAAGGATAAATGCTTCACTTTTCCCCTCGCGCTCTATTCTAACAAAACTAAACGAGCGGCATAGCATGACAGAGATGCTATGCCGCCGCAAAGGGGTTTGCTCGCCCCTTTCGTTTAGAACTCTTTTAGTGGTGTGCCCCGGCACGCGGGGCGGCAGTTCGGCCTTATCAACCTTCTATGGCGTCGTTGACGCTGTCGGCCTTGCGCTCGTAGGCGAGGATGGTCGCAGCATTCTTTCGCTCGATGGCCGTAAGCTGAGCGTCGTTGTATTTGCGATCAGGCTTGTACCAATCGAGGCTTGAGAAGTAATTGCGTAGCTCCTGCTCCTTAAAGACCTTGCCGTGGCGCGCGTAAATCTCATTACGCAGCTTGCGTGCGTCTTCGCGAAACATACCTTCGAGCATGCGGCGCGTGATGGGCCGGGTGGTCAACTGGTCGTGAAGCTTTCGCTCATAGTTGACGATGGCCTCGACGTTCTGTTTCTCGATAGGCCCAAGCTCCGGGGTCTTGGGGTTCTCCTCAGTGGAAGGCTCATACCACGGCTGTGCATAGAAGTATTGCGAGAGCCATGCCGGGCCGAAAACCATACCGCGACGCGCATAGACCTCGTTCCTGAGCAGGCGCAGCTCATAGAGACTGAGCCCGTGCAGCATCTCCTCCGTGATCGGATGATCCTGAAACAACTCCATGTCGCCGGGCGAGATGGCTAGCCGCCGCTGCTTCTTCTGCGCTGAGAGGATAGTCTGTATGTTCTTGCGCTCGATCTCCGAAAGCCGCTTCGCGTCATAGCCGGGGTCGGGCGCGTACCAGTATCGCTCCTCGAAATATTTTTGCAGCCACGGCTCGTCGTCAAAGCGCCTGCCGTGGATGGCCTCGACCTCCGCGCTGAGAACGCGCCACTCGCCCCCGGAATGCTCGCCAAGCTGTTTGACGCTCAGCAGCCGGTCGCGATAAAAGCGCAGGTCGCCCGGTTGGACAAACTCGTGCTGCCGGGCTTCGGCTTCACGTATCACGTCCAGATTCCGGCGCTCCGTGTCGTTGAGAACGGAGTTTTGAAAGTTGGGGTCGGGTTTGAACCAGGGGCGCTCGGCCAGGTATCTTTTGATTTCGGGGTCTTTGAAGATGCGCCCGTGACGACCGAAGATGATGCCTCGAAGCATCTTCAGGTCTTCGGGCGACATGCCTTTGAGCTGTGAAAGCTCTATTGCGCGCTTCGTAAAATCGTAGCTCTCCCAGACGGTCAGCGCGTCCTGCGCCAGAGCCGTTGAGAATGTGGACTGGACGACCAGCAGCAGGGCCAGCACGAGTGTGCCGGTCAGGGTCAAACGAAACTTCCTAAACATGACGAGATTCCTTTCGCGCGAGCACAAATCTTCATCCGCCGCGCGATAAATTGACGCCGCGCAGGAAGCTTTTTGCTCACAGCGAAAGGACTCGTCAGGGCCGGGTCGTGCGCGATTTTGCTTAAGCGCAGCCCGGATGGCCGCAGTCGCAGATGATCTCGGCTATATCGCCTGCGCCTGCGCAGCTCGCGCTGCAATAATCCCCATCCGCCGGCTTCGGGCAATTACAGCCCGGATGAGCGCACGTCTCTCTTTCTTCGTCTGCCATGATCTTTCTCGGCCTCCCTGTAGGTTAAGATTTAAGGTGGGCGCATTCTAGCAGCCGCCCGCGCGGCTCACAATGGAAATCGCGTCAGGCCACCTGCTCCGCATCCTCTTCGATAATCTCGTAGCTTGAGACGATTTCCACCGTCGGCCTCAAGGTCTCAGCGACGCTGCAATACTTTGTCTCGGAAAGCTCTATGGCCTGGGCCAGGGCGCGCTCCGAGATGCGCCGCCCGCGTAGGACGTGGCGAACCTCCATACGCGTAAACTTCCGCGGGTGCTCGTCGCGGCGAAAGCCCTTCACTTCGACGCGATAGTCCGTCACTTGCTCGCGCTTTTTACGCATGATCGAGATGACATCAACAGCCGTGCAGCTTCCCAGAGCGATCAGCAGAAGCTCGACGGGTGTGGCGGCGCTCGCGCGCTCGTGATTCGTGTCGAGCGCCTGCGCATGACCGCTCGGACTAATGCCGACCCATAGATCGTTTCCGGCAAAATGAATGGTCGCGACCGCGTTGTCCTTGCTCATAAGTCTGCTCCCTCTATCGAGTTGCGAGGCTTCACCATGGAATAAACACCGAACCGGCATCATTAAAAAGTATCGTTAGGATACCATGACAAATAAGGGGAAAGCAGCGTTCGGGCTGGCAGGGTCAGATTGACCGTCTTAAAGCCGCTCGGCCAGATGAAATTAGTCGGCAACCCAATAGATTCCCGGTGAATCACAAAATGGTATTGCCTCTCATGGGTCATGAGGCTACAATAGACGGTAAGCAAATCCCCTTTCTTAGACCGCTGACCCCAAGTCCCCTCGGCGCTCACGGGTTAATCCCGTCGGGCTAAAGAATTTTCTCTCCCTTTACGAGTGTAAGCAGCAGGCGCGGCCACAGGGGCCGTCCCGTTGCGAGGGTGTGAGGATAAAAGAGGAAGCGAGTCAATAAATTGGAGGGAAAGAAAGAAATGATAAATAGAATGAGACAGGTAATCTTGACGGCGCTGGTGATGGCGCTGGTCGGCGCGGGATTCTCCGTGCAGGCGCAACGTATCTCGCGCACACAGGAGCGCAGCGTTCGACAGCTTATCAACAGGGTCGAGCGTCGCACTTCTGATTTCCGCGTGAGCCTTGATGCGTCAATCGACGGAAGCCGGATTGACGGAACGCGCAGGGAAGACAACATCAACCAGTTCGTGCTGGATTTTCAGAATTCCGTAACCCGTCTGCGCCAGAGCTTCAACCAGCGGCAGGCTTCGACGGCGGACATGCAGGAGGTGCTTAATCGCGCCGCAGTGATCAACGATTTCCTGCTCCGCATACGCACGTCGGCGCGAGTCCAGACCGATTGGGCTGGCGTCAGGCAAGACCTCGATGAGCTTGCGCGCATCTACGGTGTTTCGTGGAACTGGAACACCACCACGACCACAGGGAATTATCCGCAGACCGGCGGACGCGGCGGTTACGCGGCCAACAGGCTGACGGGCACTTTCCGTCTAGACACTTCGCGCAGCGACGACGCTCGTAGTATGGCGGAACGCGCGACGCGTACTCTGCCCTACAGAGATCGACAGAGAGCGCTCGATGCTTTGACGGCTCGTCTGGAATCGCCCGATCAGATCGCCATTGATCGTCGCGGACGCAGCGTCACCATAGCTTCGACGCGCGCGCCGCAGATCACCTTTGAGGCCAACGGGCAGGAGTCTGTCGAGACAATGCCGAGTGGGCGCACCGTGCGCGTGCGGGCAACGCTCATGGGAGATCAACTGAGCGTCAGCTCCGCTGGTGATCGTGACAACGATTTCACCGTCACCTTTGATCCGATAGAAGGCGGCCAGCGCCTGCGCGTCACGCGCCGCATCAGTAACATAAATCTGAGCAGCCCCGTGGTGGTGCAGAGCATCTACAACCGGACGGATGACGTGGCCCGTTTTGAAATCTATAACGGCACGACCTATCCGACCAATAACTATCCGACCAACACGACCGCGAGCGGTGACTTCATCATCTCGAACGGGACGCTGCTGGTGGCGACGCTCAACGAGGATCTGTCGTCCAGGAATTCTCGCGAGAACGACCGTTTCACCATGACGGTGCGCGAGCCTTCGCAGTACGACGGCGCGATCATCGAGGGTTACATCTCTAACGTCAGCAACGGTGGCCGTATCACCGGTCGCTCCGAGATGACGCTCAACTACGAGCGCATACGCATGCGCGATGGCCGCACCTACAGGTTCGCCGGACTGACGGAGAGCCTGCGCTCATTGAACGGCGAGACGGTGCGTGTGGATAACGAGGGAAGCGTAGAGGGCAGCAATCAAACCAACAAGACTGCGACGCGCGCTGCCATCGGTACTGCCGTCGGAGCCATTATCGGCGCGATTGCCGGTGGTGGTAAGGGCGCTGCTATCGGCGCGGTCGTCGGCGCAGGCGCGGGCGCGGGCTCAGTCTACGTTCAGGGAAGCAATAACCTTGAGCTGATGAGCGGCACGGAGGTCTCAATCCGCGCGACCGGCCCCAGATAAAACGTAAACCATCAACCGGCGCGAGAAGCATTACTCAAGCCGGGAGAGTAACAGCGGCGAGAGAAGCGGTGACGAGCAATGATTCGTCACGACCGCTTCTCTCGCCGCTTTTCTTTATCCAGGACAGATGCAAACAGGATGGACAGAGAGAGTCTGGATAAAGAAATTGCTATGAGACATTAATGCTTTCAGTTTTTATCCTGACCCTCTCTGTCCATCCCCGTTGATTCATTTCCAAAACCCGTTCATCATTTTCCGGCAACATGGTAGGATTCCTTGGCCCATATATCCTGCTAAGGAGTAGAGAGAACCGAATTGCCCAGCGCGACCACTATCCTCAGTGACTTGCCGGATGATGTGCGTTTGCACCGTCTGGAAGCCCTCGTTGTGGCTAGCGAGACTCTGCAACGCGCTTCCGGGCTGGACGACATCCTGCACGCTATCCTTGATCTGGTCTCAACCCAGCTTGATTGCGAGCGCGCCACGGTCTTCCTGCGCGACCGTCGAACGGGCCGCCTGCACGCGCGACAGGTGACAGGCCCTACGCCGCTCGACATCGTGCTGGAAAGGGGCGTCGGCGTGGCGGGCTTCGTAGCCGAAACGGGCGAGAATGTCCTGATTAACGACGTGCGCTCCGACCCGCGTTTCGATCCTTCGACCGACAGGCGAACCGGATTTCTCACAAGGAATATGCTCTGCGTCCCTTTGCGAAAACCCGAAGGCACGCTGATGGGCTCGCTACAGGCCATCAACTCACAGCACGGCGAGTTCTCTGACGCAGACCTCGCTTACCTTGCTTCGTTCGGGGCGCTGGCCGCCATCGCCGTCGAGCGCGAACAGTTGGCTCAGGAGGCAGTCCGCGCGCAGCTGCTTTCGACAGAGCTTGAGCTGGCGCGCAAAATTCAGCAGCGATTGCTTCCGCCTACGGGTAAGCTGGATTTGCCCGCGCCGTTTTCCGCCTGGGGGGCGAGCCAGGCGTGCTACGACGTGGGCGGGGATACTTACGACGTGGTGATGCTCTCTTCGGGCGAGTGTGCCTTCTGGGTGGCGGATGTTTCCGGCAAGGGGATCGGCGCGGCGCTGCTGATGACGACGCTGCAAACGGAGCTGCGCGCACTGATTCGCATGGAGCGAGACCTCGCCCGCCTCGCCTCAGAGTTGAACACGCGTGTTACGACGGTCGCGCCGCTGGGCACATATGCGACCCTTTTTCTGGGCGTCCTCTCAGCCGACACGGGCAGGCTCAAATTCGTCAACGCCGGCCATCTGCCGCCGATCTGGGCCAAGGGTCAGGCCGCGAGCCAGACGGAGTTTGAAGCGAGCGGTATGCCCATAGGACTCCTGCCGGGCAGCTTTTATGAGGCGGGAGAGACCACCTTCAGGAGGGGCGAGCGGCTGGCGCTCTTCAGCGATGGTGTGACGGATGCCGAGAATACTTCGGGCGAGACTTTCGAGTCAGCCGGGGTGATCAGGGGTCATGCCGGCATCCTTTCGCGTGAGGTGGAGCAGATCGGCACAGCCTTTTTTGAGGAGCTTGATCGCTTCCGCATCGGCGCTCCCGCCAAAGACGACACGACCTATCTGGTGATCGGCCTCGATTGAGATTATTCTCAACCAATCCCTAAGCCCGAAGCGAAAAGCCTCCCCGTGGTCGCTGCACACGGATGAGTGCTGTGATATCATCGGCTCGCCCCGACGCGTTGACTCACACAAAGGACGAGGCGAGGCATAATTAACAACTCAGCTCTGTGTTCAGGCGTTTAGAAGGTCTCAGTCTCAACCGACGCCGCGACAGGCCAGCAGAGCTTATCAGCAAAAGCTAAAGTGGGAGGATAAGTATGGCTGCGATTTTGGTGGTTGATGACGATGATACTATCCGCGACACGCTCTACGATCTGTTGTCCGAGGAGCATCGTTGTCACACGGCGGAGACGGCGGAAAACGCGCTGAAATTATTGGACTCGGAATTTTATGATGTCGTCCTGACAGACATCTCCATGCCGGGCCTGAGCGGGCTTGAGTTGTTGGGCCAAGTCCGTCAGCGCTACCCGGACACCCCTGTGATTATTATCTCCGGCATCAACGATCAGGAGCATGCCAAGGGGATGATTAAGATGGGAGCGTTCGATTATTTACTGAAACCCTTCCGCCTTGAGGATGTCGAGGCGAGCATCAACAGGGCAGTCGGATATCACAGAGGATTGGTAGAGGGCCGGGGCAAGAGCTAGACGTTCGAAGGCGCGCGGGCTGACGGTGGCTGCTATAGTCTCAGGCAGCCACTGTCAGGGTCGTCATCTTAGCCTTCTCGGCGTGCCGTTTTTTAACCTCGCGCGCCAGCTCGGAGATTCGTCTCATATCGAAAGGCTTGGTCACTACCCAGTCAACCTGTGCCCCCTTCTGTTCGGCTGAGCCGACGGCTTCGCCCCATCCGGTAATGACCGCCAGCGGCACGTCGCTATCACGCGCGCGTATGGCGTCGGCCAATTCCCAGCCGCTCATTTCCGGCATCCCTATGTCGGTGAAAATCGCGTCGAAGTTTCCCGCGTCGAAGAGTACGAGGGCTTTCTGGCCGTCGTCGGCCAAAACGGCCTGACATCCTTCGTTCTCAAGGATGTCGCGCAGAAGCTCCCTCACATAAGCTTCGTCGTCAACCACCAGCACCCTCGGCTGTTGTATAGCAGGCGGGTGCGTGCTGTTCGCCGTCACCCCGTCCAGAATCGAGACCACAGAAGCAACGCTTTCTTTGGCTGCCTGAGCCTTAGCCTCAGCCGTGGCAATGGGCAATCTGATCTTGAAGGTCGTGCCCCTGCCCACTTCCGACTCCGCCTCCACCGTCCCCTCGTGCCTGCGGATAATGCCGTAGCTCACAGCCAATCCCAACCCCAGCCCGGCCTTCCCCTTCGTCGTAAAGAACGGGTCGAATATTCTGGAGCGCACCTCTTCGCTCATCCCCATGCCCGTGTCAGAGACGGCGATCTCAATAGCTCCCTCGATC
>DASVWI010000024.1:0-28884 GCA_036389675.1 Pyrinomonadaceae bacterium
GTCGATGGAGTCGAAGGCGCGCACCGTGATCTTAGGGTTGTGCTTGGCTAAGACTTTGGTGATGGCGGCGGTCAAAGTGGTCTTGCCGTGGTCGACGTGGCCGATTGTGCCGATGTTGACGTGCGGCTTGCTTCTATCAAACTTTTCCTTGCTCATATATTCCCTCGCTCCGTTTCTAAAAGTGATGAGTCATGAGTGACGAGCCGTGAGTGAGAAGTTGTTTTAACTCATCACCGCCGGCCCGTCACACATCACTATTTTGCGACTCCCTGCACTTTCGCTATCACCTCGTCGGCGATGTTCTTGGGCGCTTGATCGTAGCGCTCGAAGTGCATGGTCGAGGTGGCGCGCCCCTGTGTGGCCGAGCGCAGGTCGGTCGTGTAACCGAACATCTCTGAAAGCGGCACGAAGGCCGTGATGACCTGCACGCCGCCCGTGCGCGGTTCCATCTTCTCGATCTGTCCGCGACGCCGATTGAGGTCGCCGTTGACCGCGCCCATGTACTCTTCCGGCGTCACAACCTCGACACGCATGATCGGCTCAAGCAGCACGGGCTTGGCCTTCTTGACCGCGTCCTGAAACGCCAGACTTCCGGCGATGTGGAACGAGCGCTCGTCCGAGTCAACTTCGTGGTACGAGCCGAAGACGAGGCTCACCTTGATGTCCACCAGCTCGTAGCCCGCCAGATAGCCGCGCTCAAGAGCGTCCTTGATACCCTGCTCCGTCGGGCGGATGAACTCTTTCGGGATAGCGCCGCCGGTAATCTTATTCTCGAAGACGAAGCCCTCGCCCGGCGCGGGCGCGATTTCCAGCTCGACGTGGCCGTACTGACCGCGACCGCCCGTCTGTTTCTTAAAGACCTCTTTGCCGGGAGCCGGCTGCGTGATCGTCTCGCGATAGGCGACCTGCGGCTTGCCGACGTTGGCCTCGACGCCGAACTCCCGCTTCATGCGATCAACGATGATCTCAAGATGCAGCTCGCCCATGCCCGCGATGATCGTCTGTCCCGTCTCATGGTCTGTCGAGACGTTAAAGCTGGGGTCTTCCTGCGCCAGACGCGAGAGCGCGATGCCGAGCTTGTCCTGATCGGCGCGCGTCTTCGGCTCGACAGCCACGCGTATGACTGGCGCTGGAAACTCCATCGCTTCGAGCACAATCGGCTTGTTCTCGTCACAAACGGTATCGCCGGTCGTGACCTGCTTCATGCCGCCGATGGCGATGATCTCGCCGGCAGACGCTTCGTCTATGTCCTCACGCTTGTTGGCGTGCATACGCATCAGTCGGCCCACACGCTCGCGCGAGTCCTTGGTCGGATTGTAAGCGTAAGAGCCGGCCCTGATCGTTCCCGAATAGATGCGGACGAAGGAGAGTTGGCCCAGATGCTTGTCGGCCATAATCTTGAAGACCAGACCGGAGAAGGGCGCGCTCGCATCGGGCGGACGAGCTTCAGGCTCGCCTGTCTTCGGGGCGATTCCTTCAATGGGCGGAATGTCGAGCGGGCTCGGAAGATAATCGACGACGGCATCAAGGAGCGTCTGCACGCCCTTGTTCTTGAAGGCCGAGCCTGTGACGACGGGCACGAGCTTTAACTCGATTGTCCCTTTACGCAGCCCGGCGCGAATCTCCAGCTCCGAAATCTCCTCGCCTTCGAGGTACTTCATCATCAGATCGTCGTCGATGCTCGAAACGGCCTCGACCATCTTCTCGCGCGCGGCCTTCGCCTCGTCCAGAAGATCAGCCGGGATATCGGTCGTCTCATACTCCGCTCCCTTGGTCTCGTCGTTCCAGATCAGCGCCTTCATCGCGATTAGATCAATGACGCCCTTGAACTGGTCTTCGAGGCCGATGGGGATTTGCAGCGCGACCGGATTCGCGCCGAGACGCGTGACGATGGACTCGAACGAGCGCTGAAAGGACGCTCCCGCGCGGTCGAGCTTATTGATAAAGCAGATGCGCGGCACGCCGTACTTGTCCGCCTGACGCCAGACGGTCTCCGACTGCGGCTCGACTCCGGCGACGCCGTCAAAGACAGCGACCGCACCGTCAAGCACACGCAAAGAGCGCTCGACTTCCATGGTGAAGTCAACGTGGCCCGGCGTATCAATGATATTGATGCGATACTCCGTGCCCTCGCGCTTCCAGAAGCAGGTCGTCGCAGCCGAGGTAATCGTGATGCCGCGCTCCTGTTCCTGCTCCATCCAGTCCATCGTCGCCGTACCTTCGTGCACCTCGCCGATCTTGTGCGAGACGCCCGTGTAATAAAGTACGCGCTCGGTGGTGGTCGTCTTACCGGCATCGATGTGTGCCATGATGCCGATATTGCGAAACTTCTTTAAGTCGTGCTTAGCCATGATTATTGGGTGTCGGGTGTCAGGGGCCGGGGGTCAGTCAAAGCCTTTTACCGGCCCCTGACACCCGACACCCGGCCCCCGCTTTTCTTACCATTTATAGTGCGCGAAAGCTTTGTTGGCTTCCGCCATGCGATGCGTGTCCTCTTTCTTCTTGACCGCGTTGCCGCGATTGTTCGCCGCATCGAGCAGCTCGCCCGCGAGCCGGTCAATCATCGTCTTTTCGCCGCGCCCGCGCGCATACTGCACTATCCAGCGGATAGCCAACGCCCCGCGCCTCTCCTGATGCACCTCGATGGGCACCTGATAGGTTGAACCTCCGACGCGGCGCGACTTGACCTCGACCGTGGGCCGGACGTTCTCAATCGCCCGCTTGAAAACCTTGAGCGGCTCTTCGCCGGTCTTATCGCCGACGCGCGCCAGCGCGTTATAGAAGATTCTCTCGGCTGTGGACTTCTTACCGCCCCACATCACGCCGTTGATGAACTTCGTCACCAGCGCATTGTTATAGACCGGATCGGGCAGCACTTCGCGTCTTTCGGCAACTCTTCGTCTTGGCATAATCAATCTCTTAAGGATGAAGGCGGAAGGATGAAGGATGAAAGGAAAGCTCAACCTTCTTGAAAGCTTTTATTTCATCCTTCCGCCTTCATCCTTCATCCTTTATTTTTTACCGCCTTTGGCAGCACCGGCAGCGCCCGCCTTGGGCCGTTTCGCGCCGTACTTGGAGCGTCCCTGTTTGCGGTCGGCGACGCCAACTGAGTCGAGCGTGCCGCGAATGACGTGGTAACGCACGCCCGGCAAATCCTTCACGCGGCCACCGCGTATGAGCACAATCGAGTGTTCTTGCAGGTTATGGCCGACGCCCGGAATGTAGGTCGTGACCTCTATCCCGTTGGTCAGGCGCACGCGCGCGACCTTACGCAGGGCCGAATTCGGTTTCTTCGGCGTTTGCGTGTAGACGCGCGTGCAGACGCCGCGACGTTGCGGCGATTCCTGAAGCGCCGGGCTGGCCGTCTTGTATTTCACCGCCTGACGGCCTTTGCGGACAAGCTGGTTTATCGTTGGCACTGTTGTTCAGTCCTCTTTAATTACCACTTATGAGCGGCGCGGCTTGCGAAACTCGCCCGAAAGCGCGCAAAAAGCCTTGACCTGCCTCTTTCCGAAACTTGTTCGGCAGTCAGCGCAGGCGGCTGCCCTGTTCTTAGGTTTTGATTGAGGGATGTTCTGAAAGCGCGCCGGAAATCTTACGGGCGCTGGTGTGGATATTGGCTTCCCCCGAAGCCGAAGCTTTTCTGTGGCGTCGCCTTAAAATGGACGAGCAAGCCCGCTCGTTCTGCGGGCTGGTTCGCGTGCTACGGGCGCTGGAAGCGACCACCTTCAACCTCATTGGAGGCTGAAGTAAAGTCGCGGCGCGAGCATTTACGCCACAATAATTATCAAGCGACTGCCGCCAATTGCCGGACAGCCGGGCAACGCCTCCACACCGACAGAACCTGCTAAGCGTTGCACTATGGGATCAGACCATGTAGTCCGAAACGAGAAACTATAAAGATCAAACCGGCATCTGTCAAGCGACGCGGGGTACTGTTTCACCTCGCGCAGTTCAGGGCGAGGGCGTCGGGGCTGGTTTCGTGCCGGAGTTCGCGTTCAGGCCGTTTGCGTTGGCCCGTTTGGCCGCCGCTTCCTGCCTCTTCAGTAGCTCTTCCTGCCGCTTTTGCAGCACTTTGATGCGCTCCGCTCCGACTTTCGCCTTGTCCAGCGCCTCGACGGCGCGGTAATTGTCCGGGTCAAGCTCAATCGACTTCTCTAGCGCTGTAACGGCCTCCTGATACTGCGCGATCTTGCTCAGCTCCATGCCCAGCTCATAGTACATATCGCCGTCTTCGGCTTGCAGCTTGACCGCCTGCTTCAGCGCCTTGACCGCCTCGTCATGCTTTCGCAATTTCCCGTATGCCAGCCCCATATTGAAGAAAGCGTCGGCGTCCTTCTGATTGGTGCGAACGTACTTCTTATAGGCTTCGACGGCCTTGGTGTATTCGTCTTCCGCCTCCTGCTTACGGCCCTGCGAGGCGTGGGCCAGACCCAACCTGAAGTGCGCCTCGGCGAAATCCGGGTCAAGCTCAAGGGCCTTCTGGAAAGTCTCGGCGGCCTCTTTGTCCTTATCCCGCCTGAACAATTCCTTGCCCTGTTCGAGCAGCGTGCGCGCTTCCGTCTGCTCACTCGTAAGGGGCAGCGGCGTGGGTTCGGGCTGTGCTGTCGTTTGAGAGGTGGAAGCCGAAGTTGTGGCTGTCGCGACGTTGGAGGTCGTCTGCGTTGACTGGCTGGCGGATTTGCAACCGGCCAGAGACGACACGCCGACCAACAAGACCGCCAGCGCTGGAACGAGCAGTTTCATAAAAGAGACTTGATATTAAGAATGTTCCCGTTAGAGCCAGAGACGTATCTACTTTAATTCCGGGCGCGAGTCAACCAGCCATGCCCTCTGGAACTGTGTTTGCTTGTTAAATTTCTCCGGGCAATTTCCGTCCCGGTTACGATCAGTACGGGAGGCCAGAACCAGAACAGATGAAAGAGGAAGGCCGGATTACCTCTGTAAACAGCCCCGAAAAGACGGCTGCCGCCCCGTCTGAGAAGACAATCTCAACGCCTCATTTCAATGCAGCGGCGATTGAGAATGCGCGTCCAGCCGTCCCGCTCTCAGAGGTTAAACGAGACCGTTCATGGCCGATGGGGGCGATGCTCCTCATAGCCATCCTTGCCGGTCTGGCCGGCGGCCTCATCGGCGGCATACTGCCCGGTCTCTATCTCAAAAAAGAGGCTGCGCCGACGGCTCAGTCCGAGCAAACCGCTGTCTCCGAACAGGGAGGCGCGCCGGAAGAGGATTCTGTGAAGACAGCGCCGGAGACAACTGTGAGCCGCGCTGAGTCGCCGGACGCGCTCACGGTTGAGGCGAGGGGCGAGGGAGCAGGGCCGGAGGAGACTGAGGCGGCACTGCGCGGTGCGCTCAATGACTGGGTGGCGGCGACCAATGCGCGCGACATTGATAAGCAGATGAGATTTTACAATCCGGTCATTGACTCTTTCTATCTCATACGCAACGCTTCGCGGGCGGACGTGCGCGCAGACAAAGAGCGCGTCTTCGAGCATGCCAGCCTGATTGATATACGCGCCGGGACGCCGGCCATACGCCTGAGTCCCGACGGTCGCACGGCCATCATGCTTTTTAATAAACGCTATGCGATAGAGGGCGGCGGCCTTGATCGTCGCGGCGAAGTCGTACAGGAGCTGCGCTGGCAGCGTATCAATGGAGAATGGAAAATCACCAGCGAGCGCGACCTGCGCGTCGTCCGTTAGTGATCGCCTTGTCGATGAAAGACTGACTATATTCACCCCGGAATTAACCGCATAGGAAGGACTGGACGCATGTTAAAGTTAATTCGTGGCAGAACCATCTGATAACTCGACCGAGAAGCATTCCGAGACAGGATCGCTCCATACAGGCGAGGGGATAGTGATAGACATAGGAACCGGAGACGGTCTCTTTGTATACCGCTCGGCGCAGGAGAATCCGCGGAAGTTTTTCATCGGGATAGATGCGAGCCCGCGCCCGCTGGAGAAGATATCGGAGAAGATATACCGGAAACCGTCTAAGGGCGGTCTTCCGAACGTCCTCTTCATACAGGCCGCCGTCGAAGACCTCCCTCCTGAGCTGGAGGCCGTGGGCGACGAGATACACGTGCATTTTCCGTGGGGCAGTTTGCTGCGCGGCGTCTCAGAAGGTGATCGCTTGATACTTAAGAGCCTGCGACGTATCTGCGCTGCCGGGGCTCTGCTGGAAGTAGTCATCGGGCTTGACCCTTTGCGCGACCGCTCGGAGATAGAGCGTCTCGGACTACCGCCCCTCTCCCTCACTCATATAGATTCGGTGCTTCTTCCCAGATACGCGGACGCGGGATTTGAGATAATCGAGAGAGGCATGCTTTCCGCCTCAGACTGGCGCAATCTGCATACCTCATGGGCCAAAAGGCTTCAGGGCAACGTCAATCGCTCATTGCTTTACCTCATAGCGCGAGCAGACCGGAGCCAAACCTCCTGACGCTTGAGCGAATCCAGACCCTACCTGCTTTTGAAAAGTTTCTGCTTATATAAATCCGCGCAGGGGCATTTCGGGCGAGCGTCTGAGCCAGTTGTCCGCAGGATAATGGGAAGCTCCCGACATGACGTGCAGCGTATAGGCGTGGCGCGACTTCGCAGACCTGTTGGCCCGGCTCATGTGCGGCAGCAGGCTGTTTAAGATGATCAGAGTTCCCTTCCTCACTTCGAGCGGCACGAGTCCGTCCGAGGGCCAGGGGTTCTGATCGAAGACCTCAAAGCGCGTGCCGCCGCTCGGCACGCGCACGAAACGAGACTTAAGGCCGAATTGATGCCCGCCTCGAAGCGCCCACAGGCAGCCGTTCTCTATCCCTGCATCCTCAAGCGCGAACCACAGCCCCGCCACGCTGAGCGGTTCGGTGTAGAGGAACGTGGCGTCCTGATGGCAAGTCACCTCGCCGCCGATGCGTGGCTGTTTGAAGATATACATGGATTGCAGGAGCAGCGGCTCAGGTAGGTTTAAGTCTGCCGTCAATTGGGCCAACTCCGGCGTTCTGGAAAAGCCGTCGAAGACCGTGTCAAGGTCGTGAAGGGCATGTCCGATCTTGTTAATCGAGCGCTCTTTGCTCTGGCGCAGATTGCCTTCGGCGTCGAAGGCGTCCTCTTCAAAGAAGAAGCGAATCTGATCGCCCGAGCCGAGGAAGTACTCATCGCTCGTGCGCGTCTGTTCCCGCGTCGTGAAGATAGACCTGATCCCTTCCGGCTCGAACTCCGCCACCAGTTCTTCCGCACGATGCCGCAATCGGTCGCACGCCGTCGCGCTCACGAAATCTTCTATGACCAGAAACCCGTCCCGCTCATACCGCGCCAGTTGTCCCGCGTTGAGAATCATATCGCTATCGGCTCAGGATCAGACGGACGCTTTCGTATTGTGCACGGAGCAAGCGCCACGTAGAATGGCTTGCGACAATCGAAAGACGGGGTGAATGCATGTTTTCAGGTAATGGTAAATTTATGGGGATTGGAATCGCGCTTGGCGCTGGCTTCGGCTCGGCGCTCGGCGTGATATTCAAAAACATCCCTGTCGGTGTAGCCATCGGCTGCGCCTTTGGTGTGATGCTCGGCTTCATCCTCAGCAGAAAGAAGGCCTGAGCAAATTCCCTCCGACCGAATTGTAGCAGTTAGAACACGGCGCGCTTACGCACGTTCTGCTTAGTGGCGAGCGCGAAGCGAGGCTCGACGGGCTGCACGTCGCCCCCCACTGCGGCGCTCACATATTCTCCGACCGCGGGGCCGTGTTTGAAACCGTGGCCCGAGCCGCCTCCAACCAGCCAGACGTTTGCAAACGCCGGATGGCGATCAATCAGGAAATCTCCGTTAGATGTATTCTCATACTGGCAGACTCGCGTTTCCAGCACGGGCGCGTCCTTCAGCGCGGGCACGCGCAATCTTAGATAGTCGCGCACCTCTTTGAGCCCCTCGGCGGTAATGACACGCTCCATGCCGTCAGGGTCACACTCCGGGCCGTGACGATCAATCGCCACCTTGAAGCCGCGACCTTCTATATCCGGGATGGTGTAGATCAATTCGTGGAAATCCAGCCAGACGGGCATCAGCGGCGGAGCGAAACGCCGGTCGCCCGCGGGAACGCCGAAGAAGTAGACCTCCTGCCGCGTCGGGTGAATGAGGTCTCCGAGAAGATCAGGGAAGAGCTTCGCCATCCATGGGCCGCAGGCGAAAACGAAGCTATCGGCGAAGACTCGTCTGCCGCCGGACGTGTTGATGAACTCAAGCCGCGCGTTATCCGTCAGCCCAACCGGCGCGACGACGGCCTCGTTGAAATAGCTGACGCCACCCCTCAAGGCTTCGCTGACGAGTGCCTGCACGGCCCTGCGCGCCAGCAGCACTCCGCTCAGGGGCTCGAAGACGGCCCACGTCACCGATCCGAAATCAATCTGCGGGTATCGCTCGACTAAGGAAGCGCGCGACAATCTCTCAATCTCGACGCCGCAGCTTTCGAGCGTGCGCTCGATTGCTTCAACATAAGCATCCTCGTCATGGGCCATCCAGAGCACGCCCGTGCGTTGAAAGAGAGGCTGGCCCGTCCCCTTGAAGAACTCCTGCCAGAGTGTCAATGATCTCATGGCCCACCGCGTATAAATCTCGTCCGCGCCATAGCCCATGCGAATCACGCGCGTCTCTCCGCCGGAACTGGCGCGGCTGCCAGCCGCCCCGTAAGCGTCCAGAAGCGCCACCCTTTTCCCGGACTGTTGCAGGCTGAAGGCCGTCCACGCGCCGAAGACTCCCGCGCCTATGACCGCCGTATCATAAGTTTCCACCGTCGGCATCAGACCGTATGACCTGTATCAAGCTCTAAGCGTGACTACTTCTTTTGATATGAAACGCGCCAGATAGTATCCGACCCGTCGTCGCTGACAAAGAGCGCGCCGTCTTTCCCGACTGCCACGCCGACCGGACGCCCCCACACGTTTCCATCCGCCGTGACGAACCCAGTCATAAAATCTTCGTACTCCCCTGTCGGCGCTCCGTTGCGAAGCGGCACGCGGATTACCTTGTAGCCCGTGCGCCGGGCACGATTCCATGAGCCATGCTGGGCGGCAAACGCATCATTCTCAAATTCCTTCGGAAACTGCCCGCCCGTATAGAAGACCATCTCAAGCGAGGCCATGTGCGATTGCAGCAGCACATCGGGCACGATTACCTTGCCGCGCAATTCCGGGTGCGCGCCCTTGTGTCGCGGGTCTTGATTGGGGCCTAGATAAAACCACGGCCAGCCATAGAAGCCGCCGTCCCTCACGCGCGTGATGTAGTCAGGGACGAGATCATCTCCGAGCCCGTCACGCTCGTTGACCGAGGCCCAAAGCTCGCCCGTCTGCGGGTGGACGGCGATGCCGACGGCGTTGCGTATGCCCGAGGCATAGATGCGAAAGCCTGTGCCGTCCGGGTTGTATTCGAGTATGTCCGCGCGCCTCTCCTCGTTCTCGTTCGGATTCTCGTAAACGTTGGAATGCGAGCCGACGGAGACATACATCTTCCTGCCGTCGCGCGAGAAGGCTATGTCGCGAGTCCAGTGGCCGCCCCCGCGCAGTTGACCTCCGCCCGGAATGTCCGGCACGATCACTTCCGGCTTGCCTCTGGCCTTGAGGTCGCCGTTGCGATAGGCGAAGCGCACCACCGAGCCCGTGTTCGCGATATAGACGTATTGAGGCTCTGGCCCAGGGGGATAAAAGGCTATGCCGAACGGCCTGTTCAATTCGGAGGCGAAGACTTCATCAGCATCAGGCTTGCCCGCGCCGTCAGCCGCCCTCAGCACGCGCACCCGCCCCGCGTAGCTCTCGGCCACGAATATATCGCCGTTGGGCGCAGTGCGAATCAATCGCGGATTATCCAGACCCGTCGCGAACTCTTCCACTTTGAACCCGGCGGGAACCTGCGGCCAAGCGCCTGCGGGACGCGTGATGAGTCTCGGCCCATTATCAACCGAGCGCGTGGCGAAAGGCTCTGGCAAATCCGCAGTTGTGATACGCCGCCTTACGCCCGGCGCATCCGTAGTCCAATCTCCCAGCGCGGCTTTTCCCGTCAGCACAGTGCCCGGTTTCTGCCCGGCTGGATTTTGCGCGGCTTTCTGTGAGTCGGTCGCCGGCTGCGCTCCCGCGTCCTGTTTGACAGTGCAATTGGAAGCGATCACAGAGATGACAAGGATAATGGCGTAAAGGGCGACTCGCCCGTCGAATCTCTTCGAGAGGATAAATGCTCTGTTCATCAGGCTGTCTCCCACCCACGTCCTGAAAGTCCACGGCTCATAGAAAATCCTGACAGAGCTTTATTGTCCCGGAATGTCTAATCCTTGCTGAATTCTTGATTAAATCCCCTGCCACGCACGACCCCTCGCTCGTGAGCTTAATGATGATGACTGTTATCCGGCTGCTCGCCCGGCAATTTGGAGATATCCATCACGCGCGAGAATTCATCGAAGTGGAACATGGTATCGTCCCTGCAATGCTCGCAGAAATAAGTAGCATCTTCGCCGAGCCACATATCCTTCATGTAAAAGGCCACAAAGCAGCCGTAGCAGCGTTGTATGCGCTGACCGAATCTTTGCCGCGCTTCTTCCGTATTCATTGTCGATCTCCGAACTGTGAGCCCTGCGCCATACTGCGCCGCCGTCTCGCGCGCCGTTCCCGCCCGCGTGTCGTCCTTAATCCAAAAACCTGTACCTGCCCTCGATCTTTCTGAGAGCATAGCGCGCGGTGTTGCCGGCTTTTATCCATCTGTCATTTCTCTTTTTGTAAGTCTCGCGGTAAAAGATGGGATTCTGCCCCGGCTTGACAAAGATTTTATAGGCGGTCATCTCGCACTGATCCATAGTCCCGCAGTTATCTTCGTAAACGTCGGCGATGCCCCACTTTTTCACTACACCCGGCGAAGCCTCTATCAGGACGGCCACCGATGTCGTGTAGCCCTGATTCGTCGAGCCGTCGCCGAGCACAATCTCTGACAACCCGTTGCCGTTAATGTCCGGCAAAGCGCCTATGGAATAATCTTCTCCACCGTCATAAACAATGTGGGCCACCATGCTACCGCCTTCTATGATGGCTATGCCATTGTTCGCAAAGTTGTGTCCCGTCACGCAGAACCTGTACAGCAGGGCTCTCTGCTCCGTGCCGGGTTTTGTGAAAGAGCCGCTTGCCACGCCAACCACTTCAAAAGCCTCATCACACCCGCCGCTGCCGCGCCAGATTCGCCGCGCCTTCGGCAGAGCGTAACGCCTGACCAGTTGCACATCCGTGCTGGAAGGACTTGAGGCTCTATTCTCCGAGCGCCCGTCATACACCTCCCGCAAATTCTGAGCAGCGCCCTTCTCCGCTTCACCAAACAGAGAGATAAATAAGACCAACCCCACGGCTCTGCAAACCCAACAGGACAATGTCTTCAGATTTAGCACTGCTTCCTATTCCTCCATCTCGAAAAGCTCATCAGATTTAAGTTGTTATGGTTCAGGTTAGCAGATCAGGCGGACGTAAAGGTAGAAAAATAGAAAGACCGGCTGAAGCTTCGCAAAGCTTCAGCCGGTCTTTACCAACTATGACTAATCCGGACGTGCTGGTATTAGCTTGATGCAGGAGGCTGCTTGCTCGCTGCGCTCTTGCGACGAGCCGGACGTTCGACGTGACGGGCACTCTCCCATGCCGCCAGCGTGGCCGCGTCCGCGCGAAACTTATTACGCACGATAGCGTCCAACTCCCGCACCTGAGCCATTCCCCTCTCAATCACCTCATCAATCGCCGCCGTAGCGCTCACACGCTTCTCCCTGTTCTGATTCTGGCTCTCACACGCGCTCTCGAACCTATCTATCGCCACGCTGAGTTCCCCCGGAAACCCGGCAGGCATTTCCCGGCTGATGAATTCATTTTCCAGTGGCGTCGCCGCCTGCACAAAAGCACGGCCCGCATTCAACAACGCCTGATCGCCGTTAGTATTCGGCATGCGAAAGTTCTGCGAGATACCCGGCATGCTCGATTCCATCGCCCTCGCCGTCTGGCTGATGGCTGTCATCTGTCGTCGCAAATCATCACGCGCTGCCTTCTTTTCACCCGTGCTTGTCCTCGCCGCGCTCCCACTTGCAGACTGTGCCGTTCCATGCTGCTGCAACTCTTCAACTATTGCTCTCACGGCGGCAAACTTCTGCCCGCCCAGACTTGAAGCCGGGAACGCGCTCGCGTGTCCCACCCCAAAATCATCTACACGTATCAGCATCTCGGATTTACGAGTTTGTGAGTCATCCATGAGGAATTTCCTTTCTTTGAGGTCTAACCGGAAGATGAGCATCTTCCATTAGGGTTTAAGCAAAAACATCTGACCGCCACCCCCGCCCCCGCACGAAATCAATACACTTCAACCCTTCACCAACAAACTTTCGCCCTCCGCAACTCTTCTCGCGCCCCCAACGAGCCTTCTCTCACACTCCGCAACTCAACTTACACACTCCGCAGGTTAATTCTCACACCCGACGAATAAACTTTCGCATGCGACAACCAAACTTTCACGCTCCGCAACCCTTCTCGTACGCTCCGCAAGTCTTCTTTCACCGCTGATAAGCTTTCTCGCACACTCCACTAGCAAACTTTCACCCACCGTGAGCCGATTTACACAGCCTTTGTGTCTTCTCGACACACCCTACCGCCACCTCACCCGCCAAGCCCAAACCTCCGCACCCACACACGGCTTCCGCCGGATGACAAGAGACTCCCTGCCCCTCTCACCCACCAAAGCAACAATGAAATACTGGAAATTGACCACCGACGGAAGACAATTCACAGCCAGAGGTTGCTGCATCAACTTGCTCCCATGTAAGACTTGCGTGAGGCTCACGAGTGTCACGCACTCGCCAGCAGAAACGTCCCCGCGAGGAATCAAACCACTTGTGAGAACAGCCGAAACTCTATGCCTGCTGCCAATCTTCTGTCAAGAAATTTATCGAGGATCTTCGCATCAATTCAGTGAAGAAATTGTAAGACGAGATTAATTTATGATTACCGAAAATCCACTACAAACGCAGCCCAATGCTGGAGGTCACCAGAGTTACCTTAAGACTAACAAGCTAGGTCTCTTTAGCAGAATAGCGATAGTAAGATGTTATTGTAATGTATCAAGGTATTCGTTGTTTCAATCTATCTCTGTACTCATCCTAAGCCTACTTTTGAAAGATCAACTCCGATTTGTTGACTTACGATTAATTAACTGTCCTTGCTGCTTAATAAGTGCTTCTAGCTTTGCGCAATGAGCGCGAATCCACCAACTCTGAGCCTCAGTAGATTCTGGTAAAGGGTTCATGGTTTCGTAGTAATTATCTCTAGCTTGAGCGCCGAAACAGTGATGTATAGTGCTATTAATATGACTATCTAAATACTTGAGTTCATCTTCAGATAATGAACCGTGGAAAAAGTTGATTGTATGGTCGGCTTGTAGTGCCATACCATGCACAATACTTAGCCTGTGTATTATGTCGGCGCGTTTTTCCCAACTGCTGATTTGAAATTTATATTGCTTTGTTAGTATTTTAATGCGCTCCGCATCGTCTCTTGCTGGTATTGCATCAGGGATGTCCAGCCGCTTTGATTCGACTCCGAATTTCTCATAACTTCCTGCTATATAAATATTAAGATTAGATAAAAAGAGTGTGGCGTCGTCCTCTTCTAACCCTTTAGAAACGAGCTTAACCTCCGCTTCAGTAAGCTGTTGACTTAACCTGATCTGTCCAATTCGGTTTGGCAAGAGTCTCTTGATGTTATTTGAAATCAATTCCAGATTATTACTATTTAACCTCTGCTTATTGAATGCTATGTATCCTTTTACAATATCATCAGCTGATACAGTGTAAACAGAGCCATTGAAGACAACAAACTCAAGTTCGATAATAGGAATGTCGCTTGATAGGTATGGGGTCGCTTTATGCTCCGTGACTATTATCGTTGCGTTGATATTTTGCTTGTCGAACTCAGCGATTCCATGTAACCACCTATCAGGACATATATATTCACTTGTTGGTGAGGCATCTGAGGGGCTTGATATCTTTAATGTCTCAGCCTCTTGTTTGGGGGTTGCATTAGAAACAAGAACAGTGCCGTCTTCTAGGCAGAACTGCAAAGAATCATTATAGGTTCTGTGGCAATTAGGACAGCGTTTCATTTACTTCTTATTACCCTTCTTACTCACCTTTAAACTCTCAGCTTTAGCTTTTGGCGGTTTGTTGGATACTGAAAATCAATGAGCTTAAGCATAACATGCGTGTAATGTGTAGATAAATAAGGAGTGAAGCTTTCGCCTCACCCCTTCTTCATCTTGTTCTGCTGTGTAAACCTTTAACGCTTTTTCTTAATGACCTTCCTTTATATGACGCTCGACGGTATCGGCCAAACGGTCAAGCTTTTCCGTGAGTTTCGCTAAAGCCCCTTCGGTTCTAATCTGCGCGTCGGCCAGCGCCGCAATGCGCTCGTCCGCGTGCGATTGCGTGGTAGACAGCTCCTTGAGGGCGTCTTCGGTTCTAATCTGCGCGTCGGCAAGTGCTGCGATACGCCCGTCCGCATTTGACTGCTCTTCGTGTACTCCATCAAGGCGCTTCTCATGGTGCTCTATCATCTCCGTAAGAAGCTTGATGCTTTCGCCTACGGTGTCATGTCGGTCGTCGTCGCGCTTCATGAGAGCCAGAAAAGCCTGTTCTAAATTGACAACACGATCTTCAATGCTCACTTCTTACTGCCTTTCTTGTTAGGCTTAACACCGACTTTGGTATCTTTGCCGCCGGCTTTGGGCTTGGGTTTGTCTGCTCCGGCGTTGACGATGAGGCCGATTTTTCTCATGCGGTCTTTCCAGCGTTCGGTTGCTTTGTCTTCGATCATTTCCTGCCGCCTTTCCTGGCCGCCTTCTTTGCGGACTGTTTGCGAATGGTTTCGAGTTTCTTGTCGCCTCTGGTGTCTCTGCCGTCCGGGTTTCTGACTGTGCCGGGAGGCATGCCGTGTTTCTCCTCGAAGGTTTTGACGGTCATGTCGGCTCTGTCTTTGCGGGGTTTCTTTGTCACCATCTGCCGCGTCTCCTTAGTGTAGATTAGTTCTTCCCAATCTTCTTAAGCATCTTTGCCCGATCAGCTTTAGCGATTTGCCTCGCCTGTCATCTGCCGGGAGCTTAATCCAAACACGGTATTCGGGCAAATTATATCGCTTTCTACGTATTTCGGTAGGCGTGAAGGTAAAACAAAGAGAAAGACCGGCGAGCCTTGTGGAGACTCGCCGGTCTTGTCGCGGTGCGTGCTGCTGTTGACGCGCACGCTTGATTTGATTGTAGAGGCGTTATGCCTCGTCGCCTGAGTCGCCGTCGCCGCCCGCCGCGACGGCGGTGCGGGACGGGGTTGAAGGTGTGGGCACGTCCACGCCGCCCGTGATCTCTGGGAAATCTTCGAGGTCACGGTCGCGGCCCGCCTGATCTACCGTATCGTCGCGGTCTACGCGGACGTTGCGGTAGAACTCCATGCCCGTGCCGGCAGGAATCAGGCGGCCCATGATGACGTTCTCCTTGAGGCCGCGCAGGTAGTCTACGCGTCCCGAAATGGCCGCCTCGGTCAGAACCCTCGTCGTCTCCTGGAAGGAGGCGGCGGAGATGAACGAGTCGGTCGAGAGCGATGCCTTCGTGATGCCGAGAAGCAGCGGGTCGGCCTGTGAAGCCTCGCCGCCGAGAGCACGCACGCGCTCGTTCTCGTCCTGGAAGCGGAAACGATCAACCTGCTCGTCGAGCAGAAAGTCCGTGTCTCCGACCTCTCTGATCTTGACCCAGCGCAACATCTGACGAACGATCACTTCGATGTGCTTGTCGTTGATGTTGACGCCCTGCAAGCGATAGACCTCCTGAATCTCGTTGACGATGTATTCCTGCAAGCGGTTCATACCCATGACGCGCAGGATGTCGTGCGGATTCAGCGGGCCGTCCATCAGTGCTTCACCGGCGCGGACGCGGTCGCCCTCCTGCACGTTGATGTGCGTGCCCCGAGGGATGTCGTACTCGCGCTCCTCGCCGTCGTTGCCGACGATGATCAGCTTGCGCTTGCCCTTGGCGATTGGCCCAAGCTTGACTGTGCCGTCAATCTCTGACATGACGGCTGTCTCGGCTGGCTTGCGGGCCTCGAACAGCTCGACCACGCGCGGCAGACCGCCCGTGATGTCCTTGGTCTTGGTGGTCTCACGCGGAATCTTGGCGATGATGTCGCCGGGCTCTACCATGTCGCCGTCCGCGACCATCAGGTTGGCGCGCACGGGCATCTGGTAAGTCTTCAGCACCTTGTTTGAGGCGTTGCGGATTTCCAGACGCGGCTGCTTCTTCTCGTCGGGCGAGTCTTTGACGACCATGCGGGACTGTCCCGTCACTTCGTCAACCTCTTCGTCAACGGTCACGCCTTCCTTCAAGTCCTGGAACTTGATGTGGCCGGCAACCTCCGTCAGGATGGCGAAGGTGTAGGGATCCCACGTGGCGAGCAACTGATCCTGACGAACGCGCGCGCCGTCCTCGACCTGTATGTGCGCGCCATAGACGATCTGGAAGCGTGCCACTTCGCGATTGCGCTCGTCGTGGATGGTCAGAGCGCCGTTGCGATTCATGGCAATGATCTCGCCCTTGCGATTCTTGACCGTTTGCAGCTCGACGTAGTGGATAGTTCCGTCCGTGCGGGCCTCGTGCTTTGAGGATTCCTCAAGACGCGCCGTGCCGCCGATGTGGAACGTACGCATCGTGAGCTGCGTGCCGGGCTCGCCGATACTCTGCGCGGCGATGACGCCGACGGCCTCGCCTATATCAACGGGCTTGCCCGTCGCAAGGTTTCTGCCGTAGCACTTGATGCAGCAGCCGCGACGCGATTCGCAGGTCAAGACCGAGCGAATACGCACGCGCTGGACGCCGGAGCGTTGAATCTCCGCCGCGAGGTCTTCGTCAATCTCGTCGCCCGTTTCCACGATCACGCGCCCCTCGACCGGGTCGATCACATCGTCTAAGGATGTGCGGCCCACGATGCGGTCACGCAGAGACTCGATCTCCTCGCCGCCCTCGACGATGGCCGTGGCAGAGATGCCGCGCAGTGTGCCGCAATCGGGCTCACTGATGATCACGTCCTGCGCCACGTCCACCAGACGCCGCGTCAGGTAGCCGGAGTCAGCGGTCTTCAGGGCCGTGTCCGCGAGGCCCTTGCGCGCGCCGTGGGTCGAGACGAAGTACTGCAACACGTCAAGGCCCTCGCGGAAGTTTGCGCGAATGGGCGTTTCGATGATCTCGCCCGAAGGCTTAGCCATCAGACCGCGCATGCCCGCGAGCTGGCGAATCTGCTGCGCCGAGCCGCGAGCGCCGGAGTCCGACATGACCAGAATCGGGTTCAACTCGTCGAGGTCTTTCTCGCGCTTGTCCATCGCCTTGAACATTTCCTTGGCGACCTTGTCGGTCACCTCAGACCAGATGGCGACGACCTTGTTGTAGCGCTCGCCGTTGGTGATGACGCCGTCCAGATATTGCTGCTCAACGTCGATCACGTCGGAGTCGGCCCGCGCCACAAGGGTCTTCTTCGCATCGGGCGTGACGAGGTCGTCAATGCCGATGGAGATGCCGGCCTTGGTCGCGTAGAGGAAGCCAAGCTGCTTGAGGTCGTCGAGCATCTTGACGGTCATCACGTGGCCGAGGCGTATGTGGCAGTAGTTGACCAGGGACTGCAAGCCCTTCTTCTTCATCGTGCCGTTGATGAAGGGCAGGCCCGGCGGAATCTGATCGTTGAAGATCACGCGGCCCACGGTCGTATTGATGACGCGGCGGATGTTCTGCTGCTCCGTGGCGCGCATCACGTCCTGCGTGTCGTGCTCCTGCGTCAGGTCGACCAGATCGCCCGTGACGCGCAGCTTGATGGGCGTCTGCGTCGTTACTTCCTTGGCGTCCAAGGCGAGTAGCACTTCGTCGAGCGAGGCGAAAACGCGGCCCTCGCCCTTAGCGCCCGGCTTGTCGCGCGTCAGGTAGTAGCAACCCAAAACGATGTCCTGCGAAGGCACGGCGATGGGCTGGCCGTTGGCGGGCGAGAGGATGTTGTTAGATGACAACATCAGCACAGCCGCCTCGATCTGCGCTTCGGGCGAGAGCGGAATGTGGACGGCCATCTGGTCGCCGTCGAAGTCGGCGTTGAAGGCCGTGCAGACCAGTGGGTGAATCTTGATCGCCTTGCCTTCGACCAGCACGGGCTCGAAGGCCTGAATGCCGAGGCGGTGCAGCGTGGGCGCGCGGTTCAGTAGAACCGGGTGCTCGCGGATGACCTCTTCGAGGATATCCCAGACCACCGGCTCCTGACGCTCGACCATCTCGCGCGCCTGCTTGATGGTCGCGGCGTGCTGCTGCTTCTCAAGCTGGTTGTAGATGAAGGGCTTGAACAGCTCAAGCGCCATCTTCTTCGGCAGACCGCACTGGTGAAGCTTTAGCTCAGGGCCGACGACGATCACCGAGCGGCCAGAGTAGTCGACGCGTTTGCCGAGAAGATTCTGGCGGAAGCGTCCCTGCTTGCCCTTGAGCGTGCCCGACAGAGATTTCAGGGGGCGATTGTTGACGCCGCGCAGCACGCGGCCACGCCGCCCGTTGTCAAAGAGCGCGTCCACAGCTTCCTGTAGCATGCGCTTCTCGTTACGCACGATGACTTCGGGCGCGCGCAACTCCATCAGCTTTTTCAGGCGATTGTTGCGATTGATGACGCGACGATACAGGTCGTTCAGGTCAGAGGTCGCAAAGCGCCCGCCGTCCAGAGGCACAAGTGGCCGCAGCTCAGGCGGAATCACCGGAATCACATCCAGAATCATCCACTCCGGGCGATTGCCGGACTTCAGGAAAGAGGTCGCGACCTTCAGCCGCTTGGAGTACTTGAGCTTCTTCTGCTGCGAGGTCTCTTCCTTCATGCGCGTGCGAAGCTCTGTGGAAAGCTCCTCGACGTTGACCATCGCGAGCAGTTCCTTGATCGCTTCTGCGCCCATCTTGGCGACGAACATGCCGGGGAAATCCCGCACCAGCTCGCGGTAACGCTCGTCCGTCAAAAGCTCACGCTCTTTGACCGGAGCATCGCCCGGGTCGATGACGATGTAGGACTCGAAGTAGAGCACCTTCTCAAGCTCGCGCAAGGGGATGTCGAGCAGGTGGCCGATTCTCGAAGGCAAGCCTTTGAAGAACCAGACGTGCGAGCAGGGGCTTGCCAGATCGATATGGCCGAGGCGCTCGCGGCGCACCTTGGCCTGTGTGACTTCGACTCCGCACTTGTCGCAGATCACCCCGCGGTGCTTCATGCGCTTGTACTTTCCGCAGAGGCATTCCCAATCGGCGACGGGTCCGAAGATGCGCGCGCAGAAGAGGCCGTCGCGCTCCGGCTTGAAAGTTCTGTAGTTGATCGTCTCGGGCTTGGTAACTTCGCCGTGCGACCACTGCCTGATCTTCTCAGGCGACGCCAGAGAGATGCGAATCGCCTCGAAGTCAGGCGCGAGTTGCGTTTTTTCTTGTTGGAATCGAAACATCTTTATCTCCTGAGGTCCGGGCCGGGGGCGGTTGATCGATTAAATCGTCCGCTTACCCCTGACCTCCGTTTTTATTCCGCGCTGCCGCTAACGAGTATGGCTTCGCCCGTGCCGTCGCCCGCTGCTGCCACGTCTCCGTTCTCTTTGTTGATAAGCTCAACATCCAGACAGAGCGATTGCAGCTCGCGCACGAGCACGTTGAAGGATTCCGGCAGACCGGGATCGAAATCCGCCTCGCCTTTGACGATGGCCTCGTAAATCTTCGAGCGTCCGGCCACGTCGTCCGATTTGGCCGTCAGGAGTTCCTGTAGGATGTGCGCCGCGCCGTAGGCTTCCAGCGCCCACACCTCCATTTCCCCAAAACGCTGCCCGCCGAATTGCGCCTTGCCGCCCAGCGGCTGCTGCGTAATCAAAGAGTATGGGCCAATCGAGCGGGCGTGAATCTTATCGTCCACCAGATGCGAGAGCTTCAACATGTAGATGTAGCCGACCGTCACCTTCTGCTCGAAGGGCTCACCCGTCAGTCCGTCGTAGAGGATGGTCTTGCCGGATTCGTTGACGATCTCGGGCAGGCCCATTTCGCTTAAGCGACCGGCGGCGTCGCGCAGGCGTATCTTGATCTCTTTCTCGGTCGCGCCGTCAAAGACCGGCGTGGCGAAATGCAGACCCAGCACGCGCGCGGCCCAGCCGAGGTGCGTCTCCAGAATCTGCCCGACGTTCATGCGCGAAGGCACGCCCAACGGGTTCAAGACGATCTCGACCGGCGTTCCGTCCGGCAGATAAGGCATGTCCTCCTCTGGAAGAATGCGCGCGATGACGCCCTTGTTACCGTGGCGTCCGGCCATCTTGTCGCCGACCGAAAGCTTGCGCTTCATGGCGATGAAGACCTTGACCATTTTGATGACGCCCGGCGCAAGCTCGTCGCCCTGACGCAGCTTGGCGATCTTCTCCTCGTAGATGTCGGAGAGAATCTTGATCTGCCTTTCGGTGCGCTCTTCGTATTCCTTGATCTCTGCGCCCACGTCCACGCGCGACGAAGCCAGCTGCACTTTCCTGAGCGCCTTCGGCTCGACCGCTTCCAGCATCTCCCGCGTGATCGTGACGTTCTTCGGAATCAGAACCTCGCGATTGGCGGTCAAATCCGCCGAGAGCTTGCGGCCTTCCAAAAGCTCATAGATACGAGCGTCGCGCTGCTCGCGCAGGATTCTGATCTCGTCCTCAAGGTCGCGCCTCAGGCGGTCTTCCTCTTCCTGCTCTATGCTCTGCGAGCGCTGATCTTTCTCCTGCCCCTTGCGCGTGAAGACCTGCACGTCGACGACCGTGCCGTCGATGCCCGGAGGACAAACGAGCGAGGCGTCTTTTACGTCCCCGGCCTTCTCGCCGAAGATGGCGCGCAGGAGTTTCTCTTCCGCCGTCAACTGCGTTTCGCCCTTGGGCGTCACCTTGCCGACGAGGATTGAGCCCGGCTTGACCTGTGCGCCGATGCGTATGATGCCCGACTCGTCCAAATCCCTGAGCATGTTCTCGCCGACGTTCGGAATGTCGCGCGTGATCTCCTCAGGCCCGAGCTTCGTGTCGCGCGCCTCTATCTCAAGCTCCTCGATGTGAATCGAAGTGTAGTAGTCGTCTTTGACCAGACGCTCCGAGACCAGAATCGCGTCCTCGAAGTTGTAGCCACGCCACGGCATGAAGGAGACGAGCACGTTGCGACCCAGCGCCAGCTCGCCCCTGTCCGTGCAAGGCCCGTCGGCGATGACCTGTCCCTTGGAGACGCGCTCGCCGATCTGGACGATGGGCCGCTGGTTGATACAGGTGTTCTGGTTCGAGCGCTTGAACTTGATCAGCGTGTAGATGTCCGCCGTCACCTCGCGCGAGATCGTGCCGTCAACGTTATGGTCGGCCTTGACGATGATGCGTTCCGAATCAACGTAGTCCACGACGCCGTCGCGGCGCGCGACGACGACCGCGCCCGAATCGCGCGCCGTCGTCTTCTCCATCCCTGTGCCGATGTACGGAGCTTCTGCGCGAAGCAGGGGCACACTTTGGCGCTGCATGTTCGAGCCCATCAGCGCGCGGTTCGCGTCGTCGTTCTCAAGGAACGGAATCAGGGACGCCGCCACCGAGACAAGCTGCTTGGGCGAAACGTCCACGTACTCTATGTCCTTACGCAGGGCCAGAATGAACTCCCCGGCCTTGCGCGCGGCATTGCGGTCGTTGACGATATGGCCCTGCTCGTCCAGCTCGATATTGGCCTGACCGATGACGTGCTTGTCCTCTTCCCAGGCCGTCTGGTAGAAGGGCCACGGCTCAAACTCTGCCTTGCGACCCTCAGCGCCGATGCGCTTGTTGGCCTTGTCAACCTCCTCCTGCGGGACGTGGTCGTTAGGCTTAAACTTCGTATCGCCGCCGTTGATGACGCGCACGTACTCCACGACCCGCCCGTCGATCACCTTGCGGTAGGGCGACTCGATAAAGCCGAACTCGTTGATACGAGCGAAGCACGAGAGCGAAGAGATGAGCCCGATGTTCGGGCCTTCGGGCGTCTCAATCGGACAGATGCGACCGTAGTGCGTCGGGTGTACGTCGCGGACTTCGAAGCCCGCGCGCTCGCGCGAGAGACCGCCCGGCCCGAGCGCCGACAATCTGCGCTTGTGCGTAATCTCCGAAAGCGGGTTGGTCTGATCCATGAACTGCGAGAGCTGGGAAGACCCGAAGAACTCGCGCACGGCAGCCGTCACAGGCTTGGCGTTGATCAGATCGCGCGGCATCGTCGTCTGCATCTCCTGATGGATGGACATCTTCTCTTTGATGGCGCGCTCCATCCGTTCGAGTCCGATGCGGAACTGGTTCTCAAGCAGCTCGCCGACCGCCCGGACGCGACGATTGCCGAGGTGGTCGATATCGTCCGCCTGATACTCAGCCGGATTCTTCCGCATCTTCAAAAGATAGGAGACGACTTCAACGAAGTCCTGCGCCGAAAGCAGCGGGTCGTCTATGCGGTCGCGCTCGGGCTTGCCCATCTTGATGTTGAACTTCAAACGCCCGACGCGCGAGAAGTCGAACTTGCGCGGGTCGAAGAACATGCTCTCCAACAGACGATAGGCGGTCTGCACGGTCGGCGGGTCGCCCGGGCGCATCTTGCGATAGATTTCAAGGAGCGCATCCACCGGCTTGCTGATCACATCCTTCTTCAGGGTCTGAGAGAGAATCGTGCCCAGATCATCCCTTTCGGGGAAGAAGACGCTGAAGCTCACGATTCCGGCCTCTACGATCTCCTGAAGCTTGGCCGGCGTAATCTCATTGTTGGCTTCCAGAACGACCTCGCCCGTCTCCGTATTGACGATGTCGCCGAGGGCGTATGCGCCCTCAAACTGCGTGCTGTCAATCTCGACCTCGCCCACCTTGGCCTTGCGAAGCCCGTCCAGGGCCGAAGAGGTGATCTTCTTTCCGGCGCGGACAATCGGCTCGCCGCGGCCCTTCAGGTCGGACTCGACGCGCATGCCGACCAGATTGCTCGCGCCCGTCTCGGGAATCTGCACGAAGAGGCGTCCTTCCTGGACGCGAACCTCGTCCGCCGTGTAGAAGGCGCGCAGGATGTCTTCGTCCGAGAAGGAAGCGTTCTTGACGGACTCTTCGAGGGTCGCATCCGATGCAAAGTGCTTGCCCGAGAACTCCTGATTGAGCCAGATGCCGAGGCCGCGCAGGAAGATCGAGGCTAAGAATTTGCGCTTGCCGACGCGCACGTAAAGCAGGTTCTTCTGGTCGTACTCAAACTCGACCCACGAGCCGCGATACGGAATCACCTTGGCGACGTAGATCGCGCCGCGCTTGAAGAAGACGCCGGGCGAGCGGTGAAGCTGCGAGACGATGACGCGCTCCGTCCCGTTGATGATGAAGGTTCCGTTGTCGGTCATCAAAGGGATTTCCCCGAAGAAGACCTCTTCCTCTTTGATGTCGCGTATGGAGAGCGTCTCGGTCTCAGGGTCTTTATCGAAAACCGTCAGGCGAATCTTAACCTTGAGCGGGACGGAGTAAGACATGCCGCGCTCCTGGCATTCCTGCTGGTCGTGCTTGTGCTTGAGGCCGACGGGCTCGCCGCAGTTGTCGCACAGTTGCGGGCGCACAGAGTTGAACGTGCCGCACTTGTGGCAGAGCGTCTCACTGGGCGTCAGGGGGTCAACCTTGATGGTCGAGCCGCAGGTCTTGCAGTTGCCGCGAAGATAGTTGAGACCTTCGAGGCGTCCGCACTTACACTGCCAGTTGCCGATCTGAAACTCTACGAAATCGAGCGTCGCCGTCCCGCGAAAGTCCGAGATGGGGAAGATCGAGCGAAAAACCGCCTGAAGACCCGTGTTCTCGCGCTCTTCGGGCAGCAGGTCCATCTGTAGGAAACGGTTGTAGGATTCGCGCTGAATCTCTATGAGATTCGGAATGCGGACTGCCGTTTTGATCTTGGAAAAGTCCTGACGATCAGGCGCCTGACTCGTGCGGCGACCAGTTCCACTAGCGATTGTTTGAAGCGGATTTGCAGACATCTGTGATTCCCTCTAGGAATTTTGGATTTTAGATTTTTGATTTTGGATTGAGGCGACGCGGCTGGCCGTCGGGATAATCCAGAATCTAAAACCGTTCAATCTAAAATCCAAAATCTAAAATCCAAAATGTGTAGAGACGCCAAATGGCGGTCGGAGCGTAAAAAGCCCCGACCGCTTTTGAACCAAAAGCAGCTCGACTTATTCTTCAAAATTTTTTGGGAGTAACGCCAGCGCCTCTCAATACTCCCCTATCATTAACCGCGAACGATTAAAGTGTCAAGCCAACAAGAGGGGGCCGGGGGCTGGGTGTCAGGGGCCAGTGAAAGCATATCTCCTACCGGCCCCTGACACCCGACCCCTGTCCCCTAATTCCTACTTCACTTCGACAGTCGCGCCCGCGTCCGCGAGCTTCTGACGAACCGTCTCGGCCTCTTCCTTGGACACGCCCTCTTTGACGGCCTTCGGAGCGGCTTCGACAAGGTCTTTGGCTTCCTTCAGACCAAGAGCGGTGACTTCGCGCACGACCTTGATGACGTTGATCTTGTTGCCGCCCGCGGCTTGCAGGATCACGTCAAACTCGGTCTTCTCTTCGGCGGGAGCTGCCGCTTCGCCGCCGCCCGCTGCTGCCGCAGGAGCCGCCGCGACGGCTGCCGCCGCTGCCGAGACGCCGAAGGTCTCCTCCAGCTCTTTGACGAGCTGTGAGGCTTCCAGAAGGGTCATGCCCTTCAGATACTCGATAACATCTTCACGTGTTGCTGCCATGATTGCTTTCTATCCTCCTCAAAAAAGGGTTCTGTTGTGCCCCGGTTGTTACGGTTCGCAGCCACTAGAACCCACGGGACGCCTCCTGCCTTTTTTGCTGCATCGCAAAATTCGCTTGAGTGCGTCCGAGCCGTGACAGGCGACCTGACATATCGCCTCGCTCGTTTATCCCTGGTCCGGCTGACTCGACAGAGATTTCCCATCTGAAATCTCAGAATTTTCAGGAAGCGGGCTCTTCGCCGCCTCCCTTTTGCTCGCCGATCTGTTTGACGACGATTGCCAGATTGCGCGGCACGGCTGAAAGCACGGTGACGAGCCGCTGCGCCTGGCAGTTGATCAGGAACATGACCTTTGAGATCAATTCTTCCTTGGACGGCAGGGAAGCAATCGCCTCGACATCAGGAAGCGCGACGACCCTGCCCTCGACCACCCCGACCTTAAAGCTGAAGATGTCGGGGTTGGCCTTGGTAAACTTGGAGATAGCTTTCGAGAGGCCGACGGGGTCTCCTTCGCTGGTGGCGATGGCCGTGACGCCCTTGAAATGCTCAGCCGCCTGTGCGAAGGGGGTTCCCTCGGCAGCCTTGCGCGCTAAAGTGTTCTTGACGACTTCGTAGGAGACGCCGGCCTCACGCAACTGGTTACGCAGCTCCTGATCTTTGGCGACCGTCAGCTTGTTGAAGCCGACGAGCATCGCGGCGGTGGCTCGCTGGAACTGCTCCGTGAGGGCGTCTAAATCCTGCTGTTTCTGTGCTTTGGTTTTCATCTCACGCTCCTCACACTTGTTACTTGGCGTAGGCCGTCTCGTCCAGAAGAACGCCCGGACTCATGGTTGCGGCCAGATTGACCTTTTTCACGTACTTGCCCTTGGCCGTGGTCGGCTTGGCCTTGACGACGGCGTCCAAAAGCACGCGCGCGTTCTCCTGAATCTTCTGCGGCTCAAATGACGCCTTGCCGACCGGCACGTGTATGACGCCCGTTTTGTCTACGCGATACTCGATCTTACCGGCTTTGGTCTCGCGCACGGCGGTCGCAACATCGAAGGTGACGGTTCCAGTCTTCGGATTGGGCATCAATCCTCTCGGCCCTAAGACCTTTCCCAACTGGCCGACCGAGCGCATCATGTCGGGTGTGGCGATCACGGCGTCAAACTCCAGCCAGCCGCCTTTGATGCGATCAACCATGTCGTCGCCGCCGACGAAATCCGCGCCGGCCTCCTGCGCTTCCCTCTGCTTATCGCCCTGAGCGATGACCAGAACGGTCTTTGACCTTCCGAGCCCGTGGGGCAGGACGACCGTGCCGCGCACGAGCTGGTCGGCCTTGCGCGGGTCGACGCCGAGCCACATCGTCAGCTCGACCGTCTCATCAAATTTGGCGAAGGCGATCTCTTTGACCTTATCTATGCCTTCTTCCAGAGTGTATTTCCGCCCGGCCTCTATCTTTTCCAGAGCCTCGCGGTATTTCTTGCCATGCTTTTTCATTAAATCAACCTCCGAGGTTCAAACGAGGCTGTTACGCTGCTGTTTAGCGCTCGGTTCGGCCTCTCCCTCCGATAAAGCAGGCGTTAGATGCCCGAAGGTGTCAATTCTTTGCTTTCCAGAGACACCGTTGCATCCTCCGCGCGCCTATTCGATTGTCAGTCCCATGTTGCGCGCCGTGCCCTCTATGGTCTTGATGGCGCTCTCAAGGCTGGTGGTGTTCAGGTCCGGCATCTTCGTGCGGGCGATCTCTTCGATCTTGTCGCGCGAGATTGAGCCGACCTTTTCGCGGTTCGGGCGGCCCGAGCCTTTCGGCACTCCCGAAGCCTTCTTCAAGAGATCAGCCGCCGGGGGCGTCTTGGTCTCGAAGGTGAAGGAGCGGTCGGCGAAGACCGTAATCACGACCGGAATCTTCAGATCAGGGTCCATCTGCGCGGTCTTCGCGTTGAAAGCCTTGCAGAATTCCATGATGTTAACGCCGTGCTGGCCCAGCGCCGGGCCAATCGGCGGCGCCGGATTGGCCTTGCCAGCCGGCACTTGCAGCTTAATGTAACCTGTAATCTTCTTTGCCATGTCTATAAGAGGGTCAGGGGTGAGGGGTCAGAGGTCGGTTCTGTATTTACCGAACCCCCAGCCCCCGGCCCGCCGGCCCCTTTTACTCCTCTTCTGCGAACGTCACCTTTTCAACGTCCAGGAAATTCAATTCGACGGGCGTGGAGCGTCCGAAGATCGTCACCGTCACCTTCAAGGTGGACTTATCTTCATTGACCTCTTCGACCTTGCCAGTGAAACTGGCGAAGGGGCCGCTCTTGATGCGTACCGTTTCGCCCGATGCATACGAGAACTTCGGCTTCGGCTTCTCAGCCGCCTCCGTCACGTTATGAACGATCTGGTTTACTTCGTCGGGGGTCAGCGGCGTAGGGTTGTGCCCGCCGACGAAACCCGTCACCTTCGGCGTCGACTTGATCGCGTGAAAGACGTTGTCGGGGATGTGCCCGCGCTCGTCACACTCGATCTCGACCAACACATAGCCGGGGTAGAACATGCGCGAAGATTCGACGCGCTTATTGCCGCGCATCTCGACGACCGTTTCGGTCGGGACGAGGACTTCCGAAATCTCCGCCTGCAAGTCGGTGTCGCGGATGCGCGCCTTCAGGCTGTCACGAACCTTCTTCTCGTGCCCCGAATATGTGTGAAGGATAAACCACTGCTTCATCAGAAAAATTCCCTGCTCTCTCTCTCTTAAGCGACCCCGGCAATCCACTCGACCAGACGCGTCAACTGCGTAATGAGAAACGCCAGTCCCTGATCGACAGCGAACAGGTAGACGGCGAAGAAGATGACGGCGATCAGCGTGATGATCGTCGTATTCTTCACCTCATTGAAGGTCGGCCACGAAACGCGCTTCATCTCGGCGCGCACATCGCGCAGAAACTGCGACGTGCGGGCCACGAATCCGGTGCGCGGCCCGGCCAGCCCTCGTTCGCGCCGCCCGCCGCCGCCTTCACCGCCCTCGCCAAAACGCGCGGCGCGCGGCGCAGGAGTGCCCGGCGGCACGTCCTCAGCGCCAACATGCGTCGGCGGCGGCTCCGGCGAATCCACCGAATCGTCACTGCTATCGTTTATCTTGTCGGCTTTCTTCGACACCCGACCACTTCCTTCTCTCTATGCCAAGATAGAGCGTACCGCGGCGAATCTATTTCCAGTGCTGCTTCCGATGGCAGTTAGCGCAAAGGACATCACACTTCGCAATCTCACTCAAAATCCGTTCCACGCTCCAACCCCAATCTAATGCCTTTGATACCACGATCTCTTTCAAATGTGGTTCCCGATGATGAAACTCCAAACACGCTGGATGCGATTCAAAGCACCGCTCGCACTTTAGCTGGGATTTATACTCATCAAACCACTTACGAATTTCAAGCTTACGCTTGCGGACAGCAATCTTTGCGGCCCTTTGGTTTCTCGCGTACCAGTTTCGCCGATACTCTCGTATCTTCTCTGGATTTGCCTTCCTCCACTCTTCGGTCGCCATCGAGAAACTCTAACCTGAGAAGAGCCTCCGCGACAACCAAGCTTGAATGGCAGGGGTACCAAGATTTGAACTCGGACTTTCGGTTTTGGAGACCGACGTGCTAACCATTGACACTATACCCCTACGAGCGAAGCGGAAGGGGGAAACAAACGTTCGAGCGTTCGCCCCTCGTCCCCTGCTACTTGGTCTCTTTGTGGCCCGTATGTTTGCGGCAACGGCGGCAGAACTTGCTAAACTCCAGACGCTCCGGCGTCGTCTTCTTATTCTTCGTCGTTACGTAATTACGACTCTTACAAGTCGTGCATTGAAGCACAATATTATCGCGCGGCATAACTCACCTTCTCAAACTTTAAAGAATCCCTGAGGGCAACTCAAACGGTCGCCTCAAAACCCTGTACAGTGAAGACAGACTATTCGATGACTTCGGAGACAGTGCCCGCTCCGACCGTCCTCCCGCCTTCCCTGATCGCAAACCGCAGCCCCTTCTCCATCGCTATCGGCGCGATCAACTCGATCTCCATCGCCACATTGTCCCCGGGCATCACCATC